>NZ_JBBYXJ010000002.1:0-1200000 GCF_039655775.1 Iodidimonas sp. SYSU 1G8 | reverse complement strand
AGGTACATGGAACCTGGACCAGGCCGCGGCCCGGCTGCGCGACGACATCGCCGAGCTCTCGCTGGTGCCCATCGAAAGCGTCTTCGGCGGCTTCGGCCGCATGGTCCGGGAACTGGCACGGGAGAACGATCGTGACGTCACCTTCCGAGACCGGGGATTTTCCCTGCATGCCGACCGGCGGGTCCTGCAGGCCCTGAAGGACCCGCTGATGCACCTTCTGCGCAACGCCGTGAGCCACGGGGCAGAGGGCGGCGCGGAACGACGGGCGGCAGGCAAGCCGGAAACCGTCAGCATTTCGGTGGAGGCGGCCGCCAATGAAGGGATGCTGGTACTTACGGTCCGGGATGATGGCAGAGGCCTGGACTTTGATCGCATCGCGGCCGTGGCGGGTGAGGCAGGCATCCTCCCCCCCCAGATGGACGACGCACCGGCCCTGCGCCGCGAGCAACTTGCCCGCCTGCTGTTCTCGCCGGGATTTTCCACCGCCGGCGCCGTAGACCGGCTGTCGGGCCGCGGGATGGGCCTGGCCATCGTTCATGACACGGTGCGCCGTCTCCAGGGCTCCATCGACATCCACCCCGCCACCCCCTACGGCACGCAGATCGTGATCGCCGCGCCTCTGGTGGCAGCCCGCCATAACGTGCTGCTCGTGGAGGCGGGCCCGAATATATTTGCCCTCCCCATGCATCCTATCGAAAGTCTGTTGCGTTTAAAGACATCGGATATTCACAGCATGGGTGGATCGGCGGTCGTTCCGGTTACGCTGGACGGAAGCGAGATCATCGTGCCGATCGTCGGACTGGGGGCGTTGCTGAACATGGGCGACAAGGGAATACCGGCGGAGAATGGAATGGTCAGCGCCGTGCTGGTGCGCTGGGGTGCCTACCGCTGCGCCTTCGTGGTGGACAGGCTGATCGAATCCCGCAATGCCATCGTGACGGATACGGCGGTGCTGAGCAGCGATCCCCACCTCGTGAACGGTTCGCTGCTCTACGATGAGCGTCCGGTGCTGGTGCTCAATCCAGCCGAGCTGTTGGCACGATGGGGCCGCAGCGGCCGCTTCGCCGGCGCCTATGAGACCGGCCTGCTCGACCGCGTCGCCACCCCCGCCACGCCACCGACCATTCTGGTGGTCGATGACTCAATAACCACGCGAACACTCGAGAAAAGCATCCTCGAATCCCAAGGTTACCGCGTCATCCTCAGCATGGACGGGATCGACGCTCTTTCCGTGCTGCGCGGTGGCACCGGCATCGACCTCGTGATCACGGATATCGAGATGCCGCGGATGGACGGTTTCTCGCTGCTGCAAGCCATGAAGAACGACGCGGATCTGGCCACCATTCCGGT
The DNA here is from genome assembly GCF_039655775.1 of Iodidimonas sp. SYSU 1G8. Taxonomy (NCBI): domain Bacteria; kingdom Pseudomonadati; phylum Pseudomonadota; class Alphaproteobacteria; order Iodidimonadales; family Iodidimonadaceae; genus Iodidimonas; species Iodidimonas sp. SYSU 1G8. The sequence goes on along the minus strand of NZ_JBBYXJ010000002.1, from coordinate 1,198,650 downwards.
GATCCTGATGACCTCGCGCGCCGATCCCGAGGATATGCGCCGGGGCTTGGACCTGGGGGCTGATTCCTACATCACCAAGCAGAAGTTCGATCAGCGCGAACTCCTGTCGGCGATCACCCAATTGCTATGAAGAAGAACGCCGCACCCGTCAGAGTGATGATGGTTGAGGATTCGCCGGTGGTGCGTCATCTGCTGATGCATATCATCGAGCAGGATCCGCGCCTGACCGTCGCGGCCGCCTTCAGCACGGCCGAGGAAGCGCTGCAGCAGTTGCCTACGGTCCGTCCGGACGTCATTTCCATGGATGTGCGTCTACCCGGGATGAACGGTCTCGACGCGACGCGCCAGATCATGACGGAATTTCCGACGCCCATCGTCATTATCGCGGGCGACCTGGAAGACAGCTCGCTCCAGATCTCCATGAACGCGCTACGCGCCGGCGCCCTGTCGGTCGTGGAAAAGCCGGTCGGCGAAAGTCATGGCAAATATCTGGATGTCGCCGGTACCATCTGTACCCAGCTTTACATCATGAGTCAGGTTGCCGTGGTGCGGCGCCGGGTGATCGGCGGCGAATGGCGCAGTGGCGCGACGTCATCCGCGCCCGATGTGGAAATCGGTCCGCCAAGCATGGTCGGCATCGCGGCCTCTACAGGCGGACCGCCCGCGCTGGCCAAGCTCCTCGCCGGGATGCCGGCCGAGCCGGCCGCACCCGTTGCCATCGTGCAGCACATGGGTCCGGTCTTCATGGAAGGCTTCGCATCCTGGCTCGACAGTGTCGTTCCCCAGCGCGTGAAGCTGGCCCAGGATCAGGAGATCGCCCGCCCCGGCACGGTTTACGTCGCACCGGGCGACAGGCATCTCGAAGTCAGGCCGGGCGGCGTGCTTCGTCTGAATGCCAGCGCGCCCCTGCGCGGTCAGCGCCCGTCGGCGACCATCTTGTTCAAGTCGATCGCCGAGCACTACGGTGCGCGGGGCCTCGGCATCGTGCTGACCGGGATGGGTGAGGACGGCGCCGAGGGTCTGCTGGAGCTGCGCCGCGCGGGTGGACGCACCATCGCCGAGGACCAGAGCACGGCCGTCGTTTATGGCATGCCGGCAGCCGCCGTGAGACTGGGGGCGGCATCGTTGTCACTGCCGCTTAACCTGATTGGACCGCGTGTCGCCACCATGCTGAGACGGGACGCCAAGGCATGACCTTGCCCAGCCCGGCAGAGACAACGCGTATCCTGGTCGTCGAAGATTCCGCGACCCAGGCGTTCCAGCTCCGCCGCACCCTGGAGCGAAACGGCTACATGGTCGAATGCGTCCCGACGGCGGAGGCGGCGCTGGAAGAATTGAACCGCCACCTGCCCGACTTGGTGATCGCCGATTATCACCTGCCCGGCATGAATGGCGACGAGTTGTCGCGGCAGCTGCGACTGAAGATGCGTACCCGCGCCATCCCCATCATCATGCTGACGGGGGAACTGGCGCCGGAGCGCGAAAGACAGGGGCTGGAAAGCGGCGTCGACGCCTATGTGCCGAAATCGGCCGACCAGGAACTGATCCTGCCGCGCATCCGCGCGCTGCTGCGCCAGCAGGCAAAGACCGGGGCTGTCGAGATCAACCGGGAGAACGCCTCGGCCGCCTTTACACCGTTCCGGCGCGCCCGTCTCCTGGTGGTGGACGACAGCCCGACCTTCACCGCCTATCTGCGGGAAATCCTGACCCTGGAAGGCTACGAGGTGACCGCCGTGCAGACCGCCGAAGCGGCCGTCGCGGCGATTGGTGCCTCGGGTGAGGACTGCGACGCGGTCGTCGTCAACGTACTCAGCCCGGGATTCGACGGCATCAGCCTGTGTGCCCGGCTGGACACGGTCAGGCGGGAGACGGCATCGGCCGTGCAGAGCGCCCAGTTCCAGATCGTCGCTCTTGGCAGCGACGACAAGGAGGGCGCGGCCAAGAACATATTCCTGCGCGCCTTCGATGCCGGCGTCGACGACGTGCTGGCCAAATCCACCCATCGCGACATCCTGAAAGCCCGTATCCGTTCGCTCGTCAGGCGCAAGCTGCTGACGGACGAGAACCAGCGCATATCCAGCGAGCACCGTGACCGGGAAACGGCGCTGGAGCGCGCCCGTGCGGAGGCCGCCGCCGCCGAAGCGAAGGCGACCCTGGCCGAGGCGCTGGCCCGTGCCAACCAGGATCTCGAGGCCGCCAATCACAAGCTGAGGGAAACCCAGGCGCAGCTGGTACAGTCCGCCAAAATGGCCTCGCTGGGCGAGCTGGTCGCGGGCATCGCCCACGAGATCAACAATCCTCTCGCCTTCATCCTGGCCCATCAGGACACGGTGGAACGCGTTCTGGGCGAGGTGACGCCCGACATGCCGTTAGCGGATCGCGAAGCACGCGGCGCGAAGGCCCGCGACCGGCTGCGGTCCATGCGGCTGGGGCTGGGGCGCATTCAGAATCTCGTCCTCAATCTGCGCAAGTTCTCGCGCTTCGACGAAGGCGAGTTCCAGCGCATCAACATTCCGGAGGCGCTGGACACGGTCGTGGCCCTGGCGTCGACGAAATTGGGCGAAGACGTGAAAATCGAGCGCCGGCTGGAGGCACCCGAGGAACTTTTCTGCGCGCCGGCACTTATCAACCAGGCTGTCATGAACATCGTTGGCAACGCGATCGACGCTCTGCAGGGCGGCGGCGTGATCGGGATCGAGACACGCATCGCGGGCAACGACTACGTGATCGAAGTCAGCGACACAGGACCCGGGATTCCCAAGGACATTCGTGAACGCATTTTCGAGCCCTTCTTCACCACCAAGCCAGTCGGCGCGGGTACCGGACTCGGTCTGTCCATTGCCTATCGGATCGTCGATGCTCACCGCGGAGTCATCGAGATTGACGATCGTCCCGGCGGCGGAACGCGCTTCATCGTCCGCGTGCCCTACAAGACCCATGAGTGACATGACCGTTCGCTCCGCTCATGGCAGCATCCTCATCGTCGATGACGAGGCAGAGATCCTGGTCGCGCTGGAGGATCTCTTCGAATCCTCCTACCGGGTCATCACGACCACGTCTCCGCAGCACGCGTTGGACCTGCTGAAATCAGGCGAGGATGTCTGGGTGATCATCTCCGACCAGCGCATGCCCGAGATGACAGGCGACGTGTTTCTCGCCCGAGCGCGGGAACTCACTCAGGCAGAGGCCATCCTCCTGACCGGCTACGCGGACATCGAAGCGGTCGCGGCGGCGGTGAACCGGGGCGGCATCGTCGGATACGCGCCGAAACCGTGGGATCCCGCGGTGCTTCGCGCCATGGTCGGCGGCGCCTACGAACGATATCGTCTGGCGCGCGCGCTCGACCAGGAACGCGCGCTCTTCCATGGTTTGCTGGACAACACCAGCGACGCCGTCTCCTTCAAGGATGCCGAAGGGCGCTTCATTCGACTGAACGCCATCAAAGCGGGCACGTTCGGCCTGCCGGTCGAGGCTTGCCTCGGGAAAACCGAGGACGCGTTGCGCGAGAACCATGCCGCGTCGGCGGCGACCGAAGCGGACCAGGCGGCGATGACGACCGGCGAGCCGTCCGAGTCCCTCGAAGAACGGCACGACACGGAGCACGGTGAGCGCTGGTTGGCGGTCAGCCGCATTCCCCTGACGCAGCCAGGGTCTCCCGCTCGCCTGGTGGTGATAGAGCGGGACGTGACCAAGCAGCGGCATCTGGAGGAGCGGCTGCGCCAGGCCGACAAGATGCAGGCGCTCGGAACGCTGGCGGGCGGGGTCGCGCATGATTTCAACAACCTGTTGACGGCGGTGCTGGGCAACCTCCATCTCGCCCGCAAGGCGGTGCCCGAGGGCTCGCGCCTCCGGCGGCAGATCGAGAACGCTGCCATGGCCGCCGAGCGGGGCAGCGGCCTGACCCAGCGGCTCCTGAGCTTCAGTCGCCGCAAGGGCCTGACCGCCGAGGCCGTGGATGTCGATGATCTGGTCGCCGGCATGGACGACCTGCTGGCGCGCACCCTCGGAGGACTCGTCGTCCTCGACAAGCGCATCGAGAGCGATCTGTGGGCGGCAACCGCCGATGCCGACCAGCTCGAGCTGGTGATCCTGAACCTGTGCATCAACGCGCGCGACGCCATGCCCGATGGCGGCACCATTACCCTGACCGCGCGCAACGAACGGATCGATGTCGGCCAGGTCGATGGCCTGGGCAGCGGCGAGTATGTGGTTCTGGGCGTCGGAGACACCGGTACCGGCATGTCGCCCGATGTACTGCGCCGGGCGCTGGAGCCTTTTTTCACCACCAAGGATGGCAAGGGTACCGGATTGGGCCTGTCCATGGCCTATGGCGTCGCGCAACAGCTTGGCGGCGCGCTGACGATCCAGAGCGCATGGGGCGAAGGCACGCTCGTCGAGCTGTACCTGCCGCGTGCTCAGGCGGACGCGATCGCACGGATACTGCACGAGGGCGGCAACGTTCCCGCGATCGCGCCCGCTCATGTGCTGCTGGTCGATGATGATGACGGCGTCCGCGAGGTGCTGTGCGAATATCTCTCGGAGCTGGGCCATAGCGCCGTTGCCGCCTCGAGCGGCCAAGAGGCGTTGGACATCCTCAATGGACCGGACCAGTTCGATCTGCTCATCGCCGACTTCGCGATGCCCGGCATGACCGGCCTCGAACTCATGCTGCAGGCGCGCGCGGACCGGCCGGATCTGCCGGTTCTGTTGGTCTCGGGCCACACGGATTTCGTGCGGATACCCGACGACGTGCCCGTGCTGATGAAACCCTGCGACGAAAGCGAACTGGCCGCGCGCATCGCCGTCATTCTCGACGGTCGGGCGCGGGTGGCCCGTCCCGCCGGCCCGGCTTGAACGCCCGAGATGACACTGCAACGGAAGACCTGATGGAAATCGACGTACTGACGCTCAAGGCCTTGCGCGACAATGGCGAACCCCACGCGATCCTCGATGTCCGGGAGGCGGACGAGATCGCCATATGTCGTATCGACGGCGCGGTTCATATCCCGATGCAGCAGGTGCCCGCGCGTCTGGCCGACGTGCCGGCCGACATGGCGCTCGTGGTGCTGTGCCATCACGGCTCCCGGAGCGGCATGGTAACGCGCTTCCTGCGCGAGCGGGGTTTCGATCAGGCGGTGAATTTGCGCGGCGGCATCGACGCTTGGGCAGTGGCCGTCGATCCGGAGATGGCCCGCTACTGAACGCCGTCAGGCCGCGTCCCGGATCTGCAGATAGGCCGGATCGAACTGGGCGGCATCGGCCAGCGCGGGCCAGTCCAGGATTCGCAAGGTCGAGGACTGCAGGCTGATGATATGCGCGTTCCGCATGTCTCGCAGCGTCCTGTTGACGTGAACCACGGTCAGGCCGAGCGCGTCGCCGATATCCCGCTGGGTGATCGGCCAGTCGATGGTGTCGCCGCGCGCCATGCCGATGGCCCTAACGCGGATAAAGGTCTCGCAGAACAGGTGCGCGATGCGCTGGTAGGCGGTACGCCGCGCCACATTGGTCAGCCATTCCCGGAATATGGCCGCGTCCACGAGAGTATCCTTCCACAAAGCCCGTCCCAGCCGCAGATGTTCACTGGTCAGCGCCGCCATGGCCGCGTGCGGAATCGTCGCGATGACGCAGGGCGAGATGGTGGCGATACCATGGTCCATGGCATCGAGCAGGAAACTCTGGGAGTCGAATAGATCGCCGGGAAACTGAAAGGACAGAATCTGGCGCTGTCCATCCGGCAGTATCTTGTAACGGCAGACGATTCCATCGATCAGCAGGTTGCAGCTGTCCGGCCTGTCGCCTTCCCGGATAACATCCTGGTTGCGGGCGAGGCTATATGTCCGTGTACATGCACGCTCAAGTGCTGCGATCTCGTCGGCGGTCAGTGGGTAAATCGACCGAAATTTCAGCCTCAGCACCTCGGAGGCGGTCCCACTCTTCAGATCCATTAATATGCTGCTCGACCGCTTCTGCAGTTTTTCTTGGTTTGGTATGACGTGATGTCGATCCTGACGCGCGCCAACAGTAGAAGATGGCCGGGGCTGGCCGGTTAACATGGGTTACTCTGGAAACTGAATTGGGTGCTTTTTCTTGCGAGTTCGCGCGGGCTCCTCAGACGACTCGGTCGCTCAAGACAGCGCGCGCAAATCGGCCCGCAAGGTTTCCGGATCCGCCCCGGTCAAAAGGCGCTCCACATCCTCATGCTCGCGTTTCCAGATAGGCACTGCGGCGCGCAGTGCGGCGCGGCCCGCGTCGGTCAGGGTCAACAGGCGGCTCCGGCGGTCCGACGGATCGGGCGTGACCGCAAGGAAGCCGCGACGTTCCAGCGGCTTCACATTCGCGGTCAAGGTGGTGCGGTCCATCGCCAGCAAGGAGGCCACGCTGCCCATGGTCGGCGGCTTCGGCCGATTCAGCGACATCAGCAGGGAAAACTGACCGCTGGTCAGCCCCACGGGACGCAAGGCGTCGTCGAAACGCCGCGCGAGGGCGCGGGCGGCGCGTTGAACGTGAAGGCACAGGCAGGCGTCCCGGACCATGAGCGTGGTCGAGAAGGATGGCTCGTCTTGATTTGACATTCCCCCATTATGTTGATATCAACTTAATTGTCCAGCGCTTTATGGCTGGAATCCGCCGTTTCAGGCAACACGCGCACATGAGTCGATGGGAAGAGTCCATGGCACAAAAAGTTCTGGTTCTGCTGGGCACGAAAAAGGGGGCATTCATTCTGGAAAGCGACGGGGCGCGTCGCACCTGGGAGTTACGCGGGCCATTCTGTGAAACGTGGCCGCTGAATCATGTGGTCGCCGACCCCAATACCGGCACGATCTATGCTGGCGGCGGCAATGAATGGTTCGGCCCCGCCGTCTGGAAGTCGGACGATCTGGGCGCGACCTGGAGCCATTCCAGCGAAGGCTTGTCCTATCCGGCCGGCGAGGAGCCGGTGAAGTCCGTCTGGAGCCTGGCGGCAGGAGACGGCGCGCTGTATGCCGGCGTGGAACCCGCGGGTCTGTTCCGCAGCGATGATGGCGGCCAATCCTGGACGCACGTCAAGGGGCTGCGCGATCATCCCACCCGTCCCGACTGGCAGCCGGGCGGCGCCGGCCTGATCCTGCACTCGCTCATCCCGGACCCCAGGGACCCGCAACGCCTGTGGGTCGGCATCTCGGCCGCTGGCGTGTTTCACACCGCCGATGGCGGCGACACGTGGGAGCCGCGCAACCAGGGCACGCGCTGCGACTATCTGCCCGAGGGCCAGAAATATCCCGAATTCGGCCAGTGCGTTCATTCCATCGCCATGGCCGCCGGCATGTCCGACCGGCTCTACCAGCAGAACCATTGCGGCATGTATCGCAGCGACGATGGCGGCAAGCACTGGCAGAGTATCGAGAACGGCCTGCCCTCCTCGTTCGGCTTTCCGGCCGCCGCCCATCCGAGGGATCCATCCACGCTTTACCTTCTGCCCTTGAACGGCGATTCCGCCGGACGCTACGTGCCGGACGGCAAGGCCGCTGTCTGGCGCAGCCGAGACGGCGGAGACAGCTGGCAGGATCTGCGCGAAGGCCTGCCGCAGCAGAACGCCTTCTTCGGCGTCCTGCGCCAGGCCATGGCGACGGATACACTGGACCGGGCGGGCGTCTATTTCGGCACCGGCTCGGGCGAGGTCTATGCCAGCGCCGACGAAGGCGACACCTGGAGCTGTGCGGCGCGGCATCTGCCCGCCATCCTGTCGGTCGAAACCCTGGTCGTCGATGCCTGATGAGCGCGACGACCGTGACCGTCTGGCTACCTGCCGCCCTCGTGGCGCTGTTTCCCGGCGCTCCGCGTCAGGTGGAGATCGAGGCCGATACCGTCGATGACGTCATGAACGGTCTCAATGACCGGTGGCCCGGCATGCGGGACCGGCTCTGCGATTCCACGCCGCGCATCCGCCGCCACATCAACGTGTTCGTCGATGGCGAGCGCGCCACCCTGCAAACCCGCCTGCCGCCCGGCACCGACGTGACGGTACTGACCGCGATCAGCGGCGGCTGACCCGCTTGAGAAGGAAGACGAGAATGTACGTCCAGTCCTACATGTTCTTCGACGGCCGCACCGAAGAAGCCCTGGATTTCTACCAATCGGCCATCGGCGCCCGCATCGACATGATGCTGCGCTTCAGGGATCACCCTGAATCTCTGGACCATCCGGGCATGCCGGCTGATTTTGGCGACAAGGTGATGCACGCCTCGTTCCGTGTCGGCGACACGCATCTGATGGCGTCGGACGGCATGTGTTCGGGAAAGCCAGGCTTCAAGGGCATTACCCTGTCCATCGCGACGGCAAGCGACGAAGAGGCCGAGCGCGTGTTCGCCGCGCTGTCGGACGGCGCCACCATCGATACGCCCATGGAGAGCAATTTCTTCTCGTCCCGCTTCGGCAGCCTCACCGACCGCTTCGGCGTATCGTGGATGGTCACCGTCGTCCCGGCGAACGAACGGATGGACGCCTAGACCTGAGCCTTGCCGCGCGAGCGGATCGCCTCGCGGCGGGCTTCCACTTCCTCGGGCGAGACGGCCGCGTTGGCCGCGCGCGCGGTTCGCGCCTCGGTTTCCATGGCGTCGCCAAAGGATTGGGCGAAGCCCTCGTCGATGACACGCTTGTAGCCGACAAGCATCTCGGGGATCACCGAAAGCATGTCCTGCGCGAGAGCCCGGCATGTGGGCAGTAGATCATCGGGTTCGACCACCCGGTTCACCAGGCCCCAATCGGCTGCCTGCTGAGCCGACAGATAATTGCCGGTCAGCGACAGTTCCTTTGCCCGGTACACGCCGATGGCGCGGCTGAGCTTCTGGCTGAGCCCCCAGCCGGGCATGACGCCGACGCGGGCGTGGGTATCGGCGAAGCGCGCCGCGCTCGAGGCGATCAACACGTCGCAGGCCAATGCCAGTTCGAAACCGCCGGTGACAGCGACACCGTTGATCGCGCCGATGACCGGGCCGCTGAAGCGGCCGATGGACCGCACGGGATCGTCCTTGGTCACCGCGTCATTGGGGCTGGCGAGCCCCTTCGCGCCCAGTTCCTTCAGATCGAGTCCGGCGCAGAACGCGCGACCGGCACCGGTCAGGATCAGCACCCGCACCTCCGGATCGGCTTCCAGCGCATCCACGGCGCGGGCGATCTCGGCCCGCAACTCGCGCGACAGGGCGTTCATGGCGTTGGGGCGGTTCAGGGTGACGGTCGCCACCTCGCCGGATTTTTGGATCAGCAGAACGGGGTCGGACATGGGATGCTTTCTCCATGGAACTGGCGCGGCATTGTTCCGCCCCGGTCGGTCAGGGTCCAGCGAAATCGCGCGGCGGCACGGAGTCATTGCCGATCAGGTCGTTCTTAAACTAACATTACTGTCAGTATTTCAGAGTCGGCCGCAGACGGCCCGGCGCGACGACGGGAGAGAAGCATGGGATTACCGGTCACACATCCGCAGGCGATCGACGGCGGCGACGCGCGCAACGTCCGGGGCGACCCGATCACGGGCGACCGGTTCTGGTCCCGGGAATTCGCGCAGAAGGAATGGGACCATATGTGGAAGCGCGTGTGGCACGTTGCCGGACGGGTCAACGAGATACAGGAGCCGGGCGACTACATCATCCATGATTTCATGCATGAATCGGTGATCTGCGTGTTGCAGGACGATGGCGCGATCCGTGCCTTCTACAACGCCTGCCGCCATCGCGGGCAGCGGCTGGTCTGGGACAATGGGCATCAACAGAGCTTCACCTGCGCCTATCATGGCTGGGTCTGGGGCAAGGACGGCCTGCTCAACGACGTCCCCGATCCCGACGATTTTCCGCAGGGCGACCCCTGCGGCAAGCTGCGCCTCAAGGAACTGCAGTGCGACACATGGGGCGGCTTCGTCTGGTACAGCATGGACCCGAACGCGCCGCCGCTGATGGAGTATCTGGAGCCCATTCCCGAGCTCTACAAGAACTGGCCCTGGGACAAGCTGGTCCGGGTGACCAATCTGAAGGTCGAGCTGGAGTGCAACTGGAAGTTCGCGAGCGAGAACTTCAGCGAATCCTATCATACGCGCACCGCCCATCCGCAGGTGCCCGCCTGGATCGACCAGGACCACTGGACCTCGGTGCTGGAAATGTTCCCCAACGGCCACGGCCGTATCGTCCAGCCGGGCCGCCCATCCCTGCGCGACCGGCCGGCCGAGGGCGAGCCGCACCCGTTCGACGACTTTCTGGTCCCCTGGGATATCGATCCGCACCAGTACCCCGACTACGAGACCAAGGTCATGCAGGGATGGCTGGACCTGCAGGAAGCCAAGCAGCGGCTGTGGCGCGAGAAGGGCTATCTGCATTATGAGCACATGACGCCCACCGAGCTGACCGACAGCCCGCACAATGTGCTGTTCCCCAACGTCACTCTGTCGGTGCTGCCGGACGACGTGATCTTCTTTCGCACGGAACCGCATCCGGACGATCCGAACAAGTGCACCTTCGACCTGTGGCACATGGTGTTCCCCGTCGAGGGCGTCACCGAGGTCGAGACCATGGGCGGCCGCCGCAAGGTCGAGGAAGCCGAGTTCGAGCGCAAGGTGTTCGACAAAGGCCGCGGCGTGCCGGAGATGCACGGCCAGATCGTGTTCCAGGACATGATGCTGGCGGAGGGACAACAGCGCGGCTGGCGCTCGCAAGGCTATGACGACGCCTATCTGTCAGGCCAGGAGACCCGCGTGAGGCGCTGGCATGAGGTGCTCAACGACTATATCGAGGGTCGCCGATAACGCAGGGCCGCAGGCCGCGACCATAAGAGCAGGCCAGACGTCGCGGAATGATTTATGCTCGCAGCGTCGCGGCTCGATGCCGTGTGTCCGTGGGGAGCGAAACCATGAAGCATCTTGTTCTGAGCGCCTTGATCTGTAGCGCTCTTACATTGCCTGCCGTTGCTGTAGCAGCCCTGCAGCCCGGCCAGAGTGCACCGGAGTTTACCGCCGAGGCGTCGCTGGCCGGCAAGGCGTTCGATTTCTCGCTGAAGGGCGCGCTGAAGAAGGGCCCTGTCGTGGTCTACTTCTACCCGTCGGCCTACACGGGCGGCTGCAACGTTCAGGCACGGGCGTTTGCCGAGGAGGCGGACCAGTTCGCCGCGGCCGGCGCCTCCATCGTCGGTGTGTCTCAGAACAGCATCGCCGAGCTGAACGAATTCTCCGCCGACCCGGAATACTGCGCCGGCAAGTTTCCGGTCGCCTCCGATGCAGGCGGCAAGATTTCGCAGGCCTATGAGCTGAAGACCATGTCGGCCAAGCCGGGCATGAAGGACACGCGCGGCCAGGCCATCGATCACGACTTCACCGAGCGAACCACCTTCGTCATCGCCGCCGACGGCACGATCGCGGCCACCCTGTCCTCGGCGGACGACAAGATCGCGCCCGTGGATCATGCCAGCAAGGCGCTGGAAATCGTCCGCGGCCTGAAGCGATAGGGTGTTATTGGCGCTTCGGCGCCTCGTCTATGCAACGCTGGACGTCCGGCGCCGCGGCCTTCATGGCGTCTGCGTTGGCGAGCACACGCGCGACACCGCTGGCAAGCAGCGTATTGACCTCGCTTTCAGGCAGTTTCGCGGCCTTGGCGCGTCGGTCTATCTCCATGAGGTAACGAATATCGAGGCCCGAGGGCGGTAACGGTAGGCCGGCGGCTTTCGCCGCGTCCGGCTGAATCCGGTGGGTTGCCGCAGCCGCACTCACCAGCCCGCGACACTTCACCGCGGCGTCCACATCCGCGCGGGTCTGCGCGGCGGCGACCGACGCCAACATCATGCCAGCGACAAAGATCAACATGTAACGATGCATGACCTTTTCCCTCCGTAACCCATGCGCGGAAATTATCCGGGCATTCCAGGGCTACGGAAAGGGTAATCCACTGCAGCGACATCTTTTTTCCGGATCAGTCGTCGACCGGACGGAGAACGAGGTGGTCTGCGCGCGCTCCCTCGTCTTCGAGCTTGTCCGCCACGCGATGCAAATCCGCCAATGAGAGGCCCATGAAGGTCCCGGCCGACGCCAGATCGGCCTGGAGGAACAGGCCGCGCGCCCGCGCGGCATGATGGCGGGCCCCGCCCGGCGCTTTCCCGCGTCGTTTCAGTCCCGCCGCTGCGAGCGCGATCAGCCCTTTGAGGAACAGAGCGGTACGTCCGGTTCGTCCACACGCGTTCCAGAGACATTCCCACGCTTCATGCGCTTCCCAGAAATAACCGTGATTAAACAGATCGATTCCGCGGAGATAGGCTCTGCTGTCACGCCAGCACGCGGGGTCCGGTGGCGGTGGATCGGGTTCATCCAGACCATGGGAGTGGCCCGCGGGATCGCGAACCGGATGCGGCGTGACGCCGGGAAGATGAGCATAAGCAGGCAGGGTTCCGCCGGCCAAAAGGCGCGGCGGCTGCCCTGCCGGTGACGTCACGGGTACTCAGGCCTTCAGATACTTGTCCAGCGTGATATGAACCTGACGGATGCGGGCTTCCTGGTAATTGGCCAGGGATTCGGCCTTCTTGGCGGAGGCCTTGAAGCCGCGCTGCTGTCGCTCGAGGTTGGACGTGTCCTGCTCGTAGACCGCCGCGAGCGGCTTGTCCATGTTGGGCACCGTATCATAGGTCTCGTTCACGCCCAGTTTGACCACGCGCGGCGGCTCGGGATGTTCCTCGCCCTCCTTGAGTGGACGCAGGAACATCAGGTCGAACCAGCAGGTATCGACGTCGGTCCCGGCGGGCCGGAAACGGTAGATCATCGGCAGGGTGATTCCGGGGAAGATGAACATGTTCGGGAACACGAAATACTCGATGGAATCGAGCATCTCGCTCTCGGAATAGTTCGTCAGATCGACACCGTACTTCTCACCGAGCTTCTCGCGGTTCTTCTGCGCGGCCATGATCCGCGCCGCCATGGAATTGGCGATGTCTTCCTCGGTCTCCGGCTCGGGCCATTTCGGCGCCAGATAGCCGATGGTGTGAACGAAGCGGTTCACATTGTCGCCGAAGATATCGTACTGGGCGTTGGTCTGCGCATTGCCGATCGGATCGCCGCCCATATGGGTTTCACGGACGTGATACGCCTCGAGAAATGCCTCGAGGCCAGCTTTCCAGTTACACGGCAGGGTACGGCGAAGATGGACTTCCACATAGCGCCGGTCCAGCGGGAAGAAGTGCTTGAAGTGCTCGGGCAGCACTTCGAGATACTCCTCCAGCGGTTTGGCGTCGTGGTCCATGTTGATGAACACGAAGCCGCCCCACAGACCGACCTTGGCCTCGGGCAGGCAGAGCTTTTCCTTGTCGAGGTGCGGGAAATCCCAGTCGCAGGGCAGATCCTTCAGCGTGCCGTCCATGTTCCACGTCCAGGCATGGAAGGGGCAGCGGAAATCATTGCCTGAGAGGGCGTAACCTTCCTCTTCCGCGCCGGGGCGCAGCTGGGTGCCGCGGTGCAGACAGGAATTGTAGTAGGCCTTCACCTCGCCGCTGTCGGTGCGGGTGATGATGAAGGAATAGTCACCGATCTCGTAGACCATGTGGTCGCCGGGTTCGGGAATATGTTCCTCGCGGCACACCCACTGCCAGACCTTCGGCCAGAGCTTCTTCATCTCAAGATCGAAGAACTCACGCGAGGTGTAGCGGTCGAAGGGGATGTCCTCGCTGCCGAGGAACTCGTACTGTTCCGTCACCAGCGGGACCGGCGCCGCCTTCGGGTCGCGCAGGATGATGTCCTTGGTGCTCTGGCCCGGTGTCCGGGCCTCGCCGGGCTTCAGCGCGTCCGGATTCTGAATATTCATCTACCGTCTCCCGATCTCATCGCGTACTGGGCGTCCCGTAAGCCCGGAACATAGTCCGGCAACTCGATCGATACAATACAGCACACGTGCTGAATTTCTTCGGGAGCGTGATAAACTGACGCTTTGAACTGATGGAAGGGAAGACCATGCCGACGGAGACCACCGCTATCGAGACATCGGAGGGTGTCGCCGATGGCTACTTCCTCCACCCGCAGGACGGACCCGCGCCCGCCATCATCATCTTCATGGACGGCCTGGGCCTGCGTCCCGAGTATATCGCCATGGCCGAGCGCCTCGTGGCCAATGGTTACGCGGTGCTGCTTCCCAACATGTATTACCGCTTCAACCCTTTCGAGCCGTTGAACCTGGCGACCGATCACGACCGGATGATGGCAATGGTCGCCACGATCACGCCGACGACCGCCAATCGCGACACCAAGGCTTTTCTGAACTTTCTCGGCGATCATCCGGCTGTCCAGGGGCACAAGGTCGGCTGCGTCGGCTATTGCATGGGCGGCGCTCCTGCCCTGGCGGCGGCCGCCGCCTTTCCCGACCGCGTCGCCGCCGCGGCATCGTTCCATGGCGGTCGCCTCGCCATCGACGAGCCAGACAGCCCGCATCGACGCGCCAGCGAAATGCAGGGGGAAATCTATGTCGGGGTGTCGGAAATCGACCCGTGGCTGGAACCCGGCGAGACTGAACGCCTGAAATCGGCCCTGGAGGCCGGAGGCACCAAGCACACCGTGGAAATCTATCCCGGCGCCCAGCACGGGTTCACGGTGCCCGGTCTCAGCGTCTATGACGAGGCCATGTCCGAGCGCCACTGGGAACGGCTGCTGGACCTGTTCGCGCGCACGCTGAAGTAAGCTATCGGGCGTTCAGCGTCGCCCAGTCCCGGGGCCGCCACTCCTTGACGCGCTTGCGCGCCTCGGCCAGCTGAGCCGGCGTGAGTTCCCCGCCGGCCTTATCCCGGTTCTGCTCGGCGGAAGCGATCGCGGCGGCATTCTCGGGTGAATGACCCGCCGCCGCGAGCGCGAACCATGTATAGGCCTCGACGAAGTTACGCGGCACGCCGAGCCCCTGCGCGAACATCAGTCCAAGGCTGTTTTGAGCCTCGGGATCGCCCTGCTGCGCGGCCAGCCCGTAATAATTGGCGGCCTTGGCATCGTCCTTGTCGACGCCCTGGCCGAGCCTGTAGAGGTGGCCTAGCGTCCGCAGACCGTTCACATCACCCTTATCGGCCGCGGAGCGGAGCCAGCGCGCCGCTTCCTTGTAGTCCTGCGCCACACCCTCGCCCGTGGAGAACAGCAAGCCCATTCCCGCCTCGGCCTCGGCGTCGCCCCGATGGGCCAGAGGCCGCCAGAGCTCCACGGCCGTGGCGAAGTCCCCTCGTTCATAGGCGGACAATCCTTCCTCGTAGGCGCCGGCCCATGCCGGGCCAGACGCCGCCAGCGCCAGGATCGCCGCAAATGTTCCGTGTATCAGCCGCCGCCGCATGGATCGCCCCCTGATGTCGCCCGCTGACGATGAAACTAGTGTATCGCGACCCCAGCGCCAACCGATCGGTCTTGCCGCCGTGCCATCCGACCCACACACTGGCGCGGAACCGGCACCTGCGACACACTCCAATAAACGGGACCCCACATGACGCTGCTTTCCGACAGGACCATATTCCAGAACGCCTGGGTGGTTGACGACCTCGCCGCCGCCATGAAGAAGTGGACCGATTTCTACGGCGTCGGGCCATTCTATGTGCTCGATCATCTGGACCTCACCGGTACGCTGTATCGCGGCGCGCCGTCGGAGCTGGTTCTGTCCGTCGGGCTTGCCCAGGCGGGTCCTGTCCAGGTGGAACTGATCCAGCAACACAACAGAGGGCCCAGCGTCTATCGCGACATGATCGACGAGGGCCGGAGCGGCTTTCATCATGTGTGCGTCTACACGCATGACTTCAAATCCGACCAAGCGGTGTTCGAAGCGGCGGGCTATCCGACGGCCATGGAAGGCGGCTCGCCCGACGGCGTGGTGAAGTTCGCCTATTTCGACACGCGGAAGGATTTCGACATCTTCACCGAGGTGATCAGCCAGGCGCCGATCCTGATGGCCCGCAACGACATGGTCCGCCGCGCCGCCATGGACTGGGATGGCAGCGACCCCGTCCGCATCATCACCGAAGACGGCTACCGCGTGCCCTGAAGGCGGCGTTCCGGCTACATCGCGCGGACGGCGGCGAACGCCGGACGCGCGGTGGCGGCCTCGAACCATTTCTTCACCGCCGGATAGGGCGACAGGTCGTACTGAATGAACGTGGAAAGGGCGATGACGCCGGCCACGTTCAGGTCGGCGACGGTGAATCGCTCCGCCACCAGCCAGTCACGGGAGGACAGGTGCTGATCGAGCACCTTGAGCGGCCGGGCCAGTTTCGCCTGCGCCTCGGCTTCGATCTTTTCGTCCGGCGGCAGCATGGCGATGTTCGGATGGCGCGCGACAAGGGCGATGATGTTGTCCTCGAGCTCGGTCAGGGCCCACATGCTCCACTGGGTCGCGAGAGCATCCTCGCGCAGGTCTCGCGGCGCCAGGACACTGACCGGGTTGGCCTTCGCCAGATAAAGATTGATGGCAAGAGATTCGAACAGCACGAAGCCATCATCGTCCATGGCCGGCACCCGCCCATTGGGATTAATGGCCAGAAAAGCGGGCTGCTTCGCGTCCTTCATGAAATGGGTCGGCACCAGCTCGTAGCTGAGGCCGACCTCCCGCCGCAGTTCTTCCGCCATCCACAGCGTGCGCATCGCTCGCGAACCGGGCGTGCCATAGATCTTGATCGTGCTCATCGTCGATTCTCCCCGTGATGCCTGCAGTGGCCTAGCGTGACACCGCACGCTGTCATCCGGCATGCGAGACCGCAATTGCTTTCCTGTGCACCATCATTCTTTCGGGGTGAGGATGACCCGGTCGATAATCGATTTGTTGATGAACTCCAGGCTCTCGCCATCGGGCGCGAACGCCGTGAACATGCCGCCCTTGTTCATGTGATCGGAGACGCGCTGATAGGTCGTCAGCAGCAGCCGACCGGTGCGCTTCTCGCCGCCGATCACGATGGCGACCGGCTCCTCGCGCCGTTCCTGGACCAACAGCCCGATCCTCTCGTCCTTCAGCGAGACGATCCGCTTGATGTGGGTCTTCTGAATGAGCTGCATGCTGCCGCTCTCATCCTCGAAGACAAGAAAGGCAGCATCGGAATCAATGACGTCTTCAAGAATGTCGCCATGATCGAGGAACACGTTGCCGCGCAACGGATCGCCGGCGTGCATGCCCTGCAACTCGATCTGAACGGCAAAGCGCGATTTGGGCCGTCTGGTCTCGAACTTCATTGCCTCGTCCTTCTCGTGCGGGGAGCGCCGGCGCGCCAGACCGATTGTCGGCCGCGGACGGTCCGGCAACAAGCAAATTACGGAGATCTCTTTGATATCACGGGAGTGGACGGGGCCGGGCGGAGCCATAATGCCTCCAGCCCGGCCCCTGACGCGGCCGCGGTCTCCGAGGGGGGTGAAGACCGCTTCCGGTATGTCGACGACGCAGCTATCGCGGCTGGCGTCATTCTCGACTGCATGGGTTTTGTCACGCGGTTGACGAACCGCCATCGAGAGGAGATGTCGGTCATGCCTCCGGCAACGGCAACGGCCATTGTGTGAAGAATTGTTAAGCCGGCGCGGGAGACCCGGAGGCCACATATCGCTTGAGGAGCCGCATGCGAGTACGGTATCCGGACGTCCAGATTCCGTATCCCGCGACAGGAGAACGCGCCATGACCGATGCACCGCCAGACGTCGTATCGGTTCATGACGAACCACGCCACCGGTTCCGGTTCCGCAATGATCACGCCTATGTCTACGACGTGCTGATCCCGCCCGCCGATGTCACGCTGTATCACAGCCACAACGAGGACACGCTTTACGTCGCCATCGCGGGCGCCCATGTGTGCAACCAGCCGCTGGGCCAGGACGCGCAGATCGGCGACGTCGCTAAGGGCACCATCATGGTGATGCCGCACCGCACGAAGCCGATCGTGCATCAGGTCACCAACAAAGGCGACGCGGACATGCGGCTGATCGGCGCGGAAATCCTCGCCTCGCCGCCCGTCGTCGCCGAGACCGCCCTGTCCGCGCCCGGCCTGACCCTGGCGAGCGAGAAGCCGCGCGTGCGCACCTATACCGTCGTGCTGGAGCCTGACGCCTCCACCGGCGACATGGCCTGCGCGTTCTCGGGCCTGCTGATCGTCATCTCGGGCGGCGTGATCGAGATCGCCGGCGCCGACGGAGCCCGCACCCTGTCGCTTTCGCCGGGCGACGCCATCTGGCACGACGGGCCGGTCCGCCAGCGGCTGACCAATCGCGGCGCCGCGCCGTTCGAGGCGGTTCTGGGCGAGTGGCGCTGAGCGCGCACCCATGTGCGGCCGCCTTGCCAGCACCCTGACCTGGACGGATGTCGCCGACTATTACCGGCTGCTGTTCACCAAGCCGCTGAACCTTCAGGTCCGCCTGAACATCGCCCCGACGGAGGATGTGCTGGTCGTCCTGCGCGGTCGTGACAAGCATTGCAATATCGGCCGTCACGCGGGCATGATGCGATGGGGTCTGGTGCCGCACTGGGCCGGCGAAATGCCCAAGGCCGCGACGTTCAACGCGCGCGCCGAGGGGATCGGGGACAAGCCGATGTGGCGCGATCCGCTGCGCCATCGCCGCTGCGTGGTGACCGCCAGCAGCTTCTACGAATGGACCGGCGAGAAGGGCGCGCGGGTGCCCATGAACATCTCGCGGGCCGATGGAGAGCCGCTGTCCCTGGCGGGGCTGTGGGATCGCAACCTGGCACTGGGAACGCTGTCCTGCACGGTGATCGTCACGACGGCCAATGACCAGATGCAGCCGATCCACGACCGCATGCCCGTGATCCTCGAGGCGGACGCCATCGACCGCTGGCTCGAGGCTCCGGACGAAGCGCTGCTCGCGCCATCGGCCGCGCCGCTCCGGATCGAACCCGCCTCGCCCGCGCTGAACCGTCCAGGCACATTGCCGGACAATCCGTAGCGATGAGATCGGTCTTGCAAGGTATTGTTCTGGCTCTCGCCACGCTCACAGGAGTGTGCAGCCTCACCGGCCTTTTGGGCAGCTCGCACTGGTTCTTCGACCTGTTCAATCATTTCAGGCCCCAGGCGCTGGTCGCCGGTCTTACCCTCCTCGTTTTCGGTGTTGCTCTGAGATACCGGACGGGTGTGGTGTTGGCATGTCTCATCCTGCTCTTGAATGGCGGACTGATCGCGACACGTCTCCTGACTGTCCAAAGTCAGCCCCAGACTGTATCCGATGAACCCGTATCGCTGATCTCCGCGAACCTGTTGTCCTCCAACAACGACCATCAGGCCGTTCGCGCCATGATCCAGCGGGAGGCCCCGGACATTTTCGTCGCGCTGGAGGCAGACCACGAGTGGACCGACGCACTCAGGTTTGCTGACGCGCAATATCCGCACCAGCTCAGTTATCCGAGACTGGATAATTTCGGCATGGCGGTCCTTTCGAAACGACCTTTTCAAGGCAGGGTCATTCGGGTTGACCCCGGAAGCGTTCCACTTTTCCATCTGGATTTCGGCTCGTTCGTCCTGATCGCAGCCCATCCCCCGCCGCCCCTTGGCCGGCAGGGTGCGGATAGCCAGAAGCGCTATCTGCGGGAGATCCTGTATTTGGCCGAGGCTACCAGCAAGCCCATGATCATTGCCGGCGACCTGAACACCACGCTCTGGGCAGACACTATGAAGCCTCTGATCAGCGCTGGCTTTTCTCCCGCGAACCGCACCGGCATGGCCTGGACATGGCCTACCGGGTTCAGGCCGCTCGGCATCCAAATCGACCATATTCTTGTCCGAGGCGCAAAGAGCGACCGCTTCAGGACCCTTCCATACATCGGCTCGGATCATTTCCCGATCGCCGCTCGGTTCGCACCCCGGACCATGCCTTGACCCGGCCCCGCCGCTGCGGCCACACTCGCGGCGGGGAGAGTTATCGATGAATGTCCGCGCCTCGTCCGCCTTGTCCCGTTTTACCGTGATCGACCTGACGCGTGCCCGCGCCGGGCCGACCTGCGCGCGGCAGCTGGCCGACTGGGGCGCCGATGTGATCCGGGTAGAGGCGCCGCCTTCGGCGGGAGAGCCTGCCGATTTCGCCAGCCGGCACGACCCGGACTTCCAGAATCTGCACCGCAACAAGCGCAGCTTGACGCTCGACCTGAAGGCACCCGACGGCGTCGCCGTCCTGCGACGCCTGGCGTGCAAGGCGGACGTGCTCATCGAGAATTATCGGCCCGACGTGAAACGCAGGCTGGGCATCGACTACGAGACGCTGAAGGCGGATAATCCGCACCTCGTCTATGTCAGCATTTCCGGTTTCGGCCAGGATGGTCCCTATGCGGACCGCCCGGGACTCGACCAGATCGCGCAGGGCATGGGCGGCATGATGTCGATCACCGGCGAGGCCGGACGCGGACCGATGCGGGCCGGCATCGCGGTGTCGGACATGGCGTCAGGGCTGCTGGCCGCGAACGGAACGCTGACCGCGTTGCTGGAGCGGGAGGTGTCCGGCGAAGGGCAGTGGGTGACGACGTCGCTGCTGGAGTCCCAGATATTCATGCTCGACTTCCAGGCCGCGCGCTGGCTGATCAGGGGCGAGGTGCCGGGACAGGCCGGCAACGATCACCCCACCGCCGTGCCCATGGGCTGCTTCCGCACGGCGGACGGCCATGTGAACATGGCGCCCATGCCCGGCGCATGGGCCAAGTTCTGTAAGGCGCTGGGGATCGGGCACCTGGCGGCCCACCCCGATTTCGCGACCATGGCCAACCGCCGCGCCAACCGGGCGCTCGTCAACAGCACCATCGAGGCCGTGACCGTGACCCGCGACAGCGCTTACTGGATCGACATCATGAACGCCGCGGGCATTCCCTGCGGGCCGATCTACGCCATCGACCAGACCTTCGCCGATCCGCAGGTCGCGCATCTGGGGATCGCGCAAGCGGTGGCCTCGCCCGCGCTCGGCGAAATCCGGCTGGTCGGCCAGCCCGTGCATCTGAGCCGCACGGACAGCAGGATCGCCGCCGCCGCGCCGGAATGCGGTGAACACACGGATGAAATCCTGGCATGGCTGGAGTATTCGGCCGCCGACATCGCCGCCCTGCGCGGCGCCAACATCGTATGAGGACGCCATGACCGATCACGTCCAGACCCGCAGGGACGGTGCCGTTCGCTGGCTGATTTTCAACAAGCCCGAAAAGCACAATGCCCTGTCGCTCGACATGTCCGCCGCCGCCCTCGAGGTCATCGAGACCTTCGCCGCGGCCGATGACGAACGGGTGCTGGTGGTAACCGGCGCGGGCGGCAAGGCCTTCGTGTCCGGCGCCGACATCTCGGAATTCGAGAAACGCCGCAGCGATTCCGCCAAGGCGGACGAGTATGCCCGCGCCACGACCCGCATGTTCTTTGCCCTGCGCGACGTGGAGAAACCGACCGTCGCCATGATCCGGGGAATCTGCTTCGGCGGCGGCGTAGCCCTCGCCACCTGCTGCGACCTGCGCATCGCGGCCAACGATGGCGTGTTCTGCGTGCCGGCGGCGCGGCTTGGCATCGGCTATTCGGCGGACTTCGTCAAACTGCTGGCCGATCTGGTCGGACCCGCCGTCGCAAAGGAGTTTCTGTACACGGCACGGCGCTATCCCGCCGAGGAGGCACGCGCCATCGGCCTCGTGAACCGGGTGGTGGCGTCCGCAGAGTTGGAAGGCTTCGTCAAGGATTACGCCGAGGGGATCGCCGGCAACGCGCCGCTGACGCAGCGCGCGGCCAAGATCGTCATTTCGGAACTGCTGAAGGAGACGCCGGACGCCGAACGAAGCGCCCGTGCCGTCGCCGCCTGCGCCGACAGCGAGGATTTTCGCAACGCGCGCCGGGCTTTCATGGAGAAGCGCAAACCGATCTTCAACGGCCGGTAATATGATACCCTCTTAGTCTTGCAGGAATATGCAAGATTAATCCGCCTGTACGGCTGATAAGGCTTGGGGGAGCCACGAAGTGATATCTGGAAAATGGGCCTCGCGCCTGATGGCCATCCTCAGCGTGCTGGCATCGGGGCAGACCGCCCAGGCCGAGGCGCTCTTCGACAGGGGCAAGCTCCTGGCCACCGGCGGCGTCAGCCAGGTCGAGGGCGCGGCGGGCGCCGGTCTCAGCACATGGGCCGTGATCTCGGGCTATGGCACCGACCGGGGCGTCGGCATCAACGCGCATCATACCTCCGCCGTGCTCGATGACTTCACGTTCCACGGCAGCGGTGTCTCCGTCGGCCTGTTCGACAGGCTCGAGATTTCCTATACGCGGCAATCGTTCGATACCGGAAAGACCGGCGGCGCGCTCGGGCTGGGGAACGGCTTCACCTTTTCACAGGATATCGTGGGCGCGAAAGTGCGTCTGATCGGCGACGCGGTCTATGATCAGGACCGCTGGCTGCCTCAGATCGCGGCGGGTATCCAGTACAAGCGTGCCGGCAAGGCGCCGATCCTGGCGGCGGTCGGCGCGGGCGGGAATGACGGCGTGGATTTCTATCTGGCCGCGACCAAACTGCTGCTGAGCCAGAGCGTGCTGCTGAGCGCGACGGCCCGCATGACCAAGGCCAATCATTTCGGCCTGCTCGGCTTCGGCAGCGCCGCCGGGGCCGACTACCGGCTGCAATGGGAGTTCTCGGCGGTCTATCTGATCAGCCGGCGCCTCGTGGCGGGCGTCGATTACCGCACCAAGCCGGACAATCTGGCCTTCGCGCGGGAAGGCGATGCCAAGGCCATCTATGTCGCGTGGTTTCCGAGCAAGCACCTTTCCCTTACCCTGGCGGGCGTTGATCTCGGACCGATCGCGCTGCAAGGGCGGCAGCAGGGCGTCTACGCATCCATACAGGCGGGGTTCTGAGATGAAGATCGCGCGCATGCTTCTGTTGGCCGCCGGGCTTGCCCTTGCCGCGCCAGCCGCTTTCGCCGGAAGCCTCTACGACGAGCTCGGCGGCAAGGCGGGAATCGCTGCGTTCGTCGGACGGACGATCGACCTGTCCTTTACCGATCCACGCATCGCGCACACCTTCAAGAACTCCAAGCCCGACTATCTCAAGAAGATGATTTCGGAACAGTTCTGCGCGCTCAGCGGCGGCCCGTGCACCTATACCGGCGTCGACATGAAGAAATCCCACCAGGGACTGGGGCTGACCAGCCTGCACTTCAATGCGCTCGTCGAGGTGCTGCAGCAGGCCATGCGCGAGGCAGGCATTCCCAGCGCGACCCAGAACCGCCTGCTTGCCCTGCTCGCGCCCATGCACCGTGACGTGGTGGAAAAATAGGCGCTATTCGACGGCGGCGACCTTGCCGTAAGGCGAGACCTGGATAAACCGGTCCAGTTCCTCGACCGGTATGGGCCGGCTGAAAAAATACCCCTGCGCCAGATCGCAGCCAAACGCCCGCAGCAGATCGGCCGATGCCTCGTCCTCGACGCCCTCCGCGGTCACCTTCAGCCCCAGGCTGTGCCCCATGTCGATGGTGGAACGGACCAGTATCTGATCCTGCGCGCTGGTCGCCAGACTGGTGACGAAAGAGCGATCAATCTTGAGCTCGTCGATCGGCAGTTTCTTCAGATAGCTGAGCGAGGAATAACCGGTGCCGTAATCGTCGATGGAAAGCGTCAGCTTCATGCGCTTGAGCTCATCGAGCACGTCAATCGCTTGGCCGGGATCCTGCATCACCGCGCTCTCGGTGACTTCAAGCACAATCCATCCAGGATTGACGGCGTATTTTTTGAGCAGCCTTGCAATGACGAATGGCAAGGTGCGATCCGCGAGGTCACGCGCGGAAAGATTGATGGCGGTGCGGATGGCATGGCCCGCTTCGTGCCAGGCGCCGCACTGGCGGATGGCGCTTTCCAACGCCCATGCAGTGAGATGGCCGATATGTCCGGTCTGCTCCGCGAGGGTAATGAATTCATCGGGCGGGATGAAGCCGAGCTTGGGGTGGCGCCAGCGAACGAGCGCCTCGACATGGCTCATGACGCCCCGCTTCAGGTCGATCTTGGGCTGGTAGTAGAACAGCACCTCGCCGGCGGCGAGGCTCTTCTTGAGATCGCCCATCAGCGACAGGCGCTCGGCGGTGTGGGAATCCCGTTCGGGGTCATAGACGCTGACGGTGGCGCCGCCAGTCTGTCCCTGCATCACCGCGATACTGGCCTTTTGAACCAATCCCTCAGCCGTCGATGCGTGGTCGGGATAATTGGCGATGCCAATCTGCGCATTGGAATCGATGGTGAAGGCATCAATGGTGAAGGGCTGCTCGAAACCGTTGCGAAGGTCTTCGGCCGCCCGCCGTGCCGCGGCGACGTCCAGTCCCGGAAAGGCGATGATGAAGGAAACCGTGCTCAGCCGCGCGATCATGCCGGCGCCTGAAGCGCTGTCGATGAGACGGGGACCGATCAGGCCGATCAACCTTTCCCATGTAGCGAAGCCGAACGTATTCCGGACCTCGTTGACCCGTTCCACCGTCACCACAACCACGCTGATGCTCTGGTGCGGAGAGGTCTCGATGAACATGTTGAGCAGCGCCTCGAACTTCCGGCGGTTCGGCAGACCGGTTTCGCTGTCGTGTTCGGCCTGGTAGGTGATGGTGCGTTCGCGTTCCTCGATGCTCGTCACCATACGATTGAAGCTGTCGGTCAACTGCCCGATTTCATCACGCGATGGCATCAGAGCTACCGGCTGGTAGTCGCCGCGCGACGCCTTCCCGGCCGCGTCGGCGAGCAGCCGCAGCGGGCGCGACACACTGCCGGCGACCAGCGTACTGCTCCAGGCAAGAACGGCCATGCCAACCGCGAGCAAGGCCAGCAACGCGTAGATCAGCGCTCGGTAAGGACCAAAAGCCACATCCATCGAGTATTGCAGAAACGCCGTGGCGCCAATCACCCCATCATCGTTGCGCAGATCGATCGCTCGCGCCAGATACTCCCCGCCCGCGAGATCGAGGCTCGCCGGACCGCCGCCGCGGGGAAGCACCGCGGGAATATCCGGAGCCAAAAGAGGCATGCTGGACGCCAGCACCTGAGGACCGCTGCCGGAGGCATCGAGAAACGCCACCTCCATGCCTTGCGGCATCAGGTCGCGGACGGCCCGGGCCTCGGCATCGTCGAGCCGGATGCCGAGACCGACCCACGCGATGGTGACGGGCGCCAGAACCGGCATGACGACGAAATCGTAAAGCTGGCCGTCCAGTTCACGAATGGCGACGGCGCGCCCGTGCTGTTCGGCGTGATCGAGCAGTCCGGACATGGGAAAGGACTGGCCGACCAGCGGCGCGCTGGTTCCAGTATCGGCCCGGACCAGACGGTCCAGCCCGATGAGAAAGGAGCGGTCGGCCCCTATCCGCCCGGCCAGGTTCGACAGAGCGGATATGATGGTCGGGTCGTCATCGGTGGCGACCGCTTCGCGGAAGCCGAAATCGTTGGACAGCACGGCCGCGCCATCGGCCAGCATGTCGGCGCGTTCCTGCATGGCGCGGGTGAATATCTCGCCGGAATATGACAGATGCCGGATCGCCTCGCGGTCGAGGTTGCGGACCGTCACCAGATAGACGGCCACATAGGTGGCGATCTGAACCAGAATGAACAGCGACAGGAATAGCAGGACAAGCTTGGTCTGAAACCTGTTCAGGGCGGGCAATCTCACTGTGGCACGCCTCGGGGCGGCGCCGGAGGCTTGAGCGGAAGACGGAACGAGACCGTCAGCGCCTGGCCGGCAACGAGGGCGACATCCTGTGCCGGCACCTCGGCACGCTGGCGGGGATGCCAGACCGCCACGTTATACCGACCGGGCCGAAGCGTGCCGAAGCCCGCGGCGCCATCCTCGCCAGTCTGAGCAAAATTATCCGTATCAAGGACATAGATGTAGGCGAGCATGTTGTCGTGGATATTGCACCCAAGGGCGACGACACCGGGCTTGTCGAATACCTCCTTCTTTTCCTCGTCGCCGCCATACAGGTTGAACTGAAATATTTTCGGCTTGGAAAAGGAATAGACCGAATGCCGGAATTCATCCCGGTTCGGAAACCGGACGGTGGCGCCGGTACGCACCGGCAATATATGAGGCGCGAACTCCTTGTTCTGCTGCACCATGATTGCCTGACGGCGTTCAGCGGCGACATTCAACGCCGGGTCCGGCGATGTGAAACTGACCACGGCATCGGGGACCGCGGCGCCCGTATCATCGACCACGGCAACGGTCACCTCGTTGGCCGCCGCCGGCCCGGTCTGCCCGAGGACGGCACCGCATACCGACAGGTAACACAATAACGCGCGGCGCAGACGCTTCATGCGGCCCCTCAAGCTCTCGTCATCACGGATCATAGTTCACACCAGCCCCGAAACAAACCGGTATGCGTGGACTGGCGGGGGGCTCGTTCAATCAGGCCGCAGGCCGTGATCGAACATGGCGGTGATCGCGGCAGCGGTCTTTTCCACGTCCATCTCGGTGCCGCGAAAATGGTGATCCATCACGACCATCAGATGCACGCCGAAACCCATCAGGGTCATCAACTCCACATCCACATGTTTCAGGCGGTCCTCGCCGGCTCGCTCGCGCGTGATATCGGCAAGGGTGCGGATCATGGGGAAGATGTGCTTTCGGTACATCTCCTCGCCGGCGGCCCTCTCCGAGAACAGAGCCGTGACCAGCAGCGGATAGCTTTTGAGCATGGTGCGCAGGAAGCGGTCATGGGCCTGCAGGCTGGCGTCACGGGCTGGCTGGTCCTGCGGCGCGCGGGCACGTGCGATCGCGACCTGCTCGCTCACGGCCTCGCGCAGGGGTTCGAGCACGGCGGCTTCGAAAAGGGCTTCCTTGGACTCGAAATGCGCGAACAGCGTGGCTTCGTTGACTCCGGCTTCCGCCGCGATTTCACGGGTCCGGGCCCCGCTCAGGCTCGATCGAATAAAGACCTCCTGGGCGGCCGCGATGATCTGGCGACGCCGTTCGGGTGCCGAAAGACGGCGCCGGCGCCCCCCCGGTTCGGCGGTATTCTGCTTGCTGTCGGTCATTGTCCCCACGCCTTGGCCACGTCGTTGACCTGGCGACCTTACGCCCGTTCGACGCTAAACTCGATACGGAGTTCCGCGACGGAACCTGCGCAAGAAAGCCGAGGATGACGTCAGCCTGACACCCCACTGATTTAAATGTAAGTGATTACTTTATTATAGAACACCTCCCGACACAACCCTAGCGGAGCGCAAAAATAAGTAATTGTTTGCTTGATAGTGATGGAAGCGGAGGCGTATAAGTAAAAAAAGTCAGGGTCGCTTGTCGTTATCTCCGATACCGCCCGGGATCCCGGGGACCACCGGTATCCACCCGATACGTCGCTGGGGAGCAGACGTACCGGGGACGATCCGCCAAGCGCGGGGAACAGGGGAGGATCATGGGGAAAAGACTTTCATCGTACGGCCTGCTGGGGCTTTCGGGCTTCGCCTGCGTCATGTCGTTTGGTGGCGCCATTGGAACCGCGACAGCACAGTCCGGGCCAGCCACACCACCCACCGTTCACCGGCAGATCGATCAGGTGATGGTCACCGCCCGCAAACGCGAGGAAAGCCTGCAGGACGTACCGGTCGCGGTAACCGCGCTGGATAAAGCCAGCCTCGACCGTTACGCAGTCAGCGACCTCGTCTCGGCCGCCAAGATGACGCCGCAACTCACCATCAACGCCGGCGGCTCGAATGCGGGCGCCATCCTGTATCTGCGTGGTATCGGCTCCGGTGGCAATCTGGGTTTCGATCAGACGGTCGGCACGGTGATCGACGGGGTCTTTTACAATCGCGCCCGCTGGATGCAGCAGGCTTTCATGGACATGGAGCGCATCGAGGTCCTCAAGGGGCCGCAGGCGCTTTATTTCGGCAAGAACACGCCCGCCGGCGTGGTCATCGTCACCACCGCCGATCCGGGCGACGAGTTCGAGGGACTCGCGCGGCTGTCCTACGAGATCGAGGCGCGGGAATGGATCGGCGAGGCGATGGCCTCCATGCCGCTGTCCGACAAGTTCGGCGTCCGCATCGCGGCACGCTTCACCGACATGCGCGGCTGGATGAAGAACGTGGCCCAGTCCCAGTTCGGCGTCGATCCGCAGGGTTTCCCGGTCATTCCGGGTCCTGCCCATCTTTACAACTCGTCCGAGGAGTTCACCGGCCGTATTACCGCCAAATGGACGCCGACCGACAATTTCGATGCCACGTTGAAATTCCAAGGCAACACCACCAAGAATGCCGGTCAGAACACCATGAACCAGAAGATCGGCTGCCAGGGTCCGGGTGGTACGCCGCAACCGGTTTTTGGCGTGCCGGACCCGTTCGACGATTGCAAGCCCGACTTCAAGATATCCAAGAGCGACGCGCCCCCCGAGCTTGCGGCCAACGCGCCCTTCGACTTCCGCGGCGGCGTACCCTTCACCGACTACGAATCCTACAACGGCTCGCTGCTGGTGAACTATGACATGGGCGGCGTCACGCTGACCTCGGTCACTGGCTGGAACTGGTACAAGAACGCGTCCAGCGACAATCAGGATTACTCGGCGGCGGGCCAGATCTGGGCCAGCGAGATCGAGGAGTACGAGGTGTTCAGCGAGGAGTTGCGCCTGCTCAGCGACTTCGAGGGACCGCTGAACTTCATGCTGGGCGCCTTCTATCAGGACAGCAATTTCGATTACGACTTACAGGCGGATATCGCGCCCCTGCCCGCCGATCCGGTCACGGGCAGCTATTTCTCGTTCCGGCGGCCATCGCGCCAGGATGGCCGCAGCTGGTCGGTGTTCGGCGAGGTGATCTGGGAGATCGTGCCGCAACTGGAGCTGTCGGCCGGCGCGCGTTATTCCAACGAACGCAAGGTGTCCACCGTCCAGAACGCCTATATTCACACGCTGCTTGCTGGGGCACTCACCGGACAGCGCTTCGACGACACATTCCTGGACTCGAACGTCTCGCCGCAGGCCACGCTGACCTGGAAGCCGACGGACGACCTGACCCTTTACGGCGCGTACAAGACCGGCTTCAAGGCCGGCGGGTTCTCGCACACCGCCGTGCTGGTTCAGGGGATCAATCTCGACCGGCTGACCTTCGACAGCGAGAAGGTCGAAGGCTTCGAGATCGGCGCCAAGGCGACCCTGCTCGATGGCCGCCTGCAGCTGTCCAGCGCCGCGTATCGCTACGATTTCAAGGACCAGCAGGTCAGCGCGTTCGACGCCGAGACAACCTCGTTCACCATCGAGAACGCGGCCCGTACCCGGACGACCGGCGTGGAACTGGACGCGATCTACGTGGCGACCGACCAGCTTCAGCTGCGCGGCAACGTGGCCTACAACCGGGCCCGCTACCGCGACTTCCTCGGTCCCTGTTTCGCGGGGCAGACGCAGGAAGAAGGCTGCAACCAGCTGGTCAATCCCAATACCGGATTCCCGACGTCGCAGGATCTGTCGGGCAAGCACCCGCCGATCTCGCCCGACTGGAATTTGAGCCTGGGTTTCACCTATGACTGGAACCTGAGCAACTATCTGGGCTTCTCCATCGCCTCGGACGTCCGCTATGTCAGCTCCTATCCGCTGCTGCCGGAGAACCGGCCCGACCTTTTCCAGGATGGTTACATCACCGTCGATGCCGTGGCCCGGCTCTACAGCTTGAACGATCGCTGGGAACTGGCGCTGATCGGCCGGAACCTGACCAATGAAGTGATCCTGCTCAACAGCTCCGAGCGGCCTCTGACCGGCGGACCAGCCGGACGTCCTGCCGGGTCCGTCGGCGCCGGCATCCGCGCGGATGCCTTCGCCGCGACCCAGCGCAAGCGGCAGGTGCAGATCCAGGTCACCTACAGGTTCTAGAACAGAATCCGATCCCTTCGGATAACCCTGGCGGGCGGTGCGGGACATTCCCACACCGCCCGTTTTTTATGCCGGCAAACCGTCTGGACGCTGGGACGCAGAGATAATATAACAATGGATACAAAATACCGGGGAGTGTTCGATGCTGGAATTCGATGTGGTGGTGCTGGGCACCGGCGCGGCTGGCCTGACGGCCGCGATCACGGCCGCCGAAGGCGGCGCCTCGGTGGGCGTGTTCGAGAAGGCCGATAAGGTCGGCGGCACGTCCGCATGGTCCGGGGGCCAGGTATGGATTCCGAATAATCCGCACATGAAGGATCACGGCATCGACGACAGCCGCGAGAAGGCGATCACCTACATGATGTCGCTCTCGCGCGATCTGATGCGACAGGACCTGACCGAGGCCTATGTGGACGCCGGCCCCGAGATGGTGAACTTCCTGGAGTCGCGCACGCCGGTGCAGTTCTATTCGGTCAAGGACATGCCCGACTATCATCCGGAGTTTCCCGGCGGCAGTCCGAAAGGCGGGCGCACCATCGAATGCCCGATCTATGCCTATGAGGAACTGGGCGCGTGGGCCGACCGGGTCACGCCCTCGCCCTACTATCCCAATCCGCACATCACCATGAGCGAGACGCCGCTGGGCAAATCCGTGCCGCAGCCGCCCTCGGCCGAGGAAATCGCCCGCCGCAAGATTCGCAACGAACGTGGCTGCGGCCAGGCGCTGATCGGCCGGCTGCTGAAGGGCTGCCTGGACCGCGGCATCGAACCGCAGACCGAATGCGCGGCCCGGGAGCTGATCCTGGAGGACGGCGCCATCGTCGGCGTGATCTTCGATACGCCGGATGGCGAACTAAAGGTCCGCGCGCGCACGGGCGTGATCCTGGCCACCGGCGGCTTCGAATGGAATGACGACCTGAAACGCGCCTTCCTGCGCGGCCCGCTCACCCATCAGGTCTCGATCAAGACCAATACGGGTGACGGTCTGAAGATGGCCATGAAGGCGGGGGCCATGCTGGGCAACATGCGCGAGGCCTGGTGGACGCCGGTCGCCTCCGTCCCCGTGGAGGAAAACCCCATGGAGCGCATGATGATCATGGGTCAGCGCACCATGCCGCGTTCGATCATGGTCAACAAGCGCGGCCGCCGCTTCACCAACGAGGCCGCCAACTACAACGCGTTCGGCGCGGCCTTCCACGTCGAGGACGTGGCGAAGTTCGAATATGCCAACATCCCCAGCTGGCTCATCTTCGACCAGGGATATCTGGAAACCTATGGTTTCGGCATGCTTGCCGCCGGGCCGGGCCAGGCGCCTGACTGGGTGATCCGGGCACCGACCCTGCAGGCGCTGGCCGAGACGCTGGAGATTCCCGCCGATGAACTGGAAAAGACGGTCGCGCGATGGAACGAGAACGTCGCCGGCGGCAGCGATCCGGATTTCGGGCGCGGCGACAGCGCGTTCGATTGCTGGTGGGGCGACCCCTACCGCAAGGGCCAGCGCGACGCGACGCTGGGCCCGCTGGATCGCGGCCCATTCTACGCCGTCGAGGTGCGCAGCGGCGCGCTGGGCACCAAGGGCGGTCCGCAGACGGACGTGCATGGCAACGTGGTCGACATCGACGGCAATGCGATCCCCGGCCTCTACGCGGCCGGCAACGTGATGGCGTCCCCCTTCGGCATGACCTATGGCGGCCCGGGCGGCACGCTCGGCCCGGGCATGGTATTCGGCTATCTGTCGGGCAAGCACGCCGCCGAACGCCGAACCAACCGCTAGACGTTAAGGTGGGCATCGGGCGGGTGGTCCTGAGATATTAGGGTCGGTCGTCTGATGCATGCCGTCCCCGGTTGCGCTACGCTTGGGCCGGGGAGGACGAGACATGGACATCAAGGAAATGCTCGCCGGCAAAACCGCACTGGTGACCGGAGCGGCCAGCGGCATCGGCAAGGCGCATGTGGAGGTGTTCGCTCGCGCGGGCGCCCGTGTCATCGCCGCCGATATCCAGGAAGACAGGGGCCAGGCGGTCGTCGAGGCGGTGAATGCGGCCGGCGGCGAGGCGCGCTTCGTGCGCCTCGATGTCACCAGCCCGGCCGACTGGCAACACGCCGTCGCCGTCGCCATCGCGGCGTATGGACGGCTGACGACGCTGGTGAACAATGCCGGCATCTATCACCCCGGCGGCGTCGAGGAAGAGACCGAGGAAGGCTGGAGCCGGATGGTGGCGATCAACCAGACCTCGGTCTGGCTCGGCATGAAGGCGGCGATGCCCGAATTGCTGAAGACGGGGAACGCCGCCATCGTCAACATCTCGTCGCTTTATGGCCTTGTCGGCAGCCCAGGCTCATTGTCCTATCACGCGACCAAGGGCGCGGTGCGGCTGATGTCGAAATCGGCGGCGCTGGAATACGTCAAGCGCGGCGTCCGCGTGAACTCCATTCATCCGGGCCAGATCCGCACGCCCATTCTCGGCAATCTGACGCCCGAGCTGGACGCGGCGATCAAGGCCGCCATCCCCATGGGCGACATGGGCGAGCCCGAGGACATCGCGCACGGTTCCCTGTTTCTTTGCTCGGACCTGGCGCGCTATATCACCGGCATCGAGATGCCCATCGACGGCGGTTGGAGCGCGGCGTAATGACCATCGAACAGGCCCAGGACTTCCTTGACGAAAGCGAGGCGCTCTACGCGCTGCTGGAGCCGCTGGCGGAGGAGGACTGGGCGACGGTCACCCAGTTCAAGGGCTGGACCATCAACGATGTCATCGCCCATCTCCATCTATGGAACTTCGCCGCCGGCCTGACCCTGCGCGACAGCGATGGCTTCGTCGCCTTCCGCGCCCGCATCGGCGACGTCATCAAGGCGGGCGGCAGCCATCTGCAGTTCAACCATGACTGGCTGGCCGGGGTGAAGAACCAGCAACTGCTGCACCAGTGGCGGGACCTCACCCGCGACATCGCCGGACAGTTTGCCGAGGCGGACCCGAAGAAACGGGTGAAGTGGGGCGGCCCCGACATGTCTGTGCGCTCCAGCATCACCGCCCGCCTCATGGAAACATGGGCGCATGGCCAGGCCGTTTACGATGTGCTCGGTGTCGAGCGGATCGATACGGATCGTATCCGGAACATCGCCGTCATCGGCATCAACACCTATGGCTGGACCTTCGTCAACCGGGGCCTGGAGCCGCCCGCCAACCCGCCTTACGTTCGTCTGACGGCGCCTTCCGGCGACATCTGGGAATGGCACGAGCCGAGCGAGGACAACAGGATCGAGGGCGAAGCCACCGACTTCTGTCAGGTCGTCACCCAGGTACGGAACGTGGCTGATACCGGCCTGAGGACAACGGGGGACACCGCCGGGCGCTGGATGGCCATGGCGCAGTGTTTCGCGGGCGCGCCGGAAGATCCGCCGCCGCCGGGAACGCGGTTCCTCCAGCGCTGAGATGGATCGTTGCGCCGGCGGAACTTGGCTGCATGGAAGACGTTCAGACAGCAGCCATCCCTTCTGGAGTAGCGCCATGATCCGCACCCTTCTCGCCGTCGTCCTTCTCGGCACGGCCTCCATGTCCGCCGCCCATGCCGAGGAAAACCGCCTCTACATGGCGCCTGTCGAAGGCATGTTCTCGTTCACGCCCGGCCAGCTCGATCTTGCCGGCAACGAGGCAGAACTTGGCCCGGTCGCGCGTCCCGGCGATGTGGATACAGGAAGGCTCGAGACCTTTCTCGACGCCCATGACGGCGATACCCTGCTGATCGTGCGCGGCAACCGCGTGCTCCGCGAAGTTTCCCCCGACGAAGACCTCTATGCCGACGCCGGCCTGATCCCGCTGGTGGAGAGCGGCGTGGCCATGGACGAGATCGACGCGCTGGAAGCGCCTGACAGGGTGGATATCTGGGCGGTGGGCACGTCCATTGATCTGTCCGACAAGATCGAGGCGGTCTCAGAGGCGCAGAACAACCGCGGCGCCGCCGCCCTGATGCTGAAGCTGAGCCCGGAAGGCAGCCAGATGGTCGCGGCCCTGACCAACGCCAACGCCGGCCGCCAGATCGCCACCCTGCTGGACCGCAACGTGCTGGCGACTCCCGTCGTCACCGGGACGGTAACGAGCGACGTTCTCGCGGTATCGTTCGCCTCGCCGGAAGACCCCGCGCGCGAGACATGGGTGCTGGACACCCTGCGCGCCATGTCGCACCCTGCCGCCCAGTAGAGGCAGCGCCGGGGTTCCGGGTGAAGCAGTTCCAGACCAGTTTGACGATCCCGACCCCGGGTCCCGGCCTCATCGACATTACATCCCCCGTCAAGGGCTGGCTCTCTGGCCAGCCCTTGTCCGATGGTCTGCTCACCCTGTTCATCCGGCACACTTCCGCCTCGCTGACGATCCAGGAGAACGCCGATCCAGACGTGTTGCGTGACCTGCAGGATTTCTTCGCGCGGATCGCGCCCCGGGCGGTGCCTTATCGCCACGATGCCGAAGGGCCGGACGACATGCCCGCGCATATTCGCGCAGCGCTGACGCAAACGCAGCTGTCCATTCCTGTGTCGAAGGGCCGCATGGTACTGGGCGCTTGGCAGGGGATCTACGTGTTCGAACACCGTGACCGGCCGCACCGGCGCGAGGTCGCGTTGCATGTGATCGGCGCATGACCCGACTCCCGCTCATCGCCCTTCTCCTGCTCCCGCAGGCGGCCATGGCGCAGGAAATTGACCGGCAGCCCATCATCAACATAGTGCGCGGGTCGCCCGCGACCCCGGGCGGTCTCGCACTGCTGGATCGGGCGGAAAGTCACCTGCGGGCCGCCATCGCCAAACCGGAAAACGCGGCGGCGGAACTGGACGCCGACGATGGCGGTTTTGTCCGCTCCGTGGCCGCCATCGCGGCGAATGCCGCTCTGGCGGCTCAAGGCAAGGGCGCGGAAGGCCTCAAGGCCACAGCGGTCCGCGCAGAGGCATGCGCCGACGGCATGGTCGATCGGGCGCTGGCACTCGCGGCTTTTGCCCGCGCGCCCGGCGCCGACCATCAGCTCATCGCCGCACGCCTTGCTCAGCTCGACCAGGGACAGGATGCCGACGGCGATGGCATGTCCGGCGAGGCCGGGACGGAATGCGGGATGCGGCAGCTCAGGAACCTCGTCGCCCGACTTGCCGCCACCGCCGGCCTGTAGCCGTCACGCCGCCCCGGCGTGAGCGGCGATCAGATCGGCCAGCCGGTCATTGAGCTGCGGCGGGAAATTGTGCCCCATGCCCTCGATCACCTCCAGCCTCGCGCCGGGGATCAGTCGGGCGGTATCCTCGCCATGGGCGAGCGGCAGCAGCGGATCGGCATCGCCGTGTATGACCAGCGCCGGCGCCGCGATGCCGGGCAGCACCGTCTCTCGGGAACCGGACGCCATGATGGCGGCATATTGCCGTAGCATGCCTAGGGGATAGAACGAGCGGTCGTAGAGTTTTTCCGTGAACGAACGGACGATCTCGTCCGGGACCGGATATCCGGGACTTCCGATGACCTTGGCCAGCTTGACGCCATGATCCACCACCGATTGGCGGTCGAAGCCAGCCGGTCGCGACATGAGCGCCGCCGTCGCCTCGGGAGCGCCGGGTGGCAAACCGGGGCGGCCACTGGTCGACATGATGGAAGTCAGCGAACGGACCCGGCCGGGATATCGGGCCGCGACGAGCTGGGCGATCATGCCGCCCATGCTGGCGCCGACCACATGCGCCTTGCCGACGCCGAGCTCGTCCAGAACACCGGCCGCGTCGGCGGCCATGTCGGCGAGCAGATAGGGCACGCTCACCGCCTCGCCCGCCGCCAGCGCCTTGCCGAGGGCCGCCAGATCGGGGATGCCCGCGCTGTCCAGCTTCTGGGAGAGGCCGATGTCGCGGTTGTCGAAGCGGATGACCCGGTATCCCCGCTCGGCGAGCCCACTGCAGAACCGGTCGGGCCAGAGCAGCATCTGCGCGCCGAGCCCCATGACCAACAGAATGGCGGGTGCGTCGGCCGGGCCGCGTTCGTCATATTCGATGGCGAGGCCGTTGGCGGTAATCCGTGGCATGAAGCGTCTCCTGCGATGAAGCGAGAGGATGCCACGCCCGCGCCGCCGGACCAAGCGAGCGCACAAACGAAAAGGGCGCCCGGCCATGGCCGGGCGCCCGATTCCGTCACGGCAATGCCGGATTATTCAGCGGCATCGTCCCCGTCAGGACCGTCCTTGTCGGGGCCGTCCTTGTCATGGCCGCCGTGGCCGTGACCGCGCTTGCCCTTCCACTGCATTTCGTCAGCGGTGATCTTGCCGTCTTTGTTCTTGTCCATCCGCTCGAACATGCCGCCGGCCGCGAACTCCTCCTTGGAGACCTTGCCGTCCTTGTTCGTGTCGAGGCGGTCGAACATGCGCTTCTGGCGTTCGGCCTTGCGCTCTTCCATCTTCTTTTCGTGATAGGCCGTGAGTTCAGCCGGCGTGACCGCGCCGTCCTTGTTGGCGTCGGCCGCCGAGAATTCATTGCCGCGCTTGGCCTCGAATTCCGCCTTGCTGATGGAGCCATCCTTGTTGGTGTCCAGCATCTCGAGCATCTTGGTCTTGTGCCCGCCGGGACCATGGCCCTCATGAGAACCGGCAAACGCCGCGCCCACACCGGACGTCATTGCGAAACCCGTGACCAGCGCCGTGATCAGAACCTTATTAGCCATGTTTTCTCTCCGTGATCGTCTTCGTTAGACCTTGCCTTTAACGCAGCTCTTCGGAAAACCCTTCGGAGATTTTTCAAATAATTCTATCGGCATCTGTTTATCTGGCGTTCATGTTCCAGGATCTTCGACGATCTTGACGAGCTGCTTACCCCGGTTGGCGCCCATGAACTGACCCAGCGCCGCTTCCGGAACCTTGTCGAAGCCATCGGCGATATCGAGGACTTCCTTTATATGACCACCCCGCATCCAGTCGGCGAGCCGGGCCACGCCCTCGGCGAACCGCCCAACATGATCGAAGAAGAAAAATCCCGCCATGGTGCAGCCGCGCATGGCGAGCGCCATGTGGTTATGCAAACCCGGCGCCTGCGCGTTGTATCCGGCGATGCCGCCGCAGATGACGATGCGCCCGCCATGGGCCATGTTGGCCAGCGCCGCGTCCAGAATGCCGCCGCCCACATTGTCGAAGAAGACATCGATGCCGCGCGGCGCCAATTCCGCCATGCGCGCCGCCACATCCTCGGCCTTGTAGTCGATGGCCGCGTCGAAGCCCAGTTCACCGGTCAGCATGGCGCATTTGGACCCGCCGCCGGCAATGCCGATGACCCGGGCGCCGCTCAGCTTCGCGAGCTGGCCCGCGATGGTGCCGATGGCGCCCGCCGCGCCGGAAACCACGACTGTGTCACCAAGCGTGGGCTTGCCGATGTCCGCGAGACCGAAATAGGCGCACAGGCCGGTCATGCCCAGCGTCGCAAGGCCCGACGCCAGCGAAAAGTCCGTAGGAATACGCTGCAGCGGTGTACCAGTGCGGTCGAAGGCGCCCGTGGTGACGTAATCGGCGAACTCGAGAAAGCCGGTCACCGCGTCCCCCGGCTTGAAATCCGGATGGCGCGATGCCACGACGCGTCCCGCGACGCCGCCGCACATGGGCTGACCGATGGGAATGGCCCGAAACCGTTCCTCCATCCCCTTGACCCAGGCATGGTTCATGGGATCACACGAGAAATAGACATTGCGGATCAGGACCTCGCCGTCACGCGGCTCCGGAATGGCCGCCTCGCGGTACTCAAACTGCTCGTGAGTCAGCCCCAATCCGCTGCCGCCGGGCGCGTCGGCAACGCACCATTGCCGGTTCATGTCGGTCATCCTGCCCTCCCTCATTTTCAGCAAGCCTACTACATGCACGGGCGAAGCACACCGCCCGGACCGGCAAAACCTGCCATGGTGCGCCGCTGGCATGTGGTCTAGACTATGTCCATGAACCCCTTGGCTTTCCGGCCCGTATTACCGGATCGCGCCCGCCAGACTCAGGCGAATATTAGATGCGCTCATAATGCCCGAACCCATGCAGTCGGAGGAATTGCGCCTCCAGCAGATCGAGAATGTTCTTCGCAGCAGTGAGGAGCGTTTCCGTCGGGTCGTGGAGGCCGCGCCCAGTGCCATGGTGATGATCAACACCCACGGCCGGATCGAAATGGTGAATACGCAGGCAGAACGCGTGTTCGGCTATACCCGCGCCGAGATGCTGGGACAACCCGTGGAAATGCTGGTACCCGGCCGTTTTGCCGGCAACCACCCTCCCCTGCGGGAGCTGTTCTACGCCCATCCGGAGTCAAGGCCCATGGGCGCGGGCCGCGACCTCTACGCGTTGCGCAAGGACGGCACCGAATTTCCCGTGGAGATCGGTCTCAACCCAATCGAGATGGCCGATGGCAAGATGGTGCTGTCGGCCATCGTCGACATTTCCGACCGGAAACAGAAGGAACAGCGGATCGAG
This sequence comes from Iodidimonas sp. SYSU 1G8, assembly GCF_039655775.1. Taxonomy (NCBI): domain Bacteria; kingdom Pseudomonadati; phylum Pseudomonadota; class Alphaproteobacteria; order Iodidimonadales; family Iodidimonadaceae; genus Iodidimonas; species Iodidimonas sp. SYSU 1G8. Next base: position 1,160,434 of record NZ_JBBYXJ010000002.1, on the reverse strand, counting down.
GCCGCCCTGAAGGAAAAGGACGTCCTGCTCCGTGAAGTCCATCACAGGGTAAAGAATAATCTGCAGATCATCGACAGCCTCCTGAACCTGCAGATGATGCGACTGGACGACCCCGCCGTCGCGGACATGTTGCGCGAGAGCCAGCACCGCATCCGCTCGATGGCGCTGATACACCAGACCCTTTACCAGTCGGAGGATTTCGCGCGCGTCGATTTCAGCCGTTTCATCGACTCTCTTGCCCAGACCCTGACCAGTTCCTACGGCCTCGACGCGGGACGGATTCAGGTTTCGGTGGAAGCAGAGCCCGTCGCGCTCCCCATCAACACGGCAATTCCCTGCGGGCTTGCCGTCAATGAACTGCTTTCCAACGCGCTCAAGCATGCGTTTCCCGGCCAATCGGAAGGCCGTATCGTCGTGGGCCTGGCGCAGGATGGCGACGACAACATCACGATCTGGGTTGCCGACAACGGCATCGGTCTGCCGGAGACCATTGATATCGACACCACGCCGACCTTGGGCCTGCAACTGGTGACACTCCTCGCCGATCAGGTGGGTGGCCACCTCACGCTTCAGCGATCGAACCCGACACGGTTCACGCTGACGCTCCCTCATTCCAAGTAACGAGGCGCTCGATGAATATGCCCAAGATCATGGTTGTCGAAGATGAACGAATCGTCGCCCTGCACCTGCGGCAGCAGCTGGAAAAGCTGGGTTACGAGGTGCCCGCCGTCGTCTCCTCGGGCCAGCAGGCCCTGGACCGTGTCGGCAGGGAGCGTCCCGACCTGATCCTGATGGATATCAAGATCGACGGCGACATGGACGGGATCGAAACCGCATCGCGGCTGCCCTCCGACAATCCCATCCCGGTGGTGTATCTGACGGCGTATTCCGAGGAGGCGACGCTGGCGCGGGCGCGGGAGACCCAGCCCCATGGTTATCTGCTGAAGCCGTTTTCCGAACGGGAGCTCCACGCGACCATCCAGATGGCGCTTGAGCGCAAGAAGGCCGAGACCGCGAGAAGCGAACAGGAAGAACGGACGCACCAGACCCAGAAGCTGGAGGCGATCGGCCAACTGGCAGGCGGCGTGGCGCACGACTTCAACAATCTGCTGGCGGTGATACAGGGCAATCTGGAGCTCATGAAGGACCTCGCTCCCAGTCCCGAGCTCTCCGACATGATTCAGGACGCGCTGCGCGCGGCATCGCGCGGCGCCAGCCTGACCCAGCAGCTGCTGGCCTATTCACGCCGGCAGCCGCTGCTGCCCCAGGTGCTGGACCTGCCCGCGCTGGTCGCGGATCTGACCAAACTGCTCCGGCGCCTGCTGGACGAAACCATCGATATCCACACCAGAATGCCTTCGGGGATGTGGAAGATTCGCGCCGATCAAAGTCAGCTGGAAAGTGCCTTGCTCAATCTGGCGGTCAATGCCCGCGACGCGATGCCCGGTGGCGGCACCCTGACCATTAGCGGCATGAACGCGGATATCACCGCCCCTGATCCGGACATTCATGGCGAGATGCAGGCGGGTGCCTATGCGGCGCTGGCCGTCGGTGACACCGGAACAGGCATGCCGGACGACATCGTCGCCAAGGCACTGGAGCCCTTCTTCACCACCAAGCCGCTGGGCAAGGGAACGGGCCTGGGTCTCAGTCAGGTGCTCGGCTTCGTTCGCCAATCCCAGGGTGGCCTCAAGATCGAGACCCGCCCGGACCACGGCACCACGGTCTACCTCTATTTCCCGGCGATCGAAGCCGATCTGGCGGAGGTCGCGCCGCCCACGCCTGTCGCCGACACGTCCGCCGCCAAAGGTGAGGTGGTTCTGGTGGTGGAGGACGACGCGATGGTCCGCAAGCTGGTTCTCCGGATGCTGATGTCCCTGGGATATAAGACCATCGAGGCGGAAGAAGGCGCCACGGCCTTCGAAATCCTGCGCGGCAACCAGCCCATCGATCTGTTGATGACCGATCTGGTGCTGCCAAAGGGCATCAGTGGCATGGCGCTGGCCCACGAGGCCAGACGCCAGCGGCCAGACATGAAAGTCCTTTTCATGTCCGGCTATACCGCCGGCACGTTTCCCGACGGGCCTGCCGACGACGACACCACGCGATTCATAGCCAAACCGTTCGGCAAGATCGATCTGGCGCTCAAGGTGCGCCAGGTTCTGGCGGGTTAAGCGCCCTCAGGAGAAGGGATCGTCGCCGATCTTCACCAGTTGCTTGCCCATGTTGGCGCCGCTGAAAAGACCGATCAGCGCCTTCGGCGTCTTGTCGAAGCCGTCCGCCACATCCACGGTCTCCTTGAGCTTACCTTCCGCGATCCATTGCGAGAGGCGGGCCATGCCTTCCGGCCAGCGGCTCATGTAATCGACCACGATGAAGCCTTCCATGCGCGCGCGCTTCATGATGAGCTGCATGTAGTTGGCCGGGCCGGGGATGATCTTGGTGTAGCCGGCGATGCCGCCGCACAGGGCGACACGGGCGTTCATCGCCAGATTGGCGAGGCCCGCCTCCAGCACGGAGCCGCCCACATTGTCGAAGAACACGTTGATGCCGCCGGGCGCCAGCGCCGCGATGCGGTCGGCGACCTTCTCCGTCTGGTAGTCGATGCAGGCATCGAAGCCCAGATCCTTGACCACCCAGTCGCACTTCTTGGGGCCGCCGGCGATGCCGATCACCTTGCAGCCCGCCAGCCTGGCGAGCTGGCCCGTGAGCGAGCCGACAGCGCCAGCGGCGCCGGAGACCAGCACAACGTCGCCGGGCACGGGACGGCCCACATCGAACAGGCCGAAATAGGCCGTCAGACCGGTGGTGCCCAGCGCGCCGAGCACCGCCGTGGGCGGCGCGTTCTTCGGCTGCTTGTTGACCGGAATACCGTTCCGATCACGGCCGTCGGAGACGTAGTAGTCCTGCCAGCCGAACACACCGTAGACCAGATCACCGACCTGATATCCCGGATGCTGCGATTCAACGACGCGCGCCACCGCGCGCCCCAGCATCACGTCGCCGATCTTCATGGGCGCCATGTAATCGGCCAGCTCGCGCATCCAGCCCTGCATGGCCGGGTCGATGGAGAGGTACATGGAACGGACGAGAAACTGACCGGGACCTACTTCCGGGCGCGGTGCCTCGTTGTACTTGAAGTGCTCGTCGAGGACGACCGGGTTGTTTTCTTCAGGCCGTCCGTTCAACAGCCACTGGCGGTTGATGTCGTTCGCGCTCATCGGCTTTCCCCTTAGTTCCGGTATTCCTTGATCAGGTTCCGCGCGATCAGCAGCTGCTGGATCTGCGAAGTGCCCTCGTAGATACGGAAGATACGCACGTCGCGGTAGAAGCGCTCGACGGGGTACTCGGACATGTAGCCCGCGCCGCCGTGGATTTGCACCGCCCGGTCGGCGACGCGGCCGACCATTTCCGAAGCGAAGTACTTGCAGGCGGCGATGTCGCCCACATTACGGTTGCCCGCGTCGTAATTGCGCGCCGCGTCCAGGACCATGCACTGGGCCGCGTAGGATTCCGTCCGGCTGTCGGCGAGCATCGCCTGCACCAGCTGGAAGTCGGCGATGGCCTGGCCGAACTGCTTGCGATCGACGGCATAGCGCACGGATTCCTCGACCAGACGCTGGGACACGCCCACGCACAGCGCCGCGATGTGCAGACGGCCGCGATCGAGTGTCTTCATGGCGGTCTTGAAGCCCTGCCCTTCGACGCCGCCGATCAGGTTCTCGGCCGGCACGCGGCAATTCTCGAAGATGACGTCGTACACATTGGCGCCCGACTGGCCCATCTTCTTGTTGGGCTTGCCCACGGTCAGGCCGGGGCTGTTCTTCTCGACGATGAAGGCCGAAACGCCGCCCGCGCCCTTGTTCGACGGATCGGTGCGCGCCATCAGGGTGAAGATCGAAGCGTCGGCCGCGTTGGTGATGTAGCGCTTGGTGCCATTCACCACGTAATGGTCGCCGTCACGGATCGCGGTGGTGCGGATGCTCGCCGCGTCGGAGCCGGCGTCCGGCTCGGTCAGCGCGAAGGAGGCGACATATTCTCCCGCCGCGACCTTGGGCAGGAAGCGTTCCTTCTGCTCGGGCGTGCCGTCGATGACGATGCCCTGAGAACCGATGCCGTTATTGGTGCCGATCTTGGACCGGAACGCCGGCGAGGCGCGGCCAAGTTCCATGATGATGTAGGCTTCTTCCTCGGTGGTCAGGCCCAGCCCGCCATATTCCTCCGGAACGGTCATGCCGTAGAGGCCCATCTCGCGCATCTCGCGCAGGATTTCGGCGGGTACGGCGTTGTCCTCGACCACCCGGTCTTCCGCCGGGATCAGGCGTTCGTTGACGAAGCGACGAATGGTGTCACGGAGCTGATTGAAAATTTCCTGGTCGCGGATCATGGCATGTTCCCGTTTCTTGTCTCGGCTGGGCGAACTCGCCGACGCTTATAGTGCGTTACTGAAGCGCCGAAAACCCGCACGTGTCGTGAATTTCCACATGGGAGGGCGTAACATGGGCGAAACGACCCTCAAGGATCCGTCATGCTCGATCATCAGCCGCTGCTCGATCTCGCCTCCGCGCTCGGCATCGGCCTGATGATCGGCGTGGAACGCGGCTGGTCGCAGCGCGACAAGCCCGACGGCGGGCGCATGGCGGGCCTGCGGACCTTCACCCTGATCGGCCTGCTGGGGGGCTTGGCCGCCTATCTGTCGCAGCAACAGGGGATCTGGGTCCTGATCGCCCTTGCGGCGCTGGTCGGTCTCATCGTCGTCGCATCGCTGGTGCGTACTCCATACGATGCCGGCAACCGCGGGATCACCACGGAAATCGCGGTCGTCCTGACCTTCGCCCTGGGCGCGACGGCAGGGTATGGCGAGCACAGCATCGCCGCCGCCGCCGCCGTCGTCACGACCGTCCTGCTGGCGTTCAAACCGCCGCTGCATAAATGGGTCGAGAATTTGGAAAGGCCGGAGATCCACGGCGCCATCCGGTTGCTGGTGATGTCGCTGGTGATCCTGCCGGTTCTGCCCAATGAAGGATTTGGACCGTGGCAGGCGCTGAACCCGTATCTGATCTGGCTGATGGTCGTCCTGATCTCGGCCCTGTCCTTCGCCGGCTACATGGCGGTGAAATGGGCGGGCCCCCGCCTTGGCCTCATCGTGACCGGTATCATGGGCGGCCTCGCCTCCTCGACGGCCGTGGCGGTCAGCATGGCGCGGCTCGGCAGAGGCAGCGAAACGGTGCGGCCTGCCGCCGCGACGGCCGCCGTCGCCAGTTCCACCGTCGTCTATATCCGGCTGCTGGCGGTATCGGCGGCATTCTCCCCCACGCTCGCGGGACGGTTGGCGCCGATCCTGGGCGCCATGGCTCTTGCCGGGCTGGTCGTGATCATCATCATGTGGCCGCGCCGACCGGACGCGCGGGATTCGGCGCGCGCGGGCGAAGACCTTCACGGCATGAAGCCCTTCAGCCTGTCGGTCCCACTGAAATTCGCCGCCGTGCTCGCGGTGGTCATGGTGAGTTCCGCAGGCCTGCAGTCCTGGCTGGGCGACGCGGGATTGCTGCTGGTCTCGGGCATCGCCGGCCTGACCGACGTGGATGCCCCGACGCTGACCGCCGCCGAACGCGTCGCACGGGGTCTGCCTGCCGCGACGGGAGCACTCGCTATCCTGATCGCCGTGGCGGTCAACATCCTGGCCAAGTTCACGATCATCGCCTGGACAGGCGGCAGGGACATGGCGGCACGTGTCGCGCCCGGCCTGCTGGCCGCCCTGCCTGCCGGCGCGCTGGCCTGGTGGCTGGTCCGCTGACGCTCAACCGCGCCAGAACGGCTCGGCATCCCGGAAACCGTCCCACGCCTTCGCCAACGCGTCATCGGAGACGTGGCCCTGGCGTTCGTGCCAGTCCAGAAGCGCGGCGGTCCCCGTCTCCATCTGACCGCCATCCTCGCCCGCGTCCATGAGCCGGCCGCAGAGCTCGCGCGCGACCGCTAGGTCGTTCAATTTGCCGAGCAACTCCAGCGTGTCGGTCAGCGCATCCCGAAATCGCTTCACATCCTTCTTGGGGTAGAGGCTGCGAAAGAACTCGCCCGCATAGCGCAGCTTCTTGAGCGCGATACGCACCTCATGCTTTTCATGCACATCCAGCGTCTCGAAGTGCTTCCCCGCCTTCAGCGCCTTCTCGTAGAGCTTGTCCAGCAAGGGCGCCGCGAGTTCGGTCATGGGCCGCTCCAACGCCGCCATCTGTTCCGCATCGAGACCGGCGCGCCAACCCGCACGTTCAATCCACCCGGCAAGCCGCAGCGCGAAGACCGTATAGGCCGGCGAGGCGATGGTCATGCGGGCCTCGGTATAACCGGCCCGGCGTTTGTGTTCGGCGGCCGAGGCAAGGGCACGCAATCCGCGATGCTCGGGCCAGAGGGACATGACCGGATCCAGGGTTTCCGTCAGAAAGACGTCCCAGTCCCGTGCAGGTCCAAGGCTGCTCGCGACCCATTTCGCCTGATCCTTGAATTCCGTCAGGGGCGGATCGGGAATATAGCGGCGAAAGAAGACGATGGCAGAACGCAGGCGGCGCAAGGCGACGCGTATCTGATGCACGCCTTCCCTATCCCGGCCGTCGATCACGGCGGCCTGGTTGGCGAACCAGTGCTGGACGCAGGCGCGCAGACTGGCCCGCATTCCCGCTTCCAGCGAGACATCGGCGTCAAATTCCAGCTTGTCCGCCTTGGTTGTCCGGGGCGGCTCGCCAGCGGCCAGCCGATGGCCCCGAGCCGACTTGCTGTCGATGGATAGCTGCAACGGCACCTGTTCGGAAAGGCGGGCACCCATGTCGAAAATATCGGCCGGATGCCCGTCCAACAGTTCGAGTTCGACCTCGCTGACGGACTCTTCCTTTGAACCGGCCCGGATCAGGCCCTGGTCGATCGCGACCTCGATCCGCGTGGCCGCCGCGCTGCCGGGCGGATAAAGGGCGATCAGCTTGCGCCGCTCGATCTCGGTCGCGAATATTTCGCCCAGCGTGTCCATCCCCTCGAACCGCGGCACGAAGGAGGGCACCGGTGTTTCCCACTCGCCGCGTGCGAACAGAACGCTCTCGCCCTGCGCTTCGGTCTTTACGGTCTGGATGAACCCCGCGTCGGTGCGCCGCACCCGCAGGGCGATGCGCTTGGCGCCGAGCTGCCGGTCGGGCGTGTCGTAGTAACGGCTGTCCAGCATCTTGACCTGGGCCGGCGCCGTGATGGATGCCGTCTGGTTCAACGCCACCAGCAGGGCGGACAGGTCGCCCCGATACAGCTTCAGCTTGATCTCGGTTTCCATGTCAGGGTGCGATGAGGCCATTTTCGACATAGGCGGGGTCGAACCCGAACACGATCTGGGGATCACTGAGCAGCATCCGAGCATCCTTGCCGTCATATTCCAGACGATTGAGGATGTCGGTGATCAGATTGACACGGGCCAGCTTCTTGTCGTCCGCCTTGACGATGCTCCAGGGCGATAGCGGGCTATGGGTATGGGTGAACATGTCATTGCGGGCGGCGCTGTATTCCTTCCATTTTTTCTCGGCCACCTGATCGATCGGGCTGATCTTCCATTGCTTGAGCGGATTGCGCCGCCGTTCCTTCATGCGCTTCTTCTGCTCATCCCTCGAGATATCGAGATAGTACTTGAACAAATGGATCCCGGAGCGGATCAACATCTGCTCGAATGGCAATACTGTCTCGTAGAACTCGCGCAGCTGGTCATCGGTACAGAACCCCATGACCTTTTCCACACCGGCGCGGTTGTACCAGCTGCGATTGAACAGGACGAACTCGTCGGCGGCCGGCAGATGCGCCACCCAGCGCTGAAAGTACCACGCGGTCTTGTCCCTGTCGGACGGTTTACCGAGCGCGACCACGCGGGTCTCGCGCGGACTGAGATGTTCGGTGATCCGCTTGATGGCGCCGTCTTTCCCGGCGGCGTCGCGGCCCTCGACGATGACGAGGATCTTTTCGTCGTGGGCGATGGTATGGCTCTGCAGCTTGACCAGCTCGATCTGCAGCGCGTGCAACCTCTTGCGATAGCTGCCCAGGTCGGGATCCTTGCCGTGGTCGTTCTTTGCCATGCACCCTGCCCTCGGTTGACGGCGTCATGTTATCGTGAAACCGCGTGAAAAGTATGGCACAGAACCGGGAGCCTGATCACCCGGCAACGCAGAGGCAGACGCGATGACCGCACTCAATCGGCAATGGACACTGGCACGGCGACCGCGAGGTGTGCCGACCGACGCGGATTTCGCGCTCGTGCACTCGCCTGTACCCGTCCCGGGCGAGGGTGAATTCGTCACCCGGAACCTGATCCTGTCGGTCGATCCCGCGCAGCGGGGCTGGATGGACGAAGGCGGTAATTACTTCCCGCCGATCCCGCTGGGCGCGCCCGTCAGCGCCGGGATCATCGGCGAGGTGATCGCCTCGCGAAATGACGACTTCCCCGTTGGCCAGCGGCTCTACGCCATCGGATCATGGTCGGACTATTCCCTGCTGGGCGCCGGCTTCGTGTTCCGCACACTGCCGGCGGATCACGACATCCCGCTGCCCAAGTTCAACAGCCTTCTGGGCGGCATGGGCTGCAGCGCGCTGATCGCGCTGGAAGAGATCGGCAAGCCGAAAGCCGGCGAAACCCTGTTCATCTCGGGTGCCGCGGGCAACATGGGCACCATCGCCGGTCAGATCGGCAGGCTGATGGGGCTGCGGGTCGTCGGCTCGGCCGGCGGTGCGGCGAAGTGCCGGTACCTGGAGCAGGAACTGGGGTTCGCGGCCACGGTCGACTACAAGGCCGAGGCCGACCTGGCCGCGGCGCTGAAGCGCGTGTGCCCGGAAGGCATCGATATCTATTACGACAATGTGGGCGGCCCCATGCTGGAGGCCGTGCTGGATAACATTAACCTGCACGCCCGGATCGTCATGAACGGCTCCATCGCCGAATACAACGACATCGACCCCCGTCCCGGCCCGCGTAATCTCTGGAACCTGCTGGTGAAACGCGCCTCTATCGAAGGATTCCTGCTGCCGGATTTCGCCGCCAACATCGATCCCGCGCTGGAGCGGCTGGAAGCCTGGTATCGCGCCGGCGCGCTGGATGCCCGCGAGGACGTCCGAACCGACTTCGAGAACATGCCGGCGATTTTCCGGGCATTGTTCGATGGTACGAATACGGGCAAGCTGATGGTTCGCCTCGACGGTGCCTCCGGTTAGGGGCAGGGCCATCCCGGCCTGGGATACGTCAATGCTATCAGGTTTCATCCGGCCGCTGGCCATGCGCCTCATCAGGGCCGGTATCCCCGTGCCGGCGTCTCCGATCGACCGCTATCTCGAGTTCCGGCAACTGCGAAAAGTGCTGACCGATCTGAAGATCGACTGCGTCATCGATGTCGGCGCCAATCGGGGTCAGTTCGCCCAGGATTTGCGGGCCATCGGCTTTGCCGGCCATATCGCGTCGTTCGAGCCGGTGCCCAGCGAATTCGCCGCCATGCAGCGGGCGATGGCCGGCGACAGATTATGGCGCGGCTACAACATGGCGCTCGGCAGCCGCAACGAGGCCATGACCATGAACGTGGCCGACAATTCCGTGATGAGTTCGCTGCTCGAGCCCGTGCATGGCATTGCCACGACCCATGCGGAGGAGGTGCAGGTGTGCCGTCTCGATGAGTGCTTCGCCGGCCTGTTTCCCGGTGTCGACGCGCCGCGCGTTTTCCTGAAAATGGATACGCAGGGCTATGACCTCGAGGTTTTCCGCGGCGCGAGCGGCTGCATGGACCAGGTGCTGGGCCTGCAGTCGGAAGTCTCGGTCAAGGCGATCTATGCCGGCATGCCCCACTATCTCGACGCCCTGCGCCTTTACGAGGACGCCGGCTTCGCATTGCAGAACCTGTCCGTGGTCGGCCGTTTCAGGACGGGCGCCCTTTGCGAACTGAACGCGCTGATGCGCCGTCCCTGAGTTCAGCCCAGTTGCCGGTCCTGCCCGACGGTCACAATGAACACGCTTTCCTCGTGCGCCTCGATGTCGTGCGTTTCACCCGGCCCGGTGTGCAGAACGTCGCCCGGCTTCATCACCGCATCGCCCAGTCGGATGCTTCCCGACAAGACGGTCACCAGTTCCCAGACAGGATGCTGGTGCGGCGGCAGGACGACGCCCGCCGCGACCCGATACGCCGCGCTGTTGACCGCGTCACCACCGCCCATCGGGCAGATCTCGATGCCCGGAAAGGGCGTTGCGCGCCATTCCCTGTTCCGCGCCGAGTACAGGCTGCTCATGGCTTGCCCTCACCGATCTCGTCCGGCCAGTAGGTATCGCGAATGGTGGCGCCCGCATCGAATTTGGCCTGCACCTCCTCCATCCTGGCGATGGCGTCCGGCTTGCCGGAGAACGACTGGAATATCTTCTGGTCATTCATGATCGCCTCGGTCAGCGGATGCTCCTCCGACTGGGCCAGCATGCGCTTCATGCCCGCCAGCGCATCGGCGGGATGGGAGGCAAGGCGCATCGCCCAAGCCAGCGAGACCTCGACCGCCTTCCCCGTCGGCACGAGTTTGTTCACGCCGCCCAGTTCATGGATACGCCGCGCGGTCACCGGCGCCCCGTCCAGCACCATCTCGGCGGCGACGGTGCGTCCGATCAGCCGCACCAGACGGCTGGTGCCGCCGATGCCGGTGCCGACGCCGATGCGCACTTCCGGCTGACTGAACAGCACCTGCTCCTCGGCGACGCGCAGGTCGCACGCCCAGCCGATCTCGCAGCCGCCGCCGGACGTGTCGCCCGAAATGGCCGCGATGGACACCATGTCAGTCTTGGACAGCTCGGTGAGGCAGCCGAACCAGCCGTCGGACGGACCGGAAAGCTCCTTGCGCTGGAACATGTTGGACAGGTCGCGCAGCCAGGCATGCTCGAACCAGTGTCCCGGCACGCCCGAAGCCAGCACGACGACGCGCGCCCCGGCTTCGCGAGCGGCGACCAGCGTCTGCCAGAGCTCGTGAATGCCGGCCCAGGAGCCGTGATTGTTGATCGCGGGATTGGTCATGGTGACCAGCGCGACGCCGTCCGACGGCCATTCCAACGAGACCACCGAGGCCATCAGCGCCTGCCCTCCACATAATCCTCGACGACCTGATGGAACAGGCGCACCCGCAATTCCTGGTCGCACAGCACCATGCCCCGGAACCCGTCGGAACTGAGGCCGCGCTGGACCGCGCCCAGATTGGCGCCGTCCTGCTCGAGCACCTTGGAGATGATCGGATGCATGTCCATGTCGAGCACGTCCCGGTACGAGCGGGGCATGCTGTCCGCCGGGATCACCCGGTGCGTGTAGTCCATCTTCGGCACGCCCGGCGGCGCGTGACGCATGATGATCAGGTCGTAGTAGGAAATATTGGGGTCGCTCGGGTGCGGCCGGTAGCGGAAGCCGTTGATGGTCTCGGACGTGACGTTCCACGAGACGTTCGGAAAGATCGTGTAGTGGTAGGTATCGGAAAGCTGGTCGTCGCGCAGCTTCCGATACGGCAGATGGGTTTTGTCCTGGACGGAGCGCTTGAGCCGTTGCAGCTCGAGCCGGACTTCCTGTGGCGGCCGGTCGAATGTATCGGGATCGATGCCCAGCAGCCCCATGAACTGGCGCATTTCCGGCCCTGGATCCTTCTGGTCGTGATAGCGTGGATCCACGGTACCATATTCGTTGACCATACGGCTGTGGATGCCGAGCAGTTCCACCGTGGCCATGCCGTTCGACCACTGCATCATCTGCGGATGCAGCGCCTGGAAATGGTAGCTTTCATTGAAGGCGTCGCACACGGCCTTCCAGTTCGAGCGCCATTCGAATGTCTTGTAATCGATGATGTCCCACTTTTCGATTTCGTAGGGATCGAGGTGGGCGGGAATGGGGTCGAGGAACTCCAGCAGGCTTGGCCCGCCGGGATCCATCTTGAACCACACCCAGCCGCCCCAGATATCGGTCTCGACCGGCTCCATGCCGAGCGTGTGGGCAGGCACGCCATCGCGGAACTGGGGATAGGTTTCCACATCGGGAATGTGCTGCAGCACACCCTCCAGGTTCCACTGCCAGCCGTGATAGCCGCAATGGAAGCTCTCCACGTGGCCGCAGCCCTCGCCATTCAGCATCAGCAGGTTTCCCCGGTGCTGGCAGACATTGTAGAAGCCGCGGATCCGGCCGTCATGGCCGCGAACGAAGACGAAGCTCTCCTTGCCGAGTTCGTAGGTGAAGGTGTCGCCCGGCTCGGGCACGTCGCTCGCGCGGAAGGCCATGTTCCAGACCCTGCGCCACATGCGGGTCCATTCCTTGTCCATCCAGTCCCGGGAATGAAACCGTTCGCCGGAGATTGGCTCGCTTCCCAGATCAGGCAAGGGTTTCGCCGGATCGAAAGGCGGCGTCCGCCCCACGACATCCTCGGCCTTCGTAGCCATCCGCATGTCTCCCCGCTATGCTGACGCAGCATAAAAAACGGGGGGAAAGATTCAATATGATTAAGTTGACCTTTTGCCTGCGCCGCCTGCCCCATCTGTCGCGCGAGGAATTCCAGGACTACTGGCTGAACCACCATGGGCCGCTGGTGCGCAGCTTCATGCAGGCGATGCGGGTCCGCCGCTACGTGCAGACCCATTCGCTCGGCGACGCCGCCCTGTCCGCCGGCCTGGCGCTGAGCCGCGGCGCGCCCGAGCCGTTCGATGGCATCGCCGAGCTGTACTGGGACAGCCGCGAGGATATAGAGGCCGTCGGCCGCGATCCCGCCGGGCGCGAAGCAGGCCGCGTGCTGCTTGAGGACGAGCGCAAGTTCATCGACCTTGCCCAGTCGCCGCTCTGGTACAATGAGGAAAGGGAGATCATTGCGTTAGGAGAGACGTCGCATGCGCGCTGATGGCGATTATGGCCGCGATCCGTTTGGCAAGTCGGTTCAGGAAGCCGAGTATGGCGACCGGATATCCACGGACGCCGACCGCGAGCGGCTGGCGCCGCAGATCGGTCATCTCGCCGAACATGGCTATGTGATCGTGAAGAATGCGCTGAGCCCGGCACAGCTGGAGGATATTCGCAACGGCCTGGATGACGTGAACAGCGGTACCGGCTTCGCGCGCAGCGCCTTCCTGGGCGAGAAGACCCAGCGCCCCTATGGCCTGCTGGGCAAGGCCCGGTCGGTTTGGCCGCTGGCCGCGCATCCCGACGTGGTGGCCATCAGCGAAGCGCATATGGAGGACCAGATCCAGCTTTCGAGCCTGACGGCGGCGACGCTCCATCCTGGGCAGCCGGCCCAGACCCTGCACCGCGACGATGGCTTCTATAACCTGCCCGACCCGCACGCGCCGCTGTCCGTCTCGACGATCTGGGCGCTCGACGACTTCACCGCAGAGAATGGCGGGACGCTGGTGATTCCCGGTTCGCATAATCCGCCATCGGAGAGCGAACCGGCGCAGAAGGCCATCAACGTGGAGATGCCGGCAGGATCGGTGCTGCTCTGGACCGGCGCGCTCTGGCATGGCGGCGGCGCCAATGTCAGCGCCGACAGTATCCGCCGGGGGGTGATCATCCTGTATTGCCGCGCCTGGCTGCGTCAGCAGGAGAACCAGTATCTGGCGGTGCCGCGCGAGACGGTCCGCGAGATGCCGCGCGTCCTGCAGCGGCTGACCGGATGGTGGGTCGTGGGCGCCGCCATGGGTTTCGTCGAAGGCCGCAGCCCGCTAAGGCTGCTGGACCACTGAGACCGGGGCGGATCTAGCCAAGATAGGCTTTGACCGCCTCGATTCCCGCCTTCGCCGCAGCCTCGTCATCCTCGGCGGCGGCGCCCGAGACGCCGATTCCGCCGAGCAGCTGGCCCGCTCCGGAGCGGATCGGGAACCCGCCGGGGGTTACGGTGAAATGTTCGACCTGGCCGATCCCCAACGGCCGGTTCGCATCGGCGAAATCCAGATCGCCAATGAAGCGCGTGCTGCTGCCCAGGAGGCCGGCGGTCTGTGCTTTCAGGCGCGAATAACGGGCACCGCCCTCGACCACGCCGGTCTGACGGTGGAACAGCACCAGATTACCGCCATCATCGACGATGGCGATGCCGAGCGGCGGCAAGCCCTTTTCCGCGCCATACGCCTCGGCGCCTTCGGCCATCAGCTTGGCAAGCTCCAGCGTCAGGACCTGTTTGGATGCCAGTGTGGGCGTCGGTTTGGAATCGGCCATGGATCGTCCCCCTGTTTAGAAGGCCACGAGACTATCCGCCCTGACCGCCCTTCCGCAACCTGCCGTCTCGGGGTTGCATTGGCTTGTTGGTTAAAGGACGATGAACGCTGACGATTCCGGCGTCGCTGGGGGGCGGCAATCATGAGCATAAGAAACCTGACTCGTAGTGCGCCCGTGCTGGGTACCATCGTGGCCACGACCGTGATGCTGACGGCCTGTGGCGGCGGCGGTGGCGGCGGTCTGACGCCGGCACCGCCCAGTCCGACTCCGACTCCCGCTCCGACGCCGACGCCCGCTCCCACTCCCACTCCCGCGCCGACGCCGACGCCCACCCCCACCCCGACGCCGACTAGCCCGTTCAACACCTCGGAATACCGTCGCAATTTTGGACTTGGCCGGGTCAATGCGCTTGCGGCGTACGAGGCGGGCATAACCGGCGATGGCATCGTGGTCGCCGTCGTCGACACGGGTATCGATCCAGCGCATTCCGAGTTTGGCGCCAATCTGTCGCCCCTCAGCCAGGACGTCGTGGTCGGCCGAGGCATTTTGCAGCCGGATTCCATGCATGGCACCCATGTCGCCGGCCTGATCGCGGCCGAGAAGAACGGCGTCGGCATTCATGGCATCGCCTACGACGCCACGCTGCTCATGGTCCGGGCCGATACCCCCGGCAGCTGCAACCCCTCCTGCACGTTCAACAACACCAACCTGGCGGCGGCCATCAACTATGCCATCGACAATGGCGCCAGGGTGATCAACCTGTCGCATGGCGGCGACAACGCGCCCACAGGTGATCTTCTCGCGGCACAGCAGCGCGCCGCGGCCGCCGGCGTCGTCCTCGTCTTCGCAGCCGGAAACGATGGCGGCGCCAATCCCACCGGCTCGACTGGCTTTGCCCTGTCACCCGAGGCGCTGGGGACGTCGCTGATCGTCGGCGCCAGCACTTCGAGCGATACCATTGCCGGCTTTTCGAACCGCGCGGGGACTGCCAGCGGAATCTTCCTGGTCGCCCCCGGTGCCGCCGTTCAAACCACCGACGCAGGGTCGACCGTCGTCACCCAAAGCGGTACCTCGTTCTCGGCGCCAATCGTCGCCGGCGCCGTGGCGCTCATGCTGGAGAGCTTTCCCAATCTGGATGGCGCAGAGGTGGTTCAGATCCTGCTCGACACGGCGCGTGACCGCGGCGCGGCGGGCGTCGACGCGGTCTATGGCGCCGGACTTCTGGATATCGAGGCGGCTCTTTCGCCACAGGGGATCCTGTCCGTGCCGACCAGCGCTGGCGGCATCGCGGCCCAGAACAGCACGATTTCCTTCGGCGCGGCCTTCGGCGATTCCATCACCGGCGACCAGACCGCCTCGGCCCTGCTGCAGGGCACCATCGTCATCGACAAGTACGACAGGGCGTATGTGGCGAACTTCAACACCAGTATCGGCAGCATGACCGACAGCCGATTCGACATGGCCAGCTTCGCACGGTCCAGCGTCTACCGGCGCGGTACCAGCGGCTACGTGCCCGGCATCGGCGCGTTCCAGATGTCATTCACCGATGAATGGGGCGTTTTGGACGAGACGGCCCTGTTTCCCAATCTGGGAATGGACCGCCGCTTCGAGGATATGTCCTTTAGCTTCGTCCACGCCCTAGCCCCCGGCACGGTCATTGGCGTCAGTCATGGCGGCGCTTTTGCGCAGACATTCGACATGGCTCCCGAGACCGCCATGCTGCGGTCAGCGCAGCCGGGCGGGGCGTATCTGCAGTTCACCGAGGACGGCACCGGAATTGCGCTGCGCCAGCAACTGGGCGCGTATACCAGTCTGGGGTTCGCGGCCAACACAGGCCGGTTCGAACCATTCGAGGGCATGGAACCGGTCAAGCGCGAGCTGGCCGCCCTCCAGATCGATCATGCGGTGGGCGGCGCCCTTGCCATCGGCGCCCAGTTCGGCGTGCTGCATGAGGAAGGAACGCTGCTCGACACGGTGGCGACCGGCGCGTTCGACGGCATCGAGGGCGCCACCACCCGGTTCGTGACGCTGTCGGCGACCTATCGGCTTGGCGACGTGACCCTGGTGGCCAATGCCGGCCGCGGCTGGACGGGTGTCGCGGAGCAGGGTTCGGCGCTTCTACATTCCTATTCGGGCATCGAGACCTCATCCTACAGCCTGGGCGCCGTCTGGCGGACGCCGCTCGCCGGACACAGCATCGGCTTCGCCATTTCCCAGCCGCTCCGTGTGGAGACCGGCCGCGCCACGCTGGACGTGCCGACCGGCCGCGACGCCGAAACCGATGCGGTCCTGTTCGACCGTCACATGCTCAACCTCGCTCCTACCGGACGAGAGGTCGATGTCGAAATCAGCCACGCTTTCTGGGACGGTGGGCTGGTCAGCCTCCAGAGCAACCTGATCTACCGGATGAACCCCAATCACGTGGCGAGTGCCGCGGACGCGTTGATGGTCCTGCTCCGCGCCGACATGCGCTTCTAGGCACGAAAAAGGGCGGCCCGTCGCCGGACCGCCCCGTTTCCCGTCAGCCGGAGAACCCGGCGTTCGGGTCTCTACTTTTTCTCTTCCTTCGCCTTCAGCGCGATGAAGAGGAAGTTGTCACCCCGGCGTACCCTCAGCAGGGTCGTGGCCTTGCCGGACTTCTTCTCGGCGGCCACCGCCGCCTTGGCCTCGGCCAGGGTCTTGACATCCCGGTCACCGATGCGGGCGATGATGTCGCCGCGCTTGATGCCCTTCTGGGCCGCTTCGCTCACGCGATCGACCTTGGCGACGACGACACCCGTCGCCTTTTCCGGCAGCTGCAGTTCCTTGCGGGCGGCGTCGTCAATGGCCGCCAGCGTCATGCCGAGCACATCGACCGAGCTTCCCGCCGGCGTTGCCGGCTGCTCGGCCTTCTCGGTTCCGGCAGCGGGCTTCTCGTCGTCGGGCTGCATCTGGCCGACCTCCACGCTGAGGGTCTTGCGCGCGCCATCACGCCATACGATGACCGGGGTCTTCTGGCCGGCGGGGGTGTCGGCGACCGCGCGCAGCAGGGCCCGGGTGTCGGCGATTTCCTTGCCGTCAAACTGCAGGATCACGTCGCCGCTCTTGATGCCCGCCTTCTCGGCCGGATCGCCCTCCACCACGTTGGTGATCATGGCGCCCTTGGCTTCCTTCAGCCCGAGGCTGTCGGCGATGGCCTGATCCACCTGCTGGATACCGACGCCGAGCCAGCCGCGCTGCACCTGACCATACTTGCGCAGATCGGTGATGACGCGCTGGACGAGCCGCGACGGGATCGAGAAGCCGATGCCCACATTGCCGCCGGTCCGCGAGATGATGACGCTGTTCACGCCGACGACGTTACCGTCCATGTCGAACAGCGGACCGCCCGAATTGCCCTGATTGATGGCCGCATCGGTCTGGATGAAATCATCATAGGGGCCGGCGTTGATATCGCGGTCGATCGCCGAGACGATACCGGCGGTCACCGTACCGCCGAGGCCGAAAGGATTGCCGACAGCGATGACCCATTCACCGACGCGCAGCTTGTCGGAATCGCCGAACTGCACCGCGGGAAGCGGCTTGGGGCTGCTGACCTTGAGCAGTGCGATATCGGTGCGCCGGTCCTGTCCCAGAACCTCGGCGTCCAGTTCCGTGCCATCGTTCAGGATGACGACCACCTTGTTGGCGCCATCCACCACATGATTGTTGGTGATGATCACGCCACTGGGATCGATGATGAAGCCCGAGCCCATGGCGTGGGCTTCCTGTGGCGGAATGCGCCGGTTCTCGAAGAAGTCGCGGAAGAAATCGGGAATGCCGGGCGGCAATTGCTGCTGCTCGCCGTCCTCGCCGGTTTCGCCGAAGGGGCTTCCGACTTCCTGGGTGGTCGAAATGTTCACCACCGAGGGCAGCAGCCGCTCAGCGAGGTCAGCAAAGCCTTCGGGCGCGGGGCGCGCCGACGCCGGGGCGATAGTGGCCGCCGAGAAAAACGCGAGCAGGGCTACCATCAGGAAACGCTGGAAAACGCCGTTCCGCCGGAGTTGAGTGGGTTCCGGCATGTCATGTCTTGGGCTCACGAAGCCGCTCCTTTTCCTTGACCTAGCGAGAGGGGAACCTCAACGGCGGTTGGCCTCCGCCGAATTGCGCCCGCAGGGCGGGGCACAGGAGAAATTAAGCAGACCAACCTTCGCTTTCAAGAAAACGGTCCCCTGCGTGCCTCGCGCATCTAGCCGCGCGCGAACATCACGATGATAAGACCGGCAATGGCGACGGCGATACCCGTAAAGCGCATGGTCTGCTCGGGCAACGCCGTCACCGCTTCGATCACCCGGCGCATGGTGCCGGGGGCGAGCGCATACAGCACGCCCTCGATCACCAGCATCAACCCGAACGCAACAGCCAGATCGGCCCACATGCCGCGTCAGCGACCGGTGGCGTTCATGTCGCGGATGTACTTGAAGAAGTCGCTATCCGGCGACAGGACCAGCGTGTCCTCCTTGCCGATCGTGGCACGGTACGCCTGCATCGAGCGATAGAACTCGAAGAAGTTCACATCCTTGCCGAATGATTCCGCAAAGATCTTCACCGCCTCGCCATCGCCCTCGCCGCGCAGGATCTGGGCCTGCCTGTTGGCCTCGGCGATGATGACGGCCTTTTCACGATCCGCCTCGGCGCGGATGCGCTGGGCCTCCTCCATGCCGCTCGCGCGGCGGCCGGCGGCCTGCTCGTTGTAGTTCTTCTGCATGCGCTCGAAAATCGCCTGGCTGATCTCGGGGGGCAGATCGGCGCGCTTGAGCCGCACGTCGATGATCTCGACGCCTAGCGGCTTCACGCCCTCGCCCACGAGGTCACGGATGCGGTTCATCAATTCGCTGCGGCGATCGGTCAGCAAAACATTGAAGTCTTCGCTGCCGAGGACCCGGCGCATGGCTGAAACCACCGTGGTGCCCAGACGGGCGCGGCCGATCCGCTCGTCACCCTGCACCGTCTTGTAGAACTGCAGGGGATCGTTGATGCGGAAACGTACCAGCGCATCGACGACGACGCGCTTCTCGTCCGAGGCGATGACTTCCTGCGGCGCCAGATCGAGAGCAAGCACGCGCTTGTCCATGTAGGTGACGTCCTGCCAAGGCGCCTTGATATGCAGGCCCGGCTCGCGAACTGTCCGCACATAACTACCGAACTGGAGGATCAGCGCCTGCTGGGTGACCTGCACGGTGAAGAGTGAGGTAAAGAGGAGGACCAGGACGATGCCGCCCAGGACCAGACCGGCGACGGTGTATTTCGGGTTCACTGGCCGGCTCCCTGCTGACGCTTCTGGACTTCGGGCAGCGGCAGGTAGGGCACTACGCCCGAGGCACCTTTGCTGTCGATGACGACTTTGTTCACGTTGCGCAGAATCTCTTCCATCGTCTCCAGATACATCCGGCGCTTTGTCACGTCCTGCGACTGCCGGTATTCGTTGTAGACCGACGTGAAGCGCGCCGCCTCACCCTGAGAGCGGGCAACGACCTCGGCCTTGTAGGCTTCCGCCTGCTGCACGATCTGGGCGGCCTCGCCTCGGGCAGCGGGGACAACCTCGGCGCGGTAGCGCTGCGCTTCGTTGATCCGGGCTTCGCGGTCGGCGCCGGCGGCCTGCACATCGCGGAAATCGTCGATGACCTCTGGCGGCGTATCGGCCTTGCGCAGTTTGACGTCGGTGATCAGCACGCCAGCCTGATAGCTGTCCAGAATCTGCTGCATCATCTCCTGCGTTTCTTCCTCGACCTCGAGACGCCCCCGGGTCAATGCGGTCTCCAGGGGGCGGCTGCCGACCACTTCGCGCATGGCGCTTTCGGCCACGGCCTTCACGGTTTCTTCCTGTCCCTGGATGTTGAACAGGTAAAGGCCCGCGTCCTTGATCTGCCAGAACACCTCGAAGTCGATATCGATGATGTTCTCGTCGCCAGTCAGCATAAGGCTTTCGGTCGGCGCGTTACGCTCGGCGGCATTGGTCCGCGCGCCCTCGCCGGTGGTGAACCCGACTTCCAGGCGCCGTACTTCGGCGACGCGCGGCGTGAAGCTCTTGCCGATCGGCGCCGGCGGCACCCAGTGAAGGCCTTCCGCCTTGGTCGTGCCATCCCAACGGCCAAAGATCAGTTCGACGCCCTGTTCGCCCGGGACAACCCGGTAAATGCCGCTCAGAAGCCAAAGCATGAAAAGGACGCCGACGCCGATGATAATGCCCTTCTTGCCGCCGAAGCCGCCGGGCATCATGGTCTTCATACGGTCCTGGCCGCGCCGGAACAGATCATCGAGATTAGGGGGCGTCGGACCGTTCTGGCGGGGCCCCTGGCCCCAAGGGCCTCGACCGCCACCGGGATTGTTCTGCCAAGGCATCGGCGGATCTTCCTCCGTCAGTGATTGGCCCCGCACAATCCGGGGGCTCTGGTTGTCCCTCTATATAGGAACGGGTGCTCGGTAGACCAGAACCTCTTATCAAGTTGTTTGCAACGTTCTATATGAAGTCGCCTTCTGGAGTGTCCGACCATGCCCTCGATCACGGAATCCGACGTCATCAACGCCCTTCGCGCGGTGCGCGACCCGGCGACCGGACGGGACATCGTCAGCGACGGACGGGTGCAGGGGGTCCATGTGCAGGACGGCAGGGTCCGGTTCGCGCTCGCCGTGCGGCCGGGTGAAGGCCCCGAGCAGGAACCGCTGCGCCATGCGGCCGAACGGGCCGTGCAAGCCTTGGCCGGCGTGACCGCCGTCACCGCGGTGCTCACCGCCGAACGCGGCGAGGAAGCGCGCAAGCCGACGTCGCTGGACGGCACGAAAAAGGGCGCGGGCATCGATCAGGTCAAATCCATCATCGCCGTGGCCAGCGGCAAGGGCGGCGTGGGCAAATCGACCACCGCCGTGAACATCGCCCTTGCGCTGCAGGCGCTCGGCCTCAAGGTCGGCTTGCTCGACACGGATATCTACGGCCCGTCCGTGCCCCGGCTAATGGGACTGACCGGCCGGCCGAAGACCGACGGCAAGGTGCTGTTGCCGATGGAGAACTATGGCATGAAGTGCATGTCCATGGGCTTCATGGTCGACGAACAAACCGCCATGATCTGGCGCGGCCCCATGGTGGTCAGCGCCATCACCCAGATGCTGGGCGACGTGGCCTGGGGGGAATTGGACGTGCTGGTGCTCGACCTTCCGCCAGGCACCGGGGACGCGCAGCTGACCATCGCCCAGCGCGTGCCGCTGACCGGGGCCGTGATCGTGTCCACCCCACAGGATCTCGCCCTCCTGGACGCGCGCCGGGGCCTTGCCATGTTCGAGAAGGTGAAGGTACCGACGCTGGGTATCGTCGAGAACATGAGCACTTTCATCTGCCCACAATGCGGCCATGAATCTCACATCTTCGGCCATGGCGGCGCCCGCGCCGAAGCCGGCAAGCTGGGCGTGGACTTTCTGGGCGAGGTGCCGCTGCACATGGCGATCCGCGAAAGCGCCGACGCGGGTACGCCGATCGTGGTCAAGGAACCGAACGGCCCCCATGCGCAAGCCTATCTGGAAATCGCCAGCAAGATCGCGGCCAAGATCGGCGCCGGCGGCGGGCGCAAGGGTCCCAGCATCTCGTTCAACTGACGCTGGCCAGCGGCGAAAACGGAACACCCGCCGACTCATCCCGTTCTCCTCTCAGCAATGGGAGCAGATCATGGCCAAGCAGGACAACCGGACAGGCAAGAGCGGACGCTTCGAACGCGAGGACTCCACCTTTCGTCACTGGATCACGGCCGATGGCGCCGCAGGACCCACCGGCAAGGGCGGTTTCAAGGCCGAAGCCGGCCGCTATCATCTTTACGTGGCCTATGCGTGCCCCTGGGCACACCGCACGCTGATCATCCGCGCCCTGAAACGGATCAAGGACATGATTCCGATCTCGGTGGTGAACTGGTACATGGGGCCCGAGGGCTGGAGCTTCGATGCCGGACCCGGGGTCATCGCCGACCCGCTGCTGAACGCCCGCCACCTGATGGACGTCTACCGGGCGGATTCGGCCGACTACAAGGGCAGGGCCACGACGCCCGTGCTGTGGGACACGCAACAGAACTGCATCGTCAACAACGAGTCGGCCGACATCCTGCGCATGCTGGGCAGCGCCTTCGACGGAATCGGCGCGGCGCCGGACGATTATTACCCCGAGCCGCTGCGGCCCGAGATCGACGGGATCTCGGCCCGGATCTACGACAGCCTTAACAACGGCGTCTACAAGTCCGGTTTCGCCACCAGCCAGGACGCCTATGACGAAGCCGTCGCCGGCGTCTTCGAGATGCTGGACGAGCTGGAAGACAGGCTATCGCGGCAGCGCTATCTCTGCGGCGACGCGCTGACGGAAGCCGATTTGCGGCTGTTCCCGACCCTGATCCGCTTCGACACGGCCTATCACGGACACTTCAAGTGCAACCGCCGGCGCCTGGTCGATTACCCGTCGCTGCTCGGCTACACCCGCGAGATCTACCAGATCCCCGAAATCCGCGAGACGGTGCATTTCGACCATATCGCGCACCATTATTACGAGAGTCATCCCAAGGTGAACCCGACCGGCATCGTGCCCATCGGCCCGGATCTCAATTTCGACGCGCCGCACGGGCGCGGCCGGATCGGCGCTCAGGCGCGCTCCAGCACGACGAAGTCATAGGCGGGACCGCCCTCGGGCGGCGTGCCCGGCAGGCGCGAAACCTCGTGCCACTGGTCGCCCAGCGGCGGAAAGAACGTGTCGCCGTAGAAGTCGGCGTGAATCTCGGTCAGGTAGATCCGGTCGGCCAGCGGCAGCGCCTGTTCGTAGATGTTGCCGCCGCCGATCACCATGACCTCGTCGGTCTCGTTCCCCTCGGCGATGACCCGCGCAAGCAGCAACGCCTCGTGAAAATCATGGGTCACGGTGATGCCCTCGGCATCCACCTCACCCGTGCGCGTCACCACGATGTTGGCGCGGCCCCGAAGCGGACGGCCGATGGATTGGTAGGTCTTGCGGCCCATGATCATGGGTTTGCCCATGGTGACCGCCTTGAAATATTTCTGCTCGCCGGGCAGGCGCCACGGCATGCCGTTGGCCTTGCCGATCACACGGTTGGCGGCCATGGCGACAACCAGAGAGACGGTCATACCGCCACCGGCGCGGGAATGTGGCCGTGAGCCTGGTAATTCTCGATGACGATGTCGTCATAGGTGAAGGCGAACAGATCGGTGATGGCCGGGTTGAGCCGCAGCGTCGGAAGAGGCAATTGCTCGCGTCGGAGCTGCTTGTCGGCCTGCTCGAGATGGTTGAGATAGAGGTGCGCGTCGCCGAACGTATGAATGAACTCGCCGGGTTGCAGCCGGCAGACCTGCGCCATCATGACGGTCAGCAGCGCATAGGAGGCGATGTTGAACGGCACGCCGAGGAAAATATCGGCGCTGCGCTGGTAGAGCTGGCAAGACAGCTTGCCGTCGGCCACGTAGAACTGGAACAGGCAGTGACAGGGCGGCAGCGCCATCTCGTCCACCTCGGCCACGTTCCACGCGCTGACGATATGGCGGCGGCTGTCGGGTTTCAGCTTGATCTGCTCGATGACATTGGCGATCTGGTCGATGTGCCGACCGTCCGGCGTGGGCCAACTGCGCCACTGATGCCCATAGACCGGGCCAAGATCCCCGTTCTGGTCGGCCCACTCGTCCCAGATGCTGACGCCGTTTTCCTTCAGGTAGCGGATATTGGTTTCGCCCGTGAGGAACCACAGCAACTCGTGCACGATGGACTTCAGGTGCAGCCGTTTGGTGGTGGTGAGCGGAAAGCCCTCCGCCAGATCGAAGCGCATCTGATAGCCGAACACGCTTTTCGTGCCCGTGCCCGTCCGGTCCGTCTTCACGGTGCCATGGTCACGGACATGGCGCATGAGGTCGAGATACTGTTTCACGGGCTGCTCCGGGTTCGCATCTGGCGTTTTATAACCCGATTCTGTCCGGTCATGACAGACCTCCCCCAAATGACGGCGTCCCACCGCAGTTCGCCCCTCTTTAACAATCGGTGGGAACGGCCTATATAGGGTCTGTCGGGGCAACCCGACTATGGCGATAAACGGCTTGTGGAATAAGCGTTACGGACCCGGGGGCGGTACCCGGCGCCTCCACCATTCACCCTCCGAGAGGTTGGGTTCATGGGGGCGAAATAGGATCGACGTGCGTGGTAAAGACCTGTCTTTCGCTCGGTATGGTAGCCGCCGTTATCGGGCCGATTGTACAAATGCCAACGATAATGAGGCATTCGCAGTAGCTGCCTAATAAGCATGCTTAAGCGCGGTTCGGCGGGGCACCGGGCAACAGAAGCCCCGTCACTTCACTCTCCAGCTAGTCTATTCCGCCGGGTGACCATGTGCCCGACCCTCGCGCAGCTCGCCTCGGGCTTGGCGAATGATCTGCCAGGCGCTGTGCAGGCTGAGCGCCGCCATGAAGAACCCCACCGCCAGATCAGGCCAATGACTCTGCGTCAGGTAGACGAGGCCTGCCGCGCCGATCACCGCCACATTGGCGATGGCGTCGTTGCGGCTGCACAGCCAGACCGACTGCCGGTTCGAATCGCCCTTGCGGTGCCGGTAGAGCATGATCGCCGTCGCCACGTTGGCCACCAGCGCCATGGCGCCGACCACACCCATGATCGGCGCCTCGGGAACACCGCCCGTCGTCGCGGTGTAGACCGAGTACCCGAGCACGTAGAGTCCGAACATGCCCATGGCGCCGCCCTTCACGAGGGCCGCGCCCGCGCGCCACTGAATGGTGCGGTTGAGCACGAAAAGCGCGATCAGGTAATTGGCGGCATCCGCCAGGAAATCGAGCGCATCGGCCTGCAAAGACACGGATCCGGCGACCGCGCCGGCAATCGCCTCGACGCCGAACATGGCCGCGTTGATGCCGAAGGCGATCCACAGGATGTTCCGGTAGACACCGGTCATGTCATGGTCGTGCGAATGTCCGTGGTGATCGTGGCCGCCGCAACACCCGCTCATGCCGCGCTCCTGTCCGTATCGAGGCCCGCTTCCTCGGCCGCGTGTTCCATCATGTCCGCGACGATGCAGCGGATGTGATGATCTTCTGCCTCATAGAAGACCTGTTTGCCGCGTCGCTCAGCCCGTACGAGCCGCGCCGCGCGCAACAGCCGAAGGTGATGGCTGACCAGCGATGGCGAAAGCGAGAGCCGTTCGGCGATCTCGCCCACGGCCACGGCGCCATCAAGACAGCGGATCAGAATGGCAAGGCGTGACGGATCACCCATCAGCTTGAATGTGTCGGCCACCTGAGGGAGGAGGTGTTCGCGATCGGGCATTACATACCAGTACATTTGAACAGATATTCATATCTTAAATCGATACACGATTGCGTCAATAAACAATTCCGGCGCAAGCGCAGAATTGACGTATAACCCGGGGGCGCATAATTGACTCCTGTGACGGCGCGTTTAGGCTGAGGCACCATGACTTCCGGACAAAAGACATCCGATGGCGGGTCCATCGATTATGACGCGCTGATCCGCGCCGCGCTGATCGGCGTGGTACGCGACCTGCTGGCCGACGCCGCCAAAGGCGGCCTGATCGGCAACCACCATTTTTACCTGGCGTTCAGCACGACGCATCCGCGCGTCGCCATCCCCGAATATCTCCGGGCGCTGCATCCCAAGGACATGACCATCGTGCTCCAGAATCAGTTCTGGGACCTGACGGTGACCGAGGACATGTTCTCGGTGAAGCTGAGCTTCAACGGCAAGGCCGAGAAATTGACCGTCCCGTTCGATGCCCTGGTCGGCTTCCTCGACCCGAGCGTGCAGTTCGCCCTGCAGTTCCGCGAGGTGGCGGCACCCGAGGCGGAAGCGCCGGCGCCCGCCGAGAAGCCCGCGAAAGCCGAAGGGCAGCCCGCCGAAGACGGCGGCAACAACGTGATTGCCCTGGATATCTTCCGCAAACAATAATCCGCCGCCGACCGCCGAGTCGGCGTCACACGACAGCCGGCTGGCGCCCCGAAACACCGAGGGTCCCGATGAACGCATTCGCCTTTCAAGAGATGTTCCCGCTGGGCGAGGACACCACGCCCTACAAGAAGCTGACCAGCGACTTCGTGGGCCGTGAAACGATCGGCGGCAAGTCGATCCTGACCGTGGATGGCGACGGACTCGCCCTGCTGGCGCGCGACGCCATGCGCGACATCGCGCATCTGCTGCGTCCGGGACATCTGGCCCAGCTGCGCAAGATCCTGGACGACCCGGAAGCATCGGCGAACGATCGCTTCGTGGCGCTTGAGCTGCTCAAGAACGCCAACGTCGCGGCCGGCATGGTGCTGCCCAGCTGCCAGGACACGGGCACGGCCATCGTTGTCGGCAAGAAGGGCCAGTATGTCTGGACCAGCGAGAACGACGAGGCAGCGCTGTCGCGCGGCGTGCTGGACACCTACACCAACACCAATCTGCGCTATTCGCAGATGGCGCCCCTCAAGATGTTCGAGGAGGTCAACACCAAGACCAATTTG
The DNA here is from genome assembly GCF_039655775.1 of Iodidimonas sp. SYSU 1G8. Taxonomy (NCBI): domain Bacteria; kingdom Pseudomonadati; phylum Pseudomonadota; class Alphaproteobacteria; order Iodidimonadales; family Iodidimonadaceae; genus Iodidimonas; species Iodidimonas sp. SYSU 1G8. The sequence continues at coordinate 1,133,720 of NZ_JBBYXJ010000002.1, read as the reverse complement.
CCGGCGCAGATCGACATCTACGCGACGCCCGGCGACGCCTACAAGTTCCTCTTCATGGCCAAGGGTGGCGGATCGGCCAACAAGACCTTCCTCTATCAGGGCACGCCCACCCTGCTGCGAGAGGACAAGCTGCTGCCGTTCATCGACGAGAAGATCAAGACGCTCGGGACCTCGGCCTGTCCGCCCTATCACCTCGCGGTGGTGATCGGCGGCTTGTCCGCCGAGATGACGCTGAAGACGGTGAAGCTGGCCTCGGCGCGCGATCTGGACAACCTGCCAACCGAAGGCGGTCCGGGCGGCCACGCGTTCCGCGACATCGAGATGGAAGCCAAGATCCATGCGCTGACCGCCAAGACCGGCATCGGCGCCCAGTTCGGTGGCAAGTATTTCTGCCATGACGTGCGCGTCATCCGCCTGCCCCGCCACGGCGCGTCCGTGCCGATCGGTATCGGCGTATCCTGCTCCGCCGACCGCCAAGCCAAAGGCAAGATCACCGACAGCGGCATCTATCTCGAACAGCTGGAGACAGATCCCGCCCAGTATCTGCCCGAGCCGGGCGAAGGCGATCTGGACGGCGAGGTGGCGCAGATCGACCTGAACCAGCCCATGGCCGAAATTCTGCGGACGCTGAACCAGTATCCGATCAAGACGCGCCTGTCGCTGACAGGCTCCATCGTCGTCGCCCGCGATCTGGCCCATGCCGCGATCCTGAAAAAGATCGAGGCCGGCGAGCCCATGCCGCAATACATGAAGGACCACATCGTCTATTACGCCGGCCCGGCGAAGAAGCCCGACGGCTATGCGAGCGGCTCGTTCGGCCCGACCACCGCCGGACGCATGGACAGCTACGTTCCCCAATTCCAGCCGCTTGGTGGTAGCATGGTCATGCTGGCGAAGGGCAATCGCAGCAAGCAGGTAACGTCCAGCTGCGCCCAGAACGGCGGTTTCTACCTGGGCTCCATCGGCGGTCCGGCCGCGATCCTGGCGCAGAACAACATCCGCAAGGTCGAGGTTCTCGACTTCGAGGATTTCGGCATGGAAGCCGTCTGGAAGATCGATGTGGAGAACTTCCCGGCGTTCATCGTCGTTGACAACAAGGGCAACGACTTCTTCGAAGACATCTGACGCGCGGCGCCATCGTCGAGGCCGCGCACAAGGAGTGACAGTGAGCGGCATCGGGACACGGATCGAACGCGACAGCTTCGGCGACATCGAGGTTCCGGCTGACCGCTATTGGGGCGCGCAAACCCAGCGGTCGCTGGAGAACTTTCCCATCGGTCATGAGCGCATGCCGGCTGGCCTGATCCACGCCCTCGGGCTGATCAAGCAGGCGGCCGCCATCGTCAATACCGGCTTCGGACTCGAGTCCGAACTTGGTGTCGCCATCGCCGCCGCCGCGGCGGAAGTGGCGGCGGGCGATCTGGACGATCATTTTCCGCTGGTGGTCTGGCAGACCGGCTCCGGCACCCAGACCAACATGAACGCCAACGAGGTCATCGCGAACCGGGCCAGCGAATTGTTGGGCGGCGAACGCGGCCAGCAGCGGCTGGTGCACCCGAACGACCACGTCAACCGCGCCCAGTCGTCGAACGACACGTTTCCGGCCGCCATGCATGTGGCGGTCTGCCGCCTGCTGAGCGACAAGCTGGTTCCCGCGCTGGAGCGCCTTGAGGCGAGCTTCGACGCCAAGAGCCGCGCCTGGGCCAACATCATCAAGATCGGCCGCACGCATACGCAGGACGCGACCCCGCTGACCCTGGGGCAGGAATTCTCCGGCTATACCCAGCAGATCGCGGCGTCACTGGTCCGCATCAAGACGTGCCTGCCCGAGTTGCACGATCTGCCGCAGGGCGGCACGGCGGTGGGAACGGGTCTCAACGCGCCGCCCGGCTTCGATGAAGCGATCGTGAAGGAGATCGCGGCGCTGTCGGGCCTGCCCTTTCGCGTCGCGCCGAACAAGTTCGCCGGAATCGCGGCCCATGATGGCTTCGTCGCCCTCTCCGGCATGCTGACCGCCTTGGCAGCGGCGCTGCTCAAGATCGGCAACGACATCCGCATGCTCGGCTCCGGCCCGCGGGCGGGACTGGGCGAGTTGTCTCTGCCGGAGAACGAGCCTGGATCGTCCATCATGCCGGGCAAGGTCAACCCGACCCAGGTCGAGGCGCTGACCATGGTCTGCGTTCAGGTAATGGGCAATCATACCGCCGTGACCATCGCGGATTCCCAAGGGCATTTCGAGTTGAATGCCTTCAAGCCGGTGATCGCTCACAATGTTCTGCAATCGGTCAGACTATTGGCCGATGCTTGCGAAAGCTTCCGGACTCGTTGTCTGTCCGGAATAGAGCCCAATTTGGGCCGGATTGCCGAACTGGTCGACAAATCGCTGATGCTGGTCACCGCGCTCACGCCGGTGATCGGCTATGACAAGGCGACGGAAATCGCCAAATACGCCCACAAGAATGGCCTGACGCTGAAACAAGCGGCCCTCGCCCTGCGTTATGTGGATGAGGAAACATTCGACCGCGCCGTGCGGCCCGAACGGATGTTAGGACCATCGGAGGACGATCTTTGAGCGGACCAGTCAAACGATCCATTACCATCGCGGGACACCGCACCAGCGTGTCGCTGGAACCCGTGTTCTGGACGCTGCTGACCGAGGCGGCCGAACGTGAAGGCAAGAGCATCGGCGGCCTCGTGACATCCATCGACGAAGGCCGCGCCGCGAATCTTTCCAGCGCCATCCGCACGTGGCTCGTGGAACGTCTGCGCGAGACCGCGAGCTGATCACGCTTGGCCGTCAGTATCCGCTTGGATCGTCGCTCCTGCCCCGTTTCTCCAGCTTGTCGAGCAGCTTGTTGAGCACACGTTTGGTCTTGCCGCGCCGCTCGGCGGGATCTTCGTCAGGATCATCGACCTCGTCCCCCAGAACATCGCGCAGCACCGTCCCGGCCAGCTTTTTGCCGACATGCTTACCCAACGCACCTAGCCGGTTTTTCTGACGTGGATCGTCGATCGGTCCGGTCAGCAGGATGCCGACACCGGGCGTGCGGACGTGTTCCGCCCCGGTCAATCCCAGCGCCAATTCGGCATCCACCGTCCAGGCGGGAAGATCGACTGTCGCCGCTGCCTTGGCCTCGCCGGCGGCCAGGGCCGCCGTCAGGTCATCCGTCCGGACCACGCCCTCGCGGATGTTGAGGCTGCCGCCCGCTCTTGTGTATGCCGTCTCACCGCCGCTTAGCGCCGCGTCGGCCAGGTCGATGAAGTCACCATATCGCTTGAGGCCGAGTAGTTCGTTGCTGAGCCGCGGCAGATCGAAGCCACGCACGACACCGTGCTGGGCTTCAAGGGTCGCGGTGCCATTCAAAGTGGCGATCATGTCGCGCTCGCTGGCGCCGCGTGCCGCGAAGCGTCCTTTCATGGCAAAGCGGCCCGTGGCGAAATCCACGTCCGCCGCAGCGGCCAGCGCCTCTCCGACCGAGGCATCCTCAATTGCGAGATCGAGGTTCACGGCCGGCGCCGCGCGCAGGTCGAGAGAGCCGCTAGCGCTTAGTCTGCCTGAGAACAGGCCGGCATCGAATTTCCCGACCCGCAGGACACCCTGGTCCAGCACCGCGTCCAGTGCCGGCTTGTCGAAAGCATAGCGGCGATAGGCGATGCGCTCGGCCTTGACCGATATCCGCCCATCCACGCCGCGCAGACCCTCGAAGGCGAACGGCTCGTCCGACCAGCGCGCACCGCCCGGTTCACGCACCAGATCGGGCCCAGCGTCACGCGGCGGCAGGAACTGATCGATGTCGATGGATCCGGCCTCGATGCTGGCCTCGACGCGGGGGCGCGCACCGCTTTCGTCCCAGCTGAGGCGTCCGTTGACACTGGCGGCGCCTGTTTCCAGGTGCAGGTCAGCCACCGTCAATGTCTTGCCGTCACGCTTGAGCGCTCCCTTGGCCATGAAGCCGCCGGCCGCGCCCCCTGGATCCGGCCGGAACGCGACCCCGACCGCGCGCAGGAAGCGCGCCGCGTCATTGGCCTGTGCCGTCATCGTCAGCTCATACGATCCAGCATTCTCGGCCAGCGAGAATGGCCCTGCCAGCAACAGCCGCCCGCCGGCCAGTTCGGCGACCAGATCGGCCTTGTAGACGTCACCCGTGGCGGTGAGCGTGCCCTTCATCGAGAACGGACCATCATGACCATCAAGGGGCGCGAGCCACGCCAGACCGGCCTGCCGTGCGAACGCCGCCCAGCTACCGTTCTTCAACTCGAGCCGCGTTACCAGCTCGGCAGTCTCCTTGTTCCAGGTCTTGCGCTCGCCGGAAAGGGAGACGTCCGTCCCACCTGCCGTACCGGTCGCCGAAAAGGTCGCCGTCTCGGCATTGCCTTCAGACGTCAACGCCAGCGCCACGGGGCTGTCCATCAATCCGTGGCGCGCATCGTTGCCATGGCCGAGGCTGACGATATCACCGAGGCGCTCGGCCGTCAGAGTGCCGATCAGCTTCCAGCGCGGCGGCCGGCCAAACTCGGTGACGGTACCCTCGAGCGCCAGCGAGCCGCCGTCGGCGCCCTGGGCGCCCGCGCGGCGCACCGTCATCACGCCGTCCTTGAGGGCGATTTCGGCGACGGCCCCATTGAGCGCGGCGTCCGCGACGCCGAGCCGGGTTACGCCCACGCGGATATCGGCATCCCAGTCCGCGAGGAAGGCGAAACGGCTCCAATCGAATGGTTGTTCCCGGTCCTTGCGCGACGCGTAGGCGTCCAGATCGAGACGGTCAGCCTGCAAGTCGGCCGTCACGAAGACAGGCGTTTTCAAGCCATGGTCGATCCAGCCGTCGATCGTGGTGCCGTCGAGCTTGATCAGCAGATTGTCCAGCTTGATCAGGCCGGTGTCACCGGAGACATCCGCAGATGCGGTCAGCGTCTTCAGCCTGTCGTCCGGCGCGTCGGTCAGGTCGAGGCCTGCCCAGGCGAGGAAAGCGCGCGGGTCGCCCGCCACCAGCCGCAAAGTGCCGCTCAGGCTCTCGCCCGCATCTTCACCGCCCTTGAATGTCAGCGAGGTGCGGCCCGGAAGCTCCGCCGAGAGGGCGGGAACCTGCAGCTGTCCGTTCCCAACTCGGGCGTCCAGCACGATATTGCGCAGCGCCTGCTGACGATAGAGCACCGTATCGGCGTTGAGGCGAAGCCGCGCGCTCGCGGTTCCCGGCAACAGGGCGGCCGTTTTTTCCGATTCCGCCTCGTCGGTATCGGCCGCGAGCACGGCATCGAGGTCGATGGTCTGGGCGTCGAGCCGCAGGTCCAGATGCGCGTCATCGCCGAGGCGCAGCTCGGCCTCTCCCGTGGCTGACGTGTCGCCGAGAGCGATCTGGAGACCGCGCGCCGTAAAGGCATCGCCCCCCCCGGTGACGGTCCCCTTAACGCCGAGCCTGACACCGCCGAGACCGGGCCTCTCGCGGCCGCCGAGGAACACCAGCAGGGCATTCGCATCCCGGGACACCAGATCCAGCGTTCCGTCGATGGCGGGCTCGGCGAGGCCGAGCGAGGCCTTTCCCCGGTATTTGAGGACAGTCTTTCCCGGGGCATTCAGTCGCAGATCGAACGGCGCCGGTGCGTTGCCCAGCGTTCCCGTCGCAAGTTTGAATTCGAGGCGCTCGCCGCCGCGACGCATGTTGCCCTTGATCTCGAATGGGCCGGAGGACGACGGCGCCGAAAGGGCCATATTCACCCCCGCCAGCACCAGCGGTTCGCCGCGGCGCGGACGGTAGACGATGGTGGCGTCGCGGGCACGAAAGTCACGCACCGACAGCGGCCGTCGGCCGGCCCGGTCGCGCTTGCGCGCCCTGTCGGCCTTTGAGAACACCCAACTCTTGCCGCCGTCGGTCAGCACCTCCAGCGCAATCCTGGGCCGGTGCAGAGTAACATCGGTGGGCCACATCTTGCCTGACAGTAGCGGCAGCAGGGCCACGTCGATATCCACGGACTCGGCGGTGATGAAGTCGGCCTCAGTGGCCCCTTCGGGATTGGCGACGCGCACGTCGCGGACGGTAAAGAACGGGTAGGGAAGCAGCGCGAAATGAACCGTCCCCCCGATCCGCGCCTCGCGGCCGGTCGCCGCCTCGATCTGTCCCTCGATGACGCTCCTGTAATCGCTCCAGTCCATCATGCGCGGCACGGCAAAGCCGGCCACGATGATCGCGGCGGCCGCGCCCGAACCCCAGATCCATGCCCTCTTCAACGACAGCTCCGTTCCCGCCCTCGCACGAGCGTCTATCGGTTTATATATAGACCTTAACCGTCCGCGCCCCATGCCACAGGGAAAACTGCTGACCGCCAAATCCTCCGTGCTATAACGCGACGACCATGTCAGATCCTTTCGACCTCGACGATTTCCCGGCCGATCCGAGCCCCCTGAACCAGCCCGGTTTCGGCGCCGAGCCACCCTATCTGCGCGGACTCAACGAACCGCAGCGGCTGGCCGTCACCACCTTGGACGGCCCTGTCCTTGTCCTCGCCGGCGCCGGCACGGGCAAGACCAAGGCGCTGACCGCGCGGCTCGCCCATATCATCACCACCGGCCGGGCGTGGCCCGGCCAGATCCTGTCGGTGACCTTCACCAACAAGGCCGCCCGCGAGATGCAGCACCGGGTCGCCGAGCTGATCGGCCAGGCGGTCGAGGGCATGCCCTGGCTGGGCACCTTCCATTCGGTGGCGGCCCGCATCCTGCGCCGCCACGCCGAGCTGGTCGGCCTGCGCAGCAACTTCACCATCCTCGACACCGACGACCAGATCCGCCTCATCAAGCAGTTGCTGCAGGCCGAGAACATCGACGACAAACGCTGGCCCGCCCGCGTCTTCGCGGGGTTGATCGACGGCTGGAAGAACAAGGGCCTGACGCCCGACCGCATGCCGAACGAGGACATCTATTCCTTCGACGGCAAGGGCGGCCTATTGTACCGCGCCTATCAGGAACGGCTGAAGACGCTGAACGCCTGCGATTTCGGCGACCTGCTGCTGCACAACATCACCATTTTCACCCAGCATCCCGACGTGCTGGGCGAGTATCACCGCCGCTTCAAGTACCTGCTGGTGGATGAGTACCAGGATACCAACGTGTCGCAGTATCTTTGGCTGCGGCTGCTGGCGCAGAAGCACCACAACATCTGCTGCGTCGGCGACGACGACCAGAGCATCTATGGCTGGCGCGGCGCGGAAGTGGGGAACATCCTGCGCTTCGAGAAGGACTTCCCCGGCGCGAAAATCATCCGGCTGGAACAGAATTACCGGTCGACGCCGCACATTCTCGGTGCCGCCTCGGGCCTGATCGCCGCCAATGCGGGCCGTCTGGGCAAGACGCTGTGGACCGAGACCGACAGGGGCGACAAGATTCGCGTGATCGGCGTCTGGGACGGCGAGGAAGAGGCGCGCGTCGTCGGCGACACCGCCGAGGATCTGCACCGCAACGGCATGCATTACAACCACATGGCCGTGCTGGTGCGCGCCGGGTTCCAGACCCGCGAGTTCGAGGAACGCTTCATGACGGTGGGCATTCCCTACCGCGTGCTCGGCGGCCTGAAATTCTACGAGCGGGCCGAAATCCGCGATGCCCTCGCCTATCTGCGCGTGGTGCAGCAGCCCGACGACGACTTGGCGTTCGAGCGCATCGTCAACGTTCCCAAGCGCGGCCTGGGTGACGTGGCCATCAAGGCCATGCGCGACGTGCAGCGCCAGCAGGCGGTGCCGATGATCGTCGCCGCCGGCATGCTGTCGGAAAGCGAGGATCAGCGTCCCAAGGCGCGCGCCTCGCTGCGGCAGGTGGTGGAGAATTTCGGGCGCTGGCGCAAGCTGCTGGACAGCATTCCCCACACCGAGCTGGCCGAGATGATCCTGGACGAATCCGGCTATACGGAAATGTGGCAGATGGACCGTTCCATCGAGGCGCCCGGCAAGCTGGACAATCTGCGCGAGCTGATCCGCGCCATGGAACCGTTCGAAAATCTGGGCGGATACTTGGAGCACGTGGCGCTCGCGACCAATGTCGACGAGATGGCCGACGACGACAAGGTCAACGTCATGACCCTGCACAGCGCCAAGGGTCTGGAGTTCCGCGCCGTGTTCCTGCCCGGCTGGGAGGAAGGCGTGTTCCCGAACCAGCGCGCGCTGGACGAGAGCGGCAATGCCGGGCTGGAGGAGGAACGCCGCCTCGCCTATGTGGGCATCACCCGCGCCCGCGAGCGCGCCTTCATCACCGCCGCGGCCAACCGGCGCGTCTACAACCAGTGGCAATCGTCCATGCCGTCCCGCTTCATCGAGGAACTGCCCGAAGAGCACGTGGACCGCGAGGCCGCTCCCGGCCTCTATCAGGGCAATCGGTTCGATTACCAGAACTACAACGCCTATGGCGGCGGCGTGCCCGGCGGCAGTTTCGCCAGCGGCGACTACCGGTCGCTGGGTGAGCGGCGCGCCGCGTCGCAATACGCCTCGCGCACCATCATCGCCAAGGCCGACAAGATCGTCGTCAGCCAGACCGCGCCGTCCCACTTCGCCATCGGCGAGCGTGTGTTTCACCAGAAATTCGGTTATGGCAGCGTCGTCGACGTGGAGGGCAACAAGCTGGAAATCGAATTCGAGAAAGCCGGGATCAAGCGCGTCCTCGACTCCTTCGTGGAGCCGGCATGACCGCCTGGCAGGTCCATGTGGAAGCCCCGCGCAAGGCGGTGGCCGCGCTGGAGGCGCTGTTCAGCACGCTCGGCGGCGCCGATGAGCCGCCCGTGGTGATGAGCTTCGAGATCGTCGACGATCAGTTGTGGGGCATCGACGTGGTGCTGGACGAGCCGGTGGACGAGGCAGCGCTGGCCGCGCGCGTCAACGACACGCTCGTGCGCCTGGGCATGGACCCGGCCGCGCTGGAGGTGACGGAGCTGGCGCCGGTCGACTGGGTCGCCGAATCCCTGAAACACCATCAGCCGGTCAGCGCCGGGCGGTTCTATGTGTATGGCAGCCATCACCCCAAGCCGGCGCTGGACCGCTGGTCGATCCTGATCGACGCGGGCATGGCTTTCGGCACCGGCCAGCACGAGACGACGGCGGGCTGCCTGCGCGCCATCGACATGCTGGCGCGTACCGGCACCGCCCGTAATCCGCTGGACGTGGGATCGGGCAGCGGCATCCTCGCCATGGCCATCGCCAAGGCCTGGCCGGTCAAGGTGCTGGCCAGCGACATCGATCCCGAAGCCGTGACCGTCGCTATCGCCAATGCCCGCGACAATGGCGTGGGCGGCCGCATGGACGTGGTGACGGCCGTCGGCCTGCACCATCCGGTCATCCGCGAACGCGGCCCGTACGACCTGATCACCGCCAACATCCTCGCCAAGCCGCTGATCCAGCTGGCCGGCGACCTGACCCGCGCGCTGGAGCCGGGCGGCGTGCTGGTCCTGTCCGGTTTCCTCAAGCAGCAGGAAGCCGGCGTGTTCGCCGCCTACCGCCATCGCGGCATGCGCCTGCTGAAGCGCTATCTGGTAGGGCAATGGGTGACGTTGGTGCTGGGGAAGAGGTAGGACAGTCAGAAGCTTTTCGGGGCTTCTCGCCACGGGCGCCATTGTTCTGACAGCTACCGTTGAACAGCGGCGCCTTTGCGATATCCTCGCTGGATGACCCTGCGCATCACCATCCCTGAAAATCCGTCCGAGGCCGATCGCGAGGCGGTTATCGCGCCGCTACGCGCTTACAACATCAGCCGGGCGGGCGACCCGCGCATCCGGCCCGTCGCCATCTTGCTGACCGACGAGCAGGGCGAACGGGTCGGCGGTCTTTGGGGCCGCTGCGCCTATGACTGGCTGTTCATCGAACTTCTCGCCGTGCCCGAGACGCATCGCGGGCAGAACCATGGAACCGCTCTCATGCACGAGGCGGAACGGATCGCCCGCGCGAATGACTGCGTCGGTTTGTGGCTCGACACCTACGAGTTCCAAGCCCGAGGATTCTACGAGAAGCTGGGCTTCGAACTGTTCGGCACGCTGGACGACCACCCCATCGGCCATAAGCGGTTCTTCCTGCGCAAACCTCTGTAGCGGACTGAGTTTGCCATGTTCATGACGTCGACACGATAGATCATGGCCAATAGACACTACCGCCGCGCCGTCGAGGCAGATCTTCCTGAGCTTGTCCGCCTGCTCGCGGATGATGAGTTGGGCTCTAGACGAGAACTGCGAGAGGCGGAAGACCAGAGGCCCTTCAGGGATGCCTTTCACGAGATTGATAGTGATCCCAACCAGTATCTCCTGGTTGTCGAGGAAGACGGGGCGCTCATTGGCATGCTTCAACTGACCTTCATTTCGGGACTTGCGCGTGGCGGACTGAAGCGGGGCCAGATCGAAGCAGTGAGGATCGCGCGGCATCGGCGAAGCGCGGGCGTCGGGCAGGCCATGGTCGAATGGGCGATTTCCCGTTGCCGCGACGAAGGCTGCGGGCTGGTGCAGCTTACGACGGACAGGTCACGCACCGATGCTCACCGTTTCTATGAGCGGCTTGGCTTCGAGCCCTCGCATGTCGGCTACAAGCTCAATCTCTAGCCAGCTGCTGGAAACAGTCGCAGCAGATCCTTCAGGTCCGAGATCGGCGTCGCCCCCGGTTCCAGCGGTCCACCGTCAGGGATGAACTGGTAGGCGGCCATGCCGGCGGCGACGGCTGCCTGGATGCCTACTTCGCTGTCATCGACGACCGCGCAGTCAGCCGGCTGGAAGCCCATGGCCTCGGCGACGTGCAGGAACAGGCCAGGATGAGGCTTCCAGTGGCCAACCTCGTACGAACTGTACATCTGTCCGGCGAAATACGGCTCCAAACCCGTGAGCCGCAGCGCATGCGTGATCTTTGAAACCGGCGCGCTGGAGGCCACGCAGATGGGACAGGTCAGGGCGGCGAGAGTTTCGGCGGCGTTCGGCATGGGAAGAAGCTGGTCTTCGAAAAGCACCGCGACCCTTGCCCGATAGGCTGCGATGAAGTCCGGCGGAAGCGTTGAGCCAAGATGAGTTTCGATGTCGTCGATGATCGTGGCGAGTTTCCTCCCACGGTAGCGCCGTACAAGCTCTTCGAGTTGGAGATCCAGGTCCGGAATAAGATCCAGAAACGCCTGATTGCACGCAGGTTCGCTATCGACCAGCGTTCCGTCCAGGTCGAATATCAGGCACCTCGGCGACGTCGTCATACCCTCCATCGACACGAAGATCAGTGGCCCTAAAGGCCCGCCAGCGCGATCCACGCGTCCTCGTCGATGACCTCCACGCCCAGGCTCTGGGCCTGCGCCAGTTTCGAGCCGGCGCCTGGGCCGGCGATCACCAAATCGGTTTTCTTCGAGACGGAACCGGCGACCTTGGCGCCCATGGCCTGGGCGCGGGCCTTGGCTTCGTCGCGGCTCATCTTTTCCAGCGTGCCGGTGAATACCAGCGTCTTGCCCGCGACAGGGGATTCGCTCTGCGGCGGCTCGAAATCGGTGACGGTGATCTCGCCCAGCAGGTCGTTCACCACGGCCAGATTGTGGTCCTCGCCGAAGAAATCCAACAGTGCCTTGGCCACTTTCGGGCCTATGCCGTCCACGTTGAGCAGGTCGCGCCAGGCTTCGCTTTCCGTGTCCTGCGCCGCCTTCACCGCATCCAGAAGCGCGCCGATGGAGAGATAGTGCCGCGCCAGGATACGGGCGTTTTCCTGCCCGATATGGCGAATGCCCAGCGCATAGAGGAAGCGGTCGAGGCCGATGGTGCGCCGCGCGTCGATGGCCGCGAACAGATTGGCGGCAGAGGTCTTGCCCCAGCCTTCGGTGAATTCCAGCCGCTTCAGCGAAGTCTTCTCGGTCTCGGCGAGGCGGAAGATGTCGGCGGGCGCGTCGATGCGCTTGTCGCGCCAGAAGGCGGCGATCTGCTTTTCGCCCAGCCCTTCGATATCGAACGCGTCGCGCGAGACGAAATGACGCAGGCGCTCGACGCGCTGGGCCTCGCAGATCAGGCCGCCGGTGCAGCGGCGCACCGCCTCGCCTTCCTCGCGCTCGGCGTGGGAGCCACAGACCGGGCAGACCATGGGGAACTCATAGGGCGCGGCATCCTCCGGGCGCTTCTCCAGCACCACGGCGACGATCTGTGGGATGACGTCACCGGCGCGCTGCACGATCACCGTGTCGCCCACGCGCACGTCCTTGCGACGGATCTCGTCCTCGTTGTGCAGGGTGGCATTCTGCACGACAACGCCGCCCACGGTGACTGGCTCAAGCTTGGCGACCGGCGTCAGCGCGCCGGTGCGGCCGACCTGAATGTCGATGCCGTTGACGACGGTCTGGGCCTGTTCGGCCGCGAATTTGTGGGCGATTGCCCATCGCGGCGCGCGGCTGACCATGCCGAGCCGCTCCTGCCAGTCCAGCCGGTCGACCTTGTAGACGACGCCGTCGATGTCATAGGGCAGCGAGGCGCGAATCTCGCCGATGCGGCGATAGACCTCCAGCACCTTGTCGATGGTGTCGCAGACCTTCAGTTCCTCGTTGACCTGAAAGCCCCATGAGGCGATCGACCCCATCATGCCGCTCTGGCGCTCGGCTGGCACGGCGGACACATCGCCCCAGCCCCAGGCGAAGAAGCGCAACCGGCGCGTCCGGGTGATGGCCGGATCGAGCTGTCGCAGCGAGCCTGCCGCCGAATTGCGCGGGTTTGCGTAGCGCGGCTTGCCAGCGGCGTCCTGCGCCTCGTTCAGCTTCAGGAAATCCGGCTTGGTCATGTAAATTTCGCCGCGCACCTCGAGGATATCGGGCCAGCCCTCGCCTTTCAGCGTGTGGGGAATGTCGCCGATGGTGCGCACGTTGGCGGTGACGTCCTCGCCTTCCTGGCCGTCGCCCCGCGTGGCGGCCATGACCAGCGTGCCCCCTTCATAGCGCAGCGAGCATGACAGGCCGTCGATCTTGGGCTCGGCGACGATGTCCACCGCTTCGTCCGCCGCGAGTCCCAGGAACCGGCGCACCCGGTCGATGAAATCGGTCACGTCCTGGTCATCGAACGCGTTGCCCAGCGACAGCATGGGGCGCGCGTGCCGCACCTTGGCGAAACCGGACGTCGGCGCGACGCCTACTCTCTGGCTCGGGCTGTCGGGCGTGATCAGGTCGGGGAACTTGGCCTCGATGGCCAGCAGCCGGGCACGCAGCGCGTCATAGTCGGCGTCGGAGACCGTGGGCGCGTCCTTGTTATAGTAGCGCTCGTCATGGGCGCGAATCTCGTCCGCCAGACGGGCGTGTTCGCCGCCGGCCTCCTCCAGTGTCAAATCGTCGACCGGCCGCTCCACTATGCCTCCACGCCTTCCAGCAATCGGGTCGCCGCCGCGCGCGCCTCGTCCGTGACCTGCGCGCCGGCGAGCATGCGGGCGATCTCCTCGCGCCGCTCGTCCGGAGGCAGTATCTCGACGCGGGTCAGCGTCACGCCCTCTTCCACAATCTTGCCCACCCGCAGATGCTGGCCGCCCCGCGCGGCCACCTGCGGCGAGTGGGTCACCACCAGCACCTGGGCCCGGTCGCTGAGCCGCGCGAGCCGGGCGCCAACGGCGGCCGCCACCGCACCGCCCACGCCCTGGTCGATTTCGTCGAAAATCAGCGTCACCGGATGGTCGCTTTCCGCCAGCACCACCTTGAGCGCCAGGGCGAAGCGCGACAGCTCGCCGCCAGAGGCGATGCGCGACAGCGGCCCCATGGCCGAGCCCGGATTGGTCGCCACCTCGAACTGCACGTCATCGGCGCCGGCCGCCGACCATTTGTCGCGCGGCAGCCGGTTGACCGCCGTGTGGAACACCGCCCGCTCCAGTTTAAGGGGCGGCAGCTCGGCCATCACGGCGGCGTCGAGCCGGGCGGCGGCCTCGCCACGCGCGGCGCTCAGCCCCTCCGCCAGGGTGGCGAACTCGGCTTCCGCCTCGCGCAATCGCCGTTCCAGATCGACGAGCCCCTGCTCGCCGGTGTCCAGCGCCTGGATCTGGGCCATCATCGCCTCGCGCATGGCGGGCAAATCCTCGACGGTGCAGTTGTGTTTGCGCGCCGCCGCCCGCAGCGCGAACAGGCGCTCCTCGGTGTGCTCGAGCACGCGGGGATCGAACTCCAGGTCGCGGGCCACCGCTTCCAGCGCGCGGGAGGCTTCCTCGATCTCCGTGAACGCTCGGTTCAGACCCTCGATGATGGGATCGAGGCGCCCCGACGCCTTGTCGGCGACACGCTCCAGCCGGCGCATGCCGACCCGCAGAGACGGCTCCGCGCCCTTGTCGCCCGAGATCGACTTCATGGCGTCATCCAGCTCACCGGCGATCTGTTCGCCATGCATCATGGCGGTCCTCGTATCGGCCAGTTCCTCTTCCTCGCCGGGGCGCGGGTTCAGCGCCGCCAGTTCCTCGGCCGCGTGGCGCAGATAGTCCTCGTCGGTGCGCGCCTTGGCGAGCCGGGCGCGCGCCGCCTCCGCTTCCGCGGACAGGTCGCGGTAAATCTTGTATGCCGCCTGCATCCCAGACACCTGGGGCGTCAGACCGCCGAACGAATCCAGCAGGGCGCGGTGATTGGCGGGGTTGAGCAGGCCCAACTGACCCTGCTGGCCGTGAATTTCCACCAGCAGTCCGCCCACCCGGGACAAAAGCGCGACGCCGACAGGCTGGTCGTTGACGAAGGCGCGGCTGCGCCCGTCGGGCGTCAGCTGGCGGCGCAGCAGGATCGGGCCGCCGCCTGCGTCGAGGCCCTGTTCGGCCAGCACCGCATAGACGGGATGGGTGGACGGGATATCGAACTCGGCGGTGACCGTGCCGCCGCTGCTGCCGGTGCGGACCAGGCCGCTGTCGGCGCGCGCGCCGCTCACCAGCCCGAGCGAATCGAGCAGGATGGACTTTCCCGCGCCCGTCTCGCCGGTCAGCACGCTGAGGCCCGGCCGGAACTCCAGCGCGAGCCTGTCGATGAGAACGATATTCTGGATGGAGAGCGCGGTCAGCATGCGGCCCCCGGGAGCCGGTCCGGCCTCAGCCGGCCCGAATCAGAAGAGCCAATCGAAGAAGTTTTTCGCCTCGCCATCCGGCCCCTGTCCCTCGGGCAGATCCAAGGGCTCCAGGCCCTTGCCCTCCAGCAACGCGTAACTGTACTTGAACCAGTTGGTGTCGGGGAAGTTATAGCCGAGCACGGCGGCGGCCTTCTGGGCTTCGAGATTGAGGCCGATGGCCAGATAACACTCCACCAGGCGATGCAGCGCCTCGGGCGTCTGGCTGGTCGTCTGGAAATCCTTGATGACCTTGCGGAAGCGGCTGATGCCGGCGATGTATTCCTTCTGGCCCATATAGAAGCGACCGATGGTCATTTCCTTGCCGGCCAGATGGTCACGGGTCAGCTCGACCTTCAGACGGGCGTCCTCGGCATAGTCGGTGCCGGGGAAACGGCGGATCACTTCGTTCAGCGCGTCGAGGGCCTGCTGCGTCGCCTTCTGGTCGCGGCCCACATCCGAGATCTGCTCGTAATAGGAGATCGCGATCAGGTAGTAGGCATACGGCGCGTCGCGGTTGCCCGGATGCAGCGCGAGGAAGCGCTGGGCCGCCAGGATCGACGAATCGTAATCATTGGACAGGTAGTGGTTGTAGGCCGACATCAGCGTCGCGCGCCGCGCCCAGACCGAATAGGGATGCTGGCGCTCGACCTCGTCGAACATCACGGCGGCGAAGCGGTACTGACCGCCGGCCATGAATTCGTGGGCCTTGTTATAGAGAGTGCCGACATCCGCGTCGGCGTACTCGATCTTGTCGCCCCCACAGGCGCTCATGGCCGCCGCAAGCACTACGGCGGCCACAGCAATCTTCAGCCTGGCGGACTTCAGCCCCCGGGAGACCGACAGGGGCTTCAGGGTTCCGGGACGAACGCGATCAACGGTCACACAG
Source organism: Iodidimonas sp. SYSU 1G8 (assembly GCF_039655775.1). NCBI lineage: Bacteria > Pseudomonadati > Pseudomonadota > Alphaproteobacteria > Iodidimonadales > Iodidimonadaceae > Iodidimonas > Iodidimonas sp. SYSU 1G8. The sequence goes on along the minus strand of NZ_JBBYXJ010000002.1, from coordinate 1,117,820 downwards.
GCACCTTTCCAGGCTCACAAGGACGTCATGGGCTTACCGACGCCGGTGGCTGCTTAGCACGAACACCCGGCCCCGTCAAAATCCGCGAGGTCGCGCATTCTAAGAAGCCTAGGAGTAGATAAGCAAGCCATCCGATGTCCGCACGTCCCTGTTTGCCGGAAGGGCGTTTTAGTTCGCCTGCCGGCGCAGGAACGCCGGGATGTCGATCTGGTCCTCGCTGCCCGAGGAACCGGCGCTTTCGGCACGCTGGCCGGGGTTGCGCAGGGTCATCGGCGCCTCGTCCCGTGCGGTCATGCGCGGGCCTCGGCCGTGATCGGGAGCCGGCTCGGCCTTCGGGCCGCGACCGGTCAGCTTCTCGAACAGGCTGGGACGCTTCGCCGGAGGATTGCCATTGGCCATCGCCGCTTCCGCGAACGGATCGGGACGGACGTAGCGGCTTTCCTGCTCGGTGGCACGATCGGCCTCCATCGGCTTGGGCGGCGCGAAGAAGGAGTCGGCGTCGCGGGTCGGCGCGACGATGTCCGACGGGCGCGGCGTGATCGCCGGCGCGGCGGCGGCTTCCTCTTCGACCATGTCGGCCATGTCGAGGGTCAGCGGCTCCTCGGCGATTTCCGGCTGGGCCATCTGCGCGGTCGGCTGCGCCATCATGGCGGGCGTGGGCATGGGGCGCTGCTGGAGGTTCATGGCCGTCGCGGCGCCGCCATTGTAGCCGCCGGTGGCGACGCCAAGGGTGCGCGGCTGGGCCGCCGGGATGCTGGGAAACGACATAACCGTGTTGGACACGCGCGCCGCTTCGGCCTCGATACCGGTGGCGAACACGGAAACGCGCATCTTGCCATTCATGTGCTCGCTGAAGGTCGAGCCGACGATGATGTTGGCGTCCGGATCCACTTCGCTGCGGATGCGATTGGCGGCTTCGTCCACCTCGAACAGGGTCAGGTCCTGGCCGCCGGTGATGTTGATCAGCACGCCATGGGCACCCTTCATGGACACTTCGTCCAGCAGCGGGTTGGAGATAGCGGCTTCCGCGGCCTCGATGGCGCGGCTGTCGCCCTCGGCCTCGCCGGTGCCCATCATCGCCTTGCCCATTTCCATCATCACGGTCCGCACGTCGGCGAAGTCGAGGTTGATGAGACCGGGCATGACCATCAGGTCGGTGATGCCACGCACGCCGGAGTGAAGCACGTTGTCCGCCATGTTGAAGGCATCGGCGAAGGTGGTCTTCTCGTTGGCGAGCCGGAACAGGTTCTGGTTCGGAATGATGATGAGGGTATCGACGTACTTCTGCAGTTCCTCGACGCCTTCCTCGGCGATGGTCATGCGCCGCGCGCCTTCGAACTGGAAGGGCTTGGTCACGACGCCGACCGTCAGGATGCCCTGGTCACGCGCCATCTTGGCGATGACGGGCGCCGCTCCGGTGCCGGTGCCGCCGCCCATGCCGGCGGTGATGAACGCCATGTGCGCGCCGGCGAGTGGCTCGCGGATATGGTCGATGGCTTCCTGCGCCGAAGCCGCCCCGATATCGGGACGGGCGCCCGCGCCGAGGCCCTGGGTGATCTGGACGCCGAGCTGAATGCGGCGCTCGCAGAGCGAGTTGGCCAGCGCCTGCGCGTCGGTGTTGGCGACGATGAACTCGACGCCTTCCAGCTTGGAACGGATCATGTTGTTGACGGCATTGCCGCCGGCGCCGCCGACGCCGACAACCAGGATCTTCGGCTTAAGCTCGGTGATCGCTGGCATACTCAGAGAAATGGGCATTTCGGTCTCCTTTTGGCTGGGGGCCAGGCTAGAAGTTTTCACGGATCCACTGGCTTACGCGGGCCATGGTGCTTCTGGACTCGGTGGGAGCCAGCATGGTGGTCGTCATGGTGCCCTTGCGGACAAACCCCTGTGCCGCGTAGGCCAGCAGACCTGCACAGGTGGCAAAAGCGGGTCCGACCGTTGATTCGGCAAGACCGTCCACGCGCAGCGGACGGCCCAAGCGGACCTGTTTATCGAGAATGCGGGTGGCGAGCTCGCGCACGCCCTGAAGCTGGCTGGCGCCGCCCGTGAGGACGACGCGCTTGCCGGCGACCTGATCGAAGCCGGACGAGATGAGGCGCTCGTGCACAGCCTCGAAAATTTCCTCGACGCGCGGCTGGATGATACCGGTCAGCATGGAGCGGGGCACGGTCTGGCTGTGATCGCGCTCGGCCTCGCCCATCTGGGCGATGGTGATGATCTCACGATCATCCGACGAGCCGCGCAGCGCGCTGCCATGCAGGGTCTTCAGGCGCTCGGCGTCGGCGATGGGCGTCAAAAGGCCGCGCGCGATGTCGTTGGTGATGTGCTGACCGCCGATCGGCACCACGTCGGTATAGACGAGGGCGTCGTCCATGAAGACGGCGATGGTGGTGGTGCCGCCGCCCATGTCGATCAGCGTCACGCCCATCTGGCGTTCGTCCTCGACCAGGCAGGACAGGCCCGAGGCATAGGCCGAGACGCACAGACCGGCAATGCCAAGATGACCCCGTTCCATGCACAGCTGAAGGTTGCGCAGCGGGCCGGTCGCGGCGGTCACGACATGGATATCGACGCCGAGCCGGTCGCCATACATGCCGCGGGGGTCACGGATACCGCGCGAGCCATCGATGGAGTAGGTCACCGGAATGGTGTGCAGGACCTCGCGTTCCAGCAGTTCGGCCTTGCGGCGGGCCTCGTCCAGCGCATGGCGAATGTCATTCTCGCCGACCTGATGGCCCGCGATCTTGACTTCCACATGGATCGCCTCGGAGTTGGGAAAGCCGCTGGAGACGTTAATGAAGGCTCGGCGGATGGTTTCGCCGGCCATGCGCTCGGCCGCGTCGGCGGCGGCGCGTACCGACGATTCGACGGCGTCGATATCGACGACCGCTCCGCAACGCATGCCCTCGGACACCTGGTGACCGATACCCTCGACCTTGATGCGGCCGTCATCGTCGATCCGCGCGATGAAGCAACAGACCTTCGTGGACCCGATATCGAGTGCAGCAACCAGACCGCCCTTACCTGACGACATACGCTATGCCTCCTCTAGCTCTTCTTCTGTTCTCTAAGTGCCTTGGCGGCCTTCGCCGCCGCGGCTTCCGCATCCCTGCGCGCCTGTGCCGCCTCGGGCGTCTGGCGTACCGTCATCCGGTCGGCCAGACGCATGTCGATGGTGGCGACATCGCGCGAAAGAAGACCTTCGTTCTTGTCCAGCGCCGCCAGCCGATGCCACGCCTTGTCCGCATCGGTCTCGGGCAGCTGGACATTCACGCCATTGTCGAAACGCAGGTCCCACCGACGGTTGCCGACGCGGACGGCGGCCTGCACGCGGGCCGCGAGCGACGGCTCGCTTTCCATGATCTCGAACAGGCTGCGTGCGTGACGCGGCGCACCCTCGCCCACGACCAGCGGCAATTTGGCGAAGTGGGCCAAACCTTCCTTGGTGATTTCGACGCCTTCCCGGTCGATCAGCCGCAGCTTCCGGTTGTCCTGCCAAAAAGCGTAGGGCACGCGCTCGCTGATATCGATCTGGATGGTCCCAGGCAAAATACGGGAGACCCGCGCCTTGCGGACCCACCCGATGGATTCGACCTGTTCCCGGACCACCGTGAGGTCGATGTCGCCGATCTTCTGACCGTCTTCGACGCCCGATGCGAGAATCACTTCCTCGAGCTCCAGGTTTTTCGTCCCGGTGACCTCGACCTCGTTGACGGTGAGGCCAGACAGGTCGGAGACACTGGGCACCATGTCGCTGGCGGCGGCCGCCAGCACCGGGAATTGGCCCGCCTGCCAGAGCCACAGACCGCCAATGACCACGACGCTGGTCCCGACCGCGGTAGAGATGCGGCGGATCGCCTGGACCCGGCGGCGGCGCGTGAACGACGCAGCCTGCGCCTCGCGGTCGGTCATCTGCGGGCGGGCGGCGCGCTTGCCCTTGTCGGCGCGCGGCGCGGATGCCTTGCGGCCGGACTTGCTCCGGCTCTCCGGCGCGATTCGATCCGGGGTCAACGACGGCATGACGCGTCCTCCACCATCCAGACAACCAGGTCCTCGAAGGACATGCCTTCATGGGCAGCCATTTCCGGCACCAGCGACAATGGCGTCATGCCGGGCTGGGTGTTCACCTCCAGCAGGATCAGTTCGCCCGTGCCGCCCTCGGTGTCGTCATAGCGGAAGTCGGACCGGCTGACGCCGCGGCACCCCAGCGCGTTGTGCGCGGCCAGCGCCAGTGCGCGGACACGTTCGTAGATGGTGTCCGGTACCGGCGCGGGAATGACGTGTTCGGTGACGCCGTCGCTATACTTAGCCTCGTAATCGTAGAAGCCGCGCTTGGGACGAAGCTCGGTAACGCCTCTGGTCGCCCGGTCGCCAATGACGGCGCAGGTCAACTCCCGCCCGGCGATGTAACGCTCGACCATGACCTGATCGTTTTGGCGCCATGGACCATCCACGTCCGGCCCGAAACTGTTGTCGCCCGGCTTCAGGATGACGACGCCAACACTCGATCCCTCGTCCAGCGGCTTGACCACATAGGGACGCGGCAACGGATCGGCGATGAACAGGTCGGCGGAGGCGACGACCTTGTCTTCGGCCACGGGTACGCCCGCCTGCGCGACGACGCGCTTAGCCATGGGCTTGTTCATGGCGACGGCCGACGCCATCACGCCGGAATGGGTGTAGGGAATCTCGAGCACTTCCAGAATGCCCTGGATGCAGCCGTCCTCGCCCCAGCGTCCGTGCAGCGCGTTGAACACGACGTCCGGCTTCAGCTCGACCAGACGACGGGACAGGTCACGATCGGCGTCGATCTCGGTGACGCGGTAACCACGACTGGCAAGCGCCTTCGAGGCCGCAGCGCCGGACACCAGCGACACCTCGCGCTCGGCGGACCAGCCGCCCATGATCACGGCGACATGCGCGCTCATCGGGCACCTCCGGCCGGCTCGCCGATGCGCTTGATTTCCCATTCCAGACTGACGCCCGAGGTTTCCAGTACCCGGCGGCGCACTTCCTCGCCCAGGCCTTCGATGTCGGCGGCAGTGGCGTCGCCGGTATTGATGATGAAGTTGCAGTGCAACTCCGACATCTGGGCACCGCCCACGCGGAGACCGCGACAACCGGCGGCGTCGATCAGTTCCCAGGCCTTCCGGCCAACGGGATTCTTGAAGGTGCTGCCGCCGGTGCGCGACTTGGGCTGCGTCGCCTCGCGCTGGCCGGCGATGTCCTCCATGCGCGCTGTAATGGCCGCCACGTCGTCGGGCGTCCCGCGCAGGGTGGCCGAGGTCACGATCCAGTCTTCCGGCAGGGCGCTGTGGCGGTAGGTGAAATTCAGATCGAACGAAGTGAGTACGTGGCAGGTGCCGCTTGCGTCGTAGGCGACCGCCTCGGTCAGCACATCGGCGATCTCGCGGCCATAGGCGCCGGCGTTCATGCGCACGGCGCCGCCAATGGTCCCCGGCACGCCGCGCAGGAATTCAAGACCGGACAGGCCGGCATCACGGGCCGCCAGCGCGACGTTGACGTCGGGCGTGGAGGCGCCGGCGGTCACCTTACCGCTGGACACACTCACTCGGGCGAAAGCGCGGCTCAACCGGATCACCACGCCAGGCACGCCGCCATCGCGCACCAGCAGGTTCGAGCCGACGCCGATGACCGTCACCGGCACCCCGGCAGGCCGGTTCGACAGAAAGTGGCCCAGATCATCCTCATCGGCCGGGCGAAAGAGTACCTCGGCCGGCCCACCGACGCGAAACCACGTCAAATTGGCGAGCGACACGTCCTGCTCGTAAGTGCCGCGCACGCTTGGCAGCCGCTCGACGAGGCTTTCCCGCTTCAGGGCAGCCGCCATCATGCGCCCCCTCCCAGCGTCGTCAGGCGCTTGGGCAGGCCATTGGCCCATGCCGAGATGCTGCCCGCGCCCATGCACACGATCACGTCACCGGGCTCGGAAATGCTGGCGACGGTCGCGGCCAGTTCGGCCTCGCCGGGGATATGCAGCACATGGCGGTGGCCGCGGCTGCGGATGCCCTGCGCCAGTTCAATACCGCCGATCCCCTCGATGGGTGCCTCGCCCGCCGGATAGACATCGGTAACGACAACCGTATCGGCGTCGTTGAAGCAGGTGGAGAAACCCTCGAACAGGTTCTGCAACCGGGTATAGCGGTGCGGCTGGACAACGGCGATGACACGGCCGCGATAGGCCTCGCGGGCCGCCGACAGCACCGCCGCGATCTCGACCGGGTGATGCGCGTAGTCGTCGATGATGGTACGCCCCCCGACCTCGCCGACCTTGGTGAAACGGCGGCCGACCCCCGAGAAGCCCTGGAACGCGTTGCGCACGGCATCGTCGGGAAGACCGAGGACCGTCGCCGCGGAAACCGCCGCGAGTGCGTTGACCACGTTGTGACGTCCCGGCATGGGCAGGCTGAGACCATCGATCCGGCGGATGGAGCCGGTAGCGCGGTCGGCGATCTCCACATCGAAATGGGCGACGCCCTCGGCATAGGACACGTTACGTGCCCGCACATCCGCCTGGGCGCTCATGCCGTAGGTGACGATCCGGCGGTCGGAGATGCGGCCGACCAGCGTCTGCACTTCGGGGTGATCGATGCACAGGATGGCGCTGCCATAGAACGGCGTGCGCTCGACGAACTGCTTGAACGCATCGCGCAGCGCATCGAACGTGCCGTAATGCTCCATATGCTCTGGATCGATATTGGTGACCACGGCGAGCATGGCCGGCAGCTTCACGAAGGTGCCGTCGGACTCATCGGCCTCGACCACCATCCATTCGCCTTCACCGAGACGCGCATTGGTTCCGTAGGCATTGATGATGCCGCCATTGATCACGGTCGGATCAAATCCGGCGGAATCCAGCACGGCGGCGATCATGGACGTGGTCGTGGTCTTCCCATGGGTGCCGGCGATGGAAATGCACCATTTCAGGCGCATCAGCTCGGCCAGCATCTCGGCCCGCTTGACCACCGGAATCAGCCGGGCGCGCGCCGCCTTCACTTCCGGGTTGTCAGCCTTCACCGCGCTGGAGATCACGATAACCTTCGCATCGGCGATGTTCTCCGGCGCGTGGCCGATCACGACGTCGATGCCAAGACCGCGCAGGCGCTTCACATTGGCGCTCTCCGACAGGTCGCTGCCCCGGACCGTGTGGCCCAGATTGCGCATCACTTCGGCGATGCCGCTCATGCCGATGCCGCCGATCCCGACGAAATGGATGGTGCCGATGTCGAACGGCAGGGTCTTCATCATGCGGTCCTCCATTCGTCGCCGGCGGACATGGCGTGGTGTTGCGGCGCGGCGACTGCCGGCCCGAGAGTCTGGCCCGAACGTTCGCGGACCAGATCGGCGAGCAGATCGGCGAGGCGTTCGGCGGCATCGGGCCGAGCCTGCCCGCGTGAGGCGGCGGCGGCGGCCACGAGAGCTTCGGGCCCCTCGATCAACGCGCGCACCCGCTCGGCAAGGGCCTGCGGCGTGAACTGGCCTTGCGGCATCACCCACGCGCCACCCGCCGCGGCGAGGCCTTCGGCGTTGACGCTCTGATGATCATCCATGGCGCCGGGCAGCGGAACCAGAATGGCGGGACGCCCCGCCACTTCCAGTTCGCTGATCGTCGAGGCGCCCGCGCGGGCGATGACGAGATGGGCCGAGGCGAGACGCGCGGCCACATCGGTGAAAAATGGCGCCAGATCACCGGCGATGCCGGCGCCGGCGTAGAGCTGACCAACCTTTTCCAGATCTTCAGCGCGGCATTGCTGGGTCACCAGCAGCCGGCGGCGCAGGTCTTCGGGCAGAGACGCCAGCGCAGGAGGCACCACGTCACTGAGGATGGAAGCCCCCTGGCTGCCGCCAAGAACCAGCAGGCGCACGGTGGCGCTCAGCGGCGCGTAGTCCGAATCCGCGAGCGCCACGACCTCGGCCCGAACCGGGTTACCGGTGAGGATCGCCTTGCTGGCATAACCCTTGGCCAACCGCTGGGTTTCAGGAAACGAGAGAGCGATCCGGTCGATGAACCCGGCGGCGATACGGTTGACCCGTCCCAGGACCGCGTTCTGTTCGTGGACGCAGCACGGCGTGCCGCGCATCCGCGCGGCGAGCAGCGCCGGCAAGGTGGCGTAACCGCCGAAACCCATGACGGCCAGCGGACGGATTTCGGCGAACAGACGGCGCGCGGCCAAGGTGGCGCGCACGAGATTGATGCCGCCCGAGATCTTTCCGCGCGTCACGTTGGCGGCAGGCAGCACATAGCGGCGCGTATCGCCAAACGGCGCGGCATAGCGCTCGCCACGATCATCGGTGACCAATATGGGTTCGATCCCGCGCTGACGCAGCACCTCGGCGACGGCGAGCGCCGGAAACATGTGTCCGCCAGTGCCGCCAGCGGCGAGGACGATGCGTGGAAGGGCAGCGATCACGGCGCCGGCCTCCTGGCATCGCCGTAATGGTTGCGGCGGGTGAAACAGAGCAGCATGCCCATGGCCATGGACAGCGACAGCAGCGACGAGCCGCCATAGCTGACGAACGGCAGGGTCATGCCCTTGGCCGGCATCAGCTGGATGTTCACGCAGATGTTGATGATCGCCTGCATGCCGAACAGCACGATCAGGCCAGCGCTGGCGAGGAACAGGAAAGGATCCTCCTCGCGCATCACCTTGAGAAAGCCCCGGATCACGACGAAGGCGAACACGCCCACCAGGATCAGGCACGCGATCAGACCGAACTCCTCGCCGATCACGGCGAAGATGAAGTCGGTGTGGGCGTCGGGCAGGATCCGCTTGACCACGCCCTCGCCCGGACCACGGCCAAGGAAGCCTCCCGCGGTGAATGCGTCCATGGCGGTGTTGACCTGATAACTGTCGCCGCTGGCCGGATCGAGGAACCGGTCGATACGGCTGGCGACGTGCGGCAGCAGTACATACGCGCCGATCACCGCACCGACGCCCGCCACCGCCAGCACACCGATCATGAACAGCGGCAGGCCGGCGAGGAAGAACTGGGCGCCCCACACGGTGAACAACAGAATGGCCTGACCGAAGTCTGGCTGAAGCAGCAGCGTTCCCATGACCACCACGCACAGGCCAATGGCGATCTGAGTGCCGGGGAAGCCTTCCTTGCGCTTGGTTTGAGCGAACATCCAGGCGCTGGTGACGATGAACATGGGCTTCATGAACTCGGATGGCTGGATGGCCATGCCGGCGACATGCAGCCAGCGCTGAGAACCCTTGATCTCCGGCGCGAACACCAGCGTCGACAGGGTCGCCAGATAGAACAAACCGAAGCAGATGATCGCCACGCGCCGGGTGGTCACCGGCGTCATCAGAGAGAAACCGACCAGCAAGGCCAGCGCGAGAGGCACGAAGAACAGCTGGCGCAGCACGAAGTGAAACGCGGGCAAGCCCAGTCCCAGCGCCTTGGGCGGACTGGCAGCCATCGCAAACAGAACGCCAGCCGCCATCAGCATGACGATGGACGCGAGCAGCCAGCGGTCGACGGTCCACCACCAGCGGCTGACGATACTGTTGTCGGTGCGGCCGAACGTCATCATGCGGCGGTCTCCGACGCGAGTTGGGCGACAAGCGCGCGGAAGCGATCGCCGCGCACTTCGAAATTGGGATACTGGTCAAAAGACGCGCAGGCCGGCGACAGCAGCACCACGTCGCCCTCGCCGGTGTGTCGGGACGCGCTTGTAACGGCGTTGTCCAGTGTGCCGCAGCGCTCGACGGCGACGCCGGCGGCCTCTAGGACTAATGCGAAAGCGTCCTGCGCCTCGCCGATAAGATAGGCGCGGGTGACACGCGGGAACCACGGCGCGAGGCTATCGATGCCGCCGTCCTTTGCTTTACCACCCACGATCCAATGGACTCGCTCGAAGGAATCCAGCGCCCTTTCGGTGGCGTCGGCATTGGTCGCCTTCGAGTCGTTGACGTATCGGACGCCGCTTACCGTGCCGACCACTTCCATCCGGTGGGCGAGACCCGGAAAGCTGCGCAGCCCGGCGGCGATCGCGGCCGGCGCGAAACCGAGCGCCCGGGCCGCCGCATACGCCGCCGCGGCATTCTGCCAGTTGTGACGGCCACGGAGGCTTTCGATACCGGCGAGGGACAGGATTGGTTCGGCGGACAACTCGGCGTCGTACAGCGCGGCCGCATCGACGGAGACGCCGTCCGCCGCTCGTCCCGTTACAGTGACCGGGACGACCTTGCGCCCCGCTTGCCGCAACTGCGCCACCGCGCCCGGTCCGTACTCGTCGTCCATACCGACGATGGCCACGCCTTCCGGCTCTTGCCAGCCGAAAATCCGGCGTTTGACGGCGACGTAATTCGCCATGTCGCCGTGACGGTCCAGATGATCGGGCGTCGTGTTGAGAAGAATGGTGACCGCCGGCTTCAGATGGGCCGTCAGATCGATCTGGTAAGACGACATCTCGATGACGTAGACGCCCCCTTCCGGCAGCGGGGCCAGGTCGAGGATCGGTGTGCCGATGTTGCCGCAAGCGACCGAGGTCCCGCCGCATGCCTGCACGAGATGCGCCAGAAGCGCCGTCGTCGTCGACTTGCCATTGGTGCCCGTGATGACCGCCACGTCGTGGCGCGGCAATGACGGCTCGGCCTGCGCAAACAGGTCGATGTCGCCGATCACCGGACAGCCTGCGGCCTTCGCGGCAACGACCACCGGATGCGGCTGGGGATGGGTGAGCGGCACGCCGGGGCTGAGCACCAGAGCGGTCTGGCGGCTCCAGTCCAGCGTCGCCGGATCGGCCAGCGCCACGCCAGCGGCCTGCGCCGCGTCCCGGCCCTTCGCGCCATCGTCCCAGGCCGTGACGGATGCCCCGCCCGCCATCAGCGCACGGGCGGCGGCGATTCCGCTGCGCGCAAGACCGAACACGGCCACGGCCCGGTCCTGATATGCGGTGACGGGGATCATGCGCGCTACCTCAGCTTCAAGGTGGAGAGACCGATGAGCGCCAGCACCAGGGCGATGATCCAGAACCGCACCACGATGGTGGATTCGGCCCAGCCCTTCTGCTCGTAGTGATGGTGCAGCGGCGCCATGCGAAACACGCGCTTGCCCGTGGTCTTGAACGAGATCACCTGAACGATCACCGAAACGGTCTCGAGGACGAACAATCCGCCGACGATGACCAGCACCAGCTCGTGCTTGATGACCACGGCGACCGCACCCAGCGCGCCGCCCAAGGCAAGGCTGCCGGTATCGCCCATGAACACCATGGCCGGCGGCGCATTGAACCAGAGGAAGCCCAGACAAGCGCCAATCAGGGCGGCCATGAATACAGCCAGCTCGCTCGCGCCCACCACGTAGTGGATCTGGAGATATTCGGCGAAGGTGGAGAAGCCGACCAGATAGGCAAGCAGGGCGAACGTCGCAGCCGCGATGATGACCGGCATGGTGGCGAGACCGTCGAGCCCGTCCGTGAGGTTCACCGCATTGGAGGCGCCCACCATGACCAGCATGGCGAAGGGGATGAAGACCCAGCCGAGATCGATCAGCACGTGCTTGGCGAACGGCACGGCAAGTCGGTTTGTCAGCGGATCGCTGGAAAAATGACTGACGGCAAGCGCCGCCGCGATCGCGATGGAAAACTGAAGCACCAGCTTCATCTTGCCCGCGATACCCTTGCTGGAACGGCGTGTCACCTTCAGGTAGTCGTCGATGAAGCCGACACCGCCGAAGCCGAGAGTCACCAGAAAGCAGATCCAGATGTAGGGATTTGAAAGGTCCGCCCACAACAGGGTACCGACGCTCAGACCGATCAGGATCATAAAGCCGCCCATGGTCGGCGTGCCCTGCTTTGTCACGATATGACTCTGCGGCCCGTCCTCGCGGATCGGCTGGCCCTTCCCCTGCTTCGAACGCAGCCAGTTGATAAGGCGCGGGCCGAAGATCAGGCAGATGAACAGCGCGGTCAGCACCGCGCCGCCGCTGCGGAAGGTGGTGTAGCGGAAGACGTTGAGGATCTGGAACTCGCCGCTCAGGGGAACTAGCAGATGATACAGCATGTGTGTCCCCTTACCCTGCCACGCGGCGCACAGAAGGCTGGTCCGGCAAGGCCAGCAGTGCATCGACCACGCTCGAAAGGCCGATGGCGTTCGAGCCCTTCACCATGATCACGTCGCCCGGCACCACGGCCTCGAGCACCTGTCGCGAGGCTTCCTGGGCGTTGGCGCAGTTGATCACCTGGACCGTAAGGCCCAACCCGTTCGCCATCTCCTGCATCAGCGGCCCGACGGCGATCACCAGATCCACACCGGCCTCGCGCAACGGCTGGCGCAGGCCGGCATGAAGCTGAGGGCCCTGATCGCCCAGTTCGCGCATGTCGCCAAGCACGGCGATACGCCGTCCGCGCCGCGCCGGCTTGCTGCGGCCGAGTCCGCGGATCGCCGCCAGCGTCGCGACCGGGCTGGCATTGTAGCTTTCGTCGATCACGACGATCTCGGCGTCGCGATATTCCACCTGATGCCGACGGCCGCGCCCGCGCGGCGGCTGCATTTCGGCCAGCGCAAGGCCGGCAAGGCCCAGATCGCCATCGACGGCGAAGACGGCCGCCATCACCGCCAGACTGTTCGCAACCCAATGTTCGCCGGGAACACCGATCTTGTAGGTGACGAGCATGCCCGCCACGTCGGCGGTCACCGTGCTGCAATCCTCGTGCAGGCGCGACTTCACCAGACGCACATCGGCGTCGCTGTGCTCGCCGAATGCCAGGATGCGCTCCACGCCGACCGAGCGCGCCCGTGCTTCCAGCCGCTCGAACATGGCATTGTCGCGGTTCAGCACGGCTGTGCCGCCCGGCTGCAGCCCTTCGAAGATTTCCGCCTTGGCGTCGGCGATCTCGGCGATGGAGGCAAAGAACTCCATATGGACTTCGGCGATGGTGGTCACCACCGCCACATGCGGCCGCGCGACCTGGGTCAGGTCGCGAAGCTCGCCCGCGTGGTTCATGCCCATTTCCAGCACCGTATAGCGGGTCGCGGGCGGCGTGCGCGACAGTGTCAGGGGCACACCGATATGGTTGTTGAAGCTGCGCTCGCTGGCATAGGTCGCGCCGCTGCGCGCCAGCGCCGCGGCGATGGCTGTCTTGGTCCCGGTCTTGCCGACGCTGCCGGTCACGCCGATCACCTTGCCCTGAAGCCGGTCGCGGGCGGCCACGCCCAGAGCGCGAAGACCGGCGAGCGCGTCGTCAACCGCGACGACGGGCGCACCGGACGGATATGAGCCCGAATGTTCGACAAGCGCCCCTGCCGCGCCCTTGTCGATGGCCGCGGCGACATAGCGATGGCCGTCCTGATTGTCGCCTTTCAAGGCAACGAAGAGGTCGCCGGACCGGACTTCGCGGCTATCGATCGCGACGCCGAAAACGTCGAAATCCCTGCTCGCGGCACCAGAGACCGCGGCAGCAATTTGATTCGCGGTCCACAAGGGCTCAACCACGGGCACCTCCCAAGGCAACCCGAACAGCCTCGACATCATCGAACGGAAGAACCGTATCGCCGACGATCTGCCCCTGCTCATGCCCCTTGCCCGCCACGGCGAGGACATCGCCCGGCGCAAGCGCGGCAACGGCAGCACTGATCGCCGACTGGCGGTCTGCGATCTCGACGGCGCCCGGAGCGGCCGCGAGAATGTCCGCGCGGATGCGGGCCGCGTCCTCCCCGCGGGGGTTGTCGTCGGTCACGATCACCCGATCGGCAAGCGCGATGGCGATCTCGCCCATCTGGGGTCGCTTGCCCTTGTCGCGGTCGCCGCCGCAGCCAAACACGACGTGCAGCTTGCTTTCGGTGTAAGGGCGGAGGGTCTCGAGCAGGGTGCGCAGGGCGTCCGGCGTATGGGCATAGTCAACATAGATCGCCGCGCCCGCCTGGGTGCGTCCAGCGGTCTGGAGACGGCCAGGGACAGGCTCCAGATACTCCAGCGCGGCGAGCGTCTCGGCCACGTCGCCGCCAGTGCCGATCACCAGCGCGGCGGCGACCAGCGCGTTCGACGCCTGGAAATCACCGATCAGCGGCAGGGAAATGTCGAAGCGTTGCTTTTCAAAACGGACGTCCAGTTCCTGGCCGCGCGCGGTGCGGGTACGCGAGACGATCCGAAGCTCACCGCCGTCGCCGACGGACAGTATACCGAGCCCGCGCCCCCAGCAGATATCGACCAATTCCTCGTAGACGTGGGTTTCCGTATTCAGGACGGCCACCGCGCCCGGCTGGAGGACTTCGCCGAACAGGCGCAGCTTGGCCAGGAAGTAGTCGTCGTAATCGGCGTGATAATCCAGATGGTCGCGGCTGAGGTTGGTGAACGCGGCCGCCTTGAGCTTCACGCCGTCGAGCCGGTACTGCGCCAGCCCATGGCTTGAGGCCTCGATCGCCACATGCTCGACACCGGCCCGCTTCATATCGGCGAGGCGGGCATGAATTTCGATGGGATCCGGCGTGGTCAATGTCGGTACCGCCGCCATGCCGGCGGCGCGAACGCCGAGCGTGCCCATGGAGCCGGACTTGAGGCCCGCCCGCGCCCAGATCTGGCGGACGAAATCGGCAACCGAGCTCTTGCCGTTGGTTCCGGTCACGGCCACGACGGTCTCGGGCTGGGCGGCGAAGAAGCGGGCCGCCATGTGCGCCAGCCGACGACGCGGGTTGACGTCGGGCACCAGGTATACCCCCGCCGCCGGCACCGCCACGTCCGGTTCCGCGAGGACCGCCACGGCACCGCGCTCGATTGCCTGCGCGACGAAGTCGGCGCCGCGGGCGCGCGTGCCAGCGAGGGCGGCGAACAGATATCCGCTCGAGACGGTGCGGCTGTCACAGGACAGGCCCTGAATCTCGATGCCGGACGCGGCGCCGTTGCCGCCGATCAGGTCGGACAGCCTCATGAGCGCAGCTCCGGCTGGATGTACTGCATGATCTCGTGCGTCACGGGATGGGTCGGCTCATTGCTGGGCGCGACGCCCAGCATCGGCGCGATACGCTCGATGACGCGCTTTGTGGTCGGCGCGGCGGTCCAGCCGGCGGTCGCGTAACCATAGGTCGATGCGTTGCCCTTCGGTTCGTCGACCATCACCAGCACCACATATCGCGGGTTGATCGACGGGAAGATCGAAACGAACGAGGAGACCAGCGACTTCTTCTTGTATCCGCCGCCGCCCACCTTCTCGGCGGTTCCCGTCTTACCGCCCACCAGGTAATGCGGCGCATCCGCCTTGCGGCCGGTGCCGCGCTCTACGACGAGCCGCAACATGCCCTGCACCTTGCGGGCGGTTTCTTCAGAAACGACCCGCTCGCCTTTCGGACGATAGCCGTCCGGCGTCTTGAGGACTGTCACGGGATGCAGGATACCGTCACCGGAGACGGCCGCGTAGGCTGCGGCCAGCTGAAGGCCTGTAATGGAAAGACCGTGACCGAACGAAATGGTCATGGTATTGATTTCGCGCCACTGCGCCGGCACAAGCGGTGCGCCGGTTTCCTTCAGTTCCACATGGGGACGGCCAAAGAAGCCCAGCTTGCCGAGGAAAGCCTTCTGCTTCTCGGTGCCGAAGGCGAGCGCCATCTTCACGGTGCCGATATTCGACGAGTACATGAAGATTTCCGGCGTGCTCAACCAGCGATGCTTGGGGTGATCGTCATTGATCGTGAAGCGCGCCACACGGATCGGGCTTGAGGCGTCATAACCGCCGGTGAAGGACGTGGTGCCCTCCTCGAGCGCCTGAGCGATGGTAAAGGTCTTGAACGTCGAGCCCCATTCGAACACCGCGTGGCTCATGCGGTTGATCAGTTCGGGATTATTGGCGATACGGCCCGGTTCGTTGGGATTGAAATCAGGCAGGCTGGTCATGGCCACGATTTCGCCGCTGTGGATATCGAGGATCAGACCGGCGCCTCCAAGGGCACGGAACTCCTCGACCATCCCCGAAATTTCGTTACGCAGCGCGTGCTGGACGCGGATGTCGATCGACAGCGTCAACGGCTCGCCCCGCGGCCCTTCCTTGCGCAGCTTGTCGTCGAAGAAGCGCTCGACACCGGCCAGACCATGACCGTCGACATTCGTGTAGCCGACCAGATGGGCCGCCAGATTGCCATGCGGATAAACGCGTTCGATTTCGCGCTGGAAGCCGATGCCGGGCAGACCGAGACGATTGACCGCATCGTATTCGGCGGGCGTCACCTTGCGCTTCACCCAGATGAACTTGGAGTCAGAAGACAGCTTGCGCTCGAGCGTATCCGCCGAGACGCCCGGCAGGACCGAGGCCAGCTTCAGGGCCGACTGGCGCGGATCGAGAATGCGCGGGATCTGCGCATAGACCGAAATCGCCGTCAGGTCGGTTGCCAGCAAAACGCCGTTCCGGTCCAGGATATCGGCGCGCGGCGCCACCGCCTCGGCCGCAATCGTGTTCGGCTTATCGGTCGCGGCGCCGCTCAGCACGCCAAGATCCACGAGGCGCACGCCGATCGCGGTAAAGCACAGGGCGAAAACGACCATCGCGACACGCACCCGGCCCCGGGCATTGTCCACGGCACGTTTGCCGGCGCCATCGAATTCAATGGTGGTGATGCGCCTCATCTGGACGCTCCCAGCGCCGGGCCCGTATTCGAGACCGGCAATTGGTTTGCCTGCGCCGAAGGCGCGGCCGGGAGTGTCGCATCCGATGTATCGATGACTGGTTCCGCCGCCTCAAGACCGTCGATGGTTTTCAACCGCAGGTCGGCGACACCACCCACCTGCTTGGCGACCGTCGGTTCCAGGCTGAGAAACTTGCCCGACAGCCGCTGCAACCGATCCGGACGCGTCAGATAGGCCCACTCGGCCTGCAATACCTTGATGGCGCGGCGATCTTCTTCCATCTGCGCCTTGTAGGCGTTGGCCTGGTCCTGCAGGTCCTCGACTTCGTATTTCAGGTTGTAGAGACCGTAGGAGACGACGATCAGGATCAGCAGCGTGAGGAACGTGATTGAGCGTTTCATGCGGCGTTCCTCCCGTCCTCGGGCCACGCCGCGTTGCTCGTGCGGATGGCGGCGCGCAAGCGCGCCGACCGGGCCCGCGGATTGCGGTCGACTTCCGCGTCGGATGGCTTGATCGCGCCGCGCGAGATCAGGCGGAAGCTGGGCGAACGGCGGTTCGGCAACGCCGGGAGGTGTCTGGAGCTGTCGGGTGCCAAACCGCCGCGTTCGCGCAGGAAAGTCTTCACGATACGATCTTCGAGCGAGTGAAACGAAACGACGGCCAGGCGACCCTCGGGCGCGAGCAGCCTTTCAGCCGCGCGCAGCCCGGCCTCGAGCTGGCCCAGTTCGTCGTTGACGTGGATGCGCAGCGCCTGGAACGTGCGCGTCGCCGGATGCATCTTGTGCGGCTGGACGCCGCCATTGGCGCGGGCGACGATCTCGGCCAGTTGCAGGGTTCGCGTGATCGGCTCGACCTTGCGCGCCGCGACGATGGCCTTGGCGATACGGCGCGAATTGCGCTCCTCGCCATAGAGCCAGATGATCCGGGCGATCTCGGCTTCCTCTTCGCCGTTCACCACATCCGAGGCGGCGGAGGCATCTGCCTCCTGCGCGCCGGCCATGCGCATGTCGAGCGGGCCGTCCTTCTGGAACGAGAAGCCACGTTCCGGATCGTCGAGCTGCATGGAGGAAACGCCCAGATCGAGCGCCACGCCCTGCAACGTATCGACCCCGGCGATCAGCGACTCCATGTCGCCGAACCGACCCGGCAGGAAAGTGAAGCGGCCCGGGAATTCGGCGGCGAGAACATCAGCACGGTCCCGTGCCGACCGGTCGCGGTCGATACCCAGGACAGTGCAGTCGGCCGCCTCGAGCAGGCCTCGCGTATAGCCGCCCCAGCCGAATGTTCCATCGACGATGACATCGCCGTCCCGGGGTGCGATGGCGGCGACGATTTCGTCCAGCATGACAGGGGCGTGGCGCTGAAGATCACCCATGGGCGCCTCCGCCCGCAAGCGGGCCGAGTGCGAGCGTGCGGTGGACCGAGGCGGCGACGGGGCGCATCCGGCCGCCAAATTCCTCGTAGTTTTCCGGGCTCCATATCTGGAACGATTTACCCTGGCCAACGAACACGACGCTGTCCGTGATCCCGGCATATTCGAGCAGGTAGAGCGGCAGCGTGATGCGGCCTTCCGGATCGACCGACATCTCGCGGCTCTGACCCAGCAGATAGCCGAGCGCATTATATTCGGAAGATAGCGGGGGATAGCGATCCATGGCGTCAGTGAGTTGCCCGATACGGGCGCGGTCCCAGCCCTCGATGCAGCGTTCGCCGGTGTGAGGAAAGGCGACAAACTTGGGATCGTCCTTGTCGAACTCGGCGCGAAACGACGCGGGCACGGAAACCCGCCCCTTCTTGTCGATCTTGTTCGCGTAAGTTGACAGAAACAGCGGCACGGCCGCCCCTCACGATCTTTACCTGCGTTTCACACCCTTGGCCCCGCTCGCTTGCTTGTGGATCGAATCACCCCAGTCCGACCCGTCATTCGATGGGTCCCTATGGGATATCATGGGCAAATTTGGGAATCAATGGGCGTGGAGCCTTCAAACGCATCCGAAACAAGTAATTCAGAGGGTTCGTGACACGCCAATTCTATGAGGCTAAAGAAGATGAGGCAGTCGAGTCGATCCTTCCAGCCGGTGGGCGCAGATGCTATCGACGCCGCACACTGTTCATTTTTTGTTCACTTTCAACCGCCGGATTCCGCGCTTCGGGGAAGCTCGGCCGCTAACGGTTGAAGTGTATCCGAGGTAGAGGCGACATGGAATCCTTCGACCAAATCCTGGAAAACAGCCGTGCCTTCTTCGACGATGTGCTGCTGCCGCGCATCGCCGATTATCTGCCCATGTCCATCGAGGTCACCGACGAAATGAAGCGGGTGGCCAACCGGGCGCTGGGCGCCGGGTTTACCTCGGCGCTGATGTTCCCGTCGATCAAGCGTCAGCAACTGGATTTTCACCTGGGCGTCGTGCAACTTTTGAGCGAACCGCTCGAGGATGTGAGCGCCGACCTGCAATATGCCGCGCCGCTGGTGGAGAGCGTCGATGCATTCAAACAGTCCCAGACCCTCAACCGGCCCGAAGGTCCCTACTGTCTCTTCATGCTGTCGGGCGCCTATCCGGCCGAAACCCGCGGGAAAAGCCCCAACGACCTGCGTCCGCTGTTTTCCGAACGCGGCTGGGTCTCGCTGACCGCGTTCGAATACATGGCCATCCAGCGCGTGCGCGCGACCCGCACGGGAGATCACGGCTTTGATCGCAAGGGTCCGATGGGCCAGCCCATGTGGCTGCTCGATACGCTGATGAAGGATGGCGGCACCGGCTACGGCTACTGGGATGCCGCCAGCCGCGCCGTTCACCTGGCCTCGGCGGACTCGGACGTGGCCCAGGAGGGCTTCGGCGCCCATCCCGCGCTGGTGGTGCCGATCCCCGAGGACTGAGCCGGATGGTGGAGCGGCCGGTAAACGACCGCTCCGTATGGATCAGGCGGCGAACTTCTTGAACCGAAGGCGGTGCGGCTGGTCGGCCTCGGCGCCCAGGCGGCGCTTGCGGTCGGCTTCGTAATCCTGGTAGTTGCCCTCGAACCACACCACCTGGCTCTCGCCCTCATAGGCGATGATATGGGTGCAGATGCGGTCGAGGAACCAGCGATCATGGCTGATGATAATGGCGCAGCCGGCAAATTCCTCCAGCGCCTCTTCCAGAGCCCGCAGCGTATCGACGTCCAGATCGTTGGTCGGTTCGTCGAGCAGGAGCAGGTTCGCGCCTTCCTTCAGCATCTTGGCAAGATGGACGCGGTTGCGCTCGCCGCCCGACAGGATACCGACCTTCTTCTGCTGGTCGGTTCCCTTGAAGTTGAAGGCGCCGGTATAGGCGCGGCTGGGAACGTCGATCTTGCCCAGATGCAGGACGTCGACGCCGCCGGAGATTTCCTCCCAGACGTTCTTGTTGGGATCGAGCGCGTCGCGTGACTGGTCCACATAACCCAGTTTCACGGTCTCGCCCACCTTGAAGGTGCCGGAATCCGGGGTCTCCTGGCCGGTGATCATGCGGAACAGCGTCGTCTTGCCGGCACCGTTGGGCCCGATGACGCCAACGATGGCGCCCGGCGGCATGAGGAAGCTCAGATCGTCGATCAGCAGGTTCTCGCCATAGCCTTTCGAAACCCCCTTGGCCTCGATGACCACATTGCCGAGGCGCGGACCCGGCGGGATGACGATCTTGGCGGTGCCGGTGGTCTGGCGCTCATTGGCCTTGTCGAGCAACTCGTCATAGGCCTTGAGACGGGCCTTGGACTTGGCCTGGCGGGCCTTGGGCGACTGGCGCACCCACTCCAGTTCCTCGGCGAGCTGGCGCTGGCGCGAGACGTCCTCGCGGCCTTCCTGCTCCAGCCGCTTCTGCTTCTGGATCAGCCAGTTGGAATAATTGCCCTCGTAAGGAATGCCCCGGCCGCGATCCAGTTCGAGAATCCAGCTGGTGACGTTGTCGAGGAAGTAGCGATCATGGGTCACCATCAGCACGGTGCCCGGATATTCGGCCAGGAAGTGCTCGAGCCAGGCAACGCTCTCGGCGTCCAGATGGTTGGTCGGTTCGTCGAGCAGCAGCATGTCGGGCTTTTCCAGCAGCAGCCGGGCCAGCGCGACGCGGCGGCGCTCGCCGCCCGACAGCTTGGTCACGTCCGCGTCACCCGCCGGGCAGCGCAGCGCGTCCATGGCGATCTCGACCTGGCGGTCCAGGTTCCAGCCATCGACCGCGTCGATCCGCTCCTGCAACTCGCCCATGCGCTCGTAGAGCTTGGCCATGTCGTCATCGGACATCTCGTCGCCGAGCTTGCCGGTAACCTCGTTGAACTCGTCGATCAGCGACTGCGTGTGATAGACGCCGTCCATGACGTTGCCGAATACGTCCTTGTTCGGATCCAGCGACGGTTCCTGCTCCAGATAGCCGATCTTGATGCCTTCGGCGGCCCAGGCCTCGCCCTGAAACTCGGTGTCACGCCCGGCCATGATCTTGAGCAGGGTCGACTTACCCGCGCCGTTCACGCCGAGTACGCCGATCTTGGCGCCCGGGAGGAACTGCAGAGTAATGTCCTTGATGACCGTCCGGCCGCCCGGATAGCTCTTGGACAGGCCCTTCATCACATAGACGTACTGGTACGAAGCCACGGGAAAACTCCTGTTGTCTGCTGGCCCGGTTTATAGCGGCAGCAAGGCCGCTTCGTCGAGGGGATCGGGCCGGAGAAATCGCCGGCGGCCTCTCAGCGACCGTCGATTGCCCAGAGGTGTACCTCAACCAGACCGTTTCAAGACCAGCACCACCAAGCTTCTTTGTCGCTTGACACTGTCAATCAATTAGGTTGACAGTGTCAAGCGACGGAGCAGGCATCCTTCCGTCACAGCCGGCGCACAAGACCGGCGTCGAAGCCGATGCCGATTTTGGGGAGGCAGACATGACCAACGCCGCGCCAGCGCGACGACACCACCACTTTGTCCTGACGAGCGCCGCGATCGCGATGGCGCTTGGTCCATTCGCGCTCAGCGCGCAGGAAGGGCCGCGCATCGAGGAAGTCATCGTCTCGGCTCAGAAGCGCGAACAGACGCTGTCCGAACTGCCGATTTCCATATCGGCCTTCGGCGAATCCTTCATGGAGGAACGCAACATCGCGTCGCTGGACGATCTCGCCCGGTTCGTGCCCAACACGCGCATCGATTTCGGCCAGGGCAGTGCTGGAGACAACAGGGTCACCATACGCGGCCTGACCAGCGCCGCCCGCAACACCCAGCCGGGCATCGACCCCAACGTGTCGTTCTATGTGGATGGTATCTACATGCAGCGTCCGGAACAGCTGAACACCGAGCTGGTCGATCTGGAGCGGATCGAGGTGCTGCGCGGTCCCCAGGGCACGCTGTATGGCAAGAACTCGACCGTGGGCGCCGTCAATATCATCACGCGCAAGCCCTCGCTGACCGAGTTCCACCTGACGGCGGATGCCCAGTATGGCAATTACGACGCCTTGCGACTGCGCAGCGGGATCGAGGTGCCGCTGGTCGAAGGTGTCGCCGCCATGTCCCTGTCAGCGTACTACGCCGACGATAGTGGCTTGCGCCGCAACACCGTGGACGGTTCGGCGGTGGCGGATGTGAAGCGTTTCGGCCTGAGGGGCAAATTCCACGCCCAGGCCGGCGATGATTTCGACGTCACCATTTCCGGTGATTACCAGAGCGACAAGAGCAACAGCACCATCGGCGACCTCCTGCTGGTCGGCTTCGAGCCGGCGTTCCTGTTCCTGCCGCCGCCCTACCCCGTCCCGACGCCGGGCAATGTGTTCGACCGCGACGTACAGAAGACGCCGGACGCCGAACGCAATTCGGTCGACAATTGGGGCGGCTCCATCGAGATGAACTACGATCTGGGCGGCGCCGTTCTCACGTCGCTGACCGGTTATCGCGGCTTCAGGAGCGAGAACTTCCTCGATCTGGATTACAGCGCCGAGGCGTTCTTCCGTTCAGGACGCGACAACCAGCAGTGGCAGCTCAGCGAAGAACTGCGCCTTGTCTCGGACAGCGAGGGCCCGATCGACTATCTGGTCGGTGCCTACTTCTACTGGTCGAATCTGAAGAGCGACCTGCAGACCAATGTGGACGATTCGACCCTGCTCGGCTTGCCGCCGGGCCTGCAGGGCGTGCAGCAGGTCCACTATCACGACCTGGATGTAAACAGTCAGGCGCTGTTCGGGCAGTTGACCTGGCACATCACCGACCAGATCGAGCTGACCGGCGGCGCGCGCATCGACCGCGAGGGCCGCAGCCTGCTGATCTCCCAGGAGGTCGGCGCGCTGTTCGGTGGCCTGATCGGGTTCCAGCCGTTCCCGCCGACCCTGTTCAAGCGCTCGGAGAACAACCTGTCGCTGATGGGCAGCGTGGTCTATTCGATCGACGACGCCACCAATCTGTTCTTCACCTATTCGGAAGGCGCGAAGTCGGGCGGCTTCAACGGCGGCGGGCTCAGTGGCAGCGCTATCTCGCTCGATCCTTCCCGGCTGGAGTTCGGCCCGGAATCGGCAAGGAATTTCGAGGCTGGGGCGAAGACCTTCCTGCTCGACCGACGCGTATCGCTGAATCTGTCGGCTTTCCTGATCCAGTTCCGCGATCTGCAGGTGACGATTTTCGACGCGCCGGAAATCCGCACCACGAACGCCGCCAAGGCCCGGAGCACCGGCATCGAGCTCGAAGCCTTCGCGCAGGTCACCGACAATTTCTCCCTGCTCGCCAGCGCCGGCTACAACAAGGCCAAATACACCGACTATCCGAATGGCCCGCTTCCCGGCGGTCAGTTCGGCGATCGCACCGGCGATGTTCTGCCGAACGCGCCGGAATGGCAGCTCGCCGGCTCGGCGAACTACACCCTCCCCGTCGAAAGCATGGGCGGTGCGTTCTATGTGGGCATCGATGCGCTGTATACCGGCCGGCAGGATCTGGACCTGGGCGCCGATCCCCTGTGCCGGCAGAAGGCATATACGCTGATCAATGCCCGCGCGGGCTTTCGTACGGATGACGACCGCATCGATGTTCAGGTCTGGGCCAAGAATCTGGCGGACGAACAATATCTGGTCGGTTGCGCGCAGATCGGCTCGGCGCTGGGCGGCGGTCCCGGTCTGAACCGGCTTGTGGGCACCTATCTGGGCATACCGGGCGCGCCGCGCACCTACGGCGTGCTCGTCCGCTACAAATTCTGAACCGGGGCCACGCCGATGCCATCAAAACGGATGCTCCGCGCCCTGTTTGCCACTAGCCTCATCCTCGCCGCGAGCGGACCGGTGCGATCGGAGGCGCCCGAAGGAGACCCCATGAAGAAACCTGAAGCCAACGCGGTCCTCGAACGCCAGAAGACACTGTGGCGGCCGACCCATTCGCCCGCGGCCCAGGCCTATCTCGACACCTATATGCGGGAGATGTCGGGCAAGCCGCTCGACGCGCGCCGCTTCGTCGCAACGCCCAGCGGCCTGTCGCATCCGGACATTCATTCCATCATCAACGACCGGTCACTGGGCGAGCGCTTCTTCGAGCTGCACTGCGACATGCTCCACCCCACGAAGTCGACCTATATCGATCCGATCTTCGGGGACCTGCATGGCCAGAAGAAAATCCGCGCCTGGCTGGTGCCGATCATGTCCGGCCAGGGCGGCGGCGCCAGCTTCGACCCGGTATTCCCAGCCGAATTCATGGACGATGGTGAAGGCGGAACCTCCATCGATGAATGGCAGCTCGTCCAGCCTGTCGATGGCACGTGGAAACCGATCGTCAAGGGGATCAGCGTCCGGGAGTATCGCGATGGCTGGATCACCTACGCGGTCGACTATTTCGACTCGACGCCGATTCGCATTGGACTGGCGGCTGCCGCGGCGAAGGGCGAGCGGGTCGTGCCGCTGCCCGCCTGGCCGCGGGTGCCAACCACCGCCTGGACCAAGCCGCCGGCAGCGCTGCCCTCGCCCAACGTGCAGGCATGGCTGACGGCGCGCGCCGGCAAGCCCAAGGACGGGCTGGTCTCGCGGCCATCGGGCCTGACCAATCGCGAACTGCACGAAGTGGCCTTCGAGATCAGCCGGCCGGCGGACTACTACGCCGTGACCTCCGACCTCATGCATCCGACGGACGCCGTCTACATCGACCCGATCTTCGGCGAGGTGCGCGGCCAGCAGGCGATCCGCGATTGGCTGGGCGACATCATGGCCAAGGTGGGCCACATCGAATTCGAACCCCTTCGCGCCCCGATCTTCGATGGCGACGTCTCCTACAGCGAGTGGCGTCAGGTGGCCGTACTGCCCGACGGCAAGCGGGTGGTGATGACGCGCGGCGCGAGCGTGCGGCGCTACAAGGATGGCTGGATCGTCTACGCCGCCGACTATTTCGACACGGCCCCCTTCCTCGATCCGGAGATTCAGGCCGCGAGCGAAGCCGCGGGATCGACCATTACCCTGGACGACATCAAGCGGCATCGCCGCGAGCCGCTGCCCCCGGCACCGGCCGGATCGACCAAGGGCGCGGTGCTGGACATCCTCGGGCCTGCGGGCCGACGGGCGCTGAGCACGAGCCCGTCCCAACCGCCTCAGGATGCGCATGACAAGGGCGTGCGGACCGCGCTCATCAAGGCGGCCATGGAGACGATCGAACGCACGGGCCAGGCGGGCGTCAGCATCCGCGAGGTGTCGCGGGCCGTCGGCGTGTCGCACAACGCACCTTACTTCTACTTCGCCGACAAGAAGGCGTTGCTGATGGCCGTCGCCAGCGAATCCCTGTGGACCATGATCGAATTCATGGAGGCGGAGGCTCGCGGCGCGCAGGACGCGGTCGCCCGACACCGGGCGCTGGGCGTCGGATACATTAAGTACGCGGTCGCCAATCCCGGCCTGTTCCGGCTCATCAGCAGCGGCGAATTCATCGGCAACGAGGCTTCACGCGAGTTGATGCAGGCCCGCATTGCCGCCGCCCAGTTGCTGGGCGCGGCGGTCAGCGACGTTGTACGTGCGCGGGGCGGCGGCGAGATCGACCCCAAGGTGGCGGCGGTCACGGCCTGGTCCCTCGTCCAGGGCGCCGCCATGCTGTTGATCGAGGGACAGCTCATCCCCGAGACCATCGGCGCGGACGATTACACCCAAGTGGCCGAGCGCATGACCGACCTGTTCTCGTCCATGCTGGCCGGGCGGGCCTGAACCCGACCAATTCTGTTGCCAGCGCGGCTGTCTGTTACTACTTACTCTTAAACAGACCTGTATAGCCGAGTTGAACGCACGCCATGCCCAGCCCCAAACGCGACCATCTTGTCGATACCGCCGCCGCCATGTTCTCGCGCGACGGATTCCATGCCACCGGTATCGACACCATTCTCGCCCAGGCCGGGGTCGCCAAGATGACCCTCTACAACCACTTCAAATCAAAGGACGATTTGATCGTCGCGGCGCTTGAGGCCGAAGGTGCGCGCTATGTCTCCTGGCTGCGGACCCGCGCCGACGCGCTGGCGGAAGAGCCGGCCGATCGCCTGCTCGCCATCTTCGACGCGCTTGAGGAATGGTTCGAGAAGGAAGACTTCAATGGCTGCGTCTTCATCAAGGCGGCCTGCGAGTACGGCCCCGTCAACCATCCGGTGCACACCACGGCCGCGGCCCAGAAGCGCGCGGTTTTCGATTACATCCTGGAGAACGCGCAATCCGCGCGTCTCAGGGACCCGCGCAATCTGGCGCAGCAGATCCTGATCCTGCACGAAGGCGCCATCGCGGTCGCCCACGAGTTCGGCGCTCCCATCGCCGCGCGGCAGGCCAAGCGCGCCGCGTCGGTCATCATTGACGAAGCAGGCTGACCGTTGCACCGGCGTTCCGTCTTCGCTAGAAACAGACTGCCGTGCCGGACAATCCCGTCCGGGCGGTAACGTTCTCGGGGCGGGGTGAAAGTCCCCACCGGCGGTAAGCGCGCCAGCGCAAGCCCGCGAGCGCCCGGCAGGAGATCGCCGGGGTCAGCAGATTCGGTGCAACTCCGAAGCCGACGGTCACAGTCCGGATGAAAGAGAACGGGTTTCCCAGTGCGGCGGCGCTGTGCGCCTCGCCGTTCTTGGCCCGTGCGCCCTGATTCTTGCTTTGCGAAAGGGAGCACCATGAATCAGAGCAACCAGAACACCACCGACACCGGCCGGATCGCTTTCATCCAGGCCACATGGCACCGCGACATCGTCGACCGCTGCCGCGACGCCTTCCTAGTCGAAATGACCCGGCGCGGATTTTCCCAAGACCTCATCGACCTTCACGAAGTCCCTGGCGTCTTCGAGATCCCGCTGCACGCCAAGATCCTGGCTGCGTCGGGACGCTACAGCGCCATCGTCGCCTCGGGCTTCGTGGTAGATGGTGGAATCTATGCCAACGAGTATGTCTCGAGCGCGGTCATCGACGGCCTGATGCGGGTCCAGCTTGATCTGGACGTGCCGGTGCTGTCCGCCGTCCTCACCCCGCGTCACTTCCACGAGCATGAAGAACACCAGCGCTTCTTCCGCGAACATTTCGTGGTGAAGGGCACCGAAGTGGCCACCGCCTGCGCGCTGACCATCGAGAATATGCGCAAGCTGAAGCAGGGGGCCGTCCGCGCGGCGGCCTGAGCCGTCCACGGGACAATGCCGACAGGAGGAGAACCGGCGGCGACCTTGCCGCCGCCGGCGCCCTCGTTCGCTTAACCTTTCAGCGGCGTCTTCGCCAGTGTCTCGGCGTTCTTGGCGCTCTGCTCACCGGCATCGCGCAGCGGCTTGGCGGTCGAGAAATCATTGATCTCGTCGAAATGCGCGGCGACGTCTTCCGCCGTGATACCCATGCCGAAATTGACGCCCTGGGTCTCGACCATCGCCGCACGCGACACCGTGCCCGCGCCGGCGCTGAGGATGATGCCCGTCGGCGCGTCTTCGCTGACCAGATACATCACGGCAGGCGACACAAGCTCAGGTCCGTACATGGCGGCGCGCTCGCCGGTGATCATGCCCTCGGTCATGCGGGTGAGCGCGAAGGGCGAGATGGTGTTGATGCGAATATTGTCCCGCGCGCCTTCCATCTTGGCCACGTTCATGAAGCCGTAGAGACCGGCCTTGGCGGCCCCGTAATTGGTCTGGCCGAAATTGCCGTAGAGGCCCGTCACCGAGGTGGTGACGACGATGCGCCCGTACTGCTGCTCCCGCATGATCGGCCACACCGCCTTGGTGCAGATCACCGAGCCCATCAGGTGGACCTCCAGAACGGCGCGGAAATCCGCGATCTCCATCTTGGAGAACGTCTTGTCGCGCAGGATGCCGGCATTGTTGATGAGGATATCGATACGGCCCCACTGCTCCATGGTCCGTTTGACCATGTTGTCGACGCCCGCCTGATCGGTCACGCTGCCGCCGTCGGAAATCGCCTCGCCGCCCGCCGCCTTGATCTCGGCGACGACCGCCTCGGCCTGTGCGCTCGAGCCGCCGCTGCCGTCGATGGCGCCGCCCAGATCGTTGACCACGACCTTCGCGCCGCGACGCGCCAATTCCAGCGCATGGGCCCGGCCAACGCCGCCGCCCGCACCCGTGACGATGGCAACCCTGCCGTCGAACCTGATGGCCATATGAAAACCTCCCGTTATGAATCCGCGGCCATTGTTACCACAGGGTCCGGGCCGCGAAAGCCCAAACTTTGACCATTAGTCCAGGTCCGCGCTTGGCGTTTTCGTCATACGCCCCATGCGCTGTCCAGATCGCCACGAACGATTCCAACGCGTTATGTCGCCGGCTCCCGCCTCGCCTTCAGAACTTCACAGAACCTCAACCTTTCTGCAACGCGCCAACGATATGCAGCGCCAACAGGCGGCACGGAGCCGCGGGAGGGGATCATCATGCGAAACATGTCGCCTCAAACCCTGTTGCTTGCCGCAACAGCTCTTGCGGGCGGCGTCCTGGCCGGTCCAGCCGCCGCCGCGACCCTGTCCGGCAAGGTTATCGACAGCACCGGCGTCCGGTCGCTGGGCGGCGCGGAACTCCTTCTCCTGGAGCTGAACCGGAGCGCCCGCACGGATACGGATGGCACGTTCCGCTTCGCCGATCTGGCGCCGGGCGCTTACACCCTGCGGGTCCGTTATGCCGGCGCGGCAACGGTGGAGACCACGATCAGCGTTCCGGATCAGGGCACCAACACGGAAATTGCCCTATCCCCTTACGCCAACACCAGCCTCGAAAGTGTACTGGTCACGGGCCAACAGGCGAATTTGGCCAGTTCCATCTCTCGCCAGCGCGCGTCCGACACGGTGGAAAACGTCCTGACCCGTGACGCGATGGGGCAGTTCCCCGACCAGAACGTCGCCGAGGCGACGCGCCGCGCGCCAGGCATCAACGTGCTCAACGATCAGGGCGAAGGGCGTTTCATTTCGGTACGCGGTCTGGACCCGAATCTGAACAGCGCCTCCATCAACGGAGTCCGGGTGCCGGCGCCGGAAGCGGACGTCCGTTCGGTGGCGCTCGATGTCCTGCCGTCCGAACTGATCGAATCCATCGAGATCAAGAAGACCCTGACCCCCGACATGGACGGTGACACCATCGGCGCATCCATCGAGATCGACACGACCAGCGCCTTCGACCTGGAAAAATCGTTTGTGTCGATCACCGCCGAAGGCTCGTACAACAATCTGAACGGCAACGTGTCGCCCAAGGGCGCCATCGACTTCGCCACACGCGTCGGCGAGCGGCTGGGCATTGCGGGCGGACTTTCCTACTACAAGCGCAATTTTTCCACCGACAATGTGGAAATGGACGGCTGGGATGAAACCGATGACGGCATCGCCTTCGCCGACACGGTAGAGTACCGCGACTACGACGTGAAGCGCACGCGCATGGCCGGCTCGCTGTCCCTCGACTACAAATTGTCCGACAATACCAAGCTGTTCGCGCGCGGCCTGCACAGCCGCTTCGAGGATCAGGAAACCCGCAAGAATTTGATCTTCGAATTCGACGAGGAGCCGAGCGCCGGTGACGGCGACAGCGCGTCTTTCCTGTCCGACGATGGCGAGATCACCATCGTCCGCGACGTGAAGGACCGCTTCGAGAGCCAGACCATCACCTCGCTGGTGTTCGGCGGCGAAACCTTCGCGGGGCCGTGGACCTTCAACTACCAGGGCTCCTACTCGATCGCGCGCGAGAAGGAAGTCAACTCGCTGGACCCGACGGCGTTCGAGCTGGGCTTCGAGGACCCGGGCGCTTTCGGCGTCACGTTCGACTACGCCGATATGGTGCGTCCCGCCTACACCATCACCGCTGGCTCAGAAACCTTCTTCGACCCGTCCAGCTATGAGTTCGACTCCGTCGAAGGCGCCGTGCTCGGCCTGTCCGAGGATGAGGAATGGGCCGGCAAACTCGACATCAAGCGCGAATTCGCCCTGGCCGAAGGCTCTCTCGAGGTTCAGGCCGGCGGAAAGGTCCGGATGCGCCGAAAGACCTATGACCTGACGGCCGACATCTATGACGGCTTCGACGGTGACTATACGCTGGCCGATGTGCTCGGACAGCAAAGCTATGGCCTCGCGGATGTATCGCCACAGGGCGACCCGCGAAAGATCCGCGATTTCTTCGATGCCAATCGCGACCTGTTCGAGCGGAGCGACATTGATTCCGATTTCGAATCCATCGTCGGCGACTATGACGTCTCCGAGGACATCTACGCGGGCTATCTGCTGGGCCGCTACGACAATGGTGCGCTCCGCCTGGTCGGCGGCGTGCGCATGGAGCACACCCGCAACACGGTGATCGGCAACATTGTCGAACTGATCGAGGAAGGCGGTGAATACGAGGGCGAGGTTCTCGACGAGGACACGCTCTTCGTCACGCCGACATCGTTCAAGCGCCACTACACCGACTGGCTGCCGAGCCTGAACCTGCGCTTCGAGGCGCAGAAGGAGCTGGTGTTCCGCGCCGCGGTCTCGCGCAGCGTGGTCCGGCCCAATATCGGTGATATCGCGCCGCGTTTCCTGGTGGAGGCCAATGACGAGGGCGATCGTGAAGGCGAATTCGGCAACCCGGACCTGGAGCCATACCGCGCGTGGAACTTCGACCTGAGCGCCGAATGGTACTTCGCCAACAACGCGGTGCTGCAGGGCGGCTTCTTCTACAAGCGCGTGAAGAATTTCATCGTCCGGCAGGAGTTCGAGGACATCACCTTCAACGGCGTGTTCGCCAGCGAGGCGATCATTCCCGTGAATGGCGAGACGGCGGAGGTGAAGGGTTTCGAGATCAGCTACCAGCAGTCGCTGACCTTCCTGCCCGCGCCGTTCGATGGCCTGCTGCTGGGTGCCAACTACACCTACACCGACGCCAAGGGCGAGGTCGACGGCCGGATCATCTCGCTGCCGTCATCGGCCAAGAACACCTTCAATGCCATGATCGGCTATGAAAAGGGCCCGTTCAGTATCCGCGTGGCGGGCACCTACCGGGACATCTATCTGGACGAGCTGGGCGGCGACGCCGAGGAGGACCGCTACGTCCGCGATCACTTCCAGCTGGACGTCAGCGTAAAGTACAGGGTTACCCCGAATATCCAGTTGTTCGCCGAGTTCGTGAACCTGAACGACGCTCCCTATGTCGCGTTCCAACGCGGCCCCGGACGCGACCGCCTGTTGCAGTACGAGCGTTATTCCTGGACCGGCAAGTTCGGCGCCAAGGCGACGTTCTGACGCATTCCCACCGGCACACTCACCAAGGACATGAAATGAACCGCATTGCTCCCCTCACCGGCGCCCTTCTCATCGGCCTCGCCGCCTGTGGCGACCAGCCGGCGGCGCCTGCCGCACCCGCTGCTTCGGACGCGCCCGTTGCCCAGGCCGCGACCGGCAACGCCGTCACCGCGGTCCGGGAAACCGACCCGGTCGACACCGGCGAGGATGCCGCCGACGATCCGGCGATCTGGGTGAATCCGGCCGACCCGGCGCAGAGCGTCATTCTGGGAACAGCAAAGAAATCGGGGCTGTACGTCTACGGACTCGACGGCAAGACCATCCAGTTCCTGCCGGAGGGCCGGCTGAACAATGTGGATATCCGCAGCGTGCGCCTCGGCGGCGCCATGGACAAGACCGTGGTGGTCGCCGCCAGCGACAGGGACAACAAGGGTCTGGCGTTCTACAAGCTCGACCCCGCGACCCGCCAACTGAGCCCCATGGGCCGGCACGCCAGCACCTTCGCCGATCCTTACGGCCTGTGCCTCTATCACAGCCTGAGCACGGACAAGCTCTATGTGTTCATGACCGACAAGGAAAAAGGCGGAGCCCAGTGGCGCGTCGATGGCGCGGCGGATGGCACCGTGACCGTGGAGAAGGTCCGCGATCTGCCGCTGGCCACGCAGTCGGAAGGTTGTGTCGCGGACGACCAGACCGCGACGGTCTATGTCGCCGAGGAAAATGTCGGCATCTGGGCTTTTCCCGCCGAACCCGATCAGCCGGCGACCGCCACGACCGTCGCCATGCTGGCACAGCGCCCCGAAATGGCCGCCGATATCGAAGGCCTTGCCATCTACCGCGCAGGGCAAGAAGGCGGCTACCTGATCGCCTCGAGCCAGGGCAACAACAGCTTTGCCCTGTTCGATCTGGGCAACGCCAATGCCTACAAGGGATCCTTCACCATCGCCAAGGGCGCGGTGGACGGCGTTTCGGAAACCGATGGCATCGACGTCACCAGCGCGGCGCTGGGCACCGACTTCCCCCACGGGCTGTTCGTGGCACAGGACGGCACCAACACCGACCCCGATGCGAACCAGAACTTCAAGCTGGTATCGTGGGACGCGATCGCCAAGGCGCTCAAGCTGAAGTAACACCGACCCGCGGCACCGGCCCGACCGAGGCGCGGGAGATCAGCTCGAACGGGACCGCGCGATTGACGCCGGGCTGCGTGCCGACGGGGTCCTCGATCAACTCGATCAGCGCCTCGGCGGCCACCCGGCCAAAATCGTAGACGGGCTGACGAATGGTGGTCAGCGGCGGCCAGACCCGTGTGGCAATGGGCATGTCGTTGAATCCGGCGACCGAGAGCGCACCGGGGACGTCGATACCGCGTTCGTGGGCGGCCATCAGCACGCCTGCCGCCATTTCGTCGCTACTCGCGAAGATCGCCGTGGGCGGCTCATTCATGGCGAGCAGATGGTGGCCTTGTTCCTTGCCGCTGTCGAACGACCACAGGCCCTTGACGATCAGGGTATCGTCGACGGGAATGCCGTAGCGTGCCAGCGCATCGCGATAGCCGCTCCGGCGAGCCTCGCTCTGGCTGAAGCTGGTCTGGCCGCCGACAAAGGCGATGCGGCGATGGCCGAGGCCAATGAGATGAACGGTCATGGCCTCCGTCGCCTTGCGCACGTCACAGCCCACACCTGGCGAGGGATGGCCGTCGAGCTGCTGCGATATCCGCACGAACTTGCGTCCGTTCCTATCGAGCAGGTCAAGCACATCGGTAAATTCGGACGCGGGCGGCAACAGCACGACGCCCGCCGGTTCGGCGCGTTTCAGGAAAGCGTCAATTTCCGAGGCGACATCGGCATGCTCGTAGTCGCAGGGATGTACGACCAGTTCATAGCCTTTGGCGCGGCAATAGCTCAGCACGCCTTCCTGGACACCAACGACATACGGCATGAAATCGGAAAAACTCGCCGCCACGCGCGGATAGACCATTCCCAGGAGGAAAGAGCGCCGCGCCGCCAGACTGCGCGCCTGCGGATTGGGCGAAAAATGCAGCGCGGCCATGACCTCGATCACCTTGGCCCGCGTTTCCTCGTTGACGTATTTCTCGCCATTGATCACGCGGGACACGGTCTTCTTCGAGACGCCTGCCTCGCTGGCAATATCGTTGATGGTCAGCTTCCGGGGGCCCGGACGCGGCGCTTGGCTCATATGTGTTGTCCGGCAACGGCTACTCATCAGCGTGCGGCCTTTCCTCCCAGACCGCAACCGTGAGAATGATGGTATCGCCTAATGCTGGCCGCGACCAGCGGCCGATGGCCTCGATGCCCCATGGCGTATCTAACAATCTTGCGCCTCCCCGAGCGTGGCGGCATAAGCATGGGATACCTCTGGGAGACCGACGATGAAGCTCTACGACTTCAAGATGGCGCCGAATGCGCGCCGGGTACGCATGTTCATCGCCGAGAAAGGTCTCGACATCGAGAAGTTCGAGGTCGATCTCGGCACGCGCGCCCAGCTGGGCGACTACCGCCAGCTCAATCCGCTGGCCGAGGTACCCGCGCTGGAGCTGGACGATGGCACTATCCTGACCGAGAGCACGGCGATCTGCCGTTACCTGGAGGAAGTCTATCCCGATCCGCCGCTGGTCGGCCGCAATCCGCTGGAGCGCGCGCAGGTCATGATGTGGGATCGGCGCGTTGAACAGCATGGCTTCGCCGCGGTCGCCGAGGGCTTTCGCAACAGCAGCCCCGTCTTCAAGGACCGCAGCGTCACGGGACCGGCGGATTTCCCGCAGATTCCGGAACTGGCGGAACGGGGCAAGGCACGCTTTGCCAATTTCCTGGTGCTGCTGGAACAGCGACTGGGTGAGAGTGAGTTCGTCAGCGGCGCGCGGTTCGCCATTGCCGACATCACCGCGCTGGTGACCATCGACTTTGCCCGCACGATCAAGGCCGGTATCGGCGACGATCAGGCCAATCTGAAGCGCTGGTACGCGGCCGTCAGCACGCGCGAGAGCGCGAAGGCCTGATGAGCGCCATCGTCTGGCCAAGCAAGCGCCGGGAACTTCACAACCATCATTTCGATTCCACCGTCTGGAACGATTTCCGGTTCCGTCCCGATGACATCATCATCGGTACCTATGCGAAATCCGGCACCACCTGGATGCAGCAGATTGTCGGCCAGCTCGTGTTCGGCGGGGCGGAGGATGTGAATGTGGGAGAGTTGTCGCCTTGGGTGGACCTGCGGGTTCCGCCTGCGGACATCAAGTTGCCGGCCATCGAGGCCCAGACCCACCGTCGTTTCCTGAAGACCCATCTGCCGGTCGACGCCCTGGTGTTCTCGCCCCAGGCCAAATACATCTATGTCGCCCGGGATGGCCGCGATGTGGTCTGGAGCCTCTACAATCACCATGCGCATGCCAATGACGCCTGGTATGCCATGCTGAACGATAGCCCGGGCCGCGTGGGTCCCGCGATCGACAAACCGCCTGCGTCGATCCGGCGGTATTTTCTCGATTGGCTCGGGGGCAACGGCTACCCCTTCTGGCCGTTCTGGGAAAATGTCGGCTCCTGGTGGACAATCCGACACCTTCCCAACGTGCTGCTGGTCCATTTCGGCGCCCTCAAACGCGACATGCCGGGCGAAATCCGCCGTATCGCCGGCTTTCTGGACATTCCCATCGACGAGGACCGCTTCCCGGCCATCGTCGAACATTGCACCTTCGATTACATGAAAGCCCATGCCGAAAAGTCCGCGCCGCTGGGCGGCGTTTTCTGGGACGGCGGCGCCGAGACCTTCATCAACAAGGGCACCAATGGCCGGTGGCGCGACACGCTGACGGCCGAGGACCTCGCACGCTACGAGGCCATGGCTCAGGAGCAACTGGGCGCGGCCTGCGCCCGATGGCTGGCCACGGGCGATCTGCCCGCTTGACGCCGGCTCCGGCGGCCGTCTCCGTTGACGGTGGCCCGGCGGCGATCTAGCCTTGGGCAAACGGGGAGATGAACATGCCTATGCAAGATATTCGTCCGATCAACGGCAACCTCCAGGACACGCTGGTGGAAGCCTCGAAGATTCCGTGGATCGAGCAGACGCCGTTATCGGCGACCAAAGTGCTGTATACCGGCGCCGAAACCGGCAGTTGGGCGGTTCTGTTCCGCTGGAAGAAGGGCTACGTGGCGCCGCCGCACAAGCATCTGAGCGCATCCCACACCTTTATCCTGAAGGGCAAGCTGAAGGTGCGCGACGGCGTGCTGAACGCGGGCGACTATGTCTATGAGCCCAATGGCGTGCTGCACGGCGCCACCGAGGCGCTGGAGGACACGGAATATCTGTTCATCTGCAACGGGGCGATCCTGTTCTATGACGACGAGCATTTTACCAGTTACAAAAGCTGGGAAGAGATGGAAAAGATGCGCCGGTCGGCCGCGGCCCCGTCGGACCAGGCCGCGGAATAACCGATGCAGTCCGCCGCCGGTTTCCGCCTGAACCATACCATGCTGCGCGTGCGCGATCCGGAAGCCTCGCTCGGCTTCTATCGCGACACGCTGGGGATGACCCTGATCGACCGCTTCGACTTCGAGGCGGGAAAGTTCTCGCTCTATTTCCTGGGCTATCCGGACGGGCCAGTTCCCGAGGACGCGGACGAGCGGGTGCAGTGGCTGTTCGAACAGCCCGCCCTGCTGGAGCTGACCCACAATTGGGGGACCGAAAGCGACCCGGCCTCTTCCTATCACAATGGCAATACCGATCCACGCGGCTTCGGTCACATCGCCCTGACCGTGCCGGACGTGGACGCCGCCTGCGCCCGCTTCGAGGAGCGCGGCGTGACCTTCGTGAAGCGGCCACAGGACGGCACCATGAAAGGCCTCGCCTTCATCGCCGATCCCGATGGCTATTGGGTGGAAATCGTCTCCGGACCGAACATGCGCAGCCTGATGGCGAACCTACGGGCCGCGGCCAAAGCGGAATCCGGAGCAGCCTGACGTCGACGGAATGGGCGATTGTCCCTCTTCCATGGTTCAGAGATACAGCGCGACCTTGGTGTGCTCCGATTAGCCGGGGGACTTATTGCCGAACCCGCTTGGTATCAGACTGGCTACCGCCGCTGACGCGGTCGCGGTTCGCGGGATTTATGCTCCGATCGTCGAGAACACGGTGATCTCGTTTGAAAACGAAGTCCCGACGGTCGCGGAAATGGCGCGGCGGATCGAAACGGCTCATGCGTTCTTTGCGGCGGAACGCGATGGAACAGTTATCGGCTATGCCTATGCCAGCCCCCACCGGGAGCGGGCCGCTTATCGCACCTCCGTCGACGTATCGGTCTACATCGACAAAGATGACCGTCAGGCAGGCGTAGGAACCGCCCTTTATGGCTCTCTGCTGCCTCATCTGAAACGTCAGGGCTATCACGCTGCATTTGCCGGCATTGCCCTTCCTAACGAGGGCAGCGTGGCGCTTCATGAGCGCGTCGGCTTTTCATCGGTCGGAATCTACCGTGAAGTAGGTTTCAAGTTCGACAAGTTTCATGATGTGGGCTGGTGGCAGATGATCTTGCGATGAACCTGCTTCGTCCTACGCCCAGCCACCCGAGAACGGCATGATATTGCCGGTGATGAAGTCGCTGCGGTCGGAACAGTAGAACGCCACAAGATGCGCCGCTTCCTGCGGCTTGCCCAGACGGCCGAGCGGAATATTCTTCACCATCTTGGCGTAGGCTTCCTTGTTGGCCAGCAATTCGGGCGGAAAATAGTCCGGGTTCTCGATGTAGTTGGACGCGATGGCGTTGACCTGGATGTTGTCCTTGCCGAGCTCGCGGGCCAGCGACTTCGCCAGGCCATTCGCCCCGGCGCGCGCCGCCGCGTACATGGAATAGTTCGCGAGGCCATTGAGCGCCGAGGCCGAGGTGAGGAACAGGATCTTGCCGGCCTTGCGCGCCTTCATGTGCGGGGTGACCGCGCCCGCCATCATGAATGGAAACACCAGCAGCGCTTCGATGCCGTCACGGAAATCCTGCGGGTCGGCGGTCTCGATGGGCGCCCGAATGGCAGGAAACGCGTCATTGTTCACCAGGACATCCAGATGGCCCAGAACCTCCAGCGCGGACGCCACGATCTCGGCGGGCTTTTCCTCGGCGATTGCCGTAAGCGCCGGGTGCGCCGCGACGAAGGCATCGGCCACCGCCTTGTCGGCGAAGTTCGGATCCTGACAAACAACCCGCGCTCCTTCGACAGCCAGGCCGGCGCAGATTTCAGGCCCCGCCCAATGAGTCGCGGAGGTGACGAGGATCGTCCGGTTGTTCAGCATCTGGTCTCTCCCTGAAGGTCCGGTGCGATCTGACACGCTCGGGCTCACTGGGTCCAGCGCAAAACATGCAAGGGTGAAGGGACAAGCTTCCTTGCACCGCCCGCCCGCTTACCACAGAGTAACCCCCGGTCAACAAGGGAGGATTACCGAATGGACGTTGCGGATGTGGGCTTTCTGGTCCTGCGGCTGAACATCGCCGCCGTGTTCCTGCTCGCGGCGGGCGTCCACAGCAGCCCCAAGGGATGGCACGGCCTGATCGTCGACACCGGCATCCTGGTTCGGGGCACGCCTCTGTCGAGCCCGGCGCATGTCAAGGCGCTGGCCGTCGTCGCGCTGATCGCCATGTATGCGGGTGCCGTTTCGGTGTTGGTCGGGATCGAACCGCGCGTGGGCGCCCTGCTGCTGCTGCCGATCTGCCTCGGCGGCTTCATCACCCACCTGCGCAACCGCGATGATGCGATGGCGATGGGGGCCAAGATCAACGAGACGGCGCCCGCGCCGCTGCGCGAGGCCATCGGTCACCTTGCCTTCACCGCCTTCATCGGCCATTTCGCGGCGGCGCTGCGCAACATCGTGATGGCGTCAGTGATGATTTTCCTGTTTCTGGCAGGCGCCGGCAACTGGATCGTCAGCGATGGTTTCGGGCGGCTGCTGTTCGGCTGAGCCGGCTCGACCGGGAGCTAGAACTTGCGTTGAGGCATGCGCGACAGCAGCGCCGCCGCCTCCTGCAGGATCAGCTTCTGAAAGTGTTTCTGAAGGTCGGGTTTGGTCAGCTGGTAGCCACAATGTGGGCAGGCGGATCCGACCATTTCAGCCATGGTCGGCGGTCGCTCCGGGGCCTGATAGGCGGTTTCGCCGCAGGCTGGGCACGGCACGACGACTTCTTGCACGAAAGACTCCTCCAACGATCACGGGACGATACCATGCTACCGCCCCGGAATGTATCCTTCCCGTAATATTGCGGGAGCCGATCACGAGCGCGGCCTTGCCCCAGAGTGCGCGCGACTGTCGAAAGGAGCCTGCCTTTGAACGCCTCTTCCCCGGACCCGACGCTCGACTGGGAACACACCCAGCGCCGCGCCCTGACCCGCTACCGCATGGGCGCTACTCTACTGCTGCTGGCCATGGCGGCGATCTACCTCGCGACCCTGTTCTGGCCCGCCGGAGGCTTCTGGGCCGGGCTCGTGCACAACGGCGCGGAAGCGGCCATGGTGGGCGGTCTGGCGGACTGGTTCGCCGTCACGGCCCTGTTCCGGCATCCGCTGGGCATTCCCATTCCCCACACGGCGATCCTGCCCAACAACAAGGACAGGATCGGCGAAGGGCTCGGCGCCTTCGTCGAACGGCACTTCCTCGACCCGGATACGGTCGCCGGCAAGCTGCGCTCGGTCAACGTCGCCTCGCGGCTGGGGCGCTGGTTGAGCGATCCAGCGGTGGCGCGCGGCCTAGCCGACAAGATCGTCGGCGCCATTCCTCGCCTGATGGCGACGGTTGGCGACGCGGAAGTCCGCGGCTTCTTCCAGCGCGCCCTGAGCCGGCAACTGGAGTCGCTGAATCTGCCCGTCGTGCTCGGTAACGTCCTCGCGCTCCTGCGCGACAGCGACCAGCATCACGCCCTGCTCGACCAGTCGCTGGCCGTGGCGCGCCGTTACCTGGAGGACCATGGCGACACGATCTACGATCAGGTCGATGCACGCAGCAAATGGTGGATTCCGCGCAGCGTCGACCGCAAGGTGGCGACCGCCATCATCTCCGGCGTGACCGAGTTTCTCGGCGACCTCTCGGGACGCGACCACGAGGTGCGCCGGCAGTTCGACCAAGCCGTCGACAAGCTGATTGAAAACCTTCGGACGCGGCCCGCGACGCAGGAACAGGTCCGAAGATTAGCGGCGCAAATTCTCGATAGCGACGCGACCCAGGATTATCTGGCCAACCTGTGGCGCCACATCAGCCAGCAGATCGCCGACAGCAGTGGTCCCGAGGCCGAATCCCTGCGGGTCACTGTGGCCGATGGCCTGCAATCCATCGGACGAACGCTGGTGGAGACACCGGACATGCGGGACCGGTTCAACAGCTGGCTGGATGAGGCGGTCCGCACGGGTATCGTGCCTTTCCGCCGCGAGATCGGCACGTTCATCACCGACGTGGTGCGCGGCTGGGATCCCAAGACGCTGACCGAGCGTGCCGAATTGGCGGTGGGCCGCGATCTTCAGTTCATCCGGGTCAACGGCACCCTTGTCGGCGGTTTGGTCGGGTGCGCGCTTTACCTGCTGTCGCTGCTGGCGGCCTGAAGGTCAGAACCGGTAGACACCGGAAATCGACCACATGAACTGGTTCGGGCTCCCCCGCAACTCGACGAGGGGATTGTTTGCCGCGTCGCTCATCAGCCGCGCATAGGCCACGTAGCTGGCGAAGTCCCAGTCTTCCCACTTCTTGAAGCGGATGCCAATCCGGCCAGCCACATCCTTCAGACCGCTGCCCGCGTCGAACACGGGCAAGCCGCTGGCAAGGCTCTGCGCCGCGGTGACGCCAAAGTTCTGCTGCATGTAGTTTTCGCTGACCCACGTGACCTGCGCGCCTCCTTCCAGGTAGAAGCCGCCCCCGAGGGGAAGCTGCGAGCCGGCGTAAGCGGCGGCGATCAGGCCCTTGTGCCCACCGGCCACATCCTGGCCGACCTCAATGCCGACAATGGCCCAGCCCGGCCGCCATTCCGCGAAACCGCCCAGTTCGATGGCGTCGCTGACATTGCCGAGGCCGGTCAGGTCCGGCGAATTCTTCTCGGACCGACCGAAACGGTAACGGGCCTGCAGGCCAGTGACGAACTTTTCGTTATGGATCAGAAAGAAGCGCGCCCGCGTATTGTTGAGCGCGAACGTATTCTTGTAGCGAAAGGCGAATTTGGGCATGACCCGCGCCTTGTAGCTGTCCGACCCTTCAAACCGGGGCGCCACGGAAACGCCGGCCCCCAGCTTGAAGCGTACGTCATCATCCAGTTCCGCCCAGAAATCGCCGACGTCGTCCAGTAAGTCCATCTGGCCGAAATCCAGACCAAACAGAGAACTGTCGGCCTTGGCCGCGGGCGCGCCGAACAGGGTTACCAGAAAGCCGAGAACGCCGACGCCGGCAGCGCGAAGACCTAGTGTCACGAATTTATATCCGCCCCATGAGAAGAAGAACGATCAGAATGATGACGACCAGCCCCAGGCCGCCGGTGGGACCATAGCCCCAATTGCGGCTGTGAGGCCAGGCCGGCAACGCGCCGATCAGCAGCAGGATCAGGATGATCAGGAGAATCGTGCCGAGCATGTTTCGCTCCCTTGGCCGGTTTTTACAATTATCTATGGCAATAAAACGTCGGCTTCATGGATTAGTTTCGCGGCTCGTGGCTTTCTCGCGTCTTATTGCGGCCCGAGGTAGCGGCTGGGCGGTGCGCCCATCATCCGCTTGAACATGCTGGTGAATGCAGCCGGGCTTTCGTAGCCCAGGTCGAGCGCGATACCGGTGACGGATTCGCCTGCCGCCAGTCGCGGCAAGGCGGCGAAAAGACAGGCCTGCTGACGCCACTCACCGAAACTCATGCCGGTTTCCGCGCGGAAAATCCGGGTGAAACTTCGCCTGCTCATGCCGAGGGCCGCGCACCACTCATCAATGGTCTCATGCGGGTTCGGCGCGGCGATGAAGTCGCGGCAGCGCCGGGACAATGCCGGATGTTTGGGAAAGGTCAGCGAGAACGCGAGCACCGGCG
The DNA here is from genome assembly GCF_039655775.1 of Iodidimonas sp. SYSU 1G8. Taxonomy (NCBI): domain Bacteria; kingdom Pseudomonadati; phylum Pseudomonadota; class Alphaproteobacteria; order Iodidimonadales; family Iodidimonadaceae; genus Iodidimonas; species Iodidimonas sp. SYSU 1G8. Next base: position 1,076,541 of record NZ_JBBYXJ010000002.1, on the reverse strand, counting down.
CGCGCCGTGTTTCCTCGAGCAGCAGGTCCATGATCAGCCCGTCCCGGCTCTCGGCCGCATATTCGGGCGGCAGATCCACCGCCTCGCGCAGAAGGGCATCCATCAGCGGCGACACCGCGAGCACCTCGCACCGGGCCGGCAGGCCGTCACAGGCGGACGCATCGACAAGCAGCCCGCGCGTCGCCACGGCGCCGATGGTCTTGACCTGGTGCAGGACGCCCGCCGGAATCCAGACCGCGCGCTCCGGTGGCACCACCCAGGTGCCCTCCGCCGCCTCGACCACCATGACCCCGGTGGTCGCGTGCAGCAATTGCGAGCGCAGATGCCGGTGCGGCGCGACCTCGTGGTCAGGAGGATAGTCATTGCCATAGGCGAGCAACGGGCGCGCCACCCCTTCATACGCATCGACGATGACATTCCGGACCATGGCCCACCCGCGATACAACTAGACCCAGCGCCGAAAGCGGGGCCCCTCCAATCTGATATTGTTCCCGCCATTCGGCAACAGCGTCATGACGCGGGGAACAGGGTATGAGTGCGCAATTGAAGGGTTCGAGCATACCGACCGCCGGCCGCGCCACGCTGACGATCCTCATCGCCATCAGCTTCTGCCACATGCTCAACGACATGATGCAGTCGCTGCTCCCGGCGATCTATCCGATCCTAAAATCCGATTTCGATCTGAGCTTTACCCAGATCGGGTTGATCACGCTGGTCTACCAGATCACGGCCTCGCTGCTGCAGCCCATCGTCGGCTACATGGCCGATCGGCGCTCCATGCCCTATTCCCTGTCGACCGGCATGGCCTTCACCTTCTCCGGCCTGCTGCTCCTGTCCGTGGCGCACAGCTTTCCGCTGGTGCTGCTCTCTGCGGCACTGATCGGCATGGGATCCTCGGTCTTCCACCCGGAATCCTCGCGTGTCGCGCGGATGGCGTCAGGCGGACGGCATGGCTTCGCCCAGTCGCTGTTTCAGGTCGGCGGCAATTTCGGCTCGGCCATAGGACCGTTGCTGGCGGCTCTGGTGGTGATGACGCTCGGACAGGGCTCCATCGCCATCTTCTCCCTGGCCGCCATGCTGGGCATGATCATCCTGTGGAAGGTCGGACGTTGGTACGGCACCCAAGGCCAAAAGAAACTGAAGGCCGCGGCTCAGGGCCATGCGGACCTGTCGCTGCCGCGCGGCAAGGTCGCCGGCGCCGTGGCGATCCTGCTCACCCTGATCTTCTCCAAATATTTCTATCTGGCAAGCATCACCAGCTACTTCACCTTCTATCTGGTCGAGACCTTCGGTGTGTCGGTGCAGGCGGCGCAAATCCATCTATTCATCTTCCTGGGCGCCGTCGCGGTCGGGACCTTCGCCGGCGGCCCGCTGGGCGATCGTTTTGGCCGAAAATACGTGATCTGGTTCTCGATCCTCGGCGCCCTGCCCTTCACCCTGATGCTGCCGCACGCCAATCTCTTCTGGACCGGCATCCTCAGCGCAGTCATCGGCGTGATCCTGGCGTCCGCCTTCTCGGCCATCCTGGTCTATGCGCAGGAGTTGATGCCGGGCCGCATCGGCATGGTTTCCGGACTGTTCTTCGGCTTCGCCTTCGGCATGGGCGGGATCGGCGCCGCCGTCCTGGGCGTGCTGGCGGACAAGACCAGCATCGGGTTCGTCTACAGCCTCTGCGCGTTCCTGCCGGCTATCGGCCTGCTGACGGCGCTGCTCGCGGACATGCGCCGCCGCGAGCACGAACTCGCGGCGGCCGCCCAACCGGCGGAATGATCAGCCCGTGACGTCGGCGCCCATGCGGCGGAACAGCGGGTTCTGGGGCGAGCGCGGCTTGGCCGGCTCCAGTTCGGGGTGCATCACGGCCTCGCCCTGCGGGAACTGGTGGTCGATGTGCCAGTCCAGCTTGAAGATGCGCCGGGCGATTTTCCAGGTCTTCTCCCGGCGTTCCCAGACGTCGAAGTAACGGCCGCCAAAAACGTTGGTCTTGCCGTCATGGCCGCGGCCGCCGGCGATGCCATAGACTTCGGCGTAGGCCTTGTTCTCGCCCTCGAATTCGATCTGGGGCGCGGCGCACAGATGGAACGTGGTCTCGCCATGGGCCTCGATCTCCATCAGGACCGGTTTGTAGTCCTTCCACTCGCCGACAAAGAAACCGAAATCCACATGAGCGTCATCGTAAAACACCTCGTCCATCAGCGACCCGTCGAGCCATTCCTGGCCACGGCCATAACGGGTGATCTGCTGGCGGATCTGTTCGCGGGATTTCAGTTGTTCGATTTCGGCGCGCAGCGCCTTCAGTTCGGCTTCGACGCTCATTACCCATCTCCCCTTTTAAGTCACAGGCGCAGGTAATGTAGTCGCAGAGGGGGACGGCGCGCCACCGCAATCGGGATACCGTAAGGGTCGCCGACGCCGCGTCGGGCTAGGGACGCTTCCCGTCGATATAATCCGTCAGTGTCTGGTGCATGTGCCGGATGCGCCGCTCCTGATGGCTGATCCACAGCCCTTCGAACGCCGAGGAGTTGTTGCCCTTCTGGACATGCGGCAGGTTCACCGAATCCTGGTCGAGCACGAGCCCCAGCGACTTTTCGCCGTGCCGGAACTGGTCGTGATCGGGGAGTGGCGGGCGCGGCTGGCCCTTGGGCACCGTGGTGTAGAACTGGACGTCGTAAAACATCTTGTTGGGATCGCTGTCATGCGGCCGCTGCCGAAAGAAGAGCGCCCATTCCGCGAAGATGTTCAGGGTGATGTTGGGAAAGATGTAATAGTGGTAGTCATCGACGACCTGGTCGTCGTTCAGACGGGAATAGTCATAGCCGAGCCGATCCTGATGCTCGCGCTTGAACCGGCTGATCGCCTGCCGTATCTCCGGCACCCGGCCCTGATAAGGTTCGGGATCCATGCCGATGGACCGCATGTATTCGACCACGATCTCAGGCACCTCCTCAACCGCGCCCAGGCGCGGGCTGTGGGTCTGGTACGGCACCAGATAGCGGCTGTGCCGCTCATAGAGGTCGATCTGCACGTCAACATCGTCATTGTTGTAGAGCAGTTCCGGATGGATGCACTGGACGTGATAGACCTCGTTGAAGGCGTCGACCGAGGTCTTCCAGTTGCAGTCCCATTCGACCGTGAAGTTCTGGGTCATGGCCATCCGGTCGAAGCCGTAGGCATCAAGGTGCGACGGGATGACTCCCAGATAATCCATCAGCGGCTCGGCATCCGGATTCAGGTTGAACCAGACGAAGCCGCCCCAGACGTCCGTCCTGATCTCCTTCAGGCTGAGCAGGTCCTTGGGGCATCCCTGATGGAAATCTTCCTCGTCAGGCACGTTCACGAGTTTGCCGGTCAGGTCGTATTCCCAGAAATGATAGGCGCATTGCAGGGTGCGGGAATTGCCGCACTTGTCGAACTTCACCTGATTGCCGCGGTGGTTGCAGACATTGAAGAAGGCGCGCGACTTGCGATCCTCACCGCGCACGATCAGCAGGGATTCGCTGCCAATCTCAGTGGTGATGTAGTCGCCGGTGTCGGGAATTTCTTCCTCGCGGCAGCCGACCAGCCAGACCCTGGACCACATGCGCTCCCATTCGAGCCGCATGAAGGCGGACGAGGTGTATCTGTCACTGGGAATGAGAGCCGTGCCCATATCGGGTTCGGGCGCCTTGCGCGCGGAAATCCAGCAATCATCCTGTACCCTGACGACGGCGACCACGGCTCATCTCCCCATGCAACCAGCAGTGCTGGTATATCACAGTGTGAAAATCGGTTCTGATGAAATCGTCGCCGACGATCGTCGGATGGGCGCCTTACGCCTGTTCCGCGCGGACACCCTGGGACGCACTGGCAGCGATCCGCGGACGCGGCGTCTCGTACGCTATTCCGCTGTTGCTCGCCCCCGCCGCCTTGCGTTCCTGCAACGGTACGACCGTCTCGGGACGCCTGTCTTCCAGCACCGTCAGGAAGCGTTCCGACCACGCATGGATATCGTTACCTTCCAGGGCCTGCATGCTTTTGACAAAGCGGCGCTTGCGTTCGGCCACTGACATGCGCAGCGCCATGTCGATGGACCGACCGATGGCATGGGTGTCGTAGGGATTGACGATCAACGCCCCCGCTTCCAGCTCGGCGGCGGCACCGGCGAATTCCGACAGGACCAGAGCCCCCGGATCCTCGGGATCCTGCGCGGCGAGAAACTCCTTCGCCACCAGGTTCATCCCGTCTCGGAACGGCGTGACCAGGGCTACGTCCGAGGCCCGGTAGAGACCCGCCAGGACCTCTCGCGAAAAATTACGGTTCACATAGCGAAGCGGCGTCCAGGAGGGGCTGCCGAAGCGACCATTCAACTGCCCCATCTTCATGCTGATAAACTGGTCCATCTCCAGATATTCCGGCACGGCCGAGCGGCTCTTCGGCGCGATCTGAAGATAGGTGACATTGCCTTCCCATTCCGGATGGTGCTCCAACAGCCATTCAAAGGCTTCCAGCCGGTTGGTAATCCCCTTCGAGTAATCAAGCCGATCGACGCCGATAATGAGCTGACCGCCACCGAGGCTGTCACGGATTTCCTGCACGAAATCGGAATGAACGGCTTCCTCGGCCTGCAGCGTGAAGGTTTCGGTTTCGATGCTGACGGGAAATACCGCCGTTTTGACGGCACGATCCGGCAAATAGCGCTCGACGTAGCGATCGAAATTGTCGCGATCGGCGCTGGTCTGGAATCCCACCAGATCATAGTGACCCAACGCGCCAATCACTTCGAGATGATGAGGCAGCGTACCGAGGATGTCCGGCGACGGACACGGAATGTGAAGAAAGAAGCCGATCTTGTTGCGAAGCCCGCGTTCCCGCAGGAGCCGTGCCATGGGAATCAGATGATAGTCATGCACCCAGATCACGTCATCCGGACGGATCATGTCCGCCAAACGTTGCGCGAACAGACGGTTCACCCTGAGATAGGCCTCCATCTGGCCCTCGTCGAACTTCATCAGATCGATACGATAATGAAACAATGGCCACAGCACCCTGTTGCAATAGCCGTTGTAGTACGCGTCGTAGTCGTCGCTGGAGAGGCCTTGGAGCGCATAGGTCACCGGACCTTGCTCGATCATGTGAACGCCGGTAGCCTCCCGTTGGGATATTTCGCCGCTCCATCCGAACCAGAGACCCTTGCGTCCCTTGAGCGCCGCATCAACGGCGACAGCTAGGCCGCCCGCAGGCATCGCCCCTTCGCCTTGGGGAACCGCTACGCGATTGGAAGCCACCACTAATCTGGACACGTTACCTCCAGTATTTGGACGTTACCGGGTTCTCACCCGCCGCTGCCCCCAAAGGCCACAAGAATTAGAACCTGAAGACGTCACCTTTGTTCCGAGGCCGTGGCGAAACCGACACATGCGTCGTATCGATACCGCAACAAACCGCACTCTCTCGGCGTTGTCGCAACTCTGGTGGTTACAGTCGCAACCAAGCGGCGAGCGATATCGTCGTTGCCAGACGATATCGCGCCTGTGTAGCCGCGCGACCGATCTTGATCCCGTAACCGCCGATGGCCGCCGCCTTCCGGAATGCGTCCTCGTCGGTGACATCGTCCCCCACCGCCACCGGAAGACGTCCGGACCACGGTTCGAGACCCAGGAACATGGCCATCGCCCGTCCTTTGTCGAAACCGACCGGCTTGATTTCCAGCACGCAATCACCGTGCAATAGCGTCAAGTCGCGGTGGCGGCCGACCACATCCAAAGCCACCGCCGCGAGTTCCTCCGCCCGTTCGGGCGCCGCACGATAGTGTAGCGCTACCGAGCCGGGCTTGGTCTCGAGCAACAACCGCGTATCCGCCTCCAGGACAGGGGCGAGAGCGTTTTCGACAGGCTTCAGTGGCCATTGTGGACCGAGATAGTTGATCGGCCCCTCGGAGGACGCCCTGAACTCCAATCCATGGACGCCGGCACCGGGCAGCCTCATGCCGAGGAGGTCGTCGACCTGCGCCAAGGGACGACCGGTCAGCAACGCCAATGCGCCGCCGAGCCGGCAGGATAGTCGCTCAAGAAGCGGAGGAAGCGCCGCATCCACCCTGACGGCGTCCGGTGTGCTCGCGATTGGGGTCAACGTTCCATCGAAGTCGAGAAACAACGCCTCGCGCCCGGTCAACGCGGGCGGCTGGGGCAAGGCTACACAAGCAGAATCCGGAACCGATTTGCAGTCGGGAGCACGCATGACTAGCCAACTCCAGTGCCGCGTCGTGGTTCCTGCATGCCTGGACTGCGGTTAGGAACCCGGTTGCGTGTGAGGGAAGTCATTCGCCGCGAACTCGAGGGATCTCCCTCAGGCCAGCCCCTTTTGAGACAGGCATGTCATTAACCTTCAGATCACCGAAAGTCTTCACGATGCCATGAAGCTTCGCGTCCCTGTAAGCGCAAGCACCTCTCCCAAGGCTTGGACCTGAGATGCCAAATCCGGGAGAAATTGATCGCGTTCCTACGGCGGGAATATCCCGAAGGAAGACCAGAACAACGCTGGTCATCGACACAAAATTGGACTTGGTGAACTTTCCGCTGGGAAATTTGTCCTGACCACTTTCCTGTACTGATATCGCAATGAGTGACTATCCTGTGATAAGCTAGGCGTGTTTTCCGATGCGTTATGGGGGGAGCCATGAAAACGTATCTAGGCGCGGGACTGTTCGTGCTCGTCTGGGCGGTCGCCGCCCCGGCACTGAGCGCGACTATTGATTTCTCCAAAAGCGAGCCGGACGCCGTCGGTTTGGCGGAAACCGCTTGGCAAGAATCCATCGCCGAGGCCAAGGAGGCTGGCGCCTCGGTCAGTATCCGCGCCCTGAAGCACGACCTGAATGCCGATGGAAAGCCGGAAATTCTCGGCGAACTCAATTCCGAATATCTGTGTGGCCGCAGCGGCCCATGCTTCTTCGTGATGTCGTCCGCCAACGGGAAGTTCGACGTGATGTTCAGCGTTCCCGGCGTGGAGACCGTCAGGCTCACCGATACGAAAACCGCGGGTTGGCTCGACATCATGCTGAACGATGACGACCGGTATCGTTACAACGGCGCGACCTATTCATCCCAGTAGCGCCTTGGACGGCGGCGGGAACGCCGCCGCGTGAAATCGGGCACCGTTCCACCTTTTGGCGTTCTCGGACTTGAAATCTGGACCGAGGACCGCGACGCTGTGCTTCGGACGGCAGAGGTGACATCCGGGTGCGCAATCCCCTAACGGGCACATCGAAAGACCACGGGACCGAACGGGGTGTCAGACATATCGCCTGGACCGCGCCGTGAGCGATCGCGAGCCACCGACCGTTACCGGGTTTCCATCGCTGATCGAGCTTCTCGACTTGCTGGTCGATCCTCACACGGGCGAGCATCTCTCGGCCGCCGACGCTACAACGGTTACCGTTGTCAAACTCGATGGGTCGTGGCGGCCTGAGATTGCCGAAACACGACTCGCCGCGCCCCGATCGGGCGTGCTGATCGGCATCGACCAAGACGGCGAGGTACCGGAAGGACTGGGCGGGATTTTCGACGTGCTGATGACCAGCCATCCCTGCCCCAACCGCGAATGGGTAAGCGTGGTGCCCGAGGCACTACCGCTCGAGGCAGAAAGACTGCATCGGCGGGCCCTCGCCAATCCGCTTGCCGCCTCGGTCTTCGCGAGGGTTTTGCGGTTGAGCGAACGCCTGCCATTCACCGACGGCCTCGTTCTCGAATCCGTCGGGTACTCGGCGCTTCTGACGGGCGCCGAATTTCGCCGCTGGCGCGAGGCCAATCCGCCCAGGACGCGCGCCCCGAACGTCGACACGCTGGTGACACTGTCGCGCCGCAAACACAGCCTGCGCATTACCCTGAACCGGCCGCATCTCCACAATGCGCTCAACGACGCCATGGGGCATCAGCTGGCCGAGGCGTTGCGCAATGCGGCGGCCGATCCGGCCATCGAACGTATCACGCTGGACGGCAAAGGCCCGTCATTCTGCAGCGGCGGCGACCTCGCCGAGTTCGGTAGCGCCACGGACCGGCCATCCGAGCAGGGCATTCGTCTGGCACAGTCGGTCGCCGGCATGGTGCAGGATTGCGGAGACGCTCTGTCCGCCCACATTCACGGCGCGTGCTTCGGCGCCGGCATCGAGATTCCGGCGGCGGCACGTTCGGTGGTCGCCGCGCCCGACGCGCGCTTCTATCTGCCCGAAGTGCACATGGGCCTGATCCCCGGTGCCGGCGGCACCGTCACCATCCGGCGGCGGATCGGCCGGCACCGCACCGCTTGGTTAGGGCTGTCAGGAAGGCCGCTGACCGCCATGGAAGCCTTGGCCTGGGGCCTCATCGACGGCATCGAGGCGCACGCCTGAACGACCCGCCGTAGACATCGGAAACGCCATTCCGTGCGCGTCCTTCCGGTTACCGATCCTGTTTCAGCGCCCAGCCATAGGCGTGGTAGCTGAGATCGGCCGTGTCCCGCGTCCCGTTGGTGAAGCTGCCCAGGGCCAGCGCCGCGCGGTCCAGGCCGTGGCGGGTTTCCACCCAATCCATCACCACGGTGCGGTCACGGATGCGCCATTCGTCGCCGCGTCGCTCGAACATGTCAGCGTAGCGGCCAGCGGCGACGTCAACGACCGCGCCGGCGTCCTCGTTTCTGGTGTGGTAGGCGACGAAATAGGTTTCGGCCGCGGCGCGGTCGCCGGTGACAGCGATGTTGGACTGGCCGATGAAATGCATGGTGGCTGTGAACGCGTCTCGCAGCATTGAGATGATGAACGCCGAGAAATCCTTGCCGGGACCGACATAGATGCCGTGATTGTCGGTGGCATCCTCCCAGTAGACGCTGTCGATCAGGGCCGCGTCGAGCCGGTCGATGCCGCGGCAATACCGCTCCAGGACCTGGCGAATGCAGTGATGGGCGATGACCTCGTTGAGCGTGTCCTGCATCGGCGCGTCCCTCCCCGGACATTGGTTCGTGCCTATCACGGCGGTCACGCCGGCATCTTGACCGGCGGCGACAAAACAGGTGCTCGGAACGACAGAATCCGCCGCCTTCGGCGCGCCAGCCGCCGCCTCCCGCCGGGATAATTGTCGTCAAAGATAAAGACGCGCGCCGAACCCGGCACCCATTATTTGCCTGACGCCAGGGATCGCGGCTTCGGGGAACAGAAGCGGCGTTGCGGGGAAACGAGGGGATGGGTGCCATGGGAAGCGTGACAATGAGACATCTTTACCTGTCGGGGGTCGCCATGCTGTGCGCGTCGGCCGCAGCACCGGCCTGGGCGCAGGATGCGCCGCCACCGGGCACACCCGTTGCGGCGGCGGCGCCTTCGGCCGTGGGCGAGGTCACGGTGACGGCGCAGCGCCGTGCCGAGCGGCAGGAGGACGTACCGATCTCGATCACCGTGCAGACCGGCGCGCAGCTCGAGGCGGCGGGCGTCGACAACCTGCGCGACCTGGCGCTGGTCACGCCGGGCCTGACCCTGCAGGCACAGGGCAATTTCGTCCAGCCGGCCCTGCGCGGTATCACCACGCTGGTCACCGGCCCGGGTTCGGACAACCCGATCGCGCTCTATATCGACGGCGTCTATGAAGGTACCCAGGCGGGCGCGTCCATCGACCTGCCGGACATCGATCGCATCGAGGTGTCGAAGGGACCGCAGGGCACGCTGTTCGGGCGCAACGCGACCGGCGGCGCGATTCAGATCTTCACCCGCTCACCCAGTTTCGAGACCACGGGCAGCGTCAGCGCCACCGCCGGCCTATATGACGGCGCGGGGACGAGCCGGTCATCCTACGACCTGGGCGTCAAAGGCTTCATCAGCGGGCCGCTGGTCGCCGACAAGGTGGCGGCCAGCTTCTCGTTCGCCTACCGCAACGTGGACGGCTATTCGCGCAACATCGTGCCCGGCGTACTGCCGGCGGTGGGTAACAATTACGACAGCGACCGGATGGACTGGCTGCGCTCGTACACGCTGCGCGGCAAGCTGCTGTTCACGCCCAGCGACCGGGTGACGATCCTGGCGACGGCCTATTACATGCAGCGCTCGACGGACCACGGCAGCGTCGGCCTGCCGTCCGATGGACTGACCGCGGCGTCGCTGTACCCGGACGCGATCTTCGGCACGCGGCCGTGGCAATACGCGTATGACGCGCCCGATCCGCTCACCAAAATCCAGAACTATGGCGGCAGCCTGAAGATCGACATCGACACGGGCATCGGCACGTTCACCTCGACCAGCGCCTATACGCTCAGCCGCTACCAGGAGCGGGTCGACGTCGATGCCGCGTATTCGCCGCAGTGCCTGGCGGCCGCGCCGTTCACCTTCGCCTGCCTGGCGTTCAAGGACGAACAGCCGAACGACAATTTCTTCCAGGACTTCCTGTTCACGTCGGAGCGCATGGGACGGATGACGTTCCTGGTCGGCGGTAACGTGTTCATCAGCAACGGCAAGATCCCGGCATGGATCAACGATTTCACCAATGGCGCGCTGCCTGGCGCGCCGCAGGTGGTCTATCCGCCGCTGCTCATTGCTACCACGAAGGTCAAGACCAAGGCCTACGGCATCTTCGCCCAGGGCGATTACGAGGTGGTCGACGGGCTGACGCTGACGGCGGGCGTGCGCTACAGCTACGAACGCAAGACCGGCTTCGTCACCTTTTTCGGCGCGCCGTATTTCGAATTCGCCGACCCGCACTGGGACAGCGTCACGCCGCGCGTCGGCATCCGTTATGAGATATCCGACCGGACCAACGTCTATGCCACGTTCTCCAAGGGTTTCAAGAGCGGCATCCTGCCAATCCTGACGGTGGGCCCAGCGGTGAATCCGGAAACGGTCACCGCCTACGAGGTCGGCTTCAAGACGGCCCAGGCCCATTACAGCCTGAACCTGGCGGGCTTCTATTACGACTACAAGAACCTGCAGATTCAGTCGTTCACCGGCACCGCGATCATTCCGACCAACGCCGCCTCGGCGCGGATCTACGGCCTGGAGTTCGATGGCACGGCGCAGTTGACCGAAGGGCTGTCGGTCCGCGCGGGCCTGACCTGGATGCCGAAAGCCGACTTCACCGACTTCCCCAACGCGGCCGGCTTCGGCCCGCCAATCGGGCTTGGCGGCCTCGGCGCCATTATCGGTGACGTCAGCGGCGACCGGCTGATGCGCGCGCCGAAGATCAGCGCCGTGCTGTCGCTCAACTACGTGGCCAGCGTGCCCGGCGGCGAACTGACCGTCGCGCCCAGCCTCTACTACACCAGCAAATACCTGCCCTACGATCCATTCGGCGTGCTGGTCCAGGGCGGCTATGCGCGGGTGGCGGCCGAGATCAGCTACCAGCCCGATGGCAGCAATTGGCGCTTCTCGCTGTGGGGACGAAACCTGACCAACACCAAGTCCTACAGCTCGACGACCATCTCGGCGGGCGCGGCGCGCGTGTCCTATGAAGAACCGCGCGAAATCGGCCTCACGATAGATTATGACTTCTAGCTGACATGGGCAGGGAGACGGGGATGTCATCGGCACCGATCAGCTTCAGCGATCCGGAAATCCAGCGCTGCCCGTTCGCCGCCTATGCCGAGGTGCGCAAGGCGGGGCCGGTCTACCTGGACCCGCGCAGCGGCTTCTACATCGTCACCGGTTATGACGAGATCCGAAAGGCGGCCAGCGATCCGGCGACCTTCTCCAACGTCACCGGCCAGCTGATGGTGAAGAACGCGCCCTATCAGGCGAAGATCGACGCCATCTATCGCGAGAAGGGCTATATGCCGGTAACCGCGCTGGTGGCGTCCGACCCGCCGATCCACACCATCCACCGCGCCCTGGTCGACAAGGTATTCACCATCACCCGCGTGCGCAGGATGGAGGAATATCTGGAAGGCGTGGTCGATGAGATGATCGACGAGATCATCGATGACGGCGAGGTGGAATTCTATTTCAACCTCGCGGTGAAGATTCCCAACCACGTATTGTCGGACCAGATCGGCCTGCCGCGCGAGCGCTATGCCGACTTCAAGCGTTGGGCCGATGCCATCGTGCAGGAGAACGACCCGGACAATGGCGAGGCGCGGCAGATCGAGCTGACGCATACCATCTGCGAGTTGCAGCACTTCATCGTCGCCCGCGCCGAGGAATACCGGGCGGCACCGCGGGAATGCATCCTCAGCGACCTGGTCCACGCCGAGGTCGATGGCAGGCGGCTGTCGATCGAGGAGATCATCCAGATCGTCGAGCAAATGCTGCCGGCGGGCAGCGACACCACGGTGGGCGCGCTGGCCAGCGCCATGTACCGCATCGTCACCACGCCCGGGCTGGAGCAGCAATTGCGCGCCGACCCGTCGCTGATCACGAAATTCGTCGAGGAGGTGCTGAGGCTCGACGCGCCGGTGCAGGGACTTTGGCGGCGGGCGACGCGCGCCACCGAAATCGGCGGCACGCCGATCCCGGAAGGCGCGATCATCGTGCTGCGCTACGGCGCCGGCAACCGCGACCCGGAAGTGTTTCCCGATCCAGACACGCTCGACGTCAACCGGGGCAACGCCCGCAAGCATTTCGCGTTCGGCACCGGCGCGCATTTCTGCGTCGGCAACCAGCTGGCGCGCGGCGAGCTGCGGGTCGCCATCGCGGGCATCCTGAAGCGCATGGGCAATCTGCGGCTGGCGCGCGGCGAGGATGGCATCGGCTGGCAGACCCACTTCTTCGCCTATGGGCCGAGCCGCCTGGAAATCGCCTTCGACAAGCTGTGACGGCTTACTCGGTGCCGGCGATGGCCTTGCGGTACTTGCGCGGCGAGCTGCCGAACCAGCGGTAGCAGCTGCGCGTCAGCACCGACGGCTCGCTGTAGCCGAGCATCGCGGCGACGCGGGTCAGCGGGATGCTCGGCTGGCCCAGATAGCGCAGCGCGGCATCGCGGCGGACCTCGTCCTTGATCTCCTCGAAGTTCACGCCCTCGTCCCGCAGCCGGCGCTGCAGCGTGCGCGGGTGCATGCCAAGGGCCGACGCCACTTCCAGGTGCAGGCAGCCGCCATGGGGCAGCAGCCGGGTGGCAATGGACCGAACCTTGGCTGACAGCGGTTTTGCCGCATCGGGAAACTGGGTATCGATGAACGAGGTCGCCATCTCGTAGAGCTGCTGGCTGCGGTTGGCGATCGGCACGGCCAGGTCGCTGCGGTTGAGGAAGACGGCGTTGAACGGCGCGTTCATCTCCACCCGCGCGCCGAAATAGCCGGCGTAGCGCTCGGGCGGCGAGATGTGGTCGTGTGCGAACCAGATTTCCTTCGCGCGCACCGCCCCGCCGGAGATGGTCAGGATGGCGTGGTGCATCAGCGCGATACCGTGCTCGATGGCCTGTTCATGGTGCAGCAGCCGATCGAGATGAATGCCCCAGCTGATGGCAACGCGCCCGTCGGAATCCATATCGATGTTCAGGTCGCCAACCGAGCTGTAGGCATTCAGGTGCTGGGCGCAATAGCGGTAGGCGTCGCCCAGGGTCGCGGCGTTGGCCATGGCCACCTCGAGCGGTCCCAGAACCGCGGCACCGCCCTGGCGGGACGCGAATACCAGCCCGAAATCCGGACGGTCCAGCTCGATGGCCGTGCGGTGCAGCAGCCGGATCATCTTGCGGTAGGGAATCATCGTGCCGGGCTGGTCGAGCAACGCGATGTCCAGCGGCTCGCGCGCCAGGATCACCTCCGGGTTGCCGCCCAAGCGGCGCACCACCTCGGGATAGAGCCTCAGCGATTCGATCCTGACCAGGGCAGCCCTGGAATTGGCATCCGCGGCATGGACATCAGGGCCTCGATCATCAACGGCGACAGTAGGCATTGGTATAGCTCCCCGCTGGTCCCGATTCCGGGCATCCTTTTTGAGAACCACGTCGCGAGCGCGAAAATGAACGCTCGAGCGCACCCCTGCCGCCGAATATCCGGGGATTGTCGTCAAATATCAAGATATTGCCGGACAGCCTCCATAGGATCAGGGTACCGGAGACTGCATTTGCGGGGAGCGCAGGCGGGTGAACGAGCAGACATCGCGGCGTGATGCTGGCGGGTGGACCGTGCGCTGGAACGGCGCGCTGGCCGAGCAATGGGTGCGGTCGGGCGACTGGCTGAACCGCACCATCGCCGCCGATGCCGCCGCGCTGGTGCATGCGGCGCCGGACCGGATCCAGATGATCGACAACGGCCTGGCGCTGACCCGCGGCCAGCTCCACGATCGCGCCCTGCGGCTGGCCGGGTGGTTCGACGCTATCGGCCTCGCGCCGGGCGCGGTGATCTCGTTCCAGCTGCCCAACTGGTGGGAAGCGGCGGTAATCAACCTGGCCGCGGCGATGACCGGCGTTGTGGTCAATCCGATCGTGCCGATCTACCGGGACGCCGAAGTCGGCTACATGCTGAACGAGGCACGCACCCGCGTGGTGTTCGTGCCGCGCCTGTTCCGCAATTTCGACCATGCGGCGATGATGGCGCGGCTTGCACCGTCGTTCGACGCGGCGCCGCTGCTGGTCACGGTGCGCGACCGGGCCGACGGCTTCCTGTGCTTCGACGACCTGCTGAGCGGCGCACCGCTCGCCGAGACGCGCACGGTCGATCCTGACGCGGTCAAGCTGCTGATGTACACCTCGGGGACGACCGGGCGGCCGAAAGGCGTGCTGCACTCCCACAATACGCTGAACGCGGATTCGGTGAAGATGACGGCCGCCATGGGTCTGGGCCCCGAGGATCGGACATTCTCGCCGTCTCCACTTACCCATATCAGCGGCTATCTGTGGGCGCTCAACGCGCCGTGGACCTGCGACGTGCCGGTGGTGATGACCGACGTCTGGAACGCCGCCGAGGCGTTCGACGCGATCCGCCGTCACGGCTGCTCGTTCATGCTGGGCGCGACGCCGTTCATGCAGGACCTCGTGGCGGTAGCACGCGAGCGCGGCGAGACGCTGGACAGCCTGCGCTATTTTCTGTGCGGCGGCGCGTCCGTGCCGCCCAGCCTGATCCGCGAGGCAGCCGCCTGCTTCCCCAACTGCATCCCGTTCCGGGTGTTCGGCGCGACGGAGGCGCCGACCATGACGCGAGGGCCGTCGTCGCGGGAAAATCTTGCGCTGGCGGCAGAGACCGACGGGCAGCTTTATCGTTGCGAGGTGCGCATCGTCGATCCGGTATCCGGCGCGCCCTCGGGAGACGGCGAGGAAGGTGAGATCCTCTCGCGCGAGCCCAGCATGGCGCTGGGCTATGCCCGCCCGGAAGACAATCAGGACGCGTATGACGCGGACGGGTTTTTCCGAATGGGCGATTTGGGCCGGCTGGTCGAGGGCGACCATCTGGTGTGTACCGGCCGCAAGAAGGACCTGATCATCCGGGCCGGCGAGAACATCAGCGCCCGGGAGATCGAGGACGTGCTGTTCCGCGACCCGGCGATCACCGAGGTGGCCGTCGTCTCCATGCCCAGCGCCCGCACCGGCGAGGCGATCTGCGCTTTTGTCGTACCGGTGGCGGGTGCGTCCGTCGACCTCGCCTTTGTGGCAGCGTTGGTGCGCGACGCGGGGCTGGCCAGGCAGAAGACTCCGGAATGCGTGATCCTGGTGGCCGAGCTGCCGAAGACCGCGTCCGGCAAGGTCCGCAAGGACAGACTGCGCGACATGGCCGCGGCTCATTCCCGCGAACGGAAAGCGATGGCATGAAGCTGGACTTCTCGCCCGAGGACGAGGCCTTCCGACAGGAGGTGCGCGATTTCATCGCCGCCAATCTGCCGCCCACGCTGGCGCGGCGCGAGGCCATGGGCTTCCATAACGACCGCGCGACGGTCACGGCCTGGCAAACGGCGCTATACCGCCGCGGCTGGACCGCACCGGGCTGGCCGGTCGAGTTCGGTGGTACCGGCTGGTCGCCAGTGCAACGCTACATCTTCGAGCGGGAGTGCGGCCTCGCCAATGTGCCGGAGATCTGCCTGATCGCCCTGTCCATGGTCGGGCCGGTGCTGTGCAGGTTTGGATCGCCGGCGCTGCGTGAGCGTTTTCTGCAGCCGATTCTCAGCGGCGAGTATTGGTTCTGCCAGGGCTTCTCCGAGCCGGAGGCCGGGTCCGACCTGGCCAGCCTGCGGACACGCGCGGTGCGCGATGGCGGAGACTGGGTGATCGATGGCCACAAGATATGGACCACCGACGCCCACATGGCGGACTTCATGGTCTGTCTGGCGCGCACCGATCCGGCGGTGAAGCCGCAGGCGGGGTTGTCGATGATCATCGTGCCGATGGACGCGCCGGGCGTCACGGTGCGCGGCATCGAGACCCTCGACAGTGACCACCATGTCAACGAGGTGTTCCTCGACAATGTGCGGGTGCCGGCGGGCAATCTGATCGGCGAGCCCAACAGCGGCTGGACGCAGGCCAAGTTCCTGCTGGAGCACGAGCGAACGCACAACGCCTATGCCGGCATGCTGTGCCGCTATATGGCGCGGATCCCGGCGCTGATCGACGCCGAGCGGTCGAATGGGCTGCCGGAGGCGCAGGCGGCCGAATACCGACGCCGCCACGCCCGGCTGGCCATCGACGTGGAAGCGCTGGAATGGTCGGTATTGCGGGTGCTGGCGGGACAGCCCGGACCGGCGCTGGGCGCGGCGGCGTCGGCCCTGGCGGTGCGCGGCGCCCAGTGCCTGCTGCACGCGGCGGATCTGGAGCTGGCGATCCTGGGGCCCCAGGTGGCGCCCGCGTTTCGGCCGGAAGACAGCACGCCGCTGCCAGCCCTCGCGCCGGCGGCCGCGGCAGGCCGTTCGACGCAATATCTGTACTGGTGGGCGGCGACCATCTTCGGCGGGTCCGACGAGGTCCAGCGCACCATCATCTGGAACACGCTGTACCGCTGAGGCGGAAGTCGGAGGCGCGGTTGGATTTCACCCTGAACAGCGAACAGTCCATGCTGCGCGACAGCGCGCGGCGGTATCTGGCACAGGCCGGCGGCGCCTCCTGGCAGGGCTATGCCGACATGGGATGGCTGGGCATCGCCGCGCCAGAGGATGCGGGCGGTCTGGGCGGCGGCATGGCGGAGCTGGCGATCCTGACCGAGGAAATGGGACGGGCGCTGGCGCCCGGTCCGTTCATCGACGGCGCCGTGCTGGCGACAAGGCTGGTCGATCGACTGGCCGCAAGCGACGCGCGGGGGGCGCTGCTGCAGGAGATGATCGCCGGCACACGGCGCCTCGTGCCGGCACTGTACGAACCGGGCATCCGCTACCAGCTGACGCCCCGCACCCACGCAGCGCGCGTCGGCGCTGGCTACCGCCTGTCGGGCACCAAGGTGCTGGTGATGGACGGCGCGGCCGCCGACGGCCTGCTGGTCACGGCGTCACTGGAGGGCGGCGTGGGCCTTTTCCTCGTGGATCGTGAGCAACCGGGTATCGATTGCCGGACGTACAGGACGGTCGACGGCAGGGACTGCGCCGATTTCCGATTGGACCTGACGATCCCCGCCGACCGGCTGCTGTCGGCCAAGGCACTGGATGCCGTGGAAGACGCCCTCGACGAGGCGCGGCTTTGCCTGTGCGCCGACATGCTGGGCGGCATGGACAGCGCCATCGAGATGACCGCCGAATACCTGAAGACCCGCACCCAGTTCGGCCAGAAGCTCGCCAGCTTCCAGGCGCTGCAACACAGCGTGGCCGACCTGTTCATCGATGCCGACAGCGTCCGCTCCAGCGTGCTGCGGGCGATTCCGGCGTTCAGCCGCGGGAGGGTGGAGCGCCAGAAGGCGGTCTCGGCCTGCTGGGTCAATACCTTCGAGACGGCCAAGCGCGTCACCGGCATGGCGGTGCACCTGCACGGCGCCATCGGCTTCACCACCGAATACCGCGTCGGGCATTATCTGCGCCGGGCCATCGTTTCCGAGCGCCGTTTCGGCGACGTGGAGTTTCACCTGGAGCGGTATATGAACGGTTAAGTCCTGGTGAAGACCGGCGCGCGTTTCTCCAGGAAGGCCATCACCGCCTCGCGGTGGTCGTTCGACGCCATGGTCAATGCCTCGAGGCCGATATGGGCCTCGGCGCTGGCGACGGCGTCTCGGCCCAGCGCCATGTTGATCGACCGCTTGGTGGCGCGGATCGCCAGGATCGCGCCGCCCGAGAGCCGGTCCGCATAGGCGTTCACCGCCTCGTCCAGCGACTCGGGTGGGACCGCCTTTTGGATCAGCCCGATGGCGGCGGCCTCGGTCGCGGTCAGCGGCTCACCGGTCAGCAGGTGATGTCGGGCGCGGGCATAACCGATCAAGCGCGGCCAGATCAGCGCGCCGCCGTCGCCGGCCGACAGACCTATGCCCACATGCGGATCGGCGATGCGCGCGGTGTCGGCGGCGATCACCACGTCGCACAGCAACGCCAGCGTGGCGCCGAGTCCCATGGCATGGCCGTTGAGACGAGCGATCACCGGCTTGTCGAGCGACAGCATGGCGTGGACGATGTGGGGCGCGCGGGACATCAGCGCCGAGCGCAGCGCCGCGTCCTCTGTGGCGCGCTTCATCTCTTCCAGGTCCGCGCCGGCCGAGAACGCCTTGCCCGCGCCGGTCAGGACGACGACGTCGCAGCCGTCGTCGCGCGCGACGTCCTGGAAAACAGTGGATAACTCGTCATGCAGCGCCCGGTTCACCGCGTTGAGCGGCGGGTTGTCCAGCGTCAGGGTAAGAATTCGCCCGCGCCGGCTCGCGACCATATGCCGATAGTCGCCATACATGGCTCAGCGTTGCCGGGTGATCGGTGGGTTGTCGTGGGGATCCTTCATGAATCGCCGCAGCACCCGGTGAAAATTGGAGATCGCGCGCTCCTGTACCGGATTGGTCCGCTCGCCCTTGAAGCCGCGCGAGTGATAGCCTTTCTGGACCTCGGGAATGTTGGCGAAGTCCTGTTCGTAGATCAGCCCCCAGTCACCGTCGCGCCAGTCGGTGAAGAACTGGCGCTCGAGCGTCGGCTCCTTGCCCGGCGCATAACGCACCAGCGACCAGACGTCGAAGATGCAGCTTTCCGGGTCGCGCCCGTTGGGCCGCATCCGATACCACAACACGCCGTCGATCAGGCCATGCAGGAAGATGGTGTTGGGAAACACGTGCCAGTCCAGACCCGAGCGCTCGATGTATTCGGGCGTCAGGTCGGCCGGCCAGCCGGCACCGTCCTCCATGGCGGCCTCGACCTGGAACTCGACCCATTTGGCCAGGGTGTCGAGCGGCGGCGTCTCGGGCGGCACTTCATCGCGCACGCGCATGGCGGCGGCATAGTTGCGCTCGGACAGCATCGCCTTGAGCGCGACATTGTAGTGCTCGGCGAAGGCGACGATGTGGTCCTTCATCGGCGGCTCGGGACGCGGCGGCAGACGCGGCGAGCGGCTGAACGGCATGGCGCCGTCGGCCTCGAACCACATCTGAGCGTGCCGGCCGAACTCGCCGCTGCGGGAATAATCGTTGGTGAATTCCAGCAGCTGGGGATGGGCCTGCTGCACGTGATAGAACTCGTTGAAGAAACCGAGCACGGTCTTCCAGTTAGCCGGCATCACCACGGTCTTGTACCAGCGATACCGCAGTTTCTCGAACTCGAACTTCTCGCAATACCCGGTCATGGGCGCGAGAAAATCCATCAGCGGTTCAGCGCGGGCATCCATGTTGATGAAGACGAAGCCGCCCCAATGATCGCAGCGCACCTCGGACAGCCGGATATCGTCCGGATCGAGGCAGTTTCCCCAGTCCGCCTTGTCGATCACCTTGATGTTGCGGCCGTCCAGCCCGTAACGCCAACCGTGAAACGGACACACGATCTGCCGCGTGTTGCCGCATCCCGACAGCAAGCGCCGGGCCCGGTGCGGGCAGACGTTGTGATAGGCCCTGATCCGGTCCTGGGCCGTGCGGATGACGATGATGGAGTCGTCGACGATGTCGTAGGTGACATAGTCGCCGACCTCGGGAATCTCCTCCAGCCTGCACGCGACCTGCCAGACGAACGGCCACAGCCGGTCAGCCTCGAGCTCGGCGAAGTCCCTAGCGAAATAGGCCTCCTTGGGAACGAAATCATCGCGGACTTCATCGGCGGCATAGCGCGCGGCGCCGTCGCTCATGAGCGTTCTCCAGTCAGGCCGGTCATCACATCAGGGACAAACTAGAGACCAACAGGGGCCGCGATCTTGATATGCCGCGACAATTTTGGCTTATCCAGCGACAGAAATCCGACGGGGCGAGCGACCTCGCCGCTGGTCGAGGCGACGGAGCACGGGGATTGAAGAAGCAGGGGGCGGGCATGCCGGCGATACGGGGTATCCGGCGTCTGCCTTGAGCTTACGCTCAGCGACAAACTGAGTGGTGGGCCCGGCAGGACTCGAACCTGCAACCAGACCGTTATGAGCGGCCGGCTCTAACCATTGAGCTACAGGCCCCCGGAGCGCGAGGACGGCTTCTGATAGCATTATTGGCGCGCTTGCCAAAGACCCTGCGAACAGGACGTGAAAAAGGCCGGGCGCGCGTGGCGCGCCCGGCCTTTCCGGTGAGGCGTGTCAATAGCGCCAGGTGAACTGGAACTCGATGGTCCGGCCCACGATGGGCGTGCCGTAGCGGTCGGCGACGAAGCCGTTGGCAAAGCCCGTATTGCCGCCGGTGCCGGGCGTGTCGCCGGCCGACAGCAGCGCGTATTTGTTGGTCAGGTTCTTGCCGATGACGGCGAATTCCCAGTTGCCGCCTTCATTGCCGAAGCGGACCGAGGCATCGAGCGTCGCATAGCTGCCCTGGACGTCGTACGGATTGTTGAAGCCGCCAAGCCGGTGCTTGGTCTTGAACTTGACGTTGGTCGAGAGGCCGATCAGGAAGCCGTCGCCGACCGGGGTTTCGTAATCCACGCCGAATGATCCCGCCCATTTCGGCGCCAGCGCCCGCTGCTGGCCGCCCAGCTGCTGCTTCGGGACCTCGCCGGGGCTGATCGGCAGGTCGCAGCCTTCCGACGGCTTCTGGCCGGCGTAGCACGGAGCGATGAAGTCCGTGTATTTGGCGATGTTGTAAGCCAGCGACCCGGTCAGGGTCAGGCCCGTCATGGCCGGCGGCGTCCAGGTGAACTGCAGCTCGGCGCCGTCGGTCTTCGCCCCGCCCGCGTTTTCGGTGATGAACGCGAAGGTTGGCGAGTTGAAGAAGTCGATCTGGAGGTCCTTGAACTTGTAGTGATAGGCCTCGAACTCCAGGTTCAGGGTGCCATCCAGCAGCGCCGCCTTCACGCCGCCCTCGAACCCCTTCACATGTTCCGGCGCGAAGACGAAATCGGGCAGCGAGGTCGACGGGTCGTTATTCACGATGGTGAGCGTGCTGTGGATGGCGCTGTTGGAGAAGCCGCCGGACTTGAAGCCTTCCTTGTAGGCCACGTAGAGCGTCAAATTGTCGGTCGGCTCCCAGCGCAGCGTGGCCTCGGGCGACGCGTCATTGAACGTCTGGTCCGCCTCCAGCATATAGCCCTGGTAGAAAATGCCGGTGAAGAACGGATTCACATAGGGCTGAATGAAATAGGAATCCTTGGTTTCGTGCAGGTAGCGCAGGCCGCCGGTCAGCTGCAACCGGTCCGTGATATCCCAGATCAGCTCGCCATAGACCGAAATCGTCTCCCCATCGGTCTCGGAAAACTTGTCGTAGGCCACGAAACGGCGCGTCGGGTCGGTGACCGCGGAATTCTCGGCGCCGGAGAAGATCACGTCCTGGTTAAAGAACCGGTGCGTATCCTGATAATAGACGCCGAGGACCGCATTCAGCGGGAAGTCGAACTTGGTGACCGCGCGGACTTCCGTCGAAAAGTTCTGGAACGTGCTGTGCTCGCCCGCGAAGGTCGAGGTCGCGCCGCCGCCATCGAAATCACCCACCCAGTTGGTGCGCTGCCGGTGATAATTGACCACCGCCGTGACATCGACCGGGTCGAGGTCGAAATCGAATTTGCCGGTCACCGCCCATGACCGGTACTCCTCGCCCAGCTGGTTGCCGAACCAGCTGAGCAGCGGATCGGTCGCGGCGATATCCGGCGGAATGGGATTCTGGGCGCCGCGCCAATCGGGCACGCATTCCGCGTCCAGATTGGGTACCGGCATGTTGAAACCGGGATTGTTGGGGTCGGCCACGCTGGCGTGAGGCTGCCCGTTCAGCGCCGGACAGGCGAACAGTTCGGTGCCCTGGGTGGTCGAGATCCGGTAGTCCGCGAACGAGCCCTTGAGCGTGTAAGTGAAGCGATCGCTGGGCGTGCCCTTCATGGTGAGGCGCGCATAGATCGATTCCTCGGCCGGGAACCGGTCCTCCGTCGGCCCGTCATTGGGATGGACGGTCTGCTGGAATGTCGCCGCGTCGGTGGTGGTATAGGTCGTCGGGCCCGCGTTGTTCTCGATGTAGCCGCCGAACATCTTCGTGCCCCGCACCGCGAGGCGGACGCCGAACTTATCGGTGATCGGCACCGAGATCATCGCCTCGCCCGCGAGACGCTCCTGCTCCAGCTCATAACCGATCCGGGCCATCGATTCGAATTCCGAGCCGGGGTCGTTGGTTTCAATGGACAGCACGCCGGCCGTGGCGTTCTTGCCGAAGTACAGCGCCTGCGGTCCCTTCAGGATCGCCACCTGCCGCACGTCGAACAGGCCCTCGTCGATCACGCGGCCCTGCGGGTAGTAGACGCCATCCAGAATGACGGCGACCGATTGTTCGATACCGATACTGGTGGAGTTCGACTGGATACCGCGGATCGAGATGCTCGCCCCGCTGCCCGATCCTCCCCGCACGATGGTCAGCTGCGGCGCGATGGCGGCGATGTCTTCCAAGCTCTTGACCGCGAATTTCTCCATCTGCTCTTCGCCCACCGCCGTAATGGCGACCGGAATGTCGCGCACGGATTCTTCCTGGCCGCGGGCCTGGACGACCACTTGTTCGATCTGTGCGAGGGCGGGTGACAGCGCGGCCGACGTCAACAAAAGGGCCGGCGGAACGGTAGCGAACAGCACCCGGTTCAAGGTGGACACGGCGCGCCGGGCAGCCTGGTGGCGGTTCATGGCATTCCTCCCCAGAAATGAGCCAAAGTCGGTCGTGAAAATGAAACCGATAAAAAAACCTTACACCTGTTATGTAACGAGGCCACCAGCAAAAATGGGACGAACACCAGGAGTCGCCGGTCGGCATCAGGCCCTTACTGAATGGTAACACCTTCCGTTGCGCCCCGTGATCCAAGGCGCTAGCTTTCGGCAACAAGGCGAGTGTCGGACACGCCGGCGCAACAAGGGAGACACCACATGAAGCGTATCAAGCTGGGCCTGATGATCGGCTATTCGGGGCCGCAGATGAACCTGCCCATGGACAAGATCAAGCTGGCCGAGGAATTGGGATATGATTCCGTCTGGACCGCCGAAGCCTATGGCTCGGACGCGGTGACGCCGCTGGCCTACATCGCCGCGAACACGAAGCGCATTCGCCTGGGCACCGCGATCATGCAGATGGCCGGCCGCTCGCCGACCATGGCCGCCATGCAGGCCGCGACCGTGGACGCGCTGGCCGGCGGCAACCGTTTCATCGCCGGCATCGGCATGTCCGGCCCGCAGATCGTCGAAGGCTGGTACGGCCGTCCGTGGGGCAAGCCCTATCACTGGATGAAGGATTACATCACCATCATGCGCAAGGTATTCGCGCGTGAGGAGCCCGTCACCCATGACGGCCAGCAGCTGACGCTGCCGTTGCCGGCCGACTATCCGGGCGCGATGGGTATCGGCAAGCCGCTGAAGTCGATTCTGCACACCAATCCGAATATCCCGATCTGGACGGGATCGGGCACCGAGACCATGGTCAAGCTGACGGCGCAGCTCGCCGACGGATGGCTGCCGCTGGGCTGGACTCCGCGCGGCATGGAGCTATATGGCGACTGGCTGAAGGAAGGCTTCGCCAAGGCCGGCAATGGCAAGAGCTTCGACAATTTCGAAATCCAGGCCGGTCTGGGCGTGAACATCACCGACGACGTGAAGGCCGGTCTCGACGCCCTGAAACCCGTGATCGCCCTTTATGCCGGCGGCATGGGCCACAAGGACAAGAACTTCCACAAGGACCGCATGATCAAGTTCGGCTATGGCGAGGCCGCCGACCGGATTCAGGAACTGTACCTGGCGGGCCGTAAGGAAGAAGCGGCTGCCGCCGTGCCGGACGAGTATGTCGACGAGCAGAACCTGGTCGGTCCGGAGAAGCGTATCCGGCAGAACTGGGCGGCGTGGGCCGATTCCGGCGCCACCGGCATCTCCATCTCCACCCGCCAGACCGAGGCGCTGCACCTGATGGCCGACATCGCCGGCACCAAAGAGCAGGTTGCCGCAGAATAGCATCGCGTGGCGGAGGGCATCGCCGATGCTTTCCGCCATCTCCCTTGAAGACGGGATAAAGGCAGCGTAAGGAACGAGGCGTGATCGACATACGCCCCATCCTTCAGGTCATCGGCATCCTGCTCAGCATTCTCGCTGTGACCATGCTGATTCCCGCCGTCGTCGATCTCGCCTATGGCCATCAGGAGAGCTATGGCTTCGCGGGGTCCGCGGCGATCACCGGCTTCGCCGGCGCGCTGATCTGGATCAGCAACCGTGGATATCACCGGGCAGAGCTGGGCGTGCGTCAGGCCTTCCTGCTGACCGTGCTCACCTGGATCGCGGTCAGCGCCTTCGCATCGCTGCCCATGATGTTCGGCCATTCGCGGCTGAGTTACGCGGATGCCTTCTTCGAAACCATGTCGGGCCTGACCACCACCGGCGCCACGGTCATCGTCGGCCTCGATTCCATGCCGCCAGGACTGTTGCTCTGGCGAGCCCTGCTGCATGCCATGGGCGGTGTCGGCATCATCATCGTGGCTCTCGCCCTGCTGCCGGTACTGCGCGTCGGCGGCATGCAGCTTTTCCGCACGGAATCATCCGACAAGAGCCAGAAGCTGCTGCCGAGCACGGGTGAACTCGCCATCGCCATCACCAAGGTCTACCTGGCGCTCTCGTCCCTTTGCGCGCTGGCGTATCTGATGGGCGGCATGAGTCTGCTCGATGCGATCTGCCATGCGCTCTCGACGGTCTCGACGGGCGGTTTTGCCAACTCGGATTCCTCGTTCGCGGTCTTCGACAGCCTGTATCTGGAGATCGTCGCCATCATATTCATGTTGGCCGGCGCGCTGCCGTTCACCGTTTACATCGCCATCACCAGCCGCAAATTCACCCGCAAGGCGCTCCCGGGACTATTCGACGACCAGATCCGTTATTTCCTGCTGCTCTGCGCCGTCGCCTCCCTGGCAATGACGACCTGGGTTTTCGCGACGACGGAGACGCCGCTGCCGCTGGCGCTGCGACAGGCGACTTTCAACGTGATTTCGGTCATCACCACGACCGGCTTCGTCTCGATCGATTACATGCAATGGGGCGCGGGCGCGACGATGGTGTTCTTCGCGCTGTATTTCACGGGAGGGTGTACGGGCTCCACCACCGGATCGGTGAAGATCTTCCGCTATCAGGTGCTGATCCAGGCGATCAGGCGCATTTTGTTCCGGATGATCACGCCGCACGGCGTGATGAACCTGAAGTTGAATCAGATACCGGTCAGCGAGGATACGCTGGCCTCGGTGATGGGATTCATGTTCCTGTTCATGGTGACGATCTTCCTCATCGGCCTCGGCCTGACCATGACGGGTCTGGATTTCGTCACCGCCATGTCCAGCGCCGCTACGGCCGTATCCAATGTCGGTCCAGGCCTGGGCGACATCGCCGGCCCTGTCGGAAACTTCTCGAGCTTCTCCGATACGGCCAAGCTGCTGATGAGCGTCGGCATGTTGCTGGGGCGCCTCGAGCTGTTCACCGTGCTCGTCCTGATGACGCCCCGCTTCTGGCGGGTCTGACGCCCGCTCAGGTGTCCAGGAAACTGCGGAGCTTGCGGCTGCGGCTCGGGTGCTTCAGCTTGCGCAGGGCCTTGGCCTCGATCTGGCGAATACGCTCGCGGGTGACCGAGAACTGTTGACCAACCTCTTCGAGGGTGTGATCGGTGTTCATGCCGATGCCGAAGCGCATGCGCAGCACGCGCTCCTCGCGCGGCGTCAGCGAGGCAAGAACCCGCGTCGTCGTCGAGCGCAGATTGTCCTGAATGGCCGCGTCCAGCGGCTGGATGGCGTTCTTGTCCTCGATGAAGTCGCCCAGATGGCTGTCTTCCTCGTCGCCGATCGGCGTCTCGAGGCTGATCGGCTCCTTGGCGATTTTCAGCACCTTGCGCACCTTTTCGAGCGGCATGGACAGCTTTTCCGCCAATTCTTCCGGCGTCGGCTCGCGACCGATCTCGTGCAGCATCTGGCGCGAGGTGCGGACCAGCTTGTTGATCGTCTCGATCATGTGCACCGGAATACGGATGGTGCGCGCCTGATCGGCGATCGAACGGGTGATCGCCTGCCGGATCCACCAGGTGGCGTAGGTCGAGAACTTGTAGCCGCGCCGATACTCGAATTTATCCACCGCCTTCATCAGGCCGATATTGCCTTCCTGGATCAGGTCGAGGAACTGCAGGCCGCGGTTGGTGTATTTCTTGGCGATGGAGATCACGAGGCGCAGATTGGCTTCGACCATCTCCTTTTTCGCCTGGCGTGCTTCCTTCTCGCCCTTCTGCACGGTCTGGACGACCCGGCGGTATTCGCCGATGGGCAGGCCGCTGATCTGGCTGATTTCGCCGATTTCCTGTCGGATCGCCTCGACACGGGTGGCCTCGCGTTCGGCGAAGGCCTTCCAACCCTTGCCCGGCAATTTCGCCACGTTCTGCAGCCAGTCCGGATCCAGTTCATGGCCGCGGTACTGGTCCAGGAACTCGGTGCGGTTCACCTTGTTGCTCTCGGCGAGGCGGAGCAACTGGCCCTGAAGGCCCAGCAGACGGCGATTGTAGTTGTAGAGTTCCTCGACGAGCGTCTCGACGCGGGTGTTGTTCAGATGAACGATGTTGACGAGGGCGATGATCTCGTCCTTCAGCGCGCGGTACTTCTTTTCCTGCGCGGCCGAGAACGACCCTTGGCCGAACTGGGCGTCGAGACGGGCCTGCTGCAGCTTCTCCAGCTTTTTGTAGGTCGCCGAAATAAGCTCGAATTTCTCGATGACTTCCGGCTTCAGCCGCTCTTCCATCACGGACAGCGACACGGCCGCCTCGTCTGGATTTTCCTCTTCTTCCTCGCCGCTCACGCCGGGCGGCGGCGCGGCGCTTTCCTCGTCTTCCTCTTCCTCCTCGGCGCTCGCCTCGGTTTCAGGAACTTCGTCTTCGCCACCCAGTTCGGCGGGAAGGCCGCCATTGCCCGGGCCGGCGCCATAAGTGGCGTCCAGATCGATGATGTCGCGCAGCAGCAGCTGCTGGTTGATCAGCTGGTCATGCCATTCGGTAATGGCGGCAAAGGTCAGCGGGCTTTCGCACAGGCCGTCGATCATGGCGTTGCGGCCGGCCTCGATGCGCTTGGCGATGGCGATTTCGCCCTGGCGGGACAGCAATTCCACGCTGCCCATTTCGCGCAGATACATCCGCACCGGATCGTCCGTTCGGTCGACCTCGGTTTCCTTGGTTCGGGCCGTCGGCTCGCCATCATCGTCGGCGGGCACCACCTCGTCGACTTCCTCGACGTCGTCGGCGGCCTCCTCGTTCTCGATAACGTTGATACCCATCTCGGACATCATGGCCATGATGTCTTCGATCTGCTCCGAGGAGAGCTGATCCTGCGGCAGCACCCGATTCAGTTCGTCATAAGTGACGTAGCCGCGTTCCTTCGCGGCGGCGATCATCTTCTTGACGGCCTCGGCGGACGAATCGACGAGCGGGCTGTCGCCCAGTTCCTCTGACTCGTCGCGGTCCTTAACCGATTCGGATGCGTCCTTTGCCATGAACGTTCTGCTCCTCTGCGACAGGCGCTTGCCGAACGTGTTGCGCGGCCGCGCTGTCTGAATTCGTGTCCAAGTAGGCCCTTTCAGTACGCGATCAAGCGCCCAAAGGGTTCATCTAATTCCGCTCCCGGCGAGACCTGCCCCGCCGTCCTTGCTTCTACCGCTCCACCCCAGCCAAACGTTCGACGAGCGACTCGATCTGCGCGCGAAGGTCGCGCGCCCTGCGAGTCGCCCGTTCAGCCTCGTCAATGTCGTCGGACAGTGCATCCACTTCGGCCGCTTCCAGTTCCGTGTGCAGCAACTGCAACTGGCTTGCCTGCATGAGCGACAGCAAGCCCTGTTCGGCGGAGTCGGCTGTAGCATCGGGCTTAGCGAACAGATCGCCCACCAACCCTTTATCCCCCTCCAAACGTTGCACGGCCCTTCCGAAACCTTCCTGGTACAGGTGGTTCCGGACGGTTGAACTTTCAAGTTTGTCATCAGACTGATGGCAGCTTGCGGCAATTCGTATGATCGCGGCACGCAGCTTGTCAAGCTCGTCGCTGTCCAGGTCGACCGCCATGAACTCTTCCTGATAGCGGTCCAGAAGTTCCGGGTGATTGAGGACAGTCATCAGAATCAGCCGTTCGCGGCGGTGATTGGTAAACCCGGCGCCCTGAGCCAACGGCGTCCGCAGCAATTCCCGGCTGACGGGAATGGGCGCGTCGTAACGCCCCCGCCCCTTGCCTGGCGGCCGGCGCGCCCCGTCGCGGAACCGGTTCGATGGGCCGAAATCCTGCTTGGGCTGCCAGAGGGACCGCATTCGAGCATCGAATTCCTCTTTGTAAAAGCCCCGCACATCCGGATCGGCGATCTCGCTCAAACGCTCCCGCAGCCGCGCCTTGAAGCCGGCCCGGCGCTCGGGCGTATCGGTCGGCAGACGCGCCAGTTCCACGTCCCACAGCACATCGATCAGCGGCCGGGCGGCGTCCAGCATCTCGCGCATCGCGCCGACACCCTGGTTCCGGATCAGCGTATCCGGATCCTCGCCCTTCGGCAGCGCCACGAACCGGAGTGACTGCCCCGCCTTCAGCAACGGCAGCGCGCGCACCATGGCCCGTTCGGCGGCGCGCAGGCCCGCCGCGTCGCCATCGAAACAGAAGATGGGCTCAGGCGCCATGCGCCACAAGAGAGCAAGCTGGTCCTCGGTGACGGCCGTACCGAGCGGCGCCACCGCTTCCTTCAGTCCGGCTTGTGCCATCGCGATGACGTCCATGTAGCCTTCGGCGACAATGACGCGGTCGGCGGCGCGCGCGGCGGCACGAGCCATGGTCATGTTGTAAAGCAGCCGGCCCTTGTGAAAGAGCACCGTCTCGGGCGAGTTGAGGTATTTGGCCGGCGCGTCGCCCAGAGCACGGCCGCCAAAACCGACGATCCGTCCCTGGGCGTCGGCGATGGGAAACATCACCCGGTGGCGGAAACGGTCGAAACTGGCGCCGCCATCCTCGGGCTTGATCAGCATGCCCGTGTCGATCAGCTGTGCCTCGGTCAGCTTGCGCGCCAGCAAGGCGTCCTTGAGCTGGGTCCGTGACTCGGGCGCGTACCCCAGCCGGAAGGCCTTGACCGCGTCGGCGTTCAGTCCCCGCCGCGCGAGATACTCGCGCGCCTCGCGGCCCGCGGCGCCCGCCAACTGGCTCTGGAACCAGGACGCCGCCGCGTCCATCACCTGGTGCAGGGTCTTGCGCTGGTCGTCCTGCGCGCGGTCCTGCTCCGAATGCGCCGGCAATGCCAGGCCAGCCTCGCTGGCCAGTCGCTCCACCGCCTCGGGAAACCCCAGCCCCTCCGTCTCCATGACGAACTTCACTACATCGCCATGCGCGCCGCAGCCGAAGCAATGATAAAAGCCTTTGTCGTCATTGACCGTGAAGGACGGCGTCTTCTCATTATGGAACGGGCATAGCCCGCCATGCTCGCGCCCCTTGCGCACGAGCTTGACCTTGCGGCCGACCACATCGGTCAGCCGGGTCCTCAGCCGCAGTTCGTCGAGAAACTCGGGAGAAAAACGCATCCCGTCAGTCTAACGCGCCCGGCTCCGCCGCGAAACGGCGGAGCGTTGGGCGACCGGGCCGCGCATCCGGATCAGGAGAGCCGCTGCTTGGCCGCGGCGGAGGCCTTGCCGAAATCCATGGTGCCAGGATAACGCTCGCGCAACGTCGCCATGACCCGTCCCATGTCCTTGACACCGGCGGCGCCCAGATCGGCCACGACCGCGTCGACGGCGGCGACGATCTCGGCCTCGCTCATCTGCTTGGGCAGGAAGTCCTCGATGATCGCGATTTCCTCGCGTTCCTGCTCGGCGAGCTCCAGACGGCCACCCTGTTCGAAGGTTTCAATGGACTCGCGGCGCTGGCGGACCATCTTCTGCAGCAATTGCAGGATTTCCTCGTCACCCACCAGATCACGGCTGCCGTTTTCACGACCCGCGATGTCCCGATCCTTGATGGCGGCGAGAATCAGGCGCAGGGTCGTCGTGCGGCGCTTTTCCTGGGCGCGCATGGCGTTCTTGAGCGCCTCGGAAAGTTGATCGCGGAGCATGTGTCACCTCGTTCGCTTGCCGACGCCGTGAATTTGGCCTCTGGACGCCGGGACCTGCGGACTCTATAGCAAAGGCAATCGGATGGCAAACCGGCTCGGAAGATCTAAACCTTTGATACTAAAGGATTTTTTAGGACCGCGTTTCGCTTGACCCATCCGGCCGCAACGCTTATGTTCCCGCAAATTTGCGCGCTGCCCGCCACGCTGCCGCCCGCGCAGGCCCAGCCCGGAGACCACGATGCCTGAAAACGTCATTCTACCAGACGCGCCGCCCCATCGCGGGATCACGGCGGCTCTGGTCCTTCATGATGGCACTGTCTATTGGGGCTACGGCGCGGGCGCGACCGGCAGCGCCGTCGGCGAGGTCTGCTTCAATACCGCCATGACCGGATATCAGGAAATCCTGACCGACCCGTCCTACGCGGCGCAGATCGTCACCTTCACCTTCCCCCATGTGGGCAATGTCGGCGCCAATTTCGAGGATGTGGAGGCGCAGAACGCCGCCGCGCGAGGTCTGGTGCTGCGCGAGCGTATCACCGAGCCGTCCAGCTTCCGCGCGGTCAGCCATCTGAATGACTGGCTCGCCAGCCACAATCTCATCGCGATCACGGGCGTCGACACGCGCCGGCTGACCCGACGCATTCGTCTCGGCGGCGCGCCCAACGGGGTGATCTGCCACGCACCGGACGGCAATTTCGACATCCGCGCCCTGTACGAGCAGGCGAGGGCATGGCCCGGCCTGGAAGGCATGGACCTGGCCAAGGATGTCAGCTGCACGCAGACCTACAGCTGGGACCAGACCCGCTGGTCCCTGGAGGGCGGCTATGGCCGGCAGGAAGCGCCCGTGGCGCATATCGTCGCCGTCGATTACGGCCTGAAGCATAATATCGCCCGCTCGCTGGCGACCGAGGGCGCGCGGGTGACCGTCGTCCCGGCCACCGCGACCGCCGAAGAGATCATGGCGCATAAGCCTGATGGCATCTTCCTGTCCAATGGCCCCGGCGACCCCGCTGCCACCGGCGAGTACGCCGTCCCGGTGATCAAGGACCTGATCGACACCGGGCTGCCGATATTCGGTATCTGTCTCGGGCACCAGATGCTCGCGCTCGCCATGGGCGGCACGACGCTGAAAATGCACCAGGGGCATCGCGGGGCTAATCACCCGGTCAAGGATCTGCGTACCGGCAAGGTCGAGATCACGTCCATGAACCACGGCTTTACCGTGGATGCGGGCAGCCTGCCCGCCAGCGTCGACATCACCCATGTCTCGCTGTTCGATGGCACCGTCTGCGGGCTCGCCGTCAAGGACAAGCCGATCTTCTCCGTACAGCATCATCCCGAGGCGTCGCCGGGCCCGCAGGATAGCCACTACCTCTTCACCCGGTTCATGGACATGGTGGCCAAGCGTGCCTAAGCGGACAGACATCAAGAGCATTCTCGTCATCGGCGCCGGCCCGATCATCATCGGTCAGGCTTGCGAGTTCGACTATTCGGGCACCCAGGCCTGCCGGGCGCTCAAGGAAGAGGGTTACCGGATCATTCTGGTGAACTCGAACCCGGCGACGATCATGACCGATCCGGAAGTGGCCGACGCCACCTATATCGAGCCGATCACGCCCGACATGGTGCGCAAGATCATCATCGCCGAGCGTCCGGACGCGCTGCTGCCGACAATGGGCGGCCAGACCGCCCTGAACACGGCGCTGGCATTGGACGAGAACGGCACGCTGGAGGAATTCGGCGTCCAGCTGATCGGTGCGTCGAAGGAAGCCATCGCCAAGGCCGAGGACCGCCTGCTGTTCCGCGAGGCCATGGAGAAGATCGGACTGAGTTGTCCGGCCAGCCGCATGGTCTCGACGTTCGCGGAAGCGCTGGATGCCCTCCCCGTCGTCGGCCTGCCCGCCATCATCCGCCCCAGCTTCACCATGGGCGGCACGGGCGGTGGCATCGCCTACAATCGCGAGGAATTCGAGACCATCGTCCGCCAGGGCCTGGACGCATCACCGGTCACCCAGGTGCTGATCGAGGAATCGGTGCTCGGCTGGAAGGAATTCGAGATGGAGGTAGTCCGCGACAAGGCGGACAACTGCATCATCGTCTGCTCCATCGAGAACATCGATCCGATGGGCGTGCACACCGGCGATTCCATCACCGTCGCGCCGGCGCTGACCTTGACGGACAAGGAATACCAGATCATGCGCGACGCCTCGCTGGCGGTGCTGCGCGAGATCGGCGTGGAAACCGGCGGATCGAACGTGCAATTCGCGGTCAACCCGAAGGACGGCCGCATGATCGTCATCGAGATGAACCCGCGCGTCTCCCGGTCCTCGGCCCTGGCCTCCAAGGCCACGGGCTTCCCCATCGCCAAGGTCGCCGCCCGCCTTGCCGTCGGCTATACGCTCGACGAACTGACCAACGACATCACCGGCGTGACGCCCGCGTCGTTCGAGCCGACCATCGACTATGTCGTCACCAAGGTGCCGCGCTTCGCCTTCGAGAAATTCCCGAACAGCGAGCCGAGCCTGACCACGGCGATGAAGTCGGTTGGCGAATCCATGGCCATCGGCCGCTCCTTCGCCGAGAGCCTGCAGAAGGCGCTGTATTCGCTGGAGACCGGCCTGACCGGTCTCGACGAGATCGAGATACCGGGTTACGACCCCGACGATGACGGCAAGGATGCCGTGTTCGCCGCCATCGCAAGACCGACGCCGGAACGGATTCTCTATATCGCCCAGGCCTTCCGCGAAGGCCTGACACTCGCGCAGATCAACGAGACCACCCATTACGAACCGTGGTTCCTGGCCCAGATCGAAGAGATCGTGCGCGCCGAGAACCAGCTGCGCGAAAGCCGGCTGCCCGCCGATCCCCAGGAACTGGCCTATTACAAGTCCATGGGCTTTTCCGATGCGCGCATCGCCAAGCTGTGCGGCATCGAGGCCGAGGACGTCTATGAACAGCGACAGGAGCTCGGTGTTCATCCCTGCTTCCGCCGCATCGACACCTGCGGTGCCGAGTTCGAGGCGCGCACGCCCTATATGTACTCGTCCTACGAGGTCGGGTTCGACGGTGGCGAATGCGAGTCCAATCCCAGCGACCGCGAAAAGGTCATCGTGCTGGGCGGCGGACCGAACCGGATCGGCCAGGGGATCGAGTTCGATTATTGCTGCGTGCACGCCATGTATGCGCTGGCCGAAGCCGGCTACGAGACGATCATGGTCAACTGCAATCCGGAGACCGTGTCGACCGATTACGACACCTCGGACCGGCTGTACTTCGAGCCGCTGAGCGAAGAGCATGTGCTCGAACTGATCCGGAAGGAGCAGTCACGCGGCACGCTGAAGGGCGTGATCGTGCAGTTCGGCGGCCAGACCCCGTTGAAGCTGGCGAGCGCGCTGGAGACCGCGGGCGTGCCGATCCTGGGCACCTCGCCCGACGCGATCGACCTCGCCGAAGACCGCCAGCGTTTCCAGGCCCTGCTGCAGGAACTTGGCCTGAAGCAGCCCGACAACGGCACCGCGACCTCGCTCGACGAGGCCAAGGACATCGCTGCCCGTATCGGCTATCCGGTGGTGATCCGCCCGTCCTACGTTCTCGGCGGCCGCGGCATGCAGATCGTCGGCGACGCGCAGGGCCTCGAGCGCTACATGACGGAAGCCGTCCGGGTCTCCGGCGACAGCCCGGTGCTCATCGACTATTACCTGCGCAATGCCATCGAGGTCGATGTGGACGCCATCGCCGATGGCGAGACGGTCTTTGTCGCCGGCATCATGGAGCATATCGAGGAAGCCGGCGTGCATTCGGGCGACAGCGCCTGTTCGCTGCCGCCCTACTCCCTGCCCGCCCACGTCATCGAGGACATCAAGCGACAGACCGAGGCGCTGGCCAAGGGACTCAACGTCGTCGGCCTGATGAACGTGCAGTTCGCCGTGCAGGGCGAAACCATCTACATCCTGGAAGTGAACCCGCGCGCCAGCCGTACGGTACCGTTCGTCGCCAAGGCCATCGGCATTCCGCTGGCGAAGATCGCGGCGCGGGTGATGGCCGGCGAAAAGCTGGCCAGCTTCAGCCTGCTGGAACACCGCATCCAGCACGTCGCGGTCAAGGAAGCCGTCTTCCCCTTCGCGCGCTTCCCCGGCGTCGACACGCTGCTTGGGCCGGAGATGCGCTCGACCGGCGAAGTCATGGGACTGGACTGGACGTTTGGCAAGGCGTTTGCCAAGTCCCAACTGGCCAGCGGCACCAATCTGCCATTGAAGGGCACCGTTTTCATTTCCGTCAAGGATGCCGACAAGAACAGCATCATCGGTCCCTGCCGCACCCTTATCGACATGGGCTTCAAGCTGATCGCCACCAAGGGGACCGCGACCTTCCTGAAGGATCAGGGGCTGCCTGTCAGCCGCGTGAACAAGGTACTGGAAGGCCGCCCGCACATCGTCGACGAAATCAAGAACGGCGATGTCCAACTGGTCATCAATACCACCGAAGGCGCGCAGGCCATCGAGGACAGCTTTTCCATCCGCCGGACGGCACTGACGGAAAAGGTGCCGTATTACACGACGCTGGCCGGTGCAATCGCCGCTGTGCTGGCGATCGAAAGCCTGGCGTCCGGCAGCCTTGAAGTCGCGAGCCTGCAATCCTATTCTAAGTAGTCTTGAAGGCAGTCAGCCGGTCGGTCGATCCCGCCCGGGCTGCCTGTTTTTGCGGTACTGCGACCAAAAGGAACGAGAATGGAAAAGATTCCCATGACGGCCAGCGGGCTGGAGCGCATCGAAGGCGATCTTCGGCGTTACAAGCACGAGGAGCGGCCGGCGGTGATCCGCGCGATTTCGGAAGCGCGCGAGCACGGGGATCTTTCGGAGAACGCCGAGTATCACGCGGCCAAGGAACGCCAGGCGTTCATCGAAGGGCAGATCGCCGAACTCGAGGACATGATCTCCCGGGCCGAGGTCATCGATATCTCCAAGCTGTCGGGGACGACCGTGAAATTCGGCGCGACCGTCACGCTGGTCGATGTCGATACGGACGAGGAGCGCACCTACCAGATCGTGGGTGAGGTCGAGGCCGATATCAAATCCGGGCTGCTGTCCATCAATTCGCCGCTCGCCCGCGCCCTGATCGGCAAATCCGAAGGCGAAGAGGTCGATTTCTCCGCGCCGGGCGGCCACCGCGCCTATGAGGTGCTCAAGGTACGGTTCATCTAGGCCCCGCGACCCTCGGATATCCCGGACCGCTCGCGTCGACCCCGGCACATGCCGGGGTCTCGTCGTTTCATGCCATCCCGAACGGGACGCCGGGCTCGTTCTTGGCGCTGCGGATGGTGAGGGCCGTCTTGACGCTGGCCACGTTCGGGGCCGGCGTCAGTTGCGAGGTCAGGAATGTCTGGAACTCGTTGAGGTCGCGCGCGACGATCTTCAGCATGAAGTCGATCTCGCCATTGAGCATGTGACATTCACGCACCATCGGCCACGACCTCACGCGATCCTCGAACGCCTGCAGGTCGGCTTCCGCCTGTGAATGAAGACCGACCATCGCGAACACGGTCAGCCCGAACCCCAGTTCGGTCGCGTTGAGCTTGGCGTGATAGCCCTCGATATAGCCGTTCTCCTCCAGCGCACGCACGCGGCGCAGGCACGGCGGCGCCGAAATCCCCACCTGCCGGGACAGATCCACATTGGTCATGCGGCCATTGTCCTGCAGCAGCCGGAGGATTTTCCGGTCGATCTCGTCCAGCTTCATCGGGCATCCGTCATGAAATGAAAGGCGATCCGGCCATTGCCGGCGGGAAATTAAATTACAAAGGTTGGGAACATTTGAAAAGGAAATCCGGTCGGCATCAGACGCGTGAACCGCAAGGCGCGGCGAGCGTTCCTGTGCCGCGGACGCCTGCAGCGCCCTTGCTCGAGGTGGTCCGGAGAATCCCACAATCCTGCACTCCAGCGGAGAGAGCATCCCCCTATGACCAGTCTCGTCGGCCGTAAAGCGCCCGATTTCACCAGCGCTGCCGTCATGCCCGATGGCGACATCGAGGAAGCGCTGAACCTCTACCGTTACCTTGATGGCCACTACGGAATCCTATTCTTCTATCCGCTGAACTTCACCTTCGTGTGCCCGTCCGAAATCCTTGCCTACAACAATCGGGCGGATGCGCTGGCCGCGCTGGACACCAAGCTGATCTCCGTGAGCGTCGATTCCCAGTACAGCCATTACGCGTGGCGCAACACGCCCGTCGGGGAGGGCGGCCTCGGTCCCGTGAAGTTTCCCATGGTGGCCGACATCACCAAACAGATCGCCCGCGACTATGGCGTGCTGATCGACGATTCTGTCGCTCTGCGCGCGACGTTTCTGATCGACCGGCGCGGCACCATCCGTCAGGCCCTGGTCAACGACCTGCCGCTGGGCCGCGACGCCGATGAAGCGTTGCGCATCGTCGAGGCACTGCGCTTCCATGAAGAACATGGCGATGTCTGTCCGGCGGGATGGCGGAAAGGCGACGCCGGGATGCCGCCGACCCGAGAGGGCGTCGCGGAGTATCTCGCCAAGCACCATGAAGCGCTCTAAATACTTTCACGAACGGGGTGGTTCTTCGATTCCCTCACACCGAGAACCACTCTAGAGTGCAATTGCGAAATGAGGCGCCGCGATACGCCCACCAGGCAGGCGCGGCAGCCGCCAGCGGAGAACAGGCATGGCACAACGCATCGAGACGAAGGTTCTCATCATCGGCTCCGGTCCGGCCGGGTATACGGCGGCCATCTACGCCGCCCGCGCCGCCCTTTCACCCGTCATGGTGCAGGGTATCCAGCCCGGCGGCCAGCTCACCATCACCACCGATGTCGAGAACTATCCGGGTTTCGCCGACGTCATCCAGGGCCCCTGGCTGATGGAACAGATGCGTGCGCAGGCCGAACATGTCGGCACCCAGCTCATCTCCGACACCATCGTCAGCGTCGATCTGTCGCGCCGACCGTTCGTTGCCATTGGCGACAGCGGCGACGAATATGTGGGCGAGACCCTGATCATCGCGACGGGCGCGCAGGCCCGTTGGCTGGGCATCCCCGGCGAACAGAAGTTCCAGGGATTTGGCGTCTCCGCCTGCGCCACCTGCGACGGTTTTTTCTATCGCGGCAAGGAAGTGATCGTGGTCGGCGGCGGTAATACCGCTGTCGAGGAAGCGCTGTACCTGACCAATTTCGCCACCAAGGTGACCCTGGTCCATCGTCGGGGCGATTTACGGGCGGAAAAGATGCTGCAGCAGCGCCTCTTCGCCCACGAGAAGATCGAGGTGATCTGGAACGCGGCCATTGACGACATTCTGGGCGGCACCGACCCGCTCGGCGTGACCGGCGTGCGTCTGCGCGACACCAAGACGGGCGCTCTCTCGGAAGTACCCGCGCATGGCGTGTTCATCGCCATCGGTCATTCGCCGTCCACCGAGCTGTTCAAGGGCCAGCTTCCGCTCGACGACGGCGGCTATATCCTGAAGAATCCGGACAGCACCTCGACTTCGGTGCCGGGTGTATTCGCGGCGGGCGATGTGACCGACAAGATCTATCGTCAGGCCGTTACGGCGGCGGGCATGGGTTGCATGGCCGCGCTTGAGGCGGAAAAGTTCATCGCCGCCCATGAGGTCCGTAGCAAGCAGGCGGCAGAATAAGCATAGAAGGAGAGAGACGATCTCTCCTTAGTCGGCATCATCAGCGGGGGATGGCCATGGATTGGGACAAGCTGCGCACTTTCTACTCGGTCGCCAAGGCGGGGAGCTTCACCCATGCCAGCGACGAGCTGAACCTGAGCCAGTCGGCCATCAGCCGCCAGATTTCCGGTCTTGAGGAAAGCCTTGGCTTCTCGCTGTTCCACCGGCATCCGCGTGGCCTCATCCTGACCGAGCAGGGCGAAACCCTGTTCGAGACGGTCAGCGAGGTCTTCGTTAAGCTGGAACGCACGGAGGCGATCCTGCGGGACAGCCGCACGGCGGCCCGCGGCAGGCTGAACGTCACCACGACCGTCGGGTTCGGCTCCACGTGGCTCGTGCCGCATCTGAGGGAGTTTCAGCTCGCCTATCCGGATATCGGCATCAATCTTTTGCTGTCGGATTCGGAAATCGACATCGCCATGCGCGAATCCGACGCGGCGATCCGCTTTCATCCGCCGCACCAGCCCGACCTGATCCAGCGGCAGCTGATGACGGTTCACTACCACATCTATGCGTCGCCGGAATACGTCGCCAAGCACGGCGCTCCCAAGACCACCCAGGAACTGGATGACCACGCCATCATCAGCTATGGCCCCGAAGCGCCCAGGCCGTTGCAGGATCTCAACTGGATCATCCACGCGGGCGCGGGCGATCGGGTGCGCGAGCCGGTGCTCGCCGTGAACAACATTTACGGTATCCTGAAGGCCGTCGAGAGCGGTCTGGGTCTGGCGGCCCTGCCGGACTACATCGCCACGCCAGGCACCAATCTGGTGCAGGTGCTCCCGGATCTCGAAGGGCCAACCTTCAAGGTCTATTTCGTCTATCCGGAAGAGTTGCGCAACGTGACCCGAATCACCGTTTTCCGCGACTTCCTGGTCGATCAGGTCCGCAGCGGCAAGTTCTGAGCCGTCCGGCGGCGTACACGATCGTCACTCGTCACTCTTGAAGTCAAGACCGCGCGGATCCATCTGCGTTGTCTTGGTCACGCGTGCTCCTATGCCCGCCGATACGGTCATCACCCACGATGTTGCGCCGCACAAATACCGCATATTTCAGGCGCGCCCCATATAAGCCCTTGAGTAGAAAGAGGTTGTTTTTTTGATATGCAAAAATAACATGCCTGATCTGACGGTTTCCTGCTGGACCGTGGTGCAGCGCACAACTAATTTCATTTTTGTCGCCACGAAGCAACGGTTCAGCGTGGCGGCACCGAAGGCCTCCTCATATTGAGGCTTTCGTGGGAGCTGGCCCTATTTCCTCCCCGTTTCTAGGGTCCTCCCATTCATCGTCTCCCCAAGACGTGAAGTCTTCCCTATACTGCCGGGCTCGCAAGAGCCCGGCATTCTTTTTTGGGACCGTCACGCCCGCCCCTTCATTCCTGCTCGACTCGCACCGGCGGGATGCGCAATCTTGCTGAAAAATACGTCGATTCATTCAGCGTCCGGGATCAAAGGGAGAGCCGCCATTCTGAAGCGCCTGACCGAACGGCAACTGCGCCGCCGCTCCAATATTCTTTCGGTGGCGCGTCAACTGATTGCCGAAAAGGGTTATGCCGGCGTCACCATGCGCGAACTCGCCGAGAAGAGCGGCGTGGCTTACAAGAGCCTCTACGACCTCTACGGCAGCAAGGACAACCTGCTGGGCAAGGCCATAGAGGAACGGCTGCGTCTGGTGTTCGAGGCCATCGACAGAAGCACCACGGGCAAGACGGGTTTCGATCGCCTGATGGACATGATCGAACGGTCCGCCTCCGCGATCCTGGAAATTCCCAATCTGGCCCGGGCGCTGGAGCCGATCCTGTTTCCCAATCCCGGCAAGTTCTCGATCGAGGAGATCTGGCAGAAGTTTCACCGGCAGGCGATCATGGATATCCAGCGTCAGGGCGACCTGCTCGACAGCACGGACATCGACTTCATCCTGCGCGACCTGATCCTGGATTCAGGCAGCACCCGGCTTTATTGGGCCAATGGCGTCATTCCCGACGAGTATCTGGCGGATGCCCAGAAATATTCGGCTTGCAAGACCTTGCTCCCGGTGCTCAAGGGCGACAGCCGCGAGCGAACCCAGGCCTTGCTGCTGGAGCTTCAGCAACGACTGACGACTCTGCGGATTTCCTGACCGCGAGGAGCTTCACCCATGCAAAAGCCGGGTTCGTCGCGACGAGCCCGGCTTTTATACAACACCATGCGTCCTGGCCTCTCTGGCCGGACGGCGCCTGTCGGAAGCTCTCAGGCGGCCCTGGCGTGCTCGGGTACCGGCACGGCCTCGTTGACATTGGCCGCGGGCTGACGCGCCCAAGAGGCAACGATCGCCTCGCGCTGCTTGAGGTAACGGCGGAAGACCGAGACGATCCAGCCCATCACCGCGAAGGTGAAGATCAGAACGGGAATGACGAGGACCATTTCAGCGTGCGGCATGTTCGGCTCCATCGGTTGGACGATGGAGCGAGCATGCCCCCGGCGACGCGGCCGGCCATTGATCAGGGTCAAAACCCCGAAAGTTCTAGCGCCGTTTGCCCTTGCCGCGCCATTGCCGGGTGCCGGGACGGCCGGACATGGAACGCCCCTTGCCCGATGAGGCCTCGAAACCCGTCGAGCGCGCCAGCGGATCGCCGGCCACCACAAGTTCGCTCGCCTCCAGCCGACGCACCTCGTCGCGAAGCCGCGCGGCTTCCTCGAACTCCAGGTTCGCCGCCGCATCCAGCATGCGTTTCTTCATGTCCTCCAGATGCGCCTTCAGATTGTGGCCCACCAGATGCGCCACGTCGCTGTCGCCCGTATCCACGGTGACATAGTCGGCCTCGTAGACGCTCTGCATCACGTCGCTGATCTCGCGGCGAATGGTTTCCGGCGTGATGCCATGTTCCCGGTTGTAGGCTTCCTGCTTGCTGCGGCGCCGTTCGGTCTCGTCGATGGCCCGCTTGAGCGAGCCCGTCACCTTGTCGGCATACAGGATCACCCGGCCTTCCACGTTGCGCGCGGCACGGCCTATGGTCTGCACCAGCGCGGTTTCCGAGCGCAGGAAGCCTTCCTTGTCCGCATCCAGGATGGCGACCAGCGCGCATTCCGGGATGTCGAGACCCTCGCGCAGCAGATTGATGCCGACCAGCACGTCGAACACACCCAGGCGCAGATCGCGGATGATCTCGATGCGCTCCAGCGTCTCGATATCGGAATGCATGTAGCGCACGCGCAGACCGTTCTCGTGCAGATATTCCGTAAGGTCCTCGGCCATCCGCTTGGTCAGCGTCGTGACGAGAATCCGCTGGCCCTTGGCCGCCACCAGCTTGCACTCGGCGATCAGGTCATCGACCTGGCTTTCCACGGGACGGATGAAGATGTCCGGGTCGGTCAGGCCGGTCGGCCGAATGACCTGTTCGGCGAACACGCCGCCCGTCTGCTCCATTTCCCAGGGACCTGGCGTCGCCGAGACGAACACCGTCTGCGGTCGCATGGCGTTCCATTCCTCGAACTTCAGCGGCCGGTTATCCATGCAGCTCGGCAGCCGGAAGCCATATTCCGCCAGGGTGGTTTTTCGCCGGAAGTCGCCATTGTACATGGCGTTGAGCTGGCCGATGGTCACATGGCTCTCATCCACGATCACCAGCGCCTCGGGCGGCAGATACTCGAACAGGGTCGGCGGCGGCGCGCCCGGCGGCCGGCCGGTCAGGTAACGGGAGTAGTTCTCGATGCCGGCGCACACGCCGGTCGCGGCCATGGTTTCGATGTCGAAACGGGTCCGCTGCTCCAGCCGCTCGGCCTCGAGCAGCCGGCCATCGCCGCGCAGCTCTTCCAGCCGCACCTCGAGATCCGTCTTGATCTGGCGAATCGCCTGATCGAGCGTCGGACGCGGCGTGACGTAGTGCGAACTCGGGTACGCCTTGACCGATTCCAGCTTGGCCGTCTTCTCGCCGGTCAGCGGATCGAACTCGACGATGCTTTCCACCTCGTCGCCAAACAGCGATATCCGCCAGGCGCGATCCTCGTGATGGCTCGGGAAAATCTCCACTACGTCGCCCTTCGCCCGGAAGGTGCCGCGCACCAGCGACTGGTCGTTGCGTTTGTACTGCAGCTCGGCGAAGCGACGCAGCAGGCTGGTCCGGTCGATGACCTGCCCCATGCTGACCTCGCAGGTCATGGCCGAATAGGTTTCCACCGATCCGATGCCGTAAATGCACGACACCGACGCCACGATGATCACATCGTCCCGCTCCAGCAGCGCCCGCGTCGCGGAATGCCGCATGCGGTCGATCTGGGCGTTGATGCTCGACTCCTTCTCGATGAAGGTGTCGGTGCGCGGCACATAGGCTTCCGGCTGGTAGTAGTCGTAGTAAGAAACGAAATATTCCACGGCGTTGGACGGAAAGAACGCCTTCATCTCGCCATAGAGCTGGGCCGCCAGCGTCTTGTTGGGCGCCAGGATCAGCGCCGGCTTCTGGGTCGTCTCGATCACCTTGGCCATGGTGAAGGTCTTGCCCGAGCCGGTGACGCCCAGCAGCACCTGGTCCTTCTCGTTGCCGCGAATGCCAGCCACCAGTTCGGCGATGGCGCGCGGCTGGTCGCCGGCGGGCACGAACGGGCTTTCCACCTTGAGCGGAATACCGCCCTGCCCCTTCGGCGGCCGCGCCACCTTGGGCGGGTCGAACGGGTAGCTGTTATCGGCGAGCATCTGATCGGACATGGATTGGTTATATGGTCGGAGAGAGCCTTTTTGCGAGTCCCGGCGACAGCATATCCGATGAGCACCATTACAGATCATACGGCGGCGACAGGCGGGTTTGATGCACGGCTCAAAACTCCGTCAGTATGGCCGCGGAAGTTTCACCGGATCGCGATGGCCGCTTGAACCCGAACGCTTCCAAGCGTACGGTCCGGCCGTTTTGCGACCCGCTCCATAACAAGAAAGGTCGAGCAGTGAGCTTCTTCTCCGATGCCATTGGACGCATCCAGCCTTCGCCCACCATCGCGGTGACGGCCAAGGCCCGTGAACTCAAGGCAGCCGGTCTGGACGTGATCGGTCTGGGCGCCGGCGAGCCGGATTTCGACACGCCGGACAACATCAAGGAAGCCGCCATCAAGGCGATCCGGGACGGCCAGACGAAATACACGGATGTGGACGGCACGCGCGAACTGAAGGAGGCGATCTGCGCCAAGTTCGAGCGCGAGAACGGGCTGAAGTACACGCCCGACCAGATCACCGTGAACTGCGGCGGCAAGCACACCATCTTCAATGCCATGATGGCGACCGTGAACCCCGGCGACGAGGTGATCATCCCCGCGCCGTACTGGGTCTCCTATCCGGACATCATCCAGCTGTGCGGCGGCACGCCGGTGATCGTCGAGGCGAGCATCGCGACCAATTTCAAGATGACCGCCGCCCAGCTCGAGGCGGCGATCACCGACCGCACCAAATGGCTGATCTTCAACTCGCCGTCGAACCCGTCGGGCGCTGCCTATACCTATGACGAGATCAAGGCGCTGACCGATGTGCTGCTGCGTCACCCGCATGTCTGGATGTTCGCGGACGACATCTACGAGCACCTGGTCTATGACGACTTCAAGTTCTACACGCCCGCCCAGGTCGAGCCTGCCCTGTTCGACCGCACCCTGACCATGAACGGCGTCGCCAAGGCATATGCCATGACCGGCTGGCGCATTGGCTATGGCGGCGGCCCCGCGTCGCTGATCAAGGCCATCGCCAAGATGCAGTCGCAGAGCACGTCCAATCCGTCGTCCATCAGCCAGGCGGCGACGGTGGCGGCGCTGAACGGCCCGCAGCACTTCATCGCCGAACGGAACGCCGTGTTCAAGGAACGGCGCGACCTGGTCGTGTCCATGCTGAATCAGGCCAAGGGCATCACCTGCCCGACGCCGGAAGGCGCGTTCTACGTGTATCCCAGCTGCGCCGGGATGATCGGCAAGACCACGCCGGGCGGCCTCGTGCTGAACAACGACGCCGACGTAGCCAACTATCTGCTGGAATCCGAAGGCGTCGCCGTGGTGTTCGGCGCCGCGTTCGGCCTGTCGCCCCACTTCCGCATCTCCTACGCGACCTCGACGGAAGCGCTCGAGGAAGCCTGCCGGCGCATCCAGCGCGCCTGCGCGGCCCTGTCCTGACGACTGATGGCCTGACGGAGCGGGAACCCGTGTTCCCGCTCCTGTCGCCGCCGAAGCTGGTCATTTTCGACTGCGACGGCGTTCTGGTGGATTCCGAAAAGCTGCAGAACGCCGTGCTCGCCGACATGCTCGCCCGGCGCGGCGTGATGATGAGCGAGGCCGACGTGGTCGCCGCCTTCATCGGCCTGACCATTCCCGCCGTGATCGACCGGGTGGCCGACAGCCAAGGCGTTCATCTGGGATCGGACTGGATCGCCGAGATGCACGAGGCAACCGAGCTCGCGTTCCGCCGCGAC
Organism: Iodidimonas sp. SYSU 1G8; assembly: GCF_039655775.1. Taxonomy (NCBI): domain Bacteria; kingdom Pseudomonadati; phylum Pseudomonadota; class Alphaproteobacteria; order Iodidimonadales; family Iodidimonadaceae; genus Iodidimonas; species Iodidimonas sp. SYSU 1G8. Next base: position 1,032,002 of record NZ_JBBYXJ010000002.1, on the reverse strand, counting down.
CTGAGACCCGTCGCCCATGTGCCCGAGCTCCTCGCGGCCCTGCGTGACGCGCACATCCCCTTCTGCGTCGGCTCGAACGGCACCATTGCCAAGATGCATATGAGCCTGGGCCTTACCGGCCTGCTGCCGCTGCTGCGCGACGTCCTGTTCAGCGGCGAGGACATGCCACGGGGCAAGCCGTTTCCCGACCTGTTCCTGCACGCCGCCGCCACCATGGGCGCGGCGCCCGCCGACTGCGTGGTGATCGAGGACAGCGCCGCCGGCCTGAAGGCGGCGCAGGCCGCCGGCATGAAGGCCATGGCCTACGTGGCCCACGCCGCGCATGCCCCGGCGGACCTTTCGGGCGGCCATCCGTTCGACGACATGCGGCTCGTGCCTGGGCTACTGAGCCTGAATTCTTAGGGTTCTCGAGACGATCCGTACTCCCGTCGGAGACTTTCCCTTGCCCACCGGCAAGCGCGGCTTTCGCACCCTCTTGATTACTCCCCGATGTTCTGCAAACGTTCTATCGATAATGTGCAGCCTGTTTGGGGGACTTCATGTTCAGGAAATTCATTTCATCGATCCTGAGGCGGAGCGAACCGGCCCCGATGGTGGCGTTCGAGCGGGATCGCTGGGAACAGTACATGGCGGCGGGCCATGACCTGCTCGAGCGCAAGCCATGGCGGGCGATATCCTGGTTCAGTGTGTGCCTGACCGATGACATGCCGGATGAGGAGCGCCTGCAGACGCTGTACTTCCTCGCCACCGCGACCTTTGATACGGGCGACCATCTTGGCGCCGAACGCCTCTTTGAAGAGACGGCGCGACTGGCGGAAGCGCTCGGCGATCTGCCGCGCATGGTCAGTCCGCTGAACATGTGGGCCAAGAGCCTCGAGATGCGGTTTGAACGGGCCGCAGCGGCACCGGTCCGGCAACGGCATCTCGATGTGACGGCCAGGATTCCCGGCGAAGCGTGGGAGTTCGACGAGGAAACCGGCGACGCCATTCACCGGGTAACCGGCGTCTGCTTTCCACCGTCGTTCCGAAACTATCGCCGCCGCTATCTGAGCTTCGAGGTGACCGACGGCAGCGACGGCATGGTCTTCTACGACGTACCCGCCCCTAACCGTACCGAAGTCGTCGTCAGGATATGCGTTACCGATAGATCCCCGAAGGAGGGGCTGCACAAGTTGGCGGACGAGGTCGTCTGGTGGATGGAACTGGGCGACGCGTCCTATCGGGAAGCGACGTTTCCGGCAGGACGGTACACCGGCATTCGCCGCAGGTGGCCGGACCTGAAAAGGGACGGCACCCTTTGGGGGATCGAAACCTTCTTCGTCGCCGCCGGGCCGGTCCACATCAGTCTTCGCGCGGCCCACGCGGCGGGCGAATTCGAGCCGGACGACATCAGGACGCTGGTCGCCGAGTTCGACTGGCCGGATCCCCGCTGAAGCCGGAGGCACTGCGTCATTGCCCCGAGGGACGCAACTGTTTATGTTTCGTTCCCCGAGGCCGCGCCCCGGAACATCGTCATCTTCAAGGATATTCCATGGCCGACGCCCTGCCCGTCATCGCGCTCATCCTGTCCGCTCTCGCGGCGCTGTTCGCGTTCCTGGCCTTTCTGCGCGCCGGCAAGGGCGGCGGCACGGACCTGTCGCGCGACCAGATTTCCGGGATGCTGCGCGAGGAGACCGACCGGCAGACACGCTCGGCCGAGGAGCAGTTGCGAGGCGTGCGGCTGGAGCTGGGCCAGAGTCTGATGACCTTCCAGGAAACCATGACCCGCTCGTTCCGCGACCTGAGCGACAGCCTGGGCGCGCAGGTGAAGGAGTTCGGCGCCAGCCTGGACAAGGGCCTCGCCCAGATCGACGAGCGCTCCCGGGCCATCGGCGTGAAACTGGACCAGGACATCGCCCGCATGGGCGACGAGGCCCGCGCCGGCCGCGAGACCCTGCACAAGACCATCGACACCAGGCTTGAAGCGGCGGCCGTCCGCCAGGAAACCGCGGCGAAAAACCTGCGCGAGGAAATGCTGGGCGGCTTCCGCCAGCTCGGCGCGGCCATCGGCCAGACGCTGGAAGGCCACGCCACGCAGCAGCGCGAGCGGCTGGAGAACGTCACCGGGGCGCTCGCGGCGCTGACCCAGCGCCAGGAAGGCGCGCAGGAGGCGCTGCGCCTGACCGTCGAGGGGCGGCTCGATTTCCTGCGCTCGGAAAACGCCGCCAAGCTGGACGAGATGCGCGCCACCGTGGACGAGAAGCTCCAGACCACGCTCGACACGCGGCTGGGCGAGTCGTTCAACCGGGTCGTCGAGCAGCTGGAACGGGTCCACACCGGCCTGGGCGAGATGCAGACCCTGGCCTCGGGCGTCGGCGACCTGAAGAAGGTTCTGTCCAACGTGCGCGTGCGCGGCACCTTCGGCGAGGTTCAGGCTGCCATGCTGCTGGAGCAGTTCCTGTCGCCGGAACAGCTGATGAAGAACGTGCAGATCAAGGAAAACAGCGCCGAGCGGGTCGAATTCTGCATCCGCCTGCCCGGCCGCGACGGCGAGAACGAGGTGTTGCTGCCCGTTGACGCCAAGTTCCCGCAGGAGGATTACGAACGGCTGGTGATCGCCGCCGAAGCCGGCGACCTGGAGGCCGTCAACGCCGCCAGCCGGGCGCTGGAGACGCGGGTGCGCGCCTTCGCCAAGTCGATAAGCGAGAAATATATCGAGACGCCGCGCACCACCGAGTTCGCCATCCTGTTCCTGCCCACCGAAAGCCTCTATGCCGAGCTGCTGCGCAAGCCCGGCCTGTTCGAGCGGCTGCAGATGGACTACCGGGTGACGCTGACCGGCCCGACGACCTTTGGCGCATTGCTGAATGCGCTGCAGATGGGCTTCCGGTCGCTGGCGCTGGAGAAGCGGTCCAGCGAGGTCTGGCAGGTGCTGGGCGCCATCAAGGGCGAGTTCGGCAACTACAACGACGTGGTCAAGCGCCTGAGCAGCCAACTGGAAACCGCCGCCCGCTCGGTAGAGAAGCTGGGCGTGCGCACCCGGGCCATGAACCGCAAGCTGCGCGACGTGGAAACCCTGCCGGGGATCGACGCGCAGACCCTGCTCGGCGCGGTGTTCTCGGAAGAGAACCTGGAAGATTCCGAAAGCGAGACGGAATAGCGCTGGAACGGACTACCCCACCAGTTCGCGCTCGAAGGGAATCCAGCCGGTGCCGCGATGGCCGAAATCGAACCGGCCGGGATGCAGGATTTCCGCCATGATCTCCAGCGATTCCGCCAGTCTCGGCCCAGGGCGGTTGAAATACTGGTTGCCATCGGTGACGTAGACGCGGCCCTCGCGCACGGCCTTGAGGTCCGCCCAGCCGGGCTTGCCCGTGAGCAGCGGCATTTCCTCGAGCACCCGGGGAATATCGAAACCGCAGGGCAGGATCGCGATCACGTCCGGATCGGCCGCGCGCAACTGCTCCCAGGTCATCCACGGCGAGTGCTTGCCCGCCTCGCCGAACAGATTGTCGCCGCCGGCCATGGCGACCAGCTCGGGCATCCAGTTGCCCGCCGCCATCAGCGGATCGATCCATTCGATGCTGGCGACGCGCGGCTTGGGCAAACCGGCGCAGCGATCCACGACCGCCTGCATGCGCGCCTTCAGACCCGCGATCAGCGCGGCCCCATCCTCGGCGCAGTCCAGCGCCGCCGCGACGCGCTCGATGTCCGTCCAGGCATCGGCCAAGGCATCCGGGCGCAGCGAGACGATATCCACATCCCGTCCTGTCCAGTTGCACATGGCCGCCTCCACATCCGCCAGGCTGGCGGCGCAGACCTCGCACTGGTCCTGGGTGACGATGACGTCGGGATCGATCTGGCGCAGCATATCCACATCCACCCGATAGACCGACAGCCCGTCCTTGAGCAGGGTCTTGACCTGGCGGTCGATCTCGTAGGAGCTGCCATGCACGTCCAGCTTGGGTTCCGTCAGGCGCGGCAGGCTCTCGATGAAAGGGGGATAATCGCATTCATGGGAGCGGCCGAGTAGCCAGTCCCGTTTGCCAAGCGCGCAGACGATCTCGGTGGCGCTGGCGATCAGGGAGACGACTCGTTTTTCGCGGACAGGTTGTGCCATATCTTTGCTTGTTCCATGAGGTGAGCGACACCAGATTCTCTCCATGACCCAGCAGCGACACAACCGCCGATCGGAGTCCCGGTGAAAAAAGTTCTCCTGATGGCGATCGGCTGGCTGTTGCTGGTCATCGGCCCGCTTGTCGGCCTGTTGCCTGGGCCGGGCGGTATCCCCATCGTCGCGGCCGGTCTGATCCTGATTTTGAGCCAGTCCTACACGGCACGGAAGATTTTCGTCAGGCTCGAACGACGCTTCCCGCGCGTGATCGGTCCGCTCCACCGCTTCATGCGTCGCAGACAACCCCAGGGCAAGCCAGCCGACGGCTGAACCCGCTTGCTTTGGTACTGGGGGACCTTATCTTGGAACGCTCCACATCGGCAAACAAGGCACCCCGTCATGGCAATGGAAATCAACACCGGCATTCCTGAAGACCAGCGCAAGGCCATCGCGGAGGGTCTGTCCCACCTGCTGGCGGACACCTATACGCTGTATCTGAAGACCCACAACTACCACTGGAACGTGACCGGCCCCATGTTCCAGACGCTGCACCTGATGTTCGAGACGCAGTACACCGAACTGGCGCTGGCCGTCGATCTGGTGGCCGAGCGCATCCGTGCGCTGGGCGTCTACGCCCCCGGCACCTACAAGGCTCTGTCCAGCCTGAGCGCCATCGGCGAGGAAGACGACATCCCGAAGGCCGAGGACATGATCCGCAATCTGGTGTCGGCGCACGAGACGCTGGTGCGCACCGCCCGTTCGGTGTTTCCCATCGCCGATGCGGCCCATGACGAACCGACCGCCGATCTGCTGACCCAGCGCATGCAGGTATCGGAGAAGAACGCCTGGATGCTGCGCAGCCTGCTGGCCTGATCCCGGGATTTTTCTGTAACCTAATCGGCGCTCCGAACGTATGAGGATCATAGGACCTCGTACAGGAGCGCCGCATGCTGACCCGATTACGCCCGAACTGGACACTGCCGGAATCGGCCGTGACCCCCGAATCCGTCTACCTGAACAGGCGGCAGCTGATGATCGGCGCCGGTGCGGGCGCGGCACTCGCCGCCATCCCGTTCGGTGCCCGGGCCGATCTCTACTCGGCCGCCCCCAAGAGCCGGTTCAGCACGACCGAGACGCCGACGCCGCTCGATGCGGTCACCGGCTACAACAATTTCTACGAGTTCGGCATCGACAAGGGCGATCCGGCCAAATACGCCAAGGCGCTGACGACCAGTCCCTGGTCGGTGAAGGTCGAGGGCGAGTGCGGCAAGCCCGGCACCTATAATCTGGAAGACCTGCTGAAAGGCCAGACGATCGAGGAGCGCATCTATCGCCTGCGCTGCGTCGAGGGCTGGTCCATGGTGATCCCCTGGAATGGCTTCGTCCTCTCCAACCTTCTGAGGCGCTTCGAGCCGAACTCCAAGGCAAGATACGTCCAGTTCGACACGCTGGTCCGTCCGTCCGAGATGCGCGGCCAGAAACGCGACGTGCTGCAATGGCCCTATCAGGAAGGGCTGCGGATCGACGAGGCGATGAATCCGCTGACCCTGATGGCCGTGGGCCTCTACGGCAAGACGCTGCCCAATCAGAACGGCGCGCCCCTGCGTCTTGTCGTTCCGTGGAAATACGGCTTCAAGAGCATCAAGTCGATCGTCGCGATCCGCTTTACCGAGAAACAGCCCAAAACCGCGTGGAACATCGCCAATGCGCGGGAATATGGCTTCTATTCCAACGTTAATCCCAAGGTGGATCATCCGCGCTGGAGCCAGGCCACCGAGCGCCGGATCGGCGAACTGCGCCGCCGCGATACGCTGATGTTCAACGGCTATGGCGAACAGGTCGCCGCGCTTTACGCCAACATGGACCTGAAGAAGTACTATTGATGCGCGCCGCGTCCCGCATCCTGCGCCACGGCGCGGCCAAGCCGGTCGCCTTTCTTCTGTGCCTGCTGCCGCTCATTCTGCTCGGACTGCGCTATCCCGACGATCTCGGGTTCAACCCGGTGGAGACCATCAACCGCTACACGGGCGACTGGGCGCTGCGCTTCCTGCTCATCACGCTGGTGGTCACGCCCGCGGCCAGGCTGACCGGCTGGAACGACATCATGCGGTTTCGCCGCATGATCGGCCTGTTCGCCTTCGCCTATGCCTTCCTGCATCTGAGCTCCTATGTGGCGCTCGACCAGTTGTTCGACTGGGCGCGTATCTGGGCCGATATCGTAAAGCGCAACTTCATCACCGTCGGCATGCTGACCATTCTCCTGCTGCTGCCGCTCGCCATCACCTCGACCAAGGGCATGATGCGCCGGCTCGGCGGCAAGCGCTGGCAGGCGCTCCACCGGCTGGTCTATCCGGCCGCCGCTCTGGCCGTGCTGCACTACTACATGATGGTGAAGGCCGACGTGACCGAGCCGCTGATCTATGCCGGCATCCTCGCGATCCTGCTGGGCTACCGCGCGCTCCGCTCGCTGAGACAAAGGCCGCGCAAAAGACCGGCCGAGACCGCCGCGAACCTCTGAGCAATATTGTATACAATATTTCATTCGCCGGATTGACACGCGCGGGCGCGGCAGGGACAGTGACGGGGCATCGCATCGAGGTTCATTCAATCCATGTCTCATCCCCCCGCTCCCGATAAGGATGCACTGGCCGCCGCCCGTGCCATGGCCACGCTGATCGGCCTGGAGATCATTCCCGAACACCGCGCGGGCGTGGCGACAAACCTGGCCCGGCTGATGCAGCAGGCGGAACTGGTCATGGCGGTGCCGCTGCCCGCCGATGTCGAACCGGCCTCCCTCTTCACGCCATGACGGACCTGCACCGCCTGACGGCCACGGAAATCGCGGCCGGGATCCGCGAGAGGCGCTTCACTGCCGTGGAAGTTGCGGGCGACACACTCGCCCATGTCGAACGGCTGAACCCCGTGCTCAACTGCTTCACCGACATCCTGGCGGAAAGTGCCATGGAATCGGCGGCAGAGGTCGACGCCCGCCTCGCGGACGGTCAGGCGCCCGGACTGCTGGCCGGTGTGCCGTTCGGCGTGAAGAACCTGTTCGATATCGCGGGGCTGCCCACGCTCGCGGGCTCGAAGATCAACCGCGACCTGCCGCCGGCCACGGCCGACGGCGTGCTGGTCGCACGGATGAAATCGGCGGGCGCGGTGCTGCTCGGCGGCCAGCACATGGACGAATACGCCTACGGCTTCACTACCGAGAACGCCCATTACGGCCCGGCCCGTAATCCGCGCGACATGGCGCATGTCGCCGGTGGATCGTCGGGCGGATCCGCCGCCGCCGTGGCGGCCGGACTGGGTCCGGTCAGCCTGGGATCGGACACCAACGGCTCGATCCGCGTCCCCTCCTCCTTCTGCGGCATCTTCGGACTGAAGCCCACCTTCGGGCGCCTGCCCCGCACCGGCAGCTTTCCCTTCGTTCACGACCTCGATCATCTCGGCCCCTTCGCGCGATCCGTCGCTGATCTGGCGCTGTGCTACGACGCGCTTCAGGGCTGGGACGCGGGCGATCCCGCCTGCGCCAACCGGCCGATCGAGCAGACGCTGATGCGCCTGGAGCAGCCCATCGACGGCCTGCGCGTCGCCGTGCTGGACGGCTGGTTCCGCGACACCGCCGGCCCGGAGGCGCTCACTGCGGTCGGCCTCGTCGCGGACGCGTTGAAGGCGGAGCGGAGCATCACCCTCGATAACGCGGCCGAGGCCCGCGCCGCCGCGTTCTGCATCACCGCGGCCGAGGGCGCCAATCTGCATTTCGAGAACCTGAAAACCCGCGCCGACGATTTCGATCCCGCCGTGCGCGACCGTCTGCTGGCCGGAGCACTGCTGCCCTCGACCGTCCTCGTACAGGCGCACCGCCTGCGCCGCTGGTTCCGCGACCAGGTCGCGCGGGTCTTCCGGGACGTGGATGTCGTGCTCGCCCCGGCGACACCCTGTCCGGCGCCGCTGATCGGCCAGCCAACGATCCGGCTGGGCGGTCAGGATGTACCAACACGGCCCAATATCGGCGTGTATACCCAGCCCATCAGCTTCATCGGCCTGCCGGTCGTGGCCGTACCGGTGCCGTCCTCCACCGCGTTGCCGGTTGGCGTGCAGATCATCGCCGCGCCATGGCAGGAATCGCTGGCGCTGCGGGTCGCGGCCCATCTCGAACGGTGCGGCGTGGTGGCCGCGCCGCTAGCGGAGGTATGATGACCGTCGACACGACCATCGTGAACGATCCCGACACCCTGGCGGAAGTGACGGCCATGTTCCGACGCTATGAACAGGCCCTGATGGCCAACGACACGGCCGCGCTGACCGCCATGTTCTGGGCCTCCCCACACACGCTGCGCTACGGCGTCGGCGAGATCCTGTACGGGCACGCCGAAATCGCCGCGTTCCGTGCCAACCGCGCGGGCGGCGCACCGCGCCGCGTGCTGGGGAAAACCTCCATTACCACCTTCGGGCGGGATTTCGGCGTCGCCAATACCGAGTTCCAGCGCGCCAACACGGACCGGCTGGGCCGGCAGAGCCAGACCTGGGTCAGATTTCCGGAAGGATGGCGGATCGTCTCCGCCCATGTCTCGCTGCTCGGTGAAACCAGCTAGGCGGAACGTACCGCGCGTTCAATACCGGAAGCGCCAGGAGGTTTCCCCGGCACTGCGCAGATGCACGCGCATGGCCTCGGCCGCGGCGTCGCCATCGCCTGAAATGATCGCCTCCACCACCGCCTCATGTTCCTCGAACGACGCGCTCAACCGCCCGTCGGCAGCCAGCCGGGATTGCCTGTAGGGAGCGAGCCGCTGCCGCAGTGTCTTGACCAGGGCCACCAGTTCATCATTCAGGGCACCCGCCCAGATCAGCTGGTGCAGGTCGCCGTTCACCGCCTCGAAGCCTGAACGGTCGTCGACGGGCACGACCTCCAGCACCCGAAGGTGCGCTTCGCGCAGACGCTTCTTGTCCTTGATCGGCATCCGCGCGGCCGCGAAGCGCGCACAGGACGCCTCGAGTTCCACGAGGGTCTCGAACAAGGCCGCCAGCCGCTCGCCTGGCATGGCCGTCACCACCACGCCCCGATTGGGCCGTCGCTGGACAAGGCCGATGGTCTCCAGTTGCCGCAGGGTTTCGCGGATCGGCGTTCGCGATACGCCGAATCGTTCCGCCAGGGTCACTTCCTCCAGACGGACGCCCGGCAGCAGGCGGCGATCGACGATCTCGGCGATCAGCCGCTGAATGAGGTCGTCGACCAGCGAACCGCGCGGCGGCGGCGCGGCCGGCTTGCTGCGTCGCGGCGCGCGCGGTGCTCGCGGCGCGGTGCCGGTCACCCGGCCTGTCTGGCGATTGGACATCTGGCGGCTGTCTCCAGCCCTCTCCCCGGTAAGGTCTGACGTTCCACGGTAGCATGAATGCCCGGACGGGTGGACCGGCTGTGTCTCGCCACGGCTAAATTTGTTCCGCCTGATTTTTATCCATCCTTCGCAGTCGCACAATAATTAGGCGCATTTTGACGCTTCCTGCGTCACTTCGGTCGCGGCTGTCCTGCCGACCAAGCGCCTCGATCAAAAGGACGGCCGCTAAATGCCGTGCTCGCAATGGCTTTGGCTCCGGCCCGGCCACGCATCGGCCGACGCCGGAAACTGGCACGCGAATTGCTAATACAATTTTGTATGCAATTTTGTGTCCTAAAATGCATGCGGATATTTGCCTCGGGTGGACCTCGGGGCCGCTTTTCCGGAGCGGCCCCGCTTCTTCGCTTCGCCACCGCCGCCTGCTTGGGACGTGGACGCCACCATTTCGGGAGCTGAACGGATGAACAGAGTTTTCGCTGGATTACTGGTTATCGCCGGCCTCGTAGTGGGAACCGGCGCGGCGCGCGCGGACGGCTCGGCCATCCACGGCTTCGTCGATGTCTCGCTCAAGAACGCCTACATCACGCCGCGCGGTCTGCTGGTGGTCGATGACGGCGCCACCATCCAGGTGCTCAACGGCCTCGTCATCAATGTGTACGACGCGCCCGACGAGACGCTGAAGGGTATCTCGCTGGTCTTCGGCACGTGGAACGACATCGCGACCGAGCAGAAAGCCACCAATGTCGGCGCCTGGAACGAGTTCGACTGGTTCGTGGGCGCCAATTTCAGCCTTGGCGACCGTTGGACCCTGGGCGCGCAGTATGTCGAGTTCATCAGTCCTCCCAACTACTTCAAGACCGAACGGAACATGGAATTCACGCTGTCCTATGATGACGGCGTCAAGGACCGCGCCTTCTCGCTCCAGCCCTATGTGAAGGTCTTCTGGGCGATCTCCGGCGATTCCACCGTTGTCACCGGCAAGCGCGGCAACACATTCGATGTCGAGATCGGCGCGAAGCCGAACATCAGCTTCGACCTGTTAGGCGCGCCCGCCACCTTGAGCGCCCCGACCTGGGTGACGGTCGGACCGAAGTCCTACTGGGGCGGCACCTCCAATTTCGGCGTCTTTACCACCGGCCTCAACCTGAAACTGCCGCTGCAGTTCATCCCGCCCAAATACGGCAACTGGTACACCGCGTTTGGCGTCCAATACTACAACCTGCTCAACCGGAAGCTGCGCGATGCGCAGGCCCTGACCGGCGCGGTCGGGCCTCTGGACCCGGGTCACAAGGAGGTCGTGGTCGGCTCGTTCAGCGTCGGATTCGGGTTCTGAGCCATGCGGCGCGATTATTGCAAGACATTCAGGATTGTATGCAATCCAGTCAGGAGCGCGCCATGCTAAGCGTCGACGCAGACCCCTATACCTTCGACTTTGACGTGCCAGGTACGGCACTCGTCATCATCGACATGCAGCGCGACTTTCTGGAACCCGGCGGGTTCGGCGAGGCGCTGGGCAACGATGTCTCCCTGCTGCGCGGGACGATCGAGCCCACCCGGACGCTGCTGGCAGCGGCCCGCGCGGCCGGCATGCTGGTGGTCCACACGCGTGAGGGGCACCGCCCCGATCTGGGCGATCTCCCGCCCGCCAAGAAACGGCGCGGCCGGTTTCCCGTCACCATAGGCGATCCCGGCCCCATGGGCCGCATCCTGGTGCGCGGCGAGGTCGGCCACGACATCATTCCCGAACTGGCGCCCATCGACGGCGAACCGATCATCGACAAGCCCGGCAAGGGCGCGTTCCACGCCACCGACCTCGACTCCGTGCTGCGCAATCGCGGCGTCGGCAAGCTGATCGTCTGCGGCGTCACCACTGAAGTCTGCGTCAACACCACGGTGCGCGAGGCCAATGATCGCGGTTTCGACTGCCTGGTGCTCGAGGACTGCGTCGGCTCCTACTTCCCCGAATTCCAGGAAATGGGCCTGCGCATGATCAAGGCACAAGGCGGCATCTTCGGCTGGGTGGCCCGGTCCCCCGCCGTCGTCGCCGTTCTGTCCTGAGCCGTCCCGCAAGGGTTCATAACAAGGAGAGGGAACATGTCTACGCTGAGCATGGGCGCCCCCGGCTACAAGCCGAAATGGTGGGTGTCGGGCGACTGGAACGGCTTTTTCGGGCTGTTCACCAACGTGGTGCTGAACGTCATCGTGCTGACCGGGCTCTGTCTCGGCGTCGTCAAGCTGCCGGACGACATCGTCTTCGGCCGCATCCTGCCCGCGCTGGGCGTGGCGCTGCCGATCGGCAACCTGTTCTACGCCTATCTGGCCTACAAGCTGGCGCAGCGCACCGGGCGCGACGACGTGACCGCCCTGCCTTACGGCCCCAGCGTGCCGCACATGTTCATCGTCGTCTTCCTGATCATGCTGCCCGTCTATCTCAAGACCGGCGACCCGATCATCGCCTGGGAAGCCGGTCTTGCCTGGGCTTTCGTCATCGGCATCATCGTCTTCCTCGGCGCCTTCGCCGGCCCGACCATCCGCAAATGGACGCCGCGCGCGGCCATGCTCGGCACCCTGGCGGGCATCTCCATCGCCTTCATCTCCATGCGGCCGGCGTTTCAGACCTGGGAAACTCCCTGGCTGGGCTTTCTGACACTCGCCATCATCCTGGGCTGCTGGACCGCCAATGTCCGACTGCCCTGGAACGCGCCGGCTGGTCTGGTCGCCGTCGTGCTTGGCACCCTGCTCGCCTGGGGCGCGACGATCAGCGGCATCCAGGCCGTGATGGAGCCTTCGGCCGTCGGTGCCTCGCTGGCCCAGTTCAGCATCCACCCGCCCATCCCCACGGGTTCGTTCCTCACCGGTCTCGCCGATATCGGCCCGTTGCTGGTCACCGCCGTGCCATTGGGCATCTACAACTTCACCGAGGGGATGAACAACGTGGAGAGCGCCTCGGCGGCCGGTGATGATTACGACCTGCGCAAGGTTCTGATCGCCGACGGTCTGGGCGCTGTGGTCGGCGCCGCGCTCGGCAGCCCGTTCCCGCCCGCGGTCTATATCGGCCATCCGGGCTGGAAGGCGGTTGGCGGGCGGATCGGCTATTCGCTGGCGACCGGCGTGGTGATCGCCATCGTCTGCTTCCTCGGCCTGACCGCCCTGCTGCTGGCTGTCGTGCCTCTGGTCGTGATCGTCCCGATCCTGCTTTATATCGGCCTCGTGATCGGCGCCCAGTCCTTCCAGGCGACGCCGAGCGAGCATGCGCCCGCCGTCGTTCTGGCCATCCTCCCCAACATCGCGGCGTGGGCGCACAATCTGGTCGACAGCGCGCTGAACGCGGCGGGGACAACCGCGGCCCAGGTGGGCGCCGAAAAATTGGCGGCATCGGGCGTCATCTATCATGGCATGGAGTTGCTGGGCGGCGGCGCCGTGCTGGCCGGCATGATGCTGGGCGCGATCGCCGCCTTCATCATCGACCGCAGTTTCCTGAAAGCGGCCGGCTATTCGGCGGCGGCGGCGGTAATGGCCTATTTTGGCTTCATCAACGGCACCGCCTTGGGCTTCGGCAACTCATCGCCGGTGGCACTGGGCTATGTGATGGTGGCGCTGGTCTGCGTCGCCTTTCACTACCAGCAGAAGACCGAGACGGTTTAGAGGGGGGCCGGCAAGGGTCGGGCCGCCGGGGGGCGGCCCGACCCGCGGGGTTCCAATGCGGGGCATTCTTCCTATATAGCTTCCGGCGACACTGAACGACGGATCGGCGACTCGGCCCCATGAGTGACATTCCCATCAAGACCGCGCTGGTCACCGGCGCCAGCGCGCGTATCGGCCGCGCCATCGCCTTGGGCCTGGCCGATGCCGGATGGTCCGTAGCGATCCACTATCACCTGTCCGGCGACGCGGCCCAGGCCACGGCGGCCGACGTGGAACGGCGCGGGGTCCGGGCGGCGACGGTCGCGGCGGATCTCTCGAGCGAAGGCGACGTCTCCTCCCTCATGGCGCGCGCGACCGACGTCCTTGGCCCCATCACCTGCCTTGTGAACAACGCGTCGGTGTTCGAACGCGACGACGCCCTGACGGCAACGCGCGAAAGCTGGGACCGTCATCTGGACACGAACCTGCGCGCCCCCTTCGTGCTGATGCAGGATCTGGCGCGCATGCTGCCCCGGGGCCAGCGCGGCAACATCATCAACCTGATCGACCAGCGGGTCTGGCGTCTGACCCCGGCTTTTACGTCCTACACGCTGAGCAAGGCCGCGCTGTGGACCCTGACCCAGACCATGGCGCAGGCCTTGGCGCCGATGGTGCGCGTGAACGCCATCGCCCCCGGTCCGACGCTGCCCAGTCCGCGCCAGTCAGCGGCGGATTTCGAACGGCAGGTCGCGGCGATACCGTTGCAGATAAACCCCTCGCTGGAAGAATTCACCCGCACGGTCGCGTTTATCCTTGAGGCCGGCTCGTTCACCGGGCAAATGATTGCACTGGACGGGGGACAGCATCTGGCCTGGCAAACGCCTGACGTGGTGGGTGTGGATGAGTAAGGCGGACAATACGGTCGTTCCGTTCCGGATCGCCGACGCGGCGCGCCGGATTCGCCACGTTTTCGTGCGCGATCTGATGCTCGACGGACACATCGGAATTCACGCCCACGAACAGGGCGTGCGTCAGCGGCTGCGCATCAACCTGGATCTTTCGGTCAGCGACCACCATCCGCTGCCGGCCGACCAGATCGAGCATGTGGTCTGCTATCAGCAGGTGGTCGAGGCGACGACGGCGGTCGTGAACCGGGGTCACGTGAACCTGGTGGAAACGCTGGCGGAAGAGATCGCCCAGACCATCCTTGGTAACAATCAGGTGATCACGGTTCGGGTCCGGGTGGAGAAGCTCGACGCATTTGCGAATGTGGCTAGCGTCGGCGTTGAAATTGAACGGACAAGTGCCTGAAATCCGCTGGGGATCGCGGAATTCCGCGCCGCAGCGGCAAAACCCGACAAAGTTGTGCACACCACCGCCACGCTGGGCTTGACTCTCGTCCCATTACAGCACCGTGACGCTTCCGTGACTCTCCCTCAATAAAAACCTATTTACTATCAATGGGTTAAATTATTTGCATAAATATTGAGCAACCCGTAGAGACTCCAAGGGTTCTGCGGGTCACGCGCTTTTCCCCTGACGTTTTGCACAGAGTTATCCACAGATTCCGTGGATATTGCCAAACCGGGCCGAAAGGCCTGCCTGGATTGCCGACGGAGCTGTTTGAGCGGTTCCCCAATCCGTCCTAGAGTCCAGTTGCTTAACCGGGTTACCTGAACAAATGACGTCAAGCGGCCACGATAAAAACGACGCGAATTCCAGCACGGAAGTACCCGAATCGGGTAATCCGGCCTTGGTCGCGCCGATCGTCGGTCGCGCGTTGATTCGCGACAAGGCGCGCAAGCTGCCCACCGGCGCGGGCGTCTACCGGATGATCGACCAGCACGGCGACGTCATGTATGTGGGCAAGGCGCGCAATCTCAAGGCAAGGGTTTCGTCCTATGCCAGCGGCAAGGCGCACACCAATCGGGTGACGCGGATGATCGGCAGGGTGCACGACCTGATCGTGGTCACCACCGACACCGAGAGCCAGGCGCTGCTGATGGAAGCGCAGCTCATCAAACGCTACATGCCGCCCTACAATGTGCTGCTGCGCGACGACAAGAGCTTCCCCTACATCCTGATCCGTACCGATCACAGATGGCCGCAGCTCAAGAAGCACCGCGGCGCCCAGAACATCAAGGGCCACTATTTCGGCCCGTTCGCCTCGGCCGGGGCGGTCAATTCCACCCTCAACACGCTGCAGCGCGCCTTTCTGCTCCGTTCCTGCTCGGACGGGGTCTTCAACGCGCGGACGCGGCCCTGCCTGCTGCACCAGATCAAGCGCTGTTCGGCGCCCTGTGTCGATCGTGTGGGGCCGGAGGACTACCAATCGCTCGTCGATGACGCGCGTCAGTTCCTGACGGGCAAGAGCCAGCGCATCCAGCGCGTCCTGTCCGAGCAGATGGCCGCCGCCAGCGAGGCGCTGGAGTTCGAGCGTGCCGCGGCTATCCGCGACCGCATCAAGGCGCTGGCGAGCATCCAGGGCCATCAGGGTGTCACTGCTGGCGACGTGGAGGACGCGGACGTGATCGCCGCCTACGAGCAGGGCGGGCATACCTGCGTCCAGGTCTTCTTCCTGCGTGCCGGACAGAACTGGGGCAATCGCGCCTATTTCCCCAAGCACGATTCCTCGCAGAGCCTCGAGGAAGTACTCGAGGCGTTCATCGGGCAGTTCTATGACAGCCGCCCCGCGCCCGCGACCATCCTGCTGAGCCATGATTTCGCCGAGCGTCCGCTGATGGAAGAGGCGCTATCGCTCCGCTCGCCGGTCAAGATCTCGCTGCTGGTGCCCAAGCGCGGCGACAAGGCCAGGATGGTCGCCCTCGCCCAGCGTAACGCCAAGGACGCTTTGGCGCTGCGCATGGCCGAAAGCGCCTCGCAGCAACAGGTATTGACCGAACTCGCCAACATCTTCGACCTGGATGGGCCGCCCAAGCGTATCGAAGCCTATGACAACAGCCATATTTCCGGCACCGACGCCATCGGCGCCATGATCGTCGCCGGTCCCGATGGCTACATCAAGAACAGCTACCGCAAGTTCAACATCCGCAATGCCGATCTCACGCCGGGCGACGATTACGGCATGATGCGCGAAGTGCTGACGCGCCGCTTCGGAAGGCTGGTCAAGGAAGATCCCGAACGATCCCGCGGGCAATGGCCTGACCTCGTGCTGATCGACGGCGGCGCCGGCCAGCTTTCCGCCGCCGAGGCCGTGCTGGCCGAGTTGGGCATCGAGGACCTGCCGATCGTCGCTATCGCCAAAGGTCCTGACCGCAACGCGGGGCGTGAGCGTTTCTTCATGCCGGGCCGTGAGCCGTTCACGCTCGATCCGCGCGGCGCCGTCATGTACTACCTCCAGCGTCTGCGCGACGAGGTGCACCGCTTCGCCATCGGCACGCACCGCGCCAAACGCGCCGGCAACATGAGCAAATCACAACTCGACGAGGTGCCCGGAATCGGGCCGAGCCGCAAGAAGGCGCTGCTGGCACATTTCGGCTCCGCCCGCGCGGTAGCCGGCGCGGCACTGGAAGACCTCGAAGCCGCGGACGGCATCAGCAAGGCTGTCGCGCGCCGCATTCACGACTATTTCCACGCAGAACGTTGAAGCCGCGCTATAGTCCCGAAAATCATCGACGAGACCCATGATCGCATCGATACCGAATCTCCTGACGCTCTCGCGCATCCTCGTGATTCCCGCGCTGATCGGCAGCTTCTATCTCCAGGCACCGCTCGCCAACTGGCTGGCGCTCGGTCTGTTCGTCGCCGCGGGCATCACCGACTTCTTCGACGGCTATGTGGCGCGGGCGCTGGGCGTGCAGTCCAAGCTGGGCCAGTTCCTCGACCCGGTCGCCGACAAGCTGCTGGTGGCGGCGGCGCTGTTCATGCTGGCGGCGATGGGGCCGATCGACGGCGTCCACCTGATCGCCGCCGTGATCATCCTGTGCCGCGAGTTCCTGGTATCGGGCCTGCGCGAGGTCCTGGCCGACATCAAGGTAAGCGTGCCGGTCAGCAAGCTCGCCAAGTGGAAGACGACGGTTCAGATCGTCGCCATCGCCTTCCTGCTTGCCGGCGATGCCCCGCAATGGCTGCCAGCCGTGGATATCGGCATCATCGGCCTTTGGATCGCCGCCGTGCTGACCATGTACACGGGATATGACTACCTGCGGGCCGGACTGCGGCACCTGACGGGACCGCGCGCGCCATGAACGTGCTGTACTTCGCCTGGCTGCGCGAGCGGATCGGGACGGGGGAGGAGAGCGTGACCCCACCGGACGACGTCACGACGGTAGGCGCTCTGATGGACTGGCTGGCGACCCGTAGTCCCGGCCATGGCCTCGCCTTCCAGGACCGCACCGCCATCCGGGCGGCGGTCAATCAGGACTTCGCCGAAGCGGCCACATCGGTCGCCCCAGGCGACGAAGTGGCCTTCTTCCCGCCTGTCACCGGAGGACGCGGATGATCCGGGTCCAGGCTGAGGATTTCGACGTCGGCGCCGAACTCGCCCGGCTGACCGACGGCAAGACCCATATCGGCGGCATCGTCACCTTCACCGGCCTTGTCCGCGACTTCGCGGGCGACGCCCGGGTCGGCGCCATGACACTGGAGCACTATCCAGGCATGACCGAGCGCATGCTGGCGGACATCGAACAGGAGGCTGGCCGCCGCTGGCCACTGGATGCCAGCCTGATCGTGCACCGTTACGGAACGCTGCGCCCCGGCGACCGGATCGTGCTGGTGATCACGGCCAGCGCCCATCGCAAGGCGGCGTTCGAGGCGGCGGAGTTCCTCATGGACTGGCTGAAGACGAAGGCGCCCTTCTGGAAGCGCGAAGACGGGCCCGAGGGCGAGCACTGGGTGGACGCCAAGGCCGACGATGATCGCGCCGCCGACCGCTGGCGCACATGATCCCGAACCACATCGCGTTCTACGGCCTGCTCAACCCGGGGCACGGACCCTTCGAGACCTTTCGTCTCGGCGAGGCGCTGGAACTGGTCGGCCCCTGCCGGATTCCGGGCAGGCTGCATGATCTGGGCACCTATCCGGCGCTGCGTCCCGGCCAGGGGCTGGCCGAAGGGACGCTGTACCGGATCATCGACCGGAAAGTTCTGAAACTGCTCGACGGTTTCGAGGCATACGCGCCCCGGCGGCCCAAGCACTCGGAATATCTGCGCCGCCCGGTCTGGCTGGCCGCGCCGGCGCTGTCGGCCTGGGTCTACATCTACAACCGCCTGCCACCGGCAGGCAGCAGGCTGCCCGACGGTCCCTGGCGGCCGTCCGAACGGCTCAGCCGTTCCCGCGCACGAGTTGTTCGTAATCGCTTCGCAGCGACTTGGTGATGTCGCCGACGACGAAGTTGTAGGGGCCGATCTCGCCCACCGCCGTGACTTCCGCCGCCGTGCCCGTCAGGAAGCACTGCTCGAAGCCTTCCATTTCCTCCGGCTGAATCGCCCGTTCGATGATCTCGATGCCGCGCTTGTGGGCTAGGCCCATGACGGTGCGGCGCGTGATGCCGTCGAGGAAGCAGTCCGGTTTCGGGGTATGGATCTTGCCCTCCTTGATGAAGAACACGTTCGCCCCGGTCGCCTCGGCGACCTGGCCGCGATAATCCAGCATCAGGGCATCATTGTAGCCCTTGCGCTCGGCCGCGTGCTTGGACAGCGTGCAGATCATGTAAAGACCCGCCGCCTTGCTGGCGGTCGGCGCGCAGTTCGGCGCGGGCCGGTGCCATTCGGCCACGTCGAGCCGGATGCCCTTGTCGCGCAGGATCGGATCGAAATAGGACGGCCATTCCCAGCCCGCGATGGCGACATGCACCTTGGTGGCCTGCGCCGCGACGCCCATCATCTCCGGACCGCGCCAGGCCACCGGACGGCAATAGCCGTCGGGCAGATTGTTCGCCTTCATCACCGCCTTGGCCGCCTCGTTGATCTCGTCCTCGGAATAGGGAATCTCGAAATCGAGAATCCGGCCCGAGTTAAAAAGCCGCGACGTATGCTCCTTTAACTTGAAGATTTCGCCATTGTAGGCACGCTGTCCCTCGAAGACGACGCTGGCATAGTGAAGGCCATGGGACAGCACATGAATCTGGGCCTCGCGCCAGGGCACGAGATTGCCGTTGAACCAGATGAAGCCGTCGCGGTCGTTGAACGGAATGAGTGACATGGCGATCTATCCTTGAGCGGAGATGGCGGTGGCGCGGAATAATCTGACGTTTGAAGGTTGCACTGAGTAACATTCTGTCTAAAGTATGTCAACATGACTGACATAAATAAGCGGTTCCCCAGCGACGACGATGTGAGCCAGGCGATCGAGCTGATGTTCTTCGCGTATCGGGACTTCGTGGCCGATCCGGACAAGGTTCTCGCCGCCTACGAAATTCCCAACGCGTCGCTGGGCCGGGCGCATCACCGCGTGATCCACTTCGTTGGCCGCAACCCGGGCATGACGGTCGCGGAACTGCTTGCCATCCTGCAGATTACCAAGCAAAGCCTGGCACGCGTGTTGCGGCAACTCATCGACGAGGGTTTCATCGAGCAGAAGCGCGGTCCCGAGGATGCACGGCAGAGACTGCTTTACCTGACCGAAAAGGGCTGCGCCTTCGAAACCGCGCTGTCGGATCCCCAGCGCGCCCGTTTCAGACGCGTGCTGGAAAAGGCGGGCCCCGACGCGGCGCGCTCGTTCCGGGAGATGTTGCTGCACCTGATCAACGAGGATGAGCGCGACCTGGTCCTTGCCCTGGTCCATAACAGCGCGCACGCCGCCCCCTAAAGCTTGGCAAGTTGCCCGCCATCCACGGGCAGCGCATGACCGGTGATCATCGCCGCCGCGTCCGACAGCAGGAACACGACCGCCTGCGCGACTTCCTCCGCCGTCGCCATGCGGCCGATGGGATTAATCTCATTGACCTGTTTGACCACGTCCGGCCCCATGGCCATCAGCGGCTCGAGCAGTTCCGTGCGAGTCGCGCCGGGTGACACCACGTTGACCCTGATATTCTGGCGGATATAGGAAATGGCGGCCTGCTTGCTCAGGCCGATCACCGCGTGCTTGCTCGCCGTGTAGGCCGGTCCCGAGAGAGGGCTGGCGCGGTGGCCGAGCGTCGAGGCCGTGTTGACGATGGCCGCGCCGCGAGGCTTTCTGGCGCCCGACTCGAGCATGGCCGCGATCTGGTACTTCATGCAGCGATAGACACCGGTCAGATTGACGGCGATCTGCGCGTCCCAGTTCTCATCGGTATATTCGTGCAGCTGTTGCTGCTGGCCGCCCATGCCCGCATTGTTGAAGGCGCAATCGAGGCCGCCATAGGTCCGGACGGCTGTCTCGACCAGGTTACGGATATCCGTATCGGACGCCATGTCGGCGCGCACGAACATCGCCTCACCGCCCATGTCCCTGATGCGCTGGACAACGGCGGTGCCCCGCGCCTCGCGCCTGCCGGCGGCAACGACCTTCGCGCCTTGACCGGCGAGCAGCACGGCCGCGGCCTCGCCGATCCCCGATGTGGCGCCGGTGACGATGACGACCTTGCCGTCCATGCGTGTGTCCTCCCCAGGATACGTCCGACGCACCTTAGCGAGCACGATGCGCCATCACCATGGGAAACGATCCGGCACCCTCGCCGCGGTCAGGCAGACAGTTCCTTGGAACGGCGGGATGCCGCCTCGACGGCATGGCGGATCAGCGGCGCGAGGCCGTTCTCGCCCATCAGGATGTTCATCGCCGCCTCGGTGGTGCCGTTGGGACTGGTGACGTTCCGCCGCAGCGTACCCACGGATTCGGTCTCCGACGCCTCGACCAGGGCGCCGGCCCCTGACACCGTCTGGCGGGCGAGCATGTCGGCGAGTTCGGCGGGAAGCCCGGCCGCCTGCCCGGCGGCGGCCATGCACTCGATCAGATAGAAGACATAGGCAGGCCCGCTGCCCGACACCGCGGTGACCGCGTCCATGAGCTTTTCATTGTCGATCCACGCGACAGTGCCCACGGCCTCCAGCAATCCGGTGCAGAGCAGGCGCTGGGCCGGAGTGACATGAGTGTTGGCGACGCACACGGTCATGCCCCGGCCGATCGCGGCTGGCGTGTTCGGCATGGCGCGAACGATCGCGGCGGAAGGACCGAACGCTTCGGCGAAATACCCGATGGTCTTGCCGGCGGCGATGGAGAGAAACAGGGCACCCGGATAGCTGGCGGCCGCCGCCAGGACCTGGTTCATGATCTGCGGCTTCACCGCGAGCACCACCACGGACGGATCAGCGTCGAGGCTGGCCAGATCGGCGATAAGCCGGACGCCAGGATGATAATGCCGCAGCCGGGCCGCCGATTCCTCGTCGGGCTCGACAACGACGACGGCATCCGCCGCCATGCCCTCGGCCAGCCAGCCGGCGAGCATCGCCGACCCCATTCGCCCACCACCCACCAGCACCAGCGGCGCGCTGGCGGCAACAGCCCCGAAATCGGTCACTACAGTCTTTCCGTCAGGCCGTGCCGACAGTCTCGAACAACGCGGCTTCCATGGCCTCGGCTGGTGTCTTACCACCCCAGAGCACGAACTGGAAAGCAGGGAAAAACCGTTCACATTCAGTGATCGCGATCTCGATCAGATTCTCGCATTCCAGCGCGGTCGCGGTCTGGCCTTCGCAGATCAGGACACCGTGCCGGTACATGAGCAGGCCCTCGTCCTCGACCAGATCGAAATGGCCGAGCCACATCTGGGCGTTGATCTTGGCCATCAGTTCGTAGAGGGGAGCCTTGCTGCCCTTCGGCACGCGGCCCTCGAACGCGCAGACCAGCTGCAGGCCACCGAAGTCGGTATTCGAATGGGGACCATTCCAGGCGAAATGCAGATTGTACTCGGCCCAGTTACCGGCCACGAACACCGTCAGTTCCTGATCGCTCTGGCGGTCATACGGCCATTCGTTCGCGGAAACGATCTGTTCGATCAGGTCAAGGGGATCGCCGGAGGCAAGGTCGTGGTCGGAGCTTAGTTGGGTCATAGCTCGGTCCTCCTTTTAGAGTGCCGCATCGCAATGCAGCACAAAATCTAGCCTGCCATTGTTATTAGGCCGGTTCAAGTACCTAGATGTAGTGTAATGGCCGTGCCGGTGATTTTGCCGTGACGGGCGCGCCGCCTCAGCCCAGCCGGGCCTCGAGGGCGGCGAGCCGCTCGGCCAGCGCCGCGTTCTCCGCGGTGAGCCGCTCGGCATCCTGGCGCGCGGCGGCGGCGACGGCCTTGACCGCCTCGAACTCGTCGCGCGTCACCACGTCCAGATCGGCGATCGCCCGTTCCAGACGCTGGCGGACCATGGTCTCGACCTCGTCGCGGATCGACTGGAAGACGCCGGCCGCGCCCGTTGCGAGCTTGCCCAAATCGTTTAGAATCCGGTTTTCCGTCTGCATGGCCGTCTCCATTCATGGCTGCTCGGCCAATATGGCGATCCCGTTACCCTTTTCCAAGACGCTTGACAGATTCCACCTTAGCGGGGCTTCTAGGCGCATGCTGACCGCCGCCATCAACTTCCCGGGTTTCAGCCCGGTCGCGCTGGATCTCGGTTTCTTCCAGGTCCGTTGGTATGCCCTCGCCTATATTGGCGGGCTGCTGCTCGCCTGGTGGTATCTGAACCGCATGCTGGCCGACAAATGGTGGCCCGGCGGACCGCCCGTCAGCAAGAAAGAGGCCGAGGATCTGGTCTTCTGGGGCATGCTCGGCGTGGTGCTGGGCGGCCGCCTCGGCTACGTCCTGTTCTACAAGCCCGCCGAATACCTGGCCCACCCGCTTGAAATCCTGAAGGTCTGGCAAGGCGGTATGTCGTTTCACGGCGGCCTGGTCGGCGTGACACTGGTCATCATCCTCTACGCCCTGGCCAAGAAGCGGTCCATGTTCAGCATCGGCGATCTCGCGGGATGCGCGGTCCCCATCGGGCTTGGCCTGGGCCGCGTCGCCAATTTCGTCAATGGCGAGTTGTACGGCCGCACCACCGACGTGCCGTGGGCCGTCATCTTCCCCCATGGCGGTCCGATTGGCCGTCATCCCAGCCAGCTGTACGAAGCCCTGCTCGAAGGCCTGATCCTGTTTGTCGTGCTGCGCCTGCTGTTCACCCGTACCGACCTGCGCTTTCGCCCGGGCGCCCTGTGCGGCTGCTTCTGGATCGGGTATGGGCTCTCGCGCATCACCGTCGAGTTCTTCCGGGAACCGGACGATTTCCTGGGTTTCTTGTGGATGGGCGCCAGCATGGGCCAGTTGCTGTCCATCCCCATGGTGCTGTTCGGCGTCTGGCTGATCGCCCGCTCGCGCAAGACACTGCCGGCCAGTGCGCAACCCGCTTAGATCCATTCTGGCCGAACGGATCCGCCAGCGCGGACCGCTTCGTCTCGACGAGTACATGCGGATCGCGCTGACCGATCCGCTGCACGGCTATTACATCACCCGCGACCCGCTGGGTGCCGGCGGCGACTTCACCACGGCGCCCGAAATCAGCCAATTGTTCGGCGAGATGATCGGCGTCTGGATCGCCGATTGCTGGGACGCCATGGGACGGCCACGGCATCTGAAGATCGTCGAACTCGGCCCGGGCCGCGGTACCCTGATGGCCGATATCCTGCGCACCCTCAAGGTCGCGCCGGCCATGCTCCCCGAACCTTACCTGGTCGAGGCCAGCCCCGCCCTGCGCGCCGTCCAGCAGCGCCGGGTGGCTGGCCACTGGGTGGACGATCTGGACGAGGTGCCCGACGGCCCGATGGTACTGATCGCCAACGAGTTTCTCGACGCCCTGCCGGTCCGCCAGTTCGTGCGTCAGCAAGATGGCTGGCACGAGCGCATGATCGGCCTGTCACCGGATGGCGAGACCCTGACCTGGACCGTATCCGACGGACTTGCCGAGGGCACGGCGCCCGCGTTCGAGGAGGCGGCGCCCGGCACCATCGCTGAGACCGCCCCCGATGCGCTGGCGCTGGTGCGCCAGATCGCCGCCCGTCTCTCCGCGCAGGGCGGCGCGGCGCTGTTCATCGATTATGGCAGCGTGGAAAGCCGTACCGGCGACAGCCTGCAAGCGGTTCGCGGCCACCAGTACGCCGATCCCCTCGACGCGCCCGGCGAGGCGGACCTGACGGCGCATGTGGATTTCGCCTCGCTCGCGGCGGCGGCCCGCGATAGCGGCGCGGCCGTGCACGGCCCGGTGCCGCAATCGCTGTTTCTCGACGCCATCGGCCTGTTCCACCGCGCCCAGGCGCTCAAGCGAAACGCGACACAGGCCCAGGCGCGCGAAATCGACCTGGGCGCGCACCGATTGACGGCGCCCGACCAGATGGGCACGCTGTTCAAGGTGCTGGCCATCACCGATCCTTCCATGCCGCAGCCGACGGGATTCGCCTCATGATTCGCGCCGACACCCTGAGCGTGCCGCAGGTCGAGCATGGCTTCTTCACCCGCAAGGGCGGTGTCTCCACCGGCATCTATGCATCCCTCAACTGCGGCGTGGGATCGGACGACGACCCGGCGCATGTCGCGGAGAACCGTCGGCTTGCCGCCGGCCTGATCGGCGTCCCCGACGCCATGCTCTGCACGGTTCACCAAGTACACGGGCAGGACGTCGTTTTCGTCACCAAGCCCTGGCCCGCGACGACCCGCCCCAAGGCCGACGCCATGGTGACCCGCGCGCCGGGTATCGCCCTTGGCGTGCTGGCGGCGGATTGCGCGCCGATCCTGTTCTGCGACCCTGCCGCAAAGGTGATCGGCGCGGCCCATTCGGGCTGGCAGGGCGCCTTCAAGGGCGTCATCGAATCCACGGTGCGCGCCATGATGCGCCTCGGCGCCAAGGCACCGTCGATCCGCGCCGCCATCGGTCCGTGTATTGCCCAGCCTTCCTATGAGGTCGGGCCGGACTTCCACACCCGGTTTCTCGGCCGCGACGAGGCGTTCGAGCGTTTCTTCGCGCCATCGGGCCGGGCCGGACATTTTCTGTTCGACCTGACAGGCTTCGTCGAGTTCCGGCTGCGCGAAGCCGGGCTGACCCAGATCGAGCGGCTGAACCGGGACACCTACAGCGATCCCGAACATTTCTATAGTTACCGGCGCACCACACATCGTGGCGAACCGGACTACGGGCGGCAGTTGTCGGCGATAGCCCTTGTGGCCCGTGGGACGTCCTGATAGTGAATTCGGCGGAATCAGCCGCCGAGCCTCGCGCAGCGGCAAGACCACTATCCACGGAGTAAGCGCCCCATGAAAATCGTGGCCGGGAACAGCAACCCGCAACTCTGTTCCGATATCGCCGACTATCTTGGCATGAGCCTGTGCAAGGCCGACATGAAGCGCTTCGCCGACGAGGAAGTCTGGGTCGAAATCCACGAGAACGTGCGCGGCCAGGATGTCTTCGTGGTCCAGAGTACCTCCTATCCGGCCAACGACAATCTGATGGAACTGCTGGTGTCCATCGACGCGTTGCACCGCGCGTCCGCCCGCCGCATCACGGCGGTGCTACCCTATTTCGGCTATGCCCGGCAGGACCGCAAGCCCGGTCCCCGCACCCCGATTTCGGCCAAGCTGGTCGCCAACCTGATCACCGGGGCCGGCGCCAACCGTGTGCTGACCATGGATTTGCACGCCGGACAGATTCAGGGCTTCTTCGATATCCCGACGGACAACCTCTATGCCGAGCCGGTGCTGCTGCGCGACATCAAGGAACAGTACGACGACCGGAATCTGATGTTCGTGTCGCCGGACGTGGGCGGCGTCCTGCGTGCCCGCCGCCTTGCCTCGCGCCTGGGCGCCGACCTCGCCATCGTCGACAAGCGCCGCGAGAAGGCCGGTGTGTCCGAGGTCATGAACATCATCGGCGACGTGGAAGGCCGCGACTGTATCCTGGTGGATGACATCGTCGATTCGGCAGGCACCCTGTGCAACGCCGCCAAGGCGATCATGGAAGCCGGCGCGGCCTCGGTCTCGGCCTATGTCTCCCACGGCGTCCTCTCTGGCAAGGCGGTGGAACGGGTGACGGGATCGGTCCTCAAGGAACTGGTCATCACCGACTCGATCTGCCCCACCGAGGCGGTGAAAGCGGCCAGCAACATCCGCACCGTGACCATCGCGCCGCTCATCGCCGAGGCGATGCAGCGGATCAACGATGAAAGTTCGGTCTCCAGTTTGTTTGATTGAGTTTCACCGGGGTTTCCGCTAAAACCCCGCGATCTTGCGGACCCGCACCCCTGGAGGCGGGACGCTGTGCTGTTATTGACGGAGAATGAAATGTCAGAAATCGGCACTCTCGTGGCGCAACCTCGCGATCGGGTGGGTAAGGGGTCCTCCCGTGCAGCGCGCCGTAACGGACTGGTCCCGGCTGTGATCTATGGCCTGGGCAAACCCCCTGTTTCCATCACCCTGCCCTTCAACGTCGTTCTGAAGGAACTGAAGCGCGGCCGTCTTACCGGTCACCTCTTCAATCTGGACGTGAACGGCACCGTTGAGCGGGTGATCCCGCGCGACGTGCAGGTCGACGTGGTCATGGATTTCCCCATCCACATCGATTTCCTGCGCCTTGATCGCAACGCGCAGGTCGAAGTGGACGTGCCGGTTCATTTCGTGAACGAAGAAGCCTCGCCGGGCCTGAAGCGCGGCGGTGTGCTAAACATCGTGCGCCATGACGTGCCGCTGGTCTGCCCGGCCGAATCGATCCCCGAATTCGTCGAGGTCGATCTGACGGGTCTCGAGATTGGTGACAGCGTCCACATCAGCGCCGTTCCCCTGCCGAAGGGCGTCACCCCGGGCATCACCGACCGCGACTTCACCGTCGCCACCATCGCGGCCCCGTCGGGCGGCGTCGGCGAGACAGAAGAAGCCGCAGAGGGCGAGGGCGAATAAGGAACCTTAGGGTTCCTTTCCTCGAAAGATCATGCTGCTGCTCGTCGGCCTGGGCAATCCGGGCGACCAGTACTTCGATAACCGGCACAATGTCGGCTTCATGGCGGTGGACGAGATCGTCCGCCGCCATCGTTTTCCCCCGTGGCGCGCCAAGTTCCAGTCCCAGGTCAGTGAAGGCCTGCTGGGGATCGGCAAGGTCATGGTGATGAAACCGCAGACCTTCATGAACCGGTCGGGACAAGCCGTCAGTCAGGCCGCCCACTTCTACAAGCTGTCCGCCGAGGACATCGTCGTCTTCCATGACGAACTCGACCTGCCGCCGGGCAAGCTGCGCATGAAGCAGGGCGGCGGCCATGCCGGACACAACGGCCTGCGGGACATCGAGCGCCACATGGGTCCCAACTTCAAACGGGTGCGGATCGGCATCGGCCATCCCGGCGACAAGAGCCGGGTGACCAATTACGTCCTCTCCGATTTCGCCAATTCGGAAGATTCCTGGCTCGACCCGCTGCTCGACGCCATCGCCGACGCGGCGCCCCATCTGGCCACCGGCCAGGACGAAAAATTCATGACCCGGGTCGCACAACTGACCCAGGACACGCACAAGGACGGAAACTGACATGGGCTTCAAGTGCGGCATCGTCGGCCTCCCGAACGTGGGCAAATCGACCCTGTTCAACGCGCTGACCCAGACCGCCGCCGCCGCGGCGGAGAACTTTCCCTTCTGCACCATCGAGCCGAATGTGGGCGTGGTGCCGGTACCGGACCCACGTCTGGAAAACTGCGCGCGCATCGGCAAGTCCGCCCAGATCATCCCGACTCAGCTGACCTTCGTTGACATCGCCGGCCTGGTGCGCGGCGCCAGCCAGGGCGAAGGCCTGGGCAATCAGTTTCTCGCCCATATCCGCGAGGTCGATGCCATCATCCACGTCCTGCGCTGCTTCGAGGATGACGACATCACCCATGTGGACGGCCGCGTCGATCCGCTGGCGGATTCCGAGACCATCGAGACCGAACTGATGCTCGCCGACCTCGACAGCGTCGAGCGCCGCATCCCGGCGCTGCAAAAGCGCGCCAAGGGGAATGACGAGGAAGCCAAGCGGGATCTGGCGCTGCTGGAGCGGGCGGTGGTGGTGCTGCGCGAAGGCAAGCCGGCCCGGGCCGTGGAACTGGACGAGGACGAGCAGCTGGCCTTCCAGCGCCTGTCGCTGATCACCGCCAAGCCCGTGCTCTTCGTGTGCAACGTCGAAGAAGCGGCCGCCGCCACTGGTAACGCGATTTCCGCGCGCGTCGCGGAGAAGGCCGCCGCCGAAGGTATTCCCTGCGTGGTGATTTCCGCCGCCATCGAATCCGAAATCGCCCAGCTCGACGCCGAGGAACGGTCGGTGTTTCTCGAGGAGATCGGCCTCACCGAAACCGGCCTGTCGCGGATCATCCGCGCCGGCTACGACCTGCTCGGCCTTGCCACCTACTTCACCGTCGGCCCGAAGGAGGCACGCGCCTGGACCATCGCCAAGGGCACCAAGGCGCCGCAGGCCGCGGGCGTGATCCACACGGATTTCGAGAAGGGCTTCATCCGCGCCGAGACCATCGCTTATGACGCCTACGTCGCCCACAATGGCGAAACCGGCGCCAAGGAGGCCGGCAAAGCCCGGCTTGAGGGCAAGGAATACGTGGTGCAGGATGGTGACATCCTGCATTTCCGCTTCAACAACTGAGGCTTCATGACCGCCGGACCGACGATCTTTTTCGAGGACTTCTTCGAAGGCCAGCAGATCGAGTTCGGCGCCGTGACCGTCGACCGGGACGAAGTCATCGACTTCGCCCGCCGCTATGACCCACAGCCTTTCCACATCGACGAGGAGGCCGCGAAGGCCTCCATCTTTGGCGGCCTGATCGCCAGCGGCTGGCACACGGGCGCCATGGTCATGCGCCTGCTCTGCGACGAGCTGATGCTCAAGGCATCCAGCATGGGCTCGCCCGGCCTCGACCAGCTCCGCTGGATTCGGCCGGTGCGCCCTGGCGACACGCTGACCCTGAAAGGCAAGGTGCTGACCGCCAAGGCGTCGCGCAGCAAGCCGGACCGGGGCTCCGTCGACATGAGCTACAAGGTGTTCAACCAGCATGGCGAGCTGGCCATGACCTTCCAGGCCGTCACCATGTTCGGTCGCAGGCATCCCGGGGAGACGAATGATGGGTAACGAAACCACGCTGAAGGCCATCGACGGCCACGAGTTCGCCGTCTATCAGGCGCCTGCCCAGGGCGAGCGCAAGGGCGGCCTGATCCTGATTCAGGAAATCTTCGGCGTCACGGCGCACATCAGGGAGCTGTGCGACCATTTCGCCGCGCTGGGTTACGAGACCTGGGCGCCGGCGATCTTCGACCGCTACGAGCGCGGCTTCGCCGCCGGCTATACGCCGGACGAGATGCAGGCCTCGGTCAAGCTGGCGGGCACCTCCGGTGTCGAGACCCCCATGCTGGACATCCAGGCCTGCGCCGACGCGCTGCGCATGAAGGGGCCGGTCGCGATCACCGGCTTCTGCTATGGCGGCTCGCTCAGCTGGGTCGCCGCCGCCCGTGTCGAAGGGCTGGCCTGCGCCGTCGGCTTCTATGGCCGCCTGATCCCCGAGCATCTGGACTTGCAGCCTCTGTGCCCGGTGATGCTGCACTTCGGCAGCCGCGACAAGAGCATCCCGCTGGACGGCGTCCGCGCCACGGCGGAAGCGCATCCCGCAGTCAAGGTCCACATCTACCAGGCCGAGCACGGCTTCTGGTCAGACCGCCCCGCCAATCACGACGACAACGCCATCGCCCTGTCGCAGCAACGCACGCTCGCGTTCCTCGATCGGCATATGGCCGAGCAGGCTCTATAGGGAATCAGTGGCCCGTATAGGCGCAGAGCGCCTTCACCGGCACGTCCAGCGCCTCGAGTTTTCGGGTGCCCCCCAACTCCGGCAGATCGATGACGAAGGTGCAGCCGACCACGGTCGCGCCAACCCGTTGCAGCAGCTTCACCGCCGCTTCGGCGGTACCGCCCGTGGCGATCAGATCGTCGACGATCAGCACGCGGTGCCCCTTCACCACGGCATCCTGGTGGATCTCTAGCTTGTCGTAGCCATATTCCAGCGCGTAGTCCTGGCCGAAGGTCTGCCACGGCAGCTTTCCCTTCTTGCGGATCGGCACGAAACCCACCGACAGCTGATGCGCCACCGCGCCGCCCAGGATAAAACCGCGGGCGTCGATGCCCGCCACCTTGTCGATGCCGCAGCCGGCATAGGGCTGGACCATCTCGTCGATCGCCTTGCGAAACCCCTGGGCGTCGCCCAGCAGGGTAGTGATGTCGCGGAACATGATGCCCGGCTTGGGATAGTCCGGGATGCTGCGGATACGCGACTTGACCCAATCGCTCATGAATTTCCCCCTAGCACGCGGCCGGCCACCGCATCGAGTTTCTTCACCATGGCGGGCGCCCGGGCCGAGGGCGCGGTGATCAGCGCCGTGTCCAGTGCCCGGTCGCATCCTTGGCTGCACGGATGTACCGAATGGATCATCTGCCGCGCCAGCGCTTTCACCAGGGCCCGCGCCCTGTCGGCGTTCTGGCCGAGGACGCGGATGATGTCACTGACCTGAACATGCGCGTGGTCGGGATGCCAGCAGTCGTAATCCGTGACCATGGCGACGGTCGCGTAGCAGATCTCGGCCTCGCGGGCCAGTTTCGCCTCGGGCATGTTGGTCATGCCGATCACGTCGCAGCCCCACTGCCGGTAGAGATTGGATTCGGCGAGCGACGAGAATTGCGGGCCTTCCATCACCAGGTAGGTGCCGCCCTGATGCAGGCTGATGTCCGCCGAAGCAGCCGCCGCGTTGATCAAATTGCCGAACCGGCCGCAGACCGGATCGGCCATGGAGACATGGGCGACGAGACCGGTCCCGAAGAAGCTCTTGGTACGGGCGAAGGTACGATCGATGAACTGGCTGACACGCACGAAACTGCCCGGCGGCAACTCTTCCCGTAACGACCCGCAGGCGCTGAGCGACACGATATCGGTCACCCCCAGGCGTTTCATCGCGTCGATATTGGCGAGATAGTTTATGTCACTGGGAGGAATGCGGTGGCCCCGGCCGTGGCGCGGCAGGAAGACCAATGCGGTGCCGCCGAGGGTCCCGGTGAAGAACTGATCGGAGGGCTGACCAAACGGCGTTTCCACGTCGATCCAGCGGGCGTCCTCCAGACCGTCGATCTCGTAGAGGCCGCTTCCGCCGATAATGCCGAGTACCGGCCGCGCCGCTTGATCTGCCACGAGCCGCCCTCTTTATCGGGGAATCTGTTTCTCGACCTGGACGTTGACCTGCTCGTTCTCCGTGGCCGTGAACAACAGGACCATATCCACATCCTTGCCGCAGCCGCTAACCGTCCAGGTCTCGTAGATGCCGTCCGGAACCTTGGCCTCATAGCCTTCGGGCACGCCTCTGGCCGTGTCGAGCAGACCGCGCTTGTCGCACTGGCCCAGTTTGGCGTTCTTGATCATGACGGGGCGCAGATCGAGCACCAGCTGCGCGCTTTGGCCGGTTTCACCCGGGGCGACCGCGCGGACCTGAAGCACGCCCTTCTCGTTAACGGCGAACAGCGCATTGAAGATGGACTGACGGCCGCAACGCGTGACCGGATAACGCTCGATCCACTGTCCGGCGGAAGGAACCACGGCGTCCTTCGCCATTTCGATCGGGGTGATGATCTTGAGAATGTAATTGCCCAGGGCATAGGCGTCGGCGCATTCGCGCCCCACCGAGCGGTCCTCGAGGCGGGCGATCGCCGCCTTGGCCTGGCTGTGCTGCTTGCCCTTGAGGAACTCGGCGAACGGCGTGCCGGCCTTGAGATCCTCAGGCGCGGCAATCGTCTCGGCGCCGGCCTGCCCTGACGAAAGGATCGTCAGGGCAGCCACTAGGGTGGCGCAAAGCGTCTGGCGTATCACGGCGGCCTCTCCCCGGGGGACGGGCTCGGCCCCTAGTGGCCAAGCACCCGCTTAGAGATGCGTTTGTAGCTGGCGAAAAGCAACCCGCAGATAATCAGCAGGAAGGTCATGAAGAAGAAGCCGGTCCGCTTGCGTTCTTCCAGCTTCGGTTCCGCCGTCCACGACAGGAAGGTCGCGACATCGTAGGACATCTGCTCGACCGTCGCTTCAGGCTGACCCTCGCCATAGGTGACGATCCCGTCCTGGAGCGGCGGTGCCATGGCGATGACGTGGCCCGACTTGTAGGGATTGTAGTGCGCATTGGCGGCGAGCTTGCCGCCCGGAAGCGCCGCCAGTTCCTCGGCCGTCGGGTCCCGGTAACCGTGGAGCAGCGAGTAGATGTAGCTGGACCCGTCGGGCCGTGCCTTGGCCATCAGCGACAGATCCGGCGGGATGGCGCCGCCATTGGAGGCCGCCGCCGCTTCCGGGTTCGCATAGGGCGACGGGAAGTGATCGAACGGCTTGCCGGGCCGATCCTTGACGTCGCCCGTATCCGGGTCGGGTTCGCCGGGAACGGTGAAGCCCGCGGCGATCGCCTTGACTTCGGGTTCACTGAAACCGATGCCGGTCAGGGTGCGGAACGCGACCAACTTCAGCGAATGACAGGAGGCGCAGACTTCCTTGTAGACCTGGAAACCGCGCTGCGCCGCCGCCCGGTCGAAATGGGCGCCGATGATCTTCTCGTGCGGCCAGCCCTTGGCGGGCGCCTCGGGATGCTTGCCGTCACCCGCCGCGAGGGCGAGCGTGGGAACCGCGAGGCCCGCGAGAAGGGCGATGCCGGCGAGGATGTTCTTCTTGTTCATTGTCACCTCCCTGACGCTCAGGCGTGTTTGGTCAGCACTGCCTGAGAGATGCTCTCTGGCAATGGCCGGGCTTTTTCGATGCGGCTCAGGATCGGCAGAATGATCAGGAAGTGAGCGAAGTAATAGATGGTCGCGATGCGGCCCACCAGCACCCAGGTGCCCTCCGCCGGCTTGCCGCCCACGATGGTCAGGACCACCACGTCGATCATCAGCAACACGTAGAACTGCTTGAAGATCGGACGGAAGGTGCCCGAGCGGACCTTGTGCTTGTCGAGCCACGGCAGCGCGAACAGCACCAGGATCGCGGCGAACATGGCGATGACGCCCAGCAGCTTGTCCGGCACCGAACGCAGGATCGCGTAGAACGGCAGGAAGTACCATTCGGGCACGATGTGCGCGGGTGTGACCAACGGATCGGCCGGAATGTAGTTGTCCGGATGACCGAGATAGTTCGGCGCGAAGAAGACGAAACCCATGAAGAAGACCATCAGCAGCGAGATCATGAACAGATCCTTCGCCGTGTGGTACGGGTGGAAATCGATCTGGTCCTGCGGCCCCTTCACGTCGATGCCGAGCGGATTGTTCGAGCCCGGAATGTGCAGCGCCCAGATGTGCAGCACGGCGACGCCGGCGATCACGAAGGGCAGCAGATAGTGCAGGCTGAAGAACCGGTTCAGGGTCGGATTATCGACCGAGAAACCGCCCCAGAGCAGCGTCACGATATCGCCGCCGACCACCGGGATGGCACTGAACAGGTTGGTGATGACCGTCGCGCCCCAGAAGCTCATCTGTCCCCAGGGCAGCACGTACCCCATGAAGGCGGTCGCCATCATCAGGATGAAGATGATCAGGCCGAGCATCCACAGCAGCTCGCGCGGCGCCTTGTACGATCCGTAGTAAAGGCCGCGGAAAATGTGGATGTAGACCACGATGAAGAAGAAGGATGCGCCGTTGGCGTGCACGTAGCGCAGCAGCCAGCCATAGTTCACGTCGCGCATGATGTGCTCGACCGACGCGAAGGCCATCGAGGTGTGCGGCGTGTAGTGCATGGCCAGGATGATGCCGGTGACGATCTGCACGAGGAGCATGAAGCCCGCCAGCGAGCCGAAGCTCCACCAGTAGTTCAGGTTCCGCGGCGTCGGATACGCGACGAGCGTACCGTGCATCAGCGAGAAAATGGGGAGCTGCCGGTCGATCCACTGAACGAGTGGATTCTTCGGCTCGAAGGAACGTGTTGCGCTCATGACCTTACCCTCAGCCGACGCGGACGCGTGTATCGTTCAGGAACGTGTACACCGGCACTTCGAGATTCTTCGGCGCCGGTCCCTTGCGGATACGGCCCGCCGTATCATAGTGCGACCCGTGGCACGGGCAGAAGTACCCGCCGTAATCACCCTTGGTGTCCTCGGCTTTCACGCCGAGTGGAATGCAGCCCAGATGGGTGCAGACACCGACCATCACCAGCCACTCTTCGTGGCCGGGCTTGGTGCGCTCCTCATCGGTCTGCGGGTCCACGAGGTCCGAGAGCGGCACGGCCTTGGCGGCAGCCACTTCTTCCGGCGTGCGATGACGCACGAAGACCGGCTTGCCGCGCCATTTGACGCGGATCGCCTGCCCGACCTCGATCTTGGACAGATCGATTTCGACAGTCGACAAAGCCAGCACGTCGGCCGACGGATTGAGGTTGTCGATCAGCGGCCACGCCGCGATCGCGGCACCGACGGCACCGAACCCTCCAGCGGCAACGAACAGAAAATCGCGCCGTTTGACACCTTCACCGTGATGATCCGTTTTGGAATCAGTCGTGGACATTCACACCCACCTGTTCTGCTTCTTTTTTGGTCGTGGGGCATCCCCGCCCCTGATATGGCAGGGCGTGTTTTGGCACCATCAACGCCAATTGTCCAGTCATGACGCTTGCAAATCTGCGCTCCCGAAGACGCCGATGCGGCGGCTTGACGGCACGGCCCGATACGCCCAACGTCGGCGCCATGCGGCTCGCCCTTTATCAGCCCGACATCCCGCCGAACGTCGGCACCCTGCTGCGGCTGTCCGCCTGCGTCAACGTCGCCGTGGACATTATCGGGCCGTGCGGCTTCCCACTCGGCGAGCGCGCCCTCAAGCGCGCCGGGATGGATTACCTTGACCGGGCCGAGGTGGCGTTTCACGACAGCTGGGACGATTTTCTGCGCCGGCCGCCGCCTCGCCTGGTGCTGTTGACGACCCGCGCCGCCACGCCCTATACGGCATTCACCTTCGCGCCCGGTGACACCCTGTTGCTGGGACGGGAATCGGCGGGCGTGCCCGATGGCGTGCACGACAGGGCCGACGCCCGCGTCGCCGTCCCCATGGCGCAAGGATTGCGCTCGCTCAATGTCGCGGTCGCGGCGGCGATGGTACTGGGCGAGGCACTGAGGCAGACCGGCGGATTTCCGCGAATGGGAGAGGACCGATGAGCTACGTTTCCGACGATCACAAGGTGCGGGCCAGAATGTGGTTTCACAGCCTGCGCGACCGGATCTGTTCGACGTTCGAGATGATCGAGGACGAATTGCGCGGCCAGCATTCGGACCGCCGCGCCGGACGCTTCGAGCGGATCGAATGGCTGCGTCCCGGCGGCGGCGGCGGCGTGATGTCGGTCATGAAGGGGCGCGTGTTCGAGAAGGTTGGCGTCAACGTGTCCACCGTCCAGGGCGAGTTCTCGCCCGATTTCGCCAAGAACATTCCCGGCGCCGACGAGGACCCGCGCTTCTGGGCCAGCGGCATTTCGCTGGTCGCGCACATGCAGAACCCGTTCGTGCCCGCCGTGCACATGAACACCCGCCACATCATCACGACGCGCGGTTGGTTCGGCGGCGGCGCCGACCTGACACCCATGTTCCCGGATGACGAGGACACCGACCAGTTCCACGGCGCCCTGAAGGACGCCTGCGACAGGCACGACCCCGCCTACTATCCCCGCTTCAAGGAATGGTGCGACGAGTACTTCTTCCTGAAGCACCGCAACGAGCCGCGCGGCGTCGGCGGCATCTTCTATGATTCGATCAATACCGGCGACTGGGAAGCCGATTTCGCCTTCACCCAGGATGTCGGCCGCGCGTTCCTCGACGTGTATCCCAAGATCGTGCGCCGTCACATCAACGACGAATGGACCCCGGCCGACCGCGAGCACCAGCTGATCCGCCGCGGCCGCTATGTGGAGTTCAACCTGCTCTACGACCGGGGAACGACCTTCGGGCTGAAGACCGGCGGCAACGTGGACGCCATCCTGATGTCGCTGCCGCCCGAGGTGAAGTGGCCCTGAATCACGGCGCCTGATCAAGCGTATCGAGCCGGGCGAGCAATTCGGCCCGGCTCGGCTCGAACCCCTCCTGCACCCATTGCCGCTCCAGCGCCCGCAGCAGCGCGCCCATGCGCTCGCCCGGGGCAATCCCCTCGCCCAGCAGGTCGGCGCCCTTGACGGGAAAGGCCGGCGGCGCCCAATCCTCGGCGAGATCGACCAGACCCCGGCGGTCATGCCCATCCGCCGCCCAGTCCAGCCAGACCAGGTCGAGGAACCGGTCGCGGCCCAGCCAATAGATCTGCTGACGCGCCTCGGCCTCCGGCAGACCGGCCGGCGCCGAGGCCTCGCCGGCGGCCATGCCGCGCAGCCGCGCCTTCTCGCGCGACGACATCTTCCAGCGGTCCGCCAGCGTCGTCAGCATATCGGCCCGCCGGCTGGTCAGCGCCGCCAGCCGCAGCAACGGCGCCGAGACGCCGATGCCGATCAGTCTCTCCAGGCAGTGAAGACTTGAGGCCTCGGGCAGGACACGAGCCAGAACACCGGCATGGGCCATGGCGCGCAAGGTCGGCAACGGGTCCGGCGCCTCCAGCAGACGAAGCATCTCGGCGCGAACCCTTTCGACGGACAGCCGGTCCAGATCGGCCTGCCGCGCGACACAGGCGGCCAGCCCGTCCGCGTCCAGCGCGCCCGCGCCATACCAGGCATGAAAGCGGAAGAAACGCAGGATGCGCAGGGCGTCCTCCTCGATGCGCTGGGCCGGGTCGCCGATGAACCGGACTCTCCCCGCCTTCAGGTCCGCGATCCCGCCGGTCGGATCGTAGACGGTGCCATCGGGATCGCAGTAGAGCGCGTTGAAGGTGAAGTCGCGCCGGCCCGCATCCTCTTTCCAACTGTCGGTGAAGGCGACGACGGCGCGGCGGCCGTCGGTTTCCACGTCGACGCGCAGCGTGGTCACCTCGAAGGGGCGCCCCGAGGCGACGGCCGTGACCGTGCCATGGTCGATGCCGGTGGGAATCGCCCTGATGTCCGCCGCCACCAGCCGCCGCACCACCTCGTCGGGCAGCAGGTCGGTGGCCATGTCCATGTCGCGCACGGGCCGGCCCGCCAGCGCGTCGCGCACACAGCCGCCGACGAAGCGCACGACGCCGCCACCTTGAGTTAGCGCCCGCATGATCCGGTCGGCGCCGTCCGCGGCCAGCCAGGGCTGATCGATAACGATGCCGCTGGGTTCCATCAGCGCCTGAGCTTTTCGTAGAGATTGACCAGCATGCCCGCCGTGGCGCCCCAGATGTGGTGCCCCTGATAGGGCATGACGTAATAATGGCGCAGCGCGCCGCGCCATTCCCGGCTTTCGCGCGTATGGTTGGCGGGATCGAGGAAGAACGCCAGCGGCACCTCGAACGCCAGCGCCACCTCCTCGGCCTGCAGGGTCAAGGTGAAGCCGGGGCGGACCAGTCCGACGATGGGCGTGATGGAAAACCCGGTCCCGGTCTCATAAGTGTCGAGCGCCCCGATGATGTCGATGTAGGACCGATCAAGCCCGATCTCTTCCTCGGTCTCGCGCAGCGCCGTATCGACAGGGCCGGCATCGGTCTTGTCGACCCGTCCACCGGGAAAGGCGACCTGCCCCGCGTGGTGGCTGAGATGGTCGGTCCGCTGTGTGAGCAGGATAGTGGGGCCGGTTTCGCGCTCGATGACAGGAACGAGCACGGCGGCGGGCCGCAGCACGCGATCAGGAGCGAGCGCGGCGCGCACTTCCGGATTCATGTCGTAATCGCTCGCCCCCGCGACGGCGCCGTTGGTGTGCGGCACGTCCAGAAGACGGCCCTGAAACAGCGCCCGCACCACGGTCAGCCTGCCGAATCGAGGCTGCCTATGACGAAGAACTCCCCGCGGCTGGGCAGGCCGAGCACCGTCCGTCCGTCGATGCGGCGCTCCACGCCCGCGTCCACCAGCTGATAGAAGACGGGACGGGCGATCAGCGCCCAGAGATTACGCCGCACCAGGACATAGGGTGACGGCTCGCCCGTTTCGGGATCGGTCTCCACCCGGATTGGATGATCCGCGTCGGCGATCACCTCATCGTCCACATTGGTGCGGAACACCACCGCCTGTGCATCCCCGTCGCCGACCAGATCGGCCTCGACCGCCACGAAGGGCGCATCGTCCACCGTGATGCCCAGCTTCTCGACCGGCGTGACCAGGAAGTAATCGTCCCCGTCGCGCCGAATCACCGTGGAGAACAGTTTCACCATGCGTTTGCGGCCGATGGGCGAGCCCATGTAGTACCAGGTGCCGTCGCGGGCGATGCGCATGTCGATATCGCCGCAGAAATCCGGATTCCACTTCTCGACCGGCGGCAGCTTCTTGTCCTGGAGGCGCGACATGATGTCGGCCAGGTTGAGCGGGGCGGCAGGCGTGTCGGTCATGGGGCAGCTTCCCGTTTGGTGGCGCCGGAGGCCGGATCGGCAACGGCCTTTTCGGCTGCCGGCTTTTCGATGAGCCCCTCGAGCCCCGTCGCGGCCCCTTCGACCAGTTCACGGATCAGCAGACGGTCCGGATCGACCGGCCCGGGTAGGCGCAACCCTTCCGCGCCCTTGCGGCCAAAGCCGACGCGGGCGTAGTAGGGCAGATCGCCGACCAGAATGACGATGCGGTGGCCCTGCGCCGCCGCCTTCTGCAGACCGACGCGCATCAGGCCGACGCCGATCCCGCGCCCCGCATAGTCCGGATCGACGGCGAGTGGTCCCAGCAGCAGCGCCGGCACGGGCGCGCCATCCGACCTCAGGGGGCGGACCTGGATCGGCCAGAATTGCAGGCTGCCGCGCAATTCACGGCCATCGAACGCCGCGAAGCAGAGTTCGGGCAGGGGCGGCACGCCCTCGCGAAGGCGGTAGACCGTCTTCTTCGAGCGGTCGGGACCGAAGGATTTGTCGAGCAGCAGCTCGACCGCGGCCGGATCGGCCTCGCGCTGGGGACGAATTCTGATCATGGGCCGTCAATATACAGGAAATCGGCCCAACCCAAACATTTCGCCTCGGGCCGCCCCCAAAACAGAACGGCCCACCTCGCGGTGGGCCGTCGCGGGACGAAAATAGTCCCTGGAGAGATGCTTACCAATCGACCTGGAAACGGGCGACGAAGCTGTCGACCTTGTTCTTTCCGTCCGGGAAGGTATCGCCCAGATTGTCGAACGCGTCGCTGATGTCGGAGTGCGCGTAGTTGAACTTCATCATCACGTGACGGTTGAGGTGCCAGTTCACGCCGACGATGTAGGTGAGCTGCTTACCGCCGCAGATACCGGAAGCGGCGACGACACAGGTGCTGCCCGGGATTGCATCGTTCAGGTCGACATAGTCGATACGCCCGACCAGCGCCCAAGCGCCCCAGCCGCCTTCGAAGACCGGGTTGTTGACCTTCTTGATGCGGTCCCACTGGCCTTCGTCATAGCCGCGGCTTTCGCCGGTGAGGTACCAGCCGAGACCGAAGTAACCGCCTTCGAAGGTGGCCTTGCTCTGAAGCTGGCCGGAAATGTCCTTCACCTTCAGCCAGCTATACTCGGATTCTGCCCAGAAAGGACCGAACACGGCGGCCAGTTCGACGCCGAAGAACATGTCGCTGCCCGCGTCGAGCGTGTTGGTGTCGATGTAGCGGATGCCCGACAGGTGCGAATGTGGACGCTGGCGGTAGCGGACCTCGCGGGTGTCGATGTCGTTATTGTAGTTGCGGTACAGTACCGACGCGCCGGCATGAATGATGTTGCCGTCGCCAATTTCCGGATAGAAGGCGACGCGGGCACCCATGGCGTAACCCTCGTCGTTGAAGTTCGAGTCCGGAGCACCCAGCACGGCGCCCGTCACGGCGGCGTCGGCACGCCACCAATCCTGCACGATACCGGCCTGGATACCCAGGCGCCGCTCGAAGTTGAAAGCGTCGGTGAAACCACCGCGTTCGACCAGCGACGTGTGGCGCGAGCTGGTCAGCTCTTCCAGCGAGTTGGGGGTCTTGGCGTTACCAACCAGGAGATAGAAGGGGTCCCAGCCGGCGTATTCCAGATAGGCGTCGGTGATGTCGACTTCATTGGTCGCGAAGTCGATTTCCATCTTGTACTTGAAGTCCTTCCAGGCCTTGCCCTCGATGCCGAGGCGCAGGGCGCGGAATTCGGTGCCCGTACGATCCTGCTTGTTGGCGGAGTCGGACAGGTGGCCGAAATCGATCAGCATGCGGCCACGGACGTGCATTTCGAACTTGCCGTCGCCGCTCTGGATGGTCGGGCTCGGGCCCCACTTCCACTTCACTTCGCCGCTGGAGGCCTTCTTCGAGGCATCCGCCGCCGCCAGGACGGCCTGTTCGCCCTTCATGTTGGCGGTTTCGACCTGCTGCGACAGGCTCTGGACCTGTTCGTTCAGCTGCTGAATCATGCGTAGCAGTTGTTCATTGGACTGCGCCTGCGCGGCGCCCGCGACGGACATCGTCCCCGCGGCTACGAGACCGGCTGTTACCAGCGTCTTCGCGCGTTTCCCGGTTAGCATTGCTGAACCTACTCCCTGAGTGGATGGATCGATGCGGTGCCCCTGTTGCAAGGACTCCCCCAAGCGCCGGGCGCCGCATCGTTTAGCCATGCCTCTCTACGGGTGGCAGGTTACTGCTTGGTGAATGGATGATGACTGTTTGATGACAGGGCCGGTGGCTGTTGCGCGGGCGCAACACACCATGTTCCGGAAACGCCGCAGTCCCGGCCCATGTCACTGGATGGAAAGGAAGCGCCCCGCCTATTTTGTCGCCGGCGGCGCGTCGTCACGCAGCAGCTTATAGACAAGGCTGTCGTTCAGGGCCTGGTAGGACGCATCCACGATGTTGGGCGAAACGCCGACCGTGAACCACCGGTTGCCTTTCGAATCGCCGCTTTCGATCAACACCCGTGTGGTTGCTTCCGTGCCGCGCGTGTTGAGGATGCGCACCTTGTAGTCGATCAGCCTCAAATCCTCGATATACGAGGAGTAGCGGCCCAGATCCTTGCGCAGCGCCTGATCCAGCGCGTTGACCGGACCATTCCCCTCCCCGGCGGAAATCAGGTTCTCGCCATCGACCGAGACCTTCACCGTGGCCTCGGCCATGGTGACGAGCTCGCCATGCGCATTGTATCGGCGCTCGACCAGCACCCGGTAACTCTGTGTGTCGAAATAGCGCGGCAGCAGACCCAGCGCGCGCCGGGCGAGCAGCTCGAAGCTGGCCTCCGCGCCGTCATAGGACAGGCCCTGCGCTTCGGCTTCCTTCACCTCGTCGAGCAACCGCCCGATGCCCGGATGATTGCCAGGGATCGTGATTCCCAGTTCGGTCAGCCGCTGGACGATGTTGGATTTCCCCGCCTGGTTGGAGACCAGGATCTTGCGCGCATTGCCGACCGCTTCGGGCGGGACATGCTCGTAGGTATGCGGGTCCTTTGCGACAGCCGACGCGTGCAGCCCGCCCTTGTGGGCGAACGCGTTGTCGCCGACGTAAGGCTGGTGCCGGTTCGGCGCGCGATTGAGGATTTCATCCAGCACGTGGGAGACGTGCTTGAGCTTGCGCAGATTCTCGGCCGGAATGCCCGTCTCGAACCGCTCGGCGAATTCCGGCTTCAGCATCAGGGTCGGGATCAGCGAGATCAGATTGGCATTGCCGCAGCGCTCGCCCAGGCCGTTGATGGTGCCCTGAAGCTGGCGCACGCCGCCCAGAACGGCGGCCAGCGTGTTGGCGACCGCGTTCTCGGTGTCGTTATGGGTATGGATGCCCAGCCGGTCGCCGGGGATTTCCCGTGTCACCTCCTGGACGATGCGCAATACCTCGTGCGGCAGGGTGCCGCCATTGGTGTCGCACAGCACGATCCAGCGGGCGCCGGCCTCGGCGGCCGCGCGCACGCACTGCATGGCATAGTCGGGATTGGCCTTGTAGCCGTCGAAGAAATGCTCGGCGTCCAGCATGGGCTCGCGGCCGCGCTTCCGGATCTCGGCGATACTGGCGCCGATGATCGTGACGTTCTCCTCGCGCGGGATGCCCAGCGCCACATCGACCTGATAGTCCCAGCTCTTGCCCACGATGCACACGGCTGGCGCCGTCGTGTCGAGCAGGTCGGACAGGCCGGGATCGTTGGCGGCGCTGCGCCCAGGACGGTGCGTCATGCCGAAGGCGGTGAAGGTGGCGCGTTTCAGCGCGGGCGGGCTGGCGAAGAAATCGGTGTCGGTCGGGTTCGCGCCGGGCCAGC
Organism: Iodidimonas sp. SYSU 1G8; assembly: GCF_039655775.1. NCBI lineage: Bacteria > Pseudomonadati > Pseudomonadota > Alphaproteobacteria > Iodidimonadales > Iodidimonadaceae > Iodidimonas > Iodidimonas sp. SYSU 1G8. The sequence goes on along the minus strand of NZ_JBBYXJ010000002.1, from coordinate 989,751 downwards.
CGCCTTCGATATAGTCGATGCCGAGCGCATCCAGTTCCGCCGCGATACGGTGCTTGTCGTGCACCGAAAAGTCCACGCCCTGGGTCTGGGCGCCATCACGCAAAGTGGTGTCGAATAGATAAAGCCTCTCGCGGGCCATGTTCGTGTCTTTCTCGTCCCCGTGTGCCGACAGGCCGTCAGCCTCCCGGCACGGGCGGCAGCTTACACCACCGCCTCGCTTCCGTTTACCCCCGAAGGGGCCTTGGACCAGAAACTAACCCCGCCGCCAAGTGGTCCCTTGAGGGCCATCCTCCAGGATGATGCCCTGATCGGCAAGGGTGCCTCTAATTCGATCCGCCTCGGCGAAATCCTTGTTCTGGCGCGCGGCGATGCGGTCGGCGATCAGTTGTTCGATCTCGCCTTCGGACGGGCCCGTTTCCTGCCCGGTCCGGCGCTTCAGCCAGTCATCCGGCTCGCTGCCGAACAGGCCGAGGAACTTACCGCCCGCGAGCAGCAGCGCCTTGTACTTGCCGCGCGTCGGGTCGTTCTTGGCCTTGTTGGCCTTTGTCGCCAGCTCGTGCAGCGCCGCCAGCGCCAGCGGGGTGTTCAGATCTTCCAGCAGCGGCGCGAGCACGGAGTCGGGCACATCGGCCTCGACGGTATCGATATCCTCGAACGCCTTCAGCGTGCGGTAAAGCCGGTCCAGGCTCTCGCGGGCCTGCTGCATGCCGACCTTGGTCCAGTCCAGCGGCTGGCGGTAATGGCTGGCGAGCATGGTGTAGCGCAGCACCTCGCCTGGCCAGTCGGCCAGCAGGTCGCGCACGGTGAAGAAGTTGCCCAGAGACTTGGACATCTTCTCGCCTTCCACCATCAGGAAGCCATTGTGCATCCAGTAATTGGCATGCGGCTGACCCGAATGGGCGCACGCGCTCTGCGCGATCTCGTTCTCGTGATGCGGAAAGATCAGGTCGATGCCGCCGCCATGGATGTCGAACACCTCGCCCAGATGCGCCGCGCCCATGGCCGAGCACTCGATATGCCAGCCGGGACGGCCGCGACCCCATGGGCTTTCCCAGCCCGGCAGGTCGGGCGTGGACGGCTTCCAGAGCACGAAGTCGGCGGCGTCCTTCTTGTAGGGCGCCACTTCGACGCGGGCGCCGGCGATCATCTCGTCCATGGACCGGCCGGACAGCGTGCCGTAGTTCGGGTCGCTGCCGACGGAGAACAGCACATGCCCTTCCGCCTCGTAGGCGTGACCGCGGGCAATCAGCTTTTCGATCATCGCGATCATCTGCGCGATGTGCTCGGTGGCACGCGGCTCGATGGTCGGGCGCAGCGCGCCCAGCGCATCCATGTCCTCGTGAAAAGCGGCCGCCGTCCTTTCGGTGATCTCGCGGATGGTTTCGCCGGACTCGGCGGCGCGCGCATTGATCTTGTCGTCCACGTCCGTGATGTTGCGCACATACGTCACGGCGTCGTCGCCGTACAGATCGCGCAGCAGGCGGAACAGGACGTCGAACACCACCACGGGGCGCGCATTGCCGATATGGGCGAAATCATAGACCGTCGGGCCGCAGACATAGAGACGCACATTCGTCTCGTCGATCGGCTCGAAGCGCTGCTTTTCGCGCGCCAGGGTGTTGTAGAGGATCAGGTCCATGGGTCCGCCAACAAATCAGGTTCGGGGGCTATAACGCACTGTACGGAGAGCGGCAAGTCATGGCTGCCGCCCGTCATGCCGCGCCACCGGCGAAATGACGGTACGTTCAGGACGATGTAAGCCGTTCCCGCACCTGCCGGGGACCGATCTGCGGCAACAGCAGCTTCATCTCCGGCCCCTGTTCCTTGCCGGTCAGCGCGAGGCGCAGCGGATGGAACAGGTCGCGGCCCTTGCGGCCCGTCGCCTGCTTGATGGCGGCGGTCCATTCGCCCCAGGACGATGCATCCCACGGCAGCGGCGGCAGCAACTCGGCGGCCTGGCGCAGGTAGTCCGCATCCTCGACGACCGGGGAAATAGGGCCCTCGACGATCCGCAGCCACTCCAGCGCGTCGCTCACCTTGCCCAGATTGGCACGGACGGCGTCCCATAGCGCCTCGGTCACGCCGGGCAGCCGGTCGGCGACAGCCGAATAGTGCAGCTGGTGCACGATACGGGCGTTCAGCAACTCCAGGTCGTTCGGGTCGAACCGCGCCGCCGAGCGGCCGAACGTGGCCATGTCGAAACTGTAGACCAGCGGCGCTAGGTCGGCGAAGGGCTCGACCGGCTCGGAGGTCCCGATGCGCGCCAGCAGGCTGTTGATGGCCATGGGCTCGATGCCCCGGGCACGCAGATCGCGGATCGCCAGCGACCCCGCCCGCTTCGACAGACCCTCGCCGCCGGCGCCGGTCAGCAGGGCGAAGTGGGCGAACTGTGGCGGCGTACCGCCGAGCGCCCGGAAAATCTCGATCTGGGCCGCCGTGTTGGTGACGTGGTCCTCGCCCCGGAACACGTGAGTGATGTGGAAGTCGATATCGTCCACGCAGGATGGCAGTGTGTAGAGCAGGGTCCCGTCTTCGCGCACCAGCACCGGGTCGGAGAGGGTCGCCGTATCGAACGTCACAGCGCCCCGCACCCCGTCTTGCCAGGTGACCGGCTCGCGGTTGAGCAGAAAACGCCAGTGCGGCCGGCGGCCCTCGGCTTCGAGGCGCGCCTTGTCCTCGGCCGTCAGCGCCAATGCGGTGCGCTCGTAGACAGGCGGCAGGCCGCGCGACAGCAGAACCTTTCGGCGCAGTTCCAGTTCCTGAGCGGTTTCATAGCACGGATAGAGGCGGCCCGACGCCTTCAGCCGCGCCACCGCCGCGTCATAGGCCTCGGTGCGGTGCGACTGGTGCGCGGACGTATCCCATTTCAGGCCGAGCCAGCGCAGGTCCTCCTCGATGGCATCCGCGAAGGCCCCGGTGGAGCGTTCCGCGTCCGTGTCGTCCATGCGCAGCATGAAGATGCCGCCCTGCTGCCGGGTGAACAGGAAATTGACCAGCGCGGTGCGAACGTTGCCGACGTGGAGATGACCCGTCGGGCTCGGCGCGAAACGAAGCCGCACGCTCATGCGCTGAACTCACGGTGTCGGCTGGAGGGCCGCGCGTCGCGGAAGCCGTTGGTGATCGGATAGCGACGGTCGCGGCCAAAATTGCGGCGGGTGATCTTGACGCCCGGCGGCGCCTGCCGCCTTTTGTACTCCGCCACATAGACCAAATGCTCGATCCGCTGGACGATGGCCGCGTCATGGCCGCGCGCCACGATGTCCTCGAAGCCCATTTCGTTCTCGATCAGGCACTCGAGAATATCGTCCAGCACGTCATAGGGTGGCAGATTGTCCTGGTCGGTCTGGTTTTCCCGCAACTCCGCGGACGGCGGCCGGGTGATGATGTTCTCGGGAATGACGATCTGGGCCGATCCCAGCGCGCCTTCGGGGAGATGGGCGTTCCGCCAACGCGCCAGCTCGAAGACGGTCGTCTTGTAAACGTCCTTGAGCACCGAATACCCGCCGCACATGTCGCCGTAGAGCGTGGCGTAGCCGACGGACATTTCCGACTTGTTGCCGGTGGTCAGCACCATGTGACCGAACTTGTTGGACAGGGCCATCAGGGTGATACCGCGGGCGCGGGCCTGAAGATTTTCCTCCGTCGTGTCCGCCTGCCGGCCCTCGAACGCGGGCGCCAGCATGGAAAGGAAGCCGTTCACGGCGGCCTCGATGGGAATGACCTCATGCTGCGCGCCCAGCGCCCGCGAGCACAGCTCGGCATCGCGCACGCTTTCCGAGCTGGTGTAGCGGTAAGGCATCATCACGCAGCGCACGCGGTCGGCGCCCAGCGCATCGACGGCGACAGCCGCCGACAAGGCGCTGTCGATGCCGCCCGACATGCCCAGCACGATCCCCGGAAACCGGTTCTTGTTCACGTAGTCCCGCAGGCCGAGCATCATGGCGTGGTAGATTTCCTCGAGGCCTTCCGGATAGCGGGTCTTCTCGCCGGCCTCGCAGCGCCACGAAGCCCCGTCACGCCGCCAGCGCGTGAGCGTCAGGCCCTCTTGCCAGCCGGCCATGCGCACCGGCACCGTGCGGTCGGTGTTCATGACGAAGGAAATGCCGTCGAAGACGATCTCGTCCTGGCCGCCCACCTGGTTGACGTAGATCAGCGGCAGGCCGCTCTCGGTGACCCGCTGCACCGCGAGCTGGGTGCGCCGATCCATCTTGCCCAGCTCGAACGGCGAACCATTGGGCACGACCAGGATTTCGGCGCCGGTTTCCTGCAGGCATTCCGTGACATCCGGAAACCACATGTCCTCGCACACCATGACGCCGAGCCGCACGCCGCGGAAATTCATCGGCCCGGGCAACGGCCCTGCCTCGAAGATCCGGATTTCGTCGAACACGCCGTAATTGGGGAGATGATGTTTGTAACGTCGGGCCGCGATCTCGCCGCCATCCAGCAGAAGCGCAGCATTGTGCGACTTGCCGTCCTCGCGCCAGCTGGTGCCGATCAGCATGGCCGGACCGCCATCGGCGGTATCGCGCGCCAGTGCCTTTACCGCCTCTTCCACGTCTTCCTGGAAGGCCGGCTTCAGCATCAGGTCCTCGGGCGGATAGCCGGCCACGACCAGTTCGGAATAGACCACCAGATCGGCGCCCGCCGCCGCCGCGTCACGGCGCGCGGCGCGGATTTTCGCCATGTTGCCGCTGACATCGCCAAGGGTGGGATTGAGCTGCGCCAGCGCGATGGTGAGACTGTCGGTCATGCAACGTAAATCCGTCGAGAGGAAGCCGGTTCCGCAAGACGTTTTGGACCGGCGGCCACACCAAGTAAAGCCATGATCCCGGGCCAGCCGGGATCATGCGATGGCTGCGGCACTTCAGGCCTTCGACCGCCTCCCGGAGTGACCGGGATGACGGAAGAACGGTCAGGAAGCAGCGGCGACGCGGGCGATGCCGCCGCGTTCCTTGCGGATACCTTCGGCGATGATGAAGGCCAGCTCGAGCGCCTGGCTGCCGTTGAGCCGTGGATCGCAATGGGTGTGATAGCGATCCTTCAGACCCTCGGCCGTGATCGCCTGGGCGCCGCCCATGCACTCGGTCACGTCCTGGCCGGTCATCTCGAAATGGACCCCGCCGGCATAGGTGCCTTCGGCCTGATGCACGCCGAAGAAGCCGCGCACCTCCGCCAGCACCCGGTCGACCGGACGGGTCTTGTAGCCGCTGGTCGACTTGATGGTGTTGCCATGCATGGGATCGCACGACCACACGACCTGACGGCCTTCCTGCTTCACCTTGCGCACCAGCGCGGGCAGGATGTCTCCCACCTTCTCAGCGCCCATGCGGGTGATGAGCGTCAGGCGGCCGGCCTCGTTCTCAGGGTTCAGCGCGTCGATCAGGCGGATCAGGTCGTCCGGATGCATGGTCGGGCCGACCTTGCAGCCGATCGGGTTCTTGATGCCGCGCATGAATTCCACATGCGCCTCGTCGAGCCCACGGGTGCGCTCGCCGATCCACAGCATATGGGCCGACGTGTCGTACCAGTCGCCCGTCGTCGAATCGACGCGGGTCATGGCCTGCTCGAAGCCGAGCAGTAGCGCCTCGTGCGAGGTGTAGAAACTGGTCTGGCGCAGGACCGGTGCGGTCTCCGAGGTGACGCCGCACGCTTCCATGAAGGCCAGCGCCTCGGAAATGCGGTCGGCCAGTTCCTGGTAGCGCGAGCCGGCCGGCGAATTGGCGACGAAGCCCTGGATCCAGCCATGAACGCGGTGCAGGTCGGCATAGCCGCCCTGGGCGAAGGCGCGGATCAGGTTCAGCGTGGCCGCCGACTGGGAATAGGCGCGCACCAGGCGCTGCGGATCGGGACGGCGCGCTTCCGGCGTGAACTCCATGCCGTTGATGTTGTCGCCCTTGTAGCTCTCCAGGGTGACGCCATCGATTTCCTCGATGTCGCTGGAGCGCGGCTTGGCGAACTGGCCGGCGATGCGGCCCACCTTCACCACCGGGCACGACGCCGCCCAGGTCAGGGCAACGGCCATCTGCAGCAGCACGCGGAACGTGTCGCGGATGTTGTCCGGATGGAACTCGGCGAAGCTCTCGGCACAGTCGCCGCCCTGCAGCAGAAAAGCGCGGCCCGCGGCCACTTCCGCCAGTTCCTGCTTAAGGCTGCGCGCCTCGCCCGCGAACACCAGCGGCGGATACGACTTCAGAGTCGTCTCCACCTCGGCCAAAGCGGCCGGGTCCGGGTAGGTCGGGATGTGCTTGGCCGGCAGCGCTCTCCAGCTGTCCGGCGACCATTTCTTGGTCATGGCGTCGCCTTGTAGTTTAGAGTCATTCGAGGGCGCCTGATATACGCCCGGTGGCCGGTTTTGGCCAGTTTTTAGAATCCCGGCCTATTCCGCCGCCTGCTGCATCCGGGGCACCGGCGTGCGCATGGTCACGAATTCCTCGGCCGCCGTGGGGTGAATCGCCACGGTTTGGTCGAACTGTGCCTTGGTTGCGCCACATTTGATGGCGATTCCGACGCCCTGAATGATCTCGCCCGCGTCGGCGCCGACCATATGCGCGCCCAGCACCCGGTCGGTTTTCGCGTCGACGATCAGCTTCATCATGGTCCGCTCCGACGCGCCGCCCAGCGTGTGTTTCATGGGACGGAAATCGGCCTTGTAGATGTCGATCTCGTCATACCGCGCGCGGGCCTCCTCCTCGGTCAGGCCGCAGGTGCCGATCGGCGGCTGGGTGAAGACGGCGGTCGGGATGTCGCGGTAGTCCATGCTGGTCGGACGGCCCGCGAACTGGGTCGCGGTGAAGGCCATGGCCTCGGCGATGGCGACCGGGGTCAATTGGAACCGGTGGGTGACGTCGCCGAGCGCGAAGATGTTCGGCACCGAGGTGCGGAAATCGTCATCGACGATGACGGCGCCGATCTCGTTCAGCGCCACGCCGATCTCGGCCAGGTTCATGCCCGTGGTCTTGGGATGGCGGCCGATGGCGTAGAGGACGGCGTCGGTCTCGATGGTCTCGCCACTTTCCTGGGTGACCAGCAGGCTGCCGTCGGCCTGCTTGTCGATGCGCGCGATCAGCGAGCAATTGACCCGCAGGTCGATGCCCTTCTTGCGCATCTCGTTGGCGACCGTGTCGCGGATGTCCCGGTCGAAGCCGCGCAGGATCTGTTCGCTGCGATAGAGCTGCACCACCTGCGCGCCGAGGCCGTTGAAAATGCCGGCGAACTCGACCGCGATGTAGCCGCCGCCGGCGATGACGACGCGCTTGGGAAACTCCTCGAGATGGAAGGCCTCGTTGGAGGAGATGGCGTGCTCGATCCCGGGAATGTCGGGCATGGCCGGCCAGCCGCCGGTCGCGATGAGGATCTTGTCGGCGGTGACCCGCTCGACCTCGGCGCCGTTCTTGACCAACCTGACCGTGTGTGCGTCGACCATCTCGGCGCGCGCCTCGTGCAGCACCACGTTGTTGTTCTTGAGAGTCTGGAGATAGAGGCCGTTCAGGCGGTCGATCTCCTTGTCCTTGTTGGCGATCAGGGTTTGCCAGTCGAAGCGCGCGCCCTCGACGGTCCAGCCAAAGCCGTGCGCCCACTCGAATTCCTCGCCGAACTGCGACGCATAGACCAGCAGCTTCTTGGGCACGCAGCCGCGAATGACACAGGTGCCGCCGACCCGGCTGTCTTCCGCGATCCCGACCCGCGCGCCGTAGGACGTCGCCATCCGCCCGGCCCGCACCCCGCCCGAGCCCGCGCCGATGATGAACAGATCGTAATCGTAGTCAGCCATGAATTCTCTCCAACCGTTGCCGCCAATATGGAGAGGTGGCCGGGATTACTCAACCACCGGGAGGTGCCTCCTTATCTTGTCACCCCGGACCTGTTCCGGGGCCTGCGTTTCCGCGTGACGGATCGGGGTGATGATGTGGACGCCGGGTGGCGTCTTCATGCGGTTTTGCTGATATCAGCACAGGCCCCGGAACAAGTCCGGGGTGACAATGAGATTAGACGAACAACTTACTTAACCGTTACCGACATGGCCCGCACCAAGGTGCTCGTACAGATTGCCGCTCTCCGACACGTAGGCGTTGATCTTCTCGATGGACTCCCGAATGTGGACAAGCGGGAGCAAGGGATTCCTTTTGCCCATCAGATCACCCTGATCGCGTCTTCCTCGACGTTCTCCTTGATGAGCGGATGGATGGAAGATCGGATGGAGAGGTCCGCGGCGATGCCGAGGATGTCGCTCAGGAAGCCCTGCAACCCGGCCTGATCCAGAAGCGAGAACTTTTTCCTCTCGCCTATCTCCATCATCAGGTCGATGTCGCTATCCGGACCCGCCTCATCGCGCGCGGTGGAACCGAACAGGTAAAGCGCCGCCGCGCCGCGCGCATGGATTTCATCCGCGTGGTCCCGCAACACCCTGATGACCGTTTCCTTGTCCATGTCCGCAATATGGCGTCGGACGACGATTAACTCAACTGGTGGGAAGCGCGCCTTCTCCAGTCGCCCCGGAACAGGTCCGGGGTGACACCCAAAAATGAAATCTTGAGCTACTCGACCGTCACCGATTTGGCGAGGTTGCGGGGCTGGTCGACGTCGGTGCCCTTGCTGACGGCGGCGTGGTAGGCGAGGAGCTGGACGGGGATGGCCTGCAGGATCGGGGCGACGAATTCGTGCATGTCGGGCAGCACGAGGGTCCAGGCGGCGCCGTCGCCGGCGGTTTTCTGGCCGGCCACGTCGGTAATCAGCAGGATGCGGCCGCCGCGGGCGATCACCTCGTGCATGTTGGACACGGTCTTGGCGAACAGCCGGTCGCTGGGCGCCAGCACCACGACGGGCACGGCGGGGTCGATCAGCGCGATGGGGCCGTGCTTCATTTCGCCGGCGGCATATCCTTCGGCGTGGATGTAGGAGATTTCCTTCAGCTTGAGCGCGCCTTCCAGCGCCAGCGGATAGAGCGCGCCGCGGCCCAGATAAAGGACGTCGCGCGCCTTGGCGATGTCGGCGGCGATCACCTCGATGCGGTCGTCATGCTTGAGCACCTCGGTCGCCGCCATGGGCAGCTCGACGAGGGCGTGGGTGAGTTCGGCCTCGCGCGCGCCGTCGATGACGCCGCGTGCGCGCGCCGTCGCCACGGCGAGGCACGCCAGCACGACGAGCTGGCAGGTGAACGCCTTGGTGCTGGCGACGCCAATTTCCGGCCCCGCATGGGTCGGCAGCACCACGTCGGATTCGCGGGCAATGGAGCTTTCCGGCACGTTGACGACGCTGAGGATGTGCTGGCCCTGTTCGCGGCAGTAGCGCAGCGCGGCCAGCGTGTCGGCGGTCTCGCCCGACTGGGAGATGAAGATGGCCAGCCCGCCGGTCGGCAACGCCGCCTCGCGGTAGCGGAATTCGGAGGCGACGTCGATTTCCACGCTGACGCGGGCGACGCGCTCGAACCAGTACTTGGCGACCATGCCCGCGTAGAAGGCGGTGCCGCAGGCGACGATGGTGATCTTGGGCACGGACGCGATGTCGAACGGCATGGCCGGCATGACCACTTCGCGGCTGAGCTGGTTGTAGTAGGTGCCGAGCGTGTCGCCGATCACGGCGGGCTGCTCGTAGATCTCCTTGAGCATGAAGTGGCGGTAGTTGCCCTTCTCGATCAGGCCGCCGGTCAGCTTGGCCAGCTTGATCTCGCGGTGGGCGACGGCGCCGCTTTCGTCGTGGATCACGGCGGTGTCGGCGGTCAGCTCGACCCAGTCGCCCTCGGCCAGATAGCAGATGCGGTTGGACAGCGGCCCGATGGCGAGCGCGTCCGAGCCCAGATACATCTCGCCATCGCCATAGCCGACGACCAGCGGGCTGCCGCGCCGGGCGCCGATCAGCAGCCCTTCGTGGCCGGCGAACAGGATGCCGATGGCGAAGGCGCCGTCCAGCCGCTTCAGCGCGCGCGAGGCGGCCTGCTGCGGTGACGCGCCCCGGTCCATCTCGGCGGTGATCAGATGGGCGATCACCTCCGAATCCGTCTCGGTCACCATGGTGTAGCCCTGCGCGGTCAGTTCCTCGCGCAGTTCGCGGAAATTCTCGATGATGCCGTTGTGCACCACGGCCACCTTGTCGGTGGCGTGCGGGTGGGCGTTGTTCTCGTTGGGGGCGCCGTGGGTGGCCCAGCGCGTATGGGCGATGCCCACATGGCCGGGCAGCGGATTGCCGTCCAGCACCTTGCGCAGATTGGACAGCTTGCCTTCCGCGCGCCGCCGGTCGATGCCGCCGCCGACCAGCGTGGCGACGCCCGCGGAATCGTAGCCGCGATATTCCAGACGCTGCAATCCCTCAACCAGACGGGGCGTGACCGCTTCCCGTCCGACGATGCCGACGATGCCGCACATTCAGCCTTTGACCTTCCTGGCGTTGCGGGCACGGAATTTCGCCGCGCCCTGGGGGAGTGCCTTCTGCGGCGCGCGCGTGACGGCAATGGCGTCCGCGTCCACGTCGCTGGTAATGGTGCTCCCCGCCCCCACGAGCGCACCGTCGCCGATCTTAACCGGCGCGACCAGCGACGAATTGGAGCCGATGAAGGCCCCTTCGCCGATTTCGGTCAGATGTTTGTTGAACCCGTCATAATTGCAGGTGATCGTGCCCGCGCCGATATTGGCCTGGGCGCCAACCCGCGCGTCGCCGATATAGGCCAGATGATTGGCCTTGGCGCCCTTGCCGATCACCGATTTCTTGATCTCGACGAAATTGCCGATATGGGCGTCCTCGCCGATGTCGGCGCCGGGCCGCAGCCGGGCGAACGGGCCGATCCGCGCACCCGAGGCCACATGCGCGCCCTCGATATGGCAGAAGGCGTCGATCCGCACGCCGTCCTCGATGCTCACGCCCGGGCCGAAGACCACGTTCGGGCCGATGGTGACGTCGCGCCCCAGCACCGTGTCGGCGCTGAAGAACACGGTGGCCGGATCGGTCAAGGTGACGCCCTCGTCCATGAAATGCAGCCGCCGGCGCGCCTGCCAGACGGCTTCGGCGCGGGCCAGCTCGGCGCGGGAATTGACGCCCATCACCTCGTCCTCGGCCGCCTCGACCACGGCGGCATCGAGACCGCGCTCGCGGGCGATGGCGACGATGTCGGTGAGGTAATATTCGCCGTTGGCGTTCTCGCAGCCGATGGCGCGCAGCAGGTCCAGCGCATGGCGGCCGTCGATCACCATCAGGCCGGCATTGCACAGGCCGATGGCGCGTTCGTCCTCGTCCGCGTCCTTGGCCTCGACGATACGCTTGAGCTTGCCCTTCTTGACCACCAGCCGCCCGTAGGCGCCGGGATTGGCGGGGCGGAAGCCCAGCACGACGATAGCGGGATCGTCCTCGGCGCGGCGGCGATCGAGCATGGCGCGGAAGGTGTCCAGCGTCACCAGCGGCGTGTCGGCGAACACCACGACCACGTCGCCGTCGAAGCCGTCCAGCGCCTCGGCGGCGGCGAGCACGGCGTGTCCGGTGCCCAGCGGCGGGTCCTGCACCGCGACCAGCGCGGGCGCGACGGCGCGGGCCACCGGCTCCATGCCCTTGCCCAGCACCACCAGCGTGCGCTCGGGCGACAGGCCGGCCGCCGCATGCAGCACGTGATGCACCATGGCGCGCCCCGCGATGGGGTGCAGCACCTTGGGCAGGCTGGACTTCATCCGTGTTCCCTTGCCCGCGGCAAGGACGACGACGGCGGTTTTGCGGGCTGTCATCAGGGGCAATCTCGCTTCCGCGCAGGTCTTTGCTTTACCGGCGAAACCTGCCACAAAGGCTGCCCGTTTGCCACCGCCGGATGGAGGGCCTGGCCCATGCGTTTTCCCGGAACCGTTATCTTCGACCTGGACGGCACCCTGGTCGACAGCGCGCCCGACCTGACCGGCGCCCTGAACCACACCATGCGCACGCTGAACCTGCCCGAGGTCGCCGACGACGACGTGCGCCACATGGTGGGCCACGGTGCCCTCGCCCTGATCCAGAAGGCGCTGACGGCGGCGGGCACCACCCTGCCCGATGACGAATTCGACGCCGCGCTGCTGGTGTTCCTGCGCTATTACGGCCAGCACGTGGCAGACCGCACCACGGCGTTTCCCAACGTGATCGAGACGCTGGGGCTGCTGCGCGATCATGGCGTGAAGCTGGGCGTGTGCACCAACAAGCCCCAGCGCCTGACCGACCAGCTGCTGGAGAGCCTGGGCCTGACCCACTGGTTCGGCGCCATCGTCGGCGCGGATTCGGTGCCGGAGAAGAAGCCCCATGCCGGCCATCTGGTGGCCACGGTGGAGCGGCTGGGCGGCGACCTGAATTCGACCGTGATGGTGGGCGACAGCCAGACCGACGTGGACACCGCCCGCAACGCCGGTACGCCCGTGGTCGCCGTGAGCTTCGGCTATTCCACCGTACCCGCCGCGGATCTGCTGGCCGACCAGCTGATCGACGATTTCAACGAACTGCCCGCCGCGCTGGAGGGGTTGATGGGGGCGCGGGGGTAGGGCGTTTTCCGTTTGGTTCCCTTTTCACTCCTTTCCTCGGTTCCCTTCTCTTCCCTGTCACCCCGGACTTGTTCCGGGGCCTGCCGCTGGGCCATGCGGGATGGTGATGCATGCCCGCCAGCGTCGGGGCGCTCTCATGAACGGTCATTCCCGGACCAGCACAGGTCCCGGAACGGGTCCGGGGGGACAACAGAAGGAATGGCCACCGCGCCCGCTTGACACCCGCCATCCAGAACCGTATTACGACGCGTCCTCGGCGACGAGGGGCGAATAGCTCAGTTGGTAGAGCGCCACGTTCACATCGTGGATGTCGGGGGTTCGAGTCCCTCTTCGCCCACCATCCTTCCCCTGCACAGACCGATTTTTTTAGCGCCGCCTGTTCCCGAGACAGGGGTGACAGCCGCGCCTGAACGGCCTTGCTGGTTCAAAATGTTATGTTATAACATTTATATTCATCAGGCCGCGCCATGTCAGGGGGAAGACCGATGCACCAGAACGCCGACGCGGAACAGCCGCGCCCCGAAGGCTTCGACGAGGCGCTGGACGCATATCGCGTGACATTCCGGCTGTGCCGCGAACGTGGCATCGGCGAGGATTCGATCCTGTCCGCCGTGCTGACCGAGATCCTGCCCCGCTTGGTGTCGGCCTATGGCGCCGAACGGGTCGAGGGGCTGTTTCTGCAACTGGCGCAGGAGATCACCCGCGAGCTGCCGCCCTGCACTACCCACTAGCACCTGCCCCCGAGAGGAAGGCAGGCGTCGCAGGGGGAATTTGTTGAGCAGCAGCATGGCGGTGCGAAACAGAGGGCCGAGACCTTCATTGCTGTATCGAACGCGGCTCCTCAGGCGTACCATAATACCCCAAAGGCACATCACATTGGGGTGAGACCGATGAACCGAGCCAACGCAGCCGTCATCTTTGCCGTTCTGATCATCCTCGCCTTGCCGGCTTATGGCGGGCAACTGTTCGGGGGCGCGCCGATGACGGGCGAAGGCGATGGCGGGCGCTTACCGTCGTCGCCGGACAGTCCGCAATGTAACCGCTGCGAGCTGGACCCGGTCGAGCTTCACGGCAACCCGCCACGAGCCGAACCCGCGCCGCCGGAGAAAACCGAACCAACCGAGAAGCCCGAACCGCCAGAGAAGACGGAACCGGCGGAGAAACCAGCCCCGCCCGAGAAGGAACCGGACACGGAGCCGAAAGGGAGCGGGGGCAGCGGTATGAACAACATCCAGTAACCGGGACGCTGCGACGGTCCGCGCCAAATCTGGCGCGGGTGCCGGCACAGCCTACGTCCATCAAGCTCTGGTTCGGCATGGTTAAGGCGCCATGCCAAAAGATATTTTCGGAACTAACCCCGCTGCTTCGGCCCCAGCTCCCACACCGCGCGGCCGTAATTTTCGGCGGCTTCTTCCCAGACCAGCGAGACGTGGGTGACGCCCACGTTGATGTCGCGCTGGAAGCGCTGGATCGGGTTGCCGAGATAGACGGAGGTGGCGCCGGCCATCTGGGTCAGTTTCAGGGCGGTCTGGCCCATCATGCGCGCCACATAGGACGCGTCGCGGTGCGAGACGTAAGCGTCGATCGCCGGGTTCGGCGCGCCGCCGGCGGCGGCCCACTCGTTCAGCTCGGCCATGCGGTTGCGCATGATCAGCTTGGCGGCGTGGATGTCGGTCAAGCACTCGGTCAGCTTCATCTGGTTGGCGACGCGTTCCACCTGCACTTCGCCGGTGAACAGCGCCTTCTTGCCGATCAGGGTTTTCTGCACGGCGGCGGCCATGCCTTCGGCCATGCCGATCAGCGCGGCGGGAATGCCCCAGATCGCCGGCCAGCCGAAAGGCAGCCGGCCCATGGGGATCTGCAGTTCCTTCATGCCCGGGGTCTGGCCGGTGGCGATGTCCATGATCGACACGCGGCGGTGCGCCGGCACGAACACGTTATCGAGCACGATGTCCTTGGAGCCGGTGCCGGACAGGCCGGAGACGAACCAGTCGTCCACCAAGGTCACGTCCTCGCGCGGGATCATCATCCAGTCGAAGCAGGTGGAGCTGGGCTTCATGATGATGAACCAGTCGGCGAAGTCGCAGCCGGAGGAGAATTTCCAGCGGCCGGTGAGGCGAACGCCGCCGTCTACCTCTTCCATCTTGCTGTTCATGGCGAAGGACGCGGTGGAGCACAGCTTGTCGTCGCTGCCGGCCCAGTATTCCTCCTGCGCCTCGATGGGGAACAGGCTGGCCTGCCAGGTGTGGACGACGAACAGATTGGTCACCCAGCCGCTGGAGCCGCAGGCGGTGGAGATGGTGCGGATCACCTCGGTGGCCGTGTCGGGGCCGAGCTCGTAGCCGCCGAAGCGCTTGGGTTGGAGAATCTTGGGGAAGCCGGCGTCGCGGAACTCCTGCACCGTCTCGTCGGACAGGCGGCGGTTCTTCTCGGCCTCGGCGGAGCGTTCGCGCAGCTGGGGCAGCAGGGCCTCGGCGCGGGCGATCATCTCTTCCTTGGTCGGCGTCTGCGCCTGGGCCTTAGCCGTCTTCACTTCGATGTTCATGGCAGATCCTCTCCCGCAAATGGCAGCATGACCGTACCGCCCGTTCAAACCTTCCCCAATTCGTCTAACCCGAGCATTGCGGTAAATCAATCATCACCGCCGAAAATAACCGGCGGGCGTGTCGGATTCCCTTTGCAACCGCCCGTTCGAGCGGGAATGATCGCGGCGGAGACTGTCCTGGGGAGGATCACATGCCACGCTCAAACGCACGGGCCCCGCGCCCGGAAAACGCCGAGTCGGCCGCGCGCCACGGGGGACGCGCACGATGAAGATCGGCTCGTTCTTTCCCGACCGGCCGCTGCCGACGCTGTACGCCATGGCGGCCGACGATCTGCCGCTGCACTTCGACATGGACGCGCTGACCGAGAAACAGAAGGCCGACCATTACGAGCAGAACCAGCTGCTGGCCATGCTGCAATCGGCGCTGCTGTCGATCAGCAAGCCGGCCGATTACGTGGCGCTGTTCGATGCGTTCGCGCGCGCGCCGTGGGACGGTTTTCTGCGCCGCCAGCACGCCATGGCGGCCAAGGCCGGCGCCGAGATGGTGCCGCTCGATCATCTGCTCTACGCACCGGTCGAGACCTACTACGAGACCATCGCGGGCATGCTGCCGGACGTGGCGCTGCTGACGCTGCTGATGATGAGCCGGTCGAACCAGGTGCTGCACAAGGACCAGGGCGCCATCGAGCGCATGCTGAAGCTGAATTCCAAGTTCCATTTCGCCGAGAACGCGCCCGCCTTCGGCATTCCGACTCCCGAGACCATCATCGCCCAGCAGCCGCTGAGCGGGAACAACACGGTGGA
This sequence comes from Iodidimonas sp. SYSU 1G8, assembly GCF_039655775.1. NCBI lineage: Bacteria > Pseudomonadati > Pseudomonadota > Alphaproteobacteria > Iodidimonadales > Iodidimonadaceae > Iodidimonas > Iodidimonas sp. SYSU 1G8. The sequence goes on along the minus strand of NZ_JBBYXJ010000002.1, from coordinate 973,920 downwards.
GGACTTCTTCGCCCGGCACGAGGGGCGGATCATTCTGAAGATGACCGGCCAGCCGGGGGCGCGCAGCGTCAAGGCCGTGTCCAGCACCGCCGAGGCCGACGAGTATCTGAAGGCCTATCGCCCGACCGATCCGGTGCTGGTGCAGCAACGGCTGAAGCTGGAAAACTATGTGGAGTGGACCGCCGACCTGCTGGTCACCGACAAGGCGGTGACGCTGGACAATGTGCGGCGCATCCTGGTGACCGACGGGCTGTGGATCGGCAATTTCATCCATGCCGACCCGCCGCTGACCGACGCGCAGACGGCCGAGCTGCTGAAGGTGGGCGCCTATGCCCGCAAGTTCGGCCTGGGCAGCGAGACCGGCGACTGCATGGGCATCGACTATTTCATCGGCCCGGATGGCGAGGTGGTGGTGACCGAGATCAACCCGCGCTGGACGGCGGGCCTGTTCCCGACGCAGGTGCTGCGCCGGGTGAACAAGGCGCGCCGCGACGCCGTGCCGTATTTCGAGCTGATCCGGCTGGACCAGTACGACGCCTTCCAGGATTTCTGCGCCGCCCATCTGCCCAACGACACGGACGGCCCGTTCGCGGTGATGCCGCTGGGCTTCTCGCCCTATGAGCGGGACGTGGACGGGGTGGCGCGCGTGTTCACCTGGCTGGTGGTGATCGGCGACTTCCCGGCGTTCCGCGCGGCGGCCAAGGCCGTGCTCGGAGACGCCGGGTTGCCGAATGGCGACCTGGTGCCGCTGTGACGGCGGCGCGCTATTTGGAGACGCACTCCTCGACCACATAGGTGCGGGTCTTCGACGGGTCGGCGAATTTGACGATGTCGGCGACGATCCAGGCGCTCACGGCCGGATCTGAGGTGGTCTTGCGCATCTCGGCGTATTCGGCCTCGCTGGCGAAGCGCATCTCGGTCACCACGTCGAAATCGATGGGCGCGCCGGGACGGGCCTCGCCGATGAAGTTACGGCGGTAGTCGGCGCGGGCCAGCGCCGGAATGCGCGCGCGGGCGCCAGGGACGTGCACCGTCTCGTAATGGCGCTTGAAATCCTCCAGCGAGGTGCCCGGCTTGCGGGCGAGGAGCGTGATGGTCTTGATGCCCGCGCGCGGCTCGCCCGAGGCGCAGGAGGAATCGGCGGCCGCGGCGGGCTGTGCGCCGGCAAGAAGGACGGCGAGAAGGACCAGCAGAAGGCGGATCGGGGTCATGGCAGGCTTTCCTCTCGTCAGACCGGATGGGTCCAGTCCATGTCGCGGATCGGGTGGCTGCCGTCCCAGTCGATGGCTTCGGCCTGGGCGACGTCGAACAGGTCGAGATAGCGCTGCAGCGTGGGCATCAGCTGGATCATCACGCCGGGCGCGGCGCGCAGATCGAGATAGGCATGCGAGCCGGGATAACGCTGGGCGAGCACGTAGTCGACGCCGCGGGCGGTCAGGTCGGCGAGCTGGGCGTCCACATCGTCCGACCAGGACGCCAGATGCTGCAAGCCGCCTTCCGGATGCTCCTTCAGGTAGTCGTCATAGATGTTCGGGCCGCTGCCCGCGAGCGGCTCGATCAGCTCGATCTGCTGGTCGCCCGAGCAGGCGAAGGCGGCGGTGATGCGGCATTCGGTCGGCTGGCCGTAATGCTGCGCCTCCAGCGTGAAGGGCGGGATGACGTAGAACGGGCCGACGCCGCGGGCCAGCCAGTGCGCCATGCCCGCCTGAAGATCGGGCACGATGTATCCCTGCTGGATCATGGGACCGAACAGCTTGCTCATCGGACATCTCTCCCGTTTCCGACTATCCGGTCAGCGTAAGGCCGGACGCCGGGCCCGGCAAGCGTCAGGGCACGATCCAGCCGGCGGTGAGCGCGCCGCGTTCGTCCCAGTCGAAGCGCGCGGCCATGTTGCCCATGCGGCGCAGCGACAGCCACTGCAGCCGGTGAATGGACAACACGATCACGGCGAAGAACGCGGCGCCCGGCGCGAGCGTGTCCTCGCCCAGCGGGCCGGCGAAGACGGGCGGGGCGATGCCCGGACCGGCGGCATCGAGGGCGGCGCCGGGGCCGGGCTGGCAGAGATAGGGCAGCCGCACGGCGGGCGGCGCCGCAAGCCAGTACGCGCGCGCGGTCTCGTCGTCCCGGTGCAGCGCCGCCGTGCCGGCGAGCCGAAGCTGGACCTGGCGGGCCGGATCGTAGAACACCAGACCGGCGCGGGGATCGGCGGCCAGTTCCGCCCATTTGGCCGAGCGCGAATCGGTAAAGAGGGTGAGCGCGCGCCGCGCCGGATCGACCGCTCGGAGCACGACCGTGCGCGCCTCGGGCGCCCCGTCGAGGCCGGCGGTGGACAGCACCGGGGTCCGGAACGGCTCTTCCCGCGACGCGGCCGCCGCGGCCAGATCGGCCCAGCAGGCCTGTGCCACCTCGCTCAACGTGCCGGTCATGGTCCGCTCCCCGATTGACGGTGCCTCGTCGCCGGACCTTAATGCGGGGCGATGGACACCGAAACCGAGATCTGCCCGCTGTGCGAGCGGCCGTTGGGGCGGCGGCGCGAACGGCATCATCTGGTGCCGCGCCTCAAGGGCGGCCGGGAAACGGTGACGATCCATCCCATCTGCCACCGCAAGATCCATGCCCTGTTCTCGGAAGCGGAACTGGCGCGCTCGTATGCCAGCATCGCCGCGCTCCGGGTGCATCCGGAGATCGTGCGCTTCACCGACTGGCTGGCGGGCAAGCCGGCGGATTTCCACGCGGCGACACGTACGGCCCGCACGCGGCGGCGCTGACGCCAGCTTACAAAATGGTCATGCATTTCCTGCATCTCCCCCATTCAGGGGAGAACCCCCTGACTCCTGTTGCGAAACCGGCCCGGCAGGATCATCTACACGCTCGAGGGATACCGGTGCTGTCGCACTGGTCTGGGGCTTTGAGATACATGATCAAGTTGTTCGGACTCTTCAATGCGGTCGCCATTCTTGGCGCGACTGTCACTCTGGTGTTCTGGTACTAGGCCAAGGCCTCAGTCCGGAACGCTGATCGTTCCTTCCAGATACAGCGCGCACGCGCCCGTCACCGCGACGGCATCGTCCAGCACCCGGCTGCGCAGCAACCCGCCGCGCGCCGAGATCTGCCGCGAGACCAGCGTATCCTTGCCCAGGCGCCGTGCCCAGTAGGGCGCGGCGGAGCACTGGGCGGAGCCGGTGACCGGATCCTCGTTGACGCCGACCTTGGGCGCGAAATAGCGCAGCACGAAGTCGTGGCGGTCGCCGGGCGCGGTGACCAGGATTCCATCGCGATCGAGCGCGGCGAGACCCGGGAAATCGGGGACGAGACCCAGCAGCGCCGCCTCCGACGGGAACACCACCACATAGTCGCGCGCCGTCGCCAGCACGGCCTCCGGCGGCGCGCCGAGCGCCTTGGCCAGCGCCGGCGTGGCCACGGGCTCGGGCGACCAGCGCGGCAGGGTCATGGTGAAGCCGCCGTCGCCGGCGCGGACCCGCAGCGGGCCGCTCTGGGTATGAAAGGTGACGGCGCCGTGGCCCGGATGAAGGTGCCGGCAGACCACGAAGGCGCTGGCCAGCGTCGCATGGCCGCACAGCGGCACCTCGACGGCGGGCGTGAACCAGCGCAGGTCGTAGTCATCGCCGCGAGGTACGATGAAGGCGGTCTCGGACAGGTTGTTCTCGGCCGCGATCGCCTGCATGACGCCATCGGGCAGCCACGCCTCGAGCGGGCAGACGGCCGCCGGATTGCCGCCGAACACGGTGTCGGTGAAGGCATCGACCTGAAACAGGGGCAGCTTCATCGGATCTCTCCCAAAATAAAAAGAGCCGCCTGCCGCTCCGGCCCGGCCCCGAAGGGCAGTGGCGGAACGGCGGGCGGCTCCCGAACTCACGCGTCTTCGCCCGCGACGGGGCGGAAGACTAGCCTGCCATCAGAACGGCAGGCCGCCCTGCGGCTTGGTGATGTCGTTCAGCGTCTTCACGTCGTCCGCCGACAGGACGGCACCGGCCGCCGCGACGTTCTGGTCGATCTGCTCGGGCTTGGTGGCGCCGGCCATGACGCTGGTGACGCCCGGCTGGGCCAGCAGCCACGCCACGGCGATTTCCAGCACGCTGAGACCGCGTTCGTTACCGAACGCCTCGATCTTCTCGACCAGGTCGAAATTGCGCGGCGTCATTTCGAGGCCGCCCAGACCGGCCATGTTGCTGCCTTCGCCGAAGCGGGTGCCCGCGGCGGGCTTTTCATCGCGCTTGTACTTGCCGGTCAGCATGCCGCTGGCGAGCGGGAAGTACGGCAGGAAGCCGGCGCCGGCCATGCGGGCGCCGGGCAGACGCTCGTCTTCCACGTCGCGGCGCAGGATGTTGTAGAAGTTCTGCACCGAGATGAACTGCGGCACGCCGAGCTGCTTGGCCTTGTGCGCGGCGTCGACCAGCTGGTGGCCCTTGAAGTTGCAGCAGCCGATGTAGCGGATCTTGCCCTGACGCACGAGATCGCCCAGCGCCAGCAGCGTCTCCTCGATCGGGGTCGAGGCGTCGGGGAAGTGCATCTGATAGAGGTCGATATAGTCGGTGCCCAGGCGCTTCAGGCTGGCCTCGACCGCGTTGAAGATGTACCGGCGCGAGCCGCCCGACATGTACGGACCCTCGTCCATGGCCATGCCCCATTTGCTGGCGATGACCACGTCCTTACGGCGATTGCCCAGCGCCTTGCCAAGGAATTCCTCGGACTTGCCCAGCAGCCCGGGCGTCGGCGGATAGGCATCGGCGGTGTCGAACATGGTGATGCCGGCCTCGAGGGCTTTATCGACGACGATCTGGGTCTGCGCCATGTCGCAGCGGCCGCCAAAATTGTTGGTGCCAAGGCTGACGGTCGAAATCTTCAGGCCGGAATTGCCCAGCGTCCGGTATTCCATTTGCGGTCTCCCCTATTTTGCGAGTCTGGTGGCCCGCACGATGCCATGCGGGCCCACCAGTGTCCACCAAACAGCGGGCGTGCTTAATCCTGCGCGCGGTGCCGCCTTACCCGATGGCGGCCTTGAAGCGCCGAAGGTACTCGATATGCGCGTCGCCGGTTTTCAGCCCTGCCCCCATCGTATGGAGCGTGACGTGACTCGCCCCGGCCTGGCGCCACTGGGCGTGATCGGCGGCGGCGTCCTCGGGCGTGCGGACCGGGCCGCCCAGCGTCGCGCCGACGAAGATGATGTTGTCGATGCCGACGCTGTCCGGATCGCGGCCGGCACGGGTGACCCGCTCGCGCATGTCGGCCACCGCCTCCTGCGCGCGGTCGGCGGGCAACACGGGAATCCAGCCGTCGCCGGTGTTCGCCACCCTGTCCTTCGACGCCTCGGAGGTGCCGCCGAACCAGACCGGGATGGATTTCCTGACCGGCGGCGGATTGATCCCCGCGTCGGTCACCTTGTGGAAACGGCCGTCATAGGTGATCGGCTGCCCGGTCCACAGCTTGCGGAGCAGGTCCACCTGCTCGTCGAGCCGCGCGCCGCGCTGGGCGAAGGGCGCGCCCAGCGCCTCGTATTCGATCTGGTTCCAGCCGATGCCGAAGCCGAGCCGCAAACGGCCGCCCGAGAACACATCCGCGTTGGCCGCCTGCTTGGCGAACAGCGCCGCCTGGCGCTGCGGCAGAATGATGATGCCGGACGCCAGCTCCAGCGTCCGCGTGACGCCGGCCAAGAAGCTGAATAGGGTAATCGGCTCGTGGAACGGCGTATCGTGCGTGTAGGGCATGTTCCAGTCCGGCCGGCTGGCCGTGTTGGCGCCCATGACATGGTCATAGGCAATCAGATGATCGAACCCCAGCCCCTCGACGGCCTGCGCCCAGTCACGGATCGCGGCAGGGTCGGGCGCGATCTCGGTTTGCGGAAATACGACGCCGACACGCATGATGGTCTCCCCATTTTTGATGCACGATCTATTTTTCAGAGCGCGTGGTGGTCCTGTCAAGCATTGCCTTGGCGACAGGAATTCAGGGCGGAACGCCGATGCGTAAAAATACCACTCAACAAATGGCCGGAGTGAGGATATGCAACACATTCCCTTGACGGTAGGAGAATACAGCCTATTGTCTATTGGAACACTTGGGAATTAGATGCTCTCTCAGAAGGCCAAATACGCGCTGAAGGCGCTCCTTGTTCTCGCCGAACGCGCGCCGGGGGTGCCGGTTCAGGTCGCCGATCTGTCAGAGCAAGGGAACATTCCTCGCAAGTTCCTCGAACTCATCATGCTCGAGTTGAAGAAGCACGGCATCGTCCACAGCCAGCGCGGCAAGCACGGCGGCTATATGCTCGCCTCGCCCCCCGCCGAGATCAGCTTCGGCGCGGTGGTCCGCGCCATGGACGGCCCGCTGGCGCCCATTCCCTGCGCCAGCCTGACCGGTTACCGCAAATGCGCGGATTGCCGCAATGAGAAGACCTGCGCGGTGCGAATCATGATGCGCCGGGTACGGGATGCCGCCGCGGAGATTCTCGACGGCACGTCGCTCGCGGATATGTCGATCGAGGACCTCGATAACCTTGAAAACCAATCACTTAGCGCCTGAGCTATTTTTTTGTTGATATATACTACTTATTCGATAGGAATTATCTCACCTATTGACTAAGGAGCCGCCTCAATGAACATCCGCACCCTTGCCGTGGCCACCGCCGTCGCGCTTGGCGCCGCCATCGCGCCCGCCGCCGCCAAGGATATCAAGCTGCTTAACGTGTCGTACGACCCGACGCGGGAATTCTACAAGGAATACAATGCCGTCTTCGCGGCACAATGGAAGGCGAAGACCGGCGATACCGTCACCGTCGAACAATCGCATGGCGGATCGGGCAAGCAGGCACGCGCCGTGATCGACGGTCTTGCCGCCGATGTCCTGACCCTGGCGCTGGAAGGCGATATCGACCAGGTCGCCACCATTGGCAAGAAGCTGCCGACCGACTGGGTCAACAAGCTGCCGCTGCACAGCAGCCCCTATCACTCGACCATCGTTTTCCTGGTGCGCAAGGGCAACCCGAAGAAGATCGTCGATTGGGATGATCTGGTGAAACCGGGCATCCAGGTGATCACGCCTAATCCCAAGACCTCTGGCGGAGCCCAGTGGAACCTGCTGGCCGCCTACGCCTTCGCCAACAAGAAGTACGGCAGCGAAGACAAGGCCAAGGAATTCGTCTCCAAGCTCTACAGAAACGTCCCCGTGCTCGATACCGGCGCGCGCGGCTCGACGACCACCTTCGTCCAGCGGGGCATCGGCGACGTCCTCCTGGCCTGGGAGAACGAAGCGTTCCTCGCCATCGAGGAACTGGGTCCGGACAAGTTCCAGATCGTCGTTCCGAGCCTGAGCATCCTGGCCGAGCCGACGGTCGCCGTGGTCGAGAAGAACGCCAAGAGCCGCGGCACGACGGCGGTGGCGCAGGCCTATCTGGAAAACCTTTACACCGCACCGGCCCAGAAGCTGATCGCCAAGCACTACTACCGCCCCGCCAAGCCGGAGCTGGTGACCGCCGAAGACCTGAAGCGCTTTCCGAAGCTGACCCTCGTCAACATTCGTGACGATTTCGGGGGCTGGACCAAGGCGCGCGCCAAGTTCTTCGCCGAGGGCGCCATCTTCGACCAGATCTACAAGCCCGGCCGCTAAACCAAACAAAAAATCCAGGAGGAAACAATGAAACGCCTAGCAATTCTGGGCGGCGGGGTCGCTTTGGCCCTCACCGCCCTCCCCACCATCGCCTTCGCGCAGACCCCGGCCGAACGGCTGCAGGCTCTTGAGGAACGCCTCCTCATCCTGGAGTCCGAGCTTGCCCAATACAAGGAAGCCGCCGTCCAGCAGCGCATCGCCGAACTGGACGCGGAGAAGAACAAGAAGCCCGGCGGCACCTTCGAGTTGAAGCCCGCCCCGCGCTTCACCTCCGACGACAAGAAGTTCAGCTTCCGTCTGCGCGGCCGCGCCGAAATGGACTATGCGGCGTTCAACATCCGCAAGGGTCCGCGCGACTTCAACAGCGGCACCGAGTTGCGCCGCGCACGCCTGGGCATCGACGGCACCATGTTCTCCGACTGGCAGTACCGCCTGGAAGCGGACTTCGCCGGCGCGGGCCGTGACGACAGCAACACGCAGGAAGTCGACATCAACGACGCCTATGTCCGTTACGCCCCGAAGGATGCGAGCTACTTCGTGACCATCGGTCAGCACAAGACCCCGAACGGCCTAGAGCAGCTTGCCTCCAGCCCGAACCTCACCTTCCTGGAGCGCTCCAACGCCTCTGGCGCCTTCCTGGATCGCCGCACGGCCGGCGGTGACCGCAAATTCGGTATTTCCTACACCTATCAGGGCGCCAACTGGACGGCGACGGCCGGCGTGTTTGGCCAGAACCTGGCCCTGAGCGGCGCGCCCGTCGGGGCCACCGCGATCCCGGACGAAAGCTACGGCGTCGCGGCACGCGTGACCTGGGCACCGATCCAGGAAGAGACCCGCTGGATCCATCTGGGTGCGTCGGGCTACTACCGCGACACCAAGGGCCAGAAGGCCATCCGCTTCGGCGACCGGCCGGAAGTCCGCGTGGACAACGTCCGCACGGTCGATACCGGCAACGTGGCCGCCGACAGCTACTATTTCGCCGGCGCGGAAGCGGCGGCGGCGTTCGGTCCCTTCAGCGTCCAGGGCGAATACATGTCGACCTGGGTCGACCGCACGGCCGGCCCGAAGGTCTCGTTCGATGGCGGTTACGTCGCGCTGTCCTACGTGATCACCGGCGAAACGGTCAGCTACAAGAACGGCGTCGTCGAGGGTATCAAGCCGAAAGCCAACTTCTCGCCATCGGGCGGTGGCTGGGGCGCCTGGCAGATCGCCGCGCGGTACAGCTTCATCGATCTGAACGACCTGACGGTCCTGGGCGGCAAGGAAGACAACATCACCGTCGCCCTGAACTGGTGGATCAATCCGAACCTGCGCACCTCGTTCAACTACGTGCGGTTCGACGCCAAGCGACAGGGTGTCCAGACGGCCGGCGATGCCTTCGCTTTCCGTGTCGGAGTGAACTGGTAATCCTATCGGTTTTATAGTTCAAATAGGGGGGCTGCGCATGCAGCTCCCCTGTCCTTTCGCCGACAGGAACCCGTAAGTCATTGGGGAATAAAACTTCATGAGTGCCGCCCGCACTTCACGCCGCAGGAACGTGATTCCCGGATTCGGGATCGCCCTCGGCTTCACCCTCGTCTATCTGAGCCTGATCATTCTCATCCCGCTCGCCGGCCTGCTGGTCACGAGCGCGGGGCTGGGCTGGGAAGAACTGTACCGCATCGCCAGTGACGAGCGCACCATCAACGCCCTGTGGCTGAGCGTGTGGACCGCCCTGGTCGCCGCGCTGATCAACGTACCCTTCGGCGTTCTCGTCGCCTGGGTGATGGTCCGTTACCGCTTTCCCGGACGCCGCTTCCTGGATGCCGCCGTCGATCTGCCTTTCGCCTTACCCACCGCGGTCGCGGGCATCGCGCTGACCGCGCTGTATTCACCCAATGGCTGGGTCGGCTCCTTCCTCGACCAGATCGGCATCAAGGCAGCCTATACACCGCTGGGTATCGTCATTGCCCTGACCTTCATCGGCCTGCCCTTCGTCGTTCGCACGGTGCAGCCGCTGATGGAGGACATCGACAAGGAAGTCGAGGAGGCCGCCGCCACCCTGGGCGCGGGCCGCTTCGCGACCATTCGCCGCGTCATCCTGCCCGCGATCCTGCCCGCGATCATCACCGGCTTCGCGCTCGCCTTCGCGCGCGCCATCGGCGAGTACGGCTCGGTCGTGTTCATCGCCGGCAACATTCCCTATGTGTCGGAAATCGCGCCGCTGCTGATCATCATCCGGCTGGAAGAGTACAGTTACGCGGGCGCCACCACGGTCGCGACCCTGATGCTGATGATCTCGTTCACCCTGCTGATCTTCATCAATTCGGTGCAGGCCTGGACACGCCGGAGGTACGGCAATGGCTGATACCCTTACACGTCCCAATCCCGTCAATGAAAGCCGGGGCACCCGCGTCCTGCTGATCGGAATCGCGGTCACATTTCTGCTGCTGTTCCTGATCCTGCCGCTGGTGCTGGTGTTCGTGGAGGCGCTGCGCAATGGCGTGGACGCCTATTTCGACGCGCTGGTGGAGCCGGACGCCCTGTCGGCGCTGAGGCTGACCGTCACCGTCGCCGCCATCGCCGTGCCGTTCAACGTGGTGTTCGGCCTCGCCGCGTCCTGGGCGATCGCCAAGTTCGACTTCCGCGGCAAGAACCTGCTGCTGTCGCTGATCGACCTGCCGTTCTCGGTCTCGCCGGTGATCTCGGGCCTGGTCTGGGTGCTGCTGTTCGGCACGCATTCCTTCCTCTACCCGTTCCTGCAGGAACACGACATCCAGATCCTGTTCGCCGTTCCCGGGCTGGTGCTCGCCACCATGTTCGTGACCTTCCCCTTCGTTGCCCGCGAACTGATCCCGCTGATGCAGGAACAAGGCACGACCGACGAGGAGGCGTCGCTGAGCCTGGGCGCCAGCGGCTGGCAGACCTTCTGGCACGTGACCCTGCCCAACGTGCGCTGGGCGCTGGCCTACGGCGTGCTGCTGTGCACCGCGCGCGCCATCGGCGAGTTCGGCGCCGTGTCCGTCGTTTCAGGCCATATCCGCGGCCAGACCAACACCATGCCCCTGCATGTGGAGATCCTCTACAATGAGTACAGTTTCGTCGGCGCCTTCGCCGTCGCCTCGGTCCTTGCCCTCCTCGCCCTCGTCACCCTCGGTGTCAAGGCACTCCTGGAATGGCGTTACGGAAACCAGCTCGCCTCAGGCCGCCGACACTAGGAGTTCCAGCGTGCGTATCACGATCAACGATCTTACCAAGCAGTTCGAGCGCTTCCCGGCGCTGGACGGCGTTTCCCTGGAAATCGGCTCCGGCGAGCTGGTCGCCCTGCTCGGCCCGTCGGGCTCGGGCAAGACCACCCTGCTGCGGTCCATCGCCGGGCTGGAGCATCCCTCGTCGGGGCAGATCCTGTTTGACGGCGAGGACGTCTCGGGCCTTTCGGTCGGCGAGCGCCGCATCGGTTTCGCCTTCCAGTCCTATGCCCTGTTCCGGCACATGACCGTGCTGAAGAACGTGTCGTTCGGCCTCAAGGTCCGGCCGCGCAAGACCCGGCCCGCCAAGGAGGAAATCCGCCGCCGGGCGCTGGAGCTGCTGGACCTGGTGCAGCTCGGCGGACTGGAGAACCGGTTCCCGTCGCAGCTGTCGGGCGGGCAGCGCCAGCGCGTCGCCCTGGCCCGGGCGCTGGCCATCGAGCCGCGCGTGCTGCTGCTCGACGAGCCGTTCGGCGCCCTCGACGCCAAGGTGCGCAAGGAACTGCGCCGCTGGCTGCGCCAGCTGCACGACCGGCTGGGCCTGACCACCATCTTCGTTACCCATGACCAGGAGGAAGCCCTGGAGCTGGCCGACCGGGTCGTGGTGATGAACAAGGGCAGGATCGAGCAGGTCGGCGCGCCGGCCGAGGTCTATGATGATCCCGCGACGTCGTTCGTCAGCGAGTTCCTGGGCGAGGTGAACACTTTCCCCTGCACGCTGAACGACGGCATCGCCGACGTGCTGGGCAACGAGTTCCCCATGGTCGACCAGCCGGACACCGGCGGCCCGCAGCGCCGTCACGGGCCCGCGGTCGCCTATGTGCGCACGCACGAGATCGAGCTGCTGTCGCGCGAGCGGCTGGAAGGCATCCCCGCCATCGTGCGGGCGGTCTTCCCCTTCGGCGGCGCGATCCGGGTCGAGCTGGCGGTCGAGGGGTACGACACGCCTGTCCAGGCCGAGGTGCCCCGCGCCTTCTTCGAGGCGGGCGAGATCGAGGTCAACGCCGGGATATTCGTGCGGGCGACGAACGCTCGCGTTTTCCCGCAGGTCTAAGGCTTCAGGATGTCGGCATGGGCATCAGCAGAATGCCTGCGCCGACGCCGGCCTCGTCGCCGCCGCGCCCGAACTGAAAGGCGATCCACTTGCCGTCGGGGCTGACGACGCCGTTGGAGATGCGGTGATTGCCGTAGTCCATGAACCGGGTGACCCGCGTCAAGGCACCGCCGGGCGTCAGCTCCAGCCGGCAGAGTTCGAGGCCCTTGCCGTAGGCCGGGCCGCAATCGACCAGTGACCAGTCGCCCGAGGGCGCGATGCCCTCGATCTCGTTGAAGGTGCCGTCCCGCACGTCGTGATAGGAAATGACCCTCCCGTCGTCGCGCGCGCCGAGGATGGCGCTGTGCCGGATATGCCCGAACTTGCCCAGCGACAGGCGGATGCCGCCCAGATCGTAGCAATTGGCCGTGACCTCGCGGTCGCCGTCGCGGAAATCCTGGGCTTCCAGGATGCACTCACTGCCCGGCCGGCGCATCAGTTCCCGCACGTTGGCGAGGACCGGTATGCCGTTCTCCATCTCGATATCGCCGGTCATGATGGCGGTGTACTCGTCGACGACATCCTCGGGCTTGCTGCTTTCCGGGTGGAGGATCGCCCAGGCGACGCGGCTGCCCGTGCGCGAGACGGCGATCCCCTCGGAGACGTGCTGGTTCAGCGGCAGCACCGCGCCCTGCGCGTGCTTGTCCATCCACCATATCTCGATCCGGCTGATGCGCATGGCCTGCCGGTCCGCCTCGATACGGCGCGGGCCGAGCAGCAGGAAAGAGCCATCGGGCAGATAGTGCACCCGCAGGAAGCCCGAATGGGCGGTGTGTCCGGTGAGATTGCGGACCTTGCCGCTGGCGATGTCGTATTCGAACGCATCGCCGTAGCTTTTGCCGATGAAGGCGATCCTGGTGCCATCGGGTGAAAACACCGGGCGTTCGCCGAAGCCGCTGAGCAGGCGGGTTCCTTCGGGCAGTTCCCGCAGCGGGTCGCCCTGCCTGGTCGGGCTGAAGTCGATCGGTTCGGCGTGCGCGGTGCTGGCCGCGAGAAATGCCGCCGCGAGGACGGCAAGCCATCGTGTCATGTCGCGTCTCCCCTGTTTCAGGCAGTCTATCGCCCTCGGCGCGAAAACGCTGCTATCATCCGGCCGGAACAGGGAGGATCAGCATGTCATTGCAGGGACGTGTCGCCATCGTCACGGGCGGCAACCGGGGAATCGGCAAGGGAATCGCACTGGGCCTGGCGCAGGACGGCGCCAGCCTGGCGATCAATTATCGCGGCAACGAGGACGAGGCGCGGGCGACGCTGGCGGAGATCCGCGCGCTGGGCGTGCGCGCCGAACTGTATCAGGCCAGCGTGGACGATTACGCCGCCGTTCGCGACATGGTGGCGAAGGTCGCCGCCGATTTCGGCCAGATCGACATCCTGGTGAACAATGCCGGCATCGCCAGCAAGGGCCGCTCGGTCGCCGACACCGATCCCGAGGAATTCGAACGCGTGGTGCGCACCCATGCCTTCGGCACGTTCTACGCCACCCACGAGGTGATTCCGCATCTGCGCAAGCGGCCGCGCGGCGACATCATCATGGTGTCGTCGGCCGCCACGCGGCGCTGGATGGCGAACGGCGCGCCCTACAATGTGGGCAAGGCCAGCATCGAGGCCATCGCCTTCGGCGTCGCCAAGGAAGAACGGGCCAACAACATCCGGGTCAACGTGGTCGCGCCCGGCGTGGTCGAGACCGACATGGGCAAGCGCCTGCTGAAGGCCCGCGGCGTCAGTGACCCGCGCGACGCCGACGCGACGGCGCCCTTCGGGCGGGTGTGCCAGCCCGAGGATTTGTCCAACGTGGTGCGCTGGCTGGTATCGGAGCAGAATTCCTATGTGACGGGGGAGCGGATTTACGTGGATGGGCTGGCGGGGGTTTGATCCATCCCGTCATTGCGGGGAGCGCAGCGGCAACCCAGAACCGGCCGTGCCGCTGAACCGAGGACTGGGTTGCTTCGTCGGCGTCGCCTCCTCGCAATGACGACTATTTTCTACCGCTTCAGGGCCTCTTCGACGAAATCCAGCCGGTCCTGGCCCCAGAACATTTCGCCGTCGACGAAGAAGGTGGGGGCGCCGAACGCGCCGCGGTCGGCGGCTTCCTGGACGTTGGCCTTCAGCTTGTCCTTGATGTCCTCGCGCGCGATGCCGGCCTGATAGGCGGCGGCGTCGAGGCCGGCGTCCTCCAGCAGTTTCGGCCAGACATCGTCGGCGCCGATATTCAGGCCCTTGAGGAACATGCCCTCGAACATGGCCCGGGCGTAGGCGTCGAACTCGCCCCGCTCCTGCGCCACGAACGCGCCGCGCAGCGGCGGCACGATCTTCAGGTCCATCATATGCGGATTGGGGTTGAGCGTGACGCCGTAGCGGCGGGCGAAGCGCTGCAGGTCCATGCCGGAATACTTGCCCTTGTTGGGCACGGTCATGGGCGGCCGGTTGCCGGTTGCCTGGAACAGGCCCAGCGTCAGCATCGGGCGCCAGACGACCGCGCAGCCGGTGCGCTCGATGATGCCGGGGATGCGGGTCCACGCCAGATAGGTGGGCGGGCTCATGAAATCGAAGAAGAATTCGAGGGTCTTGGCCATCACCAGGGTTCCTTCCAGGGACGCAGTTCGGTTTCGTGGCTCCAGGCGCTGCGGTGCTGCACGTGAAGCGCGTAATAGGCGTCGGCGATGGCCTCGGGCGCCAGCACGCCGTCGGCGGGCCGTTCCTCGAACACCTTGGGCATCATCTTGCGGATCAGCGGCGTGTCGATGGGGCCGTCGATGATCACATGGGCCACATGGATGTTTTTCGGAAACAGCTCGCGGCCCATGGACTGAGCCAGGGCGCGCAGGGCGTGCTTGGAGCCCGAGAAGGCCGCCAGGTTGGCCTTGCCGCGCAGCGCCGATGTGGCGCCGGTGAAGATGATGGTGCCCTTCTCGCGCGGCTCCATGAACTTGGCCACCTCGCGCCCCATCAGAAACGCGCCGAACGCGTTAACGCGCCAGACGCGCTCGTAATCGGCGGCGGAATGGCTGGCGATCGGCGAATGGGTGCCGATGGCGGCATTGTACACCGCGACCTCGACGGGGCCGATCTCGCGCTCGATGCGGGCGACCATCTCGACCATCTGGTCCTCCTGCGTCGAATCGACGCCGAAGGCATGGGCGGTGCCGCCCTCGGCGACGATCTCGCCGACCAGATGGTTCAGCTTCTCCTCGTTGCGGCGGGCGACGCAGGCGGTGTAGCCGGCGCGGGCGAACCGCCTGGCGATGGCGCCGCCCGTGGCGACGCCGGCGCCGACGACCAGCGCGACCGGGTTCATGACGGCAGCCGGTCGCCGTACAGCTCAAGCAGGCCGCGCGGGTCGCAATAGTCGGTCCATTTGCGGATCTTGCCGCCCTTGAGCTGGAACACGCTGCACACCGGCAGCTTCAGCACTTCCTTGCCGTCCTTGTCGCGGTAGCTGTCCACGTGCTCGACGAACACCAGATCGTCAATGGCTTCCTGGGTGCCCAGCTTCGGCACGATCTTCACCACAGGCGCATTGCCGCCGATGTCGCTGAACAGGATTTCCTTGACCTGCGCCTTGGTCATGGCGGGAAAGCCGGTCAGGTTGTAGACGCCTTCCTCGGACAGATAGAGGTCGTAGCCGTCCCAGACGTGCTGGCGCGTGCCGCCCTCGAACGCCTTGAACAGCGCGATGATGATGCGAAGATTGGTCAGCGCCTTGGGATCCTTGGGCGGCATTTTTCTCGGTCCTCCGTTTGGGTGCCGGCGGGATGCGCGGTGCACTCCCCTTCCCGTCCGGCGCGTGAGCGCGCATGATAGGAAGGCTTGCGCCCGCAAGTCCAGCGGGCCGAAGGGAGGAGACGGCAAATGACGCGAAACGCGACGTTCTGGATTCTGACCGCCCTGATCTGCGCCGCGCCGGCCGTCGCCGAGGCGGGGACCTACCGCGCCGGACCGCTCGGCGCCTGGGATCAGAACGGCGAGGTGTCGTGCCAGGGCGGCGACATGCTGCTGTTCCCCGGTGGCGAGTTCGCCGTCATTCCGCACGGGGGTGACGAGACCGCCGCGCTGATCGACAGCCGCAGCGGCCGCGCCAAGGTGGGCGGCAACACCGCGGCGGATCTGGCGGCGCTGCAGGCGGACCCGGAGATTTGCGCCGGCCCGATCGACTGCGACGACTGGGAAGCCATCGACCGCGCGATGCAGGATTGCTGGACCGCGCCGGAGCCCGGCGAATCGGACCCGGCGCTCGGCCCCGCGCCGCTGTAGGAGCAACCCAGTGCTGATGCATATCCTGCAGCTTGCTCTCGTCGCGGCGCTGTGCGGCGCCTATGGCTTCATCCTGTACCGGCGGCGCAACGCCGAACACATGACCGGCATGTATGGCCGGATCGCGGGTTTCTTCGGCGTCGTGCTGCTCGGCGGCAGCGCGGCGATGACGGTGATGCTGGTCTATACCGCCGTGCGGATTTACGCCTGAGCGGTCACGGCGACACCAGCTTGAGCCCGGCGATGCCGCAGGCGATCAGGCAGATGCAGCCCAGCCGCAGCGCCGTCGCCGGTTCGCCGTGCAGCAGGATGCCGAGAACCACCGTGCCGATGATGCCGATGCCGCTCCAGACCGCGTAGGCCGTGCCGAGCGGCACGCTGCGCAGCGCGAGGCCAAGCAGACCCAGGCTGACGATGATGCTGGCGATGGTGAAGAGCGTGGGCCACAGCCGGGTGAAGCCGCGCGATTCCTTCAGCCCCAGCGCCCAGCCGATTTCGAACAGGCCCGCCAGGCCAAGATAGACCCATCCCATCACAGACCTCCATGATCTGTGGCGGGGCCGTCCCCACCGATTTTCCGAAAGACCCGGGCCGTCCCGGTCGCTAGAATAGATAGTCCGGCGCCGCGCGGGGAGCAAGCAGAGGCGGGGCTCGTCATGGCCGCCCTCCGGAACAGACTCCCCGCTTGACTTAGAAAAGCTTGGCGCTATGGTCGCGCCCTTCAAATCGATGCGCGTCGCGCAACAGGAGTTGTCACCATGGCGAAGCCGACCACGATCAAGATCCGGCTGGAGAGCACCGCGGGCACCGGCTACTTCTACGTCACCAAGAAGAATCCTCGGACCATGACCGAGAAGATGAAGGTGAAGAAGTACGATCCGGTCGTGCGCAAGCACGTCGAGTTCAAGGAAGGGAAGATTAAATAATCTTCCCTGCCGCCGGCGCCTGAGCGCCGGCCTTCGAGCGGAGCTTCATGAACGCCGACCGCGCCGAGATCATCGCCCTCCAGGCCCTCGGGTTCCTGGCAGGCGACGAAGAGGCGCTGGCCGGCTTTCTGCGTCTGACCGGCCTCGACCTTCCCGATATCCGCGCCGCCGCCGCCAATCCGGAGCTGCTGGCGGGCGTGCTCGACTACCTGCTGCAGGACGAGGCGATGCTGCTCGCCTTCTGCGAGGCCGCCGCCATCCGTCCGGAAGAGCCGACCCGCGCCCGCGCCTACTTGCCGGGCGGCGATATCCCCCATTATACCTGAGCGCATGATCGTACATCCCGACGTGCTCGCCCAGGCGGACCGGATCGACCTTGATCCCTCGCGCCCCCTCATCCTGTCCGACGCCGACGAGGTGATTCTCCAGTTCGCCTCGGTGCTCGAGGAGTTCCTGCACGAGAACCAGATGTATCTGGACATGGCGACCTTCGCCCTGACCGGCAACATCAAGCGCCGTGCCGATGACGTGGCGGTGAGCGCCGAGGAAGTGAGCGCCCTGATCGGCCAGTTCTTCGTCGAGAAGACCGAGGTTCAGCCCGCCGTGCCGGGCGCGCCCGAGGCGCTGCGCGCCCTGTCGGAAAAGGCGCAGATCATCATCGTCACCAACGTGCCTCTGCAGCAGCGCGACGCCCGCGTGCGCACCCTGAAGAAGCTGGGGATGGACTATCCGTTGATCGCCAATGTCGGCCTGAAGGGCGCGATCGTGAAGCACCTGGCCGACAAGGTCGAGGCGCCGGTCTACTTCATCGACGACATCCCGCCCAACATCACCTCGGTCGCCCAGGCGTGCGAGCGGGTGCATTGCTTGCATTTCGTCGCCGACGAACGGCTGGGCCGCCTGCTCGGGCCGGCCGAGCACAGCCGGCACCGGGCCGACAACTGGCCCGACGCGGCCGCCTGGCTGACCGGGCACATGGCCGAGTTGGGCTACTAGACGCCATGCGCATCGGCATCGATCTGGGCGGCACCAAGATCGAGGCGATCGTGCTGGACCCGGACGGCGCCGAAACCTTCCGCAAGCGTGTCGCCACGCCCGCCGCCTATGACGAGCGGGTGCGCGCGGTGGCGGCCCTCGCCGCCGAGGCCGAACAGGCCGCCGGTACCCCGTGCACAGTGGGACTCGGCACGCCGGGGTCCGTCTCGCCCCATACAGGCCTCATGCAGAACGCCGAGAACCTGTCGGGCCGGCCGCTGCACCATGATGTGGCCAGCGCGCTGGGCCGTCCGATTCGCATGGCGAACGATGCCGACTGCTTTGCCTTGTCGGAAGCCGCCGATGGCGCGGCGGCGGGAGCAGGCACCATCTTCGGGGTGATCCTGGGCACCGGCGTCGGCGCGGGCCTCGTCATCAACGGGCAGTTGCCGAAGGCCGGCCCCAATGCCACGCGCGGCGAATGGGGCCACAATCCGCTGCCCTGGCCCGAGGATGACGAGCGGCCCGGCCCCGAATGCTATTGCGGGCTGCGCGGATGCATCGAAACCTTTCTGAATGGAAGGGGCCTCGCTCTCGCCTATCGGGAGGTGACTGGCCAGGACGCCCCGGGCGAGGTTATCGCGCTGGCCGACACGCCGGAAAGGCGCGCGGCCATCGACCGCTATGGCCTGCGCCTGGCGAAATCGCTGGCGACAATCATCAATATCGTGGACCCGGACGTGATCGTGCTGGGCGGCGGCGTGTCCAATGTCGCGCGGCTGTACGATATCGTGCCGCCGCTGCTGCCGCGCTTCGTCTTCTCCGACGGCGTCGCCACACCGATAGTGCGGGCGCGCCACGGCGATTCCAGCGGCGTCAGGGGTGCGGCGCGGCTCTGGGACGAACGCTAGGCCAGGAAGCACTTCGCCGCGATCAGCACCAGCAGCGCGGCCTGGACGCCGTAGAACATGAAACGCAAATAGACGGCCAGTATGCTGGTCGAGGCCATGTGCACCGACGACTGGAAGATTCGCGCATACAGGATCCACAGCGCGTACTGGTCCGCGACGGCGCTGTGGCCGCTGAGGATGGCGGCCAGCACCACGCCGATGAACACCGGCAGGTTCTCGTAGCAATTGGCGTGGGCGCGGGCAAGCCGCCGCGAAAAACCGCCCACATCCTCGCCGGTGGGCGAAAACTCGTTGGCCGCGCGCACGCCCCGCATCACCAGGACGGTGCGCGTGGTGGCGATGGTCAGGGTCAGCAGCAGTGTCCAGAGCGCATAGCCCAACATGGCCAGCAGTGTCGGCGTCATCGGTTGGTTCTCCCTCGTATCGTCCCCACATCAGCATAATCAGGAATGCATGGCCCTGTCGCTTGGAACGGCATCGCCGTCTGCTAAACTCTGGGCAGGAAACACAGGAGAGACGGCATGAGCGGACAGATCGCGGCGCGGCTTGAAGAACTGGGCATCGTGCTGCCCGATCCGCCCCGGCCGGTCGCCGCCTATGTACCGTTCACCATCGCCGGTAATCTCATCTTCATTTCCGGCCAGGTGTCGGCCGCGCCCGGCGGGGCCAGCTTTCGCGGCAAGCTGGGCCAGGATCTGGACGTGGCGCAGGGACAGCAGGCGGCGCGGGTGTGCGCCCTCAACATCCTCGCCCAGCTCAACGCGGCGCTGGACGGGCAGCTGGACCGCGTCCAGCAGATCATGAAGCTGGGCGGGTTCGTCAACTGCATCGACGGCTTCACCGAACAGCCGCAGGTGGTCAACGGCGCGTCGGAGCTGATGGTGGATGTGTTTGGCGACAAGGGCCGTCATGCGCGCGCCGCCGTCGGCGTCAACGCCCTGCCGCTGGGGATGGCGGTCGAAGTGGACGCGGTCGTGGCCTTCACGTGAGCGCGCCCGTCACCGCCAACGCCATCCCGTCGCTCAGTGCCGTCTCGGCGGCCGACTGGGATGCTTGCGCGGGATCGGACAATCCCTTCGTGTCCCATGCCTTCCTGTCGTCGCTGGAGGACAGCGGCTGCGTCGGCCCGGGCACCGGCTGGTCACCCTATTACGTGACCATCGAGCGGGAGGGCGGCGGGCTGGCCGGCTGCGTGCCCATGTATCTGAAGTCCCACTCCCAGGGCGAATATGTGTTCGATCACAGCTGGGCCCATGCCTGGGAGCGCGCGGGCGGGCACTATTACCCCAAGCTGCAGGTGAGCGTGCCGTTCTCGCCGGTGACCGGGCCGCGCCTGCTGGCCCCGGATCGGGAAACCCGCGCGCTGCTGCTCAGTGCCTGCGTCCAGATCGCCGACAAGATGGACGTCTCGTCGCTGCACGTCACCTTTCCCGATTTCGAGCAGTGGAAGGAAATGGGTGATGCGGGCCTGCTGCTGCGCAAGGACCAGCAGTTCATCTGGCGCAATGCCGGGTACCGGGATTTCGGCGATTTCCTCGCGGCGCTGAGCTCGCGCAAGCGCAAGAACATCCGCAAGGAACGGATGCAGGCGGTGGAGAACGGCGTCACCATCGAGCTGCTGACCGGCGGCGACCTGAGGGAAGAGCACTGGGACGCCTTCTACCAGTTCTATGTGGATACCTCGTCGCGCAAATGGGGCCGGCCTTATCTGAACCGCCGGTTCTTCTCGCTGATCGGCGAGCGGATGCCCGAGAAGATCCTGCTGGTGCTGTGCAAACGCGGCGGGCGCTATATCGCCGGCGCCATCAACCTGTTGGGCACCGACGCGCTGTACGGCCGCAACTGGGGCTGCATCGAGGATCATCCCTGCCTGCATTTCGAGGCCTGCTATTACCAGGCCATCGAGTTCGCCATCACCCACGGCCTGTCCCGGGTCGAGGCGGGCGCGCAGGGCCAGCACAAGCTGGCGCGCGGCTACCTGCCCCAGTTCACCTATTCCGCCCACTGGATCGCCGATCCCGGCTTCCGCGACGCCGTCGCCCACTTCCTGAAGGAAGAAGGCGCCTATGTGGACGCCGACCAGGAAGCCCTGGCGGCGCACGGCCCGTTCAGGAAGGTGGGCGAGGCGGAGGACGACTGAGCGGCGCACTTCGAACACATCTGTTGACAAATGTATTCAAAAGAAACCATCATCCCCGACAGAGACTGGATGAGGGTTGATGACGGTGGCCAAGTCGGTACAGATCAGTGTTCGCCTGACCCAGGACGAAGCGGATTTCATCGCGGGCTTCACCGCACCGGACGCCGTGACGCCGAGCGAGAAGGTGCGCGCCATCATCCGGCTGGCCCGCGAGCGGGGCGAGCGCCCGGCCAGCTACGCGGACGGGCTGCGGCTGGCCGAGGACCTTACATCCGCCGCGACCGCCGACATCCGCATCGCCGAGCATGAGGAAAAGACGCGGTCCGAACTGCTGGCGGCCACCGCTCACGCCTTGCCCGAGATGCTGGCGTTCTATCTGTCCAGCCGTATTCGGCCAGCCAGCCGGAGGAACGACCTCGTGGCGCTGGAGGCCGGCATGGCCGAACGCTGTTTTCGCCTGTTCGCCAGTTTGCTAAGGTTGGGCATAACCAGGGTAGCGCCCTGCTACGACGAGACTCTTATTAAGGATAAAGCCCGGCCGATCGTGGAATTGGCGGCGGCGATCAATCATTCAAGTCAAGTTACCAAGGGGGTCTGATACTCATGGATACGATTGCAAGCCGGGTGGGACGCATCATCAGCGGCAGCGTCAATGCATTGCTGGACGCCGTCGAGGGCGCCGCGCCGGAAACCGTGATGGACCAGGCGATTCGCGAGATCGACGTCGCCATCGACGACGTCCGCCAGGAACTGGGCCGCGCTTCCGCGGCGAAGCATCTGGCGAACAAGCGCCTGGCCGAAAAGAACGCCGCGCACGAAGACCTAGCTGGAAAAATCGAGATCGCCCTGGACAGCGGACGGGAGGACCTCGCTCAGGTCGCCGTCGAAAGCCAGCTGGACATCGAGGCCCAGATGCCCGTGCTCGAGCAGACGATCATGGAATGCCAGGAGCGGGAGAAGGAGCTGGAAGGCTTCATCGCCGCCCTCCAGGCCAAGCGCCGGGAAATGCGCGAGGAACTGAAGCGCTTTGCCGACTCCCGCCGGATTGCCGCGGGCGAGACCGGCGCCGACGGCGCGCCTCATACGGGCAACAAGGTCAACCGCGCCATCGACAAGGCCAGCTCGGCCTTCGACCGTGTGCTCGAAAAGAATGGCGGCGTGCCCGGGCTCGGCACGGCGTCGACCGCGAACGCCGCCCAGCTCCAGGAACTGGAAAAGCTGGCGCGGGAGAACCGGGTAAAGGAGCGGCTGGCGAGCATCAAGTCCAACCGCCAGTCCTGACCCGATGCGGTCATGTGGACATTCCTGACTGCCTGGCAGACCCTGCCCTTCACCGTCGCGCTCGGCGTCATGACTCTGATCGCCCTCGCCGAAGCCATCGGATTCTTCTTCGGAAGCGGCATCTCGTCGGCCCTGGAGGGGCTTTTCCCGGAGAGCGACATCTCGGTCGATGCCGGCGCCGACGGACACGATACGCTTGGCGCGCTGCTGTCCTGGCTGCGAGTGGGCGAAGTGCCGATCCTGATCCTGCTGGTGATCTTCCTCACCTCGTTCGGTGTGATCGGCCTCGCGCTGCAGAGCATCACCAGCGATGCGCTGGGATTTCTCTGGCCCGGCTGGATCGCCGTCATTCCCGCCTTCCTGCTCAGCCTGCCCACCGTGCGCGGGCTGGGCGGCGTGATCGGACGGATCATGCCCAAGGACGAAACCAGCGCAGTCTCCCGCGACAGTCTGGTCGGCCGGGTCGCGACCATCGTCCTGGGCACGGCGCGCAACGGGTCGGCGGCCCAGGCCAAGGTGCGCGACGCCTTTCAGCAGGATCATTACGTCATGGTCGAGCCCGACAATGACGGCGAGGAATTTCCACAGGGCAAGCAGGTGCTGCTTGTGCGGCGCGCCGGAGGGACATTTTTCGCCATTGGCGAGATCAACGAGAATTTACTGAACTGAAGCAGAGGGGGATTTGAGCATGAATTTCGAGGACGGCGTCGGATTGATGACGATTATTTTCATCGCGCTGGCCATCATCATCGGCCTGTTCGCGGTCGGGCTGATTTTTTCCCGCCTGTACCGGCGGGCGTCAAAGGAAGTGTCCTTTGTCCGTACCGGCTTCGGCGGCCAGAAGGTGATCCTGAATGGCGGCGCGCTGGTGCTGCCGGTGCTGCACGAGATCATCTGGGTCAACATGAACACGCTGCGCCTGGCGGTGAACCGGGCCACCGATCAGGCGCTGATCACCCGCGACCGCATGCGCGTGGACGTGGTCGCCGAGTTCTATGTCCGGGTGCAGCCGTCGGTGGAATCCATCGCCGCGGCGGCCCAGACCCTGGGTCAGCGGACCCTGATGCCGGATCAACTGAAGGATCTGGTCGAGGGCAAGTTCGTCGATGCGCTACGCTCCGTGGCCGCCGAGATGACCATGACCGAGCTGCATGAACAGCGGACCAACTTCGTCCAGAAGGTACAGCAGGCGGTCACGGAAGACCTGCTCAAGAACGGCCTCGAACTGGAGTCTGTCTCGCTCACCGGGCTCGACCAGACGAGCCGCGAATTCTTCAACCCGGACAACGCTTTCGACGCGGAGGGCCTCACTCGCCTGACCGACGAGATCGAGCGCCGGAAGAAAATCCGCAACGACATCGAGCAGGATACGTCGGTTCAGATCGAGAACAAGAATCTGGAAACCGAGAAGCTGAAACTGAGCATCCTGCGCGACCAGGAATATGCGCGCATGGAACAGCAGCGGGAGATCGAGATCCGGCGCGCCCAGCAGGCCACGGAGATCGCCCGCGAACAGGCGTCGAAGGAACAGGAAGCCGAACAGGCGCGCATCGTCGCCAAGCAGCAGGTCGAGGCTTCCAAGATCACCGCCGAACGCGCGCTCGAGGAACAACGGATCACCAAGGAACGACAGATCCGCGAGCGTGAGATCGAGAAGGAGCGGACCATCGAAACCCAGGAGGTAGAGCGCAAGAAGACGGTCGAACTGGCCGAGCAGGACCGCGCCATCGCCATTGCCGAACGCTCGAAGGCCCAGTCGGAGTCCGCGACCGAGGCGGATTTCGCGCGCGCCAAGGCGGTTCAGGCAGCCGAACAGGTGATCACCGCGCGCGAGACCGAAATCGCGTCCCGCGACAAGCAGATCGACCTGATCGAAGCGGCCAAGCAGGCCGAAACCGAAGCGATCGCGGTCCGTGTCTCGGCCGAAGCAGAGAAGCTGGCCGCCGCTGACCGGGCCGAGGCAGTGCGAGAGCAGGCCCGAGCCCATGCCGACCAGATCAAGATCAATGCGGAAGCCGAGGCGGAAGCCCAGAAAGCGCGTGCCGCCGCCGCCGAGATCACTTACCGGGTCGACGCCGAGGGCAAGCGCGCCATCAACGAGGCCGCGAACATGCTGTCCGCCGAGCAGGTCGCCATGCAGATCAGGATCAAGCTGATCGAGCATCTGGACCAGATCATCCGCGAGAGCGTGAAGCCCATGGAGAATATCGACAGCATCAAGATCATCCAGGTGGACGGCATCACCGGCGCGGGCGGTGGCGGTGGCCATGACGGCAACG
This sequence comes from Iodidimonas sp. SYSU 1G8, assembly GCF_039655775.1. Lineage (NCBI taxonomy): Bacteria > Pseudomonadati > Pseudomonadota > Alphaproteobacteria > Iodidimonadales > Iodidimonadaceae > Iodidimonas > Iodidimonas sp. SYSU 1G8. Next base: position 949,217 of record NZ_JBBYXJ010000002.1, on the reverse strand, counting down.
GCGGCCAGACCGACGGCAATCTCGCCGACCAGATGGTGTCGGGCGCGCTGCGATACAGAGCGCAGGCGCCGCTGGTCGACTCGCTGCTCGGCGAACTCGGCATCGATGGCAAGACTCTCGCGGGTCTCGCCCAGCCAGCGCAGTTGGACAAGAAGAACGGCGCAGCGTAGGCGACATCCACCGCCAACGAAAAAGGCCGGCGGTCATCCCGCCGGCCTTTCTTTTACCTGTCGCCTCAGGCTCAGTCGGCCAGGGCGGGTTCGTCGGTTTCCTTGTCGGACGAGGATTTCGGCGTGTGCGCGAGCGGCGTCAGCTCGAAGTCCAGTTCGTCCTTGACCACCTTCACCTTCACATGGCCGCCCTTGGCCAGCTTGCCGAAGAGCAGGGCGTCGGCCAGCGGCTTCTTGATGTGCTCCTGAATGACGCGGCCCATGGGACGCGCGCCGTACAGGCGGTCGTAGCCCTTGCGCACCAGCCAGTCGATGGCCTCCTGGGTCAGCTCGAACGTCACGTGACGGTCGCTGAGCTGGGCCTCCAGCTGCATGATGAACTTTTCCACCACGCGGCTGACGATCTCGGCGCTGAGGTGGCCAAAGGCGATGACCGAGTCGAGCCGGTTGCGGAATTCAGGCGTGAACATCCGCTTGATCGCCTCGTCGTCGGCATCGTCCTTGGTGCCCCGGCCGAAACCGATGGAGGTCTGGCTGAGCTCGGCCGCGCCCGCGTTCGTGGTCATGATGAGCACCACGTTGCGGAAATCGACCGACTTGCCGGAATGATCGGTCAGCTTGCCGTGATCCATGATCTGCAGCAGCACGTTGAACACGTCCGGATGCGCCTTCTCGATTTCATCGAGCAGCAGCACGCAGTGCGGGTGCTGGTCGACCGCATCGGTCAGCAGGCCGCCCTGGTCGAAGCCCACATAGCCGGGCGGCGCGCCGATCAGGCGGGAGACGCTGTGGCGCTCCATGTATTCGGACATGTCGAAGCGGACCAGTTCGATGCCCATGATGGTCGCCAGCTGGCGCGCCACCTCAGTCTTGCCGACGCCGGTCGGCCCGGAGAACAGGTAAGAGCCGATCGGCTTTTCCGCTTCGCGCAGCCCGGCGCGCGACAGCTTGATCGCCGACGCCAGCGCGTCGATGGCCTTGTCCTGGCCGTAGACCACGCGCTTGAGTTCGCCATCCAGGTTCGCCAGCGCCGCCCGGTCGTCACGCGAGACGGATTTCGGGGGGATGCGGGCGATCTTGGCGACCACATCCTCGATCTCGCGCACGCCGATGGTCTTGCGGCGGCGGCTCTCCGGCAACAGCATCTGCGCGGCACCGACCTCGTCGATGACGTCGATGGCCTTATCCGGCAGCTTGCGGTCATTGATGTACTTGGCCGCCAGCTCCACCGCCGTCTTGATGGCGTCGTTGGTGTAGCGGACCTTGTGATGCTCCTCGAAATAGGGCTTCAGGCCCTTCATGATCTTGATGGCGTCTTCCACCGACGGCTCGTTCACGTCGATCTTCTGGAACCGGCGCAGCAGGGCGCGATCCTTCTCGAAGTAGGAGCGGAACTCCTTGTAGGTGGTCGAGCCGATGCAGCGCAGGCCGCCCGACTGAAGCGCGGGCTTCAGCAGGTTGGACGCGTCCATGGCGCCGCCGCTGGTGGCGCCGGCGCCGATCACGGTGTGAATCTCGTCGATGAACAGGATCGCGTTGTCGTGTTCCTCGACCTCCTTCACGACGGCCTTGAGGCGTTCCTCGAAGTCGCCGCGATAGCGGGTGCCGGCCAGCAGCGCGCCCATGTCGAGCGAGAAGATGGTGGCGCTCTGCAGCACCTCGGGGACTTCATGGCGGATGATCTTGCGCGCCAGGCCTTCGGCGATGGCGGTCTTGCCGACGCCGGGATCGCCCACGAGCAGCGGGTTGTTCTTCTGGCGGCGGCACAGAATCTGGATGACACGGTCGACTTCGTGGTGCCGGCCGATCAGCGGATCAATCTTGCCGTCGCGCGCCTTCTTGTTGAGGTTGACGCAGTAGGTGGACAGCGCCTCGCCGCCCTTCGCCGCAGGCGCGGCTTCCTGTTCCTCCTCGGCGCCGCGCGGCGGGCGGCTCTCGGTCCGGCTCGCCGCCTTGGCGATGCCGTGCGAGATGTAGTTGACCGCATCGAGGCGTGTCATGTCCTGCTCCTGCAGGAAGAAGGCGGCATGGGACTCGCGCTCGGAATAGATCGCGACCAGCACGTTGGCGCCGGTCACTTCCTCGCGGCCCGAACTCTGCACGTGGATGATGGCGCGCTGGATCGCCCGCTGGAAACCGGCGGTCGGCTTGGCGTCGACCTTGTCCGACACGTGGATGCTGGCCAGTTCGCGCTCGAAATAATCGAGGATCGTCTGGCGCAGCTTGTCGAGATCGACGCTGCAGGCGCGCATGACGGCGATGGCGTCCTGATCCTCGGTCAGCTTGAACAGCAGGTGCTCGAGCGTCGCATATTCGTGCTGGTGCTCATTGGCAAGCGCCAGAGCGCCATGAAGGGTCTTCTCGAGATTCTGCGAAATGGCTGGCACGGTCTGTTCCTCTTCTACTCTTTTTCGAGAGTGCACTGCAGCGGGTGTTCATGCCGCCGCGCGTAGTCGATGACCTGGGTCACCTTGGTTTCAGCGACTTCAAACGTGTAAACGCCGCAGACACCGATTCCCTTCTGGTGGACCATCAGCATGATATGGGTCGCTTCTTCGCGATTTTTGTTGAAAAAGCGCTCCAGCACATGGACGACGAATTCCATGGGGGTGTAGTCGTCGTTCAGCAGCAGGACCTTGTAGAGTGACGGCTTCTTGGTCTTGGGCTTGGCTTTCGTGACCACGCCCGTGCCGGTGCCCCCACTCCCGCCTTCGTTCTCGTTGCTCATACAGACCGTTTCCGCTCTTCTTGCCGCCGCGCCGATGTTGGGGCTGCGGTGCGCAGCGGCTGACGGCTCTATTAAATAGGCAATTCCGGTCTGTTTCAAAGGCGATTTTACAGCGCCTGTTTCTGGCGGTTTTCCAAATAAAAAGGCCCGGAACAGTCTCTGTGCCGGGCCCTTTCTCCATCTTTCCGCTCCTGCGCTCTACAGCGTCACGGGCTTGGAGAGCTTCTCCATCGCCGCGGTGATGCGGCTCTGGATCGGCGCCATGGCATCCTTGGAGTACTCACCCAGCATCTCGCCGATCTTGGTGGTATCCGAGACCATGTGATCCCACGAGGTTTTCATCAGGTCCGACTGGAGCTCGAAATACTCCTTGGGAGTCTTGGCGGCGGTCAGCGCCTTCACGGCCGCGATGGTGTCCTCCAGATTGCGCTTGGAGATGGCGGCGATCTCGGCGTTCACCGCCTCGACGCCCTTGGCGAATACGGTGCCGGCGGTCACGACGGCGTCCATGTTTTCCCGCCCGACGGCGGAGATATCGCTGAAGTTCTGCATGACAGTCTCGTACTTTTCCTTGCTGGTTGCGAACGCGTGCTCGACGTTTCGGGTGATCGTCTCGGCACCGGCCTTGGCCACGGTCTCGGCAGTCTCCTGACCGGCTTTCGCTGTCTGGGCGATCTGCTCTCCCATGGCCTGCATGCCGGCTTCCGCGGCCTTTACATTCCTGGCCGTCTCGGTCTTGACCTCGGCAACCGTCTTCTCGACGGTCTTTTCGATCTCGGAGGCGGCGGCCTTGGCGGCCGGAGCCGCCTTCGCCGCCGCCGTCTCGATCTTCGCGGCGGTCTCTTCGACGATCTTCTCGACGGTCGCGGGGACTGCCTTGACGGCTGCCGCGGGCGTCGCAGCCTTGGCGCGGGACTTCGGCGCGGCGGCCTTCACGGTCTTGGCGACCGGGGTGGCAGCCGCTTCGGCGGCGGGGGAGACCGCTTTTACCGGAGCCTTGGCCTTCGGCGTGCTCTTGCGGGTGGTAGCCATCATCAACCTCACTCTATAGCTCAAGTCTGACGCAGCGCTGCCGGGGACCTGGGGAGAGGGATATTGCAGCGCAACGTAACTTAAGTATGGGTACGGCTCCCGCGAGGGTCAAGGAATTTTTTGTGCACTGCAACAAAACGCGCCGCAGAGCAGCAAAAACTGCTCCACGGCGCGTGATAGAGCTTCGATGAAAGGAGCGGCGGGGCCGCCCTCGGTCCCTAAAGCGAGGCGGGCGGCTCGATCCCGCTCTGTTTCAGCTGGGAAACGAGCGAGGCCTTGAGGCGCTCCAGTCCCTCGGCGGTCTCGGATTCGCAACGGGCCACCAGCACGTCCTGCGTGTTGGAGGCGCGCAGCAGCCACCAGCCATCCGCGTCGGTGACGCGGACGCCGTCGATATCGTTCACGTCCGCGCCCGAGGCGACCAGCCGTTCGCGAATCTCGCCGGGCACCGCGAACTTGCGGTCCTCCCGACACGGGAAACGCAACTCGGGCGTGTTCATCATCTGCGGCAGGCCCTCGCGCAGCTGCTGCAGGCTCTGGCCGGCATTGCCGATGGCCTCAAGCAGGCGCAGGGCGGCGTAGATGGCGTCATCGAAGCCATACCAGCGATGGGCGAAGAAGATGTGACCGCTCATCTCGCCCGCCAGCGGCGCGCCGGTCTCGGCCATCTTCTGCTTAATCAGCGAGTGGCCGGTGCGCCACATCAGCGGCTTGCCGCCATGGCTTGCTACGTCGTCGAACAGGACCTTGCTGGACTTCACGTCGGCGACGATGGTCGCGCCGGGAACGTCCTTGAGCACGTCCCGCGCCAGCAGGGCCAGAAGCTGATCGCCCCAGACGATGTTGCCGGCCCCGTCGATCGCGCCGACACGGTCGCCGTCGCCGTCGAAGCCCAGCCCCAGATCGAGCTTGTTGTCGAGGGTCGCGGCGCGCAACTGGTGCAGCGTCTCCGGATCGGTGGGATCGGGATGATGGTTGGGGAAGGTGCCGTCCACCTCGGTGTTGATCACCACCTGCCGGCCGCCGAGCCGCTTGGTCAGCGCCTCGATCACCGGACCGGCGGCGCCATTGCCGGTGTCCCAGGCCGCGTTGAGCGGGCCGCCCGTGTAGTCCTGCAGCAGCCGGTCGATATAGGCGTCGAATACCGGCGCCTCCTCGGCATCACCGGTACCGGTCTCGAAATCGCCCGCCGCCGCGAGCCGGCCCAGCTCCAGGATCTGTTCGCCAAAGAACGGCTTCTTGCCGATCATCATCTTGAAGCCGTTGTAGTCCGGCGGGTTATGGGATCCGGTCAGCATCACGCCGCCATCGGCGTCATGATGATAGACCGAGAAATACAGCATGGGCGTGGGGCCGAGGCCGACGCGCATCACATGCAGCCCGGTGGATTTCAGGCCATCGACCAGCGCCGCTTCGAGGGCCGGAGAACTGATCCGGCCATCATAGCCGACGCACACGCGCGTGCCGCCATTGCGCCGCACCAGGGTGCCGAAGCCACGCCCGACCGCGCGGGCATCCGCTTCCGACAGGGTTTTGCCCACGATGCCGCGAATATCGTATTCACGCAGCACCGTCGGATCGAATTGATGAGCGGTCATCGCGGTGCCCCCCGGCCGATGGAGTGATAGGTAAAGCCCGTCCCGTCGATTTCCTCGGGGCGGTAGATGTTGCGCAGGTCGATCATCACGGGCGTCTTGAGCAGACCGCGGGCCCGCTCGAGATCGAGCGCGCGGAACTGGTTCCATTCGGTGATGATCGTTACCGCGTCCGCGCCCTCCATGGCGTCGTACTCATCGGCGCAGAACACGACGCCGTCGAGCAGCTTGGCCGCCTCGCGCATGCCCTCGGGATCATAGGCCCGGATCGTCGCGCCCGCCCTCTGCAGCGCCGGGACGATGTCGAGGCTGGGACTCTCGCGCATGTCGTCGGTGCTGGGCTTGAAGGTCAGCCCGAGCACCGCGAGCGTCTTTCCGGCCACCGAACCGCCGCACGCGGCGACGATCCTCTCGGCCATGGCGATCTTGCGCTGGTCGTTGGTGGCCACCACGGCGCTGACGATGCCCATGGGCACGTTGGCCTGCTCGGCCGTGGCCAGCAGGGCGCGGGTGTCCTTGGGAAAGCAGCTGCCGCCATAACCCGGGCCTGGATGCAGGAACTTGCCGCCGATGCGCTGGTCGAGGCCGATGCCGCGGGCAAGGTCCTGGACGTCCGCGCCGACGCGCTCGCACAGATCGGCCATCTCGTTGATGAAGGTGATCTTGGTCGCCAGGAAGGCGTTGGCGGCGTATTTGGTCAGCTCGGCCGTCTCGATATCGGTGAACAGCATGGGAGTCTCGCGCAGCGACAGCGGCCGGTAGAGACGCTGCATCACCGAGCGCGCTTCGGCGCTGTCGCAGCCGACCACGACCCGGTTGGGCCGCATGAAATCATCGATGGCCGACCCCTCGCGCAGAAACTCGGGATTGGACGCGACATCGAAGGTCAGGTCGGAGCCGATCTCGCGCAGCCGCTCGCCGATGATCTCGCGGACCCGCGCGCCGGTGCCGACGGGAACCGTCGATTTGGTCACGACCAGCGCATAATCTTTCAGGGCATCGGCCACCTCGCGCGCGGCGGCGAACACATAGGTGAGGTCCGCGTGACCGTCGCCGCGCCGCGACGGCGTGCCGACCGCGATGAACACGGCGTCCGAGCCGGGCACGGCCGAGGCGAGATCGGTGGTGAAGGTCAGGCGGCCGGCGGCCACGTTGCGGGCGACCAGATCGTCGAGACCGGGTTCGTAGATGGGAATTTCCCCTCGCTCGAGGGCGCCGATCTTGGCCGGGTCCTTGTCGACGCAGACCACGTCATGGCCGAATTCCGAGAAGCAGGCGCCAGACACCAGGCCGACATAGCCGCTTCCGATCATAGTAATGTGCATCAGGCGGATCCGGTGCTAGAGGCCGAGCTTCTTGATGAACGAGGTCACGCCGTCGCGCAGGTCCTCGCGCTCCAGCGCGAACGCCAGATTGGCTTCGAGGAAACCGACCTTGTCGCCGCAATCGAAGCGCGTGCCCTCGAACCGGTAGCCGTGGAACGGCGCGCCGCCGATCATGCGGGCGAGCGCGTCGGTCAGCTGGATTTCGCCGCCCGCGCCCTTCTGCTGGCCCGCCAGGTGCTGGAACACTTCCGGTTGCAGAATGTAGCGGCCGACCACCGCCTGATCCGACGGCGCGTCGGCCGGCTTCGGCTTTTCGACCAGCCCGTTGACTTCCGTCAGCCGGCCTTCCACCTGGCCTGGCGCCACGATGCCGTAGCGCGAGGTGTGCTCGTGCGGCACGTCCATCAGCGCCACCATGTTGCCGCCCACGTCATTGTAGGCATCGACCATCTGCTTGAGGCAGGCGGTGCCCGCCTGGATGAGATCGTCGGCGAGCAGCACCGCGAAGGGTTCGTTGCCGACCAGATTGCGCGCGCACCACACCGCGTGACCCAGCCCCAACGGGTCCATCTGCCGGGTGTAGCAGACCTGACCGGCCTTGGGCATGGAGCCGAGCAGCTCGTGCAGGGCGTCGTCCTTTTCCTTTTCGGCGAGCAGCGCCTCGAGCTCGGTCGACCGGTCGAAGTGGTTCTCGATGGCCGTCTTGCCGCGGCCGGTGACGAAGATGAATTCGTCGATCCCCGCCGCCTGGGCTTCCTCGACGGCATACTGAATGAGGGGCTTGTCGACGACGGGAAGCATTTCCTTCGGCATCGCCTTGGTGGCCGGCAGGAAGCGGGTTCCCATGCCACCGACGGGGAATACGGCCTTGCGAACTGGTCTGATCATGAGCTCGTTTTTTGCTGTTTGGGGTGGTAGCAGGATGGGTGGAGTGTATGCCCGAAGGGGCGTTGCTGTATATCGGACAACCTTGGCGAAAGTGTGTTGCAGTGCACACTGCACCCGGGGTGGCGGCCCGTAAACTCACGACTTCAGCAACAGATCCTTGGCTTCGTTGATGCGCATGGCGAAATAGGTGGAGCCTCCCTGATCGGGGTGGAATTTCTTCATCAGCCGGTGATGGGCCGCCTTGATGTCGGCGACGGTCGCGCCAGGCTTCAACCCGAGAACCTCAAAGGCTTCTTCGCGGGTCATGGGGCCGTCGGCCGGCTCGGCGCGAGGAGCATCTTCCTGCCACTCGCCTTCGAACGTCCGCGCCAGATAGGCGTCCAGGAGCCTGGCGCCTTCCGGGTCCGCGACTTTCAGTTCGTCATAGAGGGCACCGAGCTCCTCGCGGGTCAGTTCGTCGAGCCGCTGGCCGGCATGACGGCCAGCCAGGATCACCCCCTCCATGGTGCCGGAATCGTGATCCAGCGTGACCCGGAGATATGGGGTATCCACCTGCGACTGCTGGGCCTTCGACTTGCTCGTCCCGCCAAGGAAGGGGATCGCCTTACGCGATGCCAGGGCGAGCGCCCCCAGCGCGACCGCGCCGGCCGGTCCGAACAGCCCCCGCATCGCGAGAAACACGGCAAGGACGACGAGCAGGAACGCGCCGAAGTAACGGGCCACGCGCCGCACCGATGTCGCGTCGGCCTTCGACGCCCAGTTGATCAGGAGAAGGAGCAGGACGAGGAGGATCGCCCCTAGAAAGAGCCAGGGCACTTGATCTACCGCCTATCGCTTACAGGATGCCGAGTGTGGCGCGCGGGGCGGCCCGGCGCAAGTGTCACGGCCTCAATGGCGCGAACGAGTGCTTCCCTGCGCATTCACCTCTCCCCTACGGCACGACCCGGCCTGCCCTGCTTCCGGAAATAATGTCCCATGGAGGTGACGCAAGCCAGCATCGTCACGGAAACGTTACGACCGGTCACCGAGCGCCGATCAGGCCTGCCAGGCGGACGGCCTGTCCCCCCTTGCGTTTGCCGTAGTCGGCCAGCGCCTTGCGCCCGCCGGCGGCGAACACCGCCACGGCGCTCAAAAGGTCGCGCAGCTGGTCGGCGCTGGCTTCATCGAAGCGGCACCATGCGCCACCCGACAGACGCGCGGCCTCCCGAAACACGGTCTCGGCATAAGGGTCCGCGCCTTCCTGGAACATGAAGACGGGTACGCCCAGCACGCCAAGCTCGCCCGCGACGGCGCAAATGGGATCGACCTCTTCCTCGCAGCTGTCACCCACATAGACCAGCGCGCTGACCGTGCCTTCGCGCGCTTCCTTGACGGCCCGCTTCAGCACCCGCTGGATCTGGGTATAGCCGCCCTGGCAGGCGATGGAGGTCATGGCGCGCAGCAGCGGGGCCGATTGACCGTACCATGCGCTGGCCTTGCATTCCCGATAGCCGCGAAAGAACACCAGCTTGATATCGAGGCCGCCCACCGCATCCGCCTCGCGAAACATGTCACCCTGAATCTGGCAGGCGCGATCCCAGGTCGGCTGGCGGCTCATGGTCGCGTCGAGCGCGAAGATCAGGCGGCCCCTGCGCCCACGATCAGGCACCGGCGTGACGGCCAGCGTGCGCAGAAACGCATCGACCTCGCCCGAGCCGCCGACAATTTTCGGTGTCTTGCTCACCATGCTTGAGTATCGTCCCGTAATGCCCAATGAACCCGTCGGTTTACGTGGCGTCTCCGACCTCCGCGGACAAGGGCGATGTGGCGAAAGGCCGCGAATGCCCTGGACGGACGATCCGGTCAGGCATGGAACGGTGTCCTAAGCGCCGGGCGGTAGGTCCATCTCGCGCAGACGCTGACGGGCCATGTCGTACCAATCTCGCTGCGCCCGGTAATAATGCTTAGGCGCCGTCGATACGAAATCGACGACCTTCTGGTACATCTCGCGCGACTTGACGCTGTCGCCAGTTCGGTCAAGCAGCCGCGCATAGCGGGCGCGGGCCTCCTCGCCGGGGAAATACTCGACCAGGTAGGCATATTCCATCTTGGCCAGGTCGTGATGGCCGGCCTCTTCGAGCGCGCGGGCATACAGCAGGTGGCCGTCGGCGGAGGCATAGTCCGGATTGGCGGCGCGCAGATCATCGAGCACTTCCACCACGCTATCGTAGCGCCCCTGACCGAACAGCGCCCGCGCGCGGCCCATCATCAATGTAGGGTCGGTGACGTAATGGCCAGTGAGCGCTTTTTCATAGAGTTCGGCCGCTTCGTCGTACATCTCGAGAGACAGGCACTCTTCCGCGAGCCTGCGCTTGTTCTCGATCGTGTCGGCGACGCTTAGGTTCCGCATCCTGCGCCGCAGGTCGCGCTGCGGGTCGACGACCTTCGTGATGTCTTTGGCGACCTGACGTCCGGCACGGCTGTGCAGCAAATCCGGCAGCATCTGGGTGACGACGTAGATGGCGCAGCCGATCGCCGGCACGAAGACAATGATGTAAAGCCAAGGACTGACACGATTCGTCCTGACGGCATGCAGTCCGCAGGCAAATTGGGCGGCGATGGAGATAATGAGCAGGGCCGGCATCGGCATATCCCGCGCTGAAATTAACCTTGTGTCCTTAATACCCCAGCACCGTCACGATTGCCAACACGTGCTGCTTCTCCATAGGCCGCCGACGATTTTTTGCTGCCTTGCCCGGCGCGCTTGCGTAAGGTGCGCGCCATGCTGAACCGGCCTGACATTATCCGCACCGTCACCGAGCTGCGCGCCATGGTTTCCACCTGGCGCCGCGATGGTCAGTCCATCGCCCTGGTTCCCACCATGGGCGCCCTTCATGATGGCCATCTGTCGCTGATGCGGCTTGCCGCCACCCAGGCCGACCGGGTCGTGGCCAGCATCTTCGTCAATCCGGCCCAGTTCGGGCCGGGCGAGGATTTCGAGCGCTATCCTCGTACCGAAGCCGAGGATGTGGCCAAGCTGGCGACAGTCGGCGTGGATGCCGCCTTCGTGCCCCATGTGCGCGAGATGTATCCGGAAGGCTTCGCCACCAGAGTGCATATCGAGCGGCTCGGCGACGTTCTGTGCGGCGCGCACCGTCCGGGCCATTTCGACGGCATGGCGCTCATCGTCGTGAAGCTGCTGACGTCGGCGCTGCCCGATGTGGCGATCTTCGGCGAGAAGGACTACCAGCAGCTTCAGATCATCCGGCGCTTTACCGCCGACCTGAACATTCCCGTGCGCATCATGGGCGCGCCCATCGAACGGGAGGCGGACGGCCTCGCGTTGTCGTCGCGCAACCGCTATCTGTCGCCGGAACAGCGCCAGACGGCCGTGGCCTTGTCGGTGGCGCTGCGGATGGTGCGCGATGCGGTAAGGAGCGGCGACGATCCGGCGGCGGCCTCGGCGAAGGCGCGCGAGGACATCCTCCAGGCCGGCTTCGACGCCGTCGACTATGTCGAGGTGCGCGATCCCTGGTCGCTGGAGCTGGTGACCGAGCCCGGCAGGCCGGCAAGGGTCTTCGGCGCGGCGCGGCTGGGAAGCACCCGGCTCATCGACAACTGGGCCATTGAGTAAGCGGATCGCGCTCGAGACCTCGGGCGCTTAGAGAAGCCCCAGCTCCCGCAACTCGGCGATCATCTCGGGCGGCATGTCGCCCGAATCACCCTCGCGCAGGTCCGGCGGCGCGTCTTCGGGCTTCAGGTAGCGCCAGCCCTGATGCGGCCGGCGTGGCCAAGGCTGTACCGCCACCACCTCGCCATCCAGATAGAGCCGGCAGTAAGCCTTGCCCGCCTCGTCCTCCAGCCTCTCGAAACCGGTGAGACGCTGGCGGGCGAGGATCTTGCGGCTGATGATCCAATAGACCGAGCCGCCGTCGAGCAACTCGTCGGCGCGCTTGGGGATGTTGCGCGTATGAATGCTGCGCTCGTCCCCGCGCGACTTCATCACCTGCCGCAGGTGGTCGAGGTCCGTGACCCCGACCGCCGGGCGCAGCAGATGCACCGTCATCGGGTGCTCAGGCCAGTTCGATGGCGAGCGCCGTCGCTTCGCCGCCGCCGAGGCAGATCGCCGCGACGCCGCGCTTCAGGCCGTGCTTTTCCAGCGCGTTGATCAGGCCGACGATGATGCGGGCGCCCGACGCGCCGACCGGATGGCCGAGCGCGCAACCGCCGCCATGGATGTTCATGATGTCGTGGCTGATGCCCAGATCGCGCATCACCGCCATCGGCACCACCGCGAACGCTTCGTTCACCTCGAACAGGTCGACGTCCGACACCTTCCAGCCCACGCGGTCCAGCACCTTCTTCACCGCGCCAACCGGCGCCGTGGTGAACCATTCCGGCTCCTGGGCGAAGGTCGCCTGGCCGACGATGCGGGCCAGCGCTTTCACGCCGCGCTTGTCGGCGTTGGAGCGTGCCATCAGCGTCACGGCGGCGGCGCCGTCGGAGATGGAGCTGGAATTGGCGGGAGTCACCGTGCCGTCCTTGGCGAACGCGGGCTTCAGGTTCGGAATCTTGGAATGGTCGGCGGTGCGGGGCTGCTCGTCCGAATCGATGACCACCTCGCCCTTGCGGGTCTTCACCGTGACCGGCGCCATTTCGCGGCGGAAGGTGCCATCCACATTGGCGGTCTGGGCGCGGGTCAGCGAGGTGACCGCGAAGGCGTCCTGCTCCTCGCGGGTGAACTGGTAGCGCTGCGCGGTCGCCTCGGCATAGGTGCCCATCAGGCGGCCGTGGCGGAAATCCTCCAGGCCGTCGGTGAACATGTGATCCTTTACCTCGCCATGGCCCATGCGCAGGCCCTGGCGGACCTTCGGCAAAAGATACGGCGCGTTGGACATGCTCTCGAGGCCGCCAGCGATGACGATGCCGGCCGCGCCCGCGACGATCATGTCGTGGCCCTGCATGATCGCCTTCATGCCCGAGCCGCACATCTTGTTGACGGTGGTCGCGCCCACGGTGTCGGGAATGCCCGCGCCCAGGCTGGCCTGACGGGCCGGCGCCTGGCCGAGACCGGCCGGCAGCACGCAACCCATGATGCATTCGTCATAGTCGGCGCCGGCGACACCGGTTTCCGCGACGGCCTTGGCGATGGCGATCGCGCCGAGCTGCGGCGCGGTCAGCGACGACAGCTCGCCCTGGAACGTGGCCATGGGCGTGCGGCCGATACCGGTGATGACGATCGAATCTGCGGACATTGAGGTTCCCTTCATGGCGGCGCCGTGGACGGCGAATTGACAGGACGCAGTTGTCTTGCGCCACCGGGCGTCGAGTCAACCCAGAAGCGACTCAAGCTCCCACGTCATATTGCGGCGCGCCCGTGCGTCACACGCATCGCGGAATGCATCGGTGCAGTAGAGAACCGGTTTCGCCAGCGCACCGCGCAGGAACGCGCTTCGCCCTTGTCGGTAGAGCTCGTCCGGCACCGTTTCATATTCACCCCGCACCTGCCCCGCATATTGCCGATAGCGTGCATCCGCGGCGCCGAGAATCGCCATGTCGAAATCGAGAAACCATGCGCTATCTGGGGGATGGCTGCGCGCCAGGTCATGATCGATGGTGGCGAGGATCATGGCGCGAACGGCATGAAACCGGTCGTCTTCCGCCTTGCCCGCCGCGTGCCATTCGGAATCGAAGAGCGCGGCGCTGAGCCTCTCGTTTTCGCCCTTGGCGGCCTTGGGATCATAGACCGCGTCGTGATACCAGATCGCCAGACGAACGGCTTCCGGATCCGCCAGGACAACGGCATGTGCGTCCAGCAGCCCCAGCAGCTCTTCGATATGCTGCAAGGTATGATAGCGGCGCTGTGGCTCGCGATAGCGATTCTTCAGGGCATCCGTAACCAGGTCCATGACGCCCAGCCTACAACAGGATGAGTGCCGCGAGCCCCAGAAAGGCGAAGAACCCGACCACATCGGTGATGGTGGTGACGAACACGCCCGAGGCGACGGCGGGATCGACACCCGCCTTCGTCAGACCAAGCGGGACCATGACGCCAGCGAAGGCCGCGATGATCAGGTTCACGATCATGGCGCTGCCGATGACGAGGCCGAGCATCCAGTTGGAAAAATACAGTCCGACGGCGGTGCCGATCATCAGCGCCATGACCGCGCCGTTGAGACTGCCCACCGCCGCTTCGCGGCCGATGGTGCGCAGCGCGTTGGCCGATGTGAGTTCCTTGGTCCCCAGCGCCCGCACGGCCACGGTGAGCGCCTGGGTGCCCGCATTGCCGCCCATGCTGGCCACCATGGGCATCAGCACCGCGAGCGCCACCATCTGCTCGATGGTCGCGTCGAACATCTTGATCACCGAGGCGGCCATGGCCGCCGTGAACAAATTCACCACCAGCCAGGGCAAGCGGGTCCGCACGGTCCACAGCACCGATTCGTGGACCGAGGCGTCGGACACGCCCGAGAGCAGCAGGATGTCTTCCTGCGCCTCGTCATGGATCACGTCGACCACGTCATCAACCATGATCACGCCGAGCAGGCGGTTGTCCTCGTTCACCACCAGCGCCGAGATCAGATCGTACTGCTTGAACAGGTAGGCGACTTCTTCCTGGTCGGTGGTCGCGTTGATCAGCACTGGATCGAGTTCCATGATGTCCTCGACCTTCACCGGACGCTTGGCGCGCAGGAGACGGTTGAGCGGCACCGAGCCGATCGGCTTCATCTTGGCGTCGATGACGAAGATCTCGTAGAAATCCTCGGGCAGGTCCTCGTTGTCCCGCATGTAGTCGATGGTCTGACCCACGGTCCAGTAGGCCGGCACCGCGATGAAATCGCGCTGCATGAGGCGGCCCGCCGTCTCTTCCGGATAGGCCAGCGCCGCCTCGACATCGGCGCGCTCGTCCACCGGCATGGCATCGAGCACCTGACGCCGGTCCTCGTCGTCCAGATCCTGGATGAGGTACGCCGCATCGTCGGCTTCCAGTTCGCTCATGGCCGCGGCGATCTCGCGCGGCTCCAGCAGCTCGATGACCTCGTCGCGGACGGTTTCCTCGAGCTCGGTGAGCGCTTCCGGCTCGATCAGGTCGCGCGCGACCTCGATCAGCTTGCGCCGGTTCTTCGACGACAGTTGCTCGATGAGATCGGCCTGGTCGGCCGCGTGATATTCCTCGAGCAGCGCGTGGATGAAGGCCGTGTCGTCGGTCCGGAGCGCTTCGGCGACCTGGGCGACTTCGTCCTCGGACACGCGATAAGGCGAGGGTTCGGGAGCCTCGGCGACGGGGCGTTGGTCGAAATCCGCCTCTTCGTTCTGCACGGGCACCCCCTGTCGGTTACAGGATAGCAGAAGAAAAAAGACCTGCAGGCATTGAGGTTACCTGCAGGTCCATAAAACTTGGTGCGGTCGAGAAGACTCGAACTTCCACGGGCTTTCGCCCACAGCGACCTCAACGCTGCGCGTCTACCAATTCCGCCACGACCGCAGTGAGGCGCTCAAGTAGCAAAAACGGTTGCGCCCCGCAAGGCCAGAACGGGCCTTCACGTCAGATGTTTTCTGCGACGTGGATTCCGCACTCGGTCTTGTCGGTCCCGGCCCAGCGTCCGGCCCGGTAATCCTCGCCCGGCTGAACGCGCTTGGTGCAGGGCATGCAGCCGATCGAAAGGTAGCCATCGGCCACCAGCGGATGGCGCGGCAGGTCCTTTTCGTTGGCGATGGCCTGCAGGTCTTCCAGGCCGAAATTCGCCAGCGGATTGATCTTGATCCGGCCTTCGCTCTCCTCGATCAGCGGCAGCGCCGCGCGCGTGCTGGTCTGGAAGCGCTTGCGTCCCGTGATCCAGGCATCGAAGCCCTCCAGCGCCTTGTCGAGCGGCCGCGTCTTGCGCAGGTCGCAGCAGGCGTCGAGATTGCGGGTCCACAGCAGGCCATTCTTGTCCTCGGCCTTCACCTCTTCCACGTCAGGCTTGATCGACCGCAGGTCGGTCAGGCCGAACCGGCTGCGCAGCGTATCGCGATAGCGCAGCGTCTCGCCGAACAGCTTGCCCGTATCCAGGAACAGGATCGGCGTCGACGGATCGACCTGCGCCACCATCTCGATCAGCACCGCGGATTCGGAACCGAACGACGAGACCAGCGCGATCCGCCCCGGAAAGACCTTCTTGATCATGACCTCGAGCAGATCCTTGCCGTCGAGGTGGCCGTATTCGGCCTGCAACCACGTCAGGTCGGGGACGCCGCCTTGCTGCTTCAATTGTGTCGCCGCAGTCATATCAACCACTCGCTTTTCTCGATCAGGGCATCGGTACGCTGCGCGACCGTCGCCATATCGGCGCCTTCCTCGATCCACTTCCGGCGCTGCGCCGACAGCGTCCGAAGCCTCTCGGCCCATTCGGGCCCGAATTCGCTTTCAAGGCGGCGCCGCAAGGCACGCGCCAATCCCGGACTTTGACCGCCGGTCGCCACGGTGATCAGCAGATCGCCGCGTCGCACCATGCCGGGAACATGGAAGTCACAGAACTCGCGGACATCCTCGACATTGACCAGAACACCGTGCTCCCGGGCCATCAGGGCCAGCGCCGCCGAGGCGTCGCGGTCGAGGCCGGCTACATACAACACACCGATCCCGGTCAGATCCGCCATTTCCGGCAGGCGGTCATGCACCGCGCCATCGGTCAACAGGCCAAACCGATCGACCTCGCCCGGCGCGAATACCGGGACCTGCCGGGCGCCGCCATCGCGAAGCTGGGTCACGCGGCGCTCGGCGGCGGGACCGTTCCCGGCCACCGCCATCGCCACCATCGCCGGATCGATCATGAGTGGTATCATGCGCCAGTCCCGCTTCGGTTCGTACCGGCACGGCATACCGCGCCATTAATTGTCCGTCATATATTAGTGATAACGGATAAAATCTCAAGGGAACATGTAGAACCCAATATAATACATAAATTCTATGTTTAATCAGATTCTTCCACCGATCGGCCGACGTTGTGGTGGATGTGGGCCGGAGCTGTCCCTATTCTGGCGCCTCTGGGACTACTCACTGAACCGCGGAAGGGGAGAAAAAATGGCTGATAACGTGCAGTATGTGGCGGACCGCATCGCGCTGATGGACGTCATGCTGAAGTACACCAAGGGCGTGGACAACCGTGACATGGCGCTCTACCGCTCGGTGTTCACCGACGACGTCGACGTGGTCGGCTTCGGCGCCGACACCTATCATGGCGGGGATGCGTGGACCGCATACGTCAAGACCGCGCTGGAGGCCTATGGCCCGACCCAGCACATGCTCGGCCCGCAACTGGCGACCGTCGATGGCGACACCGCCCACTGCCGCACCGACGTGCAGGCCCTGCACTATCTTAAGGACAAGCCGAACACCACGCTGACGCTGTGGGCCACCTATGAGAGCGACATGAAGCGCGTCAATGGCGAGTGGAAGATCTCCCGCCACAAGCTGGTGCCGCGCGGCACGCGCATCCAGGCGGATTGATCGCGGCCGGTCGCGTTCTATCCTTACGGGCATGGAACCCGACTGGAAGATATCGCCTGCGCCCGTCGCCTATCCGGACGCGCTGTCCTTCATGGAACAGCGCGTCGCCGGGATCGGCGACGGGACAGCACCCGAGATGGTCTGGCTGCTGGAGCATCCGCCGCTCTACACGGCCGGCACCAGCGCAGATCCCCACGATTTGCTGATGCCGGGGCGCTTTCCCGTCTACGAGACCGGGCGCGGCGGCCAATACACCTATCACGGACCCGGCCAGCGCGTGGCCTATGTGATGCTGGACCTGAACCGGCGTGGCCGTGACCTGCGGCGCTACATCGCCTCCCTCGAACAATGGATCATCGACAGCCTTGCCCTGCTCGGGGTCTCCGGCGAACGCCGCGAGGGCCGGGTCGGCATCTGGGTCGCGCGCGGCGGCGGCCGCGAGGACAAGATCGGCGCGATCGGCGTTCGCGTCCGGCGCTGGGTGAGCTATCACGGCATCGCCATCAACGTGAATCCGGCGCTCGAGCACTTCACCGGCATCGTCCCGTGCGGCATTTCCCAGCACGGCGTGACGTCGCTGGCCGATCTGGGGCTGAGCGCCACGATGGATGATCTCGACCGGGCGCTGCGCACCACTTTCCCCCGTGTCTTCGACGAGACGCGCGCCATCGCCTGACGGGGTCGCCGATGCGCGGCGGCCTTTCCTTCCGGCGGGGCAACGGCTAGATTGCGGAACCGATCCAGGGCCAACCGGACTCCACCTTCCATGCAGTCATCCTGCGCCATCCGCGACCTGCGTCGGCGTCCTGCCGCGAGGCGCGCAGTCATGGTGGCGACCGCATGAGCGCCGCGCCGGTCCTCGCCGACATCATCTGCACCTTCTTCAACGCGGCGGGCACATTGCCCCGGACGATCGACGCGCTCACCGGCCAGACCGAGGCGCGCATCCGGATCCTGCTGGTCGATGATGGCTCCACAGACGAGAGCGCCACCATCGCCGAGCGGGCCGCGGCGGCCGATCCCCGGATCGTGTCTCTGCGCAATCCCATCCGCGGCCGTGGCCGCGCCCTCAACCACGGGATCAAGCAGTCGCACGCGCCGCTGCTCGCCATCATGGACGCAGACGACATCGCCCATCCCCGATGGATCGAAGACATGGTGGCCCTGATGGCCGCGCATCCTCGGCATGCGGCCATAGGCTGCGGCCGGGTCTACATCTACGGCCAGGGCGATGCCCAATGGCCGGCGGACAGCGGTATGACACCGCCCCGGGACGTCACGGCGCGGCTTGGCCGCGGCAACCCGATCTGTCATTCCGGTTCGGTGATCCGCCGTGAGGCGCTGGCCGCCGTCAGCTTCTATGACGCGGCACGCACCGACAATTTTGATTACGATCTCTGGGTACGGCTCATGCTGGCCGGCCGGTCCCTGGGCGTCACCAGCGCCGTGCGCCTGGCCAAGCGGTACCATGGGGGCCAGAAGTTCGCCGCCGCCAGCGGCTATGTACGCTCGTCCATCAGGGTCCAGGTCCGGGCGATCCGGCGCAGGGGCGGCAATCCGGCCGACTGGCTATGGGTGCTGGCGCGCCTCGTGCGCGAAACGGTTCGGCAACGGCGGCGTGCGCGCCTCCTCGAACGGCGCGGCCATGCCGGGTAATCCGTTCACGGCGTTGCTGCGTCATCAAGCCGTACGGTCCGTTCTGACCTATGGCGGCACGAACGCCTTCGCTCGCGCCATCGGCGGCATCATCACCCTGCTCTATGCGTTCAAGCTGTCGCCCACCGAACTGGGCGTGTTCGCCGTTTTCATGAGCCTTGTCGGGCTGGCCGACGTGCTGGCCGATCTGGGTGTGTCCCATGCCATCGTGCGCCGGTACTTCGACCAGGACACGGCGGAAGGTGGCGCGCGGGCGTATCTCAGCCGCGTGGTGTTCACCGCCCGTCTGCTGGCGCTGGCGACATTCGCCGTCGTCGGTGTCGTCCTGCTCTTGGGCTGGGATGCGCTGGTCAGCGGCAAGGTACCGTTGTGGCCGTTCCTGCCGCTGGTGCTGGTGCTCGCCTATGTCTACCGGTCGAGCAAGCTGTTCGACGCGGTCGTGCGCACGCTCGATCATCCGCGCAAGTTCGCGGTCTATCGGATCGTGCAGGTCATCGCGCTCGCGGCCCTGTCCGGCGTTCTGGTGTTCTGGCTGGAGATGGGCATCCTGGGCGCCGTGCTCGCCAACGTGCTCTCGGCCATCATCGGCGCCGTGTTTCGCGGCGTCAGCATCGCCGGGCTGTTGCCGCAGCGGGTTGGCAGACTGCCGCGCGGCGAGATCGGGCAGTTGCTGGCCTATGGCGTGCCGCTGATCCCGCGCGAGTTGGCGGACTGGGGCCGGACGCTGGCCTTGCGGCTGATCGTGGCGAACTTCCTGCCCATGGCCCAGGTCGGGCTGCTGTTTCTCGCCGCCTCGATCATCGCGCCGCTCGGCCTGCTGATCACCTCGTTCGAGATGTGGTTCAACCCGGTCTACATGCGCATGCGCACCCGCATGGCGGGCGGCGGCGAGAGTCTGCTGCGCCGGCTGCGCCTGATCCGGCAGATGCTGCTGGCGGCGATCACACCCTGCTATCTGGCGGCGATCCTGTTCCTGCCGCCGGTGGTGGAGCTGATCCTGCCCGACCGCTACGCCGATACGCTGCCGCTGCTCGCGCCCTATCTGCTCGCGTCCTATATCGCCCTGCTGGGACAGTTCCAGGCGCGCCAGCTGCTGTTCCTGAAGCGCACGGCGACCATTTCCATGATCTCCGTCACCACCATGGTGCTGATGCTGGCGGCGGCGCCGTTCCTGATCCTGGCGTTCGGACTTGTCGGCGTCGCCTGGGGCGCGCCGGTGGTCAACATCGTCGGGCTGCTGCTATTCTGGCGCGCGGTGTCGAAAAGCGAGCCGAACGAGCTCACCGCGCGGGACGCGGTCCTCGGCATCGCGCTCATGGCGGTGCCGGCGATCTACGAACTGCTGCACGGCGCTCATGTTCAGGGCGCCTTGGACGTGGCGCTGCGCTGCGCCTACCTGGTGTTCAGCGTGGGACTGATCGTCGGCTTGTGGCTCTGGCCCAACCGGACCCTGCTGGCCAGACGCTTCTGGAAAGAGGTCTGAGGACAGGCCTCAGGCCGTCTCGATAACCTCGAAGCCATCGCCGGGAACGTCCTTGCAGGGATCGGACACCACCTCGATGACCTTTGCGCCGGGCGGCCCGAGATAGCAGGCCATCATCATGTCGATGACGTCGTCGTTGCTGCCGCTGAACACGGCCTCGACGCTGCCGTCGGGCTTGTTGCGCACCCAGCCGCGAATGCCGCGCCGTGCGGCCTCGCGCTGGACCCACATCCGGAAGCCGACGCCCTGGACGCGGCCCCGGATGGTCGATTTGACGGTTCTGCTCAGGACACGGCCTATTCGAATTCCATGATCACCTGATCCACCGCCAGGCTGTCGCCCGGCTTGGCGTGGATCTTGGCGACCTTGGCCTGCTTCTCGGCACGCAGGATGTTCTCCATCTTCATGGCCTCGACCGCCGCCAGCGGCTGACCCGGGAACACCTCGTCGCCTTCGGCGACCGCGATGGACACGACAAGCCCGGGCATGGGGCACAGCAGGAACTTGGACGTATCCGGCGGCACCTTGACCGGCATGAGCGCGGCGTATTTGGCCACCAGTGGCGACTGCACGACCGCCTTCAGGAAGGCGCCGTCATGAGTCAGCAGGTAACCATCGGCGAGACGGTCGACCTCGACGCTGAAGGGCGCGCCGTTCAGCAGGCCCTTGAACACGAGCTGGCCGGGCTTCCAGTTGGACTGGATGTTGACGAAACGCCCATCAAGGAAGATGTCCCATCCGGCCGTCGCATCGGCGATCCGCGCCTCATGGGACTCGCCATCGAGGGCGATCACCCAATCCTTCACATCGGCGGGCTTCCAGTGAGGAAGCTGGCCCGAAATGGTCGCCTCGCGCGCGCTCGAGAGCGTATGCACGACGGCCGCGACGCCGATCAGACCATCACGGGCGGCCGGTGAGAGCGTCGCGCCCAGGAAACCGTCGGGATATTCCTGCGCGATGAAGTTGGTGGACAGGCGGCCTTCCTGAAAGCGCGGATGCGCCATCACGGCCGACAGGAAGCTGATGTTGTGTGATATACCGCGCAGATAATACTCGTCCAGCGCGAGCCGCATGCGGGCGATCGCCTCGTCGCGGGTCGGCGCATAGGTGCACAGCTTCGCGATCATGGGATCGTAGAACATGCTGATTTCCGAGCCTTCGTAGATGCCTGTGTCGATACGGACACCATCGGTCTCGGCCGGCGGCTGGTAGCGGGTGATGCGGCCGATGGACGGCAGGAAGTTGCGCAGCGGGTCCTCGGCGTAGATGCGGCTTTCCACGGCCCAGCCGGTCAGCTTCACGTCGTCCTGGGTCAGCTCGAGCGGCAGCCCGGCGGCCGAGCGGATCATCTGCTCGACCAGATCGACGCCGGTGATCAACTCCGTCACCGGATGTTCCACCTGCAGACGGGTGTTCATTTCTAGGAAGTAGAAGCCGCCCTGCGGATCGACGATCATCTCGACCGTGCCGGCGCTGTCGTAATCCACCGCCTTGGCCAGCGCCACGGCCTGCTCGCCCATGGCCTTGCGCAGTTCGGGGGTCAGGAACGGGCTCGGCGCCTCCTCGATGACCTTCTGGTGACGGCGCTGGATCGAACATTCGCGCTCGCCCAGATAGATCACGTTGCCGTGCTTGTCGCCGAGAACCTGGATCTCGATGTGGCGCGGTTCCTCGATGAACTTCTCGATGAACACGCGGTCGTCGCCGAAGCTGGAGCGCGCCTCGTTGGTCGCCGAGGTGAAGCCTTCGCGGGCTTCGGCGTCGTTATAGGCGATGCGCATGCCCTTGCCGCCGCCGCCGGCCGAGGCCTTGACCATGACCGGATAGCCGATGTCGGCGGCGATCTTGGCCGCTTCCGCCTCGTCCTTGATCACGCCCATGTAGCCGGGAACCGTGCTCACATTGGCCGCGGCCGCCAGCTTCTTGGATTCGATCTTGTCGCCCATGGCGAAGATGGCGCGCGGGTTCGGACCGATGAAGGCGATGCCTTCGGCCTTCAGCGCCTCGGCGAACTTGATGTTCTCGGACAGGAAGCCGTAGCCGGGATGCACTGCCTGCGCGCCGGTCTGGCGGATCGCATCGAGGATCTTGTCGATGATCAGATAGGACTGCGCGGCGGGCGGCGGGCCGATATGAACGGCTTCGTCGGCCATCTGCACATGCAGCGCTTCACGGTCGGCATCGGAATAGACGGCCACCGTCTTGATGCCGAGCTTGCGGGCGGTCTTGATGACCCGGCAGGCGATTTCGCCGCGATTGGCGATGAGGATCTTGTCGAACAGCATGGGCTTCCTCCCCTGGCCTTAGAGCGGCAGGTTGTCGTGTTTCTTCCAGGGATTGCGCACGTCCTTGTTCTTCAGGATGCGCAGCGAATGGGCGATCCGGCGCCGCGTCGAGTGCGGCATGATCACCTCGTCGATGAAGCCGCGGCTGGCGGCGACGAACGGATTGGCGAACCGCTCCTCGTACATCTTGGTGTGCGCCGCGATCTTCTCGGGGTCACCCAGATCCTTGCGGAAGATGATCTCCACCGCGCCCTTGGCGCCCATGACGGCGATTTCGGCCGTCGGCCAGGCGTAGTTCACGTCGCCGCGCAGGTGCTTGGAGCTCATGACGTCATACGCGCCGCCATAGGCCTTGCGGGTGATGACGGTCACCTTCGGCACCGTCGCCTCGCCGAAGGCGAACAGCAGCTTGGCGCCGTGCTTGATGATGCCGCCATATTCCTGCGCCGTTCCCGGCAGGAAGCCCGGCACGTCGACCAAGGTCACGATCGGAATGTTGAAGGCGTCGCAGAAGCGGACGAAACGGGCCGCCTTGCGCGAGGAATCGATGTCGAGGCAGCCGGCGAGCACCATGGGTTGGTTGGCGACGATGCCGACGCTCGAGCCCTCGATGCGGCCGAAGCCGGTGATGATGTTGCCGGCGAACTTGGGCTGGATCTCCATGAAGTCGCCTTCATCGACGATCTTGGAGATCAGCTCGTGCATGTCGTAGGGCTTGTTGGGATTGTCGGGGATCAGCGTATCCAGCGACATCTCGACGCGGTCGGCGCGATCGTAGGTCTCGCGGACCGGCGGCTTTTCCCGGTTGTTCAGCGGCAGGAAGTCGAAGAAGCGGCGGGTCTGCAGCAGGGCTTCCACGTCGTTCTCGAACGCCAGATCCGCCACCGACGACTTGGTCGTGTGGGTGATGGCGCCGCCGAGCTGTTCCTGGGTCACCGTCTCCTGAGTGACGGTCTTCACCACTTCCGGCCCGGTCACGAACATGTAGGACGTGTCCTTCACCATGAAGATGAAGTCGGTCATGGCGGGCGAGTACACCGCGCCGCCCGCGCACGGGCCCATGATCAGCGACAGCTGCGGGATCACGCCCGACTGCTCGATGTTGCGCTGGAACACGTCGGCATAGCCGGCCAGCGACGCAACGCCTTCCTGGATGCGGGCGCCGCCCGAATCGTTGATGCCAATGACCGGCGCGCCGACCTTGGCGGCCATGTCCATCACCTTGCAGATCTTCTCGGCGAAGGTCTCGGACAGGGCGCCGCCGAACACGGTGAAGTCCTGCGAGAAGACGAAGACCAGGCGGCCATTGATGGTGCCGTGTCCGGTGACCACGCCGTCGCCGGGAATCTTCTGTTCGGCCATGCCGAAGTCGGTGCAGCGATGCTCGACGAAGGTGTCGTATTCTTCAAAGGAACCGGGATCGAGCAGCACTTCGAGGCGCTCGCGGGCGGTCAGTTTACCGCGCTTGTGCTGCGCCTCGATGCGGGCCTCTCCGCCGCCCAGACGGGCGCGGGCGCGGCGCTGTTCCAACTCGTGCAAGATTTCCTGCATGGTGGGATACCCCCAACGATTGTTTGTTCATTAATGGAGAGACCGGTCCGGCGACCGGCAATTCGGGTGCGACCATATAGCAAGGTTACGGCCTTTGTAACAGAATCTCGCAGCTGCGTGACAGGCCCTTTACTGGGGCCGGGCCGCGCGAAAATTCACGGCTCGGCGCGGGCCAGGGCCATGAATTCCGCCGCGTCGACAATATCCTGACGGCGCAGCGCCCGATGTTCGGCCGCCTCCTCGTCGATCCCCCAGAACTCTTCCTGCCAGAACTCGTCGATCGCGCTGATGTCGAAAGCCTCCGCCGCCGTCAACCGGCCCTCGACCACGGCCAGCGCCAACACAACCGACCCGGTGCCGTGGGTCAGCTTGTGGGCCGCGACCATGGTGAAATCATCATAGGCATCGAGCAGCAGCCGGACCGTCTCGACGAGGCCGGGCTCCTGATCCACCGGGATGATGCCTTGGGTAACCACGAAGCGCAGGCCGAGCGCGCCTTGCGCCCAGTCGATCAGCGGGTGCCAGCTCTGGTCCTGCCGGGCTCTCAGGCCCTGCGGCGCCTCGGCCCGGTAGCACAGCAGATCCGTCGCCGCATAGGCCGCCGTGTTGGCGACGATATCGCCCCGGCGCAGGCGCATCAGATCCAGCGCCGCGTTGGAGAGCCCCGTCATGGGCATCAGGTGAGGCCGGATCTCGGTCTCCTGCGCGTCCCATTCCGCCGCGACCTGTCTGGCCAGGGCAAGGGACGGCAGCACCAGCGGCGCCTTGGCCGGCGTGCGGATCGGCTTTCCGTCCAGATGCACGGCGAAACCGCCTGGCGCGGGCTCCACGGCGACATGCTTGTAGAAGCGCTTCACGCCGCGGGCTCCCAGAGCGTCTCCAGCCAGGGCGACAGGCCGTCATATCCCGCCAGCACGTGGCGGGCGCCGGCGGCGGTCAACTCGTGCGGCGGATGATAGCCCCAGGACACGCCCAGCGCATGGGTGCCGGCATTGCCGGCCATGCGGATGTCGAACACCGTATCGCCCACCATGACCGTGTCGGCGGGCCGCGCGCCGGTGGCCCGCATGGCGTTCTCCAGCATCCCCGGATGGGGCTTGCCCGGCGCATCATCGGCGGTTTGCAGCGTGACGAACATGTCCGTCAGATCATGCATTTTCAGCGTCGCGGCCAAGCCCTTGCGGGATTTGCCGGTGGCGACGCCGAGCAGGTAGCCCGCATCGGCCAGCGTGGCCAGCGCCTCGCGCACGCCGGGAAACAGCGGTTCGGCATGGAGCGGATCATGGCGCAGCAGACCGAACGCGTTCTTGTAGGATTCGGCCAGGGTGACATGGGCGGCACGGTCCAGATGCGGCACGAGCGTCTCCACCGCCTCGACCAGGCCCAGCCCGACCACGCGGCGGACGGCGTCGAGATCGGGCACGGTCATGCCGTGACCGTCGAACGCATGACTCAAGGCGGCGAAGATGACGTGCTGGCTGTCGACGAGCGTACCGTCGCAATCGAACACGACCAGACGCAGATCAGTCATCGTCGAACACGTCCTGCTTCATGTTCGGGTCGAACTCGAACAGCGACCAGGTCTCGCGCATATGCGGCGGCAGCGGCGCCGTCACGTCGATCATGCCGCGCACGGGATGCGGAATGGCGATGTGACGCGCATGCAGATGCAGCTTGGCCGATACGCCGTCGCGGAAGGCATCCTCGCCGCCATACTTGCCGTCGCTGACGATGGGGGTGCCGAGCTGGGCGCAATGCACGCGCAGCTGATGCGTCCGGCCCGTCACCGGCCGCAGCGCCAGCCACGACATGGCGTTGCCCGCCGCCTCGATGACCTTGTATTCGGTGATCGCCTTCTGCCCCTTGTCGCCGGGGCGGACGCGCTCGTCCTCCTCGCCGTCCTTTTCCATGAACGAGGTGATCTCGCCCTCGTTCGGCGACGGCACGCCGATGACCAGCGCCCAGTAGGTTTTCTTGGTGGTCCGGTCCTTGAAAGACTTGGCCAGCGCCGCGGCCGCGAGCCGGGAGCGCGCGAGCACCAGCACGCCGCTGGTATCCTTGTCGAGCCGGTGCACGAGGCGCGGCCGCTCGGACGCGCCGAAACGCAGCGCGTCCAGCATGCCGTCGAGATGCTTGCCGATGCTGGTGCCACCCTGCACCGCGAGCCCCGGCGGCTTGTTGATGACGATCACGTGCTCGTCCCGGAACAGCACGGCATCCTGCAGAAGACGGGCATCGGCGTCGCGGATCGGCGGCGGCGCGGCCTTTTTCATGGGCAGCGCCATGTCGCCCATGGGCGGGATACGGATCTGGTCGCCGGCCGAGAGCCGATAGTCGGCCTTGGCGCGTTTGCCGTCGACGCGGATCTGGCCGGTCCGGAGCAGCTTCTGCAGATGACCGAAGGACAGCGCGGGAAAATGCTGCTTGAACCACCGGTCGAGGCGCTGGTCGGCATCGGCCGGTTTGACGGTGCGGGTTTCGACAATGCTCACAGGATGGACCTCACAAGGAACATGCCGAAGAACACGGCGGCGACGCACAGGACGACCGAGCCGGCGACATAGGCGAGCGCGGGAAACACCTCGTTCCGCTGAATCATCAGCACGGTCTCCAGCGAGAAGGATGAAAAGGTGGTGAAGCCGCCGAGCAGGCCGACGGTCAGCCCCGCCTGGAGCGCCGGCGACGGAGAGAATTTCACGGCGAACAGTTCGATCAGAATGCCCATGATCAGGCCGCCCAGCACATTGACCGTCAGCGTGCCCCAGGGGAAACCGGGTCCGGTCCAGCGCATGACCTGGCCGGCCAGCATGAACCGCGCGAGGCTGCCCGCCGCGCCGCCGGCCGCCACCGCCATATAGGTATAATAGCTGCTCATCACAGGATCCCGAACGTCCAGCCTTCGCTGCGGCGCACACTATCCGATAAGCCCGGCGGATTCCACATCGCGGGATCGGCCGCCAGGGCCCGCAACGCGGCGGCCGCGACCAGCGCATCCGTCATGTCGTCGGTGAGGCCCGCGCCCTCGCCGCCCCACGCTTCCCCGACGCCCCGAGACCCATAATGCGCGAGCACCCGGTCAAGCCGGGAAAGGTCGCGCACCTTGCCGGGTCCTTCCCCGGCCAGGCGCACGAAGGCGGTCGGGAATGCCTCGACCGCCACCAGCCGCGCGTCGTCAGCCGGCTCGAACGGCCAGATGGCGACGCCGTCATGGGAGTTCAGCCAGCGCAGCGCCCGCATGCCCGACAGGGCGGCTTTCCCCACCTGACGCGCCCCGACCATGTTGAACACGGATTCGGGCGTCCCGCGTCCGCCGGCCTGCGCCTGTCTTTCCGTTTCCCGCAGCCGGCGGCGATAGGCCTCTCCGGTCATGATGCCCCGGCGAAAATGATCGGCGAACGGTTCGACATCGGCCAGAGCGCCGCCGAACAGGCATTCGTCGTCGAAACACATGGCCTCGACCAGATCCCAGAAGGCGGCGTAGTCGGCCGGGTCGTCGGCGAAACCGGGGAAATAGGCCCGGTGATCCTGCCACGGGAAGCTGAAGGAGAAATCCAGGCCGCACAGCACCCGGGCGGCCGAGGACCGCGCCAGCAGCCAGTGGATGACATCGGGGCGGGACCAGGGCCCGCCGCGCGGATTGGCCACCAGTACCGGCGCGCCATCGCCGGGCGCGCAAACCGCGACCTGCAGGCGCCGCAGTCTGGTGCCGCGTTCGCCGGACCAGTCGATGCCGACGAACAGATCGAAAGCGGTCATGATGGCTCGCCGGTCTCGCGTGCCCGTCGCTCGGCGCGCAGCTTGGCCCAGTATTCCAGGCGCTTCTGGATGTCGCGCTCGAAGCCCCGTTCAACCGGCCGGTAGAACTGGCGCCGGGGCATGTCCTCGGGGAAGTAATCCTGGCCGGAGAAACCGCCTTCCGCATCGTGATCGTACTCATAGCCTTTGCCGTAGCCGAGCGTCTTCATCATCTTGGTCGGCGCGTTGAGGATGTGCTTGGGCGGCATCAGCGAGCCGGTCTCGCGCGCCGCCGCATTGGCCATCTTCGCCGCCGTATAGACCGCGTTCGATTTGGGCGCGGTGCCCAGATAGACGACCGCCTGCATGATGCCCAGCTCGCCCTCGGGAGAGCCGAGAAAATCGTACATGTCCTTGGCCGCCAGCGCCTGGACCAGCGCCTGCGGATCGGCCATGCCGATATCCTCGGCCGCGAAACGCACGAGCCGGCGGGTGATGTACAGCGGATCCTCGCCCGCCGTCAGCATGCGGGCCAGATAATAGAGCGCCGCGTCCACGTCCGAGCCGCGCAGGCTTTTATGCAGCGCGCTGATCAGATTGTAGTGGCCTTCCTGCGCCTTGTCGTAGACCGGGGCGCGGCGCTGCACCAGGTTCGCCAACGCCGCCGTGTCGAGCGGCGCGGTCTCGGGCGCCAGCGCCTCGATCTCCTCGACCATGTTGTAGAGGAACCGCCCGTCACCATCGGCCATGGCCTTGAGCGCGGTCCGGGCATCCGCATCGAGCGGCAACGGACGGCCCAGTTCCGCCTCGGCCCGGTTCAGCATTATTTCCATGGCCGCATCGTCCAGCCGGTTGAGCACCATCACCTGCGCGCGAGATAGCAGCGCCGCGTTCAGCTCGAACGACGGATTTTCCGTGGTCGCGCCCACCAGGATGACGGTGCCGTCTTCCACATAGGGCAGGAAGGCATCCTGCTGTGACCGGTTGAAGCGGTGTATCTCGTCGACGAACAACAGCGTGCCCTTGCCGTCGCGCCGCCGCGCCTTGGCCGTCTCGAAAACCTTGCGCAGATCGGCGACGCCGGAGAACACCGCCGAGACCTGCTCGAAATGCAGGTCCACGTGATCGGCCAGCAGGCGCGCGATGGTCGTCTTGCCCGTGCCGGGCGGTCCCCACAGGATTAGCGAGGCCATGCGGCCCGCGCCGAGCATGCGTCCGATCGGGCTCGTGGGCCCGAGCAGGTGATCCTGCCCGACCACATCCTCGATCCGCGCCGGCCGAAGCCGCTCGGCCAGCGGACGGGGCGCGCCCGCCTCGAGCCCGGCATTGTGAAAAAGGTCCGTCATGCCGGGTACTTTAGGCTCCCTGCCCTACTGGCGGAAGGTCGCGGTGATCACCTCGCCGCCGCGCTTGACCTTGACGGTCATGGGCCCTGTGAAACCGGTCCAGGTGGCGTTCAGATCGGCCACCGAGCGCACATCCTTGTTGTTGATCGCCAGGATGTAGTCGCCCGGACGCAGACCGGCCCGGTGGGCGGAGCTTCCCCGTTCGAGACCGGTGACGATCACGCCCTTATCGAGCGGGCTCAGGTGCAGTTCCTCTGCCAGGGCGGGCGACATGTTGGCGACCTTGGCGCCGGCGAACAGGTGTCCGCGCGGCAGAACGGTTTCGTCGCGCTTGGGAACCTCGGGCGCGGCGACCAGCGGAACCGTCAGCTTGAGCTCGCGCCCGTCACGCTGGACGAGGATGTCCGCCTTGCCGCCGACGGGCCGGCTGGCCAGCAGCGAAACCATGCTGGCCGGATCGAGCACGGGGCGGCCATCGAGCTCAAGCACCACGTCGCCGATCTTCAGCCCGCCTTTTTCCGCGGGGCCGCCCTGATAGATGCCGTTGACCAGTACGCCGCCGGGGCGATCCAGCCCCAGGGATTCGACTAGGTCGCCGGTGATTTCCTGGCCGGTCGCGCCGAACCAGGGGCGCACGACCTTGCCGTCGGTCAGCGCGGCATCGACCACCCGCGCGACCATGTTGGCGGGAATGGCGAAGCCGATGCCCTGCGAGCCGCCGGAGCGCGACAGGATCATGGTGTTGATGCCGAACAGCTTGCCGTCCAGGCCGACCAGCGCACCGCCCGAATTACCGGGGTTGATCGCCGCGTCCGTCTGGATGAAGAATTCATAGTCGCTGACGCCCATCTGAGTGCGGGCAACGGCCGAGACAATACCGTGCGTTACGGTCTGACCCACACCGAAGGGGTTGCCGATGGCGAAGGTGACGTCGCCGACCTCGATGGTATCCGAATTACGGAACGCCAGCGCCGGCAGGTCGGCCTTGCCCGGATCGACCTGAAGCACGGCCAGATCCGAGCGTTCGTCGGCCATGATGACCTTCGCCTTGAACTCACGACGGTCATTGAGCACGACGACGATCTCGTCGGCGCCCTTCACCACGTGATGATTGGTGACCACCACGCCGTTGGAACGCACGATCACGCCCGACCCCAGCGATTGCTGTCTCTGTTCCTGCGGCTGGCCGAAGCGGTCGCCGAAGAACTGCTGAAAGAAGGGATCGTTGAAGATCAGCGGACCGGCGTTCTTCACGGTCCGAGTCGTGTAGATATTGACGACCGCGGGCGCCACCTTCCTGATCAGCGGGGCATAGGAGTACTGAACGACCGCAGGCGTCTGGGGTACAACTTTCGGGGCAGCCGGCGCGGGCTCGAGCACAGTGGGCGGCTGTGCCGCGAGCCGGGCGGGCTGATCGTTCTGGGCGTGACCGATGGCCACCGCGCCCGCCACCACCGCAATCCCGCCTGCCGCCAGCGCCATGCGCCATCCCGTGAACCGCTTGCTCATTCGCCGATTTCCCCTTCGATTGCCTCGCGTTCTATTTAGGCGTCAAACGCACAAACGCAAAGGGCAGCCACGAGGGCTGCCCTTCGACAAACTCCGGAACAGGCTGCTTATGCAGCCATGTCCTCGTCGTCCTCGCGCTCGTCGGCGGTCGGGCCAGCGTCGGTGCCCTTGGCGGACGGATCGCGATCGACCAGCTCGATGATCGCCATCGGCGCGGCGTCGCCATAGCGGAAACCGGCCTTCAGGACGCGGGTGTACCCACCCGGACGGTCGGCATACCGCTCGGCGATGGCCGAGAACAGCTTGTCGACGATCTTCTTCTCCGGGATCTTCGACAGGGCCTGACGGCGCGCGTGCAGGCTGCCGGTCTTGCCCAGCGTGATCAGCTTTTCGACGTAAGGCTTCAGTTCCTTCGCCTTGGGCAGCGTGGTCTTGATCTGCTCATGCTTGATCAGCGCCGTGGCCATGTTCTGCAACATAGCCTTGCGATGCGAAGAATCGCGGTTGAGTTTCCGTCCCGACATACCATGGCGCATCGCGCATCTCCCGAATGAACGGCCTAGGGCCGATCAGTATTCACTTTCCAGTTTCTTCGCCAGCTCTTCGATGTTTTCCGGCGGCCAGTTCGGCACTTCCATGCCGAGCTTGAGGCCCATCGAGGACAGCACTTCCTTGATCTCGTTCAGCGACTTGCGGCCGAAGTTCGGCGTGCGCAGCATCTCCGCCTCGGTCTTCTGGATGAGATCGCCGATGTAGACGATATTGTCGTTCTTCAGGCAGTTCGCCGAACGCACCGACAGCTCCAGCTCGTCGACCTTGCGGAGCAGGTTCCGGTTGAACTCCGGTTCCTTCTCTTCCTCGCGGCGGACGACTTCACGGGGCTCTTCGAAGTTCACGAACAGCTGCAGTTGGTCCTGCAGGATGCGGGCCGCATAGGCGACGGAATCCTCGGGGCTGATCGACCCGTCGGTCACCACATCCATGGTCAGCTTGTCGTAATCGAGAACCTGGCCCTCGCGGGTGTTCTCGACCTTGTAGGCGACGGTCACGACCGGGCTGTACAACGCATCGATCGGAATCAGGCCGATCGGCGCGTCATCCGGACGGTTGCGGTCCGCCGGCACGTAGCCCTTGCCGTTGTTGACGGTCATTTCCATGTTGATCTCCGCGCCATCGTCGAGCGTGCAGATCACCAGATCGGGATTGAGAATCTCGATCGAGGCGTGCTCGCTGATGTCGGCGGCGGTCACCTGGCCCGGACCCTTGGCCTTCAGCGACAGGCGCTTGGGACCTTCGACATGCATCTTCAGGGCGAGCGACTTGATGTTCAGGACGATGTCCGTGACATCCTCCCGGACGCCCGGAATCGACGAAAACTCATGCAGCACGCCATCGATCTGGATGGCAGTGACGGCGGAGCCCTGCAGCGACGACAGCAGCACGCGCCGCAGCGCGTTGCCCAGGGTCAGGCCAAATCCACGCTCGAGCGGCTCGGCGACGATGGTCGCCTTGGTCTTCGCGTTGACGCCCGGCTTGACCTCGAGCTTGTTCGGCCGAATCAGTTCCTGCCAGTTCTTCTGTACTACCACCGTAAGACCCCTTGTTAAGGTCAAGCGCCCCAACGGGGCGCCTTCCTCCTTGATGTTCCGCGTGCCTTAAGGCTTAGACGCGGCGACGCTTGGGCGGACGGCAACCATTGTGCGGGATCGGCGTCACGTCCTTGATCGACGTGATCGTGAAGCCCACGGACTGCAGCGCACGCAGAGCCGATTCGCGACCCGAACCCGGACCGCTGACTTCGACTTCCAGCGTCTTCATGCCGTGTTCCTGCGCCTTGCGGCCAGCATCCTCAGCAGCGAGCTGAGCGGCATATGGCGTCGACTTGCGCGAGCCCTTGAAGCCCTGCGCACCGGCCGACGACCAGGAAATGGTGTTGCCCTGGTGATCGGCGATGGTCACCGTCGTGTTGTTGAACGTGGCGCTGACATGCGCGACGCCCGAGGTGATGTTCTTGCGTTCGCGACGCTTGACGCGGCCGGTATCGGTTGCCATTGCGCTTCTTCCTTACTTCTTCTTGCCGGCGATGGGCTTCGCCTTGCCCTTGCGCGTCCGCGCGTTGGTGCTGGTCCGCTGACCACGCACCGGCAGACCACGACGGTGGCGCAGGCCGCGATAGCAACCCAGGTCCATCAGCCGCTTGATGTTCATCGCCACTTCGCGGCGCAGATCGCCTTCGACGACGAAATCGCTGTCGATGGTCTCGCGGATCTGGATGACCTCCGAATCGGTCAGCTCGTTCACGCGACGCTCGCCGGGAATGTCGAGCCTGGCGCAAATTTCCTTCGCGCGCGTGTGCCCGATCCCATGGATATAGGTCAGCGCGATCTCGACCCGCTTATTGGTCGGTATGTTTACACCAGCAATACGTGCCACGACGTGTGTCTCCTTAGGCGTCCGTTTCCGCGCTGAACCGCCCTGATTCGCGGAACGCGGGATTATAGAAAGCTGTAGCTGTCAGTCAACCGCCCAGGCGCTGTTCCGCGGCCAGGACGTTTTCGATCTCTTCGGTGACCTGGTCCATCGGCGCCATGCCGTCGAGCTGCACCAGGTTGCCGCGCTCCTTGTAGTAGGGAAGCAGCGGCGCCGTTTCCTTGTAGTAGGTGTCGAGACGCGACCGAACGGTGGTCTCATTGTCGTCGGCCCGGCGCACCATGTCATGCGAACCGCAGACATCGCACTGGCCCTCGACCTTGGTCGGCTTGAACGTGTCGTGATAGCCCGCACCGCAATTGCCGCAGGTATAGCGGCCGGTGATACGTTCCACCAGGGCCTCGTCGTCCACTTCCATCTGAATGACGTGGTCGAGCTTGAGGCCCTTCTTGTCCAGCATGGCGTCGAGCGCCTCGGCCTGCGCCACGTTGCGCGGGAAGCCGTCGAGGATGAATCCCCTCTGCGCGTCCGGCTGATCGATGCGATCGGCGATGATCGAGACGACCACGTCGTTCGGCACCAGCGCGCCGCTCTTCATGATGCCGTCGGCGATCTTGCCCACCTCGGTGCCAGCCTTGACGGCGGCGCGAAGCATGTCGCCGGTCGAGAGCTGAACCATGCCGTGGCGCTCTTCGAT
The DNA here is from genome assembly GCF_039655775.1 of Iodidimonas sp. SYSU 1G8. Taxonomy (NCBI): domain Bacteria; kingdom Pseudomonadati; phylum Pseudomonadota; class Alphaproteobacteria; order Iodidimonadales; family Iodidimonadaceae; genus Iodidimonas; species Iodidimonas sp. SYSU 1G8. The sequence continues at coordinate 915,318 of NZ_JBBYXJ010000002.1, read as the reverse complement.
CCGCTTGGCCTGAGTGCCCTTGCCGGCACCCGGCGGGCCTAGAAGAATGATGTTCAACCCTTCCTCCCGCGCAGCTTGGACTTCTTGATGAGGCCCTCATACTGATGAGCCAGCAGATGTCCATGAATCTGCGTAACGGTGTCCATGGTCACGTTCACGATGATCAGCAGCGACGTACCGCCCATGTAGAAGGGGATGCCGGCCTGCGAGATCAGGATTTCCGGGATAAGGCACACCAGCGCCAGATAGGCGGCGCCGACGACGGTGATCCGGGTCAGAACGTAGTCGATATATTCGGCCGTCTTTTCGCCAGGCCGAATGCCGGGCAGAAAGCCGCCATGCTTCTTCAGATTATCGGCGGTGTCCTGCGGATTGAACACGACGGCCGTGTAGAAGAAGCAGAAGAACACGATCATCGCCATGTAGAAGGCGAGATAGAGCGGCTGCCCGTGATTGAGCATGGCGATGGTGCCGGCCAGCCATTCATTCTCGATGTTGCCGCCGGAGAACTGAACGATGGTCAGCGGCAGCAGCAACAGCGAGGACGCGAAGATCGGCGGAATGACGCCGGCGGTATTCAGCTTCAGCGGCAGGTGCGAGCTGTCGCCCTGGAACACGCGGTTACCCACCTGGCGCTTCGGATACTGAACGATCAGACGGCGCTGCGAGCGCTCGACGAACACGATCAGGACCGTGACGGCGACGACGAGGATGAACAGGAACAGCAGGAACCATGTGCTGATCTGGCCTTGGTTCCAGCTCAGCTCGAACAGCTGCGCCAGCGCACGGGGCAGGTTCGCCACGATCCCGGTGAAGATGATGAGCGAAATGCCGTTGCCGACGCCGCGCGCCGTGATCTGTTCGCCCAGCCACATCAGGAACATGGTGCCGCCGAGCAGGGTGGTCACGGTACTGACGTAGAAGAATATTCCGGGATCCAGTACCACGTTCTGGCCGATCAGCAGGACGGCGATGCCGTAGCCTTGCACGATGGTCAGCGCGACCGTGCCATAGCGGGTGTACTGGTTGAGCCGCTTGCGGCCCGATTCGCCTTCCTTCTTCAGCTGCGCGAGCGACGGCGAGACGCTGGTCATCAGCTGCACGATGATCGACGCGGAAATGTAGGGCATGATGCCCAGCGCGAAGATCGCCATGCGCTCGATGGAGCCGCCGGCGAACATGTTGAACATGCCGAGCAGACCGCCGCCCTGGGCGGAGAACAGCTGGGACATGGCAACCGGGTCCACACCCGGCAGCGGGATGTAGGTGCCGAGTCGATAGACGATAAGCGCACCTAGTGTGAACCAGATGCGCTTCTTGAGTTCAGTCGCCTTCGAGAAGGCACTGAGGTTGAAACTCTGTGCGAGTTGTTCCGCGGCCGACGCCATGAGTCTTCCCGATTCCGCGCGTGAGCGCTTTTACTCGGCGCCGTCCGTCGGCGTCGCTCCGGCAACGAAGTGGACCTTACCGCCCGCCTTTTCAACCGCCTCGATGGCCGTCTTGGACGCACCGTTGACGGTGATCTCGATCGCGGCCGTCAGCTCGCCCTTGGCCAGCAGACGGAAGCCATCGCGCAGATGGGTCACGACACCGGCGGCAACCAGCGCGGCGCCGTCGATGACTCCGGCCTTCAGCTTGCCCGCGTCGATCGCGGCCTGGAGGCGGCCGATGTTGACGGATGCGTACTGCTTGCGGTTGATGCTCTTGAAACCGCGCTTCGGCAGACGGCGATGCAGCGGCATCTGGCCGCCTTCGTAACCGTGGATCGCCACGCCCGAGCGTGAGGTCTGACCCTTCACGCCGCGACCGCCGGTCTTGCCCTTGCCCGAGCCGATACCACGGCCAATGCGCTTGCTCGTCTTGGTCGCGCCCGGATTGTCACTAATCTGATTCAGCCGCATCTTGGTATCCTTCCTTCAGGGCGGACGATTAAACGTCCACCTCTTCCACCTGCACCAGGTGGTGAATCTTGTTCACCATGCCGCGCACGGACGGCGTGTCTTCGAGCACGCGGGTGCGGTGCATCTTGTTCAGGCCGAGCCCGATCAGCGTCGCGCGCTGATCCGCCTGGCGGCGGATCGGGCTGCCGATCTGGGTAACCTTCAGCATCTTCTCGGACATGATTCTTGACCTTCCGCTAAGGGCTTTTAGCCCTCGACAACTTCGCCCGCCTGCTCCGGCCGGCGAACGAGGATATCGCTCACCTTCTTGCCCCGCTTGGAGGCGGCCATACGCGGCGACATCTGCTTCTTCAGCGCGTCGAACGTGGCGCGCACCATGTTGTAGGGGTTCGACGTACCGGTCGACTTGGTGACCACGTCGTGAATGCCCAGTGCCTCGAAAACGGCGCGCATCGGACCGCCGGCGATGATGCCGGTACCGGCCGGAGCCGTCCGCAGGATGACCTTACCGGCGCCGTGGCGGCCGTCGATGTCATGATGCAGCGTACGACCCTCGCGCAGCGGCACGCGAACCATGTTGCGCTTGGCCGATTCGGTGGCCTTGCGGATCGCTTCCGGCACTTCGCGCGCCTTGCCGTGACCGAAGCCGGCGCGGCCCTTCTGGTCGCCGACGATGACGAGAGCGGCGAAACCGAAACGACGGCCGCCCTTCACCACCTTGGCGACGCGATTGATGTGCACCAGGCGATCGATGAATTCGCTCTCCTGCTGCCGTTCCGACGACCGCTCCGAGCGCTCCGACCGTTCTGACCGTTCCCGTGCCATATCGTATTCCTATTCGATTCCGTTATTCGGCTTAGAAGTTCAGGCCGCCTTCGCGCGCGGCGTCCGCCAGGGCCTTGATCCGGCCGTGGTAGAGGAAGCCACTGCGATCGAACATCACGTCCTTGATACCCGCATCGACCGCGCGCTTGGCGATCAACACACCCACTTCCCGGGCCGCGTCCACGTTGGCGCCGGACTTGCCGCCGTCACCGCGAAATTCCTTGTCCAGGGTCGAAGCCGCGACCAGCGTACGGCCGGCCCTGTCGTCGATCACCTGCGCGTAGATGTGCTTGCCGCTGCGGTGCACGGCCAAGCGCACGCGCCCGGTCGAGTTCTTCTGCAGCGCGTTGCGCACCCGCCGTTGACGGCGAAGAAACAGCTCTTTTCTCTTGTTCATGGCTTCAAACCCACCGTAGTGCCGTATCCGGCAATTACTTCTTCTTGCCTTCCTTGCGGAAGATGAATTCGCCAGCATAGCGAACGCCCTTGCCCTTGTAGGGCTCCGGCTTGCGCCATTCACGGATTTCCGCCGCGATCTGACCGACCTTCTGCTTGTCGATGCCGGAAATCTCGATCTCCGTCGGCGTCGCCGTCTTGATCTCGATCCCGTCGGGGATCGGATACACTACGTCATGGCTGAAGCCAAGCTGCAGAGTGAGGGTCTTGCCCTGGACGGCGGCGCGATAACCGACGCCGGTGATCTGCAGCTTCACGGTGAAGCCCTGCGACACACCGGTCACCAGATTGCTGACCAGAGTCCGCTGCAGGCCCCACATGGACCGGGCGCGCTTGGTGTTGCCGCGCGGCTTAACGACGATGCTGCCGTCTTCCTGCGTCGCCACCACGTCGTCGACCAGCGTCATCGCGAGATGACCCTTCGGCCCCTTGACCGACAGCGAGGATCCGCTCAGATCGACGCTGACGCCGCTGGGGATGCTGACAGGCTTTTTTCCGATACGTGACATCGTTTCGTTCCTTACGCTTCGGCCTAGACGACCGTGCAGATCACTTCGCCGCCGACATTGGCCGCGCGGGCCTGGTTGTCGGACATGACGCCCTTGGGCGTCGAAATGATCGAGATGCCCAGACCGTTGGCCACGCGCGGCAAATCCCCAACGGAGGAATACACGCGGCGACCCGGCGTCGACACGCGGGCGATGGTCCGGATCACCGGCTCGCCCTCGTGGTACTTCAGGGACACTTCGATTTCAGCCTTGTTGCTGTCCAGCTCCACGCGCTCGTAAGCACGGATGTAGCCTTCGGACTTCAGCACCTCGAGCACACGCTCGCGGAGCTTCGAGGCAGGTACGCGAACCGTGGACTTGCGACGCAGCTGGGCGTTGCGGATACGGGTCAGCATATCGCCGATTGGATCTGATATCGCCATGGGCGTTGCTCCGTTACCAGCTCGACTTTACCAGGCCGGGGATTTGCCCCATCGACCCAAGATCGCGCAATGCAATTCGTGACAGTTTGAACTTCCGGTACACGGCGCGCGGACGACCCGTCAGCTCGCAGCGATTCCGGATGCGGATCGCCGCACCGTTCCGCGGCAGCTCCGCCAGCTTCAGACGAGCACGAAACCGCTCTTCCGGCGACAGCGTCTCATCCTTGGCGGCAGCCTTCAGCTGGCGCCGCTTGCCGGCGAACTGGACGGCCAGCCGCTCACGCTTCTTGTTCTTAGCAATCGAACTCTTCTTAGCCACGATCAAGTCCTCCTGAGACCTGCTCCAGCGCAAACACGCCTTAGTTCCGGAACGGCAGCTGAAAACCGGTAAGCAGGGCCTTGGCCTGCTCGTCGTCTTTCGCCGTCGTGCAAATGATGATGTCCATGCCCCGGATCTCGTCGATCTGGTCATAGTTGATCTCGGGGAACACGATCTGTTCCTTGAGGCCAAGGGCATAGTTGCCGTTGCCGTCGAAGCTCTTCGGCGACACGCCGCGGAAGTCCCGGACGCGCGGCAGCGCAATGGTGATCAGGCGGTCGAGGAATTCGTACATCCGCTTCCCGCGCAGGGTCACCTTGCAACCGACCGGCATGCCCTCGCGCAGCTTGAAACCGGCGATGGACTTCTTGGCCTTGGTCACCACCGGCTTCTGGCCGGCGATCTTGGTCAGTTCCTCAGCGGCGATCGTGATCTTCTTGGCGTCGCGGGTGCCTTCACCCACGCCCATGTTGATGACGATCTTGTCGAGCTTCGGCACCGAATAGCGGTTGGTCAACCCGAAGGTTTCCATAAGCTGCGGCCGGACCTTTTCTTCGTAATGGTCCTGCAAACGAGCCTTTTCAGCAGACTCAGCCATCGATCACATCTCCTGACTTCTTGGCGAAACGGACCTTGCGGCCGTCTTCCAGAATCTTGAAGCCGACGCGGGTGGGCTCTCCGGTCTTGGGATCGACGATGGCCAGGTTCGCCAGGGCCAGCGGCGCTTCTTCGGACTTGATACCGCCCGCATCGAACTGGTTCGGACGCTTGTGCTTCTTCACCACATTCACGCCCTGGACGACGGCGCGATTATCCGTCGGGATAACGCGAAGCACCTCGCCCTTCTTGCCTTTGTCGCGGCCCTTGGTCACGATGACCTGGTCGCCCTTCTTAATCTTCGCGGCCATTACAGCACCTCCGGCGCCAGCGAGATGATCTTCATCATCGCCTTCGCACGCAGCTCGCGGGTGACCGGGCCAAAGATGCGGGTCCCGATCGGCTCGCCCTGCTTGTTGATCAACACGGCCGCGTTGTGGTCGAAGCGGATGCTTGAGCCATCCGGCCGGAAAATTTCCTTGGCGGTGCGAACGATGACGGCACGGTGCACGTCACCCTTCTTCACACGCCCCCTCGGAATGGCCTCCTTCACGCTGACGACGATCACGTCGCCAACCGAAGCGGTCTTCCGCTTGGAGCCACCGAGTACCTTGATGCACTGCACACGGCGCGCACCCGAGTTATCGGCAACATCCAGATTCGACTGCATTTGAATCATGGCGTATCTCCCGGTGCGTTCATCAAGCCTGTTCGGCGATCACCCGCCAGCGCTTCAAGCGCGAAATCGGCGGGCATTCCTCGATCCGCACCACGTCACCGACCTGGCGGGCGTTCTCTTCGTCATGGGCATGGTAGCGCTTGGACAGGCGCACGACCTTGCCCAGAACCGGATGCTTCACGCGACGTTCGACGCGGACCACCACGGTCTTTTCGTTGGCGCTGCTGACGACCACGCCCTGCAGAATTCTTTTCGGCATATCTCGCGTACTCCGCCTTAAGCGCTGGCCCCGGGGGCCTGTTTCTCGCCGATGATGGTCTGGATCCGCGCGATGTCGCGCCGAACCTGACGGCGACGGGACGGCTTCTCCAGCTGGCCGGTGGCCTGCTGAACACGAAGGTTGAACTGCTCACGCTTCAGCTCGGCGAGCTTGTCCGTGAGCTGATCGAGGGTCATGCCCCTGGTTTCCGACGCCTTCATGGCTTCAAATCTCCTAGTGCTCGCCCGGACGCGACACCAGGCGCGTCGCGATGGACAGCTTGGCGGCGGCGCGGTCGAATGCTTCGCGAGCGATGGTTTCAGACACGCCCTCGATCTCGAACATGATGCGGCCCGGCTTCACGCGCGCCACCCAGTATTCCGGCGAACCCTTGCCCTTACCCATGCGGACTTCGGTCGGCTTCTTCGAGACCGGCACGTCCGGGAACACCCGGATCCAGACGCGGCCGGCACGCTTCATGTGGCGGCTGATCGCGCGGCGGGCCGCCTCGATCTGACGCGCGGTGATACGGCCCGGTTCCGTCGCCTTCAGGCCGAAGGCGCCGAAATTGAGTTCGGTGCCACCCTTGGCCTTGCCATGGATGCGGCCCTTGAAGGCCTTCCGGAATTTGGTTTTCTTCGGCTGAAGCATGGTCTTGTACTCTCAGTTCAGCGCTTAGTTCATCGACCGGTTGCCGGAGCCGCCTTGCTGCGCCTCCAGAGACCGCTTTTCCGACGCCATCGGGTCGTGGGCCAGGATCTCTCCCTTGAACACCCACACCTTCACGCCGCACACGCCATAGGCGGTGTTCGCGCGGGCTTCGCCGTAATCGATGTCAGCGCGCAGGGTATGCAGCGGAACGCGGCCTTCACGGTACCATTCCATCCGCGCGATCTCGGCGCCGCCAAGGCGACCGCCGCAATTGATACGGATGCCCTTGGCGCCGAGACGCATGGCCGACTGCACCGCGCGCTTCATGGCGCGGCGGAAAGCCACCCGGCGCTCGAGCTGCTGCGCGATGTTCTCGGCGATCAGCTTGGCGTCGATTTCCGGCTTGCGCACTTCAACGATGTTGAGGTGCACTTCCGAACCCGTCATCGTCGAGATCTCCTTGCGGAGCTTGTCGATGTCGGCGCCCTTCTTGCCGATGATCACACCCGGACGCGCCGAGTGAATGGTCACACGAGCCTTCTTCGCGGGGCGCTCGATGACGATCTTCGAGATACCGGCGGCCGACAGCTTGGTCTGCAGGTAATCGCGGATCTTGATGTCTTCGTGCAGCAGCTTCGCGAAGTCCCGGTTCGCGTACCAGCGCGAATCCCAGGTCCGGTTGACGCCGAGGCGCAGACCGATCGGATTTACTTTTTGACCCATTACGCGGCCTCCTCGACTTCGCGGACGACGATCGTCAGCCGGCTGAACGGCTTTTCGATCCGGGCGCCACGGCCGCGGGCGCGGGCGTGGAAACGCTTCATGATCAGAGCCTTGCCCACATGCGCTTCGGCGACGACCAGCTGGTCCACGTCGAGCTGATGGTTGTTCTCGGCATTCGCGATGGCGCTCTCGAGCACCTTCTTCACTTCGACGGCGATGCGGCGCTTGGAGAACGTCAGCGCGTGCAGCGCCTGTTCCGCCTTCAGGCCACGGATCATGCCCGCCACCAGGTTCAGCTTGCGCGGGCTGGTCCGAAGCGAGGTGGCGATCGCCTTCGCTTCGTTTTCGCCCAGAGCGCGCTCTTTGGCTTTCTTGCTCATCTCAGCCCCTCTTCGCCTTCTTGTCGGCGGCGTGGCCGTAGTAGGTACGGGTCGGCGCGAACTCGCCGAGCTTGTGACCGACCATTTCTTCCGCGATGTGCACCGGGACGAACTTGTGACCGTTGTGAACGGCGAAGTTCAGACCGACGAACTGCGGGACGATGGTGGACCGACGCGACCAGGTCTTGATCGCCTCGCCGCGGCCGCTGTCACGAACGGTCGCCGCCTTCTTGAGCAGGTAGCCGTCGACAAACGGGCCTTTCCAAACTGAACGTGGCACGCTCTGTCTCCTACTTCTTCCGCGCGTGGCGCGAGCGAACGATGAACCGGTCCGTGGACTTGTTGGACCGCGTCTTCTTACCCTTGGTCGGCTTGCCCCAAGGCGTGACCGGATGACGGCCACCCGAGGTACGGCCTTCACCACCGCCGTGCGGATGGTCGACCGGGTTCATGGCGACACCACGAACCGACGGGCGCTTGCCGAGCCAGCGATTGCGGCCGGCCTTGCCGAGATTGGTGTTCTGGTTGTCCGGGTTGGACACCGCGCCCACCGTCGCCATGCAGCTCGAGTGAACGATGCGCTGTTCGCCCGACGCCAGACGAAGGATCGAATAATCGCCGTCGCGACCGACATACTGCACATAGGTGCCCGCGGCGCGTGCGATCTGACCGCCCTTGCCCGGCTTCAGCTCCACATTGTGCACGATCGTGCCGACCGGCATGGAGCCCAGCGGCATGGCGTTGCCCGGCTTCACGTCGACCTTCTTGCCCGACACGACCTGGTCGCCGACATTCAGGCGCTGCGGCGCGATGATGTAGGCCAGATCGCCGTCCTCGTACTTCACGAGAGCAATGAACGCCGAACGGTTCGGATCGTATTCCAGCCGCTCGACCGTCGCCGCCACGTCGAACTTGCGGCGCTTGAAATCGACCAGACGATAGGACCGCTTGTGACCGCCGCCCTGGCCGAACGCCGTGACGCGGCCATGATTGTTGCGGCCACCTTTCTTGCTCAGACCTTCGGTCAGCGCCTTGACGGGCTTGCCTTTCCAGAGGCCGGAACGGTCGACGAGGACCAGGCCGCGCTGGCCCGGGGTCGTCGGATTATATGACTTGAGCGCCATCGGTTAGACTCCCGTCGTGATATCGATCGTCTCGCCTTCGGCGAGGGTCACGATGGCCTTCTTGTACTCGGGACGCTTGCCGACAACGCCGCGGAACCGCTTGACCTTGCCCTGCTGACGCAGGGTGTTGACCGCGTTGACTTTCACGCCGAACACACTCTCGACCGCTTCCTTGATCTCTGGCTTGGTGGCATCCAGCGTCACCCGGAAGGTAACCTGGTTGTTCTCCACACCGAGGGTCGACTTTTCCGTGACGACAGGCCTCAGCAGCAGATCGAAGTGCTTGTTCTTCGCCTTGATCTTGCTCATTTCAGACGCTCCTCGAGCCGCTCCAGGCCAGCCTTGGTCAGGACCAGGGTGTTGTGGCGCAGGATGTCATAGACGTTCGCGCCCTGGCTGGGCAGCACGTCGATGTGCGGAATGTTGGCCGCGGCGCGGGCGAAGTTCTGCTCGACCGCGTCGCCGTCGATGATCAGCGCGTTCGACCAGCCCAGCTTCGCCAGGATGCCGACCAGGCCCTTGGTCTTGGGGTCGGCCAGCGAGGCCTGATCCAGAACCACCAGATTGCCTTCGGCCTGCTTCACCGACAGCGCGGTCTTCAGCGCGAGCTTGCGAACCTTCTTGGGCAGATCATGTTCGTGACTGCGCACGACCGGACCGAAGGCCTTGCCGCCGCCGCGGAACTGCGGCGCCTTGCGGTCACCATGACGGGCGCCGCCGGAACCCTTCTGCTTCACGAACTTCTTGCCGGTCAGCGCGATCTCGGAACGGCCCTTGGTCTTGTGCGTGCCGGCCTGACGCTTGGCCAGCTGCCAGCGCACGGTGCGCTGCAGCAGGTCCTGACGGGCCGGCAGGCTGAAGATGGCGTCGCTCAGATCGACCGATCCGGCGTTGCCCGCTTCAAGGGTAATGACGTCTACCTTCACCGACATCACTCCTGGTTCTCGGCGGCATCGCCGCTGGTTTCTTCAGCCGGGGCAGCCTGTTCGGCGGCCGGGGCGTTCGACTGGCGCAAGCCGGCCGGATACGGAACGTTGTCCGGGCGCTTGCGCTTGACGGCGTCGCGCACCAGGACCCAGCCGCTGGCCGGACCGGGAACGGCGCCATGCACCAGCAGCAGACCGCGTTCGGCATCGGTGGCGACGACCTTCAGGTTCTGCGTGGTGACACGCACTGCACCCATGTGGCCGGCCATCTTCTTACCCTTGAAGACCTTGCCCGGATCCTGACGCTGACCGGTCGAACCATGCGAACGATGCGACACGGACACGCCGTGCGATGCACGCAGACCGCCAAAGTTGTGGCGCTTCATGACACCGGCGAAGCCCTTACCGATCGTGGTACCCACCACGTCGACGAGCTGGCCGACCACGAAGTGATCGGTGGTCAGTTCCGCACCGACGTCGATCAGCGCGTCTTCGGCGACGCGAAACTCGACGATCCGCTTCTTCGGCTCCACGTTCGACTTCGCGAAGTGGCCGCGCTGCGGCTTGCTGACCCGATTCGGCTTCGCCTTGCCGGCGCCAAGCTGGACGGCCGTGTAGCCGTCGCGCTCTTCGGTCTTCTGGGCGATGACCTGGCAATTGTCCACCTTCAGAACGGTCACGGGCACATGGGCCCCGTCCTCGGCGAACACGCGGGTCATGCCGACCTTTTGTGCTATCAATCCCGAACGCATTGGATTCTTCCTGCCTTAAGCCTGCAGCTTGATTTCGACATCGACACCGGCGGCCAGGTCGAGCTTCATCAGCGCGTCCACGGTTTCCGGGGTCGGGTCGATGATATCCAGCAGCCGCTTGTGGGTGCGGATTTCGAACTGTTCGCGCGACTTCTTATCGATGTGGGGCGAGCGCAGCACGGTGAACTTTTCGATCTTGGTCGGCAGCGGGATCGGGCCGCGCACGCGCGCGCCGGTCCGCTTGGCCGTCCCCACGATCTCGCCAGTCGACTGGTCGAGGATGCGGTGGTCAAACGCCTTCAGGCGAATGCGGATATTTTGATTGTCCATGCCACTCTCACCAAATAATTAGGCCGGTCCGACGAAGGCCAGACCGGCCCGTGCTTGTTTTCTTATTTCAGGATTTTCGCGACGACGCCGGCGCCGACGGTACGACCGCCTTCACGGATGGCGAAGCGGAGGCCTTCATCCATGGCGATCGGCACGATGAGCTCGACTTCCATGGTGATGTTGTCGCCCGGCATGACCATCTCGGTGCCTTCCGGCAGCTTCACCATGCCCGTCACGTCGGTCGTGCGGAAGTAGAACTGCGGACGGTAGTTGGAGAAGAACGGCGTGTGACGGCCGCCCTCTTCCTTGGTCAGGATGTAGGCTTCGGCCTGGAACTGGGTGTGCGGCGTGATCGAGCCCGGCTTGGCCAGAACCTGGCCGCGCTCCACGTCGTTACGGTCCACGCCGCGCAGCAGCGCGCCGATGTTGTCGCCCGCCTGGCCCTGGTCCAGCAGCTTGCGGAACATCTCGACGCCGGTGCACACCGTCTTGCGGGTGTCCTTCATGCCGACGATCTCGACTTCCTCGCCCACCTTCACGATGCCGCGCTCGACGCGGCCGGTCACGACGGTGCCGCGGCCCGAGATCGAGAACACGTCTTCGATCGGCATCAGGAACGGCAGGTCGATCGGGCGGTGCGGCTGCGGGATGTACTCGTCGACCGCCGCCATCAGCTTCAGGATCGCGTCATGGCCGATCTCGCGGTTGCTGTCTTCCAGCGCCGCCAGAGCCGAGCCCGGGATGATCGGAATGTCGTCGCCCGGGAAATCGTAGGACGACAGCAGCTCGCGCACTTCCAGCTCGACCAGTTCCAGCAGTTCCGGATCGTCGACCTGGTCCACCTTGTTCAGGAACACCACGATCGCCGGAACGCCGACCTGACGGGCCAGCAGGATGTGCTCGCGCGTCTGCGGCATCGGGCCGTCGGCCGCCGACACCACCAGGATCGCGCCGTCCATCTGCGCCGCGCCCGTGATCATGTTCTTCACGTAATCCGCGTGGCCGGGGCAATCGACGTGCGCGTAGTGGCGGTTCGTCGTCTCGTACTCGACGTGCGCCGTCGAAATCGTAATGCCGCGCGCCTTCTCTTCAGGTGCCTTGTCGATCTGGTCGTACGCCTGGAACGTCGCGCCGCCCGTCTCCGCAAGAACCTTCGTGATCGCCGCCGTCAGCGACGTCTTGCCGTGGTCAACGTGACCAATGGTCCCGACGTTGCAATGCGGCTTGTTCCGCTCAAACTTTCCCTTCGACATGGGAGTCTTCCTTCCGCTCTATCTGCTTACGCGCGTTTCGCGACAACCTCGTCACTGACGGCCTTCGGAACGGGCGCGTAGTGCGAGAACTGCATGGTGTACTGGGCGCGGCCCTGGGTCATGGACCGCAGCGTGTTGACGTAACCGAACATGTTGGCGAGCGGCACCGACGCCTTGATGGCGTTGGCGTTGCCGCGCATGTCCGTGCCCTCGACGAGACCACGACGGCTGTTCAGGTCACCCATCACGTCGCCGACGTAATCTTCCGGGGTCACGACCTCGACGGCCATGATCGGTTCGAGAAGCTGGATGCCGGCCTTCTGGGCCGCTTCACGGAACGCGGCCCGCGACGCGATTTCGAACGCCAGGACGCTGGAGTCGACGTCATGGTAGGCGCCGTCGATCAGCTGGACCTTGTAGTCGATGACCGGGAAGCCCGCCAGCACGCCGGTCTCGGCGACGCTGTGAACACCCTTTTCGACACCCGGGATATATTCGCGAGGGACCGAGCCACCGACGATGGTGGACTCGAACACGCCGCCCGAACCCTGCTCACCCGGCTCGAGGACGATCTTCACGCGAGCGAACTGACCCGAACCGCCGGTCTGCTTCTTGTGCGTGTAATCGACTTCAGCGCGCTTGGTGATGGTTTCGCGATACGCAACCTGCGGCGCGCCCACATTGGCCTCGACCTTGAACTCGCGGCGCATGCGATCGACGATGATTTCGAGATGCAGCTCGCCCATCCCCTTGATGATGGTCTGGCCGCTTTCGTGATCGACGGACACGCGGAAGGACGGATCTTCCTGCGCCAGACGGTGCAGGGCGACGCCCATCTTTTCCTGGTCGGCCTTGGTCTTCGGCTCCACCGCCACCTCGATGACGGGTTCCGGGAATTCCATGCGCTCCAGGATCACCGGCTTCACGGGATCGCACAGCGTGTCGCCCGTGGTGGTTTCCTTCAGGCCGCAGAAGGCAACGATGTCGCCCGCGCGGGCTTCCTTGACGTCTTCGCGGTGGTTCGCGTGCATCTGCAGCATGCGGCCGACGCGCTCGCGCTTGCCCTTCACCGAGTTCAGGGTCTGGGTGCCGCTTTCAACGACGCCCGAATACACGCGAACGAAGGTCAGCGAGCCCACGAAGGGATCGTTCATGATCTTGAACGCCAGACCCGAGAAGGGCTCGCTATCGTCGGCATGGCGCTGGACGGTCTCGTCGCTGTCGGGCAGCAGGCCTTCATAGGCCGGCACGTCCAGCGGAGACGGCAGGAAATCGACCACGGCATCGAGAAGCGGCTGGACACCCTTGTTCTTGAACGCGGTGCCGTTCAACACCGGAACAAACGCGCCGGCGATGGTGCCTTTGCGGATGCAGCGCTTCAGCGTTTCTTCGTCCGGCTCGTTGCCATCGAGATAGGCCTCGAGAGCAGCTTCATCCTGTTCGACGGCCAGCTCGATCATTTCGAGACGCGCCGCCTCGGCGGCATCGGCGAGATCATCCGGAATGTCGACATAGTCGAACTCGGCGCCCAGCGACTCATCCCGCCAGATCACGGCCTTGTTCTTCACCAGATCGATCAGGCCCTTGTAGTCGCTTTCCGAACCGACCGGCAGCTGAATGACCAGCGCCGTCGCGCCCAGACGGTCGCGAATCATGCCGAGCGTCCGCTCGAAATTCGCGCCGGTGCGATCCATCTTGTTGATGAAGCACATCCGCGGCACGCCGTACTTGTCGGCCTGGCGCCACACGGTCTCGGACTGCGGCTCCACGCCGGCGACGCTGTCGAACACCGCGACCGCGCCATCGAGCACGCGCAGGCTGCGCTCGACTTCGATGGTGAAGTCCACGTGGCCGGGGGTGTCGATGATGTTCACACGGTGGTCGCGCCAGAAGCAGGTCGTCGCGGCCGAGGTGATCGTGATGCCCCGTTCCTGCTCCTGCTCCATCCAATCCATGGTGGCGGCGCCATCATGGACTTCGCCGATCTTGTGGCTGCGGCCGGTGTAGTAAAGGATTCGCTCGGTCGTGGTCGTCTTGCCGGCATCAATGTGCGCCATGATGCCGATGTTGCGATAGCGATCGAGCTGCGTAGTACGAGACATCTTGAAACAGCCTTCCTTGGCCTACCAGCGGTAATGCGAGAACGCGCGATTGGCTTCCGCCATGCGGTGCGTGTCTTCACGCTTCTTGACGGACGAGCCGCGATTGTCGCTGGCTTCCAGGAGCTCCTTGAACAGGCGCTCTTCCATCGTGTTCTCCGACCGCTTGCGCGCGGCGTCGATCAGCCAGCGAATCGCCAGGGCCTGAGCACGCTCGCTACGAACCTCGACCGGAACCTGATAGGTCGCACCACCGACGCGGCGGGAGCGAACCTCGATCTGCGGGCGAACATTGTCGAGCGCATCATGGAAGACGCGGATCGGCTCGTTCTTGCCCTGCTTCTCGATACGGGTGAAGGCGCCATAGACAATGTCTTCGGCGGCGGACTTCTTGCCGTGGAACATCAGGTTGTTGATGAACTTGGACACCACCACGTCGCCATACTTGGCGTCGGGGAGAACTTCACGTTTTTCTGCAGCGCGACGACGCGACATTGACTGCTCTCCTTACTTCGGCCGCTTCGCGCCGTACTTCGAACGACGCTGGCGACGATCCTTGACGCCCTGCGTGTCGAGCACACCGCGCAGGATGTGATAGCGGACACCGGGAAGATCCTTCACGCGGCCACCGCGGATCAGCACAACGGAGTGCTCCTGCAGGTTGTGGCCTTCGCCCGGGATGTAGCTGGTGACTTCGAAGCCGTTGGTCAGACGGACGCGGGCAACCTTACGAAGCGCCGAGTTCGGCTTCTTCGGCGTCGTCGTGTAGACACGCGTGCACACGCCGCGCTTCTGCGGACATGCTTCAAGCGCCGGAACCTTATTCCGCTTGATGGGCCGCTGGCGCGGCTTACGGATCAACTGGTTAATCGTCGGCATGACTACCCTTTAGCGTCGAGACTCAACTGCGTACGACCGAGGCCGCGTTCAACTAGCACAAAACCAACAGCACCTCGTCCATGACGGTTGCCGCTGTTCAGTTCTCGGGGTGATGGGGGAGGCTGACATCCACTACCGGGACTGTCACAGCGCAGCGTCTAGGAATTAGCCTACAGCCTGCACCCTCGAGAGGCGCGGAACATACGAGCGCCCCGCCGCCCCGTCAAGCGTTAGATAACACTTTATGGACACCTTTGGCATGCGGGCCTTATCGCCAGAAATACCAGCTTCATGCAGTGTTGCGCCGCGCCGTGTCTTTCGCGCGCGGCCGCGGAAGAGGTGTTTCCCCGGCATCCGGAAGTGTTGCGTACAATGGCATCTTGGATGGCCGCGGTACTCTATTGGCAGTAGCTCAACAGGATCAGTTCTCTTGTCACAACAGGCGATCCCTCTTCACGTGTGATCACCGGAATAGGCGCCTTTCTACACGCCGGGCCGCGAATTATCCCCGGACACGCTCTGGCGCCCACCTGCGGCTCCCACGAGCCGGCGCCTTGGCGCGCTCCCCGCGGGATCGCGGAACATCGCCCGAATCGCGTCAGCCCGGCCGGTTCACCAGGGAGGCGTGCGCCCAGGGTACCATTGCCGATTCGAGGAAGAAGCTGGGCGCCCGATGCGGGACGCTCGCCGGCTCTAGATCACGCTGGCCGGACCCGAGAGCCACGCCAGGGCGTCCTCCAGCCGATCATCTCCCCAGAAGAGCTCGCCGTCCGCGACGAAGCTCGGGGCGCCGAAAATCCCGAGCGCCATGGCCTCTTCCGTTTGCGAGCGAAGAGCCTGCTTGTTGTGATCCGACGACGCGGCGCGCATGGCCGGGACATCCGGAATGCCCAGATCACGAAGAATCGCCGCGAGCACGGCGCCATCCGAGATGTCCGCCCCATTGACGAATTGCGCGCGGTAGACCAGACGGGAGAAGTCGCCACACCAGCCAGCACTGACGCCCGTCAGCGCCAGCCTCGCCGCGAGCAGGCCGTTCTGTGGAAACGTCGCGGGTCTATTGAACGGCAGGCCGTATCGATCAGCACGGCGCGCGACGTCGCGCCACATGTAATGCCCCTTTGCCTCATAGATGCTGAACGGGGACGTGTGCCAGCCCTGAGCCGCGAAGATCGGCCCCAACAGAAAGGGCCGCCATCGAAGCTCGATGCCGGCCGTTGTCGTCAGTTCTTCTATCCGGGATACGGTGAGATACGAGTAGGTGCTGGCGAACTCGTACCAGAAATCGAGACGGGGCCGGACCTGATTACCCAGGACCGGCCCCTCGATCTTACTCAGCCGCAGGCGCCGCCGAACCGGCATCGGGGATCATCCCGGCCACTTCGGGCTGCTCGCTCCGCTGGGCATCGAGATACTCCCGATCCCGGCGATGCGCGATCTGGCGCATCCGGTTCATCATGTTGCCGGTACCGGCCGGGATCAGGCCGCCGACGATCACGTTTTCCTTCAGACCGTAAAGGTGATCGATCTTGCCGTTGACCGCCGCTTCGGTGAGGACGCGGGTGGTCTCCTGGAACGATGCCGCCGAGATGAACGAGCGGGTCTGGAGCGACGCCTTCGTGATGCCCAGCAGAACCGGCTCGGACGTCGCGGGACGACCGCCTTCCTTCTCCGCCTTGGCGTTGACCTCGTCGAACTCGGTCTTGTCGACCTGCTCGCCCTTGAGGAAGGTCGTGTCGCCCGGGTTGAGAATCTCGACCTTCTGCAGCATCTGGCGAA
This sequence comes from Iodidimonas sp. SYSU 1G8, assembly GCF_039655775.1. Lineage (NCBI taxonomy): Bacteria > Pseudomonadati > Pseudomonadota > Alphaproteobacteria > Iodidimonadales > Iodidimonadaceae > Iodidimonas > Iodidimonas sp. SYSU 1G8. The sequence continues at coordinate 898,455 of NZ_JBBYXJ010000002.1, read as the reverse complement.
CGATCACCTCGATGTGCTTGTCGTTGATCTTCACGCCCTGCAGTCGATAGACCTCCTGGATCTCGTTCACCAGGTAGTTGGCCAGCGCTTCGACGCCCTGCACGCGCAGGATGTCGTGCGGCACCGGATTGCCTTCCAGCACGTACTCGCCGGATTCGATGAAGTCGCCCTCGCGCACGCTGATGTGCTTGCCCTTCGGGATCAGGTACTCCACCGGCTCGCCGTCGCCGTCCTTCGGCTTGATCACGATCCGCTGCTTGTTCTTGTAATCCTTGCCGAACTCCACATAGCCCGAGTTTTCGGCGATGATGCCGTGATCCTTGGGCCGGCGGGCTTCGAACAGTTCCGCCACGCGCGGCAGACCACCCGTAATGTCGCGGGTACGCGCCGCTTCACGCGGGATACGCGCGACCACGTCACCGGCATGGAGATCGTCGCCATCATTGACGGTGAGGATCGCGTCCACCGAGAGCATGTAGCGGGCCTCAAGACCGTTCGACAGCTTCACCAGTTCGCCGGCTTCGTCGCGCAGCGTGATACGCGGACGCAGATCGACGCCCTTGGGCTGCGAACGCCAGTCGACGACGACGCGCTGCGAGATGCCGGTGGTCTCGTCCATCACTTCGCGGACCGACACGCCGTCGACCAGATCGACGTAGCGGGCGATACCGCCGCGCTCGACGATGATCGGCACGGTGTAGGGATCCCACTCAGCCAACTTGGTGCCGCGCTTGACCGCGCTGCCGTCATCGACGAGCAGATGCGAGCCGTACGGCACCTTGTAGCGGGCGCGCTGGCGGCCGCCGGCATCGGTGACGATGATCTCGCAGTTGCGGCTCATGGAGATGAGGCGCTTCTGGCTGTCTTCGACCACGTTGCGGTTCTCGAGCCGGATCGTGCCCTCGCTGGTCGCTTCCACCGACGACTGCTCGGCGAACTGCGCCGCGCCGCCGATATGGAAGGTACGCATGGTCAGCTGGGTGCCGGGCTCGCCGATCGACTGCGCCGCGATGACACCGACGGCCTCGCCGATATTCACCTTGGTGCCGCGGGCCAGATCACGGCCATAGCAGGCGCCGCAGACGCCGCCGACGGACTCGCAGGTCAGCACGGAACGGATCTTCACCACGGACACGCCGGCGCGCTCGACCTTCTCGACCGCGATTTCGTCCAGCGTCTCGCCGGCCCCGACGACAACTTCGCCGCTGACGGGATCGAGGATGTCCTCGGCCGCCGAACGGCCCAGCAGGCGATCGCCGAGCGGATCGACCACTTCACCGCCTTCGATGGCTTCGCTGATGGTCAGGCCGCGCGTGGTGCCGCAATTGCGCTCGATGATGATGCAATCCTGGGCCACGTCGACCAGACGGCGGGTCAGGTAACCCGAGTTCGCCGTCTTCAGCGCGGTGTCGGCCAGACCCTTGCGGGCGCCGTGGGTCGAGTTGAAGTACTCGAGAACGGTCAGGCCTTCCTTGAAGTTCGAGATGATCGGCGTTTCGATGATCTCGCCCGACGGCTTGGCCATCAGGCCGCGCATGCCGGCAAGCTGCTTCATCTGGGCGGGCGAGCCACGCGCGCCGGAATGAGACATCATGTAAATCGAGTTAATCGGCTTGGTGCGCTTGGTTTCCTCGTCGATCTGGATCGAGGAGATGCGCTTGATCATCTCGTCGGCGACGCGGTCGGTGCACTGGGCCCAGGCATCGATCACCTTGTTGTACTTTTCGCCCTGGGTGATGAGACCTTCGGCGTACTGCTGCTCGTATTCCTTCGCCAGCGCCCGGGTGTCGTCGACCAGCTTGGTCTTGGTTTCCGGGATGACCATGTCGTCCTTGCCGAACGAGATGCCGGCAAGCGCCGCCTGACGGAAGCCGAGGCCCATGATCGCGTCGGCGAACAGCACGGTCTCCTTCTGGCCGCAGTGGCGATAGACGATGTCGATGACTTCCGACACCTGCTTCTTGCCGAGCGTGCGGTTGATGACGTCGAATTTCACCTTCGGGTTCTTCGGCAGATGCTGCGCCAGCATCATGCGGCCCGGCGTGGATTCCACGCGCACGGTGATCGGGTTGCCTTCATCGTCCACCGTGTCGTAACGGCAGTGAATCTTGGCGTGCAGCGAGAGCACCTTGGCGTCCAGCGCCTGGCGGATTTCGCCGATATTGGCGAAGATCATGCCTTCGCCCGGCTCGTTGTCGTACTGCAGGGTCATGTAGTAGAGACCCAGCACGATGTCCTGGCTCGGCACGATGATCGGCTTGCCGTTGGCCGGGCTGAGGATGTTGTTGGTCGACATCATCAGCGCGCGCGCTTCCAGCTGGGCTTCCAGCGAGAGCGGCACGTGAACGGCCATCTGGTCGCCGTCGAAGTCCGCGTTGAACGCCGAGCAGACGAGCGGATGCAACTGGATCGCCTTGCCTTCGATCAGCACCGGCTCGAACGCCTGGATGCCGAGGCGGTGAAGCGTGGGCGCGCGGTTCAGCATGACCGGGTGCTCGCGGATGACCTCGTCCAGGATGTCCCAGACTTCGGGACGCTGGTTCTCGACCATCTTCTTGGCCTGCTTGATCGTCGTCGACAGACCCTTTTGATCCAGCCGCGAATAGATGAACGGCTTGAACAGCTCGAGCGCCATCTTCTTGGGCAGGCCGCACTGGTGCAGCTTCAGTTCCGGACCCACGACGATGACCGAACGGCCGGAGTAATCGACGCGCTTGCCGAGCAGGTTCTGACGGAAGCGGCCCTGCTTGCCCTTCAGCATGTCGGACAGCGACTTCAGCGGGCGCTTGTTCGCGCCGGTGATGGTCCGGCCGCGACGGCCATTGTCGAACAGCGCGTCCACCGATTCCTGCAGCATGCGCTTTTCATTGCGCACGATGATGTCCGGCGCGCGCAACTCGATCAGCCGCTTCAGGCGGTTGTTACGGTTGATGACGCGGCGGTACAGATCGTTCAGATCCGACGTGGCGAACCGGCCGCCATCGAGCGGCACCAGCGGGCGCAGTTCCGGCGGAATGACCGGCACGACCGTCAGGATCATCCATTCCGGGCGATTGCCGGATTCCATGAACGCCTCGACGACCTTCAGCCGCTTGATCAGCTTTTTCGGCTTCAGTTCCGACTTGGTCTCGGCCAGTTCCTGACGGATTTCCTCGCGGATCATCGCCAGGTCCAGGCTCTCCAGCATGTTGCGGATCGCCTCGGCACCGATACCGGCGGTGAACGCGTCATCGCCATAGGTGTCCTGGGCGTCGTGATACTCTTCCTCGTTGAGGAGCTGGCCCTTCTTCAGCGCAGACAGACCGGGCTCGATCACCACATAGGATTCGAAGTACAGGATGCGCTCGAGATCCTTCAGGGTCATGTCGAGCAGCAGGCCGATGCGGGACGGCAGGCTCTTGAGGAACCAGATGTGCGCGACGGGCGCGGCCAGTTCGATGTGGCCCATGCGCTCGCGCCGGACCTTCGACAGGGTCACTTCCACGCCGCACTTTTCGCAGACGATGCCGCGATACTTCATGCGCTTGTACTTGCCGCACAGGCACTCGTAATCCTTGATCGGACCGAAGATGCGCGCGCAGAACAGGCCGTCGCGTTCGGGCTTGAACGTCCGGTAGTTGATCGTCTCGGGCTTCTTGATCTCACCGAAGGACCAGGACCGGATGCGCTCCGGCGACGCGATCGAAATCTTGATCGCGTTGAAGTTCTGGGCCTTGCTCTGCGGACTGAAGAGGTTGATGACCTCTTGGTTCATGCTTCTGCTCCTCGACTGGACCCGGAACGGGTCCTGCTCGGTAAGATATGTTCGCGACCTAGTGTACCACTTGTGTCAAGTGGTTCAGTCTTCGACGGTGACCAGCTCGACATTGAGCGCCAGGGACCGCATTTCCTTCACAAGCACGTTGAAGGATTCCGGGATACCCGCTTCGAAAGTGTCGTCACCCTTGACGATCGCCTCGTAGACACCCGTACGGCCGGCCACGTCGTCCGACTTCACCGTCAGCATTTCCTGCAGCGTGTAGGCGGCGCCATACGCCTGTAGCGCCCACACCTCCATCTCGCCGAAGCGCTGACCGCCGAACTGGGCCTTGCCGCCCAGCGGCTGCTGGGTCACGAGGCTGTAGGGGCCGATGGAACGGGCGTGGATCTTGTCGTCCACCAGATGGTGCAGCTTCAGCATGTAGATGTAGCCGACGGTGACCTTGCGGTCGAAGGACTCGCCGGTACGGCCGTCATACAGCGTGACCTGGCCCGAGCCATCGAGGCCGGCCGCGACCAGCGCGTCGACGATGTCGGCTTCCTTGGCGCCGTCGAACACCGGGGTGGCCAACGGAATGCCCTTGCTCAGGTTCTTGGCGAGTTCGTGGATCTGGGCATCGTCCAGATCGCGGATCACCTCGTCATACTGCTTGTCGCCATAGAGTTCATGCAGCCGCTTGCGCAGGTTCTCGGTGGATCCGGCACGCTGGACGTCTTCCAGCAGCTGCGCGACCTGACGGCCGAGGCCGGCGGACGCCCACCCCAGATGGGTCTCGAGAATCTGCCCCACGTTCATGCGCGACGGCACGCCGAGCGGGTTCAGCACGATGTCGGCCACCGTGCCGTCCGCCAGGAACGGCATGTCTTCCATCTTCGAAATCCGCGAGATGACACCCTTGTTGCCGTGACGGCCGGCCATCTTGTCGCCCGGCTGCAGCTTGCGCTTCACCGCCACGAACACCTTGACCATCTTCATCACGCCGGGGAGCAGCTCGTCGCCGCGCTGCAGCTTCTCGACCTTCTCCTCGAAACGCTTCTGCAGGCGGTCCTTGGCGTCGTCGAAATGCTTGCGCAGCGATTCGATGTCGGCCTGGCGGCCCTCATCCTTCACCGCCACATGCCACCACTGGCCCTTGCTCAACTCCTGCAGCAGGTCCTTGGTGACGTCGGCGCCGGCGCGGAAGCCCTTCGGGCCCTTGGCCACCTGCTGACCGAGCAGCAGATCCTCGAGACGCGAGAAGGAGCTGCGCTCCAGGATCGCCAGCTCGTCGTCGCGATCCTTGGCGAGCCGTTCGATTTCCTCGCGTTCGATGGTGCGGGCGCGTTCGTCCTTGTCGACGCCGTGCCGATTGAACACGCGAACCTCGACGATGGTCCCGGAATCGCCCGGCGGCACGCGCAGCGACGTGTCGCGCACGTCGGAGGCCTTTTCACCGAAGATGGCGCGCAGCAGCTTTTCTTCCGGCGTCATCGGCGACTCGCCCTTCGGCGTCACCTTGCCGACCAGGATGTCGCCCGCCTTCACTTCGGCGCCGATGTAGACGATACCGGCCTCGTCGAGATGGCTGAGGCTTTCCTCGCCCACGTTCGGAATGTCGCGGGTGATTTCTTCCGGACCCAGCTTGGTGTCGCGGGCCATGACTTCATATTCCTCGATGTGGATCGAGGTGAAGACGTCGTCGCTGACCATCCGCTCGGAGATCAGGATCGAATCTTCGAAGTTGTAGCCGTTCCAGGGCATGAACGCGACGAGCACGTTCCGGCCCAGGGCCAGTTCGCCCAGATCGGTCGACGGACCGTCGCCGATGATGTCGCCCTTCTTCACCAGATCGCCCACGCGCACCAGCGGACGCTGGGTGATGCAGGTGTTCTGGTTCGACCGCTGGAACTTCACCAGATTGTAGATGTCGACGCCCGAGGAGCCCGGATCCACTTCCGAGGTGGCGCGCACCACGATACGGGTCGAATCGACCTGATCGACGATGCCATCGCGCTTGGCGACCACGGTCACGCCGGAATCGCGGGCCACGACCTCTTCCATGCCGGTGCCGACCAGCGGCGCCTCGGCACGGACCAGCGGCACCGCCTGACGCTGCATGTTCGAGCCCATCAGCGCGCGGTTCGCGTCATCGTTCTCGAGGAACGGAATGAGCGCGGCGGCGACCGAGACGAGCTGCTTGGGCGACACGTCCATGGCCGTGATCTGGTCCGGCGCGGCCATCACGAACTCGCCTGCCTCGCGGCACGAGACGAGATCGCTGGTGAAGCGGCCGTTTTCGTCCAGTTCGGCGTTCGCCTGGGCGATGGTGAACTTGCCCTCTTCCATGGCCGACAGGTAGACGACCTCGTCGGTGACGCGGCCGTCGACGATCTTCCGGTAGGGCGATTCGATGAAGCCGTACTTGTTGACCCGCGCGAAAGTCGCGAGCGAGTTGATCAGACCGATGTTCGGGCCTTCCGGCGTTTCGATCGGGCAGATACGGCCATAATGGGTCGGATGCACGTCGCGCACCTCGAAGCCGGCGCGCTCGCGGGTCAGGCCGCCCGGCCCAAGCGCCGAGAGACGGCGCTTGTGGGTGACTTCGGACAGCGGGTTGGTCTGATCCATGAACTGGCTGAGCTGGCTCGAGCCGAAGAACTCGCGCACGGCGGCGGCGGCCGGCTTGGCGTTGATCAGGTCGTGCGGCATGACCGTGTCGATCTCAACCGAGCTCATGCGCTCCTTGATCGCCCGTTCCATGCGCAGCAGGCCGATGCGGTACTGATTTTCCATCAGTTCGCCGACCGAGCGCACGCGCCGGTTGCCCAGGTGATCGATGTCGTCGATCTCGCCCTTGCCGTCCTTCAGCTCGACCAGGGTCTTGATGACGGCGAGCACGTCGTCCTTGCGCAGCGTGCGCACGGTGTCCTCGACCTCGAGGCCCAGGCGCATGTTCATCTTCACGCGGCCGACCGACGACAGGTCATAGCGTTCCGGATCGAAGAACAGACCATCGAACAGCGCTTCGGCGGTTTCCTTGGTCGGCGGCTCGCCCGGGCGCATGACGCGGTAGATCTCGACCAGCGCGTGTTCGGCGCCTTCGACCTTGTCGGCGAGCATGGTGTTGCGGATATGCGCGCCCACATTGATGTGGTCGATGTCGAGCGTCGGCACGTCCTCGATGCCCACGTCCTCGAAGGTGGCGATATGCGCCTCGGTGATCTCCTCGCCGGCTTCCAGGTAGATCTGGCCGGTCTGCTCGTTCACCAGATCGCGGGCCAGGTAGCGGCCGACCAGATCCTTGGCGGGCACGAGCACCTCGGTGAGGCCCTGCTTCTCGAGCTGGCGCGCGGCGCGCGGCGTCAGCTTCTCGTCGGCCTCGAGGATAACCTCGCCCGTGTCGGCGTTGGCGATCGGATAGGGCAGCTTGGCGCCGCGCATGGTCTTGGCGTCGAAGGGGCGCTTCCAGCCGTCCTTGGCGCGGCTGTAGGTGACCAGCTTGTAGAAATATTCCAGGATGTCCTCGCTGGACATGCCCAGGGCATAGAGCAGCGTGGTGACCGGCAGCTTGCGGCGGCGGTCGATGCGGGCATGGACGATGTCCTTGGCGTCGAATTCGAAATCGAGCCACGAACCGCGATACGGGATCACCCGCGCGGCGAAAAGGAACTTGCCCGAGGAATGGGTCTTGCCGCGGTCGTGATCGAAGAACACGCCCGGCGAGCGGTGCATCTGCGACACGATGACGCGTTCGGTGCCGTTGATGACGAACGTGCCGTTGGAGGTCATCAGGGGCATGTCGCCCATGTAGACTTCCTGTTCCTTGATATCGAGCACGGACTTGGCGCCGGTATCCTCGTCGACTTCGAAGACGATGAGGCGCAGGGTCGCCTTGAGCGGCGCCGCGAACGTCATGTCGCGCTGCTGGCACTCCTCGACGTCGTATTTCGGCTGCTCGAACTCATAGCGAACGAACTCCAGCGACGCGGTCTCGCCGAAGTCGGAAATCGGGAAGACCGACTTGAACACGCCCTGCAGGCCGGAATCGTCGCGCTGATCCGGCGCCGTATCCTTCTGCAGGAACTGATCGTAGGAGTTTTTCTGCACCTCGATCAGATTCGGCATCGAGGCGACTTCCCTGATGTTGCCGTAGAACTTGCGGACCCGCTTACGCCCGGTGAACGAGTTTGCCATCCTTGATCCTTCTCTGACCGCTCTGTGTCGCTGCCCGTGAAAATAACAGGCGATTGATCGCTAAAATAACCAAAACGGACAGGCTCTCCAGGTGGAGAGCCTGTCCAATTCACACGTGAATTACTTCACGTCGACCGTGGCGCCAGCTTCTTCAAGCTTCTTCTTGATGTCAGCGGCTTCGGCCTTGTTCACGCCTTCCTTAACGGGCTTGGGCGCGCCTTCGACCAGGTCCTTGGCTTCCTTCAGACCAAGGCCCGTGATCGCACGGACTTCCTTGATCACGTTGATCTTCTTCTCGCCAGCGGCGGTCAGGATCACGTCGAAGGTGTCCTTTTCTTCAACCGCTTCGGCCGGAGCGGCACCGCCAGCGGCGGCAACGGCAACCGGAGCGGCGGCCGAAACGCCCCACTTCTCTTCGAGAAGCTTGGACAGTTCGGCGGCTTCGATGACGGTCAGGTTCGAAAGGTCGTCTACCAGTTTCTGCAAGTCAGCCATTTTATATCTCCTAGATTAAGGCCATATCGGTAAGCACCGATCAGGCGGCCTCGCTTTTCCCATAGGCAGCAAAGACGCGCGCAAGCTGTCCGGCGGGTGCCTGAAGCACGCCCGCCACACGGGTTGCCGGCGTCTGAATCATGCCGACAAGCTTGCCGCGAAGTTCGTCCAGCGACGGCAGCGATGCGAGGGCCTTGACGCCGTCCGCATTCAGTTCCGTCTCGCCCATCACGCCGCCAAGAACGATCAGCTTCTCGTTCTTCTTGGCGAATTCCACCGATACCTTGGCCGCGGCCACGGGGTCGTCCGAATAGGCAATTGCCGTCGGCCCGGTGAACAGATGAGCGATGGACTCACACTTGGTGCCCTCGAGAGCAAGCTTGGTCAGCCTGTTCTTCGTGACACGGAAATGAGCACCGACATCGCGCATTTGCACACGCAAGGCTGTCATTTCGGCAACAGTGAGACCCGAGTAGTGAGACACCACCACGAGACCCGTCTGCTCGAAGACACCCTTGAGTTCGGTGACCAGTTCCGCCTTTTGGGCTCGGTCCACTTTCACTCTCCAGTGTAAGCGCGGATTGGCTTGTGCCGCTCCGCAAACCCACATTAAGGTCCAGATATCGACATCCGATGTCTGGACCCGGTTCCCCTGTCCCAGGGCCGTGAACCTGCCGCTCGCCGCGAGGCCTCCTTGCCAGGAGAGGTCCGGCGTGGCCGGACCGAAAGCTTCAAGTCTCGATTCCCCGTCTGTGCAGGCCGGTGCATCCGATTAAGCCATTCTCATGGCGCCTACGGTCTTGGACAGGCGGACGGCACGATCGCCGTCCTGTTTCCGGACGCCGAAGCGTCCGGAACATCTCGTTCGGCCTTCCGGCCCGCGCTTAGGCGGTCAGGCTGGCCACGTCAACCTTCAGCCCCGGACCCATGGTCGAGGTGAGGGAGACCTTCTTTACATAGGTGCCCTTGGCGCCCGTCGGCTTCGCCTTGACCACCGCATCCGCGAACGCGCGGATGTTCTGGGCCAGGGCCTCGTCCGAGAAGCTCGCCTTGCCGACGCCGCTGTGCACGATACCGGCCTTCTCGGCGCGGAACTCGACCTGACCGCCCTTGGCTGCCTTGACGGCGGCGGCGACGTCCGGGGTCACGGTGCCCAGCTTCGGGTTCGGCATCAGGCCGCGCGGGCCCAGCACCTTGCCGAGACGGCCGACGAGGGCCATCATGTCGGGGGTCGCGATGACGCGATCGAAATTCATGTTGCCGGCCTGAACCTGTTCGGCCAGGTCCTCGGCGCCCACGACGTCCGCGCCGGCGGCACGGGCTTCATCGGCCTTCTTGTCCTTGGCGAACACGGCGACGCGCAGGGTCTTGCCGGTGCCGTTCGGCAGCAGCACGACGCCGCGGACCATCTGGTCGGCATGGCGCGGATCGACGCCCAGGTTCATGGCGACCTCGATGGTCTCGTCGAACTTGGACTTGGCGTGCTGCTTCAGCAGCGCGACGGCCTCGTCGATCGAGTAGCTCTTGTTGCTGTCGACGGCCTTGCGGGCGTCCTTCTGACGCTTGGTCAACTTTGCCATCGGACTACTCCCTGACCTCGATGCCCATGGAACGGGCAGAGCCTTCGATCATCTTCATCGCGGCGTCCACGTCGTTCGCGTTCAGATTCTTCATCTTCGATTCCGCGATGGTGCGGATGTCGTCGCGCGTCACGAAGCCGGCGGTCGACTTGCCCGGGGTCTTGGAGCCCGAGTTGATCTTGGCTGCCTGCTTCAGGAAGTGGGACGCGGGCGGCGTCTTGGTGATGTAGGTGAAGCTGCGGTCGGCGTACACCGTGATCACGACGGGGATCGGGGTCCCCTTTTCGATCTCCTGCGTGGCCGCGTTGAAGGCCTTGCAGAACTCCATGATGTTCACGCCGCGCTGACCCAGCGCCGGGCCGATCGGCGGCGACGGAGTCGCGCTGCCGGCCTTGACCTGCAGATTGATATAGCCGGTAATCTTCTTCGCCATGGAACTCCCGTCCTTTCGTTACGAGCGGACCGCCATATCAGGGCGGTCCAGGGATGCGCGGTCCGGTCATGGCAAACCTCCCGCACCACGGACGCGCAAGGCGTCCGCACATCGACGTCAGGTCTTTTCGACCTGGCCGTATTCCAGTTCGACCGGGGTCGCGCGGCCGAAGATCGACACCGACACCTTCAGGCGGGCGCGCTCCTCGTCGACGTCTTCCACCAGGCCGTTGAACGAGGTGAACGGACCGTCGGTCACGCGCACCTGCTCGCCGATCTCGAAGCTGATCGACGGCTTCGGCCGGTCGATGCCTTCCTGAACCTGGTTCAGGATGCGGCTCGCCTCGGCGTCCGTGATCGGCATGGGCTTGTTGCCCGAACCCAGGAAACCCGACACTTTCTGGATGTTCTTCACCAGATGGTAGGTTTCGTCGGTCATCTCCATCTTCGCCAGCACGTAGCCGGGGAAGAACTTGCGCTCGGCATTGACCTTCTGGCCACGACGAACCTCGACCACTTCTTCCATGGGCACGAGCACCTCTTCGAACAGGTCAGCCATGCCCTGCAGGGCGGCCTGCTCCTTGATGGACTCGGCGACCTTCTTCTCGAAGTTCGAATAGGTCTGGATGATGTACCACCTGGAAGTCATATCGGTCCCGTTTCAATCAGCCGCGGCCGGGGAGGAGAAGCTTGACGAGCTGAGCAAAGCCCATGTCCACCAGCAGGAAGAACACGGACGCGAGCGCGACCATGATGAACACCATCAGCGTGGTCACCAGAGTCTCCTTGCGCGAAGGCGTGACCACCTTCGAGACTTCCTGGCGGACCTGCCGCATGAACTGAACTGGTGTCGTCCGCGCCATTGTGCCTCAGCGTACCGTTTCTGCGTCGTCGTCCGGCGATCAGATCATAGGGTGGCAGGAGTGGAGGGGCTCGAACCCCCAGCCCCCGGTTTTGGAGACCGGTGCTCTACCAATTGAGCTACACTCCTAGGAGCATCCTATGTGTCTTGAATCGCTTGCCGCCTGCGCTGCCCATAAAGCACCCGGGGACGGCTTTTGCCGCCCCCGGTGCCGCATGATTTGTTTCGAGCCGCACGTTCTATTGTGAAGCAGGCTCGATTGTCAACCGTGAGCTTCCCGTAAAAATCCTACTTCAGGATTTTCGCGACGACGCCGGCGCCGACGGTACGACCGCCTTCACGGATGGCGAAGCGGAGGCCTTCATCCATGGCGATCGGCACGATGAGCTCGACTTCCATGGTGATGTTGTCGCCCGGCATGACCATCTCGGTGCCTTCCGGCAGCTTCACCATGCCCGTCACGTCGGTCGTGCGGAAGTAGAACTGCGGACGGTAGTTGGAGAAGAACGGCGTGTGACGGCCGCCCTCTTCCTTGGTCAGGATGTAGGCTTCGGCCTGGAACTGGGTGTGCGGCGTGATCGAGCCCGGCTTGGCCAGAACCTGGCCGCGCTCCACGTCGTTACGGTCCACGCCGCGCAGCAGCGCGCCGATGTTGTCGCCCGCCTGGCCCTGGTCCAGCAGCTTGCGGAACATCTCGACGCCGGTGCACACCGTCTTGCGGGTGTCCTTCATGCCGACGATCTCGACTTCCTCGCCCACCTTCACGATGCCGCGCTCGACGCGGCCGGTCACGACGGTGCCGCGGCCCGAGATCGAGAACACGTCTTCGATCGGCATCAGGAACGGCAGGTCGATCGGGCGGTGCGGCTGCGGGATGTACTCGTCGACCGCCGCCATCAGCTTCAGGATCGCGTCATGGCCGATCTCGCGGTTGCTGTCTTCCAGCGCCGCCAGAGCCGAGCCCGGGATGATCGGAATGTCGTCGCCCGGGAAATCGTAGGACGACAGCAGCTCGCGCACTTCCAGCTCGACCAGTTCCAGCAGTTCCGGATCGTCGACCTGGTCCACCTTGTTCAGGAACACCACGATCGCCGGAACGCCGACCTGACGGGCCAGCAGGATGTGCTCGCGCGTCTGCGGCATCGGGCCGTCGGCCGCCGACACCACCAGGATCGCGCCGTCCATCTGCGCCGCGCCCGTGATCATGTTCTTCACGTAATCCGCGTGGCCGGGGCAATCGACGTGCGCGTAGTGGCGGTTCGTCGTCTCGTACTCGACGTGCGCCGTCGAAATCGTAATGCCGCGCGCCTTCTCTTCAGGTGCCTTGTCGATCTGGTCGTACGCCTGGAACGTCGCGCCGCCCGTCTCCGCAAGAACCTTCGTGATCGCCGCCGTCAGCGACGTCTTGCCGTGGTCAACGTGACCAATGGTCCCGACGTTGCAATGCGGCTTGTTCCGCTCAAACTTTCCCTTCGACATGGGCTCGACCTCTGTTCATGCGCCGGCTGGGCGCGATTGACCTGACCTACCTGCAATGGAGCGGGTGATGGGAATCGAACCCACGTAGCCAGCTTGGAAGGCTGGAGCTCTACCATTGAGCTACACCCGCACAGCCGCCGGATGGCGACGCCTCGATTCGTGCCGGTCTTTCGGGGGCTTTGGTGGAGGGAGTAGGATTTGAACCTACGTAGGATTACTCCGGCAGATTTACAGTCTGCTGCCATTGACCGCTCGGCCATCCCTCCATAACGGGTCAGCCCCGAAAGACGGTGCGGGGAACTATGGGAATTTGCCCTATCCTGTCAACAGCAAATGGGGTTAAACCGCTTTTCCTGACGAAAGGTTCACAGAGCACCCCATGAACAGCGACAAGCGCCCCGGACAGAACGAGGAGGCCTACTGGCTCTACGGCATGCACCCGGTGCGGGCCGCCCTGGCCAACCCGCGCCGCAGGATCCGGCGGTTGCTGGCCACGCGCAATGCCGCGCAGACCCTCGGCGAGACCACGATCGAGGCCGAAATCGTCGAGCGCCGCGCCATCGACAGACTGGTGCCGGCCGATGCGGTGCATCAGGGCGTCGCCCTGCTCGTCGACCCGCTGGAAGACCTCCGGCTCGATTCCCTGCTTCGTGACGACGCGACGCGCGTGGTCCTGGTGTTGGACCAGGTCACCGATCCGCACAATGTGGGGGCGATTCTCCGTTCGGCCGCCGCCTTCGGCGCCAGCGCGGTGATCACGACCTGGCGTCATTCGCCGCCGGAGACCGCGGTGCTGGTCAAGGCCGCCGCCGGGGCGTTCGAGGTGCTGCCCTATATCCGGATCCAGAATCTGGCCGGCCTCCTGGAGAAACTGCACGAGCACGACTTCCTGAGCATCGGTCTCGACGCCGAAGGCCCCGCGCTGATGCGCGACGTGCCCCATGACGGCCGCGCCGCGCTGGTGCTGGGCGCCGAGGGCAAGGGCCTGCGGCACCTGACGCGCGAGCTGTGCGGCACCCTGGCCCGGCTGCCGATCTCGCCGCGAGTCGAGAGCCTGAACGTCTCCAACGCCGCCGCCGTCGCCCTCTACGAACTGATGCGCGACGCGTGACAACCGGCCGAATTTGACGTATCCGAAGGCGGCGTTCGCGGCCGGATTAGCTCAGCGGTAGAGCAACCGCCTTGTAAGCGGTAGGTCGTCGGTTCAAGTCCGACATCCGGCACCATTCCTTCATCATCCCGACACGCGGCCGCTCGCCGCCTCCGTCCCCGCGTCGCCGCCATGGGCCCAGGGCGCGTGGGCGAATCGGGCCGAGAGGAAATCGATCAACGCGGTGACTCGCGCCGGCCGCAATGTTCCTGGCGGCGTGACCACGTGCAGCGCGATGGAGGTGGTCTGCCAGCCGGGCAAGGCCTCGACCAGCCGGCCGTCGCGCAACTCGCGCCAGATCAGGAACTCGGGCTGCAGCGCCACCCCGGTGCCGGCCAGCAGCGCCGGGACGACCACGTCGCCATTGTTGGTCAGCAACTGGCCGGAGACCTTCACGGTCACGTCGCCGTGCAGCGGATGCTGGAACTGCCAGAGGCTGGGCGAGGCGATATGCGAATAGAGGATCGCCCGGTGCGATTCGAGCTCGCGTGGATGGGCGGGCCAGCCATGGCGCTCGAAATAGGCGGGCGAGCCCACCAGCGGCCGGCGCACCGCGCACAGGCGCCGCGCCCGCAGCGACGAATCGGCCAGCGCGCCGATGCGCAGCGCCACGTCGACCCCCTGCCCGACCAGATCGATGGCGTAGTCGCTGAGATGCAGGTCGACGGTCACTTCCGGATAAAGCGCCAGGAATTCCGGCAACAGATCGCCCAGATGCTCGATCCCGAACGACATGGGCGCCGCCAGCTTCACCGTGCCGCGCGGCACGGCGGCGGTCTCGGTGATCTCCTGCTCAACGGCCTCGCCCTCCGCGAGGATTCGCGACGCCCGCTCCAGCGCGGCCCGGCCGCCATCGGTCAGCGCCAGCTTGCGCGACGTCCGGTGCAGCAGCGGCGCGCCCAGCCTGAGCTCGAGCCGGGTCACCGCCTTCGAAACCGTCGCCTTGGACAATCCCAGATCGCTGGCGGCGGCCGAGAACGATCCCATGTCGGCCACCTTGGCGAAGATGGCCCAGGCTTCGAAGTCCGGCAATCTGGTCATGCTGTTTCCTGAAACAATGAGTTTCGATCATGCCTGTTTAAGCAACGACAAAAACACCTATCTTGGTCTCATGCAAGCCGCGATGCGGCCAGAAGGAGACAGACCATGATCGAACTTCGTCCATTCAAGACCCTCGGCGGCGCCAACCATGGCTGGCTGAACGCCAAGCATCACTTCTCGTTCGCCAGCTATCATGACGACGCCCGCATCCACTGGGGCAATCTGCGTGTCTGGAACGACGACACCATCGCGGCCGACAGCGGCTTTCCGCCGCACCCTCACGCCGACATGGAAATCGTCACCTATGTCCGCAAGGGCGCCATTACCCACAAGGACAACCTCGGCAACGAGGGCCGGACCGAAGCGGGCGACGTCCAGGTCATGTCGGCGGGCACGGGAATCGCCCACTCGGAATACAACCGGGAAAGCGACGAGACCCAGATCTTCCAGATCTGGATCATCCCGACCAGCCGGGGCGAAGCGCCGTCCTGGGGCGCCAAACCCTTCCCCAAGGGTGACCGGTCGGGCCGCTTCGTGGCTCTGGCCAGCGGCTTCGAGGACGACACCGACGCCCTGCCGATCCGCACCGACGCCCGCGTCCTCGGCGCGACCCTGAAGGCGGGCGAGACGGCCGAATACGCTCTGGGCGGCGCCCGTTACGGCTATCTGGTGCCCTCAACCGGCGCGGTCGAGGTCAACGGCGTCAGGGTCGGCGCTCGGGACGGCGCGGCGATCCATGAGGTGGACGTGCTCCGCGTCACCGCCATCGAGGACGCGGAAGTGGTGCTGGTCGACAGCGCCTGACCGCCTGAACGGAAGAAGCCCTCGCGGAACGCCGCCGCGAGGGCTTTTTTCATGTCTCCGGCGCGATCAGGTGCCGCACCACCGGCTTGTCCGGTCCGAGATGATATTTCTGCACCTCGTCCTGCAAAGCGTGATCCGTATGGGTCACCCGCTCATGCTGGCGCAAATGCTCGAGCCAGCTTTCGAGAACGAAGGTCTCGATCATCAGGCCCGGTCGAGCGGCGTCCTCGTAAAGGCTCCAGCTCATGGCGCCGTCGCGGCGGCGGATGCGGCGCATCTCGCCCATGGCGCGCGTGAACTCTGGGACCCGCAGCGGATCGATCCGGTATTCGACGGTGACCATCACAGGCCCCCTGTCCGGCCGCACGTCGCCGCTGACCTCGGGGGCCGGCCAGTGCATGGAGGGTGACAGGTCAAGCCGCGCATCGCCGCCCAGCCGGTAGCGGAAGGCGACGGCGAGCGCCAGCACCTGACCGGCGGCGGCGACCGTCAGCGCCGTGCGCACGTCCGTCTGCGCCGCCAGCGCGCCCCAGAGCGTGCTGCCAGCCGTCATCGCGCCCTGGAACACCACCATGTAGACGGCGAGCGCGCGAGCCTTGACCCAGGCCGGCGCCGACATCTGCGCCGCCACGTTGAGCGAGGACAGCATGGCGATCCACGCCATGCCCGCCACGGCCATCACCGCGCAAGCCATCCAGTAGTCCGTCGCCCGCGACAGAGCGATCGCGACGAGCGCGAAGGCGGCGCTGGCCGCGATGGTCAGGACATTGGCGGACACATACCGGCGCAGGCGCGGCAGCAGCATGGC
Source organism: Iodidimonas sp. SYSU 1G8 (assembly GCF_039655775.1). NCBI lineage: Bacteria > Pseudomonadati > Pseudomonadota > Alphaproteobacteria > Iodidimonadales > Iodidimonadaceae > Iodidimonas > Iodidimonas sp. SYSU 1G8. Next base: position 881,871 of record NZ_JBBYXJ010000002.1, on the reverse strand, counting down.
GCCGGTCACGGCGCCGCCACCCATGAAAGCCAGCAGGCCGCCATATTCCGCCGGGCCGAGCCCCATGTCGCGCCGGGCAATCACGGGCAGCAGCGCCCAGATGGCGCTGGCGAACAGGAAGAACGCGATGCTGCGCACCAGCACGACACGCAGCTCGGGCGATTGGCGCACATAGCGCGCGCCGGCCCGCAGCGCACCCAGGAAATGTTCCGGCGGCAGGTGGGACGCCGCTGGCGTGCGGCGCCAGCGGTACAGCACCAGCATGACGCCGAGCACCGAGACCGCATTCAGCACGAAGACCGCCGCGGGTCCCGCCGCCGCGATGATCAGCCCGCCCAAAGCCGGCCCGATGGCCCGGGAGATATTCACGCCCAGACTGTTCAGCGCCACCGCCTGGGGAAGAGTCTCGCGCGGCACCAGCTCGGGCACGATGGCCTGGAACGCGGGGGCATTGAGCGCCGCCGCCGTGGCCAGCGAGAAGGTGAGCGCCAGCAGAACAAGCGGGTCGGTCAGCCCGAGGAGTGTCAGCACCGCCAGCGCCGCCGCCGACAGCAGGCTCCAGGCCTGTGCCGCCAGCAGCAGACGGCGTCGGTCGACGATATCGGCCAGCGCCCCGCCCGGCAGCGCGAACAGGAACATGGGCAGGGTCGTCGCCGCCTGGACCAGCGCCACCATCAGCGGGTCCGACGACAGCGACGTCATCAGCCAGCCGGCGCCCACATCGTGCATCCACGTCCCCACATTGGAGACGATGGTGGCGATCCACAGCGCCCGGAACAGCGGCAGGCGAAGGGGTCCGGTCTCGCCTGCGGTGGTCATCTCAGACCGCCCAGCAGGCGCAACCGAGCGCGCCCCAGAAGCTGCGCTCGTCCGCCGCCGGCGCGCGGACGCCCAGCGCCGCGGCGTGATCGTGGCCATGCACGGCACAGCCCGTGCCACAGCCGCAGGCCGCCGCCAGATGGGCGGTGTTCTCCGGGCGGCGGTAATAGCCGCCGAAGGTGGCGACAGGCGACCAGTCGGGCGCGGGCGGCGGCAGTGGCGGCGCCAGCGACGCGAAGTCCCCTTCGCCGTGCACCGCCTGGCCGCCGAGCAGCGTCAGGACCGAGGAAAGATGGGCGATCTCCGGTTCGGCGACGCTGAAAAAATCATCGGACAGCACGGCGAGATCGGCGAGCTGGCCAGCCTCGATCCGGCCCTTCTTGCCCGGCTCGCTGGAGAACCAGGTATTCGCTTCGGTCCACAGCCGTAGCGCCGTCTCGCGGTCCACCCGGTTGGCGGCCGGGTAAAGCGTCAGCCCGCCCACGGTCCGGCCCGTCACCAGCCAGGACAGCGACACCCAGGGATTGTAGCTGGCGACCCGCGTCGCGTCGGTGCCCGCGCCGACCGGCACGCCCGAGGCCAGCATGCGCTGGATCGGCGGCGTCGCCTCGGCGGCCTTGGCGCCATAGCGCTCGACGAAATATTCGCCCTGATACGCCATCCGGTGCTGCACGGCGATGCCCCCGCCCAGCGCGGCGATCCGGTCGATATTGCGCTGGTCGATGGTCTCGGCGTGGTCGAAGAACCAATGCAGGCCATCGAACGGGATGTCCCGGTTCACCTTCTCGAACACATCCAGCGCCCGGCTGATGGTCTCGTTGTAGGTGGCGTGGAGCCGCCACGGCCAGCGCTTCTCGGCCAGCAGGCGAATCACCGGCTCCAGGTCGCCTTCCATGTTCGGCGGCATGTCCGGCCGCTCCACGCGGAAATCCTCGAAATCCGCGGCACTATAGACCAGCATCTCGCCCGCCCCGTTGTGACGGTAGGTGTCGTCGCCATCGCCCGGCGCCACCTGTCCCGCCCAGGACGCGAAGTCGCGCAACTCTTCCTTCGGCTTCTGGGTGAACAGATTGTAGGCGATGCGGACGGTGAGCTGGCCGTCGCCATGCAGCTTTTCAATGATCGCGTAATCTTCCGGATAGTTCTGGAAGCCGCCGCCCGCGTCGATCACGCCGGTCACGCCCAGCCGGTTCAACTCGCGCATGAAATGTCGGGTGGAATTGAGCTGGTATTCCGGCGGCAGCTTGGGGCCTTTCGCCAGGGTGGAATAGAGGATGGTGGCGTTCGGCTGGGCCAGCAACAGGCCGCTCGGCTCGCCCGAGGCATCGCGCACGATCTCGCCGCCCGGCGGATTGGGCGTGTCCCGGGTGTAGCCAACGACCCGCAGCGCCGCGCGGTTGAGCAGCGCCCTGTCGTAAAGGTGCAGGATGAAGACCGGCGTATCTGGCGCGGCGGCGTTGATCTCGTCCAGCGTCGGCAGCCGCTTTTCCGCGAACTGGTGCGCCGTGAAGCCGCCGACGACCCGCACCCATTGCGGCGGCGGCGTCACCAGCACCTGGCGTTTGAGCATGGCCATGGCATCGGCCAGCGACGGCACACCGTCCCAGCGCAGTTCCATGTTGTAGTTCAGACCGCCGCGGATGATGTGCATGTGGCTGTCGATCAGGCCGGGAATAGCGCGCCGGCCGCCCAGATCGATGATCCGCGCATCGGGCGCGGCGGCGGCGCGCACCGACTTTTCATCGCCCACCGCCAGGAACCGGCCCGCCCGGACGGCGACGGCATCGGCGCGGGGATTGGCGCGGTCGAGCGTGGTGAACTTGCCATTGACCAGGATCAGGTCGCGATCGGGCATGAGGGCGTTTCCTGTTTGGCTGAAGCTGGGGCCGAGGGCGGCGGCGAGGCCGAGGGCGGATGCGCCCGCCAAAGTCTGCCGCCGGGTAAGACGTATCGACATGAGCGTTCTCCCGGAAAATCAGGCCACGGATCGCGGCGCGGCGCAATCCGTGGCCCAAGGCGACTCAGGCGTGTTCCTGGGCCCCGAACATGGATTTGGCATAGATGATGCCAAGGCCGTATGCCCCGCCATGCTGCTTGGCGATCCCCGTGGTCATGTCGTAGGTCTCGCCCCGGCCCCAGTCGCGCTGCAGCTCGAGCAGATATTGCAGGGACGTCATCGGACGCACGCCCGCCTGCACCATCCGGTCCATGGCGCGCTCGTGCGCCTCGGCGGAGACATCGCCGCACGCGTCGGCGATCACATAGACCTCGAAGCCCTGGTCCAGCGCGCTGAGCGCGGGACCGACGATGCATACGGAGGTCCACAGGCCGGCGAGCACGATGCGGCCCTTGCCGATCTCGTTGATCCGGTTGACGACGGCCGCGTCTTCCCAGGCGTTCATGCTGGTTCGATCCAGCGCGCCGAGGCCCGGAAAGGCGGCGGCGATCTCATCGAACATGGGGCCGGAGAACGATTTCTCGGCCACGGTGGTCAGGATGGTCGAGACGCCGAAACCGGCCGCCGCCTTGGCGACGAGCGCCGCGTTGTTGCGCAGCGAGACGGCGTCGATGGAATGGGTGGCGAACGCCATCTGCGACTGATGGTCGATCATGATCAGCGTGTGGTCCTGCGGATCGAGCAGGGTGGCGCCGGGCGTGATGGTTGCGGTGACGGACATGGGCGGAACTCCCTCGTTGGATGTGAACAGCGCGTCCCGGACCAGTGTGCTACCGCCGCGACACCATGACAGTGACGTTTTGGTGATAAGTTAAAAATAGAAAAGGTTGAAACCGACTGTTTCCATTACAACAACAAGTCACACATGAAAAAGCCGCCCGGTTGCCCGGACGGCTTCGCACCGCCAGCGGGCGGCAGCTGCCTATTCGAGCAGCAGGCCGCGCAGCTCTTCGCGCGTCTTAGCCGAAACGCCCAGCCCATCCGTCAGATAGCCGTCGAAGCTACCATAGGCGTCATCCACCGCGGCATAGGACGCGAGCAGATAGTCGGGATTGGCGGCCATCATGGTGTGGAACAGCTCGGGCGACTTCAGGTGCGGGAAGCGCTCGGCGACGTTGCGCTTCAGGTATTGATTGGTCAGCGCGTAATCCTCGAGGATGGTCTCGCGCGAGACGCCGAGCGTCTCCAGGATCAGGGCGGCGGCGAAGCCGGTACGGTCCTTGCCGGCGGCGCAGTGGAACAGCAGCGGCAACTGGTCGGCACGGGCCACCCGGCGCATGAACTCGGCATATTGCGGCGCGAACTTGATGGCGAACTCACGGTAGATGTCCTGCATCACGGCGCGCATCTGCGATTCCGTGGCGTCGCCGCTCGCCAGATACTCATAGAGCTTGGAATCCTTGCGCTCCGGCCCGATGGCGAGCTGCAGGATTTCGGGTGCGTTGACTTTGGGAAGCCGGGTCGGCGCCTCGGTGCACTCCTCGTCCCGGCGCAGGTCGCAGATCAGCCTGATGTTGAGGCCGCCCACATGCTCCAGATCCTCGTCTGTCAGCGCCGCCAGCGAATTGGACCGGTACAGATGCCGCCATTTCACCGTCCGCCCGTCGGCGGCTTCATAGCCGCCCAGATCGCGGAAATTGGTGGCGCCGGTCAGGGGCGCCAGGCGTTGCGGCAGGTCTTGTGTCGTGCTCATCACTCGTTTTCCCTACATTCTTGCGTGCAGGTTTTATACCCCATGGACGTGACAAAGTAAGTCGCGGGGAAAGAAAACCTTGCCTGCCCCGCGTCTCCCATCCCCAATGAGGATGGGCCGACATCAAGGGGGAACGGGCGTGCAGGCAGTGTTGGGTATCGTGGTGCTGACCGCGCTCGCATGGGCGATGAGCGAGGATCGCCGCGCCTTTCGCGCCAAGATGGTTCTCGGCGCGCTGGCGCTGCAGGTGATGCTGGCGCTGCTGTTCCTGCGTCTCCCGGGCTCCCGCGACGCCTTCTCTGGCGTGAACCGCGTGGTGAATGCCATGCAGGATGCGACCACGGCGGGGACCAGCTTCGTGTTCGGCTATCTGGGCGGCGGCGTATCGCCGTTCGCGGCGACGGGCAGCGGTTCGACCTTCATTCTCGCGTTCAATGCCCTACCCCTCGTCCTCGTGGTCAGCGCGCTCAGCGCCCTCCTCTACTACTGGCGGGTGCTTCCGGTCATCGTCGGCGGCTTTGCCTGGGCGCTCAACCGTACCCTGGGCGTCAGCGGTCCCGTCGGCCTCAGCACCGCCGCCAATGTCTTCGTCGGCATGATCGAGGCGCCCATGCTGATCCGTCCCTATCTGTCGCGCATGGACCGGGGCGACCTGTTCCTGGTGATGGTCGGCGGCATGGCCGGGATCGCCGGGACCATGCTCGTGCTTTACGCGGCCATGCTCGGACCGATGGTGCCCAACGCGGCGGGCCATCTGGTGACCGCCTCGGTCGTCAGCGCCCCGGCGGCCATCATGATCGCCGCGCTGATGGTGCCGCCGTCCGCGAGGCCGCAGGACCAGACGCTGGCCGTGCCGCGGTCCGAGGCGGAAAGCAACATGGATGCCATCACGCGCGGCACGACCAATGGCATCACCCTGCTGCTGCACATCATCGCCATGCTGATCGTGCTGGTGGCGCTGGTCACGCTGATCAACGGCATCATCGGCCTGCTGCCCGATGTGGGCGGCGCGCCCCTCACCCTGCAGCGGATCGCGGGCTGGGGCATGGCGCCGCTGGCCTGGCTGATGGGCGTTCCCTGGAGCGAAGCCCAGACGGCCGGCGGGCTGCTCGGAACCAAGGTCATCCTCAACGAGCTTCTCGCCTATGCGGAAATGACCGCGCTGCCGGAAGGCGCGCTGTCGCCGCAGTCGCGTCTGATCATGACCTATGCTTTGTGCGGCTTCGCCAATTTCGGCAGCCTCGGCATCATGATCGGCGGCATGAGCGCCATGGCGCCGGACCGGCGGGGCGACATCCTGAGCCTGGGCCTGAAATCCATCGTCGCGGGAACGATGGCCACCTGCATGACGGCGGCCATCGCCGGGCTGATCGCCTGATCCCGCAGTCCCCGAAACGGGAAAGGGCGGCACGATCGCTCGTGCCGCCCTCTTTGATCCTCGGCCCCGGAAGGCTTTAGTTGCCCTTCAGGGGACGCTTGCCCTCGATATATTCGTCGATCACTTCGTGATAGCGGCGGATGCGGCGCTCCTGACCGGACAGGTAGACCCCGTTGAAACCGCGGCTGCGGAAGCCGAGCTGCTGGCCGGCGGTCACGCCCATGTCCTGATCGATGGCGAAGCCCAGGCTCTTCTCGCCATAATCGAACACGTCGAGATCGACCTCGGCGTCACGATCAATCGGACCAGCAGCGGTGAAGACCGGCGCGGTCTCGCCTTCCGGCTGGCTGGCATACCACCAGTTGTCGAACACGCACTTGGTCGGGTCGGTCGGGTGCGGAATGGCGCGCAGGAAGTGGAAGCCATCCGCCCAGGCCGTCACGGCGAAGTTCGGGAAGATCGTGTAGTGATAGGCGTCGGTCAGCTGGTCGTCGCGCAGATTGTCGTAATGCGTGTAACCGCGCTTCTTGCCTTCCTCGCGCTTGGCCTTCTGGATCGCTTCGCGGGTCTCGTATTCACGGCCCTCGAAATCGGCAGGATCGAGGCCCCACATCTTCAGGGTCGAGATCAGCGGCTCGCGCAGCAGCGGCACGTTCTTGCCCTGCAGCGAACGCGACGGCACGCCCGCCTTCATGATCATGCGGTTGTGGCCTTCATCCGACAGGTCGAACTGGGTCCACTTGTAGTTTTCCTCGATGGTCGTATCCGATTCCGGATGCACCGCCGGCAGATGGTACGACTCGTTGAAATTGTCGAGCACGACCTTCCAGTTGATCGGCGCACGCACACGCATCGCCTGATAACGCTTCCAGGTGTCGAAACCGTAGGAATTCCAGTCGTCCCAGATCGGGCCGAGATATTCCTTCAGGGTTTCGGCTTCGGGATTCATGTTGATCCAGATGAAGCCGGCGAACTCTTCGCACTTCACTTCTTCCAGGGTCAGCTTGCCGCAGGGGTCGCCCTCGGGGAAATCCTCGGGATCCAGCGCGAAGGTCAGGGTGCCGTCGATTTCCCAGCGCCAGCCATGATACGGGCAGGTGAAGGCGTCGACCGTGCCCAGATCGTTGAAGATCAGGCGGGCGCCGCGATGCTGGCAGACATTGTAGAAAGCGCGGATCGAATTGTCTTCCTGGCGCACCATGAGGAAGGATTCAGGACCAACCTCTTCCATCTGGTAATCGCCGACCTCGGGAATGTCGGACGCGCGGCCAAGCAGCAGCCACACCTTCGTCCACATGTTCTCCCATTCCTGCTTCCAGAATTCTTCGGAATGGTAGCGATAGCCTGGAATCTTGTGGCCCTTCAGCTCGGGCTCGGCCCATTTGGGCGACGGCTGGCTGCGCCAGTCGTTCACATCTCTCAATTTGGTTGCCATGATATCTTCCCCTTGACGACGTACGGTGTTCCGTAAGATGCGTCGAACGTACCAGAAAACCAGCAATCCCGCGAACTATCGATTCTAATAGTCCAGCCTATCATTTCTGATAGGTCCGTTTCCGACGGCGCGTTGACGCGGGGGATGCACCCTCTCTAGAAGCGGATACCTAACGGGAGGAAACACCATGAGCGACACCCCGCCTGACGAAGGCTATCCGGCCAGCCGCCGCCGCGCCGGCATCAACGACACGCTGGGCGCCGAATTTCTCGAAGGCAACGCGCAGGAAGGCTGGATGCGCATCCGCTATACCGGCACCCAGGCCTTCGAGAACGGCAGCGGACTGATCCAGGGCGGCATTCTCGCCGCCATGCTCGACAACGTCATGTCGCGCGCGCTGGTCCAGCGGTTGGAGGACGACCAGATCGTGCAGACGCTGGAGATGAAGACGACCTTCATCGGCCCCGCCCCCATCGGGCCGGTGATCGGCGAGGGCCAGATCGTGCGCCAGGGGCGGTCCATCATCTTTCTGGAGGGCCGCATCTTCAACGAAGCCGGCGACCTGCTGGTCACGGCGTCGTCCACATCCAAGCTCGGCAGGCGCAAGGCCTAGATCGGCAGATCGTCCACCAGATTGCTGGCGCTGGTCGCCGCGGCGTAGCCATTGTCGATGGCCAGCCGGTCGCCGGAGGAGAACTGCGGCGGACGGCGTCCTTCGATCAGGTCCTTGTGCGGCATGATCGCATTGGCCATGAAGTTGATGAAGGCGCGGACCTTGGCGGTGCGGCGCAGATCGGCATGGGTCAGCAGCCAGACATCGAAGACCGGCGACTGGTGATAGGGCGGCAGACGGCGCAGATCGGGATTGGTGTCGCCCATGTGACAGGGCAGCATGCCGATGCCGACACCCGACTTGATGGCCTGATAGGCCGCGTCGACGCTATTGAGCCTGACGCGCGTGCGCGCGTTCGGATAGGTGTCGCGGAACCAGCTTGCCTCGACGAAGTCCCGCGGCCCTTCCTCGAACGCGACCACGTCCGGCGCGGCGGCCGCCGGCGCGGCGCCCGGCTCACCCGGCGCGATGAACGTGCTGCGTCCGTAGAGCATGGCGGTCAGGCGGCCGATGCGGCGGCCGACCAGCGTGTCAGGCGGATTGTCGGTGGCGCGAATCGCGACATCGACCTCGCGCGCATGCAGGTTGGCCAGATCGGTGGACACGGTCAGCTGGATGTCGATCCCGGGATATTCCGCCAGGAAGCGCCCCACCTGCTCCATGAAGAACGGGTTGACGAAAACCCCTGCCGTGGTCACGCGCAACTGGCCGCTCAGTTCGGTATCCCGGCCGTAAAGCCGCCGATCCAGCCCCAGCGCCTCTTCTTCCATGCGCTGCGCCGACGGCACCATTTCCTGCCCGGCCACGGTCAGCGTGTAGCCGGTCGCGACCCGGTCGAACAGGCGGACTCCGAGATTGTCCTCGAAGGCGGCGATACGCCGTGAAACCGTCGAATGATTCACCCCCAGATCGCGCGCCGCGGAGGTGATGGAGCCCCGACGGGCGACGGCGAGAAAGTAGCGGATGTCATCCCAGTCGATCATAGACCGCATTAATGCACGGCTACCCTGCAAGTGTCGATCATAGAAGCACTCTCGCATTCGCAATATATCGCACACCGAAAGCATGCCGCATCGCAACGTAAAGCCGCAGAAACACGGCGTTTTTGCATTTCCACGATGCCGGGAAAATTGCGCTCTACGCGTTATTTTTGCACAGCAAATTGGGATTTATACCCAGCCTGAGCCGCATTGGGCCTCAACGCGTTGACGCATATCGAGATCGATAATGCACGACTATTATGCATTTTCGGATGATTTCAACACCAACGCACCTGCAATATATTCCTCTCAACGGCACCGAGGGCATCCCGCCCGCCGATGAGGAAACAGAACGATGTACCCGACCGAAAATGGCTTGAGAGCCGAGACCGTCCTGACTGTCGCGACCTATGTGGTGTTCGCCGTCGTCATGTTCGCCACGTTCACCAGCCCCTTCCTTGCCTGATAAACCGCTTCCCTCTCCCCAAGGGACGTTGCGAGAACCGCCCGGCTTCCATGGAGCCGGGCGGTTTTTGTTTTGGCCGTGCGCAGGCGCCCACGGTCGGCGCGCTCCTCTCGCATCTCGCCGCCGCCTGCGCCTTCCCCTTGCGTTCGGTGTGGAAGCTACCTAGTGCTAGGACAGCTTCAACCAGACCTTGGGGATCATGTCGCAGCTCAAGCTCAGCGTGGTCGATCAGTCGCCGATCCGTGAAGGCGGCACCGCCGCCGACGCCATCCGCGAGACCATCGACCTGGCGAAGGCAGCCGAACGATGGGGCTACACCCGCTTCTGGCTGGCCGAACACCACAGCACGAACGGCTTTGCCGGGTCGTCACCCGAGATTCTGATCACCCGCATCGCCGCCGAGACCTCGACCATGAGAGTCGGCTCGGGCGGCGTCATGCTCAGCCATTACAGCCCGCTCAAGGTGGCGGAAAACTTTCGCGTCATCGAGACCATGACGCCCGGCCGGATCGATCTGGGCATCGGCCGCGCCCCCGGCGGAGACCAGATGACATCGGCGGCGCTGGCCTATGGCTCGCAGGTGGGCGTGGAATATTTCGGCACCCGCGTCGCCGACACGCTGGCGTTCCTGACCGACACGCCGCCCGCGACCCAGGCGCTGTCCTCGGTCCGGGCCACGCCGCGCCCCAAGACGGTGCCGCAGGTCTGGATGCTCGGGTCGAGCGATCAGAGCGCGGCGCTCGCCGCCCAGTTCGGCCTGGCCTTTTCGTTCGCCCATTTCATCACCCCCGATGGCGGCCGCGAGATCGTCGATCAGTACCGGCGGTATTTTCGTCCGTCACGGTTCTACGGGGTCCCCAAGGTCAGCGTCGGCGTGTTCGTGCTCTGCGCGGATACCGAAGAGGAAGCACTGCGCATCGCCTCGAGCCGCGACCTGTGGCGCCTGCGCTTCGAGAAGGGCGAACTCGCGGCCTATCCCTCGCCGGAGGACGCGCTGGCCTATCCCTACACCGACCTGGACCGGGCCATGATCGGCCGCCGCAAGAGCCATTCGATCATTGGCGCGCCGGAACAGGTCAAGCAGCAGCTCGAGGCGTTCGCGGACAGCTACGACGTGAATGAACTCGTGATCCTGAGCATCTGCTACGACTTCGAGGCGCGGCTGCGGTCCTACGAATTGCTGTCCGAGATTTTCAACCTGCCGAGGCCGTCATGAGATTATGGACACCGACCGGCGCCGTCCTCGCGCTCACCGCCGTGGCGCTCGGCGCCGCGGGCTCGCATGCCGTGCCCATGGACGATCACGCGCGCCAGTTGTTCGAGACGGCGAGCCAGTATCATTTCTTCCACGCCATCGCTCTCGTGCTCACCGGGCTCAGCATCGGCCATGCCCGTACGATCGTCGCCCAGGGCGCGGGGATGGCGTTCCTGCTCGGGAGCATGCTGTTTTGCGGCTCGCTTTACGCCAGCGCCTTTGGCGGCCCCCATGGATTCGGCTTTCTGGCGCCGGTTGGCGGGACGCTGCTGATGCTGGGCTGGGCGTTGCTCGGGATCGCCGTGTTTCTCGGCCGGGGACACCGCTGATGTCGCGGCTGCGGGGAACGTTCGAATCCCTAGTGAGCGCCGGGGATGCCGCGACCGCGGTGGAGATCGCCGCCGAGGCCCTGCCGAAAGGGGCGCTGCTGGTCTCCGGCGCCGCCGAAAACGTGTCGGCGGAATACGGCGCCGACAGCTGGCTGGTCACCATCAAGTTCAAACGCCCAGCGCCGGAAGCCGATTACTGATCGCGAAAAAGATGGAGCGCAGCCGAGGGGGGATTCGGCTGCGCTCCACTCTTTCCGCCGGACCTGAAGTCTGACGAGGACACGAATGTCCGGCGGGATAATGACGGGGCTAACTGCCCATGATCTGCCAGCTGCCGTCCGGCTGCCGGCACGCGGTGCCATAGCCTTCCTCGCGGCGGCCGCCGATCCAGATTTCCTGCTGGTACTCGCGGCACTGCAGGCCACGGTCGTTCCGGTAGGACGGGCGCGGCGTGATCGCGCCGCGGGTGCCGCGGTCCGGGTCGTACCAGCCCGACGTCTCGTAGGAGCGGCCATATTCCAGCGCCTGATAAGAGGCGCGCTCATGCCGCATCCTGTCCCGTTCATCGAGACGCGCACCGACGCGATTGCCGATGGCGCCGCCCACGAGCGCGCCCAAGATCATGGTCGGACCCTTCGCGCTGCCATGGGCCGTCGAGCCGAGCGCCGCGCCCAGACCGGCGCCGACGATGGTGCCGACCGCCTCGTTATCCGATCCGTAACCGTCGCTTTCGCACGCCGCCAGAAGGCCCGCACACATCACAACAGCGATGATTTTCTTCACTTTGAACCTCTCGATAGACCGCTCGGTCGCTTGAGCCGCGTCGTTCGCAACTATGGCGCCGATAAGCTGAACAGTCCCTGAACGGAAACGCCGAGATGATTGTTCCGGTCGGTCAGGACGCGTCGGCAGCGGCCGGCAGGACGAGAGTTGCCTTCAACCCGCCGAGGTCCGAGCGGCCCAGGGTGACGGCACCGCCGTACAGGCCCGAAATGTCGCGGACGATGCTGAGGCCGAGGCCGCTGCCCGGTATCGCCTCGTCGAGACGCTGTCCCCGGCTGAACACGGTTTCGATCTGCTCGTCGCTGATACCCGGACCGTCGTCCTCGACCAGAAAGACCAGCTCGAAATCCTGCTTGTCGATCGACACGCGCACCTGATGCGCCGCCCACTTGCAGGCATTGTCCATGAGATTGCCCAGCATCTCGTCGAAATCCTGCCGTTCGCCCCGGAAGTTGAGGCGCTCGCCGCCGGTGACGGAGATGGCGAGCCCGCGCCCCGCATGGATCTTCTCCAGCGTCGATTTCAGGCTGTGCACCGCCGGCTGCACCGGCGTGCGGGTGCCGATCACCTGGCCCGCCGCCGCCGTGCGGGCGCGGACCAGATAATGATCGACCAGCCGGCGCATGACCTCGAGCTGGCGGCGGATGGAAATGGCCAGCGGCGTCGCCTCCGACGCGCTGTCGTTCATCAGCACCGAGAGCGGCGTCTTCAGCGCGTGAGCCAGATTGCCCACATGCGTGCGCGCGCGCGCCAGCACTTCCGAATTATGCTCGACCAGCTTGTTGAGTTCGCCGACGACGGGCGAGATTTCCGCCGGATAGCGGCCCTCCAGCCGGTCGACCTCGCCCGAGCGCACGCGGCCCAGTTCGTGCTGCAGCGTGCGCAGCGGCCGCAGGCCGTAGCGGACCTGCACGATCACCGCGCCGATCAGGCCCAGCCCCATCAGCCCCAGCGCGATGACGATCGCCCGCACGAAGCGCGTGACTTCCAGCTTGTTCTCGGTGGTCACGGCCGCGACGGCAAAGCGCACGCTGGACTCGGCATCGGGGAAGATGATGTCGCGCTCGACCACCCGGACTTCCTGATCGTCCGGTCCCATGGTGTAGTAATGATGCGGCTGCGGCACCGGAATCGCCAGGTTCTGGCGCAGTTCCCGGTCCCAGAGCGATCGCGAAATCAGCACCTGGCCCTGGCGCGGCGTGATCTGCCAGTACCAGCCGGAATAGGGCTGCTCGAAGCGCGGCTCGGCCATCGGGCCGCTGAGATAGACACCCTGATTGCGGTCAAATTCCGCCGAGACGATCAGACTTTCCAGGAGCACGTCGAGGCGCGCGTCGAAGCTGCGCTCGACGGTCTGGCGAAACAGGAAGACCAGCACCACGCCGACGACGATGAGGGCGAAGACTGTCCAGAGACCGGCGCCGACGATGAGGCGAAGGGTAAGGGAACTAGGCCGCCTCACCATCCGGCTCCATGCGGTAGCCCAAACCCCGCACGGTCTTGATCACGTCCACGCCCAGCTTCTTGCGCAGCCGGCCGACGAAGACCTCGATCGTGTTGGAATCACGGTCGAAGTCCTGATCGTAGATATGTTCCGTCAGCTCGGTGCGGGAGACGATCTTGTTCATGTGGTGGATCAGATAGGACAGCAGCTTGTATTCATGGCCGGTCAGCTTGATGGACTCGCCATTCACGAGGACCGTCGCGCTGTTGGTGTCGACCTCGACCGGGCCGCATCGCATGACCGGCGAGGCGTGGCCGGCAGCCCGGCGGATCAGCGCCCGGATGCGCGCCAGCAGCTCCTCCATCTGGAACGGCTTGGTCAGATAGTCGTCGGCGCCGGCATCGAAACCCGCCACCTTCTCGCTCCACTGCCCGCGCGCGGTCAGGATCAGCACTGGCATGGTGCGGCCCTTGGCCCGCCACGACTTGAGGACCGATACGCCGTCGATGACCGGCAGCCCGAGATCGAGAACGACGATGTCATAAGGCTCCACATCGCCCAGATATGTCGCTTCCTCGCCATCCGTCGCTTCATCGACGGCATAGCCTTCATCCCGCAGCGTCGCGGAAAGCTGGCGGATCAGATCCGGATCGTCCTCGACCACGAGCGCGCGCATTATCGTTGCCCCTTTACGCCGATGACTTTCGATGTCCGGGCGTCCACATCGATGCTCATCATGGTGCCATCGGGCGACAGCACGCGAAACTTGTAGACGTATCCGCGACTGTCGGACGACCTGAATTGCGTGCCGATGATCTGGCCGTTGAAATCGCGCTGCACATTGCGGCGAATGTCCGCCAGCGACATGATCTCGCCGCGCTGATAGGCGTCGCGCGCACTGTCCTGCTCACTGAAGGCATGGGCTTGCGCCGCGCCCGAGAGCATTACGACCGCCACTGTCATGATCATCCACCGCATGGGCCGGATTGTACCGAGACGGACCTAAACCGCAAATGAACAATCCCGGCGAACTTATGGCGTCTGGCCGAAATAGTGCATTTTTCCCGTGAGATGGGTCTGGGCGGCGCCGCGCCGCGCGCCGCTGCCAGCCGGCGAATCGGGATTCCCGCTTGCACCCGCTGCCGGCTATGTTAAGCCAGTACGCCTGTGAAGGGCAGGATCGTGAGCATGGAATCCCCTTGTATCGGCGTGTGCCGGATCGGCGACCGTCATTGTATCGGCTGCTTTCGCACCATTCGCGAAATCGGCGGCTGGTCGAGCTATTCCGACGACGAGAAGCGGGCGGTGCTGGCGCAACTTCCGGGACGCCGCGTCGCCGCCAACGCGACCTGATGCTGGCGTCTGGCCAGCGCGCCGCCATGGCGGCATAATGAGGCGCCAATGAAAATCGTGATCGCGTTCTTCTACCTGCTGCATGGTGATCTGGTCAGCTACACCGTGAGCGACTACACCGCGTTCCAGCGTGAGGCGAAAATTCCGGCCACGCTGGCCTGCGAGAGGCTGATCGAGGACGAGGGCTTTGGCGCGGATGTCCGGAAGGGCTTCGCGGAGGGGGAATCCATGCGCGCGGACTGCTACAGGACCGACGATCCCATGGTGCTGGGCACCCCGTACCACTCCGTTCTCATCACGCGGCCTTAGCGCCGGAACCGAGGCATGAAACGTCGGTCGCAGGGTCTGTACGTTCTGCTGGCGGCGGCCCTTCTCCTGCTTCCCGCGACGGCGGCGTCCTCGCGGGGCTTGCTGGGCCTGTTCGCCGGGGAAAGCGAGTCCCTCCGACAGCTCCCGCCACCGCCGGCCGCCGAGACCGTGACCTCGGACGGCCCCGTGGCCTGGATCAGCGGCCTGCGCGGCGTTGTCGACCCCTCGGCCATCCTCTACAGCTACGTCAGTGCCGGGCAGACGATCGATCTGGGCGGCCAGGGGGAAATCACCCTGACCTACCTGACGCCCTGCCGCGAGGAGACCATCGCCGGCGGCGTTCTGCGCGTCATGCCGTCGGGCCCGCAGGCCGGGCGTGGATCGAGCGTCCGCAGCCGCGCCCTGTCATGCCGGCCGCTCCCCCAGTTGCTGCCGGACGCGCCGGTCAGCAGCGTCGCGGATGAAGGCCCGTTCGACCGGACGCTCTGGGCGGAAACCGCCGTCAACGCGGCCGAGCCCGTGTTCCGCTGGCCCGCCGGCCTCGGGGATGCCGCCCGGTTGAGCCTGACGGAGCTGGACGATGCCGAGCCCCGCGAAGTCTGGGCCGCGAAGATCTACAGCGGCGCGGCGCGCTATCCCGAGGATGCGCCGCCCTTGCAGCAGGGGCGGCCTTATCTGATCCGCGCCGTGCCCGATAACGGCGCCATCTATGAAGCCGTCTTCTCGTTCGACCCCGACCTGACCTATTCCAACGCGCCGATCAACGGCCTGGTGCTGCTCCACGCCGCCGGAGACGGATCGCCATGACCCTCGCCTGTCCGACGCGGCGCGGCGTGATGACGGGCGCGGCCTGCGTCGGCCTGCTGCTGGCGAGCGGCGGCCTTCGCGCCGAGACCGCGAGCGCAAGAGCCCGTGTCCACGACTGGCTGCTCCGGCGGCCCGATATGTCCTTTCATGACCAGGCAGCCTTCGGCGAACAGCTTGAGCGTTCCCTCTTCGCCCGGGCCGGCGGCGCCTATCCAAACAATTTCGTCCAGACCGCCATCACCGAGTTCGTGCAGCCCTTCTTCGCCGCCTCGGCGCGGCCATCGCTGCCCTGGAAGGCGACGGTCATCGACAACGACATGCCCGGCGCGTGGATTCTCCCCGGCGGACGGCTCGCGCTCTACAAGGGCCTGATACGCTATATCGACACCGCCGATGAACTGGCCGCCGTCGTGGCGCACTGCATGGGACACGCCGAAAACGGTCACCTCGACCAGATGATGCGGGAGCCGGCCTTCGCCGAGCGGCTCGGCCCGC
The DNA here is from genome assembly GCF_039655775.1 of Iodidimonas sp. SYSU 1G8. Classification (NCBI taxonomy): domain Bacteria; kingdom Pseudomonadati; phylum Pseudomonadota; class Alphaproteobacteria; order Iodidimonadales; family Iodidimonadaceae; genus Iodidimonas; species Iodidimonas sp. SYSU 1G8. The sequence goes on along the minus strand of NZ_JBBYXJ010000002.1, from coordinate 865,755 downwards.
GCGAGGTCGCGGCGATCCTCTCGCGCCTCGACGGCGAGTCCGGCGCCAGCCCGCTCGACCCCGTCATCGCCCGCGCCCTGGAGTCGGCGGTGTTCGACACGGTGCGCGCTGGCTACGGCCCGCAACGGGAGGCCGACGCCGACGCCGCGATCGCCCGTCTGTTCGCCGTGACGGGGCACGATGTCGCGCGCGGCGCGTCGATCTTCGTCTCGGTCGCGTCCCTCGCGCCGGCGCAGGCGCGGCGGACCACCTGCCTGTTTCTCGGACATGACCAGACCGACGCGCGGGTGTCCGCCTTGCGCGCCAGCGCGTCCGGCACTGGTGAATGGCCCGCCAATCCCGGCTTCGATTCACTGAAACTGGCGTTCCCGACCCGGCGCCACTATCGGCCGACGCCGGAGGGCGGCACGCCATGAGATCGCGGAACCGGCTGAGCGGCCCGCAGGTCGCCGCACATGTGCTGCTGGCGCCCCTGCTCGCTCTGGCGATCCACGCGGCCTGGCGCACGGGATATCCCAACCTGCTGTCCCTGATGGGCGTCTATCTGGTCGGCGCCGCCGCTCTTTACGAACTGATGGCCCGGCTCGCGGGTCGGCGCGCCACGCGGCTCTTCGCGCGGACAGGCAAGAGCTATGCGGTGCTGCTGGGCCTGGCGGCGGTCTACATCGCCTCGGACGCTTACGCCATCGAGCGGGCGTGGACCGCCTACCCCGCCGCGGCGCGCTGGTTCGGTTTCCTGTTCGGCGCCATCGTGGTGCTGGGCTGCGTCCTGCTCGTTCGCCGTTCGCAGCGCACGCAGGAAGACGAGATGTTCGTTGCCATGCCCAGATTCGCCGCCACCGGCGCGGCGCTGTTCGTGATCCTGATCAGCCTGCAGCTCATCGCCATGGCCGCGTTGCTGCCATGGCCCGCGCTCGCGGTCGTCTACCGCATCGTCTTCTGCGTCGCCGCGTTCTGGATCGGCAAGCTGGGCGTGCTGCTGCGCGTCGGCGGCATCGCTTTCTGGGGTCTGGCGTTCTTCTGGCTGGGCCTGATGACGGTCTATCTCGACCTGCTCTGGCCCTTCCGCGCGACCTGGCCGTTCCTGGCCGGCGCGATCGTCCTCGGCGGCATGCTCGCGGCGGTCCTGATCCGGAAAGGACGGCGCGCGCTGCGGCGCGCCAGCGCCCTGGACTAAGCGTGCAGCGGCGCCGTCGCCTCGGCGAGCCAGGCGCGCGTGGCGTCGTCCAGCTGCGGCCCCACCTCGCGGTACACCCGCGCGTGATAATCATTGAGCCACTGCAGCTCCCGCGGGCTCATCGCCGCCGGATCGATCAGCGCCCGGTCGATGGGCGCCAGTGTCAGCGTCTCGAATTCATAGAAGGGCGAGTCATCCTCGCCCGGCTCGGCCGGCACCACGGCGACCAGGTTCTCCATCCGGATGCCATAGGCGCCTTCCAGATAGTAGCCCGGCTCGTTGGAGACGATCATCCCGGCCTCGAGCGCCACGCTGGACGGCCGCGGCGAGATGCTGTGCGGCCCTTCATGCACGCCCAGATACGACCCGACTCCGTGCCCGGTGCCATGCTTGAAATCCAGGCCCGCCTGCCAGAGCGGCATGCGCGCCAGCACGTCGAGCTGGTGTCCCGTGGTCCCCTTGGGAAAGCGGGCCATGGCCAGGGCGATATGCCCGCGCAGCACACGGGTGAAACGGTCGCGGTGTTCCGCGCTGGGCGTGCCGATGGCGATGGTCCGCGTCACGTCGGTAGTGCCGTCGAGATACTGCCCGCCGGAATCCACCAGATAGAGCTCTCCCCTACCGAGTACACGGTTCGTCTCTTCGCTGGACCGGTAATGAACGATGGCGCCATTCGGTCCGGCGCCCGAGATGGTATCGAAGCTCAGGTCGCGGAACAGGTCGCCTTCCTGCCGGAACGCCTGCAACTGGTCCACGGCGGATAGCTCGTCGACCGTGCCGTTCGGGGCGTTCTCGGCCAGCCAGCGGAAGAATTTGGCCAGCGCCGCGCCATCGCGCTTGTGCGCGGCCCGCGTGCCGTTGAGCTCCGCCGGGTTCTTGAGCGCCTTGGCCTTCTGGATCGGGTTGGTCTTGCGCACGATACCCGCGCCGCCTTCGGTCAGACGGGCGACGAACCACGCCGGCGCGGATGTGGGATCGATCATCACCGTCTTGCCGGCACCGCCCAGCGCGGCCAGAGCGCCGGCCAGCGCCTCTTCCGGCTCGACCCGGACCTGATTGCCGAGATGCCCGCGCAGCGCGCCATCCACCTTGCGCTCGTCGACGAACAGATCGACCGACGCATCCTCATGCAGCAGCGCGTAGGCCAGCGCCAGCGGCGTGCGCGACACGTCCGCGCCCCGGATATTCAGCAGCCAGGCGATGGAATCCGTCGTCGAGAGCGCCAGCGCGCTGGCGCCCGCGTTCCTGACCGAAGTGGCCATGCGGGCCCGTTTTTCGGCGGCCGGCTCGCCGGCATAGCGCAGATCATGGGGCACGATGCGCGCCAGCGGGCGCGGCGGCCGGTTCTCCCACACAGCGTCCACCGGGTTGCTGTCCAGCGGCTGCAGAAGCCCGCCCGCCTTCTCGCAGGCGTCCTTGAGAGCCTCGACACCGGCTTCCGTGTGCAGCCAGGGATCGTAGCCCAGCGTCCGGCCGGCGCCCAAATTCTCGACCAGCCAGGCCGTGACCTCCAGATAGGAGCACGGCTCGAACACCGCCAGATCGACCTGGTCGCGGACCTGCAGCGTGTAGCGGCCATCCACGAAGATCGCCGCCTTGTCGCGCAGCACGATGATGGTCCCGGCCGAACCCAGGAAGCCGCTCAGCCAGGCCAGGCGCTGCGCATGGCGCGGCACGAATTCGTTCTGGTACTCGTCCGCCATGGGCACGACGAAGCCGTCGATGCCGCGGCGGGCCAGCTCCGCCCGCAGCGCCGCGACCCGTGCGGCGCCGTGCCGTGTGCCGATCTGCCGGTCGAACAGGTCCGCCGCGCGGATGACGAAATCGTTCACGCCGGCCGCGTCGCCGCCTTCTCCCGTCACCAGCGCGACATCCACGCCGGTCACGAGACTGACGGGCGCCGCCGCCACCGCCTTGGCGCGATCGATCAGGTCGGCGGGCAGATGCCCCTCGAGACTGGGCTGAGTGTCGGCGTGAATGTCCATCGGGGCGCCTTCCGGTACTGCGCAATTTATATTGGTTCGAGGGCGCAACGGAAAAGGGTTTTCCGGCGCCCTAGTAGCCCCGCCCCGAGAGTACCGCGACAATGGCCGAGGTCAACCGGCGAAGATCATCCTCGCCGATGATGAAGGGCGGCGTCAGGTAGACGATGTCGGCGAAGGGACGCAGCCACACCCCTGCCTCCATGAAACGGGCCTTCAGGATTTCCTTGTCGCTCAGATCATCGAGCTGGATCGCCGCGATGGCGCCCATCACCCTTACATCGATCACGCCGGGCAGCGCCCGGCATGGCTCCAACTCCCGCCGCATCTGCGCTTCGATCCGCGCCACGCTCTCAGCCCACGGCTCCTCCTCGAACAGGTCGAGCGCCGCGTTGGCCGCCGCGCACGCCAGCGGATTGGCCATGAAGGTCGGCCCATGCATCAGCGCGGCCTGCGGATCGTCGCTCAGGAACGCCTCGAACACATGCTCGCGGGCGATCGCCGCCGACAGCGGCGTCGTGCCGCCGGTCAGCGCCTTGCCGACGCACATGATGTCGGGCAGCACATCGGCCGCGCCGGCGGCGAACAGCGCGCCCGTCCGGCCGAACCCGGTGAAGATCTCGTCGAAGATCAGCAGCACGCCCGACGCGTCGCAGGCGGCGCGAATGCCTTGCAGCAAGTCCGCGCCATGGAACTTCATGCCGCCCGCGCCCTGCACCAGCGGCTCGATCATCACCGCCGCGACATGCCCGCGATTTTCCCGGAGAAAGTCCTGGAATTCGGCCATGGCCGCCGCCGTCTCGGGCAAGGGCATGGCGTAGTTGCGGGGCATGGCGTCCTTGAACAGGGTGTGCATGCCGTCATTGGGATCGCAGACCGACATGGCCGCGAAGGTGTCGCCGTGATAGCCGCCCAGGAAGCTGACGAACTTGGTCCGCCCCGGCTCGCCTTTGTTGATGAAGTACTGCAGCGCCATCTTCATGGCGACCTCGACGGCCACCGAGCCGCCTTCGGCGAAAAACACCCGGTTCAGGTCGCCCGGCGTCAGCGCCGCCAGCCGTGTCGCCAGCCGGAAGGCCGGTTCGTGCGCCAGGCCACCGAACATGACATGCGGCATCTCGGCCACCTGCTTCTGCATGGCGGCGACGATGTGCGGATGATTGTAACCATGGCACGCCGTCCACCACGACGCGGTGCCGTCGATCAGCTCGCGTCCATCGGCCAGCGTGATGCGCACGCCATCGGTCTTCGTCACCGGAATCGGCGGCGGCGTGGTCTGCATCTGGGTATAGGGCATCCAGATGTTCTGGTACCCGTCACGCTGCCATTCGGGCGCCGTGTTGGGCAATCGGGGCAAGGTTGCGGTCATTCCGCCGCGTGGCGCGCCGCAAGGTCTTCCGTGCCCAGCGGCGAGATGCCGAGACGCTGGAACAGCCGGGCGTCGCGGTTGCTCTCGGGATTGGGCGTGGTCAGCAGCTTCTCGCCATAGAACATGGAATTGGCGCCGGCCAGGAAGCAGAGCGCCTGCAGCGCGTCGTCCATGGTCTCCCGGCCCGCCGACAGGCGCACGAAGCTCTCCGGCATCATGATGCGCGCGACGGCGATGGTGCGCACGAACTCGAAATGATCGAGCTTTTCGGTCCCGAACAGCGGCGTGCCTTCCACCTGCACCAGCATGTTGATCGGCACGCTTTCCGGATGCTTGGGCATGTTCGCCAGGGTCAGCAGCATGCTGGCGCGGTCCTCGCGCGACTCGCCCATGCCGACGATGCCGCCGCTGCAGACATTGAGCCCGGCGTCGCGGACATGGCCCAGCGTCTCCAGCCGGTCATCATACTCGCGGGTGGTGATGATCTCGCCGTAGAACTCTTCCGAGGTGTCGATGTTGTGATTGTAATAGTCGAGCCCGGCATCCTTGAGACGCTTGGCCTGTTCCGCCTTCAGCATGCCCAGAGTGACGCAGGTTTCCAGGCCCATGGCGCGCACGCCGCGCACCATCTCGATCACCTTGTCCAGATCCTTGTCTTTGGGCGAGCGCCACGCCGCGCCCATGCAATAGCGCGAGGCGCCCGCGTCGCGCGCCTGGCGCGCGTCGGACAGGACCTCTTCTAGCGGCAACAGCTTGCCGGCATCGACGCCGGTGTTGTAGCGCGCGGCCTGCGGGCAATAGGAGCAGTCCTCGGCGCAGCCACCGGTCTTGATCGACAGCAGGGTGCTGAGCTGGACCTTGTTGGGGTCGAAGTTCTGCCGGTGAACCGTCTGGGCGCGGAAAATCAGGTCGCTGAACGGCAGGTCGAAAAGCGCCTTGATCTGGTCCAGGGTCCAGTCGTGACGGATGGCGGTGTCGGTCATCGGCATATCTCCGGATTTCGCGGCTACCCTCCACGCAGCCGCCATCTCTGTCAAGCCGCGCCGCCACATGTCAGTCTCTCAGTTTGGCCGTCCAGTGACAAATGCCGCATGGGCAATGGCCCGCCTAGTCGTCCTCTTCGGGTTCATAGCGCAGGAGATCGCCGGGTTGGCAATTGAGGAACTGGCATATCCGGTCGATCGTGTCGAAGCGCACGCCCTTCACTTTCTCCTGCTTGAGCAGCGACAGATTCGCCTCGGTGATGCCGACGAATTCGGCGAGGTCCTTCGACTTCACGTTGCGCTCGGCCAACATGACGGCGAGCCTGACCCTGATCGTCATCTCGCCTGCCTCAAACGAACTGTGCATTCTCGTCGGCGATCTCGATCGCCTCGGCCATTACCCAGGCGATGACAGCGACCGTGCCGGCGAATATCAGCGCCACAAGAGTGTCCGAGCCGACGTTGAACGAGAGCACCCTGCCGCCCGGACCGCCGCTGAGAACCATGGAAAGGGCGGCGCCGGCCAGCGGCTTCAGGATCGTCGAGACAGCCACCGCGATCGCTAGCGTCCTCAGCCCGCTCACAGCCTCGGGCGAAAAGATGCGGCCGGAGGCAAAGGCCCGGAAACAGCGGCGGGCGCCGAAGAGCCCGTGAATCAACACCCCGAGTGGTATCAAGCAGACGGCGAACCCCATCAGCCGCACACCCAGGCCCAGGCCGCCGGCCCTCTCGAACCGCACACCCATTTGCGCCAGCAATGTACCGGCGGGCGTGGCGAACCAGTAAGCAAGCATGCCGGCGGCGAGCAACATCGCCGTCACCATGCACAAAGCCGACATGCACTTGGCAAGAACCCGGATACGGCTGATCCGACCCTCTCGATGCGGATCGCCCTCTGATCCGGCGGATGTGTTTCGCATGACTCACCTCTGTCGTGATGACGAGACATTACCATAAAATTATTGTTGTACAATAATTATTTTCTGCGCTACAGGGTCAAAATCTGCCGCGGAGATACTTCATGACAAAGATAACAACCATCGTGCCAAAGGCCGCCGCCATGATCGTCGTGCTTGCCGTGCTGGGCGGCTGCACCAACTGGAACTGGGGCGCCACAGGCAAGAACTGGATAGAATCGGTCTGCCGCCAGCAGAAAAAGCCCTGCACCGGCAGCGACTAGGCCCCGCCGACCGGCTGTGATACATCAGCCGCCATGACATCGCTCGACGACTTTGCCCGCACCAAACTGGACCGGCTGGAGACCGAAGGCCTCCGCCGCCGCATGATCCTGACCGACCGCTTCAGCGAGACCGGCGCGAGGCGCGGCGGACGGGACCTGGTTTCGTTCTGCTGCAACGACTATCTCAGCCTGTCGCATCACCCGGAGGTGATCGAGGCGGCGCGCGAGGCCACGTCCCGCTATGGCACCGGATCGGGCGGATCGCGCCTCATCTCGGGCAACACGCCGCTCTATGACACGCTGGAAGCAACGCTGGCACGCTGGAAGCAGACCGAGGACTGCATGGTCTTCGGCAGCGGCTACCTCACCAATCTGGGTGTCATTCCCTGCCTTGCCGGCAAGGGTGACCTCATTATGCAGGACGAACTCAATCACTCCTGCCTGTTCGCCGGTGGCCGCATCAGCGGCGCGGCGGTGCACACCTTCCGCCACAACGACGTGGACCACGCGCGCCAGATCCTGCGCCAGCACCGCGCCGCGCACGGCACCTGCGTCATCGCCGTCGACGGCGTCTTCAGCATGGATGGCGACATCGCCCCCATCGACGAACTGGCGGCGCTCGCCCGTGAATACGAAGCCTGGCTCATGACCGACGACGCCCATGGCCTCGGCGTGGTCGGTGGCGGCCGCGGCAGCAGCTTTCTCGGCGCCGCGAAGTCCGATGTTCCCCTGCAGATGGGCACCTTGTCCAAGGCCATTGGCGCGTATGGCGGCTATCTGTGCGCCAGCCAGCCGGTCATCGACCTGATTCGCAACCGGGGCCGCAGCTTCGTCTATTCGACCGGACTGCCCCCCGGCACGCTGGCCGCCGCGATCAAGGCGCTGGAGATCATCGAGCGCGATCCAGCCATGTGCGCCCGGCCCATCGAGAACGCCGCCCGCTTCTGCGCGGCCTTGGGTCTCGCCGTCCCTGTCAGCCCGATCGTCCCAGTCATCCTGGGCGAGGCGCGCCGGGTGATGGAGGCATCGACCGCGCTCCAGGAACGCGGTTTTCTGGTGACGGGCATCCGGCCGCCCACGGTTCCGGAGGGCACGGCCCGGTTGCGGGTGACATTCTCGGCGGCGCACACGGCAGCGGACATCGACGGCTTGGTCGCCGCCATGCGGGAGTTGGGACTGGCGGGATGAACCGGACCTTCATCACGGCGACGGGTACCGGGATCGGCAAGACCCTGCTGACCGAAGTGCTGATTCGTCAGCTTCGCCGCCAGAAGAAGTCGGTACGGGCCCTCAAACCCCTGATCAGCGGCATCAGCGACGCGACATTGGCCGACAGCGACACCGCCCGCATCCTTGACGCCTTGGGCGACCCCGTGACACCGGAGAACATCGCCCGGGTGTCGCCGTGGCGATTCGAGGCGCCGCTGTCGCCGGACATGGCCGCGATCCGGGAGGGACGGTCGGTGGATTTCCTGAAACTGATCGACTTCTGCGAACTGCCGCGCGCGGCCGATCACGTCCTGATCGAAGGTGTGGGCGGCGCTTTCGTCCCCTTGAACGAGGGCCATGTGGTCGCCGACTGGATCGCCGAACTGGGCATACCCACGCTTCTGGTGTGCGGTTCCTATCTGGGAACCCTCAGCCACACCATCGCGACCGTGGCCGCGCTCGCCACCCGCCGCGTCACGGTCAGCGGCATCGTCATCTCGGAATCCGAGGACAGCCCCGTGCCTCTGCAGGAAACCCAGGCCAGCATGGCGCGCTTCACCGGACCGATCCCGATTGTCTGCCTGCCACGCGTCGCCAGCTGGACCGACGCGCCCGACCTGACGCCGCTGATCGCCTGATTTAGTCGGGCCGGTACCAGTCGGGCGCCAGTTCCTTGGTGACCGGGCTGTCATAGGCCCAGGAATAACAGCCGCCGATGGCAAAGGGCTTGCGCTTCGGCTTGCCGGGATCCTTCGGCTTGTCGGCGTCGCGGATGCGCGTGTAGCTGGGAATGGACTGGAACGCCACGGTCGCCATGGGGCCGAACAGTTCCACCACATGGGTGCAGCCATGCTTGCCGCCGACCCGCTCGCGCACCGCCTTCATCCAGCCCGAGCCGACCTTGAGGCCGACCAGATCCTGGAAATTGGGCTCGACCTGATTGCAGATGGAGAACGGAAAGATGTCCATCTTCACCTCGATCTCCACCACCGTGAAGCGGTCATCCAGCGTCATGCGCACGAACATGTCGTGCACCCGGTCGCCCGGTTCCACGTTGCCGCGCGTCGGACTGGCATAGGCATAGTTCTTGACGTCCGTCACCTCGCCCTCGATGTCCCACAGGCCATCCTCGCGATAGAATGCGTCCATGCGGATGGTGCGGGTGTGAAGGTGCTTGCGCCCGGGTTTCGGCTCTGACAGCGGCATCGGCTCTTCTCCTGCTTTGCGCTGCAATATGCGCAGGCCGCCGCGCGTGCGCAACCGCCGCAAGCCTTGCGCTTGCCGCCGAGTTCTGAAATCAATGGCTCGTTGACGAGAATCCCGGGCGGAGAGACATGCACGACACCGACGGTATCGATCCTAGGGCGCTGCGGCGCGCATTCGCCTGTTTCGCGACCGGCGTCACGGTCGTGGGCACCCTCAACCGGCAGGGCGCGGCCATCGGCCTGACCATGAACTCCTTCACCTCGGTGTCGCTCGACCCGCCGCTGATCCTGTTCAGTCTCGGCAAACAGTCCGAACAGTACGAGGACTTCATGGAGGCCGCCAACTTCACGGTGAACGTGCTGGCCGAAGAGCAGATCGGTCTTTCCAACCGCTTCTCGAAACAGGGCGACAAGAGCTTCGGGGATATTCCCTTCGACGTCTGGGAAACCGGCGCACCAGTGATCCCCGGCGCGCTGTCGGTATTCGACTGCCGCGTCGAGGAGCGCGTCGAAGCGGGCGACCATGTCATCTTCTTGTGCCGGGTCCTGCGCACCGGCGCCGGTCCCGACGTGCCGCCGCTGCTGTTTCACCGCAGCGCCTATGTCCGGCTGGAGCCGCCGGTCGGCGCGTAGGAAAGCCTGCGCGTGAAGACCATCGACGCCACCGGCCTCCTGTGTCCCATGCCCGTGCTGAAGGCGCAGAAAGCCCTGCGCGACATGATGGCCGGCGACCTTCTCGAGGTGCTCGCCACAGACAAGGCCTCGGCGACGGAATTTCCCGCCTTCTGCGAGCAGACCGGCCACCAGCTGATCGAGTCCGCCGAGACCGCCGGCGTCTGGCGTTTCAGGCTGCGCAAGACCTGATCACGCCGCCGCGATCCGCCTGATGCGCCGCAGCGCGATCCAGTCGAACAACGTCGCCGACCCCCGCCACTGCAAACGGCAGCGCGCCAACTCGCGCCGGTACAGCGTCGCCACATCCGGCGGAATCGCCGCCAGCCCGTCTTCGCGCATGGCCGCGAACAGCATGCGGTCCTGAAAGCGGCGCAGGCTGTAGGCGATCAGCCGCTTGCGGTAGAGATCGAGGTCCGCCGGCGACAACGGGTTGAGCGATTCGAAACCGAAACCCGCCTCCACGCATTGCACCACCCGCTCGCGCCGCATCTCACCCGGCGGATCGGCGTCCCACTGGGCCAGCGCATCGACGAAGTCGTCATCGCCGATCCAGCCCTTGGGCATGCGCACGCTCCGGTCGCGCAGGCGGCGGACGAAGCGGCCCGACAAGGCGTAGAGGTTGCCGGCGACGCCATGACGGTTCGCGTGCCACGCCGCCGCGCTGCGGCCGGTCGCCGGATAGGCGGCGGCGGCGTTCGGCGCATGCGGCCCCGACAGCGCCTCGCCGAGACGGTCGATGGCCTCGGGCGCCATCCAGCAATCGCCGTCATGGAAGACGTAAAAATCCGCCTCGCCCGCCAGCTCGTGCACGAACAGGTTCCAGGCATTGGCCTTGCCGCCTTCGGCGATCTCGTGGACGTGAACCCCAGGGCGGCCCGCGGCGAAGGCGCGTGCCTTCTCGGCCGTTCCGTCCGTGGAGCCGTTGACGAGGACGTGAACGGCAATGTCGTTGCCGCCCGGCCCGGCCGGTACATGTTCAAGGCATGTCAGGATGCCGCGCTCTTCATTGTGAGCGAATATGGCGAGCGAACAGCGGGTCATGCGGTGCCTGGCGGTGTCGGGTCCGTCGCGCATCATGTCAGCGCCGCGCCTCGGACGAAAGCGGGACTCAAAAGTTGACGTTTACGTAAAGGTAAACTATAACAGTCAGCACCGACCGAATCGAAACGGGAACCTCTTCGTGTCGCAGACCTGGACCATATCGGAACTCGCCAAGGAATTCGGGGTCACGCCCCGGACGATCCGCTTCTACGAGGACCAGAACCTGCTGACGCCGCAGCGCGACGGACAGAATCGCGTCTACGAGGCCCGCGATCGCGCCCGTCTCGCCTGGATCCTGCGCGGCCGGCGCGTCGGCTTTTCGCTCGCCGAGATCACCGAGATGCTCGACCTCTACGATTTGGGCGACGAGCGCGAGACCCAGCGGGTTGTGACCCTGGAGAAATGCCGCGAGCGGCTGGCCGCGCTGGAAGCCCAGCGCGACGATCTCGACGCCACCATCGACGAACTGAGGAATTTCTGCCGCCTTCTGGAGGAATGGAAGGCCGGCATGCCGCTGGACGAACTCCGGCGCAGGCACAACGACAAGCTGAGGAGCGTCACCAAATGACCACCTACACCGCCCCGATCGCCGATTTCAAATTCGTGCTCAACGATGTGCTCGGCCTCGACAGGTACGCCAACCTCCCCGGCTTCGAGGAAGTGACGCCCGATCTGGTCGACGCCATTCTGGAAGAAGCCGGCAAGGTCGCGTCCGAGGTACTGCACCCGATCAACCAGAGCGGCGATCAGGAAGGCTGCCACTGGGACAATGGCGTGGTGACGACGCCGAAAGGCTTCAAGGAAGCCTATGACCTCTACGTGGAAAGCGGCTGGGGAAGCCTGACCGCCAAGCCGGAATATGGCGGACAGGGCCTGCCGCAGACGCTGGCCATCATGGTGTCGGAGATGATGATCGCCGCCAATTGGGGCTTTACCATGTATCCCGGCCTGACCAAGAGCGCGGTCGAGGCGATCGACGCGCACGCGTCCGACGCACTGAAGCAGAAATATCTGCACAACATGGTGTCCGGTAAATGGAGCGGCACCATGAACCTGACCGAGCCCCATTGCGGCACCGATCTGGGAATGATCCGCACCCGCGCCGAACCGCGGGCCGACGGCAGCTACCGGATCAGCGGCACCAAGATCTTCATCTCGGCCGGCGAGCACGATCTGAGCGAGAACATCATCCATCTGGTGCTGGCCAAGATCCCGGGCGGACCGGCCGGCACCAAGGGCATCAGCCTGTTCCTGGTGCCCAAGTTCCTGGTCAACGAGGACGGCTCGCTCGGCGCCCGCAACGGCGTGATGTGCGGCTCCATCGAACACAAGATGGGCATCCATTCCAACGCCACCTGCGTCATGAACTATGACGACGCCACCGGCTGGCTCGTCGGCGAAGTGAACAAGGGCATGCCCGCCATGTTCACCATGATGAACGAGGCGCGGCTGTGGGTCGGCATCCAGGGCCTGGGCATCGCCGAGGTCGCCCACCAGAACGCCGTCTCCTATGCCCGCGACCGCCTGCAGGGCCGCGCCATCAGCGGCGCCAAGAACGCCGATGGCCCGGCCGATCCGATCATCGTCCACCCGGACGTGCGCCGCATGCTGATGACCGGCCGCGCCTTCACCGAGGGCGCCCGCGCGCTGGCGGCGATCACCGGCCTGCAGGTCGATCTGCTGCACCGCCACCCCGACGAAAAGGTGCGCCAGAAGGCCGATGATTTCGTCGCGCTCATGACCCCGGTCATCAAGGCCTACATGACCGACATGGGCGTTGAAGTGGCCAGCCTGGCGGTGCAGATTTGGGGCGGACACGGCTTCATCCAGGACAATGGCGTCGAGCAGTTCCTGCGCGACAGCCGCATCGCCCCCATCTACGAGGGCACCAACGGCATCCAGGCCATGGATCTGGTCGGCCGCAAGCTCGCCATGAATGGCGGCCGCGCCATCCAGGCATTCTTCGCCGAGGTCGGCCAGTTCGTCGCCGCGAACAAGTCCGACGCGGTGCTCGGCCCGATGGCCGCCGAACTCGAAAAGGCGCTGGGCCGCCAGCAGCAAGCCACCATGTGGCTGATGCAGAACGGCATGACCAAGCCGGATAACGCCGGTGCCGCCGCCGCCGACTATCTGCGGCTGATGGCGCTGGTCGTCATGGGCCATGTCTGGGGCCTCATGGCCAGGGCCGCGCAGGCCCGGCTCGCCAGCGGCGCCGACAACCCCGCCTTCTATGAACACAAGCTGGCGACCGCCCGCTTCTTCTTCGAGCGCATGCTGCCCGACACCGGCAGCCTGCTGAAGAAGATCGAGGCTGGCAGCGACTCCCTGATGGCGATCCCCGCCGACGCCTTCTGACCGCATTCATCTCCAGAGGATAGACCCATGGCAGACGCATTCATCTATGACACCGTCCGCACCCCGCGAGGCCGCGGCAAGAAGGACGGCAGCCTGCACGAGATCACCCCGATCGCGCTGACCACCCAGGTGCTGCAGGCCGTGCGCGACCGCAACAATCTGGACACCGCGCTGGTCGACGACGTGATCTGGGGCGTGGTCGATCCGGTCGCCGAACAGGGCGCCGTGCTCCCCCGTGTCGCCGCGCTCAACGCCGACTATTCCGAGGACGTCGCCGGCGTCCAGCTCAACCGCTTCTGCGCCTCGGGCCTCGTCGCCACCAATTTCGCCGCGGCGAAGGTGATGTCGGGCCAGTCCGATCTGGTCCTGGGCGGCGGCACCGAATGCATGTCGCGCGTGCCCATGGGCTCGTCGGGCGGTGCCTGGAGCATGGACCCGGCCGTCGCCGCCAAGGTGCACTTCGCGCCGCAGGGAATCGGCGCCGACCTGATCGCCACCAAATACGGCTTCAGCCGCGACGACGTGGATGCCTACGCGGTGGAAAGCCAGAAGCGCGCGGCCCGCGCCTGGGAGAACGGCTATTTCGCCCGCTCGATCATGCCGGTGAAAGACCAGCTCGGCGCCGTCCTGCTGGACCGCGACGAGCACATGCGGCCCGACACCAGCATGCAGTCGCTGGCCTCGCTGAAGCCGTCCTTCGTCGATATGGGCGAGCTCGGCTTCGATGCCGTGGCCCAGCTGCGCTATCCGGAGGTGGAGAAGATCATCCATGTCCATCATGGCGGCAACAGCTCGGGCATCGTCGACGGCTCGGCCGCCGTGCTGATCGGCAATGGCGGCATCGCGGCCTCCACCGGCATGAAGCCGCGCGCCCGCATCCGCGCCTTCGCCGATGTCGGCTCGGAGCCCACCATCATGCTGACGGGTCCTTCCTTCTCCGCCGAAAAGGCGCTCAAGCGCGCCGGCATGAACAAGGAAGACATCGATCTGTGGGAGTTGAACGAGGCCTTCGCCTCGGTCGTGCTGCGCTTCATGCAGGTGCTCGACATCCCCCATGACAAGATCAACGTCAATGGCGGCGCCATCGCCATGGGCCATCCGCTCGGCGCGACCGGCGCCATGATCCTCGGCACCGTGCTCGACGAGCTGGAGCGCCGCGACCTGAACACCGCGCTCATCACCCTGTGCATCGGCGCGGGCATGGGCACCGCCACCATCATCGAACGCGTCTGAGGAGCCGGACCATGACGGAGACCATCAAGTTCGAAGTCGACGCCGACGGCATCGCCCTGCTGACCATCGACCTGCCCGACCGTTCCATGAACGTCATTACGCCGCAGATGGGCAAGGACCTCGACACCCTCGTGGAACGGGTCGCCAGCGATCCCGCGATCAAGGGCGCCGTGATCACCTCGGGCAAGCCCGCTTTCCTCGCCGGCGCCGACCTCGGCACCCTCGGCGCGCTCGCCGGCAGCAGCAGCGACGCCTCGGGCATGTTCGATACCGCGTTCGTGCGCAACGGCCAGCGCCGCCGCCAGGAAACCTGCGGCAAGCCCTTCGCGGCGGCGATCAACGGCCTCGCCATGGGCGGCGGGCTGGAGATCACCCTCGCCTGTCACTACCGCGTCTGCGCCGACGACCCGAAGATCCAGCTGTCCCTGCCGGAAGTGAAGGTCGGCCTGTTGCCAGGCGGCGGCGGCACCCAGCGACTGCCGCGCCTGATCGGCGTCCAGAACGCCCTGCAATACATGATCAAGGGCGATTCCATGACGCCGCAGCAGGCGCTGAAGCTGGGCGTGGTCAACGAATTGGCGCCTGTCGCCGAGGTGGTCGCCCGCGCCAAGGCATGGATCAGGGAAAAGGGCGATCCGGTCCAGCCCTGGGACAAGAAGGGCTTCAAGGTTCCCGGCGGCGAAGGCGCCTACAATCCGGGCATCGTGCAGACCTTCACCGCCGCCACCGCCATGGTGCAGAAGGAAACGCTGGGCAATTATCCCGCGCCCCGCGCCATCCTGTCTGCGGTCTATGAAGGCCATCAGGTTCCCATCGACGCCGGCCTGCGCATCGAGAGCCGCTATTTCGCCCAGCTCATGCTGGATCCGACCTCAAAGGCCATGATCCGCTCGCTGTTCATGAACAAGCAGGCCGCCGACAAGCTGGCCCGCCGGCCGCAGGGCGTCGACAAGTTCCAGGTGAAAACACTCGGCGTGCTCGGCGCCGGCATGATGGGCGCCGGCATCGCCTATGTCTCGGCTCAGGCCGGGATGAAGGTGATCCTGCTCGACACCACCATGGACGCCGCCGAGAAGGGCAAGGCCTATTCGCAGGGTCTGGTCGACAAGGGCGTCCAGCGCGGCAAGGTCACCGCCGAGAAGGGACAGGCGCTGCTCGACCGGATCGTGCCGACCACCGCCTATGACGATCTGAAGGCGTGCGACCTCGTCATCGAGGCGGTCTTCGAGAACCGCGAGATCAAGGACGACGTCACCCGCAAGACCGAGGCCGCCATACCCGCCCTGCCCGTCTTCGCGTCCAACACCTCGACCCTGCCGATCTCGGGCCTGGCGAAAAGCTTCTCGCGTCCCCAGGACTTCATCGGGCTGCATTTCTTCTCGCCCGTCGACCGCATGCCGCTGGTCGAGATCATCATGGGCAAGGACACCTCGCAGGAGACGCTGGCCCGCGCCATGGACTATGTCGGCCAGATCCGCAAGACGCCGATCGTGGTCAATGACAGCCGGGGCTTCTACACCTCGCGCTGCTTCGGCACCTATGTAGCCGAAGGCCTCGCCATGCTGGCCGATGGCATCGTCCCGGCGCTGATCGAGAATGGCGGCAAGCAGGCCGGCATGCCGGTCGGCCCGCTGGACGTGGGCGACGCCGTGTCCATCGAACTGGGCTACAAGGTCCGCGAGCAGACGAAGAAGGATCTGGGCGACGCCTACAAGCCCGCCCCTGGCGATCACATTGTCGACAAGCTCATGGAACTGGGTCGCCTCGGCAAGAAGGCCGGCAAGGGCTATTACGAATATCCCGAAGGCGGCAAGAAATACCTCTGGCCGGGCCTCACCGAGAACTGGCCGTCCGCCGCCGAGCAACCGCCGGTCGAGGAAGTCAGGAAGCGCTTCCTGTATCGCCAGGCCGTCGAGGCCGCCCGCTGTCTTGAGGAGGGCGTGCTGACCGATCCCGTCGATGGCGACATCGGCGCCATCTTCGGCTGGGGTTTCGCGCCCTTTACCGGCGGCCCGTTCAGCCTGATCGACAGCGTCGGCGCCGACGCCTTCGTGCGCGAATGCGACCGGCTGGCGCAGCAATATGGCGCCCGCTTCGCACCGCCGAAACTGCTGCGCGACATGGCGGCGAAAGGCGAAAGCTTCTACGGCCGCACGGCCCGTCAGGCCGCCGAATAAACCACCGCGGAAACGTCAGGGGCCGGCGCCAAGCGCCGGCCCTTCCCTTGGAGGAACGCCCCATGACAGGCAAGGCCGTCAAACTGGAAGTCGCCGATCAGATCGCGCACGTGATCCTGAACAGGCCGGACGAATTCAACAGCCTGAACCCGGATTTCTGGGTGGAATTTCCCGCCGTCTTCGACGAGATCGAGGCCCGGGACGATGTGCGCGTCGTCGTGCTCTCGTCGACCGGAAAGCACTTCTGCGCCGGGCTGGACCTGAACTCCTTCAAAAGCCTGAACGCGCCGAGCACCCAAGACGAGGGACGCAAGCGCGAGGCCTTCCGCCGCCACCTGCTGGACCTGCACGACCGCATCGGCCGCCTGGAGAAATGCCGCTATCCGGTACTCGCGGCCATCCAGGGGGCTTGCGTCGGCGGCGGTCTCGACATGACCGTGTGCGCCGACATGCGCTATTGCACCAGGGACGCGTTCTTCGTCGTCCAGGAAGTGAACATCGGCATGGCGCCTGATCTGGGGACGTTGCAGCGGCTGCCCCGTCTGATTCCGGCCGGAATCGCCCGCGAGCTCGCCTTCACGGGTCGGCGCATGTATGGCGAGGAAGCGCGGCAGGTCGGTTACGTCAACAACGTCTTCGACACCCAGGAAGAGCTGCTCGCGGCCGTGATGGAGATCGCGCGCGGCATCGCCGCCAAGTCGCCGCTGGCCGTCCACGGCTCCAAGGAACTGATGAACTATGCCCGCGACCACAGCGTGGCGGACAGCCTCAACTACGTGGCGATCTGGACAGCCGCGACCCTCCCCGGCGGGCGCGACCTGCGCGAGGGCGTGACGGCATTCCGGGAAAAGCGCGATGCCGCCTATGACAATCTGTTTCCCGTCGAAAGGAACCGGCGGCCGCACGGCGACTGAGTCCCGGCGATTCGCGTCCGTCCGAGGCGCGCGCGTCAGGACCGCGCCGCCCGGACATCGCCCAGGCCGTCATTCAGGCAGATTTCCTCTTTGCACCCTTTATCTTAGTGGATGTCGGACGGCCCGGCCTCGAAAGCGATTATTTTGTGTTGATCCGGGCAAGGGCTTCGGGCCAGCATGGGCTTCGTGCCAAGACAGGCTATTCGCGGGCTAGGGGGTCACGGATGCCATTCAAATCGATCGGTCTCATCTTGCTGGCCGGCTTCATGCTGGGGTTCTGGGCTGTGCCTTTGGCCCAGTCGCTTGATGACGAAACACTCGACGACAATTTGCTTACCGCCAGCGTGATGCTTCGCGACTGACGGCCTGCGGCAAGGCTTCGGCTCTCCGTCGCCGTTGGCGAATCAGTCGGGCCAAGACATCCCGCAGATCATGGCTGGTCATTAGGAACAAGAAACCTGTCGGAATTGTCAGGCTGCGCATGACAGCCCGCCGCTTTCGCCTGGCAAAAGCACCCTCGTCGACATCGCCCGGCCCTATCTTTGCCCTTTTTTGACATCGGCGAACGTGTCTCCTCTTGCGATACCGGGGGAATCGCGGCATGTTTGGATTGGGTATAGACCGCGTCAAGAGCGCGTCTTGCTGGTAGGGGCGATGCCAACGGACCTCCCGCGTCAGGAAGATACCGAGGATACGCCAGGCGCTTGAGCGCCGGTTACCGGCAGGTGCGAACACCGGCGGGGTCTGTATCAGGAGTTAAGGAATTTGGTCAGCCCCTGTACCCAAACCGCTGTTTTGCCGGCCCAAGCACTATTGCGGTGAGGACTCGGAGAGCTATCGGCCCATAGCCGGGTCCAGTACTGGGGTTGCGGGGCGGCACAGTTAATTTTCTAGCTGTGCCGCCCCACTTATTTCGGGCCCACGCCACATCAACCGAAAACGAGAGTCGCGCCCGACAACGAGTGTGACGTCCTCTGACTATTCGGAGGACAGGATGGTGTTGCGCACCAGCGGATAAATCTGGTTCTGCCAGCGCTTGCCGCTGAAGACGCCGTAATGACCGACGCCGGCCTGCATGTGGTGCCGCTTGCGATACGGACGCAGCCCGCTGCACAGGTCCTGCGCCGCCATGGTCTGCCCGACGGCACAGATATCGTCCCGCTCGCCTTCGACCGTCAGCAACGACGTCCGCCGGATCGCCGAGGGGTCCACCTTCTGCCCGCGCCATTCGAGCAGGCCGCGCGCCAGCAGGGCTTCCTGAAACACGCGCTGCACGGTCTCGATATAGAACTCGGCGGGCAGGTCGAGCACCGCGAAGTATTCGTCATAGAAGGTCTTGGTCGCCCCGGCCTTGTCCAGATCGCCCTTCACCAGATTCTCGAACAGCTCCACATGGGCCTTCACGTGGCGGTCCATGTTCATGCTCATGAACGCGGTCAGCTGGACGAATCCCGGATAGACCCGGCGGCCGGCGCCGGCGAAGCCGTAGGGCACCTTCGAAATCAGTTTCTGCTCGAACCACTCGATCGGCTTGGTGGTGGCCAGGTCGTTGACGGTCGTCGGATTGATCCGCGTGTCGATCGGGCCGGCCATCAGCGTCATGCTGCGCGGCTGGGCCGGATTATTCGTCTGCGCCATCACCGCCGCCGCGACCAGAACCTGAACGCAGGGCTGGCACACGGCGATGACGTGGGACCCTTCGCCCATTTCCTCGAGAAACCGGATCACATGGTCGACGTAATCATCGAAGCCGAAGGTGCCGGCCGACAGCGGTACGTCCCGGGCATTATGCCAGTCGGTGATGTAGACATCGTTCTCCGGCAGCAGGGTCTCCACCGTATTGCGCAGCAGCGTCGCGAAATGCCCCGAGAGCGGCGCGACGACGAGAACCCTCGGTTGCGCCGTATCCACGTCCTTCCTGAAGCGCAGCAGCGTGCCGAAGGGCGTGCTGAACGCCGCTTCCTCCACCACCTCGACCTCCCGGTTGCCGACCGTGACTCTGTCGATTCCGTAAGGGGGGCGGCCATGGGTCAGCTGGGTCCTGCCCAGCATCTCGAACGACGCCGCCATGGTGCGGAAGAACATGTTCTGCGACAGACCCGCCGGCGGATGGTTCAGCACCGCGCTGGCCATCTGGGCCACGGCACGGAACGGCGCCATGAGGTCGCTGGACGTCTGGTAGGCGAGATAGATCATGGGCGAGAAGCCGATCCGGTGAGATATCATTACGGACGCCCTGCGAAAAGCGAACCGTCACCGACGAGGCTAATGTATTTTTTGCTGCGCTGCGAGAGACTTCTGCACACCGGAACAAAGCTCGGATTGCTTTGAATTTAAGCAATGGCGCTCAATATTTAGCCGTAATTGATTGCCTTCTTTTCGCACTTGCACAAGACATCGGAACCGCTCAGAATCAGTCGGCGGAAAACAGGCGGGCGGTGACGCCCCGGAGCAGTGCGATGAGCAAAGCCACACTGACGATCAGCAGCAAGAACTACTCCTCGTGGTCGTTGCGAGGTTGGCTGCTTGCCAAGATGGGCGGTCTGGAGTTCAAGGAAGAAATCCTGCCCGCCGACGATCCGTCCACACGGGCCGAGCTCCTGCTGCTGTCTCCCTCCTTTCAGGTTCCGCGGCTGACCCACAAGGGCATTTCCGTGTGGGATACCCTGGCCATCGCCGAATATCTGCATGAGATCAATCCCGAGGCGGGGCTGTTCCCCGCCGATCCCGTCGCCCGCGCCCATTGCCGCTCCATCTGCGGCGAAATGCATTCGGGCTTCGCCAATCTCCGCGCGGCGCTGCCGATGAACCTGAAGGCCCATTATCCCGGGTTCAAGGTTTGGGCCGGCGCCCAGGCGGACATCGAGCGCATCGTCACCATCTGGCGCGAGTGCCTGCTGACCCATGGCGGCCCGTATCTCTATGGCGAGCTCTCGGTGGCCGACGCCATGTACGCGCCGGTCTGCACGCGCTTCAAGACCTATGACGTGAAGCTGGACGAAGCATGCGCCGCCTACGCCCAGCGCATCCTGGCCTGGCCGCTGATGGTCGAATGGCTCGACTCGGCCAAGGCCGAGCCCGAGGAACTGGAAGAACTGGACGTCGAGTTCTGACAAGGGGCGGCCGGAACGCCGCCCGCCTGCCTACCTGCTGGCGAACAGCACGCGGTAGAGACCCGCGCCCAGCGCCCCGCCCACGATGGGCGCGACCCAGAACAGCCACAATTGATGCAGCGCCCAGCCGCCTACGAAAAGTGCCTGACCGGTGCTGCGCGCCGGATTGACCGATGTGTTGGTCACCGGGATGCTGATCAGGTGGATCAGGGTCAGCGCCAGGCCGATGGCAAGCGGGGCGAAACCGGCAGGGGCCCGCGTGTCCGTCACCCCCATGATGACCATGAGAAATCCCGCGGTCAGCACCACCTCCGCCACGAGGCAGGCGATCAGGCCATAGCCGCCCGGCGAATGTTCGGCATAGCCGTTGCTGGCGAAACCGCCTTGGACGAGGTCGAACCCGGCGGCACCGCTGGCGATGACGTAAAGCACCCCGGCGGCCGCGATGGCGCCGAGCACTTGCGAGACCATATAGGGCGCGACATCACCTGTCGGACAGCGGCCGCCCACCCAGAGGCCGATGGTGACCGCCGGATTGAAATGCCCGCCGGAAATGTGTCCCACCGCATAGGCCATGGTCACGACCGTCAGGCCGAACGCCAGCGACACGCCGGCCAGTCCGATGCCGAGATCGAGAAAGCTCGCCGCCAGCACGGCTGATCCACAGCCACCGAAGACGAGCCAGAACGTGCCGAAAAACTCGGCAGCCATTTTCCTGAACATGAAAGTCCCCCCTCAAAGGTCCACGCGGCACCATCTGCTTCCCCAAGAACAATGGTACCTCAATACCTAGACTATCACCGCCTCCTTGCGCTGGTTAGCGCAATCACGCGCCCCTGGCCCCGGAGGTGACACCGGGAAGCACCCCATGCAAGCCCGCTCGGACTCACGGGCGAGATGACGCGGGAGAAGGAAACCGGTAGACTTGCCGGGCATGGCGTAGCGATCACGGCATGCGGTCCCAGCCAGACCTTTGTCAGCTGGCGGACACGAGGGCCACCGTTCGGCGTCACCATATTCCGTGCCGGTCCGGACGATTTCTAACGCATCACATTCAGGATGCCGCGGTCCCCGGGGCGCGGTGTCTGGGGCTTTGGGGGATATCAATGGGCGTGGATCTGGGCAGGGAGCGGATTCTGGTGACCGGCGGCGCCGGTTTCGTGGGGTCGCACCTGATCGACCGACTGATCGGCAAGGGCCACGACGTGGTCTGCGTCGATAACCTTCTGACCGGCAGCAAACGCAACATCGACCATCTGCACGGTGAGCCGCGCTTCGAGTTCATGCGGCATGACGTCACGTTTCCGCTGTATATCGAAGTGGACCGCATCTTCAACCTGGCCTGTCCGGCTTCCCCGGTGCAGTACCAGCGTGATCCCGTCGCCACGACCAAGACGTCGGTGCACGGGGCCATCAACATGCTCGGGCTTGCCAAGCGGCTGAAGTGCACGATCCTCCAGGCATCGACCAGCGAAGTCTATGGTGACGCCCAGGTTCATCCGCAGACCGAGGATTACTGGGGCAACGTCAATCCTCTCGGACCGCGCGCATGCTATGACGAGGGCAAGCGCTGCGCGGAAACCCTGTTCTTCGACTACCGGCGGCAATACGGCCTCGACATCAAGGTTGCCCGCATCTTCAACACTTACGGTCCGCGCATGCAGATCAATGACGGCCGCGTCGTCTCGACCTTCGTGGTCCAGGCGCTGCGCGGTGAAGACCTGACCGTGTTCGGCGACGGCCGGCAAACCCGGTCGTTCTGCTATGTCGATGACCTCGTGGAGGGGCTGGTGAGTCTCGCGGAAACGCCGGACGGCGTGACCGGGCCGATCAATCTGGGTAATCCCGTCGAGAATACCATGCTGGAGCTGGCCGATCTGGTGCTGGCGCTGACCGGATCGCGCTCCAGGCTGGTCTTCCAGCCACTGCCCGAGGACGATCCCCGCCAACGCCGGCCCGATATCAGCCGCGCCCAGTCCACCCTTGGCTGGACGCCGGGTGTCCCGCTGGCCGAGGGGTTGAAGCGCACCATCGACTATTTCGACACCCTGCTGTCCGCCGGCTCGCCGGACATTGCGGAACCCGAGATCCGCGCCGTTTCCTAGCCCCCTGCGAGGGTGCAGGGCCATAAAGAAAGGGGCGCCGCGAGGCGCCCCTTTTTTCCGGATTGTTTAAGGCGGGCCCGGCCCCGCGCCCCCATCTACCGCCTTAGCTGATGCGTCGGCGGCGTCGATATTGTCCCATGGCGAGCATGGCCATTCCCATGAACAGCGCCGCGGCGGCCGGCTCGGGCACCTCGGTCGCAAGGCCGTTCAGCGTGATCGCGATATTATCGAGCGCGAAGCTCTCGTCATTCGCGCCGCCCTGCCAGCCGCTGCCATTGGCGAAGAACTGGATGGTCAGGGTCGAGGCGGTGTGCGCGATGTTGTCGAACAGCGAATCGAGGCCCATGTCATAGGCCGAGTCGACCCAGTAATTCCCCGTGGTGAAGCCCAGATCCTCGTAGCGCGCGAGCGTGACGCCCGACGGCGGAACATAGGACTGGACGGTGCCGAAACCGCCGGCCGAGGAGTTCTCGAAGGTCTGCGAGAAGATCGGCGTGCCATCCACGGTAATGTTCAGGTAATCCGGCGCGACCGTATTGACGCCGTCGCCGTTGCCGTCCCACGAGTCGATGATGGCGAGAAGGAAATCCAGGTTGAAGCTGGTATGCGCGGGCAGGTTGGTCAGGGTCAGCGTGATCGGCTGCCCCGGCGCGGTGGTGTTGCGCAGGAAATTGTTGCCGAACCCGTAAGCGCTATAGCCTTGGGTTCCCTCGATCACGCCAGCGCCGGTAATCTCGCTGGGTAGGCCGCTTTCGAAATCCGTCTGGAAGTAGGCCGCCGACGCCGGCAGAGAAACGAGCATCGCGGCGGCGACCGCGACTGCCTGAACGACCCGACTGGAGATGATGAACGGGCGCATGAACTCTCTTTCCGAACGGAATTTCGTTTCAAATTTGAAATTAAAATACCGATTCGCGGACAGAATTCCAACTGGATTTCGCCATGATTGAAATTAAGCGCCACCACCGCGCGTAGTGTGGCAGATATGGCACAACCGACGCGCGACTTGCCTTGTGCCTTGATCCAACCCGTGGGCGTCAACCCGCGCGCGGGTCCATTTCCATCGCCTCGGGCGTCATGCGCGGCAGCATCTGATAGGGCACGCGCTGGTCGTCGGGCACAGGCGCCTTGCGGGTGATTCGCCACCAGACATAGATCGATGTCGTGGCGCAGATTCCGGCCATGAACAGAAACAGGGCGCCCGGTGCGACGCTGTACATGGCGACGGCCGATATCAGCGGCCCGAGAAACGCGCCGACGCTGTAGGCGACCAGAAGCCCTCGGCCCGTCGCGACCACGTCGGCCGGATCGACATTGTCATTGGCATTGGCCACGCTGAGGGGATAGAGCGTGAACGCCAGACCCCCAAACGCGCCGACCAGCACCAGCAGCAACACGTAGTGGGCTGGTCCGAGCACGGCCATGGGCACGGCGACGGCCGCCGTGGCCAGATTGACGAAGATGATAACCCGTCTGCGGTCGAACTTGTCGGACAGCCGGCCGATCGGCCACTGGGCCACCAGCCCACCAAAGATGGCGGCGCTCATGAAACCGGCGGCCTGAGTCGGGGAAAAGCCGACCGCGATCGCAAAGAACGGCCCTAGCGCATAGAACGCGCCGACCACGACACCCGACATCAGGCTGCCGACGATCCCGGTCGGGGACACATCGTAGAGCTTCCGGATGCCGAAATTGCCGGAGGCGGCCGTGGCCGGCGCTTCGACCCGCGTCAGCGCGACCGGAACGGCGGCGACCGAGACGATCATGGACGCGATCACGAACAGGCCGAAGCCGCTGTCGTCGAGCGCCAGGAACAGCTGCCCGAGGCCATTGGCGGCATAGAAAACGACCATATAGAGCGCGAGGATCTGGCCCCGGCTCTCCCGTGTCGAGCGTACGTTGAGCCAGCTCTCGACGCACAGCAGCAGCCCGGCCATGCAGAACCCCTCGACGAGCCGCAGGGCCGACCAGACCAACGGGTCGAGCCCGAACGGATGCAGCAGCAGGGCGGCCGAGAGAATCGCCGAGAACGCCGCGTAGGTGCGGATATAGCCCACCGACACGATCCAGCGCTGCATGATCATCGACCCGGCGAACAGGCCGACGAAATAGGCCGACATCACGGCGCCGGCGGTCATCGGATCGACCGCCGCCACGGCGAGGCGCACGCTGAGCAAGGTTCCCAGAAGACCCGAACCGAGCGCCAGCAGAAACACCGCCAGCAGGAGCGGTGTGATGGAAAGCAGTACTGCCTTCATGCTGGTCCGGTCCCCGGTCATGCCTGCGCGAACGGTATTGCCGCCGACAAGTTCCGGCAGTTTCCTAAAGCTTCAGCTTGTCCGGCGTGAAGGCGGCGAAGGTCCGCGCGCTCTCCTCGTCCGACGAACCGGCGAGCGGCGCGATGATATGGGTATGGATGCCGGTCTCGGCGCACCATTGCAGACGCTCGCGGCATTCCTCTTCCGAGCCGATTATGGCGATCTCGTCGACCATCTCGTCCGAGATCGCGCCGGTGGTCTTGCCCCGGTCCTTCTGCGCCCATCCCTCGCGGATGACGGCGGCAGCGTCTTCATAACCGGCCCAGGCGAGGAAATTGTTGTACACCGGCGTCGCGTAATAGGGCGCGAAGGCGGCGCGGAAACGGTCGCGGGCCATGGCCTTGTCGTCGGTCACCAGCACCATGTGCCGGTTCACCACCTCGACCGTCTCGGGATCCTTGCCGCCGTTGCGGGCGCCGATCTTCACATGCTCGATCATCTTCGGCAGAGCGCGCTTGGGCCACAGATTGAAGATCACCCCGTCGCTCACCTCGGCCGCCGTCTCGATCATTCCCGAGCGCAGCGCCGCCATGTAGACGGGAACCGGCACATCGAGCTTCGGCTGGCTGTATCCATGGCTGCGCAGCGTCTCGAGGTCGAAATTGGACTTCTCGCCGGCCAGCATGGACTTCACCATGATCGCCGTTTCCTTGACCCGCGTGACCGGCTTCTGCAGCGGCACGCCGTGCCAGCCATCCATCATGTTCTGGCTCGACGCGCCGAGCCCCATGACGAAACGGCCGGGCAGCACCTGCCCGATGGCGTTGGCCGTCGCCGCCAGCACCGCGGGCGTCCGGGTGAAGACCGGCGTGACCGCGACGCCGAGCCGAAGACGGGTGGTATGATGCGCGATCGCCGCCAGCGTCGTCAGCGCGTCAGGCGCGCCGCCATCGCCGAACCAGCCATCGTCGTAGCCGTTGGCTTCGGCCCAGAGGACACGGTCCACCGTATCCTGTATCTTCGGTCCGCCCGGAAGCGTCACCGCGATGCGTTGCTTCAGCGCCATTGCCCTCTCCTGCCATCATGGTCAATCGGGCGGCAGGCTAGTGGCTTCGCCGCCCGTTGGCCATGGGAAAAGGCCGCGCCTGGATCAGTGGAGTCGCTGGCGCGCGAGCGGGCGGACGGAGACCGCGAGGGCACCCTTCTCGCCCTGACCCTCGACGAACATGACGGCCTGCCCGGCCTCCAGCGAGTCGAAGGCGTCGTCGGAGACGCTCGCCCGGTCGAAATACAGGTCGCGTCCGCCGGGCACGGCGATGTAGCCGTAACCTTCATAAGGATACAGCTTGGCGATGATGCCGGGAGGCGCCGGTTCGTGGTGCTTGATGCGGCTCTTGCGCCGGCGCATGGCGTCCTGCAACTGGCGCTTGGCCGCCGCGAACGCGTCATGGATGGCGAGGTAGACGTCCGTATGCGCCTTGCGGTTGCCGGGCTCGCGGCTGACGACGACATCCTTGTCGCCGGGCAGGGTCACGTGGATGCGGACGTTGAAGGCGTTGCCCTCGTGATGCTGATGGGGTTTGTCGACGACGACGCGGCACGATGTGATGCGATGGTAGAAGTGCTCCAGCTTGGCCGCCTCCTGTCGGATACGGGCCGCCACGGTTTCGGAAGGCTCCAGGCCTTCAAAGGCGATCTCCAGCGGTGTTTCCATGATGCGTCTCTCCTTCATGCCAACCTTGAAAAAACTTTATCCACCTCCCCGCGCCGCTTTGCTTGTGACCGAAAGTCGGCGGTCTCATCATGCGCCTGTCAGCCCTCCTTCTCCAAGTCCTCGATGGCGCCGCGCATGAAGCGCGCGGCCTCGCCCCCGGTGACGACACGGTGATCGAACGTCAGCGACAGCGGCAGGATTCTGTGCACCGCCGGCGCGTAACCGGCGGGCACCACCTTGTGCACGACCCGGCCGCTGCCGACGATCGCCACCTGCGGCGGGACGATGACCAGATGGGCATGCCGGCCGCCCAGCGTTCCGAAATTGGACAGGGTGATGGTCTGGCCGCGCAGATGCTCGAGCGGGATCTGGCGCGAGCGCACGGCCGCCTTGAGCGCCTCCAGCCCGGCCTTCAGATCGTCGCCCGAGCGTCCCGCGATATCGTTGAGCACCGGCACGAACAGGCCGTCCTCCGTATCGACGGCGATGCCCAGATGGATCTTGTCGTGCACGGCGAGCCGCTCGCCCGCGCCGTCGAACCAGGCGTTGAGACCGGGCGAGGCCGCCACGCCCGCCGCCATGGCGCGCACGAGCCGCATCATGATGTCCGCGTCGTCGGCCCAGCATTCGATGTCCGCCTCGTCCATCAGCGTCGCGGGCACGACCGCGCGCCCCGACGCCGCCATGTTCCGGGCCATCGCCCGGCGCACGCCGCGCACCGGCCGCCAGTCCGGACCGGCGCCTGTCGGCGCGCTCCCGCCTGCCGCGGCCTCCACATCGGCGCGGGTGACGTGCCCCTCCGCGCCGGTCGGCACGACCGACGCCAGATCGACGCCCAGGTCGCGGGCCAGCGCGCGCACGGCGGGCAGCGCCTTGATCCCCGAGGCCGAAGCGACCGGCGCCTCGGTTCTCGCCGGCGCGGCCTGTGGCGCGGGCGCGGCGGATACCTGGCCGACCACCGTTCCCGTATCCGCGCCCGCCTCGCGTTCGATCTCGACCAGATCGGCGCCGACGGCGACCGTGTCACCGCTTGCCGCCAGCAGGCGCGCCACCCGGCCCGACCAGGGCGACGGCACTTCGACGACCGCCTTCTCGGTTTCCACCGACACCAGCGGCTGGTCGGCGACCACATGATCGCCCTCGCCCACATGCCAGGTGACGATCTCCGCCTCCTGCAGCCCTTCGCCCAGATCGGGGAGCTTGAACAGGCTCATTGGAACCTCACCGTCTCGCGCGCCACCGCCAGGATACGCTCGACGCTGGGCAGATAGAGATCCTCCATGCGCGGCAACGGCACGACCGTATCGAAACCGGCCACACGGCGCACCGGCGCGGCCAGCGACAGCAGCGCCTTCTCGCCGATCAGCGCGGCGATCTCGCCGCCGAACCCGCCGGTCAGCGCCGCCTCGTGGACGATGACGCAGCGTCCGGTGCGCGCGACGGACTCGAGGATGCTCGCCTCGTCCAAGGGCTTTAGCGTGGCGACATCGATCACCTCGGCCTCGATGCCGTCCCCGGCGAGCGCCTCGGCGGCCGCGAGCGTCTCTCGCGTCATCGCGCCCCAGGTCACGAAGGTCAGGTCCGATCCGCCGCGCAGGGTGAAGCACTGGTCCAGCGCCGCCGCCTCGCCATTGTCGGCGACCTCCTCCTTCACCGCCCGGTAGAGTCGCGTGGGCTCGAGGAAGATGACCGGGTCGGGATCGCGGATCGCCGCGAGCAGCAGGCCATAGGCGCGCGCCGGCGAGGACGGGATCACCACCCGCAGGCCCGGCATGTGCGCGAACATGGCCTCCATGCTTTCCGAATGATGCTCCGGCGCCTTGATGCCCGCGCCGGTCGGCATGCGCAGCACCATGGGACAGGTCAGCCGCCCCCGCGTCCGGTTCCTAAGCCGGGAGGCATGGTTCACGATCTGGTCGACGGCCGGATAGACGAACCCCATGAACTGAATCTCGGCGACGGGCCGGAACCCCTGCGCCGCCAGCCCCACCGCCATGCCCGCGATCAGCCCCTCCGCCAACGGCGTATCGCGCACGCGCGCGGGACCGAACTCCGCCAGCAGGCCATCGGTGGCCCGGAACACGCCGCCATCCTTGCCCACGTCCTCGCCCAGGGCCAGTACCGAGGGATCGTCCCGCATGGCGCGGGCCTGCGCGAGCGCCACCGCCTCGACCAGGGTGATCTCAGCCATGGGCGTCCTCCAGCAGCGCGCGCTGTCCGGCGAGCGAGGGCGGCAGCGCCGCGTAGAGGTAATCGAACATGTCGGTCGCGGGCTGCGGCGGCAGGGCGAGATAGGCCTCGGCGGCCTCGTCCACCTGCGCGCGTACTTCGCGGATCAGCGCTTCCTCGTCCGTCTTGGCCCACCACTGGCGGCCGACCAGATAGTGGCGCAGACGCAGAACCGGCTCCTCCTGCCAGCGGGTGCTGACCTCGGCGTCGTCGCGATAGCGGCGTGCGTCGTCAGCGGTGGTGTGATCGCCCAGCCGGTAGGTCAGCGCCTCGATCACCTGCGGGCGTCCCTGCCGGGCCTGCTCCAGCGCGCGCTCCATCACATGCCGGACGGCGATCACGTCGTTGCCGTCCACCCTGATGCCGTCGATGCCGGCGGCGACCGCCTTCTGGGCCAACGTCGGCGCCGCCGTCTGCATGCTGACCGGCTCGGAGATGGCCCATTGATTGTTGTTGATGACGAAGACGGCCGGCAGCTTCCAGACGCCGCAGGCATTGATCGCCTCGTAGAAATCGCCCTTCGAGGTCGCGCCGTCGCCCAGCACGCACACCGCCGCCCGCGCCTCGCCGCGCAACTGGAACGCCATGGCGACGCCGACGGCGTGGGTGGTCTGGCTGGCGACGGGAATGGCGACGGGAAAATCCTCGCGCGGCCCCTTGAAGTCGCTGCCGCGCTCGTCGCCACTCCAGTATTGCAGGATCTCGACCATGGTGACGCCGCGCCACAGCATCGCCCCATGGTCCCGGAACGCGGGCAACAGCACGTCCGAGGCCTGCATCGCCGCGCCGAGACCGACCGAAACCGCTTCCTGGCCCAGCGACGACGCATAGGTGCCGAGACGCCCGGTGCGCTGCAGCGAGACCGCCTTCTGGTCGAAGGTCCGCGTCAGCACCATCGCCCGGTATAGACCGATGAGAACGTCCCGATCATCGAGTTCGGCCGGAATGGAGTCGAGAACGGCGCCGGCCTTGTCGAGATACGCAATGACGGGCGGCGGAGAATATCCCTGGCAATCACCCGTCATGCGCACTCTCCCGTTTCCGCTCGTCCCATCTCCGTCAACGCGCACCGTATTCCCATGGTTCTGATAATGGGTTGCGCGGGATCAAATTCCAGAGGGACGCACCGCGAGGATCGGGATCAGCGGACGTTGGTCTGGCCGCCATCGACCGGAATCAGCTGACCGGTGATGAAGCGCGAGGCATCCGAGGCCAGGAAGACCATCACCGGTCCCAGATCACGGTCCGGGTCGCCATATTGCTGCCCCATGGCGATGGTGCTCACATTCAGCCAATAGCCGGCGGCCTTCTGGTCTTCCGTGGCGCGGGCCGCGGCTTCCTCGAACATGGGGGTCGCGATCGCCGGCAGGATGGCGTTGACCCGGATGTTGTCGGCGCCCCAGGTGCCTGCCGCCGTCCGCGTCCAGGAGTGTACCGCGCCCTTGGAGGCGGAATAGGCCGCCGCCGACGGTTCGGGCCGCAATCCCGAGATGGAGCCGAAATTGATGATGGCGCCGCCGCCCGCCGCCTTGATGTAGCCATGCGCGGCCTGATTGGTCAGCACGGTGCCGCGCACGTTGACGGCGAACATGAGGTCCCAGTCCTCCACGCTGACATCGCTGGCCGAGGACGAGCGCTGAATCGCCGCCGGATGCGCCAGCGCGTCGAGCCCGCCCAGACGTTTCACCGCTTCGGCGAACGCCGTCGTCACGCTGTGCTCGTCGGAGACGTCGACGTGCAGATAGCCCGCCGTGCCCGGACCCCTGGCGTTGGCCTCCTCGGCGACGGCGACGCCGGCGTCGTCCCTCACATCCATGCCGATGACGTGGGCGCCGGCGCCCACATAGGCTCGAACGGTGGCCGCGCCCATGCCGCGGGCCGCACCGGTCACGATAATTCTCTTGTTGCGCAGGTCCATCATGTCCTCCCCAATTTGTCTCGGTATCGAACGGGCTGTTGACTCAATCCCTCGCGCTTGGTCCTGACATGACTAGCGCGGGCGGGCGGCCTTGACGGGTAGCTTGCGCCGTCCCCAGAACAGGAACGGTCCGATCCGTTCCCCCTCGTCGATCATCTCCAGGGTCGGGCAACGTTTCCGCAACGCCTCCAGCATTACCTCGGCCTCCAGCTTGGCCAGCTCCGCGCCAATGCAGAAGTGGATACCCAGGGCAAAGGACATGATCTTTCGGATCGGACGGTACACATCGAATGTGTCGGGGTTCTCGAACATTTCGGGATCCCGATTGGCCGCCGCATAGTGGATCATGATTTTGGTGCCGGCGGGGATTCGTGTTCCCGCGATCGTCTCGTCATCGGCCGTGGTGCGGAACATGGCGAGCAGCGGCGGGTCATACCGCAAGCTCTCGTTGATCAGATTTTTGATATCGATCTTGCCGGCGCAGAAATCCGCCCATTGGTAACCGTCGCCCAGCAGACGCATCATCACGTTGGTGATCAGCGAGGTGGTCGTTTCGTTGCCTGCCACGAACAGCTGCAGAACCAGCGATACCGCCTCCGCGTCGCTCAGCTCCTCCCCGTCCCGGCGGGCTCGGGCAATGCGGGCAAGCAGACCTTGATCGCCGAGATCGTCATGCCTTTGATGCATCAGGTCGATGAGGTAATCGCGCATGCGCATGAGTTCTTCCGCGTAAGCGGACGGGTCCTGCGCCGAGAGCGCCGCGACCGAGGTATCGGACCATTTCTTGAACTGCCGGAGATCGTCGGTCGGCACGCCGAAAATCTCGCAGATGATCGTGACCGGCAAGGGGAAGGCGAAATCGTCGTGAAGGTCCCAGG
Organism: Iodidimonas sp. SYSU 1G8; assembly: GCF_039655775.1. Lineage (NCBI taxonomy): Bacteria > Pseudomonadati > Pseudomonadota > Alphaproteobacteria > Iodidimonadales > Iodidimonadaceae > Iodidimonas > Iodidimonas sp. SYSU 1G8. Next base: position 834,040 of record NZ_JBBYXJ010000002.1, on the reverse strand, counting down.
TCTCCTTGCCTTCGACCGCGTCGAGCAGCTCATCGGCGATGCCCTCGAGCCGGGGGCGCAGTCTGGCGATCGCGCCGGGTTTGAAATCGTCCTGCACCAGGCGGCGAAAGAAGGTGTGCATCGGCGCGTCGGAGACGATGCCGCTGGGCGGCACGAAGTTCGGCCCCTGGCCATGACCGCTCAGGAACCGCGTGGGGTTCATGAGCACGTGGTTCACATCCTCGAAGCGTGAGACGACATAAAAGGGCGGCCGGAACTTCCCATAGAGGCGGCAGCGGTCCCCGGCGTAAAGGCGCTGGATGGCGACGCCAGGATCGGCCATTTCCTCCCGCCCCAGGAAGTCGAGTTGGGCTGCGTCGCAGGCCTGATCGGTCATGCCATCTTCTCCAGAGTTGCCGCGGCAACGCCCTCGATGCCGATCGGCCCTTCGCTCCATGAACGGTCTTCAGATCCGGGCCCCCGGCACCATGCCGCAGGCCCGGCGCACGTTCAGCTGTACCGGCCGATCACCGAGATGGCCGACACGTTCTGGTGCGGCGCGCCGCCCAGATTGTGGGTGAGGCCGAAGTTCGGGTTCTTCAGCTGGCGCGGCCCGGCGCGGCCCAGCAGCTGCAGATAGACCTCGTAGACCATGCGCAGGCCGGACGCGCCGATGGGATGGCCGAAACACTTCAGGCCGCCATCGATCTGGCACGGCACCGGGCCGTCCGCGTCGTAGAAGCCGTCCATGACGTCCTTCACCGCCTGGCCTTCCGCCGAAATGTAGAGGTCCTCCATGGTCACCAGCTCGGTGACGGAGAAGCAGTCATGCACCTCGATCATGCTGAGTTCCTCGCGCGGATTCTTGATCCCCGCTTCCTCATAGGCCTTCTTGGCCGCGACCCGCGTGGTGGCGAAATGGCTGCCGTCCCACGTGTTGAACGCGCTCTCGACGCCGTCCGACAGGCACAGCTGAAGCGCCTTGATGGTGACGATGTCGTGCTTGCCGAGACCCTTGGCGATATCGGGCGTGGTGACGATGGCGCAGGCGGACCCGTCGCTGACGCCGCAGCAGTCGAACAGGCCGAGCGGTTCGGCGATCATCGGGGCATTCAGGATCGTCTCCATGGGCACGGCCTTCTGCAGGTGCGCCTTGGCGTTCTTGGCGCCGTTCTGGTGGCTCTTCCACGAGACGTGGCCGATGGCCTCCTTCAGGTCCTGGGCGCTGACGCCGTGCTTGGCCGAATAGGCGGTGGCGAGCTGGGCGAAATTGCCCGGCGCCGACCCGTTCGGCACCCACAGATCGGGCAGCGGACCGCGCGAGCCGGCCGGCAGGCCGCCATAGCCCGTGTCCTTCAGCTTCTCGACGCCCAGCGCCAGCGCGATGTCGCAGGCGCCCGAGGCGACGGCATAGGTCGCGCCGCGCAGGGCTTCGGTGCCCGTGGCGCACATGTTTTCGACGCGCGTCACCGGAATGCTCGACAGGCGCAGCGTCGTCGACAGCGGCAACGCCGACGCGCCCACATGCACCCGGTCGAAGGCGGTGCCGAACCATGCCGCCTCGATCTGTCGCTTCTCGATGCCGGCGTCGGTCAGCGCCTCATTGAACGCCTCGACCATCAGATCCTCGGCGTTCGCGTCCCAGCGCTCGCCGAACTTGCTGCAACCCATGCCAATGATGGCGACCTTGTCGCGAATTCCCCGTGCCATGATCAGGCCTCCTTGCCTGTTGAAAGCGGTGCCGCTTTCCAGAAATAGCGGCGATATCCCCGGTCCTTGTCGAAATCCTTGATGCGGAACATCATCTTGAGGCCCGATCCGACCTCGATCTGACCAGCGTCGGTATCGGTGAAGCCCATGAGAACGCGCCCGCCGGTTTCGAACTGCACCTGGCCGTAGAAGAAGGGCGGGCTCGGATTGTAGGACAGCCAGTCGGCCGTGAACGACATGACCCGGGCCGGCGAGTCCGCGAACGAATAGGGCTCCTGCGAATCCAGCGCCTGGCAGTTCGGGTTGACGCAGTAGTGGCCGCGCGGGAACTGCACCGTGCCGCAGACCGTGCATTTGCCGCCGGTGAAGCCCGTGACCATGTCCTTGTTGCGGTATTCGCTGGTCAGCGCCGTCTTGTTGTCCATTTCGCCGCGCATGCCCCAGTCGAGGCGCACATTGTCCTGGAACGACAGGAACTTCATGTAGTCGTCTTCCCGTCGGCCCCGCGCCAACGCGCCGGAGACGCCCTGCCGCTTGGACAGCGCGGTGATGGCATCCGTGACCTCGAGCAGGATCGCGTCGGCGCCCTGGCCGAACGACGCCACCAGGATGAGATCGCCGGGCGCCGCCGTTTCCAGCGCCGCGACCAGCATCAGCAGCGCATGAGCCGCGCCCGTGTCTCCGCACACCTCGCCCAGCGTGTCGGCGACGGCGGCGGCGGGAATGCCGAAATCCTTGGCGATCTTGTCCGGGATGCCCTTCATGGTGCAGGGCATGACGAAACGGGCGATGCCGCTGGCCGGCACGCCTGTCTTGTCGAGCACCGCCTTGATCGCCTGCGGCACGATCTTGGAATAGCCTTCTTCGCGGACCCAGCGTTCCTCCCAGCCATAATCGAAATCCTGGCCTTCACCGCGGAAATGATCGACGAAATCCGTCGTGACCGTGTGGCTGCCGCGCAGCACGGCGATCTCGTTCTGGCTGCCGACCGTCAGCGCCGCCGCGCCGTGGCCAAACTGCATCTCGCTGGCGCTGGCCGGCCGCGCCTTCCGCGCGTCGGCGGCCGCGAGCAGCGTCTCGCCCTCGCTCGCGCCGCGCAGCGCGGCGATCAGCGCCGATGTCCCGGCGCGCTGGGAGCCGGCGACATCGAGAGATGAAATGCCATGGCCCAGATTGAGCGCCGCCGCGATCACGCCGGCGTTTTGCCGGTCGAGGAACGGCAGGGTGGTCGAAGCGAAGTACACGCCGTCGATGTCCTCGCGCGGCCGGTCCGTCAGGCAGTCCCGCGCCGCCTCGACCGCCATGGTGATGGCGTCCTCGTCCCAGTTGCACATGGCCCGTTCGCCCTTCGCCAGCGCGCGCAGGCCGGGCATCGCCCACTTGTGAGCGGCCGCGATGCTGGCCCGGTTCAGGCGCAGCCTTGGAATATAAGCGCCGAACGACGTGATCCCCGCCATGCGGTAAGTCCTCCCCTTGTTCCCGACTGGGAACGCAGCTTAACGGTGCCGCACGGAAAGCTTCAAACCAAAACGCCGCACAGGTAGTGGGTCAGTTTGAAATTTCGTCGTCCGACACAAAGCCAAACCCCTCGGTCCAATGATCCTTGCCGAGCTCGTAAGGGTGAATTTCGAAACCGAGAGGGTAGTCTCGGAAGCCGGGTTGATCTGCTACGCGCTTGATCGCGGCCGTCGCACCGCGCTTCGTTTTGTATATGCCAATCAGCTTGAAGTCGTCTGCGTATTCATCGTCCGGACGAACGTGGTAGAGAACAAAAACTTTCTCACGCATCTTGCTCCCCGCTTCGAATAACCGACCCACCGCCGCCGCGCGCGCGTTAAACCGTCGCCTGATGGATATTCTCGACCCGTGCGTCCAGCTGGGTGCGAAGCTGGCGCGACAGCTCGGCCTTGCCGAACGGCTTGCGCAGCAAGGCAAAGGGCTTGGCCAGCTTTCGATTCCGGTCCATGGCGTCCTCGGTGTAGCCGGACATGAGCAGGATGGCGCACTGTGGGAACGCCTCGTTGACCTCCTGCGCGAACTGGATGCCGTCCTTGCCATTGGGCTGCAGCACATCCGTCAGCAGCAAATGCGGGCGCAACCCTTCATCGAGCATGGTCTGCGCCTCGGCGGCGCCCGGCGCCTGCCGGACGACATAGCCGAGGGACTTGAGCGCGCCGACGATGACGCTGCGCACTTCCTCGTCATCCTCGACGACCAGCACGGTTTCGCCATCGCCCAGGATGGTGGCCATGGAATCCTCTTCCTCCAGCGCCGCCGATGCAGCCCGGAAGGCGCGGGGAAGGCGCAGCAGGACCATGGTGCCCTGGTTGATCTCGCTCTGAATCTCGATGTGTCCGCCGGACTGCTTGACGAAACCATAGACCATGCTCAGGCCCAGGCCGCCGCCGCGCGTCGAGTCCTTGGTACTGAAGAAGGGCTCGAACGCCCGGTCGAGCACATCCTGCGTCATGCCTGTCCCGGTATCCCGGACGGCGATCACCACATAAGGGCCCGGCGGCAGGGTCGGATGCCGCATGGCGGCCATTTCGCTGATGGTCTCGTTCGAGGTCTCGATGGTCAGCGAGCCGCCCTCTTTCATGGCGTCGCGCGCGTTGATCGCCAGATTGAGCAACGCGTTCTCCAACTGGGCCGGATCGACCAGCGCATCCCAGACGTCTTCCGCCAGATCGTTCCGAATCTGGATGTGCGGCCCCAGCGTGCGGGTCAGCAGCTCGGTCATGTCGGCGACCAGCTTGTTGATCGAGGTCGGCTCGGGCCTCAGCAGCTGCTTGCGCGAGAACGCCAGCAGGCGCTGGGTCAGCTCGGCGCCGCGGCCGACCGCTTTCAGCGCCGCGGCGACATAGCGATCGACGGAAGGATCGCTGGCCACCACCTCGCGCAGGAACTCGATGTTGCCCTGCACGGCCATCAGCAGATTGTTGAAATCATGGGCGAGGCCGCCTGTCAGCTCGCCGACGGCCTGCATCTTCTGCGCCTGCAGCAACTGCCGCTCGATCTCGCGCTGTTCGGTCAGATCCTCGCCGGAGCCGAGCACGCTGATCACGTACCCGCTCTGGTCGCGGATCCGCGCCAGGTTCCAGCCGATGACGCGCCGCTGACCGTTGCGGGCCCGGATCTCGTTTTCCAGATAGGGCAATTCCTCGCCGTCGCCGGCGACGATCTCGGCGAAGGCCCGCTTGGCCTCCTGGCGGTCGGCCGCGTCGACCAGCAGGTCGAACCAGTTCTGCCCCACCAGTTCCTCTTCCGCGTAGCCGGTGACTTCCGACCCCTTGCGGTTGAAGCGGGTCACCTTGCCCTGCCGGTCGAACGCCACGATGATCGAGGCGGCCACGTCGAGATACTGCTCCGCCCGCGCCTTTTCCCGGTGCAGGTCCTCGGTGGCGATGATCCGGTCGGTGATATCGATCACGACGCCCTCGAGCGCCTGGACCTCGGTCTTGCCGGAGAATTGCGGGGTGCCCTGCTGCATCAGCCATTTCACGTCGCCCTTGCGGGTGACGACGCGGAAGCTCACTTGGAACGGCCGCGCCAGATTGATGGCCTCGAGCACCTCGCGGCGGACGCGCTTGTCGTCCTCGGGGTGGATCAGGCTGGCGAAGGCGACCAGTCGATTGTCGATCAGCGCCTCGGGGGAATAGCCGAGCACTTCGAAACAGCCCTTGGAGATGATCTCCATGGTCCAGAACGAATCGTTGCGGCACCGGAAGGCGAAGCCGCCGGGCAGGTTGTCCATCAGCGTGACCAGACGCCGCTGGCTCTCGCCCAGCGCCTTCTCGGTTTCGCGCTGGGCGGTGATATCGACGCAGGAGGCGATGGCGCCGATGGCCTCGCCCTGCGGGCCGCGCACCAGGCTGGCCGAAACCTGGGCGACGCGGACGCTGGAGTCGAGCCGGGTGGCACTGGTGACACCGATCCAGCGTCCCGTATCCATCAGCGTCTGCCAGATTCGCGCGGCTTCCCCGGGCTGGCCCCAGAGCGCCTCGGTCCGCTGGCCTTCCAGGTCCTCGGCCCTGTCATAGCCCAGCATGTCGGCGAACGCGCCATTGGCATAGCTGACAACACCATCGAGGTCGAACATCGCCAGAGGCGTGAGCGCCGCCGCCATGGCGGCATGGCGGATACGCGCCTCTTCCTCGGTCCGACGCCGGCGGGTGACGACTTCCGTCATCATGACCAGCCCGGCCACTTCCCCCGTCTCGTCGCGCAGCGGCCGCACTTCCCAGTGCACCCGTTCCTTGCGGTCATCGGCGCGAAGGAAGACGTCTTCGGACGAGAGAGTTTCGCCCTTGAGGCAGCGGGCATGCGTGTCGCGCCACAACGCCTCGGAATCGGGCATGACATCGTAAAAGCGCCGGCCGGTCAGATCCTCGTCGCCAAGGCCATATTCCTCCCGCCACCGGTCACTGAGGCCGAGGAAGCACAGCTCACGGTCAAGAATGGCGATGGCGGCGGGAACGTGCCGGATCAGGGCGTGCGACAGGGTGCGAAGCGCAGCCGCTTCCTTTTCACGTCGCTGGCTGGCGGCCATGGACGGCAGGATCCGTTCCAGAACCCCTCGGCGCCTCATGGCGCGGGGCGCTGCGCGACCAGGCCGCCGGACGAGTCCCGGCAGAGCCTGTTATGATATCCTGCGGGTGCCATCCAACGCGGACGCCGTACCGATCCGGCGCATGATGTCCGGCAACCCGACAGGCCGGCTGAAATAGAAGCCTTGGGCATAGTCGCACCCCAGTTCGATCAATCTGTTGGCCGCCGACAGGGTTTCGACGCCTTCGGCGCAGACGCGCATGCCCAGATTATGGCCCAGATCGATGATCGACCGGACGATGGTAAAGGCTTCGTCGTTCTGATCCATCTCGCTGACGAACGACCGGTCGATTTTCAGTTCGGTGAACGGCATGCGGTAGATCTGGATCAGCGAGGAAAAACCGGTGCCGAAATCATCGAGCGACAGGCCGAAACCCTTCAGGCGGAAACGGCTGAGCACATCCATGAAGTGCGGGTCTTCTGTCACCGCCGAATTTTCCGTGATCTCCAGGATCATCTGGTCGGGCGAGACGCCGACCGCATAGGCCTTCTCGGCCAGACGGTCGGGCAGGTCTAGATCGGCGAGGGTCGATGGCGAAATGTTGACGGCGACATTGAGCCGGACACCGCGCGACTTCCAGTGGGCCAGCGCCTCGATGACCTGGCGGAAGACCGACTGGGTCAGCGGCTCGATCATGCGGGAGTGCTCGGCCACGGGAATGAACTTGACCGGCGACACCATGGCCCCGTGCGGATTGCGCCAGCGGGCCAGCGCCTCGAAGCCCATCACCTCGTAAGGAGCATCGTCGACGGTCAGCGTCAGCAGGTCGCCGCCGGAATCGCCCGTCCGGTCGCCGGCGAGCCGGACCTTGGGCTGGTAATGCACGAACAGGTGATCGTCGGTGATCGCCTGTTCCAGATCGTGAACGGTGAAATCCCCGGACTCGCGCAGGTGCTTGCGCAGCTCGTCCTTCAGCGTGGTCACCGAGACCGGCTTGTTGAGCGCGCCGACGATGGTGAGGCCGAGCGAGACGCCAAGCCGTTCGGCCGTCTGCACCACCTTGGGATCGAAACCGCTGAGCAACCAGATCTTGGCCTTGCAGCCGCGATCCGCCAGGAACCGCAACACCTGGATGCCATCCACATTGGGCAGCACGAGATCAAGCACCATGACATCGGGTTCGCTGGCATCGACGACGAGCTTCAGCGCTTCGAAATCCTGCACCGCGGACGCGGAAAAGCCGACCTGCTGCGCCGCCTCGACCACGAGTTGGCCCACAAGATCGTCATCGTCGATAACTACGAGCGTTTTGTCGCCCACCCGGACGGCCCCCCTTGCCAATTGTTCTACCGGCCCCGACTTACGTCAGAAATTCTCGGCAAGCGTGTTAATCCGGGCTCATCGTAACCGCTGCGACTGATTTTGCAAAACATGAAATTCCGCCGCCGGCATGAGGCAAACCGCGGGTTATTACGGTCAAAGACGAGAAATATTTCAAATCCGCAATATTACTTGCGTGTCAGTAATAGTGGCCGCTCTGTCGGTCAAATTTGGATCAAATAAATTGATTTGTACTGAATACAGGAATCGATAGTCTGGCATGGGTAAGCGGGCGTCACCTCTCCCGCGCCGCCCGCATCAGACGCAACCGGACGCACGCGGGGGCAATTGATCTGCGGACTAGTACAATTTAGGCGACAACCAGAGACTTCGGCACGCATCGCCGCCCTCCCCGGAGGACGCGGCGCCCCCCAAAATGGGGACCTTGAGCAATGGACGCGGCAGCCCCGGGCCGCCGCATACGGGACGCTAGAGAGAACCACCTTGATCGAACTGGACAGGGATAAGCTCGCAGGCCTGATCGCCATGATCGAAGATGCCGGTCAGGTCGGCTACTGGCAGTTCCACACCGCGGACGACACGTTCAGCTGGTCGCCGCAGGTTTATCGGATCCACGGACGCCGGAGCCGGCAGACCGACATCCCCCGGGCGGAAGCGTTGAGCGATCTGCATGCCGATGACCGCGGCCTGGTCGAGGACTGTCTGCTCGCGGCCGCCCTGCGCGGCGAGGAGTTTCAGCTGGACGCGCGCATCGTTCGCGCCGATGGCAGCGTCCGTTACGTCAAGATGGCGGCGCGCCCGTTCGACGGCCGCACCGGCACCCGGGATGTCCTGGGCATCCTGATCGATATCACCGAATTCAAGCGCACCGAGAACAAGCTGCGGCGCCTCGCCGAGACCGACCCGTTGACCGGCGCGGTGAACGTCCGCCGCTTCGAGGCCATCGCGACCGCGGAACTACGGCGCAGCGCCCGTTTCGGCAAGCCGGCGTCGCTGGCGATCATCGACATCGATGGCTTCAAGGGCATCAACGATACGTTCGGTCATCCCGTCGGCGACGAGGTGCTGCGCAAATTCGTGAGGACGATGACGAACACCCTGCGGGAGGTGGACGTGGTCGCCCGCATCGGCGGCGACGAGTTCGCGATCCTGATGCCCGAGACCACGGTGGACGAAGCAACCCGGCCTCTGGAGCGGATTGCCTCGCTTAGCCGCACCCTGACCATGGACCGGGACAACCTGACTATCTGCCTGACCTTCAGCGCCGGCATTTCGGCGATGACGCCCGAAACCGATTTGCGCGAGATCCTGCGGTCGGCCGACACGCTTCTGTACCAGGCCAAGCGCACCGGCCCGAGCCGGGTCGAAACACTCATGCCGGAAATTCGCCAGCGCGTATCCTGATCATGGCCGCGAGAAGCGGCTATTACCTTATCACTGGCCGGTTATATCTGGCGCGAGCGCTTGTAGACTTGCGCGGAACGTGCCAAAAACTGCATTCTCATTGCTCCTGAATGGAGGCCATCTAGGGAATGCTTCGTGACCGACGCCTATGCTGATCTGATCGGACTGATCGAACGCCTGCATCGCCGCTGCCTGGACGTCATCAAGGCGGAAATCGACCGCCACGAAATCCGGGACCTCAACGCGGCGCAGGCCATGATCCTGTTCAACATCGGCGAGCGCGAGCTGCCGATGGGCGAGTTGATCGAGCGCGGCTACTATCTCGGCTCGAATGTTTCCTACAACATCAAGAAGATGGTCGAGAACGGCTACGTCATCCAGACGCGTTCTCCCTATGACAGACGCTCCTTTCACGTCCGCAGTTCGGAACGCGGCCGCGAGATTTGCCTGCGCCTGGAAAAACTGTTCGAATGGCATTCCTCTCAACTCTTCGATGGCATGCAGATGGAAGCGGAATTGACCCAGACGCGGGAATCTCTTCTGAAACTGGAAAGCTTCTGGTCTTCCTCGCGGCACACCATGCCCGTCCGCTAAGCGGCCCTTCCCGATCACGTCCCATCTCCCGTTGATCGATTCGCCGATTCGGGCGAATCGAAGGCGATCATCGCCCGATTCGCGCCGCAATCCGCTTTCGGCGCATTTATGATGACCTGAAGTCCGTCACCCCGGGTGATCGGCCCTCGTAGCGGCGCCGCCCATCTCCCCTCGGCCTCCCCTGTTTCGCCTCGCCCCATCCCCTCGGCCTATGCCTTTCGGGCTGGCGTTACCGCTGCCGCGAGCAGTCCTCCATCGCGCGCCGAGACGCCGTCAGAACCGGGGTTTTCCGCCATATATTGTGGCGATCCTGTGTCATAATCGCGGATATAGCAGGCCACATTTGGCACCAGATCGCGGCCAAATGGGGCGAAAGCCGGCCCAGGCGCCCCTGCAGAACCGCTGGCGCCAACTATACTTTAACAATCCAAAGACAATAATTTGTTTCAATTTTTATATTTGTTTTTATTAATAAAAATATTTTGCGAAGTACTTTTGGATGTGGCTTTTATTACTTGTCTCGGCGGAACCAAGGCGAACACGCACCAGCCGAAACGGACAAGCAACCAAGGACTGGAGGACTATACAATGATCAATCTCATCAAGACCTATATCGGCGACACCAAAGGCGCGACCATGATCGAATACGGACTGATCGCCGCCCTGATCGCCGTCGTTCTCGTCGTGGCGCTGCAGACCGTCGGCACCAACCTCGATCTTCTGTTCGACGAAGTCGGCAACCAGGTCGCGCTCTAATAATCGACGTCACTCATCCTGGCATTCCAGTTCTCGGAGATCAGGATCGGACGGCAGACCGGATCGGGACGCGTCAATTTGGTCATCTCCCATTGACAATTGGCGCTCTCCCCGACCCGCTGCCGTCCGACGTGACGTTCAAGACCCCCGTCGAAGGGTGGCGCATTCATGTCGGGCATCGGTAGCGCACAACTCGTCTTGCTGACAGCATTTCTCGGTGTGCTGGTCTGCTGCGCCATCGAGGATTGCCGGTCGCGAAACATCTCGCACTGGGCAATCCTGTCCATCGCCGCCTTGTATATTCCCTATGCCGCCGCCGGCTTCGCGTCCTGGCAGAGCGGTCTGATCGCCGGGGCCATCTTTCTGGTCGCCGGCTTTGTCTTTTTCGGCCTCAAGGTCATGGGCGGCGGCGATTCGAAGATGATCGCGGCCGTGGGCCTGTGGGTCGGCACGGGACAGATCGATGTCTTCGTGTTCTACACAGCGATCGCGGGAGCGGCCGTCGCCGTGACCATCCTCGCGGCACTTCGCCTCGGCTTGCCGACGCAAAGCGCCAGCGCCGTCCCCGAAACCGCGCGCACCGTGCCATACGGCATCGCCATCGCCTTCGGAAGCGTGGTAGCCGTGGGTCAAACAGTTCTGGAAAAGGCCAACTGAGATGAAAGCGCGCTTCATCATCCTGCTTGCCATCAACATCGCGCTGGTGGTGGGCGTGCTTCTGTTCACCCAGTCCTGGATGGCGAGGAACAGCAAGACGCAGACCGACGCGAACGCCAACATGCCGCCGCCGCCAGAAATGGTGGAGGTGCTGACCGCGACCGAAGCGCTGGTTCCCGGCACCTTGCTGAAGCCGAACCACGTGGAGTGGACGCCCTGGCCCAAGAACAATCTGTCCGATGCGTTCATCAGCAAGACCAAGGACACCGAGGAGGCGAAAGTCTCCGAGGCCGAAGCGTCCATCGTCGGCGGCGTCGTCCGCTTCAACCTGTCGAAGGGGCAGCCCCTCGTCGCCGGCCTTATCGTGAAACCGGGCGAACGCGGCTTTCTCGCCGCCATTCTCGAGCCCGACAAGCGCGCCATGGCCATTTCGGTTACGGCGTCCTCCAGCGGCGCCGGCCTCATTTTGCCCGGCGACCGGGTCGACGTGCTGCTGACCCAGACCATCGAGATCAAAACCGAGGAAGAGGATCTGAAGCGCAAGGCCAGCGAAATTCTTATCTCCGACGTCCGCCTGCTGGCGCTGGACCAGAAAATCACCAGCGATCCCGCCGCGCCGGAAGTCGGCCGGACCGCGACGCTCGAAGTAACGCCGCGGGATGCGCAACTGCTCGCTCTCGCCGAAGAGATGGGTAAACTGTCCCTGGTGCTCCGCAGCATTCAGACGACGGAAAACGATCATCACGGGCGGATGGCCACTTGGGACTTCAATGCCTCGATGGCCCTGGGATCGGAAACAAGCAAGGTCAGCGTGCCCGCCGTGATACGCGGCGGCACGACCAACAAGAACTAGGAACTGGCGACAGTTCACACCGGGGGCTACTGAATGATTTTCGTACGTGCCAAGGCACCCACCGCGCGCCGCTTCGCCGGTCAACTCAGATCAATGCTCGTCATGGCGTGCGCCGTCGCCGTCCTGGCCTATGGCGCCGTCCCGGCCCGCGCCATCTCCCCTGGCGAGACGATGGTGAACGTCGATGTCCACAAGGGCACGGTCCTGCACCTCACCCAACCGGCGGCGACGGTGTTCGTCGCCGATCCCAGCATCGCGGATGTGGAAAGCCGCTCGCAGAAGGCCGTCTTCGTCTACGGCAAGAAGTCCGGCGAAACCTCGCTCTTCGTCCTCGATGCCGACGACAAGCCGCTGGTGAACGTCACCATCAAGGTCGGCCACGATCTGAGTCGTCTCGAGAAGCTGATCGATGCCATCGCCCCAGATGCCGAGATCACGCTGTCATCGGTGGATGGCGGCATGGTGATATCGGGCGTCACCGAAAGCGCGCAGGAAGCGGAAGAAATCCAGCGCGTCGCCGAACGGTTCCTAGGCGACAAGGAAACCGTCCTCAACCGGATATCCGTCACGGCGCCGACCCAAGTCAATCTGCGCATCCGCTTCGCGGAAATCTCCAAGGAAGTGCTGCGAATCGTCGGCGTCAGCTGGCGGGCGCAGGATCTGACGGGCGACACGCAGTTCAACATCATCGCCAGCCCGCCGCAGACCAGCGCCGGCGCGGAATCCAATTTCGCGACGATCGGCCAGCGCTTCGGGCCGGCCACGCTGCAGGCGACCATCGAGGCGCTTGAGAAAGAGGGCCTGGTGTCGCTGCTGGCCGAGCCGAATCTGACGGCGATTTCCGGCGAAACGGCCTCGTTCCTCGCGGGCGGTGAATTCCCGGTCCCCATCGGGATCGACGACAACACCATCGGCATCGAGTTCAAGCCTTATGGCGTGAGCCTTTCCTTCACCCCGACCGTGCTGAGCGGCAACAGGATCAGTCTGCGCCTGCGCCCGGAAGTCAGCCAGCTGAGCGACACCGGCGCGATCATCCTGCAGGATTTCCAGATTCCCGGCCTGACCACGCGCAGGGCGGAAACGACCATAGAACTGGCAAGCGGCCAGAGCTTTATCATCGCGGGGTTGATGCAGAACCGCACGGCAAACGACATCAACAAGGTGCCGGCGCTGGGAGACATTCCGATCCTGGGCAAGCTGTTCCAGTCAAAGCGCTATCAATCGGCCGAGACCGAGCTGGTCATCATCGCGACCCCCTATCTCGTCCGGCCGATCGGCGCGGGCAAGAAGCCGACGCTGCCCACGGACCGGCCCGTATCCGACAGGCAGTTCGAGAAATTGCTGATCGGCCAGATGAAGCGCCCGGTAGCGGAAACCAATCCCGTCGCCACCGGCCAGATCGCCGGGCCCGTCGGGTTCATGGTGGAGTAATGCCGATGACACCAAGCCGCGATATTGCATGCCGTTCCGCGAGACTGATCCTGGCGGCAAGCCTGACGGTCACCGCTCTCGCCGCCTGCGATCGGACCACCAACACCTATTTTCCACCGCGTCACGGTTATGTGGACACGACACCGCGAAACGAGGTGTCGTTGGCCACGTCACAGCACCGCATGGATCTGGACCGTGTCCAAACCCGTCTGAGCCGCGCCCAGATCGACCGGCTCAACCAGTTTCTGACCATGCAGGGCAGGGAAGAAGGCGACCACATCGAAATCCGGACCGCGCTGATGGCCGGTCCTCAGCGCAATGGCGCGATCGTGGACGATCTGCACCGCAGTTTCGTCGCCGGCGGATACGCGCCGTCGCGCATCCGGGTGGTCGAGACGCCGCAGTTGCGCGATATCGTCGAGGTCGCCCTGCTGCGCTACACCGTAGTCTTGCCGGACTGCGGGCATGAGGTCGTGAAGCGGACTGGTATCCAGGGATGGTCGGATGAACCGGTCGGTGAGCGAGCCCTCGGCTGCGCCAACGAGCGGAACCTGGGCCTGATGATCGCCGATCCCCGCGACCTGACAGGCGACCGCGAACTGGCACCGAGTCCCGGCTATCGCGAAGCGGACGCTGTGCAGCGCTACAGGCTCGACAAGATCAAGGAAATCGAGCGCGATCAGACCAGCGAGGCCAAATAGCATGCAGGTGAAACCCGTCGTCATCGAGGAAAGCAGCGCCCAGCGCGACCCCTTCCTGGCTTTCGTGGGTGATGCTTCAAGCGAGTCCATTGTTCGGGCGATCGCCGAATCATTGTTGCTGCCCGACGACCTGGTCCGGCAGGGGTCGATCTTCGAAGCGCGCGCCCACCTTGAACACGTCCGTTCGCCCCGCTTGCTGATCATCGATATCGATGGCGCGACCGACCCGCTCGACGAGATCATGAAACTGGCCGATGTCTGCGAACTGGGTACCCGGCTCATCGCCATCGGCACGGACAACGACGTAGCGTTGTTCCGCGATCTGCTAAGCATGGGGGTCGCCGATTATCTGGTGAAGCCTGTCGAGCAGGAGAGCCTGCTACGATCCATCAATGCGCTCGAGGATCCCACCAGCGGCCTCTCCAACCTCGGACGAACGGGAAAGGTCATCTCGTTCATCGGCACGCGCGGCGGCACGGGCGTCAGCACCCTTGTCGGCAATTGCGGCTGGGCCATCTCGCGAAGCGGCAAGCGGCGGGTCGCGATGGTCGACATGGATCTGCATTTCGGCAACCTCGGCTTGCTGATGGGGGCCGAGCCCCGCGAAGGCCTGGCGGATGCGTTGCAACAGCCGGACCGGATCGACAGCCTGTTCCTCGAGCGGGTCATGAGCCCGTGCGGCGACCGGCTGTTCGTGGTCGGCGGCGAGGAAAGCCTGAGCCAGGGCCTCAACGGCGTCGACCGGTTCGCGGTCGATGCCCTGATGGGTGAATTGCGCGGAAGCTTCCATTTTGTCCTGATCGATCTGCCGCGCTCCGCGTCCGACCTGGTCTACCGGACGCTTCAATTGTCAGGGACCACGGTCGTCGTGTCGGACCTGTCGCTGGCTGGCATGCGCGACACGGTCCGCTTGCTGAAATTCGTCACCGAAAGCAATCCGGGCGGCCAGATCATCGTAGCAGTGAACCGCGCGGGCGAAAACGCAAAGGCGGAAATTCCGGTCGCCGAATTCGAGAAGGGGATCGGCCGCAAGATCGACTTCAAGATCGGCTTCGAACCCAACGCCGTGCTTCAAGCGGCGAATCTCGGGCAGCCGCTGATCGAAACCCGAAGCGCCACGGCGCGCTCCATTGAGCAGGTCGCCGAGCGTCTCGCCGGCCCCGCGCCGAAGACGGTGGCGCCGCGCCGCAAATCCCTGTTCGCCCGCCTGAGGAAATAGCCCATGTTCGGCCGCCGGCAGTCTCCCTCGGTTGACATCAACGGCCGCAGCGCGCCGCCCGTCCCCGTGGCGCAGCCGGCCCGTCCCGCCCCCGATCAGATCTCGGCGCTGCCCGACACGGCCGACGATCTGAATGCACTGGGCGCGAAGGCGAGCAAACGTCAGGGCGCCGACAACAGCCGCGACGAGATTCTGGCCGAGGTTCTAGAGCGCATCGATGCCTCGGCCGCCGTGCGCATGTCGCGCGAGGAACTGCAGGGAGAACTGGGCGGGTTGGTCAGCGAAATTCTGCTGGAGCGCCGCATCGTGCTGGGTCAGCGCGAACAGCAGGAGCTGACCAAGAAGCTGGTCGACGAAATGATCGGCTTCGGCCCGCTGGAGCCACTCCTGGCGGACGAGGCGGTAACCGACATCATGGTGAACGGCCCGGACAAGGTCTACGTGGAGAAGGGTGGCAAGCTGACCCTGACCGAGGTGGTGTTCCGCAACAACGCCCATGTGATGAACGTGGCGCAGCGCATCGTCAGCCGCGTCGGCCGGCGCATCGACGAATCCGTGCCGCTGGTCGATGCCCGCTTGCCCGACGGCAGCCGCGTCAACATCATCGCGCCGCCGCTGGCGCTCGACGGTACGTCCATCTCCATCCGCAAGTTCTCCAAGAAGAAGATCACGCTCGACGTGATGGTGCGGACCAAGAACATCTCTCCCGCCATGTGCACTGTGCTGAAGGTCGCCGCCGCCTCGCGCCTCAACATCCTGATTTCCGGCGGTACGGGTTCCGGCAAGACGACGCTGCTCAACGCCATGTCGCGCATGATCGACGTGGGCGAGCGCATCGTGACCATCGAGGACGCGGCCGAGTTGCAGTTGCAGCAGCCGCATGTTGTCCGCCTGGAGACGCGCCCGCCGAACATCGAGGGACGGGGCGAAATCACCATGCGCGACCTGGTGAAGAACTCGCTGCGTATGCGTCCGGACCGGATCATCCTGGGCGAAATCCGCAGCGCCGAAGCCATTGACATGCTGCAGGCCATGAACACGGGCCATGACGGTTCCCTGTCCACGATCCACGCCAATTCCTCGCGCGAGGCGCTTATCCGTCTCGAGAACATGGTGTCCATGGGCGGCCACTCGCTGAGCGAGCGCAGCATGCGCACCCAGATCGCCAATGCCATCGACATGATCGTGCAGGTCGAGCGCATGCGCGACGGCATTCGCCGCATCACCCAGGTGTCCGAGGTGGTCGGCCTGGAAGGTGATGTGATCCTGATGCAGGACCTGTTCACCTACGAATATGGCGGCGCGGTCGTGGATGGCCGCCTGGTCGGCGAATTCCGCTATTCGGGCTTGCGGCCGGCGTTTCTGAAGGAGGCCGCCTATTTTGGCCTCGACCGCGCCCTGCTGTCCGCGCTCAACGAGGCCGCATGATGATGGATTTTCTCATCGAGCACCCGATCATCCCCATCGCGTTCTGCGTCGCCGCGATCGTCACGACCGTATTCCTGATGGCCTATGGCTCGCCGAACGAGCGCCGCCTGCGCAAGCGGCTCGACGAGATCATGGTGGCGGGGGGCAATGCGGCCGGGAAGAAGGAAGAAGGCGGCGTGACCAGCACGCCCGCGTTGCGCGCGGTGGCGAATCGTCGCCGCGGCACGGCCGCCAGCGACAAGCGGCTTAGCCGCATCCTGCCCAACATGGGCCTGCTTCGGCTGAAGCTGGAACGGGCCGGTTTCGATATCAGCGTGACCGCCATGCTGCTGATCGCGGGCGGTCTGGCGCTGGTGTCCACATTCACCATCATGTGGTTCGCCCATCTCAGTTTCCTGCTCTCGCTGATCAGCGGCGTGGCAATCGGCGTCACCTTGCCGAGCGTGATCATCTCGTCCCGAGGCAAGGGACGGGCCAAGCTGTTCCTCAAGGACCTGCCCGACGCCATCGACCTGATCGTGCGCAGCGTGAAGTCCGGCCTCCCGATTTCGGAGGCCATCCACGCCATCGCGCGCGATCTGAGCGGTCCCGCGGCTGATGAATTCACGCGGATCAGCGACCAGATCCAGATCGGCGTTCCACTCAACGCCGCGTTGAGCAAATCGGTTCAGCGCCTGGGTCTGACCGATTACAGCTTCCTGGCCGTATCGCTCTCCATCACCCAGGAAACCGGCGGCAATCTGAGCGAGGCCCTGTCCAATCTGTCCCGACTGCTGAGGTCGCGCCAGCAGATGCACCTGAAAATTCGCGCGCTGTCGTCGGAGGCCCGAGCCTCGGCGCTGATCATTGGCGCCCTGCCTTTCGTCGTGATGGCGGCGCTGCTCGTCCTCAACCCCAACTACATCAACGTGCTCTTCGAGGAAGATGCCGGCCATACTGTGCTCTACTTTTCCGGCCTCAGCATGGCGCTAGGCTTCGGGGTGATGGCCAAAATGGTGAGGTTCGACTTTTGAACGAGATCATCAAGTTCTTCACCGAGGCGAGCATCGCCGAACTCATTCCCATCGGCGCCAGCATCATTATCGTCAGTGTCATCTTCGTGGTGTGGGCATCGGTCATCGAGCGCGACCCGATGAGGTCGCGCGTCAAGGCGATGACGACCCACCGCGATCAGATCAGGGCGCGTCAACGCCATACGCAGGTGGGCGGCAAAACGCGGCGTCCATTTCAGCAGAAGAGCTTGTTCAGCCGCGTGGCCGCCGATCTTCGCCGCGCGCGGGGCGCGCAGGCGGCAAAATCCCGTTTCACCCTCGCCCAAGCCGGATGGCGCTCGAACGAGGCGTTGGGTGTCTACGTCATGGTCCGCACCATATCGCCCCTTGTCTGGGTCGTGGGCGCCCTCATCCTGACCTATACAGTCCCCGCGATCGCCGAGAAGTCGCAGCTGATGAAGCTGGGTGTCTTCGTTCTGTGCACCGTCGCCGGTTTCAAGGCCCCCGACTATGTCCTGGGCCGCATCGCGAAAAGCCGCCAGACCAAGCTGGAGCGCGGCCTGCCGGACGCGCTCGACCTGATGGTGGTGTGCACCGAGGCCGGATTGGGTCTGGATTCCGCCTTCGACCGGGTTGCCGGTGAAATCGTCGAAAGCCATCCGGAATTGTCCGATGAACTGACCCTGACGTCCGTGGAGTTGAACATCCTGCCGCAGCGTCAGGAAGCCCTGACAAATTTCCTGAACCGGACCGGCGTTTCCGCCATCGAGTCCGTCGTCAGCACGCTCAGCCAGACCGAACGGTACGGCACGCCGCTGTCGCAGTCATTCCGGGTGCTCGCCAGCGATTTTCGCGACCAGCGCATGCTTAAGGCGGAAGAAAAGGCGGCGCGCCTGCCCGCGACCCTGACCATTCCGATGGTGCTGTTCATCATGCCCTGCCTGTTCGGCGTCCTGCTCGGGCCAGCGATCATTCAGTCCATGGCCGCGTTCTAGGCTGGCGGCGGCGCGTCGGAAAGACGGATCACGCACACCCGGCCATCGGCCTCGAGCCGACCGCATATCTCGCGGGCCCGGGCCTCGTTCCAGAAGGGGCCGGCGACCAGATGGCTCTCGTCCGCCTGTTTCTCGACATAATGCGCCAGTCCGGCGAACGGCTCCGGATAGATCCGGCGCATGTCATTCCAGTGGTCGGCCGCCGCTTGAGGCAAGGCAAAGGCGCCAAGGTCGATGACCCAAGCCTGCGACTTCGCGTCTTGCAACGCTGGCGCGACGGGATTGCCGGATGCGGCCTCGACGGGACCAGGCAGCAGGTGACGCATGCGGGCATAGACATCCAGATTCTTGCGCGCCGCCTCCTCGCCCAGATCGCGCGTGGCCAGTGCCTCGGCGCGCGGCACCTGGCCCGTCAGACCGTACAGCAGAGCAAGATTCTGCCGGTGCTGAACGGTCGAGGCGCCGGCGGCATCTATCCTTTCCAGGATATCGATGGCCTCCTCCGTGCGACCAGTGAGCGCGTAGGAAAGCGCCAGATTATTCTGGACCGACATGTCTCCGGGGGCCGCGTCGGCCGCCGCGCGATACTGGGCCTGGGCCTCGGCGTGGCGCTGAAGAATATCCAGCGCGACCCCGCGCCCGTTCATCGATCTGACATCCGCCGGTTCGGCTATCAGCAGCGAATCATACTCCTGAAGGGCCGGTCCCGCCTGTCCAAGAGCGAGAAGCGCCCGCGCCCGCCCACGGCGAATGTCCGGCGTATCGATTCCCCCCTTTAGCGCCTGCTGGAACACGGACGCCGCATCCTGCGCGCGGCCCATGGATAGAAGGATTTCGCCGCGCCGCAGATAAGCGCGTGGTCCGGCCTTGCCCTCGGAGATGGCCTGGCCGTAGAGATCGGCGGCCGACGCCGTGTCGCCTGCCCGATCAGCCGCGTCGGCTACCATCATCGCGACAACACCGGTGTCGGGCGGCGGCCCCAAATCCACCGCCGCCGGGGCTCGATCGTGCTGACAGGCGGATAGCGCCGCGACGGCGCCGCACAGGATCAATCGCCGACCGACGCGAGTCGCGCGCGAGCAGTCGAAGCCCTCGATACCCAACAGAATCGTTCTCCATCCCTGATGCCTGCTCAGCGTACTACGGCTGCCGCGAACAAGAAAGCAGGCGGCTTGGCACCGGCCCGGCATCATGGGGAAGATGATGGATTAAAACACCAATATCAGTCAGTTAGCAGAGCGAATTATTGACCGGTGAGGCGGTAATTCGATTGCTCCGCACCCCACCTCATGATGTAATAAGAATCTGGATTTAGTAACGCTTGGGCGATCCTTCGTGATCAAGGTGACAAAACATTTTATCAAGAACGAGCAGGGCGCGACTCTCGTCGAGTACGCGCTCCTTGTCGGTCTGATCGGACTGGCCATCGCGTTCCTGATCCAGGTTCTTGGCCAGAGGACGCTGGCGCTTTACGAACAGGTCATCGCCGCGCCGTTATAGACGCGACCACAGCCAGACAGGCTGTTTACGTAAACTCAGGATTTGACGGAATAACAACGCGGGTGCGCGGCGCCATGATGGCGGTGCACGGGATTTGTCAGTAACAGGTCGGCGCGCTCAGGGAAAGGTTGTCGCAGCGCAACACGCTGCGGGAGCGGCGCGGCTTGGAATAGTACGTCGAGGTGAGCGTGCTGGGACCGATGATGAAATCGGTCGACGGGCCGGCATAGGAATAGGTGATCTCGGCCATGATCACGAAATCGTTGGTGCCGAGGACACCCGTCGGCAGCGCCTTGGTATAGTTGGCACCCTTGGTGTAAGGCGTGGTGCCGGTCGTCGCGGCGGACCAGTGGACCTTCACCTGGTTGCTCGAATTCTTGTTGATGCTGGTGAGTTTTATTGACAGCCCCGTCGTCGGGAATGGCTGAATGATCGCCTGGGTCGCGGCGAACACATCGTTCAGCCCCTGATTGTCGATCTTCGCCACGCGCGACACCAGGTCCGCTGTCGTGTTCGTCATGGTGGTGACTTTCTGGTCGACCATCATCATGTCCACGGTCTCGGACATTCCGACGATCATCAGAACCAGAATCGGCAGAATCAGCGCCATTTCGACCGCGGCGACGCCCTGCTGGTCTCGCAGCCAACGAACGGCCATGCGCTGCAACCGTGTCTGACTGCTCCTGCCCTTTTGTGCGACCTGATACATTATCCGACTCCGGCCTTATTCCTCAGAGCTGGCGATTTCAGGGAACGGTTCGTTGCGGAACGCCACCGTCGACGACAACAAAAGATTGCCATCGGCGTCTGTATGGTTGCTCAACAGGCGCCTCATGCCCGGCGTGATCAAGCCCCACTTGTAGTAGGTGCGGACGAGGATGACCTCGTCTCGGGTTCCAGGCTGGAACTGGGTGATGACCACCCCCGCTTCCTCATCGGTCGGCGGCGGGCTCAAATCCACCGTTCCGAACGACGTGGACTCCCGCACGTCATAGGCGAGACGACTGCTGTCGCATTTGAGCAGCACCTTTAGGGTCCCGCACAATTCCGTCTTGAATAGCTCGTCCGCCGTTGGCGCATCTTCCTCGGCAGCGGCGGCCTGAATCTGTCCCGTGCGAATCTTGCGGGCCGTTTCCTGGGTCGCGCTGTCCAGCAGGCTGTTGGCCCAGAACGCAAGGCCGAGTTCAATCACCCCCATGACGAGGATACAGAACGGCCCGATGACCAGCGCGAACTCGACCATGACGGAGCCGCGCCGATCACGTGCGGCACGCCCGAACCAGGACCTGAAGGGTTGCATAACTCGCGGGGTCATCTCGGCATCCGCCAACATTAGAGCCCGAACAATACCGAGCAATTAATGAATTCTCTAGTAAAAAATAGTTATTAACTTTTTGATAAAATTTTATTTAAATTATATTCACAGTTTAACCTCATTTTAATCTAAGTAATTTCATAAAAATCTACTCCGTTACTTAGTTTTTTGATAGTAATGACTCCGCCGCCAAAGCGAAAAGGACGTGCACGTCACGCCGGATGGTGGCGCGGCTCCAACCGCTGCGGAAAAAGCGGTGCGAGATACCATGGAGGAAGTGAGATGGTGGGTCACAACGCGAGCCAGGCATCGACGCGCCTGACAAGACTCGTGCGGTCGTGGGCGAGCGACAATCGCGGCGCCATGGCCATTATCTATGGCCTGATGGCCGTGCCGCTTCTGGGATTCGTCGGCGTCGCGGTGGATTACGCGCGGATGCATTCCGGAAGGGTCGAGATGCAGAACGCGCTCGATTCCGCGGCTCTCGCGGGCGGCCGCGCCTACGAGAATACGTCCGGCACGTTCAGCGTGCGCGAAACCGCCGCCAAGACGGCGGCGCAGAATTTCTTCAAGGCGAACATGCCCGACAACGTGCACGGCATGACCGAACCGACGATCAGCGTCACGCCGACGGCGCAGCAGGTCGTAGTCACCGCTTCGGCAGACATGCCGACCGCGTTCATGCAATTGCTGGGTATTGAAGCCATGACCGTGTCCGCGTCGTCCACCGTGGTCAGGAACGGCCGCGGCGTCGAGCTCGTGCTCGTGATGGACAATACGGGCTCGATGCGCAGCAATCTCAGCGGCTCGTCGGTCAGCATGATGGAGTCCATGAAGTCGTCGGCCAAGAAACTGGTCGATATCCTGTATGGCGACCGGGAGACCATCGAGAACTTCTACATCTCGCTGGTGCCCTACGCCGCCATGGTGAACATCGGCAACACTCACACCGACTGGGTCCAGGCGCCCGGTGGCGGCACCTGGAACAGCGCGGCGAACAGCACCTATTTCGCTGGCACCACCTGGAAGGGCTGCGTGATGGCGCGTCCCGATCCCTATGACGAAACGGACGACACGCCCTCGACCAAGAAGTGGGAAGTCATGTCGTGGCCCTCGACCAAGAACGTCACCTACAAGGACAAGAACAACACCTTGATGCAGGTCAAGAAGAACGGCACCTGGAGCCCGATCAAGGGCGACAATGACTGGCCGTCGATCAACGAGGCCAACAGCGCGCAGAACAACGGCACCGGCCCGAATTTGGGTTGCCCGCCGCCGATCATGCCGCTGCAGCAGTCCAAGGCCGCCGCTATCGCCGCGATCAACAACATGCAGCCCTGGCACCGGGGTGGCACCATGTCCAATCTGGGCCTCGCCTGGGGCTGGCGCGCCCTGTCGCCCGAATGGCGCGGGCTGTGGGGCGGCGACACGCCGGCCGAGTACCCGCTCGACTACAATACCGAGAACTGGGACAAGGTCCTGATCCTGCTGACCGACGGCGTCAACGAATGGTTCGACTGGGAGGGCAATGGCACCAAGGGCGACGACGGCAAGACGCCGGTCAACGGCCTGCCCGGCAAGGCTGGCTTCTCGACCAGCAGCAGCGCCTATGTGGTCCAGGGTAACGTCCCCGACAATACGGATTACGGCGCCTATGGCCGGATCGCCGAGAACCGTCTGGGCACCACCAGCAACAGCCAGGCGCAGACGGTGCTGAACAACAAGATGAAACGCATGTGCACCAAGCTGCGCGATAATGGCGTGACGCTCTACACGATCACGTTCGGCAGCCCCAACGCGGCGACCAAGCAAACCTTCCTGGAATGCGCCGGCCGGCCGGACCAGTACTTCGACACGCCGTCAAATGACGAACTGGAAGCGGCCTTCATCGCCATCGCGACGGAGATCAATAATCTGCGCATCGCTCAATAGGCCTGAAGACGACCGACGAGATCAAAGGGGATGCCTCGCGCATCCCCTTTTTTCATGGCCTGGCGAGGCGGCCATAGACCGGCGCGTAGCGGCCGACGCTGTTCGCCCAGGTCCGGACTTCGGTCACGTAACGATAGGCCTGGTCGAGAAGCGCGGCCGCGCGCGCGGGATGCGCCACCCAGTCCGCGACCGCATCGGCGACGGCGTCCGGACGGCCTGCGGGAAACAGCAGTCCGGTCGCGCCATGCTGGATCAACTCGCGGTGCCCGCCGATATCGGATGCGAGCACGGGCTTCCGCTGCGCCATGGCCTCCAACGGCTTCAGCGGCGTGACCAGCTCGGTCAGGCGCATGGGATGGCGCGGGTAGATGAAGGCGTCGACCAGCGCGTAGTACCGCGCCACGTCCTGATGAGGCACACGACCGGCGAAGATCACGGACTCACCAAGAGACAGGCGCGCGGCCTGCGCCCGCAGCGACTGCTCCTCCGGGCCGCCGCCAACCAGCAACAAGCGCACCTGAGGCGCGCGGGCGACAATTGCCGGCATGGCCTCGAGCAAGAGGTCGAGCCCTTCGTACCCATAGAACGATCCGATGAACCCGAGCACGACCGCGTCCGAGAGACCCAGTGACGCCTTCAGCGCCGGATCAGGTGGCAGCGGATGGGCGAATTCTTCGGGGTCAACGGCATTGGGAATCACCGTCACATTGCCCTCTGGGACGCCGCGCGCCACGATATCCTGGCGCAGGCCTTCGCAGATCGTCGTCACGGCATCGGCCTGACGGACCGCCATGGTTTCCAGATGGCGGGCGATACGATAGCGCGCCCCGTTGGCGCGGAACGTGCCATGGGCGGCGGCGGCGTCCTCCCAGAACGCGCGGATCTCGTACACGACGGGGATGCCCAGTCTGCGGCCCACCGCCAGCGCGGCGCGGGCGTTGAGGACCGGGGAATGGGCGTGGATCACATCGGGCCGGATCTGGCGCGCCACCGCCTCGAGACGTCGCGCCAGGACATCGACAATGGCCTGATCCTTGATGAGCGGCAGGGAGCGGGTCCATGGCGGTGGCTGCCGGGTGCGATGAAAGACCAGGCCTTCGACGGCCTCGGTCGCTTCCTCATCCGTGCCCTGTTTGGGGCCCGTGAGATGATGGGTTTCCCAGCCCAACGCCCGTTGCTGGCGGAGAATGGCCAGGCTACGGAAGGTGTAGCCGCTGTGCAACGGAATGGAGTGATCGAAGACGTGCAGGATGCGCATGCGGGCCATGACGGGCGGGAAGGATCCTCCGGTTATACAGGCGCGCGTCGCGGGCCGAAACGGCCGTGCGCTGCCGGCGCGGTTATTTCGCGTTCACCCGCTGCCACGGCACGGTGATCCTCTGTCCATCATGGACGTGGTGGATGACGGCGACCCGATAGGCGCGCTGCACGTTATCATCCACCAGGACCGTCGCGGGCGGGCCATCGGCAAGCAGCTCGCCATCCCGCAGCAGAAGCAGACGATGGCAGAAGCGCTCCGCCAGCGTCAGGTCGTGCAGCACGGCGATGACCAGCGCGCCCGCCTCGGCATAGGCGCGCAAAACCTCCATGATCTCGATCTGGTGGTATGGGTCCAGCGAGGCGATTGGCTCATCGACCAGCAGGATGGGCGCCTGAACCGCCAGCGCGCGCGCCAGCAGCACACGCGCCCGTTCCCCGCCCGACAGCGCATCGACGCGGCGGGCGGACAGGTCGCCGACGGCCGCGAGCGCGATCGCCCGTTCCACCGCCGCGCGATCATCTCGCGAGGCGCCCTGGAATGGCGCGCGGTGCGGTAGACGGCCGAGCGCCACCAGATCGGAGACCGTGAAAGGCCAATGCACCGGCTGGTTCTGCGCCAGATAGGCGACCTGCCGCGCGAAGGCCCGACGGCCAAAACGGCTGGAGGCTCGGCCGTCGATCTCGACGGCGCCGGTGAACGGAACCAGATCGGCCAGGGCGCGGATGAGGCTGGTCTTGCCCGCGCCATTGGGACCAATCAGGCCGATGAGCGTTCCGGCATCGGCCGTGAAGCCGACACCGCGCACCGCGGGCAAGGCACCGAACGAGACATGGAGATCGTGGGCGGCGAGCAACGTCATGGATCGATCCGCCGCATCTTGAGGATGAGGTGGAGAAAGAACGGCGCGCCGATCAGGGCCGTCACCACGCCCAGCTTCAGCTCGGGCCCCCGCAGCGGCAGCCGCACGAGAATGTCCGCGGCCAGCAGCACCGCCGCGCCCGCCAAGGCGCTCGGCAGCAGCAGCCGGCTCGGGTGGTGCCCGACCCACGGCCGCAGCAGATGCGGGACCACCAACCCGACGAAACCGATCATGCCGGTGACGGAAACCACCGCGCCCACGGCAAGTCCTGTCCCGAGGATCACCCGTATGGTGGTATTGCGCGGGCTGAACCCAAGGCTGCGCGCCGTGTCCTGTCCCAGGCTCAGCGCATCGAGCGCGCCGCCCGCCGTCGTCACCAGTGCCATGCCCGCCAGCGCGAAGGGCGCGGCGAACATCACATGTTCCATGCCCCGATCGGCGATGGAGCCCAGCATCCAGAAGACGATCTCCAGCGCCGCCCAAGGACTGGGGGCGAGATTGAGGGCCAGCGAGGTCAGCGCGCCGGCAAAGGCGTTGATGGCAACGCCCGCCAGGATGAGGGTCATGGCCTCGGGCGCCCGGCCGGCCAGCAGGTACAGCAGCAGCAGGGCGCCCAGCGCGCCGATGAACCCGCCGAGCGGCACGGCGAGCACGCCGCCGAACAGGCCGAAATAGAACACGATCACCGCCCCGAGCGCCGCGCCGCTCGAGGCGCCGACCAGCCCGGGTTCGGCCAACGGGTTGCGCAGCAACCCCTGCAACGCGGCCCCGCAAAGCCCCAGCGACGCGCCGGCGAGCACGCCGAGCAAGGCGCGCGGCAGCCTCACCTCGTAGAGGATGATATCGGCGACCGCGGGATCGAGGCCGCTTCCCGCGGGAAGCCACGCGCCGCCGCGCCCGATCATGATGGAGAGCACGAACAGCGCGACGACGAGGCCGCCCAGCAGCCCGTACAGTACCGGACCCCGAATGACGCGCGCCCCCGTCATGGCCGCGCCACCGTGTCGATGCCGCGCACCTGTTCGACAAGAACGGCGGCCGCGCGGGCCACGAAGGGCGTGCCGCAGTTCCAGAGATTGGTCGCCACGCTGACGACGGGACGGTCACGCCGCAAGGCCCGCAGCGCCGGATGCTCCAGCATCAGATTGGCCTGGGAGGGCGCTTCGGGACGATATTCGCCCAGGATCAGCAGATCCGGATCGGCCCGCAGCACATCCTCGACCGACATGCTGACCCAGCCGGCCATGCCCGGCCTGGCCGCGATATTCGTCAAGCCGAGATGGGTCAGGACGTCGTTGAACAGGCTGGGCACGCCGGCGGAGAAGCCGTTCGCGCCATAGACCAGGGCGCGCCTGTTTTCGCCGGCCAAGGCGCCCTTCGTGCGAACCAGCGCGGCGTCGAAGTCGGCGACCATCGCCTCGCCCTTCGCGGGCCGTCCCAGCGCGGCCGCCACCTGCCGGATGTTACGTCGTGTCCCCTCGAACGTATCGGCGACGGGCACGGTGACGATGGGAATGCCCTGGCGCCGCAGCAGGGCGGTGGCGAGGGGCGATGTGGTACCATCGGCGAAGACGAGGTCCGGCCGCATGCGCAGCACCTCCTCGGCCAGGCCATGATTGGCTGTGTAGCGGGCGGCCCGTCCGGCCATGGCGGAGTCATCCGCTTCCTGCGTGACCCAGTGGACCGACTGGATGGTGTCTTCATCGGCCAGCATCATCACGAGCTGGTCGGTGCACAGACCCATGGAGACGATGCGCCGGGGCGCCGCCTCGGCGGGCAGGCAGAAACAGGCGGCGAGCAGGCAGAACAAAACGCCATGCCAACCCGCCGCCTTCATTCCTTTACTCTCCCAGTTTCACCCGCAGGCCGGCGAACGCGCCAATGCCCGGGGAGCGGTAGGAGAACACTTCCTCGTAATCCTGGTCGATCATATTCTCGACCCGGCCGTAGATTTCGACGGCTTCGGTCAGGCGATAGCTCGCCGCCAGGGTCACCAACAGGTAATCGTCGAGCGTCACCATGAATTCAGGCGTCGTATCGACGAATTCATTGTCGAGTTGCTTGCCATTATACGACAGGTCGAGATTGACGTTGCCGCGACCGGACGCGAACGCGTAGTTCACGTTGATATTGCCCAGATGCTTGGGACGGCGCACTTCACGACCGCCGGCCGGCTGCCTGGAGCTGGTGTAGGTATAGCTGCCGCCGATGGACAGCTCGTCCGTCAGATTGGCCGAAAGCATCAGCTCGAGACCCTTGCGGCGGCTTTTGCCGACCAGATTCTCCACCGAGGTCAGGAAGGTATTGGAGTCGAATACCGTGACGATCTCGTCGTGCAGATTGGCGTCGAAATAGGTCACGTCGACGGTGATCCGGTCACCCCAGAACTTCTGCTCGACACCGACGTCGAAGCTGCTCGAGCGTTCCGGGCTCAGGCCGGGGTTGCCGACGAAGAAATCCGGGAAGTAACCGAACAGTTCGAAGAAGCCGGGATTGGTGATCGCCGTGCCGTGGCTGCCGTGCAGGCGTGTACCGCTGCCAGGAATCCGCCAGGACGCCGCGAGGCGGTAGGTGGTGGCGTCGGCGAACAGTTCGTTGTCGTCATGACGCACGCCGGCGGACAGGAACACCTGTTCGGCAAAGCCGACGCGGTACTCGCCGATGAAGCTGTTCTGGCTGTCGGAACGCTTCTGGTTCTCCAGCGCGTCCGGGACGGCGCCGTAGTTCTGGAAATCCTGCTCCTCGCGCTCGAACGCGACAGTGACATGGTGGTCCGCGTCGAGAAAGGACGGGGTCTGGAAGTTGACCGTGTTCTGGTACTCGAACTTCAGCCGCGAGCCGCTGTTGCCCGTGAGATCGCTGCTGTCGTTGATGTATTCACGTTCGGTGTCGGCATAGAGAACCGCCGCCTTGTGAATCCACGTGCCCTCGAACAGCGAGAGTTCGCCGCCCAGCCGGCCATAGAACTGGCGATTGTCCTGCTCGTCGCTGGAATCAATGATCAGGCCGTTGGTCGGCGTCGACGGAAAATCGAAATCCTGCCGGTCGGTCTCGCTGTGGCTGTCGACCAGCCGCGCGGTGCCATCCAGCCGGAAGCTGTCACTGAGCAGAGCTGTCGCCTTGCCGCTGACCGTGAAGACGCGCGATCCATCCTTTTCCGTGCCCATGCGGGACAAGTTGATGCCGTCAGTACCGAAATAGCCGGCAGAGACCGCGCCATAGAAGCGTTCGACGCCGCCGGACATCAGCGCCGTCACCTGGCGCTGCCCGAACGAGCCGCCTTCGACCGAGCCTTCCGCCTGGAAGCCCGGCTTGCCGCCCTTGGTGATGATGTTGATGACGCCGCCCAAGGCATCTGAACCATAGAGCGCGCTCTGGGCACCGCGCAGCACCTCGATTCGCTCGACGCCCACGGCCAGCAGCGAGGCATAGTCGAATTCGCCGTTGAAGTTCAGCTCGTTGGCCTCGACGCCGTCGATCAGTACCAGCGTATGGTTGCCTTCCGCGCCGCGCATGCGGATCTGGGTGAGCTGTCCCGGGCCGCCCGAGCGGCTGACCGATACGCTGGGCACGCTGCGCAGCAGATCCGAGACGACCGGATTCTGGCGCTGCACGATATCCTGCTCGGTGAGCACCGACAGGGAATAGCCCAGCTCCGAGGCGGGCGCGGGCGTCATGGCCCCGGTCACCACGATGGTATCGCCGGGCAGCACGCCATCGGCGGCGACGGCGTGACCAGTCGCGACCGCGAAAAGCGCGACCGCGCTGACGAATGTCCGGTTGCGCCGGCTTGTTCTATTGATTGGCATCGGTTTCCTCCACAGCCACAAGGTCAGGAGGTCGAACGGGCACGGCGAGCCGGACGCGTTTCGCGTCGTTTGTCTTGAAAGGAAGGACAGGCAACGTCCCATTGTACGGCTTCCACCAGCGTGCGACCCAGTTACGGTGTCGTCACAGCGGAAACCCGCACCACCCACTACCCCGGTAGCTGGAAGGACGACGCGATGGCAGGTCTCCTGGCTCGCGGGTCGCCGCCTCGATGCACCTTCCCAAGGCACAAGGCCTCAGTGGTCAATCGCATCGAAACTCGCCGCTTACAGTTGCGGGGACAGCCACGGCCTGGGCCTGCTTCAGCCTTTCCGTGTTCCCTTTGAAGCCCTCACGGGCACCATCGCGGCGGAACCTACGCCGCTTACAGGCGGATTACAATTGCCGAGAAAGGCGTATCTCCCGTGCGGTTCCGGATCAGCCGCGCGGGCGCCGACGGCGCGGAGCGACCGCCAGCAGGGCGAGCACGGCCAGAACAGTGATCGCACTCAGCATGGCCCACGCCTCGTTGATCGCCATCACCAGCCCGGCCTTCTCGACCAGCGGACGGGCGAAGTCGATGGCGCCGCTGTCCAGGCCGCTCAACGGAACGCCCTTGAAGAATTTGAGCGGCAAACCGACGAACTGCGCCGCGTCGCGGCTGCCAGCCATCAGATCCGCCGCCAGCTGGGTGACATGATGCGCCGCGCGGCCGTAGATCACCGTGTCGATGAGGGCAATACCGATCGCCCCGCCCAGATTGCGCATCAGGTTGAACAGGCCGCTGGCGTCCGCCACGCGCTCGGGCGGTAGGTGACCCAGCGCGAGACGCGTGGGCGGCAGGAGGCAGAGCATGATCGCGCTGCCACGCACGATCTGCGGCCAAAGCATCTCGTCGAAGCCCGCCTGCGGAGTCTGGAAGACGCTCATGCCCATGCCGATGCCAAACAGGGTAAAGCCGCAGGCCGTCAGCAGCCTCGCGTCGACCCGCCGTTCGAGCCAGACCACGAGAGGCGCGGTCGCCAGCTGGGCCAGGCCAGTTACCAGCATGACCGTGCCGATCTCCAGCGGTCCGTAGCCCCGGACGAATCCCAGGAACACCGGCATGAGGTAAACCGAGCCGTAAAGGCCCACGCCGAGCACGAAACTCAACACGCATCCCACGCTGAAGAGGCGGTCATGGAATGTCCTGAGATCGACGATTGGCCAGTATCGCTTCAGTGTCCGGCGCACGAAGGTGATGGAGGCCACGACACTCAGGATCAGCAATCCGACGACCACGGTCGAGACCCACCCTCGTTGCGGCGCCTCCTTGAGCCCGATCTCCAGCGCGGCCAGCGCCGACGCCATCAGCAGCAGCGCCGGCCAGTCGATCACGGCCGCATGCTTCCAGTCGGGTCGCTGACGCGGCAGAGCGAAAAATGCCAGCATGGCGGCGAGCATCCCCGGCGCCACATTGACCAGGAACAGCCAGTGCCATGAGAACGTCTCGGTGATCCAGCCGCCCACCAGCGGACCTATGGTGGGCGCCAGCACGGCGAGGACGCCGCCAATGGTGGTGGCGATGCCCTGCAGCCTCGCGGGAAACAGCAGGAAGACGGCGGCGAACACCAGCGGAATGAGAACGCCGCCGGCAAAGCCCTGAACGACACGCCAGGCGATCAGCCCGGCGAACCCGTCACTGAGCGCGCAGCCCAGCGAGGCGGCGCTGAACAGACAGACCGCGGCCACGAACAGCACCCGCATGGTGAGCATGCGTGTCAGAAGTCCCGTTAGGGGAATCGCGATGATCTCGGCGATCAGATAGGAGGTCTGGATCCAGCTCATGCGCTCGGGCGCAATACCCAGCGCACTCTGGATCGCCGGCATGGACGTGACGACGATCTGGATGTCGAGGATCGCCATGAACATGCCGAGGCACATGGCGGCAAAGCCCACCCATGTCGCGACCGACACCGGTCTTTCCATGGCCGGCGGCACGCTCACCGCGCGAGCGCCTTGTTCTCGGCCGAAATACGCACGGCGAGGATGGCGGCATTCAGCAGGCTGAACACAACACCATACCAGAGCAGCCCGAAGACCAGCGGCAGCACCAGCATCTCGCCGGCGACGACGCAGTAGTTGGGATGGCTCAGAAAGCGATAGGGTCCTTTCCTCACCAGCGGCGCGCCGGGCAGGATGATGATCCGCGTGGTCCAGCGCGGGCCTAGCGTGACCAATACCCAGACCCGCAGCGCCTGCAGCGCGGCGAACACGGCGAGCCAGCCCACATTCACGTCCTGTCCGACGGCCAGATACCAGAGCCCGGCCAACCAGGCGCCGTGCAGCAGCACGATGAGCGGATAGTGGCCGGGCGAGGCTTCGATGGCACCCTGCGCCATGAGCCGGGCCGTGTTCCGCCTGGCGAGGACAAGTTCCGCCAGCCGCTGCATCGTCACGAAAACCAGAATGCCCAGGACGAGGGTCACGCAGCACGCTCCAGCGACACGCAGCCGCACGAGAAGCCGGGTCCCAGCGCCGTCATGACGGCGCGGCCGGGCATCCCCGCCTTCAGCACGCGGTCCATGACGAACAGCACGGTCGGGGCCGACATGTTGCCGTGGGCCGCGAGGACGGCGCGTTCATGGTCGAGCGTGCCCTGTCCCAGATCCAGTGTCGCCTCGAGGGCCTGCACCACCTTGGCGCCGCCCGGATGACAGACGAACCGGCCGACGGCACTCCGTTCGACCCCGATCCGCCGGAGGATTTCGTCGATGGCCGGTCCGACATTGTCACGCGCGAAGGGTGGAATCTCGCGGTCGAAGATCACCCCGAGACCGACTTCGTCCACGCTCCAGCCCATGATGCCCAGAGTATCCGCCCACAGGTGCTCGCCCGCGCCCTCGATGCTGGCCAGTCCCACGGCCCCGGATCGAAGCACGGCGGCCGCGGCGCCATCACCGAACAGCGCGGTGGCGACGATATTGGCCTTGGTCAGCGTATCGAGGCGGAAGGCCGCGGAACAAACCTCGACCGCGACCAGCAATACCGTGGAACCGGCCGCGGCGCGGGCCAGACGGTCGGCGAGGGCAAGGCCCTGAACACCACCCGCGCAGCCCAATCCGAAGACCGGCACGCGCTGGACATCGGGCCGGAAACCCATGCGGCCGTGGACCCGCGCTTCGATGCTGGGCGTGGCGATGCCGGTGGACGAGATGGTGATGACCGTATCCACCTCGCAAGCCTGGCACCCCGCGGCATCGAGCGCGCGGCGCGCGGCATCGACGAACAGGTCGCAGGCGCCGTCCAGGTACCCTTCCGTGCGCTCGCCCCAGCCACGCTGTTCCAGATACCAGTCCACCGGACGTATCAGGTGCCGGGTTTGGATGCCGGTCGTGGCGAATACTTTCTCCAGGCGGTCGAAGTCAGGGTAACGGGCGGCGAAAAGGGTGCGGGCGATACGGGCCGCATCGACCTGGGTCAGCAGATGCGGCGGGACCGCCGTCGCCACCGAAAGCAGGCCGGTCCGGTCGATGCGCGGCAGTCCGGTCGATCTCGTCATCAGCGGCCTTTGCCCGCGCGCCGCAAGCGGCCGACAGGATTGTTAAGTCAATTCGGGACGGAAAACATGCCCTGCTCAGAGTGAAACGTATTCCAGCGCCGCACGGTTTCAACGGGGGGCGAACCGGTCACGCCGGTCGCCCCGCGCAGGTCTATCCCCGTGCCCGCCTGGCCTGCTGGCGAGCGGCGCTCCGGACGAGCGCCGGCCAGTCAGGCGTGCCGCGAATCGTAGCCGATGCTCGCCGGCGTCACGTAAATGGGATCGCGTTCCGGCTCCAGCACGGTCGGCCGGCCATGGCACAGATTGATGGTCTCGCCCGTGCGACCCCCGGGGCCTTCCTTGATGATATCGACGACGATCTGGGCCGAATCCTCGGGCCGCATCCAGGTGGCGGCCAGCTCCGGGGTGACGGCATCGCCGAGGAAGTTGCGGAGCATGGAGGTATCGGTGGCGCCCATGGCCATGCCGTTGACCCGGATGTTGTGCGGGCGCAGCGCCTTGGCCCAGGCATAGGTCAGCGCATAGGTGCCGTACTTGCTGGCGTCGTAAAGATCGAAGACGATGCTGCCGCCGGTCGGCCGGGGCGAGTCCGCCCACGGACAGCTGGACAGTTTCGGGCACAGCTCGCGCGGCGATCCGCAGGTGACGCCGTGATCGGTGCCGATGTTGACGATGTTGCCGCCGCCCCGCGCGATCATGTTCGGGATCACCGCGCGCCCCATCAGGTACTCGCCCTTCAGATTGGTGCCGACCATGCCGTCGTAATCGGCGAGCGATTTGTCCAGATCGTCGTGGGACGAGCTGATCCAGCACTTGCCGGCATTGTTGATGAGGATGTCGACGCCGCCGAACCGCGCGATCACGTCATCGACGAACTTGCGCACCACCGCGGGATCGGACACGTCGCCAACCACGGCGAATGCCGTGACGCCGCGCTGCTCCAGTTCCTTCGGCAAGTCCTGAATTTCCGGCATAATGTCGATGACCGCCACATTGCAGCCTTCGCGCGCCATGGCCTTTGCGTAGGCCCGGCCAATACCGATGGCGGCGCCCGTCACGATGGCGGTCTTACCGATAAGCGAATTTGTCATCACGCGATCCCCGTCAAATTCTGAAATCCACCGGCGGGGCATCCCCTCCCCGCCGGCGGCGTCTTCACTCTCAGGCGACGCCCGAGATACGCTTGTGGGCCGCCTTGCGCGGCCCCAGCTCGACCGGATAGCCGACCCAGGCGCCGATGTTCTCGCCGGTGCGGCCGTCCTTGAAAAGGTCGATCATCTGCTGGGCGATCTGCTCCGGCTTCATCACGACGCTGGCCATGTCGGCGGGGAGTTGCTTGTCAGGGAACAGGCCGCGCAGCATGGGCGTGTCGGTGGCGCCCATGCACAGGGCGTTGACCCGGATGTTGAATTCCTCGAGCGCCTTGGCCCAGGAATCGGTGAAGCCGTTCAGCGCCCATTTGGACGCGTTGTAGAGGTCCGTGTCCGGCTGGTTGGTGCCGTCGCTGCGGGCCGGCATGACGTAATAGGTGCTGATGTTGACGATGTCGCCGCCCCGGGCCTTCATGTGTGGCACGCTGGCACGGGTCAGCATCAGGACGCCCTTGAAGTTGGTGTCCATGATGAAGTCCCAGTCGGCGACGGCCTGATCCCAGGACGTATCGACCGGCGTCTTCTTCCAGGTGCCCGCATTGTTGACCAGGATGTCGATGCCGCCCAGGTCGGCGGCGGCGGCGACCACCTTTTCCACGTCGGCACGCTTGGAGACATCGGCCTTCATGCCGACGACCTTGCTGCCGGTTTCAGCGGCAATCTTCGTGGCCACGTCCTTGATCTTGTCCTGCACGTCGAAGGCGAGAACGGTCGCGCCTTCGTGAGCCAGGCGGCGGGCAAAGGCCTCACCCAGGCCCTGAGCCGCGCCGCTGACGATGGCGATCTTTCCCTTAAGCATCGACGGTCTCCCTCGCATTGTAACCGACGCTCTCGGGCGTCACGTAGATGGGCTTGCGTTCCGGCTCGAGCACGGTCGGGCGGCCGATGCACAGATTGATGGTCTCGCCGGTGCGGCCCTTCGGGCCTTCCTTCAGGATATCGACCACGACCTGGGCCGAGTTTTCGGCGGTCATCCAGGTGGCCACTTCCTCGGGCGTGGCGCGCTCGCCGAAGAAACCGCGAATCATGTGGGAATCGGTCGCGCCCATGCAGATGCAATTGACGCGGATATTCTTCGGCTTCAGCGCCTTGGCCCACGCGAAGGTGAGCGCGTAGGTGCCGTACTTGCTGGCGTCATAGATGTCGAGCACGGTGCCGCCGCCGGTCGGGCGGGGTGTCTCGTTCCAGGGACAGGTGGAGTCCACATGGATGCAGATCTCGTTGGGCGAGCCGCAGGTGACGCCGTGATCGGTGCCGATATTGACGATCTCGCCGCTGCCCTGCTTCAGCATCAGCGGAATCACGGCGCGGCCCATCAGGTACTCGCCGCGCAGATTGGTGCCGACCATGCCGTCATAGTCCTTCTCGGACTTCTCCAGGTCGTCATCCACCATGCTGACCCAGCACTGGCCGGCATTGTTGATCAGAATGTCGACGCCGCCGAACTGGCTGGCGACCTGATCGACGAACTTGCGCACGGTCGGGGCATCGGACACGTCACCCTGCACGGCGAAGGATTTGATCCCGCTCTTCTCGAGCTCCTTGGGGAGATCGGCGATATCCGGGCGGATATCGATCACGGCCACGTCGCACCCTTCGCGGGCCAGAGCCTTGGCATAGGCGTTGCCGATGCCGACGGCGGCGCCGGTGACAATCGCCGTCCTGCCTTTCAGCGAAACACTCATCAACGTCCTCCCGCCACATCGAGGAACTGGCCCGTCGTCCATTCGGCGGCCGGCGAGGCGAAGAACACGGCGGCGGCGGCGACGTCTTCCGGATAGCCGGTGCGGCCCAGCGGCGTCGCGTCGGCGGCCATCTTCAGCGCCTGTTCCTCGGTCATGTTCAGGGTTTCCTTGAACATGTCGGTCACGATGATGCCCGGCGCGATGCAGTTGACCGTGATCTTCTTGGGCGCCAGTTCCACCGCCATGGTGCGGGTAAACGCGATCATGCCGTTATTGGCCGACGAATAGGCGCCGAAGCCGAGCGAGGCATTGTGGGCGGCCACGGAAATGATGTTGATGATCCGGCCGCCATTGGTCATGCGCTTGGCCGCCTGTTGCGCGCCCCAGAACTTGGTCTTCATGTTGAGGGCGATCTGCTCGTCCCACTTCTCGATCGGAATCTCGGGCAGCGGATAGGTTTTGCGATCGAGATTGCCGCCCGCATTGTTGACCATGATGTCCAGATGGCCGAATTCCTTCACCACCCGGTCGAGCACGGCCGGGATGGCGTCCCAGTCCAGCACGTCGGCGGAGATGCCGAGGCCGCGCTGGCCGCGCTGCTGGATCTCGCTCGCGACCTCGTCCACATCCGCCTGGCGGCGCGCGACGACGACCACATCGGCGCCGCATTCCGCGAAGGCCAGGGCGATGCCCTTGCCGATACCCCTGCCGCCGCCGGTGACGACCGCGACTTTCCCGTCCAAGCGGAACCGCTCGTGCATTCCCATTAATTTCTCCCCTGGTCTTATTGGGCTGCGATGTTCTGGTCGACCCGCGTCAGGTTCACCGGAATGGCGCTCATGCGCGGCATGCCGGTACGCGGGTCATAGTCTTTCTCGACGTTCGTCAGCCGCCCCGTATTGGAGCCGATGAAGAACACCTGGTTGTCGAACTCCGGCGCGTCGCCGAAGGAATGGGCCATGGAAATCACGCCCGGCTTCACATCCGGCGCTTCCTCGATGATGCCCAGGATCGACGCGTGATCGGACGATATCTTGA
This sequence comes from Iodidimonas sp. SYSU 1G8, assembly GCF_039655775.1. Lineage (NCBI taxonomy): Bacteria > Pseudomonadati > Pseudomonadota > Alphaproteobacteria > Iodidimonadales > Iodidimonadaceae > Iodidimonas > Iodidimonas sp. SYSU 1G8. The sequence continues at coordinate 797,342 of NZ_JBBYXJ010000002.1, read as the reverse complement.
CCACGTCACCCGCGTTCAGTCCCAGGGCGGCGATGTCGCCCGGATTCATGAAGGCCGGATTGTAGCTGTGGTTGCGCACCAGCGCCGGAATGTCCCGGCCCGAGGAATTGTAGACGTCATGCATGCGGCGGCTCACCAGCCGATGGGTGAAGTGCATGGCGGTGTAGCCGGCATGATCGGTGACCGGTTCGGCGATGACCTCGCGCAACTCGTCCATCATGTGGACATTGCCGATATCCAGCTTCTCGGCGCAGTCGGCGTCCTTGGCCAGCACGGTGATCGACGGATCGTCGAAGATGTGGCCGTGCTCGTACTTCTTGACCTCGTCGAGCGGAATGCGCGAGCCTTTCGCCAGCAGCTCGAACAGTTCATCGGTGGTCGGCTTGTTGACCATGTCGAGCGGCTCACCAGCCAGCACGAGTTGCAGGCCCATGCGCTGGGCAAGGCCATAGAAGAATTCCCATTCCTCGATCAGGTCCGAGCCGGCCGGCGGATCGATCAGCTTGGGTTGATACATGGCATAGGGCTCGGGATAGCCGGTGGAGAAGCCGTAGAACCAGATGAACTCGTTCGGCTGGCTCATGGCCGGCGTCTCGAGGCCGAGCTTGGAGGGAATGACGTAGTCCGCGAGCTTGGCCGTCGCCGACATCTTGATGTCGAGCGTAACGTTGAGCGCCAGCGCCTTCATGGCTTCGTAGGTCTTCAGCTGGTCCGGCCAGGCCGCCATGGGGTTGCCGCCGACGCTGATCAGCGCTTTCACCTGTCCCTCGCCTTCGAGAAGAATCTCGTCGGCCAGCGCCGCCGCCGTCAGGCCGCCCGCATTGTCGCCGAGATCGCGGACACGCAGCTTCTCGCCGTAGCCCCATCCCTGCGGCTTGGGCTCGGCCTGGGCCTTGCCGCGGCGCTCGGGAATCAGCACGAAGGGGTTGGGCATCTTCTCGCCCTCGCGCAGCCAGCGGCCGCACAGGGTGTTGATGACCAGCACCAGATATTCGGTCAGCGTGCCGCGCGGCGCCATGTTGGGGCCGGTGCCGGCCGTGGTCATGCCGCGCGTGCTCCGTGCATAGGTCCGGGCCGCTTCGATCAGCAGGTCCCTCGGCACGTCGGCGCGTCGGGCCACGTAATCGGGGGTAAACGGCGCGACGGCCTGGCGCAGCGCCTCGAATCCGTCGACCTCCTGCTCGATGAAGTCCCGGTCGAACAGGCCTTCCTCGATGATGAGGTTGGCAATGCCCGCCAGAATGGTGGGATCCTCGCCCGGCTTGCATTGCAGATGAATGTGCGCCTTCTCCGCCGCCTCGGTCCTGCGGGGGTCGATGACGATCAGCTTCATGCCGCGCTTGAGCGCCTCATGCAGGCGCTTGGCCGGATTGTACTGGGGTATGCCGCCCCACTTCGACACCACCGGATTGGCGCCCACGAGCATCCAGGTATCGGATTCGGAAAAGGGCTGCGGCCCCGCGTTCCAGCGGCCATGGAGCGCGATGGCCAGCGGCTTGCCCGGCTGGTCGATGCTGCCGGAGGAGAATTTCATGCGCGAGCCGATGGCCTGCATGAAGGCGCCGGCCAGGGCGCTGCTGGCCGGATAGGGAAATGCGTAGGTGCCGGTGTAGAGGGCAACGGAGCGCGGGCCGTGCCGGGCGATCAGGTCCGAAAGAGTCGCGGCGATATCGTCGAGCGCCTCGCCGGAGGTCACGGTTTCGTGATGGCCGCCAACTTTTTTGTGCGGGTGCAGCAGGCGCTCCGGATTGTAGTGTTGCTGCGGCAGCTGCCGCCCCTTCACGCAGGAATATCCGAAATACATCGGATTATCCTTGTCGCCGATAACCTTAGCGACCTTGCCGTCCTCGATAGTGACCTTGATGCCACAGAACGAGTGACAGAATCGGCATATCGCCGTATGCGTCTCAGCCATGACCGTCTCCCCGCTTCAGGCCCTACGCTTACATGCAAGCTTGAAGGTGAGCGTACGACGCGCCAGGGGCCTTGACAAGGGCCGAAGGAAACCAAGACTCTAAACGTCGCAAGCTGCGAATACACTTTCATCTTTTGCCGCATATATGCGATATATATCAACGGAGCTGGGCTATGGGTGAAACGCAAGGAGGGTTGTGCGTATGAACCGAATTGGAAAATATGTCGTGCTCGGGCTGGGCGCTCTGACGCTCACCGCCTGCGCAACGACAGATAATGTCGATCTTTACAACAAAGCCAAAGGCACGACCCCGTCTGGGTCGGAGTTCAACGTTGGCCTCTTCAATGGCTACATTCAGCTCGCGACGGAAGAACAGAATCCGTACGGCGACTATGTGATCGATCCGCGCGATCGTGACTACTACTCGCAGAAGGCCATCGATTCGGCCGCCGGTCAGACCGTTCTGCCGACGAACGTCGCCGGACCGCTGCCGCCGGAAGGCTGTGGCGATGATCAGGAATCCGCACCGTGCACCGCCGTTCCGGACTCGCGTCCGATCCCCGGTGAGGCGGTTGCCGAAGCCACCGACGGCCGTGCGCGGCTGATGGCGGCTTTCGATCAGGGTGCCCGTGACAAGGCCCCGGCTGCCGCCGCTCGCGCGCAGACCTACTTCGATTGCTGGCTGGAGCAGCTGGAAGAGAACTACCAGCCGCAGGATATCGCGCGCTGCCGTCAGGGCTTCCTCGATGCCCTGGCTGAAGTCGAGCAGGCTCTTGCCCCGCCGCCGCCGCCGCCGGCTGCCGCGGAAGAGAAGCCCGAGCCCTTCCTCGTGTTCTTCGACTTCGACAAGTCGAACATCACGCCGGAATCGGCCCAGGTCATCGCGCAGGCCGCCAGCCGTGCCAAGCAGGAAGGCGCCGTTTCGATCCAGGTTATCGGTCACGCCGATCGCTCGGGTCCGCCGGCTTACAACGACAGGCTCTCGCTGCGCCGCGCCAATGCGGTCAAGGCCGAGCTTGAGAAGCAGGGCATCTCTGGTTCGACCATCACGGTTGAAGGACGCGGTGAATCCGATCCGCTCGTCCCGACTGCCGACGGTGTTCGCGAACCGCAGAACCGCCGTGTGGAAGGCATCTGGATCTTCCGCTAGGATCCAGTCCTGACGCCAAGATCGAGGGCGCGTGCTTCGGCACGCGCCCTTTTTCTTTGTGCGCGGGCGATCGCCGGTGCGGCTCCCTGCCTCGGTGGCGGGCGAGGTGACCGGCAGCATCGTTGCACCCTGCACGGCGCAGCACGGCATCGGGCCCAGCTTTGGCCCAGGGAAGGCATGCGAAAAGGCGCCCCCATAGAGGGCGCCCTGGCTTCGACAGGATTGCTTCCGAGGTCTACAGGCCCGCCATCGGCTGATCCGAGCGGCGGCGCAACGGCAACGGCCGGAACCGGCGTATACCGATCCCGGCCAGGCGCGAGAAACCGAGAGAAATGTTATTTGTTCAGGAAGTTCAGAGCGAGGCCCGGACGCGGCCACTCGCACTTGATCAGCTTGCCCGTCGTCGAGAGCGTGATGTAGGCCGTCCGCAGGTCCTTGCCGCCGAAGCAGATGTTCGTCACCAAGATATCGTCGAACGGAAAATGTTCGATGCCCGAGCCATCAGGCGCGAAGCTGGTGATGCCGCCATTGATCAGGGTCGCGACGCACACATTGCCCTCGGCATCGACGGCCATGGAATCGAGCAGCTGATGTCCATCAAGACCGCGCACCAGCCGGTGCGGCTGGCCGCCCGGCTGCTTCCTGGCCTTGCCCGGCGAGTCCAGATCGACGGCCCAGAGGCGGCCGGTCGTGGTCTCGGCAAAATACAGAACGGTTTCGTCCGGCGACAGGGCGCAACCATTGGCAGTGATGACGCCGTGGACGAGCCGGGTGATGGTCTTGCCGTCCGGTCGGGCATAGTAGACCGAGCTGAGATCCATGTCCCACTGGCGGCGTTTGCCCAGATCGGTGAAGTAGAAGCCGCCGCTGCGGTCGAACACCAGATCGTTCGGACCTTTCAGCGGCACGCCGTCGCATTCGGTGAAGACCACCTCATGCTCGCCCGTTTCCGGGTTGACGCGCTCGATCCGGCCACCCGTGTAGTCATCGGACTGATTGCCGGGCATGAGCCCGCCATTGGGCAGATTATGCCAGGCGAATCCGCCATTGTTGCAGATATAAATCCAGCCATCGGGCCCCATGGCGGCGCCGTTCGGCCCGCCGCCGACCTTCGCGATCACCTCGATGTCGCCATTGGGCTGAACCCGGGAAAGGGTGCCCCGTTCGATTTCCACCAGGATCACCGAGCCGTCGGGCATGGCGATCGGGCCTTCGGGGAAACGCAGCCCCGAAGCGATTTCCGTCACATTCATGTGCATCCCCTCCCGTGTTCGCCGATCAGCCGAAGACTACTTCTTCCTCGTACCAGCCCGCGCCGATGATCTTCATGGACTGGTTGTTGGGCTGGCGCTTGTCCCAGCCCTTGGGATCGGCCTGATAGGCATCGAGAATCTTCTGCGCCGCGACGGCGTCATCGCCCTCGAACTCGTAAACCGTGATGTATCCGGCCGGCGGCTCGCCCAGGAAACCCTTTAGCGCCTTGAAGCAGCGTACGGCGGTCACGTTGGGACAGTTGAAGGTGTCTTCGACGTGATTATCCAGATACCAGTCCTTGAACGCCTGAACGTGGTCTTGCGTCTTCGGCTCGACCAGACCGATCAGTACCAGCTTGCCCATGGTGTCTCTCCCGTTTCATTCATCTGTGAAGGTTCGGCAGGAGCCTAGGCGAGCCCCGCCGCTTTGACAAGCAAGGCTAGAGCGCGACCTCGCGCACGGGATCGACACCATCCCAATCGGTCGACTCCCGAATCAGCATGGTCTGGAAATCCAGCAGGTCCTGACGCTTTTCCACCAGTTCGACCATCACGCCCAGATCGGCGCGGGCGTCCATGTACGCGAATCGGCCCCCGATATCGGGGGCGCCGCCGGTGGTTACCGCGGGATAGCCGAGGCTCTCGTAGTGCGCCTTCACCGCGTCGAAATCATCGACCCACGCGCCGACATGATGGAAGCCGCCCTTGTCGGCATCGAACACGTCGCGATAGGCGCTGGGCGCCTCGTTGTGCTGCTGGATCAGTTCGATCTCGATATCGCCCGCCTGCGCCAGCGCGAAGGACGCATCGAGCGTGGACGGCCTGCCCCGGTAGGTCACGGGTCCCAGATCCAGATGGCGGTAGATGTAGAAAGGTCCGACGCCCAGCTTGCCCGTCCAGCGCTGCAGCGCCGCGTCGATGTCAGGCACGACATAGGAGTTCTGGAATACCCGAAGGCCCAGCGGCAAAGCAGTCATGACAATCTCCCCGATTCCACCTCAGTCTACGCCCAGCCGCTCGGCCTCTGCCAGTTCTTCGGGCGTGTTGATGTTGAAAAAGGGATCGATGCCGGAGCCCCCGAAACGCGCCTCGCGCGCCCCGATCCGTGCGCCCCACGCCCCGGCCCGGCGCTCACCGGCAGCGAGGAAGTCCGAGAGATCATCGCGAAGGTTGACGCTGAACAAGCCCGTGACCGGATGCCGCCGTCCACGGGACGCGGCGATCGCGGCAGGCCCACCATCCAGCGCGTCGGTGAGGCGCGCGACCAGGTCATATGGCAGAAACGGCGAATCGCATGGCACGGACATGACCCAGCCAAAGCGTCGCGATGGCGCGGCCGCCCATTCCATGGCGGCCAGCAATCCCGCCAGGGGGCCCGGATAACCCGCCACGCCGTCCGGTACGATGGGCACCCCCAGCGACGCCCAGCGGGCGGCCTCGCCATTGGCGCTCAACACCACGACGTCTACCTGCGGCGCCAGACGGGCGGCGACGTGGCTGATCACGGGCCGACCGCCAAGACGCAGCATGCCCTTGTCGCCGCCGCCCATGCGGCGCGAGAGGCCACCAGCGAGGATGACGCCCAGCACACCGCTTGCAGCTTTATTTTCCATGTCCGCCGCCTAAGATACCGGCCAACTATAGCGGGGAGCGGCGCCAATGCACGTAATGGGCATCGTCGGCTGGAAGAACAGCGGCAAGACCACGCTCGTTGTCGAACTGGTGCGCCTGCTGACCGCGCGCGGCCTGCGGGTGGGGACCATCAAGCACGCCCACCATGATTTCGATATCGATCATCCCGGCAAGGACAGCTACCGCCACCGGGAAGCGGGCGCGACCGATGTGATCGTCGCCTCGGGCGCGCGCTGGGCTCAGGTTCACGAATTGCGCGGCGAGGCGGAGCCTGAACTGGACGACCTGCTGCCACGCCTGTCGCCGGACCTGGACATCGTGCTCGTGGAAGGCTTCAAGCGGGACCGCCACGCCAAGATCGAGGTCGTCCCGGCGGCGTTCGAGGGCCGGCTGCTGACGCTGGACGATCCGCATGTCATCGCCCTCGCTAGCGACGCGGCGGCGCTGCCGCCCGTATCGGTTCCCGTGCTGAGCCGGTCCGACCCGGCGCAGGTGGCGGATTTCATCATGGCGCATCTCGGCCTCGGAACCGTTTGACGGCTTCGCCGGTCCGCCTATATCAACTACCCATGCTTGATGCCCTCTACAGCAAGGATGTTCTGCGGCGCGCCGCCACCATCAGCCGGATCGGCCGGCTGGAGACGCCCGGCGCGTCCGTGACCCGTGTCTCGCCGGTCTGCGGCAGCCGGATCACCGTGGACATCAAGATGGAGGAGGGCGTCGTCAGCGACTATGCCCAGGACGTGCACGCCTGCGCGCTGGGCCAGTCCTCGGCCGCGATCCTGGCGGAGAAGATCGTCGGTAAAACCCTGGATGAGTTGCGGGAAACGGCGAGCGCCCTGCGCGCCATGCTGGTCGACGGGGCCGTTCCGCCGGATGGCGACTGGTCGAGCCTTGGCATCCTGGCGCCGGTGCATGATCACAAGACGCGGCATGGCGCGGTGATGCTGCCCTTCGAAGCAGCCATCGATGCCGCCGCCATCATCGCGGGACAGGACGGCGTCGCGCCCGACACGCAACTGACCAGGCGGTCCTGAACGGCGGGCACAAAAAAAGCGCCGTCCCGACATCGCGGAACGGCGCTTCCTTGCAAAGACTTAGCTGACCTGACGTTCGCGGCCTGCCCAGTAGGGCTCGCGCAGGACGTGCTTCATCAGCTTGCCGGTGCCGTTGCGCGGCAACTCGGCGATGAACTCGACCGATTTCGGCACCTTGTAGCCGGCGATGTGCTGACGGGCGAACATGATCAGCTCGTCCGCCGTAAGCTCCTTGCCGGGCTCGAGCACGACGATCGCCTTGACCTCTTCGCCCCATCTTTCGCTGGGGACGCCGATCACGGCGGCTTCCTTCACCGCAGGATGCTCGTAGAGCGCGCTTTCAACCTCGGCCGAATAGACGTTCTCGCCGCCGGTGACGATCATGTCCTTCAGGCGGTCCTGGATATAGACGTAGTTTTCCTCGTCCATGTAGCCGACGTCGCCGGAATAGTACCAGCCATCGGCGTCCAGCACCTGGGCCGTCGCTTCCGGATTCTTGTAGTATCCCACCATGGGCGCCGCGGTCCGCAGAGCGACCTCGCCCGGCGTGCGGGGCGGCAATTCCTTGCGCGTCACCGGATCGACGATCTTCATCTCGTGAAGCTCGCCCGGCCTGCCGCAGCTCTTCATCTTCTCGGTCGGCACCAGCGTGTGGTCGGCCGGCTCGAGGAAGGTGGCGCTGCCGCCGATTTCGGTCATGCCGTACATCTGCAGGAAGCCGCAGCCGATGATCTCGACCGCCTCGCGCATAAGCTCGGGCGGAATCGGCGAGGCGCCGTAGGAGATCAGTCGGATGGAGCTGAGATCGGCGCCCTGCTTGGCCTTGTCGAGCAGGATCTTGAGCACGGCGGGCACCATGAAAATCTTGGCGACCTTGTATTCCAGCACCGCGTCGACCATGCGGGTCACGTCGAAATCCGGGTGAATCACCACGGTGGTGCCCATGCGCAGGCCGGTCAGCACCGAACCGTTCCCACTGAGGTGGAAATTCGGCGCGATGCAGAGCGCGACCTCGTCCGGACTGTATTCCTTGTAGGTGCCCTTGAGCGGCTCCGGATCGGGCGGATGACCTTCCCAACCCAGATAAGCCGCATTGTTCGGGATCATCACGCCCTTGGGTTTGCCGGTGGTGCCGCTGGTGTAAAGCTGGACATACACATCGCGCGGACCAACCGGAATCTTCGGGTCGGTGGGATCCTGGGCGTCGCGCCACTGGGCGAAATCGCCCCAGTTCTTGTACGGACCATCGATCACCAGCACGGTTTCCAGGGTCGGCAGTTCGTCGATCAGGCTCTCGACCAGACCAGCGAATTCGCTGCCGACGACGAGCACCTTGATGTCCGCGTTGTCCATGACATACCGGACTTCCGGCGGCGCGAGGCGCCAGTTCACCGGTACCAGCACGGCGTTAGCCTTGTTAACGCCGGCCATCAGCTGAGGATGATAGTCCGAATTCTTGCCGTAATAGCCGACACGTTCCTGCTGCTTCACGCCCAGCTTGGCCAGCCCGTTGGCGATCTGGTTGCTGTAGCGATCCACCTGCGCGAACGTGGTCGAGCGATCCTCGAACACCGTCGCGACTTTGTTGGGCGTGCGCTCCGCGTGATAGCGGACGCTATCGCCGACGTTGAACGCTTCCTTGATCTGGTACTCAGGCATGATCGCCAGTGCTCCCGTTTGAACCGTCTTTACATGTGGCCGGCGATTTTACAGTGAAGTCCCCGGTCCGCAACCTGCTACCTCGCATGTTCGGGTTGGTCCTGATATCAAGCGAGTCGAGGGAGAAATAGCATGAATCTGTTGATCTACGCTCCAGCTTACGAACGCATCCGCGACCGCATGCCCGCTGGCGTCACGCCGTTGCTGATCCACCAGAACGAAACACTGACGCTGAACGGTCAGCCCGTCGCCCCCGAGGACGCCCGTTTCGAGATCGCCTGGGCCTCGACCGACCTTTACATCAAGGGGCCGGGACGGTTCAATTTCGGCCTGCTGACCGCCGCGAAGGACATGAAATGGTTCCAGTCCGGCGCCGCCGGATTCGACCATCCCATCTTCACCAAGGTCGCCGCCACCGGCACCATCATGACACGCAGCGACGCGCAGGGCATCGCCATCGCCGAATTCGTGCTGGCGCGCACGCTGGAGGCGTTCCATGACACCGCCGGCCGCGCGGCCAAACAGGCCGCCCACGAGTGGAAGCGCCACGAATTTCGCGATGTCTGGGGCAGTACCTGGCTGATCATCGGCTATGGCGCCATCGGCAGCGAGATCGGCATCCGCGCCCGCGCCTTTGGCGCGCGCGTGATCGGCGTGCGCCGGACGCCCGATGGAAACGATCCCGCCGACGAGATGATCACGCCTGATCGGATCATCGAAGCGCTGCCCCGCGCCGACGTGGTCGTGCTGGCCGCGCCGCATTCGGGCGAAACCGACAAGCTGGTGGACGCGGGCTTCATCGCCGCCATGAAGGAGGATGCGGTGTTCGTGAACATCGCGCGCGGCCGCCTGGTGGACGAAGCCGCGCTGCTCGCCGGCCTGGACGCGGGTAAGCCGTCGGTGGCCGTACTCGACGTGTTCGAGAAGGAGCCGCTGCCGACCGACAGCCCGTTCTGGGATCACCCGCGCGTGCTGCTCAGCGCCCACTGCGCCGCCGACAGCCCCATGAACATCGCCCGCGGCGACGAGGTTTTCCTCGGCAACCTGTCGCGCTATCTCAAGGGGGAACCGCTCCGCCTCGTCGTCGACTTCTGACGGCTAAAAGGCACCCGGGCCGTGCGGGCGCGCCGGTTGACGCCCCGCCTGCCCGGTTCCACAATGCGCGCAACTCAGGGACTCTGGAGATAAAGATGGCAACGCAACAATCCGTGGCGATGAAGGTCGACCGCAAGAACCTGCCGCCCTTCGACCGCGAGTCGATTTCCGCGGCGGAATGGCAGGTTCGCGTCGATCTGGCCGCGACCTACCGCCTGGTCGCGCTCTATGGCTGGGACGATCTGGTGTTCACCCACATCTCGGCGCGCGTGCCGGGCCCGGAACATCACTTCCTGATCAATCCCTATGGTCTCGGCTTCGACGAGATCACCGCCTCGAGCCTGGTGAAGATCGACCTGGAAGGCCGGCCGCAGCATTCGACGCCGCACTACGTCAATGCCGCCGGTTTCACCATCCACAGCGCCATGCACATACACAGTCCGGACGCCAACTGTGTCATTCACACGCATTCGCCGGATGGCGCGGCGGTCGCGGCACAGGATCACGGCCTGTTGCCGGTATCCCAGAACGCCATGGTCCTATGGGGCGACATCGCCTATCACGACTATGAAGGCGTCGCGCTGGATCACAGCGAACGCGAGCGGCTGGTCGAGGACATGGGCGACAAGCACTGCATGATCCTGCGCAATCACGGCCTGCTGACCATGGGCAAGAGCTGCGCCGATGCCTTCATGCGCCTCTATTATCTGGAGCGTGCCTGCACCTATCAGGTGAAGGCACTGTCGGCGGGTGTCGAGCATCTCAACCTGCCGAACCAGGGTGTGCCCGAGCATACAGCCGGAATGGTGCAGTGGAGCTTCGACGGCGGCACCGCCAAGATCGGTTGGCCGGCGCTGCTGCGCAAGCTGGACCGCGCCAATCCCGGCTACGCGGACTGATCACGAACAAGAGAAAGCCGCCCGCCTCCGAAGGGAAGCGGGCGGCTTTTTCATGTCGGGTTACTTGCTGGTGTCGGCCGGGCGATCCTGCGCCTTGTCGAGCTCGCGCTCGCCGGCCTTGCCGACGCTCTCCACGTCCTGGCCCGCGCCCTGAACGGCGTTACAGGCGCCCAGCGCCGCGACGATACCGAGGATGGCCAGCTTCTTGATGGTGTCTGATGTCATGGTCCTGCACTCCAGGTTGATATGTGGCGGATGGCCGAATTCCTGTGGTGCAGGATGACGGCTCCAGGCAAACAACGCCGGAGCGGCGGTTAAGTTCTACCCATCGCCGAAACAAACGCCGCCCGCGCGGGATGGCCCGGGCGGCGTCCCGATTACTTCGCGCTGTCGATGGCGCGCTCGCCGGCCTTGCCGACGCTTTCAACGTCCTTGCCCGCGCCCTGCACCGTGTTGCAGGCAGCGACCATGGTCACCAGCGCCAAGACCGCAAGCTTCTTCAGGTTTTCGCTTTTCATGTTCCAGCCCTCCAGGTTTGTTTGCCTTCCGATGGTCGGCCCCTAAACTGTGGGATACCGACCGCCGGTAATCAACGGCGCAGCACGGCCCCGGTTCTGATTCATTGAAAAAAATTGGGGTAGACTGGCACCGCGTTCATGAGGGGAGACGATAATGGATGTTTTCGAGGCGATGGAAACCTGCCGGGCGATCCGCTTCTTCACGAAGGAGCCGGTACCGGACGAGATGATCGACAAGATTCTGTACGCCGCGACCCGCGCGCCCAGCCCGGGGAATTCGCAAGGCTGGGACTTCATCGTGGTGACGGACGCTACCATCAAGCAGGCCTTGTCCGCGAAGATCAGCACCGTGATGGACGCAACCGTCGGCGCGATCCAGCAGAGCATGGGCGGTCTCGACGCGCTGGACGACGTCACCCGCCGCATGCTGCAAGGTACGGTGAACATGGCGAAGACGCTGGGTGATATCCCGGCGATCATCCTGGTCTGCGGCAAGAAGGTCTATCCCCCGCAGGCGCCGACGGAGCAGTTCGTGTGGTCGGCGCTGTATCCGGCGGCCCAGAACATCCTGCTGGCGGCGCGGGCGCTGGGCCTCGGCACCTGCTTCACCACGTACCAGAACACCTGCGAGAAGGAGTTGCGCGAGTTGCTGCACATTCCGGCCGACGTCTACATCGCCGCGTTCATCCCGGTCGGCTGGCCCGCGATCAATTTCGGCCCGCTTGCCCGGCGCCCGGTCGAGGATTTCGTGCACCGCAACGGCTGGCAGGGCGATCTGCGCGCGTAAGCGGCGCGCGACGCCCTACCCAAATTTGCGCTTGAGCCACGGGATCATGAGGTCGCAGAGTTCATCGGGCTTTTCGTGGCCGGTCCAGTGGCCACAGTCCGCGAGGACCGCGACCTCGAGGTCTTTCACATAGGGCTTCATCGGCTCGGAACAGCCGGGCGGGCCGGATGGATCGTCGGTCGCCTCGATCATCAGGCAGGGCACGTCGATGTTCGGGTCGAGATCCTTGGTCGCGCGCCAGTTGGCCGAGATGTTGCGGTACCAGTTCAGGCCCGGCGTGATGCCGGTACGGCGGAAGGCGGCGAGGAAATAGTCCAGTTCATCCTGGGTGAGGACGAACTCGCCGCGCGGGTTTTCGGCGAACACCAGGTTCTCCATGGTCAGGATGCGCTTTTCCTTCGGCAGGGCCTGGAAGTCGCTCATCCTGAACAGGGCCTTGCGGTAGAGGCCGGTGAACAGCTTCTCCTGATGGGCGTTGAATTTGGCGTCGGACGAGTCCGGGTTGTCGGGACCCTTGTTGTGAAAGTTGACGATGTACTGATCGTCGCCCCATTCCTCGCGCAGCGCCTGCAACGGGTCCTTGGGGATGAGCGGTGCCGGCCGGTAGGGCGTGTTGACGCCGATGACGCCGGCCACATGGGCGCGCCGCAGCAACGCCGAGGACCAGACCACGGGACCGCCCCAGTCGTGTCCCACATAGACCGCGCGGTCGATGCCCAGTGCGTCCAGCAGTCCTGCCATGTCGGCGGCCAGTTGGGTGACCCCGTAATCCTCGGTCCGGGGCGGGCAGTCCGTGTGGCCGTAACCGCGCTGATCCGCCGCGATGGCGCGGAAGCCGGCCGCGGCAAGGCGCGGCATCACCCGGTGCCAGGAGAAGGCCAGCTCCGGAAAGCCATGGCACAGCAGCACCGGCGGGCCTTCGCCCATCTCGTAATAGGCAAGGCGGATGCCGTTGGTCTGGACGAATTTCGGTTGCGGAAACTCCATGGCGGCCACCCTCCCCAGCGTGTGCACAGACAGGCAGGATCACCCAGCCGCGCGGGTGAATCAACCGGGCGTTCGTTCAGTCGCCTGGAAAGACGTGAATGTCGGCCGCCTGGACTGATACGGTGACAGCCGAGCCCGGCGCGACATCGACGACACCCGGCACTTCGGCCGTCAGCACGGTGCCGTCGTCGAGCACGAGCCTGAGCCGCGTGGCCCGGCCCACGAAGACCCGCGATTCCACCCGCGCGGGCGTTCCATCGGCGCTAGCGGCGGCGACACGGATATGTTCCGGCCGGATCAGCGCGGTGACGGCGCCCGTCGCGCCGAGCGCCGCGCGCCCCAGGGGCGTCTCGACCCGCCCGCCGTCCACCCGGACGGGAAGCAGGTTCGCCTCGCCGAGGAAGGTCATGGCAAAAGCATTGGCAGGCTTCAAGTAAAGATCCTCGGGCACGCCCTGCTGTTCGATCCGGCCCTGGTTCATCAGCACGACCCTGTCGCCCAGCACCATCGCCTCGACCGGATCGTGGGTGACCACCACCGCCGTGACACCCGTCTGGTTGAGCAGCAGGCGCAACTCGTCGTAGATGCCGCGCCGGAGTACCGTGTCCAGTCCCGAGAAGGGCTCGTCCAGCAGCAGCAGGACGGGATCGGGCGCCAGCGCCCTTGCCAGCGCGACCCGCTGCTGCTGGCCGCCGGAGAGCAGGTGCGGGTACACACCCGCCTTGTCGGCGATACCCAGGCGGCCCAGCAGATCACGCGCCCGGTCGCGCCGCTGGCCACGGCTGCCGGTGCGGATGCCGAACGCGACGTTGTCGAGCACGGTGAGATGGGGGAACAGGGCGAAATCCTGAAACAGGAACCCGACATTACGATCCTCGGGCGGCAGGTGACCGGCCGCGCCGTCCACGTCGCGGCCGCCGAGCCGGACCTGCCCCGACCAGGGCCGTTCGAGCCCGGCGGCGATGCGCAGCAGCGTGGTCTTGCCGCAGCCGGACGGCCCCAGCAAGCAGGTGACCTTGCCCTCGGGCACGTGGAGCGTCAGCCCGTCGAGCACCGCTTTGCCCGCGAACCCATGTCGGATGTTCTCGAAATCAAGCGCCGCGCTCATGCGATTGCCTCGGTCAGGGCCGGCGTCCGGCGCGCACCGGCGATGGCCCGGCTAAGCAGGATGGCGGGGATCAGTCCGGCCAGGGTGAGCGCCAGCGCCGGCAGCGCCGCCTCGCCATAGCGCTCGTCGGAGGCCAGCGTGTAGACCGACGTGGCCAGGGTTTCGAAGTTGAACGGCCGCAACACCAGCGTGGCCGGCAGCTCCTTCATGACATCGACGAAGACGAGCAGCGTCGCGGTCAGCACCGTGCCGCGCAGCATGGGCAGATGCACGCTGGCCAAGGTAGCGACCGGGCCGCGCCCGAGTGTGCGCGCGGCCATGTCCAGCGTCGGGCGCACGCGCTGCAGGCCAGCCTCGAGCGTGCCATGGGACACGGTGAGAAACCGGACCAGATAGGCGGCGAGCAGGGTGAAGACGGTGCCGCTGAGCAGCAGGCCGGTCGAGATACCGAAGGCGCCCTGCAGGAGCGTACCGATCAGCCTGTCCATGGCGCCGAAGGGAATGAGAACGCCGATCGCGAGCACCGCGCCGGGGATGGCATAGCCGAAGGACGCGATTCGCACGGCGGCACGGGCGGCACGCGAGAGGCCGATCCGCGCCGCGTAGACCATGCCGAGCGCCACGGTCACCGCCAGCGCGGCGGCAGCGGCGGCCAGCAGGAGACTGCGCAGCGTCACCGTCAGGAATTCAGGTGTCAGCAGTCCCGCGCCATGCTCGGATGCCAGGTCGAGCAGCAGCCAGACCGGGAGGACGAACCCGATCAGGACGGGCAGCGCGCACACGATGCAGGCCACGGCCGCCGCCATTCCGCCGAGCGCCTGCGGCGTCCCGGGCCGGGCGCGGCTGGACAGGGCGAAGTACGCCCGCCGTGAGCGGGCGCGGCGCTCGATGAGCACCAGCGCCACCACGAACACCAGCAGGATCAGCGCCATCTGCGCGCCGGCGGCCCGGTCGCCCAGCACGAGCCAGACATTGAACAGACCATTGGTCAGGGTCTGGACCGAGAAGAAGCTGACGACGCCGTAGTCGCTGAGCGTTTCCATCAGGGCGAGCGCCAGCCCGACGACGACGGACGGCCAGGCCATGGGCAGGGCGACGCGCCGGAACGCCCGCCAGCTGTTGGCGCCGAGCGTGCGGGAAACCTCCCACGCGTCATGGGACTGCTCGAGAAAGGCCGAGCGGGCGAGCAGATACACATAGGGATAGAACGCCATGGTCATGACGAAGGCCGCGCCGCCGAGCGAGCGGATTTCGGGAAACCAGTAGTCGCGCCGCGTCCGCCATTCGAACCAGTCCCGCAGCGCCTTCTGCACCGGGCCGGCATAATCGAGCAGGTCGGTGAACAGAAACGCGACCACATAGGCCGGCAGCGCCATCGGCAGCACCAGCGCCCACTCGAAAAAGCCGCTGCCGGGAAAACGGCACATGGTCACCAGCCAGGCCGTCGACACGCCGACGATGGAGACGCCCAGCGCCACCCAGAACGAGAGGAGCAGCGTGTTGGCCACATAGTCGGGCAGCACGGTCGACCAGAGATGGGCCCAGTTAGGGCTGAAGCCGCTTTCGGCGGCGCTCCACAACACGGACAGGATCGGCAGGGCCACCACGCCGGCGACGGCGATGGTGAAACCCGAGCCAAGACGGCTCGGGCGATGCTGGTAGGTCCCGGAGTCCTGCATCAGCTGGTGTGCACGCGCGGCGCGTCAGGGACCGTCGTTGAAGCGGGTTTCGTTGACCAGTCGAAGCGCGTCGCCCTGCAGCTTTGCCACATCGGCGAGGCCGACCGTGTCGGCCTTGAACTTGCCCCAGGCGGCGACGAGGGCGGAGGGAGCGACATCCTGGCGCACCGGATACTCGGAGTTCGCATCGGCATAAATCCGCTGTGCTTCCTCGGTCGCGAGAAACTCGAGCAGCTTGACCGCTTCGGCACGGTTGGGCGCTGCTTTTAGAACCGTGGCGCCCGAGATGTTCACGTGGGTGCCGCCGCTGTTCTGGTCGGGGAACACCATGTAGACGGACTGCGCCCAGGCCGTCTCCTTCGGGTCGGCAAGCATCTTGCCCATGTAATAGGTGTTGCCCAGCGACACGTCGCACAGGCCCTCATGGATGCCCTTGACCTGGCTGCGGTCGTTGCCCTGGGGCTTTTGCGCCAGATTGGCCTTCACGCTCAGCAGCCATGCCCGCGTCTTGTCGACGCCGTGCCGCGAGATCATGCCGGCGATCAGGCCGAGATTGTAGGGGTGATCGCCGGGACGCGTGCAGATGCGCTGCCTCCATTCCGGCTTGGCGAGGTCCAGATAGGACCGGATGCTGTCCACGGGCACCCGCTCCTTCGAGGCATAGATGATGCGGGCCCGCATGGTCAGGCCATACCAGCGGCCGTCCGGATCGCGGTACTGCGCCGGAATGGCGGCCACGAGCGACGGCGATTGCACCGGCGCGGACAGGCCCGCATCGACCACCTCGATCAGGCGGGTGAGGTCGGACGACAGGACGATATCAGCCGGCGACCGGGCGCCTTCCGCCTTGAGGCGCTCCAGCAGGCCTGCCTGGGCATAGACCATGTTGACCTTCACGCCGGTCTTTTTGGTGAACGCCTTGAACAGGGGCTCGATCAGCTCGGGCTGGCGGTAGGAATAGACGTTCACCTCACTGGCGGCCGCCGATCCGCAGATCGCCGCCATGCAAAGCCCCGCCACCACACTGCCCCACCGCCGCATCGCCACACTCCCTGTTCGCGTCGTCCGAGTGCGAAACATAGGGTGCCCTGCCCTGCAAGTCACTATCAGGCGCGTATTCATTGGAAGAGGAAAGCACCGCGGCGAGGCCACCGATCAAGGGCGGGGTCCGTTCAAAACCGACTCGTGCACTTCCGGAGGAGACAAATCTAACGGGACTGAAAGAAACGGATCAAACCGAAGTTCTACCTCTTTCCAGAGCTCGTATTCTTCGGCGGGCAGTTTTAGCGGTAAGCAGGTTCGAAGCGCATCCAGGGCATTGGTCGCCGCCTTCCGAAATTCAGGATCGTGCGCCAGAAGCTCCTTTTCCACCACGAGTGGTGGCTTGGCGAGAGTCCCGTCCCTGTTGAGTTCAACCCTGATGGTCACGGGCACAGGGTGATGCCCATAGGGCGATGGAGGCAGCCAACAGGAGGCCAGTCGCATTGCCAGCACGTCGGATAACTTTGCTTCGCGGAGAGCCAGATGAGGATCGACAGAAGCTGACGTGTCTGCTCCCCGCGCGTCACCAGCGCCAACCAGGATCATGGCGGCGGTGATCCCGATACGCCAATAATCTTTGGTGGCCGCGAAAGTTTCCACCTTGGAACTACGCGGTCAGCCCGGGCACCACCAGCGTCTCGAGATGGCGCTTCCTGTCTTCGGGCATGGGGACGACCTTGCGCGCCTCAAGATCCAGCGTGATGCCGATGGCCTCGGAGGCCGAGACCAGTTCGCCGGTCTCGCCGTTGAACGTCCAGTGGATGATGTGGTTGGCCTTCTCGCCCACATGTTTCAGGCCCGAGCGGACGACGACGATGTTGCCTTCGTGCAGCGGCTTGTTGAAGCGGAGCCGGTATTCGAGGACCGCGCCGCCATATCGGGTCGTGGACCGCTCCTTGCCTGTTTCGACCGGGCGAAAATGGCGGCTGAGGTGCACGACGCCGTCAGAAATCCTGCCGATGTAGAATTCGGGCCGCATGCGGCCGCCCTCGTCGCACTCGATAGGCTGGACGACGCCGCGGGTGATCTCGATCAGGCCCATGCCTTCGGTTTGCGCCAGCGTGGGCGCGCCAGCGGCGAAGATACCGGGCGGGCCGAGGTCGATGCTGCGGGGAGCACCATGGGCCGGCAGGTCGGTCATCAGTGCTTCGGCACGGGCGCGCACGGGGCCAGGCAGCGGCATGGGCACGCCGGTTTTCCGGTCGCGCGAGACGATCAGCATGTTGAAGGTGGCGGACACGGCGTCGGTATGGCCGTTCAGCAGCTCCACATAAACACGAACGTGATCGGTGCCGACCTCGAGAAAGCCGGCGCGGCCATAGAGGCCCCAGCCCGGATGCATCTCGCGCAGGAAGCGCAAGTGCTGGTCGACGACGGCCATTTCGAGGCCCGAAGCACGCCGTGCCGTGCGCGGTAGGCCGATGGCATGCCAGAGACTGGCCAGCCCCTCGCCCACCTTGGCGGCGTAGTAACGGACATTGAGATGCCCGTTCTCGTCGCATTCCCAGGTGTTCGCCATGCCTTTGTAGATATCGATCATCGCCATCCCCGCTATTCTTCCCTCGCAAGGGTTAGCCCGCGCCCGCCGCCAAGGCAACGGGCATGCGCGGCGGAAAAGGCCGTATATCGGGGTTGCGAAGCACCGAAGGCTCGTCTATACAGCGCCCTCGACTTTCACCGGAGCTGAAGATGAAAACCGGCATTCACCCGGACTACCACACGATCAAGATCGTGATGACCGATGGCACGACCTTCAACACCCGTTCGACGATGGGCAAGGAAGGCGACACGCTGACGCTCGACATTGATCCCAAGTCGCACCCGGCCTGGACCGGTGGCGTGCAGCGCGTCCTTGAAACTGGCCAGGTGGCCAAGTTCAACAAGCGCTTCGCGAATCTCGGCCTCTAATCCGGCCCAATCGCAGAGTTTTGGAACGGCGCCTTCGGGCGCCGTTTCTTTTTGCCGTCGCGTGCGAAGCCGGTCACGCGCATAATGCCTCCATTACGCCGGTCTGGGGAGACCGGCCCGAGAATGGGGGCCGTGATGAATTTTCGACTCATGCAACCGCTTCGCCTGGGAGCGGTCCTGCTGTTTCTTGCCGCGCCGGCCGCGGCCAGCGGGCTGCCCGCATCACCGCCGGAATCGCTCGGCTTCGCGCCGGACCGTCTCGCGCGAATCGATACCGCGCTGCAGCGCTATGTGGATGACAAGACACTGGCCGGGGTGACGGTCGTCATCGCCCGCGATGGCAAGGTTGCCTACGAGCGTTCCGCCGGCATGGCCGATATGGAGGCGGCGCGCCCCATGCGCGCCGATACCCTGGCCCGGTTCTATTCCATGACCAAGCCGGTGACCGCGGTCGCCGTGATGATGCTGGTCGAGGAAGGCAAGCTGCGCCTGACCGACCGACTGGCCGATTACCTGCCCGAATTCGCCGATGCCCGCGTGATGGTCGGCGACGGGCCGGAGACGGAAAAGGCCGCCCGCCCGATTCTCGTCCATCATTTGCTTACCCACACGTCCGGCCTGACCTATGGCGGCGGGCTTTTCGCGCGGACTCCGGTAGGAAAGCTCTATGACGCCGCACAGGTCCAGCGGCCGGACCGCACCCTCGCCGAGTTCAGCAGGCTGGTCGCCTCGCTCCCCCTCGCCGTCGAGCCCGGCACGACCTACAATTACGGTGTGTCGACCGATATTCTCGGGCGTCTCGTCGAGGTGGTCTCGGGACAGCCTTTCGACCGGTTCGTCCAACAGCGGATTTTCGAGCCGCTCGCCATGTCCGACAGCAGCTTCACGTTGCCGGAGGAAAAGGTGGACCGATTCGCCGCGCTTTACGAAAAGGCGCCCGAGGGCGGCCTTCGGCCGGTTTCGGAGGCGCTGCAACGCACGCGATTTCGCGCCGACGCCAAGCTTATCTCGGGCGGTGGCGGCATGATCTCCACCGCCGATGACTATCTGCGCTTTTGCCAGATGCTGCTCAATGGCGGTGAACTGGACGGCAAGCGCCTCCTGTCACCCAAGACCATCGAGCTGATGACCACCGGCCAGCTTGCCCGCGATCAGACGGCGTCGCTGCAATCCTTCATGCCCGGCTATGGAGTCGGCCTTGGCTTTGCCGTGCTGGAGGATTTGGGCCGCTCGCAACTGCCTGGGTCGGTGGGCGAGTACAACTGGGCCGGCGCGGCCAACACCTATTTCTTCATCGACCCGCGCGAGAACCTGATCGCCCTTCTGGTCACGCAGCAATACCCGGCCGGAACGCTGCCACTGCGCGAGGACCTGAAAGCGCTCGTCTATCAGGCCCTGAGCGAGGTGCGGCATGGACATCCGGCCCGCTGAACCCGCCGATCTGGACGCGGTGATCGCCTGTGTCCGCGCGGCGTACACGCCCTATGTGGAACGGCTCGGCAAGTTGCCCGCGCCGCTGCAGACGGACCATGCGCGCCTGATCACCGACGGCAAGGTCCACGTGGCGGTGCGCGACAAGGTGACGGGCGTGATCGTCTTCCATCCGCGCGGTGACCACGTCCATGTGGAGACCGTGGCGGTGGTGCCGGAAGCACGGGGCAAGGGGTTGGGCAGGATGCTGCTGCGGCATGCCGAAACAGCAGCGGTCGCGCGCGGTCTGGCCGCGATCGAGCTGTATACGAACGTGCTGATGATCGAGAACATCAGCTACTACCGCTCCCTGGGTTTCACCGAGATCCACCGGGGCGAGGAAGATGGCTTTCACCGTGTCTATTTCAGAAAGCCCGTTTCCCCTCTTGAACAGTCTCGAACCTTTCCCAAATGAGCATTCGTCGGGTGCCGCTGACGGGCCCGACGCAAGACACCGGTCCGACTTCGGTGGGCCATATGATCCTTATTGCTCAATCGTGGAGAGTAAGATGCGTGTATTCGACACCAATCCCCTGATGCGTTCTGCCGTGGGTTTCGACAATCTCGTGCGGATGCTGGATAGCGCGACGCGCTTTAACGGCGACGGCGGCTATCCCCCCTACGACATCGAAAAGCTCGGGGATGACAACTATCGCGTCACCATGGCGGTGGCCGGCTTTACCGACGACGAGCTCGACGTGACGGTCAAGGACGACGTGCTCGTCATTTCCGGCCGCGCCGCGAAAGCGGACCCAGAGACCGCGGAAGGCAGCGAGACCGAACAGGCTCCACAGCCGGTCTATCTGCATCGCGGCATCGCCAAGCGCGCCTTCGAGCGCCGCTTCCATCTGGCGGACACCATCAAGGTGACCGGCGCGTCGCTTGAGAACGGCCTGCTGCATGTCAGCCTGGTGCGCGAAATTCCGGAAGAGCGCAAACCGCGCCAGATTCCCATCAATGGGTCGGGCGCCAAGGTCATCGAGCAAGAGATCGCCTGACCTTCCACTCCCTCCATCCTTTGCCTGTGACTGGGCCGTCCGCGAGAGCAGGCGGCCCACTTTTTTGCCATGGCGGAAATAGTGGGGTGATTGTCATTCCAGCCAAAGTCCGCTTCGCCTACGCTGCGCAGCGGAGGCACACTCATGGAACAGTCGGCGTCACGACCACGTACCGTCATCATGATCGGGTTCGAGCAGGCGCAGGTGCTCGATATCACCGGTCCGATGCAGATCCTGTCGGCGGTGAACGACCTGGGGGCATCGGCGTACACACTGACTCTGGCCGCGCCCGAAGGCGGCCATATCAACACGACCAGCGGCCTCAAGCTCGTCATCGACCGTGCGTTCAATGACATTGGTGATGATGAACTCGCCCGTCTCGATACGCTGATCGTCTCCGGCGGCGATGGCATCATGCAGGCCATGCGGGATGAACGGTACCTTGCCTTCCTCAGGCGTGCCGCGCCCAGAGCCCGGCGCATCGTTTCAATCTGCAGCGGAATCGCCTTGCTCGCCAGTGCCGGCCTGATCCCCGGGCGCCGGGTCGCGACTCACTGGAACGCGAGCGCGCTGATGGCGCGGGCCTTCCCCGATCTCAGGATCGATCCCGACGCGCTCTATGTCCGCGACGGCAATCTCTGGAGTTCCGCCGGAATCACCGCCGGCATGGACCTCACCCTGGCGTTGATCGAGGAGGACTGGGGGCACGATGTGGCCGTCCAGATCGCCCGGCGGCATGTCCTGTTCATGATCCGGCCAGGCGGACAGTCCCAGTTCAGCGCGCAGCTCGAGGCGCAGGCGCATCAGGGCGGCCGGCTGGCGGCGCTGTTTTCCTGGATCGTCGATCATCCCGGCGCCGATCTCACCGTCACGGCGCTCGCCGCGCGCGCCGGCATGTCGGAGCGAAATTTCGCCCGGGTGTTCCACGCCGAATCAGGCGCCACGCCCGCCGAGTTCGTCGAACGCGCCCGGACCGAAGCGGCGCGGCGCGATCTCGAGCATACGGCGCGGTCCATCGAGCAGATCGCCAGCGAGCGCGGCTTCGGCGCGGCCGAGCGCATGCGCCGTGCCTTCATACGGCGCCTCGGCGTCGGGCCCAAAGCCTATCGCGACCGCTTCCGGCGGCTGCCAACCCATCATGAGACCAACCGTGAACATCGGCATCATTCTCTTTGACGACGCGGAAGAACTGGATTTCGTTGGCCCCTGGGAGGTACTGACCAGCGCCAACAAGCTCTTCGAGTGGCAAAAGCAGCCCGCGCCGGACGAGATCTTCACCATATCCGAAACCGGCGCCACGGTGCGCTGCGCCAAGGGCATGCGCGTGGAAGCCGATCATTCCTTCGCCAGTTGCCCGGACCTGGACATCATCCTGGTTCCGGGCGGCCAGGGCACGCGGCGCGAGGTCGGCAATCCGGCCATGCTGGACTTCGTGCGGCGTCAATCCGCTCATTGCACCTGGATCACCAGCGTGTGTACCGGCGCGTTCGTGCTGGTCGCCGCAGGCCCCGCCAAGGGCAAGCGCGTCACGACCCATTGGGCCGCGTTCGGCGAGCTGGCGGCGATCGGGGGTGTCGGGGAAATGGTGCGGGACCAGCGCTATGTGCGCGATGGCAACGTGGTCACCTCGGCCGGCGTATCGGCGGGAATCGACATGGCCCTGTGGCTGACCGGAGAGCGCTTCGGCGCCGCGCATGGCCACATGACGCAGAAGGTGATCCAGTACGCGCCCAAGCCGCCCTTCACCACCGACTGAAAGCGGGTCAGTCCCGCTTCAGCCCCTTCCAGTCCAGCGCCTGCAGGTACGTCTGCCAGACCTGATCCTGCCGCGTGCCGAGATCATAGAGATAGTCCCAGCTGTAGATGCCGGTATCGTGACCGTCATCGAACTGGATGCGCACGGCGTAATTCCCGGTGGGCACGACGCCGGTGACGTTGACGTTCCTCTTGCCCGGCACGATCATCTTCTGATCGCCGCCATGGCCCTGCACTTCGGCGGACGGGCTTTCCACGCGCAGCAATTCGTAAGGCAGGCTGAAACGGCTGCCATCCTCGAAATCGATCTCGAGCAGCCGCTCCTCCTGCCGGAAGCGGAGGTCGGCGGGCCAAGGGCGCGCGGTCACGACGGATCGAGGCTGCGGGCCTCGTCGATGAGCATGATGGGGATACCATCACGGATCGGAAACGCGACCCCGGCCTGACGACTGACCAACTCCTGCGCCTCGCGGTCATAGTGAAGCGGCCCCTTGGTCACCGGGCAGACCAGGATTTCCAATAGTTTGGGATCGATTTCATTGGATGAGGGCATCGCGACGCCTCCTATTGCAATGAACCGCCGGTGCCGGCGGCCTGGGCGATGGCCATTTCATAGAGCGCGATCAGCGTCTGGTAACGCCGCTCGATATCGGCCGCCTCCAGCAGCGCCTGCTTCTCATTCGGCGCCCAAGGCGCCAGCGTCGATGAGGCGTGGATGAGGGTTTCCGTATCCGTGTTCTCGATCATGTCCCAGTCGACCTGGTATCCCTGTAGATCCACATATTGACGGATCAGCTTCAGGAAGTAGTCCCGGTTCGCCGAATGGGCCGTTTCCGGCTCGAAGTCGCGCATGAAGCCGGCGTAGTCCACCTTGAACAGGCGGTAAGGCGTGGTCCGGGCCAATTCCTCGACGATCCGGAACCGGCGGATGCCGGTCAGGGTGATGATATAGCGGCCGTCCTCCAGTTCTTGGAAGGCCGTGAGCCGGCCGGCGCAGCCGATGTCATAGACCGGCGGCTCCTGGGACTCGGACTCGAGCGTACGGGGCTGGACCATCCCGATCACGCGCCGCCCCTTCAGCGCATCCTCGATCATGGTGCGATAGCGCGCCTCGAAGATGTTGAGCGGCAGGGCGCCGCGCGGCAGCAGCAGCGCGCCGGTCAGCGGAAAAACCGGCAGGATATCGGGAAGCTGCGTCCAGTCCTGGATCATGAGAACAGCAGCGACGACAGCGCCTTGCGGGTCTGCACCGTCAGCGGGCTGGTGGGTCCCCAGGCCTCGAACAGGGTGATGAGCTGCTTGCGCGCGCCATCCTCGTTCCAGGCCCGGTCATTGCGCACGATATGAAGCAGTTCGGCGGCCGCCTCATCGTTCCGCCCCGCACCGACAAGCGCCAGCGCCAGGTCGAAACGGGCTTGGCTGTCGGCCGGGTCCGCATCCACCTTGGCGCGTAGTTCGGCCACGTCACCCGCGTCGCCCGCCTGTTCGGCAAGCTGGAACGTGGCGCGCACGCCGGCGAATTCCTTGCGGGCCTGGGTTTCGGCATCGAGCGAGTCGAACATCTGGCGCGCGGTTTCCATATCGTCGGTTTTCAGTCGTCCCGCGATCATGCCCGCATAGGCATCCAGATTGTCCGGCTCGGCCGCCAGCACTTCGCGGTAGACCGCCTCGGCCGTCGCATGATCGCCGGCCTCGGCCGCGGCGCGGGCTTCTTCCAGCAGTTCTGCGATGGGACCGGGACCGGACAGCGCCGCGACCCGTTCGACGAACTGCTTCACCTGGCTTTCCGGCAACGCGCCCATGAAGCCATCGACCGGCTGGCCATTATGGAAGGCGAACACCGCCGGAATGCTCTGCACCCGGAGCTGACCGGCCAGTTGCTGGTTTTCGTCCACATTGATCTTGACCATGCGCACCCGCCCGCCAAAGCCGTTGACGACCTTTTCCAGCGCCGGGCCCAGCTGCTTGCACGGGCCGCACCATGGCGCCCAGAAATCGACGATGACCGGCACCGTGCGCGACATCTCGATCACATCCGCCATGAATCGGGCGGTATCGGAGTCTTTCACCAGTTCGCCTTGCGGCGCCTGCAACGTGCTCATGCTTGCCTTCCGGTTTCGTTATGGGGGCGGGAGTCGCCGAATGCCCCGGTTTCCGCGCTGGGCGTGACCTAGCACAATGAGGTGGTGAAATTAAGCCTGCCGTCAAGGTTTGCCGCGTATCGGCGGCACCGGAAAAAGGTGAAATTTTCTGAAAAGATTGGGGTTGCAAAGCCGAAACCAATGCGTAATATCCGCCGCCTGCACCCCAGGGTGCAAACGGAGCGCGGGCGTAGCTCAGGGGTAGAGCATAACCTTGCCAAGGTTAGGGTCGTGAGTTCGAATCTCATCGCCCGCTCCAATAAAAGCCTTTTCGCGAAGGCTTTCCGTCACGGACGGAAACAACTTCCTAATGAAGATCGTGTCACAGCGACGCCGAGAGGCCTTGTCGCCTTGCCATGCGCATGAGCGATCATGGCCCATCGGAAGGCATGGCCTCATCCCGGCGGCGACCACAAAAAAACAACCCCTCGGAAACCTGCCGAGGGGTTGTGATCTTGATCCCTGCCAGCGCCATGGGCTGGCCGGATGTAGCCCGCGCCAGAAGGCCTAGAACCGGAACGATGCCTCGATCGATATCTGGCGTCCGCGAGAATAGGTGCGGATGATATCGTCGCCCACGCCGCCCTGCAGGAAGGGGCGTGGCCCGCTGCTGTTGAGGTACCGCTTGTTCGCGAGATTGGTCCCGATGACCGCCAATTGCCAGCTGCCGTCGGGATCGCCGATGGAAGCGGCCAGGTCGAAAGTCCAGAACGACTTCTGGCGGAAATTGTCGAACGATGTGAAGTAGGAGCCGCTGTACTGGGCACTTCCGGTCAGACCGAACTCCCACGCATTCCCCAGCGGCACCCGCAGGTCCGCGGTCGCGTTGCCGGCCAGGTGAGGCGCCTGGAGGCCCTGCCTTCCCTGCAGGTTGGCATCGATGCCGTCGAGCGGGTTGGGATCGAACGGCGCGGTATACTTGGTGTCCAGATAGGTCATCGAGCCGTAGAAGCTCAGTCCCTGCACCGGCGTTTCCCAGCGCCAGTCCAGGTCCAGTCCCTTCGAGGTGACCTCGCCGGCATTGGTGGTCAGGAACTGGATGGCGACCGCGTCGAAGTTCTGAACCTGGAGGTTCTTGAACACGTAATAGAAGGCCGACAGGTTCAGGGTCAGCGTCCGGTCCGCCCATTGCGACTTCACGCCGACCTCGCCGCCCCTGGCCGTCTCGGAGCCATAGATCAGCGCATCGGCCGTCGCCTCGCGCACGGCGGGATCGGAACTGGCGAAGCCGAGCAGGTTGGACGACGGCAGCGCGCTGTTGTCGATGCCGCCCGATTTGAAGCCGGCCTTGTAGGAAGCGTAGAAGTTCAGGTCGTCGGTCGCCTTGTAGCTCAGCGTCACCTCCGGCGAGATGTTGCTGTCGCGGAATTCGATGGGACCGGAGTCAAAACCGCTCTGGATGAAGGCGCCCGTGCCCGCAAGGAACGCGTGCACATAGGGCACGACAATATGGTTCACCTTCTTCTCATGGGTCCAGCGCACGCCGCCGGACAATTCGAGCTGATCGGTGAAGTTGATGGCGGCGCTGCCGAAAACCGAGATCGCACGCGTATCGGTCGGATGCTGCTTGAACCAGTCGAAGGTGTTGCCGGTCACCGGGTCGGGGCCGAAGAACGAGATGTTCACGGCGTTCTGGCTGGTGTTGAACTCGATGTGCCGGTCTTCGTAGAAGGCGCCGACCATGAAGTTGAACCAGTGATCGAAATCGCTGCGCAGGCGCAACTCCTGGCTGAACTGACGCAGCTGGTTGTCGGTCAGGCCGGTTCCCGCGCCATAACTGACACCGCCGACGACACCGCCATAGCTGTAGGCGTCGAGATCCTGCGCCGACTGGTCGATGTAGCCGGTGACGGAGGAGAGAGAAAGGCTCTCGCTCAGCTGCCAATCCCATTTGAGCACGCCGAAAAAGATGGTCGACCGGCCATAAGGGACCCCGCCATTCTGGTCCGGCCCCTCGCTGGGCGCCTGGACGGAAAGCGGCGGCGCGGGATCGGTGAGATAGAAGGTTTTCCTGCCGCCAGGCGTATCACAGCCATAGCCCGCCGGAAGCACCACCGCGCCGCTGAGCAGGAAAACGGGGTCCGGCACACCGTTCGCGCCGCAGTCGAATGCCGATCGCTGGATCGCCCCATCATTGGCATGCCGGATGTAGTTGAGTTTCAGGCTGGCGTCGAAATCGTCGGTCGGCTCCCAGTCCAGTGTCGCACGGACATTGATGTTCCGCTCGCCGCGATGCGGGTCCGCGACGGGTGCGCTGTTGAGATAGACCTCGTGGATATTGTTGTAGCGCGCCACCAGCCGGATGCCGACCTTGTCGCTGAGCGGCCCCGACAGATAGGCCTGGGTCGTAACGCCCCGCTCCTCGAACTCGTAGGCCACCTTGCCGCCGACCTCCCATTCATCGGTGGGGTCCGCCGACTTGATCGACAGGACGCCGGCCGACGCGCTCTTGCCGAAATACAGGGACTGCGGCCCCTTGAGCACCTCGATCTGGCGGACGTCCACGAAGGCGGATTGCAGAACGCGCATGGAACTGACCTGCATGCCGTCGAAATCGAGCGCCACCGCGGAATCGAACGCGGCCGAGATGTAGGATGACCCGACGCCGCGCAAACTCATGGACGCGCCGGAACCAGAGCCTCCCGTCTGCACGCTCAGCGTCGGAATGCGGGTCGTGATGTCGGAGACCTGATCGTAATTGAAGCGCTCGATATCCGCCCCGCCGACGGTGGATACGGTCACCGGCACTTCCTGGAGCGTCTCGACCTGTTTGCGCGCCGTCACCGTCACCGTCTCTGCGACCCGCCTGGTGTCCGCGCCTTCCTGTGCCGAAGCCTTTATTGGCAGTACCGCCGACCAGATGCCGACAGACAATATCAGTGAAACCGATCGCCAACCGTTTCCCCGGCATGATTTATGGTCAAGCCCTGCGTGCTTGTTCATTGTTTCCTTCCCCCGTTATCTGCGCGTCAATCATGGGAATATTTCCCGCGACGCCCGCGCGACGCCGAGAAAGGGTAGAGTGGCCCATGCAGGGGTGACTACCTGATAGATTTACGAGGGTTTGGAGGCCGGGGCCGAGGCCGTCGACGAGACCGACGAACTAGAACAGGAGCGGACCGCCCGGTCTGGCGCCGGACACGGGCGCGTTCAAAATCCCCAGGCTCATCGCATTGTAGATGGCCTGCTGCCGGGACGTGGCATCCAGCTTCGACATGGCGTTCTGCACGTGAAAATCCACCGTCCGGGAACTGATGCTCAGAATAAGCGCGATTTCCCAGGACGTCTTTCCCATCGCCACCCAGCGCATGCATTCCCGCTCTCGCGCTGTCAGGGAGGGCGAGGCCGGTTGGGTCTGCCTGCAGGCGCAGGTCACGAGCGAATTTCCGATCGGCGCCGACTCCTTTACCTCTTCGATCGCCCTGTCCATGTTGATGCTGTCGGCCCGATCGAGCGCGACCAGCGTTCCCCGGATATTGAACGGGCCGAAAAACGGAATGGATACGCCGCTTTTGAACCCGTGATCCGCGACCAGGGAGAAGAGGTCTCGCTGCCGCTGATCGCCGGAACTCCGGAACTCATCGACGGTCCAGATGACCGGGACGGTATGTTCCCGGACCCACCCCTGAACGGGATCGGTCTCGGCGAAACCCTTTTCGCCATACTGCTCGATCAGCCGGCACGCCGACGACGACACCGCGCCGGCCACTGCCGGTTCGGCGCCCTGCCCGGCCCGTGCGTCCTCGACGGAACAGATGTAGCCAGCCCAGCCTCGCCGGCTGGCATAGGTATCCAGGGCGTGGGCGCCCGCCGGATCGGAGACGTCAGGGAGCGGAATGACAATCATTCCAGAACCATCCTTGCTCGAATGCACGGGGCCAAGCATGGCTCAATGTGTCCCGTTATTGAACCTCGAAATCCATCCTCTGCACCAGAATTGGCACCAATGCGGCCAGTCGAGACGCAGGGTGATCTGGCGAGACCTGTCAGATCACACAGGCGGCAGCCCGTTTTCCTGCCGCTAAGGTTGGCCACTCGAGCACCGGGGCGGGATGCCCCGGCGAACAGAGCGGAAGAGGAAAGCCATGTCTCCGATCAACCGGATGGAAAACCCCGTGCGCCCCAGGACGCTCGACGAGGCTGCGCTCGCCGATCCCGAGGTGCTGGACTGTCCGTACCCGACCTATGACCTGCTGCGCGAGCAGGCGCCCGTGTGGCTCGACCCGTTGACCGGCGTTTACAACATCACGCGGTACGAGGACCTGCGCCAGATCCTTCGGGACACGGAGACTTTCTCGAACAAGCGTCCCGGGGAGGACCATCAAAATCTCACCGGCCTCGCCAGGCGAATCCACGACAGATATCTGGAAAAGGGATGGGTACCGGGCATTTCGCTGGCCGGCCGCGACGAGCCCGAGCACAAGCAGATGCGCGCCATGTTCGACAAGGCCTTTACCGCCGGCAAGATCAGGGAAATCGACTCGTTCGTCGAAACGCTTGCCTACGACCTGATCGACCGGTTCGTCGACGAAGGACGCTGCGAATTCGTCAGCCAGTACGCCGTGCCGCTGCCGCTGATCATCATCTGCCGCCAGATGGGCGCGCGGGACGAGGATGTGTGGCGGATCAAGGAGTGGACCGATGCCTGGATTCGAGGCCGCGGCTTCGGGCTGACCGAGGACGAAGCCTTGTGGTCGGCCGACAAAGAGATCGAGGCACAGCATTATTTCCAACCGATCTTCGAGCGCCTTCGCCGGGAGCCCGACGGAACGCTGCTGTCGGACCTGGTGAATACGGTGATCCCGGAATGGGGTCGCCCGCTGACCGACAACGAGCTCCACGCCGAAATGATGCAGGACACGTTTGTCGGCGGGTCGGAGACGACGACCAACGCACTCACCGGCGGACTCATGCTGCTGGGCCAGAATCCCGCTGTCTGGGATCGGCTGAAATCGGACCCTGAGCGTTATCTGAAGACCTTCTGCGAAGAGGTGGTCCGGCTCGAGAGCCCGGTGCAGGGCCTGACGCGTCTCGCCACCCGGGAGGTCAGGCTGCACGGGGTTACGATCCCCAGGGGCGGCATCGTGTGTGTCCGGTTCGCGGCGGCGAACCGCGACCCGGAGAAGTTCGAGTGTCCGAACGAGGTCGATCTCGAGCGCAAGAACGCCGGCGCCCATCTGGGCTTCAGTTCGGGCGTGCATCATTGCCTCGGCGCGCCACTTGCCCGCCGAGAACTCTACTGGGGCTTCAAGGCCTTCATCGACAGAATCGAGGACTTCCGCCTGGCGCCGGAGAATACCTTCCGGCACCTTCCGAACTACGCCCTGCGCATTAAGCAGAACCTGTTCATCGACTTCACGCCGAAACCGCGCCGACCCTAGGGAATGATCGTCTCATCCGGCGAACGCACGGGAAAGAGCACGCCGACGCTGGCGCCGCCCAGATCGTCCGCGTGGGCCAGCACCAGTTCGCCGCCCAGTTGCTCGACCAGGGTGCCGACCACCTTCATGCCGAGGCCTTCTGTCGCGGTGCTGTCGAAATGGTCGGGCAGGCCGGGCCCGTCATCGGTGACACGCAGGAGGTAACGGTCCGGATCAGCATGACGCAATGTCACGCGGATCGTCCTCGCGCCCTGTTTCGACGCATTCGTCACCAGCTCGTTCATGATGATGCCCAAGGGCACGAGACGATCGATGGCGACCCGTGCCTCGATGGAATCGACGACAATCCGGGCATGCTCACCGGTGCCGAGCATGCCCGCCAGATCATGCCCGAGCCGGGTAAGATAATCGCGGCACTCGCCGACATCGCCCTGGTTGTTGAGGTAGATATGCTGGTGCACCCTCGCCACCGCGATGACCCGGCCACTCGCGCGTTTGAGTTGCTCGGCACTGTGGGCGTCATCGACGGCCCGGCTCTGGACCCTGAGCAGCGCGGCGACGAGTTGCAGGCTGTTCATCACCCGGTGATCGACCTCCTTGGCCAACACCTCGGCGCGCCGCAGCGCCGTTTCCTTCTCGGCGACGGCCCGCGAGAGCTCGTCGATGGAGTTGCGGGCCGAGAGCCGGAGTTCCATCTGGTCCATGACCATGGCAGCCAGATTGCGCAGTTGCGCCAGTTGCCGTTCGGTGATCGCGCGTGGTTCACGGTCGATGACGCAGAGCGTGCCCAGATTGAAGCCATCGGTCGTTCGGAGCGGTACCCCGACATAGAACTGCAGCCCGAACTCGCCCGCGACCAGTGGATTGGTCAGGGAGCGGACGTCGCGGCGGGCATCGGTCAGGACCCATGGCTCGCCCTGCAGGATGGCGGACGCGCATAGGCCCGGCGCGCGGTCGATCTGCACGGTATCGACGCCATGCCGCGACTTGAACCAGATGCGGTCCTGATCGACAAGGCTGATGATCGAAATCGGCACATCGAACAGATCGGCGGCCATCGCGGTGATCCGGTCGAAGGCGCCGTCGGGCGGCGTATCCAGAATGTCGTACCGGTGCAGCGCAGCAATGCGATGCTCCTCCCAACTGGGATAGCCAGGTCGTTCAATCACCCGCAGGACACCTTTTCATGGTCGGGCGCGGATGGCGGTTGACCGCAACGACGCGGCCCGCATCGGGCGCAAGGACGCACAATGCCATCTATCGTCACGCCCGTCGCTGATCCAGGTTAATGCCGACACCGGGTCATGACACTGGTGGCGCAAAGGGATTTGGGATTGGCACGGACGGTGCGCTTGGGGCAATGTGGCCCGGAAATGACCGACCGAGAGTTCAGCCCATGACCGACACGCCTCCTGACCGCCTGGCCACCAATCCGAAAAGCCCGTTCTATGACGAAGAGCTTCTGCGGCGGGGCGTCGGCATCCGTTTCAAGGGCGTCGAGAAGACCAATGTGGATGAATACTGCGTTAGCGAAGGCTGGGTGCGCCTCAGCGTCGGCAATACGCGCGACCGCTACGGCAATCCCATGACGGTGAAGCTGAAGGGTGACGTGGAACCCTATTTCCACGAGACCCCGCCGGAAGAAGAGGGCAAGCCCGACGGAACCGGCAGCCCGGAGTAAGTTCATGGACACCGGCACGTTCGACTATGCCCATGGCGACGTGACCTGCGAAGCGTTCGCGGCGTATGACAATACCCAGGATGGCAAGCGGCCCTGCGTGCTGGTGGTGCATCAATGGGCCGGCCAGAGCGAGGCTGAACGCGGCGCTGCCCGGCGCCTTGCCGAACTGGGATATGTGGCGATCGCCATCGATGTTTACGGCAAGGGCCGGCGCGGCGATCTGGCTGGCGACAATACCGCGCTGATGCAGCCCTTTCTGGAAGATCGCGCCCTGTTGCGAGACCGGCTTATCGCGGCCGTCACGGCGGCGAAGGCACATCCGGCGGTGGATCCCGAACGGATCGCGGCCATGGGCTATTGCTTTGGCGGCCTGTGCGTCCTGGACATGGCCCGGAGCGGAACACCGGACATCAAGGGAGTAGCCAGTATTCACGGCATCTTCCCGCCACCGAATCTAGAGCGACAAGGGCCGATCACGGCCAAGGTTCTCATCCTGCATGGCTGGGAAGACCCGCTGGCGCCCCCGCCCGACGTAATCGGCGTGGCCAAGGAACTGACGGATGCGGGCGCCGACTGGCAACTGCACGCCTATGGCCATGCCCGTCACGCCTTCACCAACAAAGCCGCCGACGCACCTGACCAGGGCATGCAGTACAATGAGGCGGCTGCCCGCCGCTCGTGGTCGGCGATGACGGCCTTTCTGGCAGAAGTCCTCGCCTGACCGGTCTCTCCCTCGGTCAGGGCCGCCGCCCGCTCATCACGGCGAAGCGGTGCGATTTGAAGCTGCAGTCCACGTCCGCGAGCCCCGCCACGCGCATCCAGTTCAGCTGGTCCTCCACCGGGGCGCAGCGGTCGTGCAGCATGCGCTGGCGCGCATTGTAGATCTCCGCGTCCGGCACACCCAACGCCGCCGCCTGCGCCGTCCAGATCCGTTCGTTGCGGGCCTCCAGCGCCGCGGTGGGCCCGAGAATCTGCTCTGCGTTGATGAACAGGCCGCCCGGCGCCAGCGCCGCCGCGATGCGGGCGAACAGCGCCTGCTTGTCCTCGTGCTCAAGGTGATGGATAGCCAGACCTGAGACGATCAGGTCCCAGTCACCGCCCAGATCCGCCGAAGAGAAATCGGCGAGAACATAATGGACGTCAGGAACCAGCGAAAAACGCCCCCGTGCGACATCGAGCATGGCGTCCGAGCCGTCCATGAGAGTCAGACGCGCCCGAGGCCGGGTGGCGAGGACGAAGGACGCCGCCAGACCCGTCCCGGCCCCCAGGTCCAGCACGCGCGGCGCCTCGGGGCCGCCCCAGTCGGCCATGAGCAGCCCGATCTCTCCATAGAAGGACTCAAAGCAGGGCACCAGGCCGCGGCGAAGAGCATCGTATTTGCGTGCGTCGGCGCTGAACGCCTGGGCTGACTGAGGAACAGCGGCAACCATTGTAGTCCCTTTCATTGCATGCTCAGACTATCGGCTCAGACGGCGGGCCGCACAACCGTCCCCGGCGTCCCGATCATCATCGTATGGGGAAACCAGCCGCAATGGCGTCAACGATCAGGATTCGGCCAGCGCAGCAGGACGATGTCGAGGCCATGCAGCGGCTGGAACTGGCGGCGTTTCCGGGAGACCGTCTGTCGCGGCGCGCCATGCGGCGTCTCGTGGGACGCGATACCGCCCTCTGCCTCGTCGCCGAGGACGATGCCGGCCTGGCTGGCGATGCCATCGTGTTGCTTCGCCGGAACAGCAAGGCCGCAAGGCTGTACTCCCTCGCGGTCGATCCGGACCGCCGAGGCAGGGGGATCGGCACGGGCCTGCTCGCCCAAGCCGAACGGCTCGCGGCCGCGACCGGGCGCCGGCGCATGACTCTCGAAGTCCGGGAAGACAATGACGCGGCGATCCGGCGCTATCTCGCGACCGGGTATGCGCGGGCCGGGCGCAAGCCGGATTTCTACGATGACGGCGCCGCTGCCCTGGTACTGGAAAAATTCCTCGCCACCGTACCGGATTAGACCACAAACGCTATCTTTACTGAGACCATGGCCGCGCGCATCATCCGCCCGGCTCGGCGACCAACGACCTTACCTCAGCGTCTCCTTAAAGGCGTCATGACACGACATATCATTATCGTCGACTCCACCGCCGACTGCGAATGGGCGCGCAAGGCAGGCAAGGCCGTCACCCTGCAGCAATATGTGGAAACGCCGGACGGGCTTTCGAGCAAGAGCGCGCGCGTGATCAACCTCAGCGGCGATCTGGAATATCTGGACCTGGGATATTACTGCTCCCTGCTGGCCGAGGCACGTGGCCAGAAGGTGGTGCCGACGGTCGAGACCATCCTGAATCTGTCGCGCAAGGCGCTCTACAGCGTCGAGCTGCCTGACCTCAATCATACGCTGCGCGACGAAATCGCCAAGCTGGCCAATCCTCCCCAGGCGGCTTTTACACTGACCGTCTATTTCGGCCAGCCAGCGGGCGCGCGCTTCCGAACCTTCGCCCGGCAGTTATTCGACCGGTTCCGCTGCCCGTTGCTGCGGGTGCATGTGGAGTTCGACGAACGCTGGAGCGTGAAAACGCTGGAGGCCATCGCGCCGCGTGCTCTCAACCCGGACGAGTTCGACTTCTTCCTAACTCGCCTGGAGCACTATACCCGCGCCGACTGGCGCGCGCCGAAAGCCCGCCCCACCGCGCGATTTGCCTTGGGCGTGCTTTATGACCAGAACGCGAAACTGCCGCCCTCGTCGCCCGAGACGATCAAAAAGCTGATCGCCATCGGCGCCCAGATGGGCATCGACGTCGAGACCCTTGAGCGCAAGGACTATCTGCGTCTGGCGGAATACGACGCCCTGTTCATCCGCGAAACCACCACGCTCGAGAACCACACGTTCCGGTTTGCCCAGAAGGCGGTGTTCGAGGGCATTCCGGTGATCGACGATCCGGTGTCGATCCTGCGCTGCACCAACAAGGTTTACCTGGCCGAACTGCTGCAGACCAACAAGGTGGCCGCGCCAAGAACCGTCATCATCGGCCGGCAGAACGTGCTGAACGCGGAAGCGGCCCTGTCCTACCCGCTGGTGCTGAAGATTCCGGACGGCTCGTTCTCGCGCGGCGTCGTGAAGGTCGATAACCGGTCGGATTTGCTTGAGCACTCGAAGCGCCTGTTCCGCCATTCCGCCGTGATCCTGGCGCAGGAGTTCATGTACACCGAGTATGACTGGCGTGTCGGCGTGTTGAACCGCAAACCCATTTTCGTGTCGCAATACTTCATGTCGCGCAAGCACTGGCAGATCATCAACCACAAGCCCGGCGGCGGCTTCGCCGAGGGCGCCTTCAAGTCCGTGGCGGTCGAGGATGCGCCCCGCGCCGTGGTGGAGGCCGGCGTGCGCGCCGCCAACCTTGTCGGCGACGGCCTTTACGGAGTCGATCTGAAACAGCGAGAGGACGGCGTGTTCGTCATCGAGATCAACGACAACCCCAATATCGACAGAGGCGTCGAGGATGGGGTTCTCAAGGACGACCTCTATCGTCTGCTGCTGAACGACTTCGTGCGCCGGATCGAAGCCCGCTGAACCGGCATCACGGTCGAACCTGCCATTCCATTGGCTCCAAAGGCATTCTAGTATGACCCGTAGCGCGATCATCACGGCGTGCTACGGGGGCTCAGACGGTGGCGACACCCACATTCCTGGCGATCGTTTACGCCGAGGACGCCGCTCCGGCGGCGCGGCGCATCATGTCGGCCTGCGCGCCGGTCGGTGTCGAACATATGATGCTCGCCGACGGCGCGTTGATGTTCGGCTGGTGGAACCAGCCGCCCAAGCCAGGCGAGCCGTTGCTGGCAACCGTCGACGGCACCGGGGGCGCGCCCGACGTCGCGGTACCGCACCATCTCATCGACATGGCCCGCGCGCCGGAAGGCCTGCGTTCGATCGCGGTCCAGCACCGCAGCTATCTTTGGCTGGACAAGACCGGCGTCCTGTCCTGCTGGACGGATCATCTCGGCATATCGCGGCTCTATCACATTCGGACCGAGCGCTGCGACCTGATCACGGACGACGCCGGAATGGCGGCCGGTTTCGCAGCCGGTATCGACCCGGCGATGATCGCCAGCTTCCTGGTCAATGGCTGCATGCTGCGCGGACGCACCCTGTTCAGCGGCCTGCGCAGCCTGCCCCCCGCCAGCCTGGTGCGCATCGGACCGAACCGTCTTTCGGCCACGGCTTACTGGCGCTACCGCCCCGGCGACGATGTATGGCGGGACAAAAAGGAGATGGAACACGAGCTCTGGTCGCGGATCACCGGGGCCGTGCTGTCCCATGTGGCAGGCCGGCACCCTTTGCTCGCGCTCTCGGGCGGTTACGATTCGACGGCCATCCTCGGTATCCTTCACGGGGCGGGCGTCCAGACCAGCACCTTCTCGTTCAGCATGGGCGAGCCGCGGCGCGGCAGCGATCCCGATGCGGCGCGGCGCCAGGCGGCACTACTCGGCGTGCCGCATCGGGTCTACAGGATCGATGATTTCAGCGTCACGGGCATGATCGGCAGTCATGTCCGCGACGGTCTGTTCATGCGCAAGGGCTGCTTCGAAGTGGATGCCTTCGCGCGCGCCGCGGCCCATGCGCGCGAACGTGATCCCACATCCATGTTCTGCTTCGGCGACGAGGCATTCGGCCAGTCCGCATACCGCCTTGATACCAACGAGGATCTTCTGGGCTCGGCGGCACTCAAGGATCCGGCCCTGCTCGGCGCGATAGTGCCGGCCCTGACGAACGAGACAGCCGCCACGTTGCGCGCCGCGCTGCGGTTGGTCTACGGCGAAATTCTGAGCGCCGCGCCGAAGTCCTCAAATCTCGACGACATCAAGGACAGCCTGTTTCTCGATACCTTCCTGATCGCCAACATGGTGCAGATGCGCCATCTGGCCGTGGCACCCCTCCTGCCGTTCGCCTCCCCGTTCCTGGATCTGGGCGTGCTGGACATGGCGCGCCATATTCCCAGCGGAATGCGGGTCGAAAAGCGTTGCTTCGAATCCCTTGCCATGCGCCGGTTGCCTGCCCTCTTCCGCGCAAGACGGGCGTCGTTCCGGCAGTCGCAACCCGACCTTCACAAGGCCATACTCCTGCAGTCGGAAGAGCTTCGCGCGACGATCCGCGCCCTGCGCGATGGCATTCCCGGGATCATGGCTCCGACGGAGCTGGACGCCCTCCTGGACGCCGCCCTTCGCCCGCCAGCCCGCCGCAGTCGCCTGAGCCGTGCGACCGATTTCCTTGCCAGGGCGGCATTGAACCGAAATCTGGTGCCCGACGCGCTGCATGACGGGCTGAAACGCCGTTACTGGGGGCGATACCGTGCTGGCCCCACCCTGCCCACTTTTTTCGTCCGGGCGCTGCATCTCGCCCTGCTGATGGAGCGACATGCTTCCAGCGACCCCGCGGGGCTGCCGCTCAATCCACCGCCGGCGCCGATTGCCTATTCCCTCTCCTCGGCGGACGGCTTGATGCCGGTGTAGATCTGCTGGCGGAACGAGTCGACCAGCGGGAGGATCGCATCATCGGGCAATCCGCGCCCGCGCAGCACTTCAGCCGCGAGTTGCAGGCTCGATTCCATCATCTCCGGAACCGCCGTGCACGAACGACTTTTCATCAACTCACGCGCATCGTCCATATCGCGGGCCCGAACAAAGATTGTCAGATGCGGCCAGCGCTCATGAGCGGCGGCAAGGCACTGCCGCACCGCCGCCGGATCATCCAGCGTGATGACAAGCGACGACGCCTGTTCGACCCGGACCTTGTCCAGTATGTCCACACGCCTCGCATCGCCGAAGAATACGGGGGCGCCCGCCCGATAGAGCGGCGCCAGGCTTTCGGCATCAAGGTCCAGCGCCACGTAAGGGACTTTCTGCATGGTCAGCATCCGACCAACGGTGCGCCCGACGCGCCCGAACCCGGCGATGACGACATGATCGTCCAGGTCGCCAAACTCCTCGGGAAGGCCGCCCACCGGCGCCCGGCCAAGGCTGCGCCGGCCAAGCGCATCGCCCAACAGGCTGGCGAAGGGCGTGAGGACCATGGTCAAACCCGTCACGACCAGCATGAACTGGGCAGGCTCGGTCGCCATGATGCCTCCGGAAACCGCCGCCGCCACGACGACGAAGGCGAATTCTCCGCCCTGCCCCAGATAGAGACCGATCCGCATCGATTGCCCGAGCGGAAAGCGCCACAGGCGCGCCAAACCCGCGATGATCGCGGTCTTGATCATATAAAGACCGGCCACGGCGGCCAGCACCAAGGGCCAGCGGTCGACCACCAGAGACAGGTCGATCCGAAGCCCCACGGAAATAAAGAACAGCCCGAGCAGCAGGCCCTTGAACGGCTGGATGTCGGCTTCGATCTGGTGCCGGAATTCACTTTCCGACAACAGAAGCCCCGCGAGGAACGCTCCCAGCGCCATGGAGAGGCCTGCCTCGTCGGTCGCCAGCGCGGTGCCGAGAATGGCCAACAGCGTCAGCGCCAGAAACACTTCCGGGCTGCGCAATGCCGCCACCGCGCGGAACAGAGGCCTCAGGAGCAGCCGCCCCAGCAGCAAGATCACCAGCACGCAGCCGGCGGCCTTGAGCATCGCGACGCCGAAGGACAGGAGTTTCGATCCTTCCCCCGGTTCGCTCAGCACGCCCACGAGGAACAGCAAGGGGACCACCGCCAGGTCCTGAAACAGCAGGATCGCGAAAGCCGCGCGTCCGGGTCGCGACGAAATCTGCCCGCGTTCGACGAGCAGTTGCATGACCACCGCCGTCGATGAAAGCGCCATGCTGAGACCGAGCAGGAGGCTTGCCTCGGGCGGATTTCCCCAGAGATAGGCCAGTCCGCCGATGGCCGCCGCGCAGCCAGCGAGCTGCAGGGCACCCAGCCCGAAGACATAGCGCCGGGCCTTCCACAGCCGATCGAGCGAAAGCTCGAGACCGATGGTGAACATCAGGAAGACGACGCCCAGTTCCGCGAGCGCCTCGATGTTGTCGGCATCCGTCGCGATCCCGAGAACGGACGGACCGACAACGACACCCACGCCGAGAAAGCCGAGAATCGGGCTGATCCTGAGCATGCGCGAGACCGGCACCACGATGAGCGCCGTCACGAGAAACGTGAGCAGCTCATTCAGGTATGGAATGGCCGGATCGTGTACTGGAGGCATTCTCGGGACTTTCGGATCGGCAGCTCTGACGAAAGATACCGTGTTGCAGGGTCGCCGCCTTCGTCAAACAGCCACAGACACCATATAATGTAAGGGATGAAGACCCGCGCGGAAGACGATCGACCATTCCGCGGCAAGCCGCTGAAAACTTCACCGCGGCTGGGGCGTTGACACCTCGCGTGCAAACAGGGGGACGGCAAGATGGACAATCGCTGGGACCGGAAACAGCAACACCTCTCCAGCGTCGCCGACATGGCCCGTGCCAAACTGGCTCCGGAGGAGGCCGAGACATTCCTGGCGTTTGCCGAGAGGTTCTACGCGCGGGTGCCACCGGAGGACATCATCGAGCGCCGGACGTCGAGCCTGTTCGGCATCGCACTGTCCATGTGGCGCTTCGCCGCCACGCGCCAACCGGGCGCGCCGAAGGTGCGCGTGTTCAACCCGACCGTGGAAGACGCCGGATGGCAGGACCACAGAACGACCATCGAGATCGTCAACGACGACATGCCTTTCCTGGTCGATTCCGTATCGGCGGAGCTGAGCCGGCAGGGCCGCGAAATCCATATGCTGATCCACCCGGTGATGACGGTGGAGCGAAACATCGACGGCAAGCGGGACGCGAATGGCCTCGCCTTCGCGGAGTCCTACATGTATCTGGAAGTCGATCAGCTGACCGATCCGGTCGCGCTCGCGGAGATCGAACGCGGCCTTCAGGGCGTTCTCGCCGATGTCCGGATTACCTTCGACGACTGGCAGCCCATGCTGGCGAAGCTGAAGGAAAGCCGTGACCATCTGGCCGAATTCCCGGGGCCGTCCGATCCATCCGAGACAAAGGAAGCACTGGCTTTCCTGGAATGGCTGATCGACAACAACTTTACGTTTCTGGGCTTTCGCGATTACAGCTTCCATGCCGAGAGCGGCGCGATCAAGGCCGTCCCTGACCATGCGCAGGGTTTGGGCCTGCTTCGCGATCCGGACTTCCTGATCTTCAAGGGCCGGGTCGACAACAGGGTCCTGTCAGCGGATGTGCAGGAGTTCCTGAACGAGCCGACGCCGCTGATCGTCATCAAGGCCGATCAGCGCTCGCGCGTCCATCGCCCGGTCCAGTTGAACTATGTGGGTGTGAAGCGCTATGACGCTGACGGCAAGCTGGTCGGCGAGTGGCAGTTCGTCGGCCTGTTCACCAGCCTCGCCTACAGCATGCATCCCCGCTCGATTCCGCTGCTCCGGCGCAAGATCGACCTGGTCGTGCGCGAGGCCGGCTACAATCGCTACAGCCATGACGGCAAGATCCTGAACAACGTCCTGCAGACCTATCCGCGCGACGAACTGTTCCAGATCCACCCGGATGAACTGTACGAAATCGCGATCGGCATCGTGCGGCTGATGGAACGGCCGCACGCCAAATCCTTCATCCGCATCGGTCCCTTCGGACTGTTCGTTTCGGCGCTGATCTACATCCCGAAGGAAGCCTTCACCACGGCCCGTCTCAAGCAGATCGAGAAAATCTTCACCGAGGCCTATGGCGGTGAAATCAGCGCCGAGCATACCCAGGTCGGCGATTCGCCGCTGGCCCGGCTGCATCTGATGCTGAGCACGCCGCCGGGGGCGGTGCCCGACGTGAACCCGGAGGACATCGACCGCCGGATCGCCGCCGTGGTGAGAACATGGACCGATCACTTGAAGGACCGCCTGCACGAACGGTTCGGCGAGGAAGCCGGCAACCGTCACTGGATCCGCTATGCGCATGGTTTCGCATCGTCCTATTGCGAAGCCTATGAACCGGGGCTCGCGGTTTTCGACATCGAGAAACTGAACAATCTCAAGGCCCCGGACGGCATGGCGTTCAACGCCTACCGCCGCCCCGAGGATGCCCCGGGCGTGGTGCGGATCAAGATCTATCATGCCAGCCGGCTGATCCCGCTGAGCGAGTGCCTGCCCAAGCTGGAGAACCTCGGCCTGAAGGTG
The DNA here is from genome assembly GCF_039655775.1 of Iodidimonas sp. SYSU 1G8. NCBI lineage: Bacteria > Pseudomonadati > Pseudomonadota > Alphaproteobacteria > Iodidimonadales > Iodidimonadaceae > Iodidimonas > Iodidimonas sp. SYSU 1G8. Next base: position 756,105 of record NZ_JBBYXJ010000002.1, on the reverse strand, counting down.
ATCGAGGAACAGACCCACTCGATCCGGCCCAAGGGTGAAAGCCGCGAGGCCTGGATCCACGAATTCTATGCCATGGACGCGGCCGGCGACGATCTGGAACTGAGCGTTGTGAAGGAGCCGCTGGAGCAGATCCTGGCCGAACTTTGGGCCGGCCACGCGGAAGACGACAGCCTGAACAGCCTGGTGCTGAACACCGGCATGGTCTGGCGCGATGTCGTGATCCTGCGCGCGTACCTCAAATACATGCGCCAGGCCGGATCGACCTTCTCGCAGGGTTACCTCCGCCGCTCCCTGACGGCCAACGCGGCCATCGCCCGTAATCTGGTGGCCCTGTTCAAGGCACGCTTCGACCCCGACACCGCCAACAGCGAGGAAAGAGGCCGGATCGTCGATGAGATCAACACCCAGCTGGAATCGGTGGCCAGTCTCGACGAAGACCGCATCATCCGCAATTTCATGGACATGATCTGCTCCAGCCTGCGGACCAACTACTTCCAGACCGACGCCGACGGCGCGCCGAAGCATTATCTGGCGATCAAGCTGGCCAGCAATCTCGTCGACATGCTGCCCAAGCCGCGGCCGATGGTGGAGGTCTTCGTCTATTCCCCCTGGATGGAAGGCATCCACCTGCGCGGCGGCAAGATTTCCCGCGGCGGCATCCGCTGGTCCGACCGTCCGGAGGATTTCCGCACCGAAATCCTCGGCCTGATGAAGGCGCAGATGGTCAAGAACTCGGTCATCGTGCCGGTCGGCGCCAAGGGCGGCTTCGTGCCGAAGCGCCTGCCGGAAGGCGGCAGTCGCGAGGCCATCCAAGCCGAGGGCATCCACTGTTACCGCACGCTGATCTCGGGCCTGCTCGACATCACCGACAACATCGTGTCGGGCCTGCCGGTCCCGCCGGCGCGGGTCGTGCGTTATGACGACGACGATCCCTATCTGGTCGTGGCGGCGGACAAGGGAACGGCGAGTTTTTCCGACATCGCCAACGAACTCTCGCGGAACTATGGCTTCTGGCTCGATGATGCCTTCGCCTCGGGCGGCAGCAACGGCTATGACCACAAGGAGATAGGCATCACCGCGCGCGGCGCCTGGATCGGCGTGCAGCGTCATTTCCGGGAACTGGGGATCGACGTCCAGTCCCAGACGATCCGCGTCATCGGCATCGGTGACATGTCGGGTGACGTGTTCGGCAACGGCATGCTGCGGTCGAAGACGATCAAGCTGGTGGCGGCGTTCGATCACCGCCACGTCTTCATCGACCCCGACCCCGATCCGGAGACCAGCTTCGCCGAGCGCCAGCGCCTGTTCGAGCTGCCACGCTCGAGCTGGGGCGACTACAATACCGACCTGATCTCCAAAGGCGGCGGCGTCTTCCCGCGTTCGGCCAAGTCGGTGACGCTGACGCCGCAGATCCAGGCCATGCTGAACGTCGAGACGGACAAGATGACACCCGCGGAACTGATCCGCGCGGTGCTGATGGCCGAGGCCGACCTGCTCTTCGTCGGCGGCATCGGCACCTATGTGAAAGCCCATACCGAAACCCATGCCGATGTGGGCGACCGGGCCAACGACGCCCTGCGCATTGACGGCCGCGACCTGAAGGTGAGGGTCGTCGGCGAAGGCGGCAATCTGGGATTTACCCAGCGCGGCCGCATCGAATACGCCCTTACCGGCGGGCGGCTGAACACGGACGCGGTGGACAATTCGGGCGGCGTCGATTGCTCGGACAACGAGGTCAATATCAAGATCCTGCTGAACGCGCTGGTCGCCGAAGGCGATCTGACCATGAAGCAGCGCAACGTCCTGCTGCAGGAGATGACCGAGGACGTGGCCGCCCACGTGCTGGAGACGAACTACCGGCAGACGGAAATGCTGTCGACCACCGAGGCGCGGGCCGCCGAACTCCTGGATTCGCAGGCGCGCTTCATGCGGCGGCTGGCGCAGGAAGGATCGCTGGACCGCGACATCGAGTTCCTCCCCGATGACGAGGACATCGCCCGCCGCCAGTCGTCCGGCATCGGCCTGACCCGTCCGGAACTGGCCGTGCTGATGGCCTACGCCAAGATCTCCCTCTACCGCCGGCTGGAACGCAGCGACCTGCCGGACGATCCTCAGGTCATGCCCGACCTGATCGGCTATTTCCCGTCAGCCATGCGGTCGCGCTTCGAGGCGGATATTCCCCGGCATCAGTTGCGGCGCGACATCGCCTCGACGATTCTGGCGAACGAGATCATCAATCGTGCCGGCATCACCTTCGTCACCCGGGTCGCCGAGGAAACCGGCGCGGCGGTGGACCAGATCGCAGCCGCCTACATCGTCGCCCGCGACGTGATGGGCTTGCGCGCCATCTGGGACGAAATCGACAGCCTCGACAACAAGGTGCCGGCTTCCGTACAGACCGCCATGCGCCTGGAAGCCAAGGAAGTCCTGCACCGGAAGGCCATCTGGTTCCTGACGCATCTGGCGCTGCCGCTGGACATGGCGGCCACGGTGGAGCGCTTCGCGCCGGGCGTGGCGGCGTTGTTCAATTCGACGACGCTGATGGACGCACAATCCCGCGATGACCTGGCCGAGCATGCCGCGGCCCTTGAGAAGGACGGTGTGCCGTCGGCGCTGGCGCGCAAGATCGCGAGCATGGGACCGCTCGCCTCGGCCGTGGACATCGTGCTGTTGAACGAACGCGTGCAAGGCGAACTCGACGCGGTCGCTCGCGCCTATTTCGCCATTGGCGAGGCGGTCGGGCTGGAATGGCTGCGGGACGCAGCCGATCTGGCCGTCACCAACGACCACTGGGACAGTCTCGCGCTCGGCAGCATCATCGAGGATCTCTACGACCAGCAGCGCGATCTCACCGCCATGGCGCTGGAGGCGGGCGGGCCCGAGGCGTGGGACGAAACCCATGCCAAGGCGCTGCAGCGGGTGCGCGAGCTGAATGCCGAACTCCGCTCCAGCGGCACCATCACGGTGGCCAAACTGGGCTACGTCGCCCGGCAGATCAGGGGCCTGTTCGCCTCGGTCTAGATCAGTGCCTGAAGTGGCGCATGCCGGTGAACACCATGGCCAGACCGGCGGCGTCGGCGGCGTCGATCACTTCCTGGTCACGCATGGATCCACCGGGCTGGATCACCGCCGTCGCGCCCGCGTCGGCGGCGGCCAGCAGGCCGTCGGCGAAGGGGAAGAACGCGTCGGAGGCGACGACCGAGCCCTTGGTCAGTGGCTCGGGGTATCCGTTGGCCTCGGCGGCGTCGATCGCCTTGCGGGCGGCGATGCGGGCTGAATCCACGCGGCTCATCTGTCCGGCGCCGACGCCAACCGTGGCGCCGTCCTTCACATAGACGATGGTGTTCGACTTGACGTGCTTGCAAACACGGAAGGCGAACAACAGGTCGGTCAGCTCCCGCTCGGTCGGCGCCCGCTTGGTCACGACCTTCAAGCCCTCGCGGAACACGCGGCCATTGTCCCGGTTCTGCAGCAGATAACCGCCCGCGACGGATTTCACCGTCATGCCGGGCGCCGCCGGATCGGGCAGGCCACCTGCCAATAAAAGGCGCAGATTCTTCTTGCCCGCGATGATCTCGCGGGCCTCGTCGGTGGCGTCCGGGGCGATGATCACCTCGGTGAAGATCTTGGCGATCTCCGCGGCGGTTTCGCCGTCGAGGGTGCGATTCAGCGCGATGATGCCGCCGAACGCACTGACCGGATCGCAGGCCAGCGCCCGACGATAGGCCTCGGCCATGGACGGCGCGATGGCGACGCCGCAGGGATTGGCATGCTTGACGATGACCACGGCCGGCGTCTCGGCGGGATCGAATTCAGCGACCGCCTCGTAGGCGGCGTCGGTGTCGTTGAGGTTGTTGTAGCTGAGTTCCTTGCCCTGCAGTTGTCGCGCGGTGGCGACGCCCGGACGCTCGTCGCCCGAGACATAGAAGGCCGCCTGCTGGTGGGGGTTCTCGCCATAGCGCAGGGTCTGGCGCCGAGTGCCTGCGATGGTCAAACGCTCGGGGAAGGTGTCGCCGAGCTGGCCCGCGAACCAGCCGGAAATGGCGGAATCATAGGATGCGGTACGGCCATAGGCCACGGCGGCGAGCCGACGGCGCGTGGCCAGGGTGGTGGCGCCATTGTTCGCGGCCATGTCATCCATCACCGCGCGGTAATCGTCGGGCGACACCACCACGGTGACGAAGTGATGGTTCTTGGCGGCCGAGCGGATCATGGCAGGGCCGCCAATGTCGATGTTTTCGATGCAGGTCTCGAAATCCGCGCCGCGCGCCACGGTGGCCTCGAACGGGTAGAGGTTGACCACCAGCAGATCGATGGCGCCGATCTCGTGCTGCGCCATGGCATCCGCGTGCTTGTCGCGCAGCCCGAGCAGGCCGCCATGCACCTTGGGGTGCAGCGTCTTGACCCTTCCGTCCATCATTTCGGGGAAGCCCGTATAGTCCGCGACCTCGCGGACAGGGATGCCCTCGTCGGCAATCAGCTTGGCCGAGCCGCCGGTCGACAGGAGCTCGACACCGCGATCGGCGAGGAAACGGGCCAGCTCGATCAGGCCAGCCTTATCGGAAACGGAGAGCAGCGCCCTGCGAATGGGTTGATCGGTCATGGTCGTCTTTCTTCTTGTTCTTGCGGGTGTCAGATCTTCAGCAGTCGCCAGTTTATCTGCAGGCGCGGCGCGCCGCTGGTGCCGCTGACGACCAGTTGCCGGGTGCGCTCCACATGGCCGCGCTCCCCCAGATAGAGGCTCTCTTCGACATTGACGCCGTGGGTCGATTCGAACCGCCACAGCGCGCCACTGGGCAGGGTCAGTTCGACGGCGCCGCCATCAACCGTGCGCCGCGCCTCGACGCCGGGATGCAGGTGGAAGCGGATGTCGATGGGCGATTTGGGCCGCTTCTTGCGGTTCACCGACTTGAGCGCATCGATACCCTCGATGACCTTGCCGCTGCGCGCGACCTTCAGGATTCGCTCGTGCTCGTAGCCGAAGGCGGTGACGTAGCCATAGTGGGTGATGTCGAGACCGACCGTATCGTCCATCTCGTCCCGGACGGCGAGAACCTTCTTGGGCCGCTTGCCGATCCGCTGGTTGTCCAGGATCGGGAACGAGTTCTTGTTGTCGATGATCAGCGTCGAATGGGCGGCCGTGGTTCGGCTGACCTTGTGCAGGCCGTCATACAGGATTTCATCGCTGGAGCCGCAATTGACGATCAGCCGTTCCGCGCCGACCGACATTTCGAAACTGTTGGCGCTGGCATGGGCGCTGATGCTGAGGTCGCCCGGCGGCGGCGATCCCGCATCCATCAGCACGATGGTCTGGCCCGCCTGCACGCGCTGGAATCCCGAATAGATGGCGCCGCCCAGCGGCTTGCCCTGGGCTTTGGCGGCATCGAGAACCTGATCCAGTTCCTCGACGCTTTCCTCGAAACTGCCGTTGAACAGGGCGAGCTTGCTGTCGCCAAGACGGAAGAACCGCAGCATCGGCGCCATGCGGTCGATGGCGCGCTGGATATAGTTGGGCATGTCCTGGCTGGCGGCCTTCAAATCGGCCTTGAGCGCCACCAGGGCCTTGAGCGCCTCGTACTGATCGCTGGGATTGCGGGTGACGATGCAGCCATCGGCGAGGACCAGTCGGTCCAGCTCGCGCTCGAGAAGCTGCAGGCCCTTGGACAGGCGCCGCGCACCTTCCGGCAGGCAGAAACCGCTATAGATCAGACCGATCAGCGCCAGCAAACGGGGCAGACCGTCACGGGCCGTCGGCGCGGTGCGGGCCAGATGGCGCGCCTGGCGGGCCATGCTGTTCATCACCGCGCTGTGATGCACCAGATCCTGCGTGCTGACCGCCATGCTGGCGTTGCTCATCCAGGCGATCAGTCGGTGGGCGATCACTTCCGGCTGCCAGGCGACCGGATCCCAGTCGTGGAAATCCTGCAGCCACTTCTTGATCAGTACTTCCACATGCCGCTTGGCCGCATCGCCGCCCTGGGCGCGGAAATGCCGCAGCCACGAAAAGCCATGCAGCTCGTCGAGCCAGGCCTGGCTCGGCGCCTGCAGGCGCCAGGGGTTTTCATTGGGCGCGCTGACCGTGTGACCCGCGAAGGTATATTGTCCACGGAACAGCGCATCGGCCACGGCGACATCGCCGCCCCAATGGTTCTTGGGATTGAACTTGATCTGTACCGGATGCGCGCCCTTGAGCACGCGGCGGTACAGGAACGTATCATAATAGGAGTTGCGAAGCCGCTGACGCAGACTGCGCGATACGGCGCGCGTCGGGTCGATGAACTTGCTTTTCGCCTTCCTGGGCATGGCGCTCCGAAGTTTCAGGCCGTCAGGCCGCGTAACTGGCGAATATTCCCGGCATACTGCGCCGGTCCTCCCTTGAACGCCGCGGTCCCCGCGACCAGCACGTCGGCGCCGGCCGCAATCACGCGGGCGGCATTATCCGCGCCGACACCGCCATCGACTTCGAGATCGATCTGGCGGCCGCTACGGTCGATCATCGTACGCAGCCTTTCGATCTTGGCAAGCTGACTGTCGATGAAAGATTGGCCACCGAAGCCCGGATTGACGCTCATCACCAAAATCAGGTCGATATCGTCCAGCACGAAGTCCACCGCTTCGACCGGCGTCGCCGGATTGAGCGAGACTCCCGCTTTCGCCCCGGTCGCCTTGATGCTCTGGATGGTGCGGTGCAGGTGCGGGCCGGCTTCGGGATGCACGGTGATGATGTCGGCGCCCGCGTCGGCGAAGGCCTGAATGAACGGATCCACTGGCGAGATCATCAGATGCACGTCGAACGGCTTGTCGCTGTGCGGCCGGAGCGCCTTGATGACCGACGGGCCGATGGTGAGATTGGGCACGAAATGCCCGTCCATCACGTCGATATGGATGTAGTCCGCGCCCGCTTCGGTGATTGCGCGAACTTCTTCGCCCAACTTCGCGAAATCAGCGGATAGGATGGACGGTGAGATACGGACCTGTTGCTGCATAGACCGTGCTTACCAACTTGGCATTGCGCCCGCAAGCATGACGCATGTTTTTTCATGCGCCTCATTGTTTTAGGTCATGGCGTTGGCGATGGTACCGACAGGTAACTATTTGTCTGCTATGCCTGGTGCCTCGCGCCCTCCAAGCTTGCCTGCCGGTGACCCTCGATGCGGAAATGGATTGTTCGATCTCTTGTTGCCGCCGCCCTGATCGCGGTGGCCGGCGGCGTGCTGTGGTGGCGGACCGGGCCAGTGGCGGTCGAAGTCGCCTCGCCCCGGATCGGTCCGGCCGTGGAGGCGGTCTATGCCTCCGGGACGGTGGAGCCGACCGTGATGATGCCCATCGCCCCCAAGCTCAGCGGGCGGCTGGTGCAGATGCTGGTGGACGAAAGCGCCTCGGTCACGAAGGGGCAGAAACTGGCCGTGTTCGACAACGAGGAAATGGCCCAGTCCGTGCGGGAATGGGAGGCGCGGGTGCGCTTCAGCCAGAGCCAGTACGACCGCGCCGCCGAGCTGTTCGGGCGCGGCGTCGGCACGGGCGTGGCGCGGGATTCGGCGCGCAATGACCTGGAAACCGCCAAGGCCTCGCTGGCGCGGGTGCGCAAGCAGATGAGCGAGATGGCGTTGACCGCGCCGGAAACCGGCACCATCATCCGGCGCGATGGCGAGGTGGGCCAGGTATTTCCCGCCGGCGAGGCGCTGTTCTGGATGTCCTGTTGCGCGCCGCTGCGCGTGTCGGTCGAAGTGGACGAGGAAGACATCCCCCGCGTCAAGCCGGGCCAGCAGGCCCTGATCCGTTCTGAGGCGTTTCCCGGCAAGGTGCTCGACGGCAAGGTCAGCGAGATCACGCCCAAGGGCGACCCGGTCGCACGCAGCTTTCGCGTCCGCATCGGCCTGCCCGAAGACACGCCCCTGCTGATCGGCATGACCGCCGATACGAATATCGTCACCGCGACCCGGCAGAATGCCCTGCTGCTGCCCGCCGGCTCGGTGAATGATGGCAAGGCCTGGGTCGTCCGGGGCGATAAGCTCGCGCAAATTCCCGTCACGACGGGCGCGTCCGGCGCGGACTGGGTCGAGGTCACGAAAGGTCTGACCCGCAAGGACAAGGTCGTCGTCAATCCGGCCGACACGTTGCGTGAGGGGCGCCGCGTGACCATCACGGTGCCCGGGACGAAAAAGAGTGGCCCTTAACCTCAAGATCGCCATCACCCATCTATCGAGCCGGCGACGCCAGACGCTGATGTCGCTGCTCGGTGTCATGCTGGGCGTGGCCTTCTTCATGGCGGTCAGTTCGCTGATGCGCGGATCCGAACGGGACTTCATCGAGCGGTTGGTCGATTCCGCCCCGCACATCACCGTCAGCGACGAATTCCGCGATCCGCCTCCTCAGCCGGCCGCGATCCGATATCCGGATGCCGCGGTGGCCATCACCAACGTCAAGCCGCGCACCGAAGTGCGCGGTATTCGCGGCTACAAGCAGAAGATGGCCTATATCGCGCGTCTGCCCGGCGTGCGGGTCGCCCCGGTCCTATCCGGGCAGATCATTCTCACCTTCGCCGGCAAGGAAGAAGGCGTTCTCATGAACGGCGTGGTGCCGGACCTGATGAAGGGCGTCAGCGACATCGAGGACAAGATCGTCGCCGGCTCGCTGGACGTGCTGTCGGGTAATCCCAACGGCATCATCATCGGCCGCTCGCTGGCGAAGAAGATGAACCTGGACATGGGCGACACCCTGACCGTGTCGTCGCCTGTCGGTCTGGTGCGCACCATGAAGATCGTCGGCCTGTTCGACACCGGCGTGACCAGCGTCGATGAGGGCCAGGCCTATGTTCTGCTGAAGCGCGCGCAAGTCCTGCTGGGCCGGCCCGACCGCGCCAACCTGCTGGTGATGCAGCTGGACGACGCGTACGCCTCGCGCGAGATCGCCGCGCGGATCGAAAAGCAGATCGGCTACCGCGCGCAATCCTGGCAGGAGGCCTCGGAAAGCCTCATGTCGGTCCTGCTGGTGCGCAACATCATCATGTACAGCGTGGTCAGTGCCATCCTGGTCGTCGCGTCGTTCGGCATCTACAACATCATCTCGACGGTGGTGATGGAAAAGCGCCGCGACATCGCCATCCTGAAATCCATGGGCTTCTCGGCACGCGACATCCGCCGCATCTTCCTTTGGGAAGGCACCATCATCGGCGCCATGGGCAGCGTCGGCGGCATCGGCCTTGGATTGGCGCTGATGGCCCTGCTGGGGTCGCTGCAGTTCGAGCCGCCCGGCATCACGGGCGCCATCAACCTGCCGATCTACTGGGGCATCGACCAGGCGCTGCTCGCCTGCGCCTTCGCCACGCTGTCGGCCATGGGCGCGGCGTATTTTCCGGCGCGCAAGGCCGGTCAGGTTCATCCGGTCGACATTCTGCGGGGACAGGCCTGATGACCGAGGTGCTGCACGCCGAGAACGTGACCCGCATCCTGCCCGGACCGGTTCCCGTGACGCTCGTGCGCGGCGCCCATGTAAGCATCAACCGGGGCGAGTTCGTCAGCATCATGGGGCCTTCCGGCTCGGGCAAGTCCTCGCTGCTGTATCTCCTGGGCCTGCTCGACATGCCCACCTCCGGGACCATTCGGCTTGACGGGCAGGAGGTCAGCAACCTGCGTGAGGACGAGATCGCCCATATCAGGCTGGAAAAACTGGGCTTCGTCTTCCAGTTCCATTTCCTGCTGGCCGAATTCTCCGTGATGGACAACGTCATGCTGCCCATGGCCAAGCTGGGCCGGCTGAACGACAAGCAACGGCGCGCGCGCGCCGAGGAACTGCTGATCGACCTGGGGCTCGAGGATCACCTGCGCAAGCGGCCTGACCAGCTGTCCGGTGGCCAGCGCCAGCGCGTCGCCATCGCCCGCGCGCTGGCCAATGACCCGCTGATCATCCTGGCCGATGAACCGACCGGAAATCTGGACTCCGTGTCCAGCGCCAATGTGCGCGACATCCTGTCCGAACTGGTACACGAGCGGAACAAGACGGTCCTCGCGGTGACGCACGACCCCGAATTCGCGCGCGCCGGCGACCGCCAGATCCACATCGTGGACGGCCGTATCGCGACGGATGGAATGAGCGGGACCGTTACTGCCCGGCCTTAGCCCTGCTTGACCAGGCGTGCCGCGTAAAAGCCGTCCATGCCGCCCTGTTCGGCGAGATGGAACGGCAGAGTCCGCAGGTCGCCGTCGCCGGTGATCAGGTCGGCGAGGCCGCCAACTTCGGCGGCGGTCACGGGGGCGCGGCGGAAGTCCGGATTGGCTTTCAGGAAGCCCGCGATCTGCTGGGGGCCTTCCTCGGGCTGCAGCGAGCAGACGCAATAGACCAGCATGCCGCCGGGCTTCAGCATGGACGCGGCGTTCTTCAGCAGCTGGGCCTGGACGGGGCGCACGGTGGCGACGTCCCGCTCGGTCTTCAGCCAGAGCACGTCGGGGTGGCGCCGGATGGTGCCGGTGGCGGAACAGGGCGCATCGAGCAGCACGATGTCGACCGGCGCGGGCGGTGTCCAGGCCGCGCCATCGGCGGTCACGACCTCGGCCGTCAACTTCAGCCGGCGCAGATTGGCGTTGAGGGTGCGCAGGCGGGGCGCGGAACGATCGATGGCGGTCACCGCCGCGCCGCCCGAGGCGAGCTGCGCCGTCTTGCCACCGGGCGCCGCGCACAGATCCACCGCGGTCTTTCCGGCGACATCGCCGAACAGACGCACCGGCATGGCCGCCGCCGCATCCTGAATCCACCACAGGCCATCACTGTAGCCCGGCAATTCCTCGATCCGGCCGCCCGCGGGCATCCGCACCGTCCCGGTCGGCAACACCTGCCCGCCCAGTTTGGCCGCCCATGGCTTCAGGTCCTGGCCTGGCTTGAACGTGATATCGAGAGGCGCCTCACGCAGATGCAACTCGGCGATCTGGCGCGCGGTCTTGCCACCATAGGCCTTGGACCAGCTGTCCCAGAGCCATTTCGGCGTGTTGAGGCGCGGGCCGTCCTGCTGGGCCCGCTTCGGCACGCCCTCCTGCGACAGACGGCGCAGCACGGCGTTGATGACACCTTTGAAATTCGCCACGCGCCGGTCCGCATGCTCGTCCGCCAGGGTGACCGAGGTGTCGATGGCGGCATGGGCCGGCGTATTGAGAAACAGCAGCTGGGCGACGCCGAGGCGCAGAATGTCGCGCGGCACGGGCATGGCCGGCGGGAGCGGTTTCTGCAGGCAGCCGTCGATGAGATCGTCGATCTGGCCCAGCCTGCGCAGGGTGGTCGCGGTCAGCTGACGGACGAAGCCGCGATCCTGCGGGCTCAACGGCTCCGCGGCACGCGCGAATGAATCGTCGAAGGGAAGGCGCTTGGCGAGCACCGTTTCGAGCAGGGCGAGAGCAGTCTGGCGAGCGACATCCATGGCCTTTCAGTAGTCGGCGGCAAGGCGCTATTCAAGCGCTGTTTGGATGTGTCGCAAGCATTTCACGGAGACGGGCGGAGACAGTCACCGAATGATCTGATAAGGCTGACATTCGTGATCATGGACATGCCTCCCGACCCATCGCTTCCCGTTCCCGCAGCGCCCCGGCGCGGCGATGGGCATGGGCCCAAATTGTCGGAGCTGCTGACCCAGATCGCCGCCGATCATCCGCGCGAGCGAATCTCCATCGCCGACATCATGGCGCGCATGGACGACCGGGCGTATGGCGCGCTGATGTTCATTTTCGCGATGCCGAACCTGCTGCCGACACCGCCGGGAACATCGTTGATCCTCGGCACGCCGCTGCTGTTTCTCGCCGCGCAGTTGACCATCGGCATGCGGGTACCATGGCTCCCCCGGATCATCGGCAGCCGGTCGTTGCTGCTGACCGATTTCGCGGCGATCATCGCACGAATCGCGCCGCTGATGGAACGGGCGGAGCGGCTGATGCGGCCGCGGCTGACGCTGTTGGCCACGCGGCCGCTGGACCAGATCATCGGCGCCGCCTGCGTCGTTCTCGCCGCGATATTGTTTCTGCCGATCCCGCTGGGCAACATGCTGCCGGCCCTGGCCATCTGCCTGTTCTCGCTGGCCCTGCTGGAGCGCGATGGCGCCGTGGCGCTGCTGGGCTGGCTGACGGCGATCGTCTCGGTCGCCGTCGTATCCGGCGTGGTTTACGCCATGGTCAAGAGCGCCATCTTCCTGCTGTCGGACGTCCTCGGCCTTGTGAGCCCGAAATAGGGCTCAGCCCCACGGACCGGCACCCGCGTCCGCCATCTGGCGCAGGGCGGCGATGCGGTTCTCAGTACGGGGGTGGGTCGTGAACAGCCCATCCATGCGGCCGCCATGCAGCGGGTTGACGATGAACATGTGCGCCGTCGCCGGGTTCTGCTCGGCCGCCGGATTGTCGATCCGGCGCGCGCCCTGCTCCAGCTTGCCCAGCGCCGAGGCCAGCCACATGGGGCGGCCGCAGATTTCCGCGCCGGCGCGGTCCGCCGCATATTCGCGGGTGCGCGAGATCGCCATCTGCACCAGCATGGCGGCGATCGGGGCCAGGATCATCATGGCGATGGAGCCGACGATGCCCATGGGATTGTCGCGGTTGCCACCGAAGAAGAAGGCGAAGTTCGCCAGCATGGAGATCGCGCCCGCGACCGTCGCCGTGATAGTCATGATCAGCGTGTCGCGGTTCTTGATGTGCGCCAGCTCGTGCGCCACCACACCGGCCAGTTCCTGATGGCTCAGCATGCGCAGAAGGCCGGTAGTCACCGCCACCGCGCCATGCTGGGGATCGCGGCCTGTGGCAAAGGCATTGGGCTGGTCTTCGTCGACAATGTAGACCTTCGGCATGGGAATGCCGGCATTGTGCGCCAGGTCCGCGACCATTTCATAAAGCTCGGGCGCCGAGCGCTGATCCACCGGCTGCGCGTTGTGCATGCGCAGCAGCATCTTGTCGGAGTTCCAGTAGGCGAACATGTTCATGCCCGCCGCGACCAGCAGCGCGACCAGTGCGCCGGCCCCGCCGCCGATCATGGCGCCGATACCCATGAACAGCGCGGTCAGCGCCGCCATCAGCAAGGTTGTGCGAAACCAGTTCATTGTCGTTCGGGCCTCTGAGTGATTGAGCCTCCGGTATGTAATAACTCCGGTTCCGTCTTCAATCCCGTTCGGTCGTGGGGAAATCGCGGCTTGGCCGCATGGCCGACCGGTGCCATATCTGGTTCTGGCAATCAGGCGGAGCCTTGCATGACCGATGAGACAAAAAAGCAGCCCGACGAGACGGTAAAGCCGGCCGAGCCGGCGAAGGTGGACGATAAGCCGAAAGAGTATGGTGGGCCCAAGGGTCCCGAGCCGACGCGGTACGGCGACTGGGAGCGCAATGGCATCGTCAGCGATTTCTAAGCCGCGTCGCGATATGATCCCTTCCTGACCAGGGGAGGATGTCCATGATCGAGGCCAAACTGACGGCGCTGGTGACCATCGCCGTCATCTTCTACACCATTTTGCTGAGTTTCCGCGTGGGTGCGCTACGCGGCAAGACCGGTGTTGCCGCGCCGGCGACCAGCGGCCATCCCACTTTCGAACGGGCCTACCGCGTTCACCTCAACACGGTGGAGCAGCTGGTGCTGTTCCTGCCGGTTCTCTGGCTCGCGGTGCCTGTCGTCGGAGACGTCTGGACGGCAGCCATCGGCGTGGTATGGCTGATCGGGCGTGTGCTTTACGCCGTTACCTACACGAGGGACCCGGCGAAGCGAGGCGCCGGCATGCTGATCACCCTGGGCGCGACCCTGGCCCTGATGGCGATCACGGTCGTCGGCGTGGCGCGGGGCTTCATGGCCTGAACGAAACCGGCGCCCTTGCCGAGAGGCAAGAGCGCCGTGACAAGTCCCTGAACCTGGCGCGGCAGGCCGCGGGCTAGTGGCTCTTGTTCGCGCGCCGCTTCTGCACGGCGAGGTTCAGCACCTCGACCAGGACGGAGAAGCCGATCGCCGCATAGATGTAGCCGCGTGGCAGATGGAAGCCAAAGCCATCGGCGATCAGCGCCATGCCGATCATGAGCAGGAAGCTGAGCGCAAGCATCTTGGTGGTCGGATGTTTATGAATGAAATCCGAGATCGGTCCGGCCGCGAACAGCATCACCCCGATGGCGATGACGACCGCGACGATCATGATCTCGATATGCTCGGCCATGCCGATGGCGGTCAGCACCGAGTCGAACGAGAACACGATGTCGAGCAACATGATCTGCAGGATGGTCATGCCGAAGGCGGCATGAACCCCGACCTTGCGCACTTCCTCGACGCCCTCGATGGAATGATGGATCTCCGTGGTCGCCTTGACGACGAGAAAGACGCCGCCGGCGATCAGGATGATGTCGCGCCATGAAATCTCGTTGTCCATGACGGTGAACAGCGGCTCGGTAAGCTGAATCAGCCAGACGATGGCGAACAGCAGGATCACGCGCATCACCAGAGCCGCGCCCAGGCCGAGCACACGCGCCTTGGCCTGTTGTTCGGGCGGTAGCCGCTGGACCAGCAACGCGATGAAAATCACGTTGTCGATACCGAGGACGATTTCCATCAGGGTGAGCGTAAGCAGCGACGCCCATGCGTCAGGATTGGTCAGCAACTCCATGTGGATCGTCCCCTCGACGCGCTAATGTCTGTTGAGTCTGTTGTCTACAAGGTCGGACACCACCCCCGGTTCCGCCAAGGTGGAAATATCGCCTAAATTTCCCTGATCGTCTTCCGCGATCTTGCGCAGGATGCGGCGCATGATCTTGCCGGACCGGGTCTTGGGCAGCCCGGGGGCGAACTGCAGCAGGTCCGGCGCGGCGATCCGGCCGATTTCCTTGCCGACCCAGGCGACGAGTTCCTTGCGCAACTCCTCCGTCGGCGTCTCGCCCGCATTCAAGGTGACATAAGCATAGATGCCCTGCCCCTTGATGTCGTGGGGATAGCCGACGACGGCGGCCTCGGCGACCTTGGGATGGGCGACCAGCGCGGACTCCACCTCGGCCGTTCCGAGCCGGTGGCCGGAGACGTTGATGACATCGTCCACCCGGCCCGTGATCCAGTAATAGCCGTCCTCGTCGCGGCGGCAACCGTCGCCAGTAAAATACTTGCCGGGATACGCGCTGAAATAGGTGTCGATGAAACGCTGGTGGTCGCCATAGACGGTCCGCATCTGACCCGGCCAGGACTCGGTCAGTACCAGATTGCCGCTGGCGGCGCCTTCCAGCACCTTGCCTTCGGCATCGACCAGTTCGGGCTTCACGCCGAAGAAGGGACGCGTGGCGGAACCGGGCTTCAGCGGCGTCGCGCCGGGCAGCGGTGTGATGAGAATGCCGCCGGTCTCGGTCTGCCACCAGGTGTCGACGATGGGGCAGCGGCCGTCGCCCACCACGTTGTGGTACCAGAGCCAGGCTTCCGGGTTGATCGGCTCGCCGACGCTGCCGAGCAGGCGCAGCGACGCCCGCGACGTCTTCTTCACCGGCGCCTCGCCTTCGCGCATCAGGGCGCGGATGGCGGTCGGCGCCGTGTAGAAGATGTTGACCTTGTGCTTGTCGATGACCTGCCAGAAACGCGAGCTGTCCGGCCAGGTGGGAATGCCCTCGAACACCAGCGTCGTCGCGCCATTGGCCAGCGGACCGTAGACGATGTAGCTGTGACCGGTGACCCAGCCCACATCGGCGGTGCACCAGTAGATGTCGCCGTCGTGATAGTCGAACACGTACTGGTGAGTCATCGCCGCGTGCAGCAGATAGCCGCCGGTGGTGTGCAGCACGCCCTTCGGCTTGCCCGTCGAGCCGGAGGTGTAAAGGATGAACAGCGGGTCTTCGGCGCTCATTTCCTCGGGCGCACAGTAGGCGGCCACATGGGCCGCCGCCTCGTCATACCAGACGTCGACGCCCTCGTTGAACGCCACATCGCCGCCGGTGTGACGCACGACGATCACCGACTTGACGCCGGGACACTTCTTCAGCGCCTCATCCGTGTTGGCCTTGAGCGGAACGCGCCGTCCGCCGCGAACGCCCTCATCGGCGGTGATCACCACCGCCGACTCGCAGTCGACGATACGGCCGGCCAGACTGTCCGGCGAGAACCCGCCGAACACGACCGAATGCACGGCCCCGATGCGGGCACAGGCCAGCATGGCGTAGACCGCTTCCGGGATCATCGGCATGTAGATGGTGACCCGGTCACCCTTGCGGACGCCGCGCGCCTTCAGCACGTTGGCGAAGCGGCATACATTGTCGTGCAGCAAGCGGTAGGAAATGTGCTTCGAGACGGAAGGATCATCGCCTTCGTAGATCAGGGCCGTCTGGTCGCCGCGCGTCTCCAGATGGCGGTCGATGCAGTTCGCGCTGACGTTCAGCGTACCGTCCTCGAACCATCTGATCCCGACATCGCCCTCGAACGAGGTGTTCTTGACCCGCGAATAGGGCTGGATCCAGTCGAGCCGCTTGCCCTGCTCGCCCCAGAAAGCCTCCGGGTCGTCGATGGAGCGCTGATACATCTCCTCGTAGCCGGCCGCGTCGATCCAGGCCCGTTCCGCCCAGGCTTCAGAAACTGGAAACACCTGTTCATCGCTCATCGCACGCTCTCCCTGTCTGCCGGAGCGGGATGATAGGGGGCGAGCGCGTACCCGCACAATATGGATGATTCGGCGGGGTCAGCCGGCGAGGATGTTGTCACCATCGACGCGCAGGCGGATCGGCGTGAGCCAGCGGCCCTTGCACGGGCCTTCGACGCAGTAGCCGTCCTCGACCCGGAAAAGCGCGCCATGATGGGCGCACCGGAGGTAGCGCCCCGACGCATCCAGATACTGACCGCCCCGGTAATCCAGCGGCAGCTTCAGGTGCGGGCATGAATCCCGGTAGGCATGAATCTCGTCCCTCCAGCGCTGGATGAAGATGTCGTAACGCAATTCGCCATCGCGGAACTGCAGGGCGCGCGCGCCTTGCGCCGCCAGATCGCTGACGCGGCACAGCACCGTCCCCGCTGGTGGAGCGCCCGGGATTTCGCCCAGACTCTCCGGCCGGGGCCGTTTCACGGGTCGATGCCCGCCAGGCCGCAGATGATCTGCCAGTGCTCGTCGCCGACCGGCACCACGGATAGGCGCGACTGGCGCACCAGCGCCAGATCGGCAAGGCGCGGATCGGCCTTGATCTGGGCGAGCGACACCGGCTCCGGCACCGGTGCGACCGCCTTCAGGTCAACCGTGACGAACCGGCCGGATGGATCCGTCGCATCCGGATAGGCTTCCTTGACCACCTCCACCACGCCGACGATCTTTTTCTGATCGACCGAATGATAGAAGAAGGCCTTCTCGCCCACCTTCATGGTTTTGAGGTTGAGCGCGGCCTGATGGTTGCGCACGCCGGTCCAGGAGGTCACGCCATCACGCACCTGATCGTCCCACGACCACGCGCCCGGTTCGGACTTCACCAGCCAGAACGCCATGCTCAGAGCTTTCCGGCCAGGACGCCCAGCGGCAGGCGGATCGCGGTCACGTCGATGCTGCCGAAAACCCCTTCGGTCCAGTAAGGATCGTTGAAGGCGTGCTCGCGGACGGTCTCGATGTCGTCGGCGTCGATCAGCAGCATGCTGCCCTTCATGTTGCCCGTGCTTTCGTCGATCATCGGCCCGGCCAGCAGCACCTTAAGCGGCGTCTTCTGCCAGTATTCCAGATGGCGCGGGCGGGTATTGGCGCGGGCGTCGGGAGAGTCCGGCTTGTCCAGGCCCCAGATCACATAGTGCATGTCATGCTCCTAAAGAGTTTCCAGCTTGAACGGACGGCTGAGCAGGGCGTCGATCTCGTCGGTGACGACCGCGCCATGATTCAGCACGCGATCCATGGCACCGCAGATCGGCATTTCGATCTCGTGGCGATCGGCAAGTGCGGCGACGCCACTGGCGGTGAACACGCCCTCGGCCACGGACCGCCGCTCGCCGAGGATTTCGGCCAGCGCGCGTCCCTCGCCCAGCGCCTTGCCCAGCGACATGTTGCGCGACTGGGTGCTGCCGCAGGTCAGCACCAGATCGCCAAGCCCGGACAGGCCCATCAGCGTCTCGCGCTGGGCGCCGAGGGCCTGGCCAAGACGCATGATTTCGGCGAGGCCGCGGGTAATGAGCGCCGCGGCGGCGTTGTCGCCCAGCCGGGCGCCGGCGACGATGCCCGCCGCGATGGCCAGCACGTTCTTCACCGCGCCGCCGATCTGGGCGCCGACCACGTCATGGGACAGGTAGGGACGGAAGCGGTTATGACCCAGCGCCTCGATCAGGCGGCCGCCGAGCGCCTCGTCCCGTGCCGCCAGGGTCACCGCCGTGGGCAAGTTGCGGGCCAGCTCCGCCGCGAAGGTGGGGCCGGAGAGCACCGCGATGTCCGCGCCCGGCGCCACGTCTGACAGGACATCGCTCATCAGCGCGAGCGTCTTCTGCTCGACGCCCTTGGAACAGATGACCAGCGGCGCGTCGGCCCCCGCATCGACCAGCTGGCCGGCCACGGCACGCATATGCTGCGCGGGCGCCACCAGCAGAATGGCATCGGCCGCCGCGGCCTCGGCCATGTCGCCCGTGGCGCGCAGCGCCGGGTCGAGCGGAATGCCGGGCAGATAAAGCGTGTTCTCATGCCGGATGTTGACCGCCGAGACGACTTCGTCCTCCAGCGCCCACAGGGTGACCTTGCGTCCCGCGCGAACCGCGCTGGCCGCCAGCGCCGTTCCCCACGCGCCTCCGCCGATAATACCGATGTGGTGCAAAGATGCCGCTCCTCAGGAGACCTGTTTATGCCCGCTCGGCGGACGGGCCGCAACCCCGCGCCCAAGACATAACCGGCGTTCCAAATCCTCGATTGCGCGTAACGATTTCGCTCCGTAATGTCCGGCCATGGCAAGCACCCTCAAATCCATCGCCGATGTCCGCCGCCGCATCCTGGACGCAGCGGCCGCCCGTTTCAGCCAGTATGGCTACGGCAAGACCAACGTGGCGGAAATCGCGGCGGATTGCAGCATGTCTCCGGGCAACCTGTACCGCTACTTCAGGAACAAGGCCGATATCGCCGAAGTCATCATGCGCGAGGCCATGGACGAGACCCTGGCCGCGCTGAAGTCGGTGTTCGCCCTGCCGCACCTGACGGTGGCGGGCCAGTTCCGCGAGTTCGTGCTACGCGAGATGCACTTCACCTTCGAGCAGCTCCAGACCTATCCGACCCTGCAGGAGCAGGTCCGCGATCCGCACGGCAAGGGGCCGATGCTGGCCCAGGAATATCTCGAGCGGTCACGCGGCCTGCTGGCTGATATTTTGAAAGCGGGCGCGACGACCGGGGAATTCGCCATCGAGGATCCGGATGCCGCCGCCTCGTTCATCCAGGACGCCACCCTGAAGTTTCGTTATCCCCAGCTTCACACCCAGTGCACCCTGACGGATCTGGAGCCGCAGGTGGAAGGTGTCATCCAGTTGCTGATCAGTGGCCTGACCCGGCGCTGACCCTTAGGCTTTGACGCCCG
Organism: Iodidimonas sp. SYSU 1G8; assembly: GCF_039655775.1. Lineage (NCBI taxonomy): Bacteria > Pseudomonadati > Pseudomonadota > Alphaproteobacteria > Iodidimonadales > Iodidimonadaceae > Iodidimonas > Iodidimonas sp. SYSU 1G8. The sequence continues at coordinate 736,627 of NZ_JBBYXJ010000002.1, read as the reverse complement.
CGCCCATGGCGGCGGGCGCATCCGGATCGAGCGGCCAGCGGGCACGGGCCGGCGCCTCCAGCGTGTCGGTCATGCCCAGGGCCAGGCGTTCCAGCCCGGCCCAGGCGATCATCGCGCCATTGTCCGTGCAGAGGGAAATGGGCGGGCACACCATCGCGAAATCCTGCTGTTCGCACAGCACGCCCAGGCGCGCACGCAGGTATTTGTTGGCCGCGACGCCGCCCGAGATCACGAAGGTCCGGTTCGCCCCGCCGGTCATCTCGTTGAAGATGACCATGGCGCGCCGTGTCCGGTCAGCAAGCACGTCGCCCGCCGCGGCCTGGAAACCGGCGCACAGATCCGCCTTGTCCTGATCGGTGGGAACGCCGAGGCGTTCGGTTTCGCGGCGGATCGCCGTCTTCAGGCCCGAGAAGGAGAAATGGCAATCATCCCGGCCGATCAGCGGCCGCGGCAGGTGAAACCGTGCCGGATCGCCAGCCTGCGCGGCGGCTTCCACCGCGGGACCGCCGGGATAACCGAGGCCCAGCAGCTTGGCCGTCTTGTCGAAGGCCTCGCCGACGGCATCGTCGATTGTGGTGCCGAGACGGCGGAACCGGCCGACGCCCTCGACCACCAGCAGCTGGCAATGGCCGCCGGAGACCAGCAGCAGCAGGTAGGGAAACGCGACCTTGTCGGTCATGCGCACGGCAAGTGCGTGCGCTTCCAGATGATTGATCGCGACAAACTTCAGGCCATGCGCGCTGGCCACGGCCTTCGCCGTCATCAGCCCGACCATGACGCCGCCGATCAGCCCCGGCCCGGAGGTGACCGCCACGCCGTCCAGATCGGCATAGGACACGCCCGCCGTCTCCATCGCTTCGCGGATCAAACCATCGAGATGATCGATATGGGCGCGCGCGGCGATTTCCGGCACCACGCCGCCATAGGGACGGTGCTCGTCGAGCTGGCTGAGGACGATATTGGATAGGATGCCCCGCTCGCTGTCCACGACGGCGGCGGCGGTTTCGTCGCAACTGGTTTCGATGCCGAGGACGCGCACGCTGTTCCCTTAGGCTTCAAGTTCGGGCCGGGGCCTGTTATAGCCTCAAACATGAGCGAGACAACCCGACAACGCCCGGTACGCATCGGCACCCGCAGCAGCCCGCTGGCGCTGGCGCAGGCCCATGAAGTCAAACAGCGGCTGCTTGCCGCGCATACGTGCTACGCCGAGTCCGACATCGAGATCGTGCCGATGTCGACCAAGGGCGACCGCATCCAGAATCGCGCCCTGTCCGAACTGGGCGGCAAGGGTCTGTTCACCGAGGAGATCGAGAACGGCCTGCTGGATGGGTCACTCGACATCGCCGTGCACAGCATGAAAGACATGCCAACCGTGCTGCCCGACGGGCTCGGCATCATCTGCATGCTGGAGCGCGAAGACGTGCGGGACACGTTCATCAGTGACAAGGCGCCCAGTCTCGCGGCCCTGGCGCCCGGCGCACTGGTGGGCACGGCCTCGCTGCGCCGTCAGGCACAGGTCCTGCGCCAGCGTCCAGATCTGCGGGTCGAGACCTTTCGCGGCAACGTCCAGACCCGATTGCGCAAGCTGCATGAAGGCGTCGCCGACGCCACCCTGCTCGCGCTGGCCGGCCTGAACCGGCTCGGCATGACCGACGTGGCGACGGCCATCATCGACAGCGACACCATGCTCCCCGCCATCGCCCAGGGCGCCCTCGGCATCGAGGCACGGCTCGGCGACGCGGAAATGAGCCGGTTGCTGCTGCCGCTGGACCATGCCGGAACGCGGCATTGCGTCAATGCCGAACGCGCGCTGCTGGCCGCGCTGGACGGCTCGTGCCGCACGCCCATCGCCGGACTGGCGACCTTGCGCGACGGCAGGATCAGGCTGCGCGGCGAAATCCTCACGCCGGACGGCCGCCTGCATCACACCACCGAGCGCGAAGGGCCGGTGAGCGACGCGGCGGCCATGGGCTGGGATGCGGGCGAGGAACTGCGGCGGCGCGGCGGGCCCGATTTTTTCCGCACGTGAGGCATGATGCGCATCCTCGTCACCCGGCCTGAGGACGACGCGGCGCCGCTGGCGCAGCTGTTGCAGGCACGGGGCCACGACGTCACGCTGGAGCCGTTGCTGCGCATCCGGTTTCGCGACGTGCCCCTGTCGCTGGACAACGTCCAGGCCGTGTTGTTCACCAGCGCCAACGGCGTCCGGGCCGCCGCCCGCGCGACGCCGGACCGAAGTCTGGCCGCATGGTGCGTGGGAGACGCCAGCGCGCGCGCCGCGCGCGACGCCGGCTTCCAGTCCGTATCGAGTGCCTCGGGGGACGTTCATGCGCTCGCGGCACTGGTCCGGCGCCTCGGCGATCCCGCGAAAGGGCCGCTGGTGCATGTGGCGGGAAGCGCGGTGGCCGGCGACCTGGCCGGTACGCTCACCGCCGCCGGATTTAACGTTCGCCGGGCCGTGCTCTATGATTCCGAGGCCGCGACGGCTTTGTCCGAGGCGACCTTGGGCGCTCTTCGCGCCGGCCACATCGACGCGGTGGCGCTGTTTTCCCCGCGCACGGCCCGAACCTTTGCTAAACTGGCGCGAGATGCGGGGGTGGAGCCTATGCTCACCAAGGTAGACATGCTCTGCCTGAGCCGGCCAGTGGCCGATGCCCTCGGAACCTTGCCACATCGGCACAGACGCGTCGCCGCCGAGCCGACGCAGGACGCCCTGATTGAACTGATCGCATGACAGACACACCACCAGCCGCCGCCACCCCGCCCAAGGCAACGCATCGCAAACGCCGGATGACCATGCCGCTGTTGCTGCTGTTCCTGCTGTTCGGGGTTTTCATCGCCGGCGTCGCGCTCGCCCCCCGGATCATCGCCGCGCTTCCCGCGTGGATGAGCGGCGAGGAGGACGGGCCCGTGGCCCCGACAACGGTGGACAGCACCCTCGCCTCACCGCCGCCTGCCCTTGTCCCGGCGCCCGCACCCGCACCGGAAGCGGAGGCGACCGAACCGGCCACTGCCGCCGAAACACCGGCCGTGTCGCCCTACATGGCGGCGGGCGACATGCTGGGCGCCGTGCAGGAACGGCTTGCCGCACTGGAGGACGAGATCGAGCGTCAGGAGACCCAAGAAGGCCACGTCTCGGCCGGCCAGGTCGCCGCGCTGGGCAGCCAGATCAATCAGCTATTCCAGCAAGTGACCCAGCAGCAGGCACGGCTCGCCACGCTGGAGGACAACGCCGGCAAGAAGATGCTGCAGCCCCTGACGGTTCTGGCCCTGTCGCGGCTGCGTCAGGCCGTGGAGCAGGGCGTTCCCTACGCCGGCGCGCTGGACGGGACGGAACGTTTGATCGACGCTGCCGCGCTGCCCGAGGAAGGCCGGACCGGGCTCCTGACGCTGGATGCCCACAAGACCACCGGCGTGGCATCGACGGCCGCATTGCGCGACTCCTTCGCGGCGGATATTCCCGCGATCATCGAAGCGGAATCCATGCCGGCGAATGCCTCCTGGTGGGACAAGACCATGGCCCGCATCGAAGGCATCTTCACCGTGCGCCCGACCGGCGAGGTCAAGGGGCAGGACACGCCCGCCCTCGTGGCCCGGGCCGAAGCGGCGCTTGCTCGGGGCGAAGTGGACACGGCAGTTCGCGAGTTGCAGGCGCTGCCGCCGACGGCGGCCCTCGCCGCCGCCGACTGGCTGCACAAGGCGCAGACAAGGCAATCCGTGATCGGCGCGGTCGGCGTTCTCGAAAGCGCGGTGCTCGACACGGCCGCGACCGATGCGGGGGGAGCCGATCGATGAGCCAGTATGACACAGCCTATGCCAGCGCAAGCCGCGACCCTGATGCCTTCTGGGCCGACGCGGCGCGGCATGTTCACTGGGAAAAGCCCTGGGACCGCGTACTGGACGACAGCCGCGCGCCCTTTTATCGCTGGTTCGCGGGCGCCCGGGTCAACACCTGCTACAATTGCCTCGACCGTCACGTGGAGGCCGGACGCGGCGAGCAGGACGCGCTGATCTATGACAGCCCGATCACCGGCACGATCCGTCATTTCACCTACCGCGAGCTGCTGGCGCGCGTCGCCAAGGCGGCTGGCGGTCTGGCGGCGCTCGGGGTGGGCAAGGGCGACCGGGTCATCATCTACATGCCAATGGTGCCCGAGGCGATCATCGCCATGCTGGCCTGCGCCCGCATCGGCGCGGTGCATTCGGTGGTGTTCGGCGGGTTCGCCGCGCATGAACTGGCGACGCGCATCGACGATGCCACGCCCAAGGTGATCCTGTCGGCCTCCTGCGGCATCGAGCCGGGCCGGGTCGTGCCGTACAAGCCGCTGTTGGACAAAGCCATCGCGTTGAGCGCGGCCAAGGTCGGCGCCTGCGTCATCCTGCAGCGCGAACAGGCCCCTGCCGCGCTGATCGAAGGCCGCGACGTCGACTGGGCCGAGTGGGAAGCCGCCGCGGCGCCCGCCGGGTGCGTCACCGTGGACGCGACCGATCCGCTGTACATCCTGTACACGTCCGGCACCACGGGCGAGCCCAAGGGAATCGTGCGCGACAATGGCGGACACCTGGTGGCGCTGGCCTGGTCCATGCGCAACATCTACGGCGTCGAGCCCGGCGAGGTCTTCTGGGCGGCCAGCGACGTGGGCTGGGTGGTCGGCCATTCCTACATCTGCTACGGGCCTTTGCTGAACGGCAATACCAGTATCCTGTTCGAGGGCAAGCCGGTCGGCACGCCAGACGCGGCGACCTACTGGCGCCTGATCGAGCGCCACCAGGTCAAGGTGATGTTCACCGCGCCGACCGCCCTGCGCGCGATCAAGCAGCAGGACCCGGACGGCCAACTGGCCGGGAATTTCGACCTGAGCCGGTTCGCTGCCCTGTTTGTCGCGGGCGAGCGCGGCGACCCCGATACGATCCGGTGGGCGGAGCGGACATTGGGTGTGCCGGTCATCGACCATTGGTGGCAGACCGAAACCGGCTGGCCGATCAACGCCAATCATCGCGGGCTCGGGTTCTATCCGGTCAAGCACGGCTCGCCGGGCAAACCCGCGCCGGGATTCGATGTCCAGGTGGTGGACGAGGCGGCGCGTCCGGTCGCGGCCGGTGAAACCGGCGCCATCGTGATCAAGCTGCCGCTGCCACCCGGCTGCTTTCCCACCCTGTGGGGCCATGACGAGGCGTTCCGCGAGAAATACCTGACCGACTTCCCCGGTTTCTACAAGACCGGCGATGCCGGCTTCATCGACGAGGACGGCTACCTGTTCGTGATGAGCCGCACGGATGACGTCATCAACGTGGCCGGACACCGTCTATCGACCGGCGCCATCGAAGAGGTGCTGGGCGGTCATGGGGACGTAGCCGAATGCGCCGTCTTCGGCGTCGCCGATCCGCTGAAGGGACAGGTGCCGCTGGGCCTCGTGGTGCTGAAGGCTGGCACGAACCGGCACCATGCGGAGATCATCCGGGAACTGGTAGCCCTGGTCCGGGACCAGATCGGACCGGTGGCGGCGTTCAAGACGGCCGCCGTCGTGCCGCGCCTGCCCAAGACGCGGTCGGGCAAGATCCTGCGCGGCACCATGCAGAAGATCGCCGACGGCGCGCCCTGGGCCATGCCCGCGACGATCGATGATCCAGCGACCCTGGATGACGTGGGTGTCGCACTGCGTGGCGCGGGTTACGCCCCTGACCAGAAGGCGGAACCCGCGTGATCAGACTTCTCTTCGCCCTTGCCGTCGTCGTCGTGCTCAGCGCGGGCATTGCCTGGGTCGCGGATCGCCCGGGCAGCGTCGCCATCGAGTTCGACAACCACCGGCTGGACACCTCGGTCGCGGCACTGGCCATGGTCGGCGCCGGGCTGATGGTGCTGTCGGCCGTGCTGATGCTGGTCTGGCGGTGGGCGACGCAGGGCATCTGGGAAGAACGGAAACTGGCCCGCCACCGGCGCGGCTACAACGAACTGGCGTGGGGCCTGTCGGCTCTGATGGAGGGCGACGGCAAGCGCGCCGAGCGTCATGCCAAGAAGTTCGAGAGTCTGGTGGGCGAAACCGCCCTGTCGGACGTGCTGGCCGGGCAGGCCGCGCTGGCGCAGGGCGACGTGGCGACGGCGCGGCAGCGTTTCCGCGCGCTGGAAGGCGACCGGCGCACCAGGGCGCTCGCGCTGCACGGCCTGTTCGCCGTGGATACCACCGAAGGCGATAGGCCGGCCATGCTGGCCACCGCCAAGCGCGCCATCGAACAGAACCCCAGGGCGGATTGGGCACAGGCAGGACTGTTCGACAACGCGGTGGCGCTCGGCGACTGGACGGCGGCGGACACGGCGCTGCTGGCGTCCCTGAAGTCCGGACGGATCACGGAGGTGGTGTTCCGCCGACGCCGGGCGGTGATCCGCCTCGCCGAGGCCCGAAAGGCCAGGGCGGAGGGCCATCCCGAGGCCGCTCTGAAACTGTCGCGCGAAGCCAGCAAGCTCGATCCGGCGCTGGTGCCGGCAAGGCTGCTGACCGCCGAGGGCTACAAGGCAAAATCCGCCATCCGCCGTGCCCGGGCCGTGATCCGCGAGGGCTGGCGCGCGGCGCCTCACCCCGATCTTGCCGCCGCGTGGCTGACGCTGGCCGAACCGTCGCAGCCTGCGGCCCTCTACAAATACGTGCAGACCCTGGTGGACGAGCGCGAGAGCGTCGACGGGCATCTGGCGCTGTCGCGGCAGGCGATGATCGCCGATCTTCCCGGCCCGGCTCGGGACCATCTGGCGGCCGCCGCGGCCCTGGCGCCCCAGCGACGCGTGTACCGCGCGCTGGAAGCCCTGGAGCAGGCGCAGGGCAATGAGGGCAGCGCCCGCATCGCCGCGGCAAAGGCCGAGAGCGCGCCGCGCGATCCCACATGGCACTGCGGCCAGTGCGGGCATCGCCAGAGCGTATGGTCGGAATTGTGCGGCGGTTGCGGCGCCTTCGGCACGCTGGACTGGACCCCGGACGATCGCGGCGCGCTCCTGACGGCCGGATAGCAGGCTGCCCAGACCGGCACGGTCAGGAGGAGGGCGCGCGTTCCGTCTGGCGGAGCCGGGCAGCCGCTTCCAGAACGAGCGGCTCTAACCCTTCACCGCCCTTGTCCACCAGCGCAAAAAGCGCCCGGCGCATGCGCGGATCCCAGAAGCTGCGGATATGCCCGGCGATACCGTCGATGGCGGCATCATGACCAGCCGCCGCGAAAAAGGCGGCGATCTGGTTGGCCATCCTGACAATCGCCACTTCGTCCATCAGGCGTCCCTTTCGAAAACGACGACGCCCTCGGGCGAGCGGCAGGCAAGCATCATGCCTGCGTCATGGGCCATGGACAGCGCCAGCGTGGTCGGCGCCGAGATACTCGCAAGGCACGCGACACCCACCGAGGCCGCTTTCTGAACCAGCTCGAAGCTGCACCGGCTGGACAGGACCACGAAGCCGTCTGCCGGATCGAGCCCATCGCGCAAAAGAGCGCCGATCAGCTTGTCGAGGGCGTTATGCCGCCCGACATCCTCGCGTACCCGGCGCACCGCGCCGTCCTGCGCGCACCAGCCCGCCGCATGCACCGAGTGGTTCAGGCCATTGAGCGGTTGATGATCGGGCAAGGCCTGGAAAGCCCGGGCGATCGCGCCGGCATCCGGGAAATCCCCTGTCCGGATCGGGCGTGCGGGACGGACGGCGTCCTCAAGGGAGTCGACACCGCACATGCCGCATCCCGTCCTTCCGGCGATGACGCGCTCGCGCCCCGCCCGTTCCGTCAACGCATCGGCGCGGATATCGATGACGTAGCCGTTGGCGGTGGCCAGCGCCTGGACGCCCCTGATCGCCGACGCGGCGGGAACCATGCCTTCCGTCACGGCAAAACCGACGGCGAAATCCTCGAGGTCGGCAGGCGTGACCATCATCACCACCGAGGACCGCTGATTGAAGGTCAGCGCCGCCGGCACTTCCTCGGCCAGATGCCAGCGAACCCGTTCCGCGCCGCGCCGCCCCTCGGCCATGGCACGCTCGGCGTTGAAGCGCGGCGGCCTGCGGAGAGCTGGACGGGCCACGGGCTACTCCGCCGCCGCGGCCGCATCGGCCTGAAGGTTGGTCCGCGTCACCTGGACAGCCGTGACCTTGTATTCGGGACAATTGGTCGCCCAGTCCGAAAACTCGGTGGTAACGATGTTCGCCCCGGTCACCGGATAATGGAAGGTCGTATAAACCACGCCCTGCGGCATGCGGTCGGTGATCACCGCGTGCAGTGTCGTCGTGCCCTTGCGGCTGGCGAGCATCACCCGGTCGCCATCGGCAATGCCGCGTTCCTCGGCGTCGTGCGGATGCAGCTCCAGCACATCCTCGCGGTGCCACACCACGTTGTCGGTACGGCGGGTCTGCGCCCCCACATTGTACTGGCTGAGGATACGGCCCGTCGTCAGAATCAGCGGGAACATGCGCGTGCTGCGCTCCTGCGTCGCCACGAACTCGGTGATGACGAAGTGGCCCTTGCCGCGCACGAACCCGTCCATGTGCATGATCGGCGTGCCCTCGGGCGCGGCCTCGTTGCAGGGCCATTGCACGCTGCCCAGCCGGTCCAGCGTCTCGAAACTGACCCCGGCGAAGGTGGGCGTCAGGCGGGCAATCTCGTCCATGATCTCGGCGCTGCTGGCATAGTGCATGGGATAGCCGAGCGCCGACGACAGGCGGCACGCCACTTCCCATTCGGCCAGACCCGTCTTCGACGGCATCACCGGGCGCACGCGGTTGATGCGCCGCTCCGCGTTGGTGAACGTGCCATCCTTTTCCAGAAACGAAGTGCCCGGAAGGAAAACGTGGGCGAACGCCGCCGTCTCGTTGAGGAACAGGTCCTGGACCACGACGCAGTCCATGGCCCTGAGCGCGGCGGTGACATGCTGGGTGTTGGGGTCCGACTGGGCGATGTCTTCGCCTTGTACGAAGATCGCGCGGAAACTGCCGTCGAGCGCCGCGTCGAGCATGTTCGGAATGCGCAGGCCCGGCTCGGGGTCGAGCGCGGCACCCCATGCCGCTTCGAACAGGCCGCGCGTGACGTCGTCGCTGACATGGCGATAGCCGGGCAGCTCGTGCGGGAACGAGCCCATGTCGCAGGAGCCCTGGACATTGTTCTGGCCGCGCAGCGGATTCACCCCGACGCCTTCCCGGCCGATATTGCCCGTGGCCATGGCGAGGTTGGCGAGGCCCATCACCATGGTCGACCCCTGCGAATGCTCCGTGACACCGAGGCCGTAATAGATCGCCGCGTTGCCGCCGTTGGCGTAGAGCCGCGCCGCCTCGCGCACCAGCGGCGCGGCGACGCCGGTAATGTCGGCGACGGCCTCGGGCGCATGGCGTGGATCGGCGATGAAGGCGGCCCAGTGGGCGAAGCTGTCATCCTCGCAGCGCTCGGCGACAAAGGCGGTGTCCGCCAGGCCTTCGGTCACCACAACATGGGCCAACGCGTTGATCATGGCCACGTTGGCGCCGGGCCGCAGCGGCAGATGACAGGTCGCGGCCACGTGCGGGCTGTCGACCAGATCGATCCGGCGCGGGTCCATCACGATCAGTTTGGCGCCCTGGCGCAGGCGCTTCTTCATGCGCGAGGCAAAGACCGGATGACCATCGGTGGGATTGGCGCCGATGACCATGATGACATCGGCCTTCTCCACGCTGCGGAAATCCTGCGTGCCGGCCGAGGTGCCGAAGGTCTGCTTCAGGCCATAGCCCGTGGGCGAATGGCAGACGCGGGCACAGGTATCCACATTGTTGTTGCCGAACGCGGCGCGGATCATCTTCTGCACCACGTAGACTTCCTCGTTGGTGCAGCGCGAGGAGGTGATCCCGCCGATGGCGCCGCGGCCATGCTGCTGCTGGATCGCGCGCATACGGTCGGCGGTAAAGGCGATGGCCTCGTCCCAGGACACCTCGCGCCAGGGATCCTCGATCCGGTCGCGGATCATGGGGTTGAGGATACGGTCGTCATGGGTCGCATAGCCCCACGCGAAGCGGCCCTTGACGCAGGAATGCCCCTCATTGGCCCCGCCATCCTTCTGCGGCACCATGCGCACGACCTCGTTGCCCTGCATCTCGGCCTTGAACGAGCAGCCGACGCCGCAATAGGCGCAGGTGGTCAGCACGCTGTGCTCGGGTTGGCCCTTGTCGATGACCGACTTCTCGATCAGCGTCGCGGTCGGACAGGCCTGCACGCAGGCGCCGCATGAGACGCATTCCGACTCCAGGAAACTGTCGAAACCGCCGGCGGCGATCTGGGACTCGAAGCCGCGCCCGTCCAGCGTCAGCGCGAAGGTGCCCTGAACCTCCTCGCACGCCCGTACGCAGCGCGAGCACAGGATGCATTTGGCCGGGTCGAAGGCGAAATACGGATTGCTGTCATCCTTCACCGCGTCGAAATGGTTCTGGCCGCTATAACCATAGCGCACCTCGCGCAGCCCGACCGCGCCCGCCATATCCTGCAGCTCGCAGTCGCCATTGGCGGCGCAGGTCAGGCAATCGAGCGGGTGATCGGAAATATAAAGCTCCATCACGCCGCGCCGCAGATCGGCAAGACGCGGCGTATGGGTGCGAACCTTCATGCCCGGCGCGACCGGCGTGGTGCAGGAGGCCGGCGTACCCTTGCGGCCCTCGATCTCCACCAGACAGAGCCGGCACGAGCCGAACGCTTCCAGACTGTCGGTGGCGCACAGCTTGGGGACCTTCACCCCCGCGTCCATCGCCGCGCGCATCACCGAGGTGCCGCCGGGGACGGTGACGGCGATCCCGTCGATCTCGAGCGTGACGGCATGCGCGGCGGCGGCGCGGGCCGGCGTGCCGTAGTCGGTTTCCTTGAGCAGTCCCATGGCTTTTACTCGGCAGCGGCGGCGGGCCGCCGGAAATCTTCGGGAAAATGATGCAGCGCGCTCAGGACAGGCATGGGCGTCAGCCCGCCCATTGCGCACAGCGACCCGTCGGTCATCAGCGTGCACAGATCCTCAAGCAGCGCCAGTTGCCTGGCCTGATCGAGACCGGCATTGATCCGGTCGATCACCTCGACACCGCGCACCGCGCCGATCCGGCATGGCGTGCACTTGCCGCAGGATTCCTCGGCGCAGAACGCCATGGCGAAGCGGGCCTGCCGCAGCATGTCGGCGCTTTCGTCAAACACCACCAGACCGCCATGCCCCAGCATGAATCCGGCGCCGGCCAGGCTTTCGTAATCCGCCGGCAGATCGAGCAGCGCCTCGGGGATATAGCCGCCCAGCGGTCCGCCGACCTGCACCGCCTTGAAAGGTCGGCCCGTGGCGGTGCCGCCGCCGAAATCCTCGATCAGGTCGCGCAGCGTGACGCCGAACGCCTTTTCGACCAGTCCGCCGCGCCGGATGCACCCAGCAAGCTGGAACGGCTGCGTGCCGCGCGAGCGGCCGATCCCGTAATCCCGGTAAAAGGCGCCGCCCCGCGCCAGGATGGTCGGCACCGCCGCCAGGGTGAGAACATTGTTGACCACGGTCGGCTTGCCGAACAGGCCCTCGAGCGCGGGCAGCGGCGGCTTGGCACGGACCATGCCGCGCTTGCCTTCGAGGCTTTCCAGCATGGCGGTTTCCTCGCCGCAGATATAGGCACCTGCGCCTTCCCGCACCTCGATATGGAAAGCATGGCCCGTGCCGCGAATGTCACTGCCCAGCCAGCCGGCGGCCTGCGCCAGACCGATCGCCTGCCGCATCACCGCGATGGCGGCGGGATACTCCGAGCGGATATAGACGAAGCCCTGAGCGGCGCCGACGGCCAGACCCGCGATGGTCATGCCCTCGATCAGCAGCAGCGGATCGCCTTCCATCAGCATGCGGTCGGCGAAGGTGCCGCTGTCACCCTCGTCGGCATTGCAGCAGATGTACTTCACATCGCCTGGCGCGCCTTGGACCGTCCCCCATTTGATCGCGGCCGGGAACCCCGCGCCGCCGCGCCCACGCAGGCCGGATTCGGCGACGGCGTCGATGATGGCTTGCGGTGACAGCGCGAGCGCTTTCTCGAGCCCGTCGAAGCCCTCATGAGCGCGGTAGTCCTCGATGGAGAGCGGATCGGTGATGCCGCAACGGACAAAGGTCAGCCGCTCCTGACGGGCAAGCCACGGAAGCGCGTCGACCAGCCCCAGGCAATGTGGGCTTTGCGGGGAAAAACCGCTGTCGAACAGTGTCGCCACCCCAGCGCGCATATCTTCGAAGCCGTTGAAGCCGAGCCGGCCGTCCGGCGTCGCCACCTCCAGCATGGGCTCGAGGAAATAGGCGCCTCGGCTGCCCGTGCGCACGATCCGCAGGGAAATGCCACGGGTCTGCGCCTCGGCCATGAGCGCATCGCGAAGATCGTCCGCGCCGACCGACACGGAGGCGGAATCGGCCGAAATATAGATGGTGTAGCCGCTCACGTCGCCGCTCCCAGGCGCGCTGTCACCCTATGCGGCGTCGCCCGGCCGAGAAGCGTGCCATCCACGCTGACCGCCGGCGACAGGGCACAGTTTCCGAGGCAGTACACCGCCTCAAGCGTGACTTCGCCGCTGGCCGCGGTTTCGCCCAGGGCCACACCGAAGTGCCGGACGAGAGCGTCGGTCAGACCGCGCGCGCCCATGGACTGGCACGCCTCGGCCTGGCAGACCCGGACCACATGGCGTCCCGCCGGCGTCTGCCGTAGGTCATGGTAGAAGGTCAGCACGCCATAGACCTCGGCGTGGGACAGATGAAGCGCGCGGGCGATGGGTGCGAGCGCGTCGCCCGGCACGTAGCCAACTTCCCGCTGGACGGCCTGCAACACGGAAAGGCAGGCCCCTTCCATATCCGCGTGCGCCGCCAGAATGCGGTCGATCCGGTCGGCAAGATCATGTGGCGGTGTCGCGGCAGTCATTCGCTCGCCTTGTCGTTGCATGGAGCGCCGACCTTACAATCGGCTCCGTCGCACGGCACATAAGTCATTCTGCCCCCAAATCATCGCAGAAGTCGGCCGCAAGACAAAGAGGGCGCAGCTATTCGGCCATTCCGGAGGCGGATGACCCAGACGTCACCGCATGGGAATCGGCGATCCTCTGGCGCACCGCCAGGACCTGCTCCGCATCGAGGCGCTTTTCAAGAGCCTCGACCGCCGCTTCCGCCTGCGTCCGGACAGCGCCGGCCTTCAGCCGTTCCAGCGCCGATAGCAACCAGAACAGAGCCTCTTCGGCATCGGCCTGGCGTGAGGCGAGCGTGAGTCCGGCCTTCACCTGCGCGTCGAGATGACGGTTGGCGGCGGCCTTGCGGAACCATTCGAGCGCCTTGTCGGGATCAGCCGGAGTCCCTTCGCCGCGCGCATGCAGCATGCCCAGCGCATATTGTCCCGCCGCATTGCCCCGCTCCGCCGCCCTGCGGAACCAGTCGCGTGCCTCGGCAAGATCCCGCTCCACGCCGCGGCCGTAGTAATAGGCCTCGCCCAGCGCGGTGAGCGCCGTCCCGTTTCCCTGTTCACCGGCCAGCCGCAGATACCGAAGGGACTCGGCCAAATCCTTCGCCCCCCCCTCGCCCAGTTCGTACATGAGAGCGAGATTCCGGCTGGCCTCGCCATCGCCGTCGGCGGACGCGGCGGCGAACAGGCGGCGTGCCAATGCCGGATCGACCGGTCCGCCGAGACCTTCGCGGGCATATCTGGCGAGCCAGACGCGCGCGCTGCGCCAACCTTGGTCGGCCGAACGCTCGAACCAGCGCCGCGCCGCTTCCTGGTCTTGTCCCTCGCCGGGCTGGCCGAGGAACCGGCCCGTCCAGTACTGCGCCACGGCGACGCCGTTCTCGGCGGCCCGCCGGTAATCTTCCCGGGCCTGCGCCTCGTCACGTGGGCCGCCGGCGCCGGTCAGCCGCATATAGGCGAGATTAGCCAGCGCCTCCCAATTGTCCTGCTCGGCCGCCGCCGTGAACCAGCGCCTGGCCTCGACCGCGTCCACGGCCACGCCCTTGCCCGCGTAATAGGCGACGCCGGCGAGCCGCTGCGCGTCCGCGTTGCCCCGCTGCGCCGCCTTGAGGGCGGCCGCGAACGAGGCTTCGGCATCAGGACGGCCATAGGCAGGGTCGCCGAGCACCCGTGCCTGCAGATAGCCCGCTTCCGCCGATCCGAGGGCCGTCGCCGACTCCAGCAGTTCAATTGCCTTCGTCACCAAGGCCGCCATCTCGCCATCCCCCGCCTTGCGCGCCCGGGAGAGCAGGTCGCGCGCCTCGGCGATCCTGGCCTCCGCTTCGCCCAGCGGCGCGGCGCCGTTCATGGCCGCTGCCTGCAGGGCTTCGCCCGGCGATGTCATCGGCAGGATGCGCCCGGTCCGTCCGGCCGCTTCGATGGCCGAGACGTAATCGAGCGCCGATCGGGCTGAATCGACACCGCCCGCCGCCGCCTGTTCGAATAGCGCCCGAGCCTTGACGATATCGCGCGGCACGCCATCGCCTTTGAGATAGAGGGTACCGAGCGCGTATTGGGCGTCGTGGTGTCCGCTTCCCGCCGCCTTGCTGAAATAGCCAGCGGCACGCGGCGCGTCGGCCTCCACCCCATCGCCTCGCAGATACACGACCCCCGCGTTGTAGAGGCAGTCGAGCAGCCCCGATTCGGCGCATTTCTCCAGCCATTTCAGGGCGGTGGCCGGATCGGCCGGCGTTCCGACGCCCTCGAGGTAATAGCTGAAAAGCAGCATCTGGGCGTAGCCCGAGCCTTTTTCACCAGCTTTCCGCGCGAGATCGAGGGCCCTGGTTTCGTCCTTCTCGACGCCCTCGCCCTGGCTGTAGGCCACCGACATGAAGGCCTGGGCGTCCGGAAAGCCGCGGTCGGACGCCTTGCCGAACAGTTCGATGGCGCGTGCCGGATCCCTGTCACCGCCATCGCCGCGGAACAGCATCAGGCCGCCCAGATATTGCGCCTGCGGATTGCCCGCATCCGCCGCCTTGAGCAGCAGGGTGCGCGCACCGGCCTCGTCGCGCGGGATGAGATCTCCCTGCAGGCGAAGCTGGGCGAGCGAGACCATGCAAAGCTCCGAGCCTTCCTCGGCGGCGAGGGCGAAAGCGTCGGTCATGCGGCGGATGGCGGCCTCGTCCTTGACGGCTTCCTGATCGTAGTCGATCTGGGCCAGCACGCACAGGCCATCGGGCATGCCGCGTTCGTGCGAGAGCCGGAAATACGTCCGCGCCTCATCCAGGTTGGCGGGCACGCCCCAGCCATTCAGGGAATGCAGTCCGAGCTGGTAGAGCGCCATGGGAATCTGACCTTCGGCCGCCTTCTCGAACCAGCGCACCGCCTGGGCATGATCGACGCCGGTGCCCAGGCCGCGCTGATAGACACTGCCGAGAAAGGCGGCGGCCGTGCTGTCGCCCTGCTCCGCGGCCTTGAGGAGCCAGCCGAAGCCGGCTTCCGGATCGGCGGTGACGCCGATTCCGCGGTAATAGCTGAGGGCGACGCGCCACTGTGCATCGGCATCGCCGCGCTGCGCCTGGTCCAGCAGATCGGAGAAGGTCTTGAGGGTCAGCAGGTAGTCGCCATCGACGCCGCCACCGGCCAAGGGTTCGGCACCGCGCGCCGCGCCCGGCTCGATCAGGGTCATGTCGATGCGGGGCGCTTCGCCGACCGCGCCATGCGCCGCGGAAGACGCCACGACCATCAGCATCGCCGCCCCAAGCCCCATAAACCCCAATCGCACGTCAATCTCCTTCGCCTTGTCGCCTTATCAATGCACGAAGTGGCCCCTTGGGCACAATCCGGCGACTCAATAAGAACGCGAGCGACCAAGATGATCGCCGCATCACGCCAAAAAGGGTGTAGTATAATGATGGATCGGGCGCGGGAACGCCGACGGGCGAAGGGCACGGCGCATTGACGCCGGGTCTCACGAGGATTGAGGGTTGCCGAGGGGGCATCTGAAAGCATCTGTAAGGCTGCTGGTCGCGATTGTCGCGACCATCTCCGCAGTCCTGCTCGCGACCCACGCGATCCAGCTCTATCTGGACCGGGGCTGGGAAGCTGACAAGGCCCGTGACAGCCTGCGCAACATCGTTCAAGGCATCGCCAAACACACCGAGCAGACCCTGGGGACCACCGATCGCGGTCTGATCCGCTTTGCCGACGAATTGAGCACCGGCACAATCGGCGCCGACTCACCGCCCGGCGCGATCCACGAGACACTAGGGGCGGCGCGGAACGCCGCGCCGAGCGTGCTGGAGTTCTTCATCGTGGATGCCACGGGCCGGATCGCGCAGGCCTCCTACAGCCCGGTACCCGACCGGTTAAACCTCGCTCAGGAGCCACCCTTCGCGCCGCCTCCTGCGAGCGGTGACCGCCGCATCCGTGTCAGCCCGCCTCTCGTCGGGAAATTGGGCGAGGCCGTTGGCGAGCCGATCATCAGGGTCGCCCGTCCCGGGATGACCGCCGACGGACAGTTGCAGGGCTGGGCCGTGGGTACCATCGCCGTCGATCATTTCGCCTCGTTGTTCGAGTCCCTCAGCCTGACGCCCCGAACCGCCATCATGCTGTTCCGCGATGACGGCATACTGTTGGCGGAACGCGTCGGAGGCGCCTCCAGCCTTATCAATCCCGACATGCGGGAATCCTTGTTCAAGGAGCATGTAAAGGGCCGCGACTCCGGATGGTTCTGGACGGAGTCGGACGAAAACCAGACGCGGCACATGATGGTGTTCGCGCGCGTGCCCGGGCTTCCCATGGTCGTGGCGGCGGGTCTGCCGGAGAGCGAGGTGCTGGCGAACTGGACCTACAGGGCGCTGACCAGTTTCATCGTCGATCTGATTCTCCTGTCCCTGATGGCCGGTGCCACGGCCCTGGCCGTCCGCGCCCTGTCGCTGCGGCAGCAGGCGCAGGTCGACACCACGGATCGCCTGAACCGGCTGGCGAGTATCTCGGCCGAACTGGCCGCCGCCCGTAGCATCGACCACGTGCTGAACCGTGCCGCGGCAGCAGCCCGCGAACTGGTGCCGTGCCATCAGAGCGTGGTCAGCCTCACCATCGGGGACAGTTTCGCGCAGGCCATCCACACCGTCTCCCTCTCGGAAAAATACGCGGCGTGGCGCACCTATGACGAGCAATCGGATGGCTCGGGCATCTACCGGCTGGTTTGCCGCGATAACGCGCCGACCCGGCTGACCCAGGAGGAGTTGCTCGCGCATCCCGACTGGAAGGGATTTGGCGACGCGCGTGACCGTCACCCGCCCATGCGCGGATGGCTCGCGGTTCCGCTGATGGCCCAGACGGGCGAGAATCTCGGCCTGATCGGTCTTTCCGACCGCGATACCGGCGAGTTCGACGCCCAGGACGAGGCCCTGCTGGCGCAACTGGCCCGCACCGTGTCCATCGCGGTGGAGAACGTGAAGCTGCTGGGCGCGCGCACGGATGCGCTGGCGGCGACGGAAGCGGCGCGGGACGAGATTTCCCGCATCTTCGAGGCCATGTCGGACGGCGTTTATCATCTCGACGCGAACTGGCGGTATACCCACGTGAATCGCGCGGCCGAAGAGATGTTCGGCGTGAGCGAAGCCGAGGTGCTCGGCAAATCCATGTGGGAAGTCTTCCCCGACCTTTACGGGTCCGATGTCTGGACGCGTTTCCATCAGGCCGTCGAGCGCCGCGAACAGGTGACGTTCGAGAATTATTATGCGCCGCTCGACCGGTTTCACATGATCCGGCTCTTTCCCGGTTCCTCGGGACTGACGGTCTATACCAGCGATATCACCCAGCGCATGAAGGCCGAACAGCAGCTGCGCCAGGCCCAGAAGATGGAAGCGGTCGGCCAGTTGACCGGCGGTGTCGCCCATGATTTCAACAATCTGCTGACCGTGATCATGGGCAACGCCGACCTGCTTGTCGAGGAAGTGCGCGAAAACGACCGCCTGCGCATGGTGGCGGAGATGATCCAGACGGCCGCCGAACGCGGCGCGGACCTGACCCACCGACTGCTGGCATTCTCGCGCCGGCAACCGCTCGCGCCGAAAATCATCGACGTCAACCAGCTGATCACGGGCCTCGAAGCCCTGTTGCGGCGGACGTTGAACGAAAGTATCGACCTGGAGATCGTCCGCGGCGCCGGCCTGTGGCGCGCGGTGGTCGATGGCTCGCAACTGGAAAGCGCGCTGCTCAATATCGCCATCAACGCCCGCGATGCGATGGGAGAGGGTGGCAAGCTCACCATCGAAACCGCCAATGCGCGGCTGGACAATTCCTATGCGCTCGACAATGACGAGGTCAAACCCGGCCAGTATGTGATGGTCGCGCTGTCAGACACGGGCGAAGGCATGGAGGCCAAGGTGCTGGAGCGGGCCTTCGACCCCTTCTTCACGACCAAGCCCGTTGGCAAGGGGAGCGGCCTTGGCCTGAGCATGGTCTACGGATTTGCCAAACAGTCGGGCGGTCATGTGAAGCTCTACAGCGAGCCCGGCTACGGCACCACCGTGAAACTCTATCTCCCGCGCGCGCTCGACCGGCATATCGCGGTCGAAGCCGCCCGACCGGACGCCGAGCTGTCACCACATGGGCAGGAGCGGATCGCGCTGGTCGAGGACGAGGCGCTGGTGCGTCAGTTCGCCGAGATGAACCTTCGCCATCTGGGCTATGAGGTGACCGCTTTCGCAACGGGCCCCGACCTGCTGGCAGCCATGGATCAGGGCCTGGCCTTCGATCTTCTGTTCACCGACATCGTGTTGCCGGGCGGCATGAACGGCCGCCAGATCGCCGAAGAAGTGTTGCGCCGTGCGCCGGGAACGCGTGTCCTCTATTCGTCAGGGTACACCGATAACGCGATCGTCCATCACGGACGGCTGGATGATGGCGTCAACCTGCTGAACAAGCCGTTCCGCAAGACCGAGATGGCGCAGAAGGTCCGCGCCGTACTTGACGGACGGGACCTTTAGCGCCCGACCGGCATTGCCGATGGGCTCACGGTTGCGTCAAACCTGCCCGCCTCGTCAATCGCGGCGCCAGTAACCGCGCCCGTCGCGGCGATCGCGGTCACGGTAGCCACTGCGGTCATACCGGTCATGGCGGTCGTACCGATCATGCCGATCCTTGTGATAGCCGCCATGATGATAGCCATCGCGGTAATACCCATGGCCGTGGCCATAGCCGCCATGCCCGCTGCATGCGGCCAGCCCCAGAACACCGGCCGCCACCACACCTATCAAGGCACGCCGTGCCCAGGGACTCGAGCTCACTGGAATTGATTTGTCATCATTTTCCGATGAATTCATGATTCTTCCTTTCAGTTTTCTCCGTATGCGTCGAGACAAGACCTGATCTCGAAACGAGATTTATTGTCAGGGGTTCCCGCACAAGCGATCGGTCAGCTTGAATCACGCATGGTTCACACCAAGGGATTTCCTCTGTCGCATGCAACGGACGAGAGATACTTGAGAATATTTGACGGACCGTGAATGTCGCCTGAACGAGAAAGCGGGCCCAATACGGTGGATAAGGCCGTTGCGGCACAGTAAGTCTAGAAGACGCTGGCTGCCCAGCCGCACCGAAAGGATATCGCCGTGCCCAAGAAAATCCTGATCGCAGGAGGAGTCGCCGCCATCATCGCGGCCGGGCTTGCCGCGTTTGTCTGGATCCTCCCCATGGATGGGCTCCTGAATCGGGTCCCCGATGCCACCGAGCAGCGCACCGACATCGCCGATCCCGTGACAAGCGACCACTGGCGCGATGCCACCCGCGCCGAAAGGCTGGTCACCGTCTGGGACCCGCGCAATGCCGAGCGGGGCTTTACCCTTTATACGTCGGGCCATGCGGCGACGGCGCAGCTGGTCACCATGATCGGCCACCCCATGCACGAATGGACCTTGCCCTACAGCGCCGCGGCGGCGGGCGGAAACGCCGCTGTCGCTCAGCCCCAGCCGGACTCACTCGTGTTCCTGCGCAAGGCGCGGATGTTCCCCAATGGCGACCTGATCGGCCTGTACGAAGCGGCGGGACATACACCGCCGGGCTATGGTCTGGTGAAGGTCGACAAAAACTCCGGGATAATCTGGGCCTATCTCCAGCGCGTGCACAGCGACTTCGACCTGGCGCCCGATGGCCGCGTCTTCGTGCTCGCCGAGGACTTCCTCAAGGAAGACGACAAGCCTGTCATCCTGGAGAGTTACCTGACCATCCTGACACCGGACGGCCGGGAAGCGGCGAAACTGTCTTTGTCCGACGCCTTCGAGGCCTCACCATTCAGCGGTTTGCTCGCGCCGTCGCGGAGCGCCGCGCCGCGCGCCACCAGCATCGACGTGATCGACGACGCCGAGGCCACGGGGCTTTTCGAAGGCCGAGCCGGTCAGGCGCTGTTGTCCTTTCCCGATCTCGGCGTTCTGGCGGTGATCGACCCGGCCAGCGGCCAGATCACCTGGGCCGCGAGAGGCGCCTGGAACGGCCAGTATGACGCCAGCATCGTCGCCGATGGGCACATTCTGATCTTCGACAATCGGGGCGAGGCGGGGGACGGCAAGGCGTCGCGCGTCCTCGAGATCGATCCGGTGACCATGACGACCGTGTGGAGTTACACCGCGCGGCCCGGACAGACGCCGTTCGCCAGCGCCACGCGCGGCTCGGCCGAGCGGCTGCCCGGCGGCAACACGCTGATCACCGAAGCCGATGGCGGCCGGCTTTTCGAGGTGGACAGATCCGGTACGGTGGTATGGGAGTTCACCAACCCGGTGCGCGGCGCGCAGGGAGATGCCCGGATTCCCGTCGTCACCTCGGGCCAGCGGATCGAGCTTTACTGGCTGGACGCCGACTTCCGAGGGTTCACACGACCATAGGCGTTGTCTGACCGGCATCGATCCGATGGCGCACCTCGGCCATGAAGTCGATATGCGCCTGCGCGGTGGTGAAGCCCTTGCCCATGGTGTGGACGGTCGCGTGGGTGCCCCCCAGATCGCGCCAGCGATTCAGCGTGTCGATGGTCTCGTCCACATCCCTGGCGCGGATCAGCACCAGATCGAGACCGAACCCTTCCTCGCTGCGACCGGACTCAGCCAGATGATGCCGGACCCGTGCCAGTCCTTCCCGCGCATGATCGATATCGCCGGCGAAGATGTAACCGTCGCCCAGCCGCCCGCCGCGCCGGAATGCCGGTTCGGTGAAGCCGCCGACCCAGATCGGGATCTGGCGCTTGGGACGCGGCAGGATATTGCCCTTGTCGATACGGTCGAAGCGCCCCTCGAACGTAACGAGAGGCTCGCTCCAGAGCCGGCGCAGGAAGGGAATCTGCTCGTCGGCGCGGGCGCCGCGGGTCTCGAAATCCTGCCCCAGCGCGTGATATTCCACATAGTTCCAGCCGGTCCCGATCCCCAGGCGCAGCCGCTGGTGGGACAGCAGGTCCACGTCGGCGGCCTGCTGGGCAACCAGCACGGTCTGGCGCTGCGGCAGGATCAGGACCCCCGTCGCTAACTCGATGCGCTTGGTGATGCCGGCCAAAAACCCGAACATCACGAACGGATCATGAAAGGGATGAAGCTCGGTATAAGGTCCCCACAGCTTGGGTTCGCGGTCGTGGGACGCACCGACCACATGATCGAACACCAGCAGATGATTGTAGCCCAGCGCCTCGGTCGCCAGGCCGATCTCGCGCACCGCGTCGGGATCGCCCTGCAATTCGGTTTGCGGATAAACGACGCCGATCTTCATGGTCACTCACTCCCGATGGGTGGCAAAAGGGCATAGGACAGGTCACTGGTGTCCCGCGTACCCTGCAGTGGGCGCTGGCCGGGCGTGCCCGGATAGAGGATGCCGCTAAGATCGCGACTGGCGACCGGGACCACGGTGCCGAGGTCGGTGACGTAGGTCCGGCCTGAAATACGCCAGCGCCCGTCACGGCGTTGCCAGCGGTCAAGATAGCGGCCATGGCCGACGAGGTCGACCAGCTCGCCCTTGTCGTTCATGCGCAGCGTCACGTGAACCATGGCCTCGCTGGCGGCATCGTCCGCGCCCTTGAAATCGACAAGGATATTGGTCACCCGGTGCGTGTGGCACACCATGGACGCATGCACCGGCCAGAGCCATTCGACGAACCCGGCGGCCGAGCCGTTGAACAGGCTGCTGTATTCCAGATGGGCGTCGGGCCAGAAACAGTCCAGCGACAGCGGCGCATCCATCCGGTCCATGGAACGGCAATAGCGGTAGAGGGTCTCGTGAATTTCGAGCGTGTCATCGGCGCGGCCGGCCATCTGGTTCTCCCCTGGTGCACGCCCGCGATCCTGCATGGATTTCTGCCGGGCATCCTTGAAGCGTGTTTCAATATTGACCGGACGAACCATGCCCCGGCAATACCAAAAGGCTCCCGCACTACCGATGGCGTTGCCTGTCCGTCAACGGGTCAGGGGTCGCCTGCCCCAAAGGGCCGTGGCCGCGACGACGATCGCCACGCCGAGCGCATGCAGGGCGAGATCGGTGGCCGCCGCGTCGAACGGATGGACGAAGTTCAGCAGGGTGGCCGCGGCGGCGGCGCAGGCAAGGCCGGCGACGCCTGCTGTCAGCGCGGGATGCAGCGGCCAGGCGCGGCGCAGCATAATGGTGATCAGGATCGCCAGCGGCAGCGACAGGCCGACAATGAACATCAGGCACTCGCCGGATTCACCGTGCGCCATCGGACCGGTCCCCGGCGCAGGCCACACGCGCAGGCATCCCAGCCCGCTGGCCCCGATCCAGAGC
Source organism: Iodidimonas sp. SYSU 1G8 (assembly GCF_039655775.1). Classification (NCBI taxonomy): domain Bacteria; kingdom Pseudomonadati; phylum Pseudomonadota; class Alphaproteobacteria; order Iodidimonadales; family Iodidimonadaceae; genus Iodidimonas; species Iodidimonas sp. SYSU 1G8. The sequence continues at coordinate 713,957 of NZ_JBBYXJ010000002.1, read as the reverse complement.
ACAAATGCCGGCACGGGCAGCAGCGCCCAGCGGCGGCGGCTTCCCGGCGTCGAAAGCTCGAACGCGGCCCAGCCCGCCAGCACGGCGGTGGACGCCGAGCCCAAGGCACTCAGCCACAAATCCGGAACGGCGGCCAGCCGCGCCAGCGTGGCCGCCCCGTCGGCGACCATCGCGAGAACGGCGGCGATGGCGAGCACAACCGAGAACCAGCCCAGGGCACGCAGGCCAGGCGCGCGCAGCCGCCTGACCGGCGTCAGGTCGGCGCCCAGCTCACGCAGCAGCCGATCATGTTCGGACGGGTCAGTCATGCCGCTGTTCCTCGCCCTTCAGCCGGGCCTGCAAGCTGCGCAAGGCACGGTGCAGATTTACCTTCAGCGCGCCCGTGGTCCGCCCGGTCACCGCCGACGCTTCCGTCAGCGACCGCCCGTGCAGCGACAGTTGTTCCACCGCCTCGCGCTGGCCCTCCGGCAGCGTGACGATCGCCGCGCGCAGGCGCCGGTCCTCGTCATGCCGATCAACGGTTTGGACGGCATCTGGCGTGGGATCGACGTGGGCGTCATAGGCGACAGGATCGTGGACCTCGCGCGCGCGGCGCCGGCCCTGGCCGCGCAGCGCGTCGATCGCCCGCCGGTCGGCGATGGTCCGCAACCAGGCCATGAAGGACCGCGAGGGATCATAGGTATGCCGGGCGCGGTGCAGGGTGACCAGGGTTTCCTGCACCACGTCGTCGATGCTGTCGGGCGGCACACCGCGCCCGCGCGCGATCATGGCCACCACGGGCAGGCACTCGCGCAGCAGGGCCTCATAAGCGCCGCGATCACCAGCCTGCGCCGCGGCCATCAGACCCGCGCGCCGCGCGTCGGCGGCGCGCGCCACTTCCTGTCTCGCCTCATCCACCCGCGGCGCCCCTGTCGCCCGAGAGGCGGTTTCGCCTCGTTCCGGGACGTTCAGGTCAACGCCTGCGACGGCAAAGGTCAAGCTCATTCCCCATTCCTCCAGCGGCGCTTCCGCTGTCATCTCCATTCGCCCGGGAATGGCCCGAGGTTACAGAGAGGGGAGTTTTTTCTGCTAGGCCCGGCCGGCTGGAACCGAAATGGGCGACATCTCGATGGTGCGGTCGATCACACCGTCGACGATGTCGTGGATATCTTCCCGATCCATGCCGAGCTGGGCGAGGCCACTGGCGCTGTACTGCAGGAAGGCGCCAGCGGTCGCGACTTCCGAAATGCCGCGCGCCTTCATTTCACGATAGGCCGCCCGGCACACTTCGCGGGCGATCTCCTGCAAGTCGTCTTTCATCATGTCGGCCATATGATCCTCGTTAGCTGGTCGATCCGGGCGCCTTGCAGGCCGTTCGGCGCCATATGGCACGACGAGCGCGCCGTGCCGCTGCAAAGCACACGCCCCTCGATGCCAGTGATTTGAACGGGCAGGACCGTGGCCGCTCCGATGCCGCGCGATCACGCGCGGCACGGAAATGCGGCAACAACCACCGCCGGTAGCCCCCACCACCGCCTCGTCCCCATGATTACACGCTGAGCGTGTGGAAATCACCGGCATTCTGCATGGCGGGAGACCCGCGCCCTACCGCCGCCGCGCCGGTGCCACGAGCCATTCACGGCCCTTCAGCATGGCGTGCCAGTAGATGGGCGGCAGCAGCTTTTCCTTGAGGAACCAGGACAGCCGGCTGGGGCGCGTGCCGTCGATGAACCAGCGGGGGAAGGACGGCATCAGCTTGCCGCCATACCCGAATTCCGCCAGCACGATCCGGCCCCGCTCGACCGTGAGCGGGCACGAGCCATAGCCGTCATAGATCGCGTCCGGATCGTGGCCGTCGAGAACGGCGAGAGCGTTGAGCGCGACGACCGGCGCCTGCTTGCGCGCGGCCGCGGCCGTCTTGGCGTTGGGCGCGCTGCAGCCGTCGCCCAGCCCGAACACGTTGGCGAAGCGGCGATGCCGCAGGGTTTCCTGATCCACATCGACGAAACCGGCGGCATCCGCCAACGGACTGCGGGCAATGAACGACGGTGCCACCTGGGGCGGGCAGACATGCAGCATGTCGAAGGCGACGGTGCGCTCGACCGCCGTGCCATCGGCCATCTTGTCCAGGAATGTTGCCTGTCTCGCGGGCCCATCGACCGCGATCAGACGGGATTCGAGACACAGGTGCACGCCATAGCGCGCGATGTAGTCCTCGAGCGCCAGAACGTAGTCCTTCACCCCGAACAGCACCGCGCCCGCCGTATGAAACGCGACGGTCATGCCGTCCAGCACGCCAGAGCGGCGCCAGTGATCGCAGGACAGGTACATGGCTTTCTGAGGCGCGCCGGCGCATTTGATCGGCATGGGCGGCTGGGTGAACAGCGCGGTCGCGCCGTCGCCCAGCTGTCGCACCAGCTGCCAGGTATAGGGCGCATGGTCGCGGTGATAGTTGGACGTCACGCCATTACGGCCGAGGGTTTCGGCCAGCCCCGGAATCGCATCCCAATCAAGGGCGATGCCCGGCGCGGCGATCAGCACCTTGTAGGCGATCCGCCTGCCGTCATTGAGCACCACCAGATTCTGGTTGGGCTGAAAGCTCGACGCCGCCTGCCACAGCCAACGGGCACCCTTCGGGATCACCTCCGCCATGGGACGGCTGGTCTGCGCGAGATCGAAGACGCCGCCGCCCACTAGGGTCCAGCCGGGCTGATAGTAGTGAGTCTGGCAGGGTTCGATGATGGCGATGTCGGCGCGGGGGCGCCGGCGCAGAATGCTGGCCGCCACCGAAATACCGGCCGCGCCGCCGCCGACGATGACGATGTCGTGGCTGGTCCGCTCCGTGCCGTTCATGAACGCGCCGCTTGGGACAGGGTCCAGAGCGACGCCGAACGCGCGCCGCTGCGGCAATAGGCGACCACCGGGCCGGGCAGCGTGCCCAGCACTTCCGAAAAGCGCCCCACCAGATCGGGCGCGGGCTGTTGGCCCGGCGTCACGGGCAGATGGGCGTAGGCGAGACCGGCCTGTTCCGCCGCCGCGCGCATCACGGCATCGCCGGGCTGTCCGGCTTCCTCGCCATCGGGGCGATTGTTGATGATGGCGCGAACGCCCTGACCCGCCAGGATTGTCAGGTCCTCGGGCCGGAGCTGGGGCGAGACCGAGAAGTCGGCCGAGAGTGGCTTCAGGTTCATTGAGCGGCTCCTGTTTCAGATCACGTTGAGCGGTATCTTGAGATAGCGCACGCCATTGTCCTCGGCCTCGGGCAGATGGCCGCCGCGCATGTTGACCTGCACCGAGGGCAGGATCAGCCGGGGCATGTCGAGCGTGGCATCGCGGGCCGTGCGCATGGCGACGAAATCGTCCTCGCTCACGCCTTCATGCACGTGCACGTTGCCGACTCGTTCCGCGCGCACCGTGGTTTCCCAGACGAATTCCTCGCGGTTGGGCGCCTTGTAGTCGTGGCACAGGAACAAGCGGGTCTCGTCGGGCAGCGACAGGAGGCGGCGGGTCGAGCGAAACAGCTCACGTGCGTCGCCGCCGGGGAAATCGGCCCGCGCGGTGCCATAATCTGGCATGAACAGGGTGTCGCCGATGAATGCCGCCTCGCCCACCACATAGGCCATGTCGGCCGGCGTATGACCCGGGACATGCAGGGCGATGGCGTCGATCTCGCCGATGCGGAACGTCTCGCCATCGTCGAACAGACGGTCGAACTGCGAGCCGTCGCGGGCGAAATCGGTGCCGGCGTTGAAGATTTTACCGAATGTGTTCTGCACGGTCAGGATGTGCCGGCCGATCGCCAGCGTGCCGCCCAGCTTTTCCTGCAGATAGGGCGCGGCCGACAGATGGTCGGCATGGGCATGGGTCTCGAGCAGCCAGTCGATGGTCAGCCCCCGCTCGCGCACGGCGCGGATCACCGCGTCGGCCGAATCCGTGCTGGTCCTGCCCGAATTCGGGTCGTAATCCAGCACCGAATCGACGATGGCCGCGCGCCGCGTGGCCGGGTCGATCACCAGATGAGTGGCCGTGAAGGTCGCCTTGTCGAAGAAGCTCACGACCTCCGCCGCGGCGCCGGACCGGCGCGCGCGCCCGACAAGATCGGTGGCTGTTTCGAGGGGCAGGTCCTGCATGGCAATCTCCCGTCATCTCGCCCCGCGCGCCCGGACGGACACGGCGGCGGCATTCGCTCAAACAATTAATCCGTATATTTGAATATATGAATATATTGAGGAGCGCAAGAGCCCAGGCAATGCCGGTATTTGCGCCGGCCCACGCGCCACGCGGGACGGACGTCACGAAGGGACGCGTGCGCCGGTAACCGGGCGCGCAAGCGCAGAGGATGGGGAAGGTTTGACTGCATCAACCCGTCGCATGCTCGACGGGTTGGGAGTGGTGCCGCTTAGGTGACTCGAACACCTGACCCTCGCATTACGAATGCGATGCTCTACCGGCTGAGCTAAAGCGGCCCCGGAAACGACGCAACGGATAGACGATGCGCCGGGCTAAATCAAGATCGGGATGGCGCCGGCCTACGATAAATCGACGCGGCTTCAGGCGCGGCGGAGTAACCGGCGGCGGCCGAACCATAGCAGCGCGAGGGCGCCGATCAGCATCAGCCAGGTTTCCGGCTCGGGCACCGTGGTGCCGCCACCGGTGTTGCCCCCGCCGGTATTACCGCCACCATTGTCGCCACCCGGGTTGCCCGGCGGGAAGGTGGGCGGATAATATTTGCCGGTATAGGTGCCCAGGTGGAACTCGCCATTCTGCTGCAAGCTGCCGAAAACGGCCGATCCCTCGATATAATTGCTGGTCGAGGCGGCCGCCTTGGGCGCCAGGACCGAGCCGCCCCATGCCGTGGAGGAGGCGAATGTCTGCGCCTCATAGAAATTCCAGATCACGTGCTCGCCAAGACCGGTTGTGCCGCCCAGGAAGTTCTGCGAGAGAGCGATATTGGCGCCGCTGACGTTGATGACCACCGTGTCGGCGCCGTTAACGTTCAACGCGATTTCACTGAACTTGGACAGATCCGCCGCCGTCATGTTGAACACCGCGACCCCGGCGGAATCCGGCTTGGACACGAACGTCGCCCGGTTCTGATCGATGGTAACCGTGGCGGTCGCCTCGAGTTTCGACAGGGTGCTCGACAGATCGGTGAGGCTGCTGGTCAGCAATTCCTTCTGCTGGGTCAGGTTGGACGTGAAGTAGGCGTCCGACTTGGCCAGTCCCGACACCACGGTATTCTGGTTCACGTTGGTATTGCTGATGGTACCGCCCACCTTGACCGTCTGGGGGTTGCCGTTCAGATTGAAGCCGCTGTTCACGTTGCCACCGACGATGGCGCCGGAGCCGTTGTTCAGATTCTTGTGGCTGCCGTTGACATCGCCCACCACGGTCAGACCGGGCTGGCCGGTCGGGGACGCGGCCGGCGTCCTGATCTGATAGTTGGACGAATTGCCGTTCAAATTGCCGCCGACGAAAGTGCGGCCCTCGACCTCGGAGCTGGATGTCAGATCGCCCAGCACGATGAGGTTCCACTCGCGCAGCGCATCGGTGCCCACGACCGCGGAGAGCGCGGGAGACACAGTCGCCGCGAAAACAACTAGAGCTGTCAGCAATGCTTTTTTCATGGGGCGACCGTATTTATCGAGAGAGGACAAGTCAAAGCGGGAAACGCATGGGCATCCGCCCACTCCGAATTTCTACCACAGTGCGGCCTGAACGCAACGCCAGCGGGCGCAAGGCCGCCCTGATACACGGGAAATGGTCCCAACAGCGCCGCTGGAATCTGATCAGATCGCGACGCCAGATCGGAATCATCGGCTCCGCACCCGAGTCGCGTGCGCTCAGAAGTAGCTGTTGCCCCACCGGTCGTGGTGCGTCACCTCGGACAAGGGTCCCCGTTGGACGGGGCCGAAACGGCCTTCGGGATAGCCGATCGGCAGGATCGCGAAAGAGCGGATTCCCTCTGGAAGGCCGAATATGGCGTCAACCTCGGCGCCGAACATCATGTGGCGCATGGTCAGGGTCGCGCCCAGGCCAAGCGCCCGAGCCGCCAAAAGCATGTTCTGAACCGCCGGATAGATAGACGCGCCGCTGCCCGGCATGCCGCCTTTTGGCCCCACATCAAGGCAGGCGACGATCCAGACCGGTGCCTCGTGGAACCGCTCGGTCAGGTGGCTTACCGCCGCGACCTGTCGCGCCAGCTTGTCGCGTGCCTCGCCAGCGGGCATGGCTCCCAGACGCTCGGCGTAATGCCGACCGACACCCTCGTCATAGGCGCGCTGATAGTAGTGCTGCACCTGGCGCTTGATGTCGGGACTTTCGACCACGATGAAACCCCAGTTCTGTGCGTTGCCGCCGCTGGGCGCCGCCTGACCCGCGCGCAGGATACGCTCGATCGCCTCGCGCGGCACCGGATCCGGTTTCAGCCGGCGCATGGCCCGCGTGGAGTGGATGATCTCGAACAGCCCTGGATCGGTCATGGAGCATCTCCCCTGGTCGTCGGCATGATCGTGCGGTACCGGCCGCGCCGCAAGCGTGCCGTTGCACGCTCCCCAATTGGCCATCACTATGACGACCAGCAGCCACGCGGACGTTGGGGAGACGAACCATGGATGATGCCACGAGACGTGTCGAAGACTTCAGCCTCATGGATCACGCCACGCAGAGCGATCCGTTCGCGTTCTACGCCGCGGCCCATTCCCAGTGCCCCGTATACCGCATGCCGGAGACCGGCTTCTACGTGGTCACCAGATATGACGATTTGCGACAGGTGCTGAAGGATACCGAGACCTTCTCCAACGATGTCAGCGCCAAGGATGGCAAAGGGCTGCAGGGCGAACTGGGCGTGCTGTACGAGGAGATCATCGCCGAGCGAGGATGGGCCCATGTCCAGACCCTTCAGCGGACCGACCCGCCCCTCCATTCGCGCTACCGCAAGCTGCTGGACCGGGTGTTCACGGCCAAGCGGGTGCGCGAGATGCAGCCCTATGTGGACCAAGTCGCCAACGATCTGATCGACTCATGGATCGATGACGGCGAATGCGAATTCAACATGCGGTTCGCCATGCCCATGCCGGGCATCATCATCGCCGAGCAGCTCGGGCTGGACCGGAGCCAGGTCGCGACCTTCAAGCGCTGGGCCGACGCGCTGATCGCCCTGTCGATCCGCAAATGGACCGAGGCGGAAATCCGCCAGATCGCCGAGACCGAACTGGAGATGCAGCATTATCTGTTCCACGAGTTCGAGAAGCGGCGTGAAAAACCCACGGGCGACCTGATCTCGGCCCTCGTGCACGCCCATGGCGACGACGAGGAGGCGCTGAGCATGCACGAGTTGCAGAACCTGATGCACCAGCTGATCAGCGGCGGCTTCGAGACGACGCAGAGCGCCATCGCCCACGGCATGTGGCTACTGCTGCGCCATCCCGAGACCATGCAGCGCATGCGCGACGACATGAGCCTGATCAAGCCGTTCTGCGAGGAGGCCATGCGCATCGAGAGCCCTGTCCAAGGGCTGGCGCGCAAGACGACCCGCGAGGTGGAACTGAACGGCACGACGATCCCGGCCGGGTCCATGGTGCTGACGCGCTATGGCGCCGCCAATCGTGATCCCGAAAAGTTCGCGTGTCCGCACCTGTTCGACATCGACCGCAAGAATGCCGGCGCCCAGATCGCGTTCGGCGCGGGCGTCCATTTCTGCGTCGGCGCCAGCCTGGCGCGGCAGGAAATGGTCAGTTCGTTCACCGCCCTTCTCACCCGGCTGGACGACATCGAACTGGCCCGCGAGTTGCCACAGCCGGTGCATAATCCCAGCCTCTATTTCATGCCCATGAAGGAGTTGCCGATCCGCTTCCGCAAGCGCTGAGCTTGGCGTAGCAGCGGCATCCATGAAACGGATCGCCGCGGGGAACGGGTTTGCGCTGTCGCTGATACCGGAACAGTGGAAAACCGCTTCGACCGGCACCGCAAGCCTGACATGATCCGCCGAATCCGCAGGGAGACACCCGATGGCGCCTTTTCCGAAACTGACCCCGGACATGTTGACGGAGGAGCAGCGCGCCTTGTGGGACCACGTCGCCGGCGGACCGCGCAAGAGCATGATCGAGAGCGCGGACGATCCGCTGCCCGGTCCCTACAATGCCTGGTTGCAGATCCCGTCGTTCGGCCAGATCGGTGCGCGGATGGGCGAACGCCTGCGGTTCGAGTCGGTTCTCGACGGCAAGCTGCGCGAGCTGGCGATCCTGGCAACCGGCGCGCATTGGAAGGCGGAATATGAATTCTGGGCTCACGCCCGCGTCGCCCGCGCCGCGGGATTGCCCGAGGCGATCATCGAGGCGGTCCGGACCGGCGCGCCGCCTCCCTATGAAACGACGGAGCAGCGGATGGTGCATGAGGCGGCCTGCGCCATCCTGCGCACCGGCCGCCTGCCTGACGATCTGGCGGAGGCCATCACGACGGCGCTCGGGCGCCCGGCGCTGGTCGAACTGGTGGCTCTGGTGGGCTTCTATTCCCTGGTGTCCTTCACGCTCAACGCGTTCGACGTGACATTGCCCGAAGGCACCGCGCCCGTCTGGACAGACTGATTTCAGGGACCAAGCCGGCGCTTGAGACCCGACAGGATCACCTCGGCGAGCGCCTCGTAATCGCCGTCGAAATGGTGTCCGCCGGACGTCTTGATGACTTCGGCGCCGTCCTTGCGAAGGTCGGCGCAGGCCGATTCATCCTCCGCCCCGAAGATGCACTGGACCCGCGCCATCTTCATGCGCCGCACGTCAGGCAAGGTTGGCGCACCGTCATTGTCGCTGCCGACCCAGCCCGCGACGGATATTTCGAAACTGGCGGTTCGCCCTAGTCCGAGCAGCGAGACCTGTGCGATTTTTTCCCGGTCCATCGGCGGCAGCGCGGCGATCGTGGCCGGCAGCAGGTCGGCGCCGAAGGAATAGCCGACGAGCAATACATGCCGGGTTCCCCAGCGCTCACCATATGTCGCGATCAGCCGGGACAGATCTTCGGCCGTCTGGACCGGCGTCTTGCGCGCCCAAAAGTATCTGAGCGTATCGATCCCGATGGTAGGCACGCCGCGCCGCTGCAGGATACCGGCGATGGTCCGGTCCAGATCCCGCCAGCCGCCGTCGCCCGAGTAGACAATGGCGAGAGTGTCGAAGACCGGTCTTGCCGGAAGCTCGATGACGGAGGGGGCATCGCTGTCATCCGCCGCGGCCCGTGCAGCGATGCCGAGCAGCCGCGCATCGAGCGTTCTGGTCGCCGCCACCCTGCCACTGCGCAGCACCTCAAACGAGCCGCTGCCTGCCATGGAGGCCTGTGCCGGATCGGGAGGACACAGGGGCTTGGTCAACGGTAACGCGGGAGCAGGATCGACCGCGAGGATCTGTCCAAGGGTCGCGGCCGGCGCCTGATCCCTGATCGCCATGGCGAGGACGCCGCCGGCGCCGATCCCAGCGACGATGGGCGATCGGTAGTGGGCGGCTCCCGCCGCCCGCTGGATCTGGTGGCTGAGCGCTTCGATATCCCACACGACATAAGCGCACCGGTCACCGCCAGCGTCGATGCGGGCGATCCAGTCGGGCAGGTCAATACCCACCACGGCGACACCTTGGGCTCGCAGCCCGAACGCGAGGCGCCGTTCGGCCCATCCCCAGCCATCGGCATCCGAGATGAGGAACACGGTTGACGAAACAGGACCATCCGGCAGGCGGATGTCGGGCTTGCCCAGCGCGCCCGCGTCGAATGCCGAGGCGGCGCTCGACCACCACCCCAGCACCAGGCACACCAGTAGGAGGCGGATCATTTCCCGACCACGCCTTTCAGTCCACCGCCGATGAGGATGGTCGCATCGGCGAGGGCCAGCGTCGGGCTGCCGGAGACCGCCATGTAACGAGGTCGCCAGACCGGCTGATACTTGGCCTTGAAAGCCCGAAGACCCCGAAAATTATAGAAGCGCTCGCCATGCTCGAAGATGGCGGCGCCGATCCGGTGCCAGGCAGGCGCGGCGGGACTTTCTGAAAAGCCCGACAACGGCGCCATCCCCAGATTGAACCATTGGTAGCCTGCATCCCGATAGTGCTCCATCAGGCGGATGAAGAGGTATTCCATGGCGCCGCCCGGCGCGGCTGGCCCGAAGCGCATCAGGTCGATAGAGACTTCCTCTCGCAGCTCCGTCATCAGGATGGTCGCGAATGCGACGATCGCGCCGTCGCGCCTCAGCACCGCCACCGGTTGAGCGCCCACATAATTCCGGTCGAATGCTCCCAGCGAGAAACGCTTCTCCCGCGCCTTGTGATGCGCCAGCCAACTGTCGGAAATTTCCTGCAGCCGATCCATCTGCCCGCCGACCTCGTCCGGTGAGAGGATCGCGAACTCAAGCCCCTCCCGGATGCCCCGGTTCAGGGCGTGCCGCAGACTGGCTTTCGACGCGCCCTTCAGATCGAAACCGGGCAAGGCGACTTGGGCGTCCTCGCCCAGCTTGAACGCGCGCAGGCCGGCGTCCACGTAAAGCGACAGTGCGTCAGGGCCCACCTGATAGAACACTGCCCTGCCTCCCTCCCTCTGGGCAGCCTCGACGAAGCGCCAGACCAATTCAGGCCACGCGGCGGGCGCCCCAACCGGATCGAAAAGCGCGATCCACGAGCGCCCCTGACGCGCATACATGATGAAGGCATCGCCAACATCCGAGAACATGATGCTCTTGTCGCCCATGCGGACGAGATCGGCATCAACGCTGGACTGACGTGCGGTGATCGCGACAGCCCGATCCAGGTCTTGCTGCGAGGGTCGCTCGTTGGCACTCCTCGCGGGACGCAGCAGGGCCGCGCCGGCCAGCACACCGGAGACCAGCGCTGCGCCCACCAGCGCTCTGAGACTGCGCGGCGCCTCGGCGGAAAACTCGAACTGCCACCAGAGGTCGTGGCCGTATTCCACATCGCGATAGACGAAGAACAGGATCGCAGTCGCGGTGATCAACACCACCGCCACTGCCGCAAGCCAGCCGGGCCTCAGCGCCTGATGCAACAGCGAGGCCGGACGGTCGAATTGACGACGGCTCGCCAACAACGCCGCGAGCAGCAAGATCAGCAACCCGGCTTCCGTCGCGGCGATGGCCTTCACGAGCGACAGGACAATCGCGAGACCGGTCATCATGCACGCGGCCCACCATGCGCCGTCCAGGCGGTAGGCGAGGCCGCGCGAGGCCACCATCAAGCCGAGCCCCAGTACACTGGCCAGAAAATGGGCGCCTTCGATAAAGGGCAGCGGCACATGCTGCGCCAGCACGTCGAGACGTGAATTCAGCGCCGGCGTAACCCCCGAGAAGATCAGCATGACGCCGAGCAGCAACGTCAATGCTCCAAGCACTGGCGGCGCGAGCGGCGCCACGGCAGCCGCCGCCCGCGTCACCGCCGCGCCCATGGCAATGCGGCGGAGCTCGACAGCGGCGACGATCAACCCCGCCAACAGCAGCGGCAACCCGTGATAGACGGCGCGGTAAAGGACGAGCGCACCGAGGACTTCATGGACTGGAATATTGCCGCCGACAGCCGCCACGATGACCGTCTCGAATACGCCGAGCCCGCCCGGCACATGGCTGAGCACCCCCAGCCCGACAGCGATCGCGTATATGGCGATGAAGCCGGGCAGGTCGATAGCCGAACCGGGCAGCAACACCCAGAGGACCGCCGCCGAGGCCGAGACATCCAGCAGTGTGACCATGAGCTGCCGAAGCATGAGCCCGGGGCGCGGCAGTTGCAGGGTGGTGCGCCCGACCGTGACGGCACCCCTGCGCCGGGCCGCGACGGCGACAGCCCCCGCGATCATCGCAAGCACCAGCGCCCCGGCAATACGGAGCAGAGAATCGGGCACGCCCAGGTAGCCAGCGACATCGCCGGCCGCGGCGACAAGGCCAAGACCGGTGACAGCGACAAGACCGATGCCGAAGGACGCGGTGACGAACGCAACGATGCGGCCGATATCCTCCGGCTCGAAGCCCAGTGGAGCGAAAAAGCGGTAACGGATGGCACCGCCCGTCAACGGGCCGAAACCGGCCGTGTTGGAGACCGCGTAGGCACAGAACGCCGCGAGGCCGACCACCCGGTACGGTAGCTTGCGTCCCACATAGGCCAGCGCGGAGACATCGTAGAGACTGAGCAACATGAAGCTGGCCGCCGTGAACAGAACGGCGGCGGCCAGCTGTCCGGCAGAGGTCGCGCGGAGCGCATCGACGACCTCGCCATAGGACACCTCCCGCACGAGATGCGAGATCGCAACCGCCATCAGGACAGCCACGAGCACGACCGCGGCCGACGCAAGCAGCGGGCGCCATTGCAGCACCCTGCCGAGCGCCCCATCCGCTTTGACGTTGGTCAGGTCGTCCAATCAGCAGCCATTCATTTCGGTCGCGTTCGCCATTCCATACCTGAATGGCCACGACACAGCCAGTTGCCGTATCGGGTGCTCTTGAAGATTTGGGCGCGATGTTGAAAACCGCCGAGGCCGGCGTTACGGAGCAGGGCGTGGCCCCTGTCTCGGCGGGATCACGAATACGGGTTCCGCACGCGTGCAAAATCCCTAAGATCGCCGCCCTGGGGAGAGCGCCTGAATGAAAATCTACTATGGTTGGTACGTGGTGGCGGTGGCCATGCTGTTTCAGGCCGTCACCTTCGGGCTGGGCAGCTACTCCTTCACCTTCTGGGTCGAGTCCTGGACCAGCGAATTCAGCGCCGACCGTGCCGACGTCATGGTCGCGACCACGCTGTTCACCGTCGCGCTGGGGGTGATGGGCCCCGCGGCCGGCTGGGCCTTCGACCGGGTGTCCATGCGTCTGCTGATCTGCTGCGGCGGCCTCGTCTATGCCCTGGGCCTGGCGCTGATCTCGGTCTCCACAGCCCTGTGGCAGATTATCGCGATTTATGCCGTGCTGCTCGGCATGGGCTTTACTCTGGCTGGCTCGCTGGCGGGCCAGACGCTGGCGGCCAAATGGTTTCGCGGCAAGCGCGGCTTCGCCATCGGCATCGTGTCGATCGGCAGTTCCATCGGTGGCTTCCTGCTGCCGCCCATGGTCGCCTTCCTGATCGGTGAGTATGACTGGCGCACGGCGCAGCGTATTCTCGCGGTCTTCACGGCGGCCGCCATCATTCCGCTGGCCTGGCTGATCATCCGCAACAGTCCCGAGGCGGCGGGCATCGACCCCGATCCGGAAAGCGATATCTCGCGCCAGGCCGTGGCCGACGGGCTGCACCGTAGCTGGACCTATCCCCAGATCGCGCGCGAGCGCACGTTCTGGCTGCTGATCGTCGCCATCCTGCCGCCGGCCCTCGCCTTCGCCGGCATCATGGCGAATCTTCGCCCCTATACGGCGGATATCGGGATCACGCCGCAGCAATCGGCGACGTTGATGTCCGCTATCGCCATTTCCATGTTCGCGTCGAAATTCGGCATCGGCGCACTCGCCGACCGGGTCGATCTGCGCTTTCTGTACTGGGCCGCCGCATTGCCCATGATCGCGGCCATGGCGTTGATGCTGGGCACGCCGAGCTACCCCCTGATGCTGGTGATGGCCACCATGATCGGCTTCACCGGCGGCTCGCACATGGCGCTGATGGGCGCCATCGTCGGCGCGCGCTTCGGGCCGGCTTCCTTCGGCAAGGTCATCGGCCTGCTGTTGCCCTTTCTGACCCTGAGCGCGACCGGCGCCGTCATCTCGGCCTGGATCCGGGACAGCACCGGATCCTATGACCTGGCGCATGAAGTCTATATCGGCCTTGCCCTGATCGCGGCGGCGGGTGTGTATTTCCTGCCGACCGCCAAAAAACGGACCTGACCCAAGGAGACAGCGATGAAATTCGGTATCGCCCCGATCAACAAGGGCGTCGCGTCGCCCGACGACATGATCGCCCACGCCAAGCTTGCGGAATCCGCCGGCGTCGAGTCCGTATGGACCTTCGAGCACGTCATCATCCCGCTCGATTACGAGAGCCGCTATCCCTACAACGCCAGCGGCCGGATGGCCTCCGAGCCCGAAACGAATTATGTGGACCCGCTACTCGCGCTGACCGCTATCGCCGCCGAGACGGCAACACTGCGGCTGGGAACCGGCGTCAACATCCTGTCACAGGCCAATCCGCTGCTGATGGCCAAGCAGGTCGCAAGCCTGGATTTCATCTCAAAAGGCCGGTTCATGCTGGGCGCCGGAATTGGCTGGCTGCAGGAAGAATTCGCCGCCATGGGAACCCCGTTCGAGAAGCGCGGCGCCCGCTTCGACGATTACATCCAGGCCATGCGCAAGGTCTGGTCGGGCGAGGTCGTCGAGCACGAGAGCGAATTCCTGAGCTGGCACAACTTCAAGTCCTATCCGGTTCCAGTGCAGACGCCCCTGCCCGTGCATATCGGCGGCAACAAGGGCAAGGCGTTCGAGCGTGTCGCCCGTTATGGCAATGGCTGGTATTCACCCAGCGGCAGCGTCGCCGAACTGAGCGAGCATCTGGCGCTGCTTCGTCAGGCCTGCGACGACGTCGGCCGTGACTTCTCCGAGATCGAGATCACGGGCGTATGGATCATGCGCGGCGGTCTGGACAGCATCAAGCGGCTGCAGGACATCGGCGTTCACCGCTTGACGGTACCGATCTTCGCGATCTGGCCCGACGAGGGCGCCGACATGATCAAGAAGCTGGGCGACGAGATCATCTCGGCGCTCTGACGCCGCGGATCAGGCCACAGGCTGGTCAGGGCCGCATCTCGCGGATGGCCAGCCTGACCTTCTCCCAAACGGCGGCCTCGTCCTTGTTGCCGCGCGCGCTACATTCCTCGGCTTTCGTCGCCGCTTCGTATTCGGCGTGGTCGCCGTGCGCGCGATAAAGCCGCTGGGCATAGTCGATGATCTGGGTCGCTTGCATGACACCTCTCCTCACTGTTCCCTGAACCTGAGGTAGTGTCTGCTAACACCCTGTCAACCGCGGCGGGCGAAGCCCGTCACCTTGAGATAAATGCCGATGACGAAGCCCATCACGCAGGTTCCCATCACGTAGTAGGCCGGCGCGAGGGTGCTTTCCTTGAGCAGCGCCGCGACCGCGACTGGCGTCAGGCCGCCGAAGATCGCGTAGGCGATGTTGTAGGAGAACGACAGGCCGGAAAAACGCACGGCGGCGGGAAACGCGCGAACCATGACGAACGGCACCGCGCCGACGATCCCGACGGTCAAGCCGGTCACCGCATAGAGCGGCAGCAGCAGTGACGGCTGCTCGCCGATCGTGGTGTAGAAGGAATGCACGGTAACGGCGAGCAGAACACTGCCGACCATGAACGTCAGGCCCGGGCCGTAGCGGTCCACCGCCCAGCCGGCGATGAGACAGCCGAAAGTCAGCGACACCACCGCCGCGATATTCGCCTCGAGCGCCATGACCGGGGTGAAGCCGTACTGATTTTGCAGGATGCCGGGCGTCATCAGGATCACGACCACGATGGCCGCCGTCAGCATCCAGGTCAGCAGCATGGACAGCACGACCGAGCCGGGGTGGCCGACGATCACGGTCTTGACCGGAAGCTCGCGGGCCAGCGCCTTGTGCTGGCGCATCTCCTCGAAGACCGGGGTTTCGCTGAGATAACGTCGCAGGTAGACGCCGAACAGTCCGAAGACGCCGCCGAGAATGAAGGCGATCCTCCAGCCATACTCCATCACCTCGGCGGGCGGCAGCACCTGGTTGATGACGGTCGCCGTGATCGAGCCGAGCAGGATTCCGAAGGTCAAACCGGCGGTCAGCGTGCCACAGGCGAAGCCGATATGCCGGTCCGGCACATGCTCGGACACGAAGACCCAGGCGCCGGGCACCTCGCCGCCGATCGCCGCGCCCTGCACGATGCGCAGCAGCAGCATCAGGATGGGCGCCCAGATGCCGATATCGGCGTAGGTCGGCAAAACGCCCATGGCGAAGGTCGGCACGGCCATCAGGAAGATGCTGAAGGTGAACATGCGCTTGCGGCCGACCAGATCGCCGAAATGCGCCATGACGATGCCGCCCAGCGGCCGCGCCAGATAGGCCGCCGCGAACAGGCCGTAGGTCTGCGCCTCCTTGGCCCAGGACGATTGCTCGGGCGAGAAGAACAGCTGGCTGATGACCGCCGTGAAGAACACGAAGATGATGAAGTCGTAGAATTCCAGCGCGCCGCCCAGGGCGGACAGCGTCAGGGTCTTCATATCCTTGCGGGACAGCGGACGCGTGGTCCGTGCATCGGCGGCGGCAGGTATCATGGGCTGGGTGCTCGCGGACTGAGAAACGCCGCCGGTTTCCTCGTCCGGAAGCGTCTATTCAATAATCCATCGCCGCGAACGCTACCACGGATTTTCGCGTCGGCAGCGGCGCCGGCATCCGCTGCTAGGCCGGGCGCGCCATCCGCACCCCCACCCCTTGGTCATCCGCGACGATCAGACACACCCCCGCATCCTCCAGCGCGCGGACGAGCTGCGCCTCGGTTGCCCGGTGCAACTCATGGTGGCCCGCTTCGAACTCCCGGACGGTGCTGCGCGAGACACCGGCATGCCGCGCCAGGTCCTCCTGGTTCCAGTTGAGCAGACCACGGGCGGCACGGCACTGCGCTGGCTCGATCTTGGACACGTCCTGCGACCTTTGCGTTTCAGTTATTTTGAATTAAATCAACCAAATTGGTTGATTTGTCAAGGCGGACCGTTCATTCTACTCGCCATAGGACGATCACAGGAGAGTTGGTAGCAGGATGCCCCACGAGACACCGCTTATCACCATGATCGTAGCCGGCATCGGCCTGGCTTTCATCTTCGGCGCCATCGCCAATCGCCTGCGCATCTCGCCTCTCGTGGGATATCTACTCGCGGGCGTGCTGGTCGGACCCGGCACCCCCGGCTTCGTGGCGGACGCAGCCTTGGCGACGGAACTGGCGGAGATCGGCGTCATCCTGCTCATGTTCGGTGTCGGCCTGCACTTTTCCCTGCGCGATCTGCTCACGGTCAAGGCCATCGCCATCCCCGGCGCTATCGGACAAATCTCGCTGGCGACGGTCCTTGGCGTGGCGCTTGGCTGGGCCATGGGATGGCCGATCGGCGCGGGACTGGTCTTCGGCCTGGCGCTATCGGTCGCCAGTACCGTGGTGCTGCTGCGCGCGCTACAGGAGAGGCGGCTGATCGAGACCGAACGCGGACGCATCGCCGTCGGCTGGCTGATCGTCGAGGATCTGGCCATGGTGCTCGCGCTGGTACTGATGCCCGCGCTGGCCAGTCTGCTCAATGCCGCCGATGGCGGCGCAGCCCCGTCGCTGGGCTTCGGCGACATCGCCGTGACCTTGGCGATTACCTTGGGCAAGGTGGCGGCGTTCATCGCTTTCATGCTCGTGGTCGGCCGCCGGGTCATCCCCTGGGCGCTGCACTACATGGCGCACACCGGATCACGCGAGCTGTTCCGGCTCGCCGTGCTGGCGATCGCTCTGGGCGTGGCCTATGGCGCCGCCGAATTGTTCGGCGTCTCCTTCGCGCTCGGCGCGTTCTTCGCCGGCATGATCCTGAGCGAGTCCCATCTCAGCCACCGCGCCGCGGAAGAGACCCTGCCGCTGCGCGACGCCTTCGCCGTCCTGTTCTTCGTGTCGGTCGGCATGCTGTTCGATCCAAAGATCATCATCGAGCATCCGCTGCCGCTGCTGGCAACCGTCTTCATCATCCTGATCGGCAAGTCGATGGCCGCGTACTTCATCGTCCGCGCCTTCGGCCACGCCAAGGGAACCGCCCTCACCATTTCGGCCAGCCTGGCCCAGATTGGTGAATTCTCATTCATCCTGGCGGCGCTCGGTGTCGGTCTCGGGCTGTTGCCGCAGGAAGGACAGGACCTGATCCTGGCCGGCGCGATCATTTCCATCTTCGCCAATCCGTTCTTTTTCACCCTGCTCGACCACTGGGAGAAAAAGCGCAAGGCGCCGGCAGGCGTGGCGGTCGAAACGCCCGAGGCCGAACCCTTGACCACGACCTCGAAGGTGGATCACGCGGTGATCATCGGGTTTGGCCGGGTGGGAAGCCTGATTGGACAGACGTTCCAGGATCGTGGCCAGCCTGTCGTCGTCATCGAGGACAACAAGGGTCGCCTGGAACATCTCCACGGACGCGGCATCGAGGCCATTGCTGGCAACGCCGCCTCGGCCGAGGTTCTCGCCGCCGCCAATCTCGCCGAGGCGCGCTGGCTGTTCGTCGCCATTCCGGAATCGTTCGAGGCCGGCCAGGTCGTCTCGCAGGCGAGAGCGATCAATCCGTCGCTCAACATCATCGCCCGCGCGCATTCCGACGCCGAGCTGGATTATCTGGCCGGCCATGGCGCGACGACCGTGGTGATGGCGGAGCGGGAAACCGCGCGATCCATGATCGCCCAAGCGCTGGGGCAGGCGGCGATTTGACGACGTTCTGGGGGTTGATCGCCGCTGGACCAGGTGATTTGATCACCCGCCCGAACCTGTTACGAGGCACGATGTGACATGCTGACTCCCCCCCATCCAGACAATGAGGAAGCCCGTCAGCAATCCCTTGACCGCATGTTGCTGCTGTCGACGCCGGCGGAAGCGCAATTCGACCGTGTCACCCGCACGGCGCAGCGGCTGTTCGGCACGCCCATGACCTCATTCACCCTTGTCGACGGTGACCGGCAATGGTTCAAGTCTCCGGTCGGCCTGGACGTCAGGGAAACGGGACGGGACATCTCGTTTTGCGGTCATGTGGTCGCCAGCGGCCATACCATGATCGTTCCGAACGCGCTGGACGACCCACGCTTCGCCGATAATCCACTGGTGACCGGCGATCCGAACATCCGCTTCTATGCCGGCAGGCCGATCCATAACAGCGAAGGTCACTGCATCGGCACGCTCTGCATCATAGACCGCACGCCGAGAGCATTCTCGGAGGCCGACCGGCAATCCCTCGACGATCTGGGTGCCTGGCTCGAAGCCATGCTGCTGAACCGCGACCTGGGCGAGGCGCAGTCCGAGCTGATCCGGGAACTGGAGGCGACCCGTCGCGAGATGCTGATCGATCCGCTGCTCTGGATCTGGAACCGGCGTGGTGTCGAGGACCTGATGCAGCGGGAGATCAAGCGGGCGGCCCGCAGCCGCGAGCCGGTGACCGTCGTGGCGATCGATCTGGACCACTTCAAGGGAATCAACGATCGCTTCGGCCACCCCGCCGGCGATGCCGTGTTGAAGGAGGCGACAAGCCGCCTGCGCGAACAGCTACGTCCGTACGATATTCTCGGGCGCTGGGGCGGCGACGAACTCATCGTCATCGCCCCGGGCGTTCCGCGCGGCGACCTGGAAGAGTTCGGCGCCAAGCTGTGCCGTTCGGTCGTCGCGCGCGGCCCGCTGTCGTTCGGCGCCCTTGAAATTCCCTTCAGCATCACGGCAGGCCTGGCTCAGGCACCCGTCGACACCGGAACGGATTTTGCCGCGCGCCTGCTGAAAGCCGCCGATCAGGCGCTTTATGCCGCGAAAGAGAATGGCAGGGGCACCGCCGCCGTCTGGTCGGGCGTGACCTGACGCCAGCGGAACAATCGGATTACGGCTGACGTTGAAAACCCGTGCGCGACGGCGGCGAGCGCCGTGCAGCATGGGAGTCGAGACTATGCGCCGATTGGCTTTCGCCGCCGGAGTCGTTGCCTGCCTCGCGCCGACACTGCCCGCGACGGCGCAGGAAGCGAGCGCTACGGACATCATGATGGTCGAACAGGGCCGCGCCATTTTGGGCGCTCACGCTGTCTCGGCCCGTCACACCATCGGCGCGCCAGTGTTCTCGGCTGCAGGTGAGCGCCTCGGCAGCGTCGCAAATCTCGTCCTGGATAGCGCCAACAGAATTCAGAAAGTCGTCGTCTCCAGCGGCACCGTTCTTGGCGTGGGCGGCAAAAACGTACAGGTGGAATTCAAGGCGACCGTGATCCGGCGAGACCAGGAAAAGGCGCCGATAATCCAGATGCAGGTCACGCCGGAGGAAATGGACAACGCGCCGTCATTCGATCCATCGACGCTGGCCAGCGACGGCGATCGCCTCGCGAGTTCCTTCATCGACAGGACCGTGACCTTGGCCGCCATGTCCGAGAGCGGCAAAATTCACGACCTGATCCTGAACGAGGACGGCACCGTCGAGCATCTGATCGTCGAATTCGGCGGTGTGCTGGGGGTGGGCCAAACACGCTTTGTCGTCGCGCCGGACAAGCTCGCCACGGCGCCGGAGGGCAAGCCCATGAGTCTGTCTCTGAGCAAATCCGAACTGGAGGCCCTGCCCCGGATCAAGTCCACCAAGGCGGTCTCAACGCTGTAGTCGTCCCTCAACCGGCTACCGCAGGACGGAGCCCGGTCGGCATCGCCGGCCGGGCTTCGTGCCTTCAGAAGCTGACGCGGACCGTGGCGGAACCGACATGGTTCAGCTTGCCGCCGCCGAATTCCACATCGTAGTCGAAGGACAACGTGCCGAAATAAGCGCTGAGGTCGACACCCGTACCCGCATAGAACGTGCTGGCCGAGCCCAGTTCGCCAAGGGTTGTGAACGCGGTGGCCGGCCCGCCCTGCAGGAAGTGAGCGACGTTGACGGGCCCCTTGTAGCTGAACTCGCGTGTCATGCCGGCGCGCAGCTGCGGTTCGATGATGCCGGTGCCGTCCTCGATCCGCATGCCGAGCTGGACGCCGATATTGCCGCGCAGGAACTCCACATCCTGTGACGAGACCACCAGCTTCACACCGTCGGGCGTGGTGGCTTCCGTCTTGGTGGCTTCCTCGTTGGTGGCCTGGATGCTTCGTTCCACATAGCCGCTTTCATGAAGCTTCATGTAGCTGAGGCTGGCCGCGGCCGAGAGCGAGAATCGTCCGATCTTGGCGCCATAACCGGCACGCACATTGGCGGCGAAGTGATGTCCGCTCCAGTCGCTGAACATGCGCCGGTCAACCGTGCCGATCACCAGACGGCGTTCCTGGTCGTATGAACTGATGCCATAGCCGCCCGTCGCATCGATAAAGAAGCCGTTGGTCTCATAGCCGGCATAAATGTTGAACTGTGTCGTCTGGACGGAGGTCGGTTTGTCGAACGACGTCTTTTCCCGGTACTCCGACCAGACCTGGGAGATGCTGACACCAACCGCATCGAGACCGAAGAGCGGGTAATCAACGCCCGCCGCGATGCCATAGCTGTAACCGCCGAAACCGAGCTGATTGCCATACGGGCTCTGCTTGGCGACATAGACCAGTTGTTCGGCCCAGATGGTGAAGTCATTACGCTTGCGCAGCTTTTCGGCCCGCTTTGGATCCTTGCCCGCCAGACGGTCGACCCGCTCCTTGTAGCGCTGATCCAGTTTGTAGATGCCGTCCATACGCTTGTTGATCGCGCCGAAAATAGCGGCCTGACTCTTGAAGATGCCTTGCTGGGTCGCACCGCTGTTGTCCGGCATCAGCTGGTTGAAGGCGTCCTGCACCTGCTCGTCCGTCTGTAGCCGCGCCATGGCGCCGCCCAGTTCCGTATCGGCTTCCAGTACCGAGCCCGACGCATTGAAGATCGCCGTCTGGTTCGGATTCAGCCCGAGATCTTCCGCCGTCGCCCGCTTGACGGTGACGATGATGTTGGTCGGATCGGCCTCGTCCAGGGACACGATGGTGTCGAAGAAGGCGGACGTGTCATTGATGTTGAGACCGTTCAGATCGCTCTCGAAAGCCAGCGCCGTGGAATCGACCAGGGTGAAGGTGATGTCCTCCGACGACAGCGTCTTGAAATCGGTGACAAGGGTCGCGCCGTCCGCGAACGAAACGGTGCCACTGGCCTTGAGCGTGCCGGCCGTCGAATCGCTGCCGAAGATCGGGATCGACAAGGTCGAATCCTTGTCGAAGCTGGCGTTGTTGACCTGCGCGCCCTTGCTGCTCGCGATGGCGAAGGTCGCATTGGTGACCACCAGGTCGACCTGACCCTGTGTCGCGGTGAGATCGCCGGTGAAGACCGCCTCATCCGCCAGGGTAAGTGTATTGCTGCCCGCGCCCAGTTCGAGGTCGCCGGTCAGCGTGCCGCCGGTGATGGTCACCGTATCGCCCCCGCCGCCCAACTTTACCGCGCCGGTGATGTCGCCCGTATTCGTGAAGGTGATGTCCTGGGACGAGGCCGAAAAGTCGATGGCCGTCGCCGTCGAGCCGGTAGCCTCGACGGTGCCCGTATTGTTGAAGCTGGTGACCGACCCCGAGCGGTCGACGATGCCGTTCGCGGCGGCGGTCGCGGATGTGGCGACGATCGTCCCGGAATTTTCGATCTTGCCGACTTCGGCGCTCTGTTCGATGACGATGCCGTTGGCGATGCCGCCAGCGGCCGTGGCCTCGATCAGGCCGGTATTCCTGATTTCCGGCACATTGGCGAATGCCCCGATCGCGACCGCGGTCGATGTGCCCGTGCCGACGGCTTTCGACGTGATCTCACCGCCATCATTGAAGAATCCGCCGACGACCGTGGTGCTCCCGGCGCTGCCCGTCAGGCCGCCGATCCGCACGGTTTCCACCGCCTGACCTTCCGTGGTCGAGGAACTGGCGAGATCACCGCGATTGATCACGCCATAGGCGTTGCCTTCGGTGCCGACCGCGCCAATGGTGATGTCGCCGGCCGTGCCGCCGCCCGCGCCCACCCACAGGGCATTGGCGCCGCCAAGGACCGCGATGGTGCCGTCGGTGCCGACGTCGTCTTTCTTCTTGCCCCGGATTTCCTCGGCCTTTCCCGAGGTGAGATCGGCCTCCTCCTGCTGGGTCAGCGCGTCGCCGTCATTGATCACGCCCGCCGTTACGCTGCCACTGACCGCGATGCCTTCGCCGCCGCGCGTCTCGGGCGTGGTCTTGGCCTGATCACCGAAGCCGGTGGTGAAGGATGCCTTGCCCGTGTTGATGGTACCGCTGTTGCTGACCGACCCGGTCACCGGTCCGTCGATGAGCATGCCGTTGCCGCTGAGACCACTGGCGTTGATCGTGCCCTGGTTCTTGATATTCCCGGTGACGCTGCCCTTGGTGTAGATGCCGACGGAATCCTGGCCATCGACGGTGATGGTCCCCGCCGCGCCATTGATGATGTCGCCCGCCAGATTGGTGTCACCCTCGAGCAGGATGCCATAATTCTTCTGGTCGACCGTGTCCGTGTCCGTGTCGGCGACGAGCGAGATGGTACCATTGTTGGTGATGACGCTGGTGATGGTGCCGGCGCCATCGATAAGAATCCCGACCCCGTCCGAACCCGATTTGGACTCAATGCGGCCACCATTGGTGACCTTGTGGCTGCTGTCGACGATCACCGCGTCGCCTTCGTCGACGGACACCGAGCCGCCCGAATTGATGGTGATGTTGCCCGCGCCGCTGCTGGCGTTCGAGGTCCGAACCGTCTCATTCCGGCTGTTGTCGAGCGTCAGATCGGCGGCCAGGGCATAGCCCGGCGTCGCGACGGTACCCGCGATCAGAAGACTTCTGGCGATGACGCTGCCGGCGCGCAGTCGGCGGCGGGTTTGGACTTGATACATGCAGAAGCCTCGTTACTGATCCTGAGTGCGCGAGCGCAATCTCAACTGTTCATACCATAAATTGCAAGCGCCCAACTGCAAAGCTGGGCACCACCTGCCGATAGGGCCTTCCGGAAAGAACGGTGCGCGCCGCACGTCGCTGTCTCCCTTGAACTTTTCGTGTCAGGTCCGCCGATCGCCGTGTCACGGGCGCAGAGGTTGCATAAGACGTAGGAAGACGAAACCCATTCACGCTCGCGCCGGGAAAAAATCCGTGGGTGTTGCGAAATGGCACCACTTTTCCGGCCGGTTGGGTGATACCGCTTGACATGGGCACCCCGCAAGCGCACTTACCGTCTCGGTTTCCCGTGATCGCGCGATGCGCCCCTTATGGTGGCGTTTCCTCCCGGGTCAATTCTCAAAAACCCTGCTTCATTTCCAGGTGCGCGTGGAAAAGGCAACACGCTGTGAGCGTTCGCGACAAAGCGCGAGCGCCCGGCGCGGAAGGATTCTGTTTAAGTGACGACGACTTTCAACGACCTCGGTCTCATCGAGCCGCTTCTGCGTGCCCTGACCACCGAGAACTACACCATTCCGACCCCGATTCAGGCGCAGGCGATCCCGCTGCTGCTGCAGGGTAAGGATCTGCTGGGCATCGCCCAGACGGGTACCGGCAAGACCGCCGCGTTCACCCTTCCCATGCTGCAGCGTCTGGCCGCCGAAAAGATCCAGGCCGCGCCGAAGACCGCGCGGGCGCTGATCCTGGCGCCGACCCGCGAACTGGCGGTGCAGATCGCCGACAGCATCCGCAACTATGGCCGCAATCTTGGCTTGCGCCAAGCCGTCATCCTGGGCGGTGTCGGCCAGAACCCGCAGATCAAGGCGATGTCGCGCGGCGTCGACGTTCTCGTCGCCACGCCCGGCCGCCTGCTCGATCTGGTCAACCAGAAGCACGTCAACCTCTCGGGCACGGGTATCCTTGTGCTCGACGAGGCCGACCGGATGCTCGACATGGGCTTCATCCGCGACGTGCGCAAAATCGTGTCGGTCATGCCGCGCAAGCGCCAGTCGCTGCTGTTCTCGGCCACCATGCCGACCGACGTGGCCAAGCTGGCGTCGGACATGCTGATCGATCCGGTACGCGTCGAGGTGACCCCCGCCGCCACCACGGTCGAACGGATCGACCAGAGCGTGTATTTCATCGACGCTGGCGGCAAGCAGGCCTTGCTCACCCGCCTGCTGCAGGACAAGGCGATGAGCAAGGTGATCGTGTTCACGCGCACCAAGCACCGCGCCAACCGCGTCGCCGAGCAGCTGAGCAAGAGCGGCCTGCCCGCCGACGCCATCCACGGCAACAAGTCCCAGAGCGCGCGCCAGAACGCCCTGGACCGTTTCAAGACCGGCGCGGCGCGCGTGCTTGTCGCGACCGACATCGCCGCGCGCGGCATTGACGTCGACGGCATCACCCACGTGATCAATTTCGAGCTGCCGAACGAGCCCGAGAGCTACGTCCACCGCATCGGCCGCACCGCGCGCGCCGGCGCCGAGGGCATCGCCATCGCGTTCTGCGACCCGACCGAGCGCGCCTATCTGCGCGGCATCGAGAAACTGACCCGCGTGACGCTCAGCGTCGTCGGCGAAACGCCCCGCGACACGGGCGAGAGCCCGCCGGAGAATGGCCGCAACCGTCCGCGCACGCAGGCGCCGCGCGGTCGCGGTGGCCGGCCGCAGGAAAGCCGTCACGGCGAAGGCCGGCCAGCAGAGGGCCAGCAGGCCGACGGACGCACGGGCGACGCCAAATCCGGTGCCGCGCGTCGTCGTCGCCGCCCGCGCCGCTCCCCGATGCAGCAGGCGGCCTGATACCCGATAAACCGAGGCTCCGGGCCATTTGTGGTCCGGAGCACGGCATTGGAAACGGCTCGTTTTGGGTTGTATTCTTGCGTGTCCGGGATTATATCCGCAAGATCAGTGACCTAAGGCCCGGCGTATGCTTCGTCGCCGACATAGCTATCGACTCCCAGGACTTCAGCGAGCTGAAAAGCCGAGCGTGCCGTTGGCGCGCCCGGTCGTTACGTCATCATTAAGGAAGCACTATCTATGACCAACGGAACCGTGAAGTGGTTCAATGCGACCAAGGGCTATGGCTTCATCCAGCCGGACGATGGTTCGGCCGACGCCTTCGTCCATATCTCCGCCGTCGAGCGGGCCGGCCTTTCTGGCCTGAATGAGGGCCAGAAGGTCTCTTACGAACTGACGCGTGGCCGCAACGGCAAGAGCTCAGCTGAAGAACTGAAGATCCTCGGCTAATTCGCCGAAGACCTGCAAGGAGGGTCTCATCGTGATGAGCCCTCCGACCGCAGGCCTCGGGCCGGACAGCCGGCATTAGCGCGTCATTTGAGAAGTTCGACTACCAAACTGCCTCGATTCCGAGGCCGTTTTTTTGTCCGCTGGATGTTATTCCGGCTCGTTTCCCAGCCGGGCCAGATAGTTCCGCGCCCGGCCCATGGCCATGAGCGGGAAATAGTGGCGGTACAGGTTGTAATTGATCATGAAGCCGCGGCTGAGTTCGACGGATTGCCCCAGGGCCTCCTCGGCACCGTCGGCGAGATCGATGGGCCGCCCCAGGCCATAACCCGGAAACCCAGTGCCGGTATATTCCGCCTCGTCCCAGGTGCCATCCTGCTGACGCGACGTGAGGAAGCCGAGCCCCTTCCATACCACGGCGCGATCCTGCGGCCGTCCCACCGCCAATAGCGACATGAGCGCCCAGGCGGTCTGCGACGCCGTGCTGTCGCCCTTGCCCGCCAGCGAACGGTCCATGTAGGACCCGCAGGTTTCGCCCCAGCCGCCATCGGCGTTCTGGTGCGCGGCGATCCAATCGGCCGCTCGCAGCACGTGATCGTCGCGCATGTCCTCGCCCACGGCCTTGAGCGCCGGCAGCGCGGCCGACGTGCCGTAGATGTAGTTGACGCCCCAGCGCCCCCACCAGCTGCCGTCCCTTTCCTGCTCCTTGCGCAGGAAGGCGACGCCGCGCGCTATTGCCGGATGATGCCTGTCATAGCCCAGCGCGCCGAGCGCCTCGAGCACATGGGCGGTGACGTCGACGCTGGGCGGATCGAGCGCCTCGCCGAAATCGCTGAACGGGATGCGGGTGAGGATCTGGGCGTCATTGTCGCGGTCGAACGCGGCCCAGCCCCCCGCCGAGCATTGCATGGCGAGCACCCAGTTCACGGCCCGTTCGATGACGCCGTCGATGCCCCGCGCCCGCCATTTGGGGTCTTGCCGATGCTTGGCCAGCACGATCAGTGCCACGGCCGTGTCGTCCACGTCGGGATAGAACTGGTTGGCGTATTCGAACGCCCAGCCGCCCGGCGCCACGCCCCTGACCTTTCGCGCCCAGTCGCCGTAGTGGCGCACCTCATTGTCCAGCAGCCAGCCGATCGCCTTGTCGACCGCCTCGGCGTGCTCCTCCTGAACCTCGCAATCGTCCATGGCGAGCAAGGTCAGCACCGTGTCCCACACGGGTGAAACGGACGCCTGGATGTAAACGGCACCATCCACCTCATAAGACCACCGCGGATCGTGCAACGCGTCCAGTCCCTTGGCGATGACCGGATGGCCCATGGGATAGCCCTCGATCTGCAGCGCCATCAGGCTGTAGATCCACGGCGGCTGGATGCCGCCCCAGGCGCCATCCGCGTCCTGATGCTTGACGATCCATTCCATCACGCGGGCAATGGCCGCCTCGCGCCCCGGCACCGCACGGCGCGACTGGGCCCAGTGCAGGATCCTGTCCGTGGTCATGAAGAACTGTTCCCAGGTGAAGGGCCTGATCACCTTGGGGAGGGAATAGTCGAAGCCTTCACGCCCTTCGGGAAACAACTCGTCCAGGCGATTACCATCGGCGAGTGGACGCACCGGGCGGCGCGCCGACAGCACGGCGATGGGCATCAGGGTGGCGCGCGCCCATGACGCGAAATTATAGATGTTGAAGGGAAACCACAGGGGAAAGCGGATGACTTCCGGCGGGATGTTGGGCGTGCTCTCCCACGGCCATTCGCCGATCAGGGCCAGCCAGTAGCGGGTGAACACGCGTACGTTGCGCAGACCGCCGCGCTGGAAAATCCACGCGCGTGCCGTGGCGAGAACCGGATCGTCCGCCGCCATGCCGACGGATCGCAGCGCGGCGTAACTCTCCACCGTGGCATTGATGTCGCCGGCGGATGCGCCGTGATAGATGCCCCATGACCCATCCGCCCGCTGCTCGCGCAGCAGCGAGCGCACCAGTCCGGCCCGGCGCGGATGATCGTGCAGGCCGAGGAAATGCAGCGCCAGAATCCACTCGGCTTCCATGCAGGAATTGGTCTGCAGCTTGCCGACCCAGTAGCCCTCGGGGTGCTGACGCGCCACGGACCAGCCGAATCCGCTCTCGATGGCGGCGCGCAGCGTCTCGTCCATGGTCTGGCCAGCGAGCGGATTTTCGACGTTCATGATCGCCCCGGCGTGTTTCCGTTGCGACGGTTTTGGGTCAGGTGCCGGGGTGTGTCAAGAGGAGCCGCCCACCAGACGCGTCGCGAACGCGAGCCAGGACGGGCTCGAAAATGCCCAGATCACCGCCACGTTCAGGGCCGCGTAGATCAGTGCACTGCACAGATAGGCTGGGTGGATGCGGCGGCGGGAAACGAGATCATACAAAGCGGCGCCGAGCAGCAGCAGGTCCGGCCCGATCAGCGACACCCACGTTCCGGCCTCCACGTAACCCGCGCCGAGGCTGAGCCGGTGCAGAGCCGGCGCGGTCATCAGGAAGAAGCCGGCCAGCATCAGGCGCTTGTGCACGCCGGGCCGCGACCGGTTCGCGAGCGCGATGAGCACCAGAATCGTAACGCCCGTCATGGCCACGAGCGGCAGGGCCATGAAGACCAGCGGCGGCGGCGCGCCCGGCGGCACGTGCCCCAATTGTCCGGCGACGATGGCCGTGGTCACCCCGACGGCAATGACCACGCCGAACAGGACCGCGCCAAGAATGCCGAGATTTCGGTGGAGACCGGGGCGATTGACGGCGATCAGCCCCGTCTGGAGCACGGACAGCAGCGTCCACGCCGTGAACACGATACCATGCAGGGATGTCAGCGGTGACAGCGGCGGCGGGGCCTGGAAGACATTCTTGAGGTAATAGGACGGCGCGAAGCCGGCGAAGATGATCGCCGCCGACAGAACGGCCATGGAAAAATAGAACCACCGGCCTTCGCCGGCCTGCTCCTGCGCCATCGAGCCCCCTCAAACGCGCTACCTTGTTCCCTGATCCTAGCGGAAGTGGCGGAGGGGCGCATCCGGCATCAGAGTGGGGCGGTATCTGCCGCTAAAGCCACCCGCCCAGTTCGCGCTCGACGAGTCCATTCAGCACGTCGATGGCTGGCGGCGTGTCGTTGAGGCAGGGGATGTAGCTGAACGCCTCGCCGCCGGCCTCGAGAAAGATGTGGCGGCCGCGCTCGGCCATCTCCTCGAGCGTTTCCAGACAGTCGGCGAGGAAGGCCGGCGAGACGATGGCGATGCGCTTGACGCCCTGGCCCGGCAGGGCGGCCAGGGTTTCGTCGGTGTAGGGCTGGAGCCATTCCATGGGGCCGAAGCGGGACTGGAACGTCATGAGCAGCCGATCCTCGCTCCAGCCGAGCCGCTCGCGCAGAAGCCGCGTGGTCTTGGCGCAGTGGCAGTAATAGGGATCGCCCGCGTCGAAATACTTCTTCGGAATACCGTGATAGGACGCGATCACCGCATCGGGCGTCCAGGGCAGCGCCGTCAGATGGGCCTCGATGCCGCACGCCAGCGCGTCGATATAGGCCGGATCGTCATGGAAGGGCGGCGCGGTGCGCAGCGCCGGCTGCCAGCGCATGCCCTGCAGCGCCGAGAACACCGCATCATAGGCCGAGGCTGTCGTCGTGCCGCTATACTGCGGATAGAGCGCCAGCGCGAGAATGCGGTCGCAGCCCTGGTCACGCAAGGCCTTGAGCCTGTCCGCCACCGACGGCGTGCCGTAGCGCATGGCCCAATCGACGATCACGTCGCCTCGACGCTGGCCGATCAGGTGGCCCAAGGCTTCGGTCTGGGTGCGCGTGAAATGCCGCAGGGGCGAGCCATCATCATCGTCACGCCAGACAAGCTGGTAGGCCTTGGCGGTTTTCTGCGGCCGGAACGGCAGGATGAAGAGATTGAGGATCGGCTGCCAGATCGCCGGATGGGTTTCGATGATGCGCCGGTCGCTGAGAAACTCCCGCAGATAGCGCCGCACCGCCGAAGGCGTGGGTGCATCCGGTGTTCCCAGATTGACGAGAAGAACGCCGATGCGCCCGGAGGCGACGGGCGGATGGCCGGATGGTTTGTGGGCGGTATCGGTCATGGCGCTCTATACGTCGGCGGGTTTGGCGCGGTTCACGCGATGCGGCAGAGCTGCTTGCCGAGATTCTGGCCATGGAACAGCCGCAGCAAGGTGGCGGGCACGTTGTCGAATCCTTCCTGCACATCCACCGAGAAGCGGATCTTGCCCTCGCGCGCCCAGGCGCCGAGCTGCTCGCGCGCCTCGTCGAAGCGGGCCGAAAACTGGCCCAGTAGGAAGCCGCTCATGGTCGAGGGGCTGTTGACGATGCGCATGTAGTTGCGCGGGCCGACAGCGGCGTCGTCGGCGACGTTGTAGCCCGAAATGCCGCCACAGATGACGATGCGGCTGCCGATCGCGATGTTGTCCAGCGCCGCTTC
Organism: Iodidimonas sp. SYSU 1G8; assembly: GCF_039655775.1. Classification (NCBI taxonomy): domain Bacteria; kingdom Pseudomonadati; phylum Pseudomonadota; class Alphaproteobacteria; order Iodidimonadales; family Iodidimonadaceae; genus Iodidimonas; species Iodidimonas sp. SYSU 1G8. The sequence continues at coordinate 683,721 of NZ_JBBYXJ010000002.1, read as the reverse complement.
GAGAATCGCACCGCCCACATTGTCGTAGAAGACGTTGATGCCCTTGGGCGCCAGTGCCTGCAGCCGAGCGGAGACATCCTCGTTCTTGTAGTCGATGGCGGCATCGAAGCCCGCCTCGTCGGTCAGCCAGGCGCATTTCTCGGCGCCGCCGGCGATGCCAATCACCCGACACCCGGCGATCCGCGCGATCTGCCCGGCGATGGAGCCGGTCGCGCCCGCCGCGCCGGAGACCACCACCGTGTCGCCGGCGCGCGGCTTGCCGACGTCGAGCATGCCGAAATAGGCGGTCAGGCCGGTGATGCCTAGGACGCTGAGCGCCATTTCCTCGGTCACCCCCGCAGGCATCTTCTGCACGGGCAACAACTGGCCCACCGCATCGACCACGGCATATTGCTGCCAGCCGAACATGCCGGATACCTTGTCGCCGGGCTGAAACTCGGGATGACGGGAAGCGACGACCTCGCCCACACCCGAGGCCTTCATGACCCCGCCGATCGGCAGGTTGGCCCCGTGCCCAGGAATTTCGCGCACCCAGCCGCGCATGGCGGGCTCATAGGCGATATGGGTGACCTTTACGACGAGCTGGCCATCCAGCGGCTCGGCGATATCGCTCGTCGCGGGCGCGAAATCATCAACGGAGATCATCCCCTCAGGACGCCGTGCCAGTACCCATTGGCGGTTCGCTGGATTGCTCATGTCTTTCCCTCCCCTCGACGTTACGGCAGGCACCATAACAGAGCGAGGAACGGGAGACAGCGGTTCTTGGGCTAACGGTAGAAGAGCGCCTTGGGACCGCTGCGGTCGAACGCCGCCCAGTGACCTTCCGCCTGGGCCAGGCGGTCGGCCACCGCATAGAGCACGAAGGCATTGAAGCCGAGACCGGTATGGCTGCCGAACACCTCGATATTATCCGTGTCGGGACCATCCTCCTCCGAACAGACCTGCCACACCGCGACGCCGTCCGTCTTCGAGTAGATCGCGGTACACGGAACGGGAGGACGCGCGCTGTGGCGCTGCTTCACGTGCTCGTCCGCGTGAGCGACCATGTCGCCCGACAACATCTCGTAAAGCTCGGCGATTTCCTTGTTGGTGCCGCCCATTCCGGCGCTGCCGAAAGGGCTGCCCATGGTGATGACCTGACGGACCGCGTCGGGAATGTCCCGCGCGATCTGCCGGGCAAAGATGCCTCCCAGGCTCCAGCCGACAAGGCTGACCTTCCGGCCGTGGGTCGCGGCCAGATGATTGGCGCGTTCCACCATCCGCTGTTCCGTGTCGCCTCGCGGGCCGAAGTTCCGGCCCAGCGCCCAGGGATAGACCTCGTAACCCAGCGTCGAGAGATAGGTCCGGAGCACGGCCGTCGAGTTGTCCGTGCCCATGAAACCGGGGATCACCATGACCGGATGGCCGTCACCGCGCGGTGCCTGCCCCAGGCAGGCCGCGGCGAACGGCAACATTCCGAATTCCATGAGGGCCCGGGCCGGCTCGAGCATGGACCAGACCGCTGCCGGAGGATCGTAGTGGCCGGCATGAGGCATCTTGTGCGCGTTGGCGTTCATTCGTTGTCCTCGTCCCGTCCTTGCCGAATGGACGGTTGTCCTGTGTCAGTCACTATAGACGGTATTTACGGGTCGTCACGTCACTAACAATCAAGCACGCGATTAGTGCCCCCGCTGGTGTCCGCGGACAGGCATGCTTTTTGCGGTTGCAAAATCCGCCTTCATCGTTATATTGCACTGCAACAAAGCGGGCCCGTTACGAAAATGCCGCTGACCAGCACGTTTCCCGAGGAGAGCACTGATGTCCCAGACCAACCCGTTCACCGAAGCCTTCGAGAACATGACCAAGAGCTTCACCCAGTTCGCGGGTGGCATGCCGTCGTTCAACATGGGCGCCATGCCCAAGTTCGACATGGATAGTGTCATGAAGACGGGCCAGGCGAACTTCGCGGCTCTCACCGAAGCCAACCGCATCGCGCTCGAAGGCATGCAGGCCGTCGCCAAGCGTCAGCAGGAGCTGGCCGCCGAAGCCATGAGCGACTTCCAGGAAACCGCCAAGACCATCACCGCCGGCGGCGGCGCCGATGTGTTCGCCAAGCCGGTCGAAATGGCCCGCGGCGCGTTCGAGAAGTCGGTGTCCAATATGAAGGAACTGGCCGAGCTGGCCGGCAAGTCGCAGACCGAAGCTTGGGGCGTCATCGGCCGCCGCTTCCAGGACAGCATGTCCGAACTGCAGGCCGTCGCGAAGAAGTAACTTTCGGCCGACTGTCCTCCAGCCATGGAACAGCTCAGCCCGCTCGACGCCTCGTTCCTGTATACCGAGAACGAGCGCGTCGCCAACCACATCGGTGGACTGTACATCTACGATCAGTCCACCGTGCCGGGCGGGATGCTGCGGTTCCGGCAAATCCTGCGATATCTGGAATCCCATATTCACAAGGGGCCCAGATATCGGCAGAAGCTGGCCAACGTACCGCTGAATCTGGACCACCCTTACTGGGTCGACGATTCCCGGTTCGATATCGAATATCACGTCCGTCATCTCGCCCTGCCAAAGCCGGGCGACTGGCGGCAATTATGCATTCTCGTCTCGCGTTTGCATGACCGCCCGCTCGATTTGAGCCGGCCGCTCTGGACCATGGACGTGATCGAGGGACTCGACAATGTGGAGGGACTGCCGCCCGGCAGCTTCGCCATCGTCACCAAGCTGCATCATGCGGCGATCGACGGCGTCTCGTCCGTCTCCATGAATACGGCGATCCACGAGACCGAGCCGGGCCTGCGCCTCGGCACGCCCGAGCCTTGGACTCCCGAGACGGAGCCCACGCCCATGGAATTGCTCGGCCGGGCGCATATGAACAATCTGGCGCAGCCCATGCGCCTCCTCAAGCTGATGGCCGAGTCCGTGCCCGCCTCGGCGCGCTACTTCCTCACCCTTGGCGAGGAAAACCTGCGGATGGATTTGCCCGCCGGCCAAGTGCCATCGACCCGGTTCAACCGGGAGATTTCCGGTCGACGTGTCTTCAATGGCATCAGCTTCGACCTGGCGGATCTCCGCGCCATCAAGGATGCGCTTCCCGGCGCGACCATCAACGACGTGGTTCTGGCGCTCGGCGGCGGTGCGCTGCGCCGTTACCTGCTGGCCAAGAACGAGCTCCCGGACGAACCGCTGATCACCATGGCGCCCATTTCGGTTCGGACGCGGGCGGCCACGGCGATGACCACCGGCAATGAAGTCACAGCGATGCTGGCGTCGCTCGGCACCCATATCGCCGATCCGCGTCAACGGCTGGAGGCTGTCCGCGCCTCGACGTCCAATTCCAAGGCGCTGACCAATGCGATCGGCGCGCGCCTGCTGACCGATTTCCAGCAATTGCTGCCGGCCACCACCAACGGCGTCGCGGCCCAGTTTCTCGCCCAGATGCGCCTGGCGAATGGCGGGCGGCCGCTGTTCAACACCGTCATGACCAACGTCCCTGGCCCACAGCATCCGCTATACTTCGCCGGCGCGCGGCTGGTGAATCAGTACGGGCTGGGTATCGTGCAGGACGGCTTGGGCCTGTTCCACACCATCCTGAGCTATGACGGCAAGCTGACCATCACGGCCATCTCGGACCGGGACATGATGCCCGATCCGGAATTCTACATGAGCTGCTTCCGCGATGCCTTCGACGAGCTCAAGGCCGCCATGGTCCCACCTTCCCCGCCAAGGCCGCGCGTCCGCAAGCCCGCCACGTCCGCCGCCGAGTAGGCATCAGCCGGCCGCCTGCATCTGCCGGGCCGTCAGTTCCTCCACATGCAGCAGGCTGGCGCGATAGTGCTTCATCCCGAGGAAGATGATCAGCGCCGCGATGGGCGCGCCGCCGCAATTGATGATGGCGAGCGCGTGTCCCAGCCGGCTGTCGTCCCGGAAGACATGCGTCGTCAGGAAGCCGACCATGGTCGATCCCAGGCTGATGCCGACGATATTGCTGAAGAACAGATAGACCGACGCCGCCTTGGCGCGCATCTGGTTCGGCGTGATCGACATCATCGCGGTGCCCGCCAGACCGGCTGGCACGGCGCCGAGAAACTGGCAGGGCGCCAGCGCGACCAGCGCCCACCAGGAATCCGGCGCGACCACGAACGCGAAGAAGGCACATACGGCGAGCGGCAGCGTGCAGATGAGCGAGGCGCGGAAAGGCGCGTCAACATAGCCCGCGCGCATCAGCCGGTTCGACAGCCAGCCGCCGAAGAAGGCGCCCATGGTGCCGAAGATCAGCACGATGGTGCCATACCACATGCCGGCTTCCGTCTGGGTCGTCCCGAAGGAGCGCACGAAGAACTGCACGACCCAGGCGAAGTTGGCGTAGGCGATCAGCACCAGGATGGTGAAGCTGACCAGCAGATGACCGAAGGTCGCCGAATGGCTTCGCAGGAAGGCGATGAAATCCGCGAGTTGCGCTTTTCCGCCCTGTGTTTCATCACTGACCGTCCGGCCACGACGATAAGGCTCGCGGATGGTCAACACGAGAAGGGCCAGCAGCAGTCCCGGCAGACCGACCGCGACGAACGCCAGTTGCCAGGGACGCATGGTGCCCAGCAGCGGAAGGTCGGTCGGGCCGATGGCATTCAGCGCGGCGAGCAACGCGCTGCCGAGCACCATGGCAAGACCGACGCCGGTCAGATTGCCCATGGTGAACACGCTCATCGCCATGGCCAGCTTGGACTTGGGAAAATAGTCGCTGATGATGGAATAGGCCGACGGGCTGAGGGTCGCTTCGCCGACGCCGACGCTGATGCGGGCCAGGAACAGATGCCAGAAATGGCCCGCGAAGCCGCACGCGGCGGTGGCCAGGCTCCAGAAGGTCACGCCGATCGCGATGATGTTGCGCCGGTTGAACTGGTCCGCCGCCAGGGCGATCGGGATGGACATCAGGGCATAGAAGATGCCGAAGGGCGGACCCTGCAAGAGGCCGATCTCAAAATCCGACAGGCCGAGGTCCAGTTTGATGTCGCTGACCATGATCGCGATGATCTGCCGGTCCAGGAACGACACGATCGCACCGATGAACAGGACGATGACCACGTACCACGCATAGGCCGGATTCGGCCATGGCGGCTCTCCCGGCCGCACGCTCTCAGAGTCTTGCATGGAACCCCGCCTACAACACGGCCCTGCCAAGGACAGGGCGAAAAAGTGGAACAGGCGGCCCCCGGACCGACCCGCCCCACCTTGTACGCGACTTTTCCCGTGCTGAAAAGTTGTACGTGAATGTTGTTCCGGCCCCGGCATCTTCACAAAAAAAAGCGGGCGCCGCAGCGCCCGCCAGGTTCTTGGGTTGTACCCGTCGACTAGAAGTTGAAGCCGAGCTCGATACCGTAGGTGCGCGGCTTGCCATAGATGGTCATGTTCCAGAGACCGGCCACCGAGTTGGAGCCGAGCCGGTACTTTTCGTTCAGGATGTTCTTGGCGAACAGGGTGACGCGGTAGCGCTCGTTCACATCCTGCCAGCTGGCCGAGGCATCCCACAGGAAGCGTTCGGTCATCTGGGTGTTCAGCGAGTTGAACACCGCCATTTCGGCTTCCGACTGATAGTTGCCGGTGGTGTTCAGGGTCAGGACGCCCGCATTGCCGAGAACGACGTCATAGGTGACCGAGCCGCCGATCTTCCACTTCGGCGAATAGGGCACCGTGTAGTCGGTCAGGTTCTCGTTACCGTCGAGCGTGTCGCCATCGCCATTACGGTCCAGGAAGAACTCCTTGTACTTATGGTCCTGGTAGGCGATGGACAGATCGATGCGCAGCTGGTCGGTGGGCTGGAACTGCAGTTCCGCCTCGACGCCCAGATTGCGCGACTTGCCGGCGTTGACGTTGATGGTTTCCTGGGTGGTGTTGCCGGCGAAGTCGGTGAACGGCACCACCTGGGAACGGATCAGGTCGGAGTAGACGGTGTAGAACGCGGTCAAATTGGCCTGCACCGTGTTGTCGAACCAACGCGATTTCAGACCCAGTTCGGCGCTCCAGTTGTTTTCCGGCTGGAACGCGACGCAGGTCGTCGGGCTGGAACAGGTCTCGGTGAAGCCGCCCGAGATGAAGCCCGTCGAGTAGCTGGCATAGACCATGGCTTCGTCGGTGACCTTGTAGTCGACAACGGCGCGCCAGGTGATCTTGTCCCACTCATCGCTCGTGTCCACCACCAGGGCGTAGGCCGAGTTCGGCAGCGGCAGGTTGCGCGGGTCGAGGTCGGCGGCGGTCAGGCCAGCGCGCGATACGGCGTTCGAGCGGGTGTCGAAGCAGACGGGAGGCGTGTTGACGTTGTTGTCGGTGTCGACAAGCCGCTGGTCCTTGGGCTTGGTGTACTGATTGCAGACACCACCCGCATTCGCGCGGCGGAAGAACGACTTCTTGTCCAGAGTCCAGCGCAGGCCGGCCGTGAAGCGCAGGCGATCGGTGATGTCCCAGTTGCCGTCGAAGTAGAAGGCATAGGTGGACCGGTCTTGGTCGGCTCCGCCCGTGGCAGGATCGTTGATGTAGTCCAGATCCAGATTGATGAAGCCACGGTCATCCAGATAGGGATTGCCGACCGTCGGGCGGCCAAGCTGGGCATCCGTGCGCGGCAGCAAAGAGGACAAGCCGACGGTGGAGTAGGACAACATCTTCACGTTGTCTTCCTGATAGGTGCCACCGGCGATGAAGTTGATCGGGCCGTCGAAATTGGTGGCGGCGCGCAACTCGATCTGGATCTGCTCGCGCACAAGATTGCGGGTGGCATCGAACAGGCTGTTGAACGCCTCGCCCGGATAAGTGCTGGGCAGGATTTCCTTCTGCTTCCGGTAGGCCGTGATCAGCTTGAAGCTGACGACGTCCAGATCCAGGTTCTGTTGCAGATTGTACCCCATGGCGCTGACGCGGTGGCCCGAGGGAATGCACAGGCCCGACGGGTTGTTACCCGCGCACTGGTTGGTGACGGCGGTGACCCAGGGGCTTTCGCCCGTCGCGTCACGGCCATTGAACCCGAGCAGCGGCATCAGCATGTTCTGCGGGCCGGCATCCGGGTCGATGGCGCCGAGAACGGGTGAGTCATTGACGCTCGGCACCGAGTCGGAGCGGTCGCGCAGGGCCTCGAGGATGAAGTAGGCTTCGTAGTTGTCGGTCGGCGTGAACAGGACCTTGAACTTGCCGGCGAACACGTCGGTGCCGTTCAGGTTCTCGCCGGAACCGGCCGCGTTGGTGTTGAGCTCGGGCGGCAGCGGCGGATTGACCACCGGCAGGCCATAGGCGCCATAGAGCGGCACGAAGTTCGGGAAGCCGCTGGCGACGTGGCTGTTCTTGATATAGCCGTCATCGTAGTCGTAGATGCCGACCATGCGGATCGCCAGCTTGTCTTCGACGACGGGAATGTTGAGGGCCAGCTTGCCCTTGGCGATCTTGCCATTGTTGCTGTCGAACATGCCCAGCTGCAACTCGACCTTGCCGCTGAACTCGTTCATCTCCGGACGCTTGGTCACGATATAGATCGCGCCGCCAGTGGAGTTCTTGCCGAACAGGGTACCCTGCGGGCCGCGGTACACCTCGATGCGGTCCACGTCGAACAGTTCGACGAATTGCGACTGCACGTGATTGAGGCCGAATTCATCGACGATGATCGGCACCGAACTGTCCTGGGTCACCAGGATCGAGTTCTGGCCCGTACCGCGAATACCACCGGCGATGGCGCGGAAGCCGGCGAGCTGGCCGAGCGCGACGCCCGGCGACATGTCGGACACGGCGAGCACGTCGTTGCGGAACGTGTTGGCGAGCTGCTGGTCCGAGATCGCCGAGATGGCGATCGGCACGTCCTGCGACGCTTCGTCGCGCTTGGTGCCGGACACGGTCACGCTTTCGAGACCGGTGCGCGGCGCGGCGGCGCCCGGCGGCGCGGCGGCCGGCGCTGACTGCGCATGCGCCTGGCCGGCGGCCACGAGCGTCACGCCCATGGCGGCGGCGAGTGCATACGCACTGACGGTTTGTCTGAACGATTGTTTCATGAGACCTCCCCAGGGTTCACTTCCCACGGCCCGCCCGTTACCCGGCGGTACCGTTTCCAAAGGCGGAAGATACGAGGTAAAACTGGACCAGTCATTACAGAAAGCAGTCACATCTGCTTTTTACATTCATTGTTGCTTTTATGTCGCACGCGCCGTCGTCCGAGCCGGAATGAAAAGCGGGCGCCGAAGCGCCCGCCTGCCGTCGCGGATTGTCCCCCGCCTAGAAGTTGATATTCAACTCCGCTCCCCAGCGGCGTGTCTGGCCGTAATTGGTGAAGTTCCAGAGCCCCGCCACCGAGTTGCCGCCGGTCCGGTAGGTTTCATTGAGCAGGTTCTTGACGAACAGCGACAGCCGCCACCGTTCCTCCGGCTCGACATAGGTGACGCTGGCGTTGACCAGGGTGCGCTCCTGGGCCTGCGTGTAGTCCGAGTTGAAGACCGTGAACTCGTATTCCGGGCTCCAGTGAACGCTGGCGTTCCAGTTCAGCGCGCCGTTGTTGCCCAGCGGCATGTCGTAATTGACCGTCGCGCCAAGCTGCCATTTCGGGGCGAAGTTCGGCTTGATGCCGAGACATTTGGCGTCGTCGTTCAGGCCGTCGACATTCATGCACTCCGGCATGGTCGTGCTGATCGGATCGCTGCCGTTCACGTCGGTGAGGAACTCGGTGTATTCCGCGTTCAGATACGCGGCGGTGGCGCTGAAGCGCAGATTGTCGGTCGCGAGCCAGTTCATTTCCGCCTCGACGCCCCAGTTGCGCTGGCCGGCGATGTTGCGGAACTGGGTTTCCTGGTCGGGAAGACCGAATTCATTGATGATCTGGACAACCTGCGACCGGACCACGTTCTTGATCTTGGTATAGAACAAGGCAAGGTTCAGGCGCAGCGTGTTGTCGAACATGTCGCCCTTGTAGCCGACCTCGAACGAGTTGGCGGTCTCTTCCTCGAACGGCTGGCAGGTGCCGAGCGAGGTACAGGTTTCGACGAAGCTGCCCGATTTGAAGCCCTGATTGAAGCTGGCGTAGAAGAAGTTGCTGTCATCGGCGGTGTAGCCGAGGACGCCCTTGAAGGTGAAATTGTCCCACGATTTCTGGTCGCCATAGACGAAGTTGAAGCGGCCGGGATTGTCGGGCGTGGCGCCTTGGGTCAGGATCTCCTCGAGGGCCGTGCCGCCATTGTCGCGGCGGAACAGGTCGGCTTCGTCCGGCGTCAGGGCCGCGCCGTTATAGGTGAGGAACTTCTTCTTCTCGTAGGAATAGCGCACGCCGGCGGTCAGCTTAAGCCGCTCGGTGATGTCGTAGTAGAACTCCGCATAGATGCCGAGCGCGTCGGCGTCCTGATGCAGCGGCGTGAAGTTCGCGCGGTCGATGGACGCGAAACTGGGATCGAGCGCCACGCAGTCAGGATCGCCCGCCGGATTCTCGATATCGCAGGCCGGATTCAGGAACGGCACCGAGGTGAAACCCACATAGCTGATCGAGCGCCAGTCGAGATTGTTGATGTAGTAGGCGGCGCCGGCGATGAAATTGAAAGGACTGTCGAAGCTGGACGTCAGCCGCAACTCGGCCTGCATCTGCTCGCGTTCGAGATGCCGCGTCGCGTCGAACAGCGACGGGAACGCCTCGCCCGCATAGGTGCTGGGCAGCCGTTCCTTTTGCTTCCGGTAACCGAGGAACAGCTCGGCCGTCAGCGTGTCCATGTCCAGTTTCTGCTGGAGGTAGCCGCCCATCACGTCCATGCGGTGACCGCGCTCCATGCGCAGGCCGTCATCGCGAAAGCTGACGCCGGTGCTGAGGATGCACTTCTGGGTCAGCTCGGCACAGGTCTGCTGGATGCCGGGAAAGCCGATGGCGTTGAACAGAAAGCCACGGGGAATGCCGAACTTGTCGAGCTGACCGTTGGACGGCGTCTCGTTGATGCCCGGTACCGTATCGGACCGGTCCCGCAGGATTTCGAACGACGCCAGGATTTCGTAATTGTCGCTCGGCGTGAACAGCAGCTTGCCGCGGCCGAAGAAGACGTTCTTGCCATCCACACGGCGGCCGTCGCCATTGACCGGACGCCCGAACGGCGTCGGACCGCCATTGACGCCGTAGACCTGGCTGACCTTGTCGTTGGTGTACTGACCGCTGTCGGTCTGGTACATGGCGACGACGCGGGCCGCGAGCTTGTCCTGAACCAGCGGGATATTGACGGCGCCGCGACCTTCCAGCATGCCCAGATTGCCGCCCCGGAGCTGCAGCTTGCCGCCAAACTCATTGAGCTTGGGCCGGGTGGTGCGCACCACGACAACGCCGCCCGTGGTGTTCTTGCCGAACAGGGTGCCTTGCGGTCCGCGCAGGATTTCGATGGATTCCACGTCGAATGGATCGAGCAGCTGGCCCTGCGTGTGCACCAGGGCGAAATCATCGACGACGACGCCCACCGCGGAATCGATGGAGGTGATGATGTCGTTGGTGCCCGTGCCCCGGATGCCGATCGCCGCCGCGTTGAAGCCGGTCACCTGCTGGATGGTCACGTTGGGCGAGAGATCGGCGATCCCCCGGATGTCCTGCACGAACCGGGTTTCGATTTCAGCCGGCGAGATGGACGTCACCGCGATGGACGTGGTCTGCACGTCGGTCGATTGGCGCGTGGCCGAGGTATAGACCGTCTCCAGCTGCGCCCGTCCCGCCTCGGGCGGCGGCGGTGGTGGCGGCGCGGCGTCCTGGGCGCTGACGGCCCCCGTGAACACGCCGGCCAGCAAGGCCGCCGTCGATAGACGGATCAATCCCTTGGTCGCAATCATCGCGTGAATCCTCCCCATATGATCGGATCGCGACCCCATTCGCGGATCCGTTTCATAAAACCTTACGGGCGGTTTTTAGATTGTCACGATAAATTCACGCCTGACGGTCTTTTTTCAGGGTTTTGTGTCGATCCCGCCACAGCAAAAAAAAGCGGGCGCCGAAGCGCCCGCTATAACCGGTGAGGGTTTAAGTCGTGCGTTAGAAGTGGAAGCCCACTTCGACGCCGTAGGTCCGCGGACGACCGTAGATGGTCATGTTCCACAGGCCGGCCACCGAGTTGGAACCGATACGGTGCTCTTCGTTTAGGATGTTCTTCACGAAGGCCGTCACACGGTAACGCTCGTTGGCGTCGCGCCAGGTCGCTGCGGCATCCCACAGGAAGCGGGATTCCATCTGGGTGTTCAGCGAGTTGAACACGGCCATTTCGGCTTCAGACTGGTAGTTGGCGCTGGTGTTCAGGCTCAGGACACCGGCATCGCCCAGGATGACGTCATAGGTGATCGAGCCACCGATCTTCCACTTCGGCGAGAACGGCACCTTGTAGTCGACCAGATTTTCGTTGGCGTCGAGCGTGTCGCCGTCGCCGTTACGGTCAAGAAGGAACTCTTTGTACTTGTGGTTCAGATAGGCGGCCGACAGGTCGACGCGCAGATTGTCGGTCGGCATCCAGTTGATTTCGGCTTCGAGACCGATTACGCGGGACTTGCCGGCGTTGACGTTGATGGTTTCCTGGGTGGTGTTGCCGGCGAAGTCGGTGAACGGCACCACCTGGGAACGGATCAGGTCGGAATAGACGGTGTAGAACGCCGCGATGTTGGTCTGCAGGGTGTTGTCGAACCAGCGCGCCTTCAGGCCGAGTTCGGCGTTCCAGTTGTTTTCCGGCTGGAACGGCACGCAGGTGCGGACGCTCGAGCAGGTTTCGGTGTAACCGCCGGAGATGAAGCCGGTGGCATAGCTGGCATAGATCAGGGCTTCGTCGGTGACCTTGTAGTCCAGGACGCCGCGATAGGTGATCTTGTCCCAGCTGTCATTGGTGTTGACGACCAGATCGAACTGCTCATCCGGCAGCGGGATCTGGCGCGGATCGATATCCGAAGCCGTCAGACCGCCACGCGAGATGGCGTTGGAGCGGGTGTCGAAGCAGACGGCCGGGGTGTTGACGTTGTTGTCGACATCGACGAAACGCTGATCCTTGGCCTTGGTGTACTGGTTGCACTCGCCGCCCGGGTTGGCCCGGCGGAAGAACGACTTCTTGTCCAGGGTCCAGCGGACGCCGGCGGTGAAGCGCAGGCGATCGGTGATGTCCCAGTTGCCGTCGAAGTAGAAGGCATAGGTCGTGCGGTCCTGGCTGGCGCCGCCCGTGGCCGGATCGTTGATGTAGTCCAGATCCAGGTTCACAAAGCCGCGATCGTCCAGATAGGGATTACCGACGGTGGGACGGCCAAGCTGGGCATCCGTGCGCGGCAGCAGCGAGGACAGGCCGACGGTCGAGAACGACCGCATGTCGACGTTGTCTTCCTGATAGGTGCCGCCGGCGATGAAGTTGATCGGGCCGTCGAAATTGGTGGCGGCGCGCAACTCGATCTGGATCTGCTCGCGCTCCAGGTTACGCGTGGCGTCGAACAGGCTGACGAAGGCTTCGCCCGGATACGAGCTCGGCAGGATTTCCTTCTGCTTCCGGTAGGCCGTGATCAGCTTGAAGCTGACGTCTTCCAGATTCAGCGACTGGTGCAGATGGTAGCCGTCGACGTTGACCCGGTGGCCCGAGGTGATGCACAGGCCGCGCGGATTATTGCCGGCGCACTGGTTGGACACGCCGGTCACCCACGGGCTGTCACCGGTGGTGTCAATGCCCGGGAAGCCGAGCAGCGGCAGCAGCATGTTCTGCACGCCCGCGTCGGGATCGATCGCGCCGAGCGCGGGGGAATCGTTGACGCTGGCGGTCGAGTCAGACCGGTCGCGCAGCACTTCCCAGATGAAATAGGCTTCGTAGACGTCGTTCGGCGTGAACAGGGCCTTGAACTTGCCCGCGAACACATCGGTGCCGTTCACGCGCTCGCCGGTGCCGGTGGCGTTGGTGCCCAGTTCCGGGGGAAGCGGCGGATTGACGGTCGGCAGACCGTATGCGCCGTACAGCGGGATCAGGTTCGGGAAGCTGCCGGCCGACTTGCTGTTGGTGATATAGCCGTCATCATAGTCGTAGATGGCGGTCATACGCAGGGCCAGCTTGTCTTCGACAACCGGAATGTTGATCGCGAACTTGCCCTTGGCGATCTTGCCGTTGTTGCTGTCGAACATGCCCAGCTGGAATTCGACGTCGCCGGTGAACTCGTTCATTTCCGGACGCTTGGTCACGATCGAGATCGCGCCGCCGGTGGCGTTCTTGCCGAACAGGGTGCCCTGCGGACCGCGATAGACCTCGACCCGCTCGACGTCGAACAGTTCGACGAACTGCGCCTGCACGTTGTTGAGGCCGAATTCGTCGACCAGGATGGCGACCGAGCTGTCCTGCGTCACCAGAATGCCGTTCTGGCCGGTGCCGCGGATACCACCCGCGACGGCGCGGAAGCCGGCCATCTGGCCCAGCGTCACGCCCGCGGCCATGTCGGACACGGCGAGCACGTCGCTGCGGAAGGTGTTGGCAAGCTGCTGTTCGGAAATCGCCGAGATGGCGATCGGCACGTCCTGCGACGCTTCTTCGCGCTTGGTGCCCGAGACGGTGACCGTCTCAAGTCCCGCGCGCTGCGTCGGCGCGGCGGCGGCCGGGGCCGCGTCCTGCGCGTAAGCCGGCGCCCAGGCTCCGGCAATAGTAAGGGCGACCGACGCGCATAGCGCGCGTCGCAATGACACACTCATCGTTGAACTCCCCTTCGGGTCCGTATTGGCTCGCGCCCGTTGATCGGGACGCTATTCAGACGGAGGGGAGAATAAGCAGTTAAAATCAGTCACGTCACGCTCAATCGTTCACGCATGACTGTTATGACACCGATATCCAAACAGTGTGGCTTGTCGGCAACACCAAGCTTGCATGTCTTTTATCGTCACCCCTGTCGGAAGAGGGGCGAGCAGGCTGCCCGCCCCTCCGCGACGGATGACTAGAAGTAGAAGCCGGCTTCGATGCCCCACTCGATCGGGGCGCCATACTGGGTGAAGTTCCACAGACCGGCCACCGAGTTGGCGTTGGTGCGGTAGACTTCGTTCAGCAGGTTCTTGCCATAGACGGTCACGCGGTAACGTTCGTCCAGATCGCGATAGGTCAGGCTGGCGTTGAGCAGGAAGCGTTCCTGCAGCTGGGTGTTCTCGCTGTTGAACACCTGCCATTCGGCCTTCGACTGATAGTGGAAGTTGGCGTTCCAGGTCAGCGTGCCGGTGTTGCCCAGATCCATGTCATAGGTGATGCCCATGCCAATGTTCCACTTGGGCGAGAACGGCACGGTCAGCAGGGTACCATCGTCCAGATTGCCGTTGATGTTCGCGCCCGGGACGCCGTTCGCCGAGCAGGGCGACGCGGTGCACAGGCCGCGCGAGATCAGGACCGCGTCCGACGGAATGTAGTCGGTCTGGAAATCCAGGTACTTGGACTTCAGGTAACCCATGGTGAAATCGACGCGCACATTGTCGACCGGCACCCAGACGGTTTCCAGTTCGAGACCGTAGGATTCCGACTCACCGGCGTTCACGGTGATGGTTTCCTGGGCCAGGTTGCCGACCGAATTGATGTACGGCACGACCTGGTTGCGCTGCAGGTTGTTATAGCGGGTGTAGAAGGCCGCGAGATTGAACCGCAACGTGCGGTCGAACAGATCCGCCTTCAGGCCGGCTTCGATGTTCCAGTTCTTTTCCGGATTGAACGGCACGCAGGTGGCGACGCCCGAGCAGGTCTCGGTGAAGCCGCCGGCCAGGAAGCCGGTCGAATAGCCGGCATAGGTCATGATCTCGTCGGTGACCTTGTAGTCGACGACGGCGCGCCACGTGAGGCGCTTCCAGCTGTCCTGAGTATTGACGTTCAGGCCGAACGCCGACAGGGGCAGCGGGTTCTCGCGCGGATTGACGTCGTTGGCGGTCAGACCGGCGCGGCTGATGGCGTTCGAGCGGCTGTCGAAACACGGGCCTTCATAGACGCCAGGCGTGTTCGGGTCGTCGTTCGGATAGCGCTGATACTCGAGCTGCGTCGCGCTCGTGCACGGGCCATTGCCGTCATGGAAGCGCACGAACTTCTTCTTGTCGTAGGTGTAGCGCACGCCGCCATTGAACGTCAGGCGGTCCGTGATGTCGTAATTGAAGTCGAAATACACCGCATAGGTGTCACGGTACTGTTCGGAACCGGTCACCGTCGGATCGTTGATGTAATCCAGGTTCAGGTTCAGATTGCCCATCGCGTCATAATACTGGACCGGGCTGGGCGTGGTGCCGAGCGTCGGACCGGTGCGATGGAAGTTGTACAGCGACTGGAAGCCCTGCGACGAGAAGGCGCGGAACTGCATGTTGTCCATGAAGTACTGGCCGCCCGCGACGAAATTGAACGGGCCGTCGAAATTGGTGACCATGCGCAGTTCCTGCTGGAACATCTTGCGCTCGAGATTGCGCGAGCTGTCGAACAGGTTGTTGAACGCTTCACCCGGATAGGTGCTGGGCAGCGTCTCTTCCATCATCCGGTAGCCGGTGATCGACTTCACGGTGAAGCTGTCGAATTCCATCGACTGGTTCAGGTAGAAGCCCTCGACATTCACCGAATGCCCCTTCGCCACGTTCTGGGCGCGGGTGTTCTGGTTGGAAATGCCGGTGCTGAACGGATTGTCACCGACGCCGGCATCGGCGATGCCGATGAAGCCCAGGCGGGGCAGCAGGAACTGGGTGCCGAAGCGGTCGACGGCGACGGTCTCGTTCACGCCGGGCGGGCTGTCGGAGCGGTCGCGCACCAGCTCGAAGGTAAACAGCGCCTCGTAATTGTCGGTCGGCGTGAACAGCGCCTTCGCCTTCATGGCGAGGACATCACGACCGCCGAGGTGCTCGCCCGAGCCACGGGTCGAGGTGTCGAGGCCGGCCGGCATGGGCGGGTTGACCGTCGGCAAGCCCAGCGCGGCATAGAACGGCACCAGATTCGGGAAGGTCGAGGTGTCCTTGTCGTTCCGGTAGTAGCCGTCCGAATAGTCGTAGACGCCGGTGATGCGGATCGCCAGCTTGTCGTCAACCACCGGCACGTTGATGGCGAGCTTGCCCTTGCCGATGTTGCCGCCTTCACGGCCGTAGCCGCCGAAGGTCAGCTCGGCCTGGCCGAAATACTCGTTCATCTCCGGCTTCTTGGTGGTGATCGCCATGGCGCCGCCGGTCGTGCTCTTGCCGAACAGCGTGCCCTGCGGACCGCGATAGACTTCCACCTGCTCGATGTCGAACAGTTCCACGAACTGGGACTGCACGCTGGAGAGCGCGAACTCGTCGATGACGAGCCCGATGGCCGCGTCCTGCGTGACCAGAATGCCGTTGGTACCGGCGCCGCGGATGGCCGGTGCCAGCGCGTTGAAGCCGGTGACGTTGCTGAGGATCACGTTCGGCGCCATCTGGGCCACGGCGCGCACGTCCGAGATGAACGTGTTCTCGAGCTGGGCCGAGGTCACCGTCGAGATCGCGATCGGCGTTTCCTGCTGGTTGGACTCACGCTTCGTGCCCGAGACCGTGACCGATTCCAGCACGCCCACTGACGACTGGCTCGGCGCGGCGGCGGCCGGCGCATCCTGCGCGATGACCGGCGTCCATGCGAACGCCAGACCGGACAGGGCGACAGTCGCCCCCCCGATCATCAGCGTGCGCAGCTTGTCCTTTTTCATTGGCTACTCCCCTTCAGTTGCTTGCCCGTTCATGAGCATGGCCCGACTTGCACGACGGACCTTTGAAGCGGCGCACCCTAGGGGCAGGGGAATCTAGGGTCACTACACATTCACGCATGCATGTATTGCAAAAAGTACTGATTAATCATGAGGATAGGGTCAATTTACACAAATATGACTGTTTTTTTAAGACAACGGTGCCAGACGGGTTTTCCTTTGAAAACCGGTGCTTGCAGCTGCAACGACCTCAGGGTCAGACACCGGTATCAGTGCGTTTTTGCGCCCTATCCCGGCCTCATCATTCCAGCCGCGACCTGACCTCGGCGTTAATCCTTGACTCGCCCGTCCGCCCGGTCTCAAACTGCCGCAAAACAATCACGCATGAAGGTTGTACGGCACGACGCAACCTTGCGATGCTCTTGAAACGGGGAAGACGACATGGCGACAATCCTCGCCCACATCCAGATCAAACCGGGCAGGGAAGCCCGGTTCGAGGAATTGCAGAGCTCGCTGTGGCGCACGACCCACGCGACAGAGCCGGGGACGACACGTTACGAGTTCTTCCGTGGCGAAAAGGAAGGTTCGTATTACGGATTTTTGTCGTTCAAGGATTTCCAGGCCTTTCTGGTGCACCAGTCCAGCGATGCCCACGAGGATTTTGGCGCCGAGTTTGGCGATCTGGTCCAGAACATCGAGATCGAGTGGGTCGACGCCGTGAAGGGCGCGAACGCCCTCGCCCAGAACGAGCCGCAGGACGCCCCGCCCGGCGCCAGCGAACTGGTCCAGAAATACGCCAAGAGCTATGCGATCCGCATGGCCGACTGGTGGTCGGCGCTGCGGAATTAGGGGAGAGACGCTCATGGCAACCTTCATCGCCCATCTGAAGATCTTCGACGGCAAGGAAGCCGAGTTCGAAACGGTCGCCCGGCAGATCTGGGAACAGACGCACAGGCTGGAAAAGGACGTGCTGCGCTACGAGTACTTCCGCTCGCAAAAGCCCGGCCACTACTACTGCCTGCTGTCGTTCAAGGACTACCGGTCATTCATGGTTCATCAGACCAGCGACCATCATGAGGCGCCGGACTTCGGTTCCTTGCTGGAGAGCAACAAGCTGGAATGGATCGATCCAGTCCAGGGCGCCAACGAGTTGCCGCCGACCGAGCACCAGGATTTGCCCGACGACGCCAGTGAACTCGCCAAGCGCTATTCCAAGGACCACGGCGTGGTCATGCAGAAATGGTGGAGCAAGCTGCGTTGAGCACCCAGGCGGAAACCCCAGCCATCGCGCCGGCGGACATCGACCTCATGGACCCCAAAGTCCAGGAGAACCCATACGATGCCTATCGACAGCTGCGGGACATCGGCGTCTATCACCTGCCGACCAATGGCATGTATGTGATCACGCGCTACGACCACATCGCCGAAATCGTGCGCAACCCCGAGGAGTTCTCCGAGGATCTGGCCGCGCATGCGCCGCCGCCCACGACCGACGAGGAAATGAACGCCATCTACCGCGAGAAGGGTTTCGAGCGGCAACCGACCTTCATGCTCGATCCGCCCAACCACACCACCTATCGCGAGTTGATCGACCCGTTCTTCTTCCCGGCCAAGCTGCGCGAGTTCGAGCCCTTCATCCAGCAGACCATCGACGCTCTCATCGATAATTTCGTGGACCGGGGCGAATGCGAATTCGTCACGGATTTCGGCTTTCCCCTGCCCGCCGCCGTCATCACCAACATGCTGGGCCTTCCCATGGAAGATCTGCCCAAGCTCAAGCACTATGCCGAAGCCTGGGTAAAGCCGTTCGCCATGGGTCTAGGCCGCAAGGAAAAGCTGGAAGCGACCGAGATCATCTGCGAGTTCCAGCACTATCTCGTCGACCAGGCGGAAAAGAAGCGCGCCAATCCGGACCACGGTCTGCTGAGCATGCTGGTGCACGCCACATACAAAGGTCTCGATGGTACCGAGCGGAAACTGACGACCCGGGAAGTGCTCTCGTTCTCCGAGACCGCCGCGGTCGGCGGGCACGAAACGACGGCGAACGCCCTGTCGTCTGGCATGATGCTCTATGTCCAGAACCCGGACGTGCAACGCGGCCTGGCGGAGAACCCGGCGGCCATCAAGAATTACGTCGAGGAGGTGCTGCGTCTGGAATCGCCGACACAGGGCATGTTCCGCGCGACGACCCGCGACGTGGAGTTCCACGGCTTCACCATTCCCAAGGGCAAGATCGTCAATCTGCGTTTCGCCGCGGCCAACCGCGACGAACGGATGTTCCCCAACGCGGACAAGATCGACATCAACCGCCCCAATGCCGGACGCCACATGGCGTTCAGCCAGGGCATCCATCACTGTCTCGGCGCGCCGCTGGCCCGGATCGAGTTGAACCGCGCGTTCCGCAGCCTGTTCGGCCGCCTGAAGAACATCCGCTTCAAGCCCGGCCATGAGCACCCGGAGCATATCCCCGGGTTCACGCTGCGCGCGCTGAAAGACCTGCATATCTCGTTCGAGAAGGCCTGACCATGAACAAGGAAGCGCTGGATATCCGTTTGCTCGACCCGCAGAGCGTCGAGTGTCCGTACCACGACTACAAGCGCCTGCGCGAGGAAGCGCCGGTCTACAAGATGCCCGAGACCGGCTGGTACGTGGTGACCACCTACGATCTGTGCCGCAAGGTCGCCAAGGATTGGGAGACCTTCTCCGACCAGCTCACCGACTGGTCGCAGGAGACGCTGTGGAGCAATCCGGCGATCCCGGAAATCTTCGAGACGGAAGGCTGGCCGCGTGACGCCATCCTGTCCAAGGACCCGCCGCTGCACGACATGTATCGCAGCCTGGTCGACGTCTCCTTCACCAAGAGCCGCATCGACGCCTGCGAGCCCTTCATCACCAAGCTGGTCAATGAGCTGATCGACAAGTTCATCGACAAGGGCGAATGCGATTTCATCATGGATTTCGCCTATCCCTTGCCCATGCACGTTATCGCCGACCGGCTCGGCCTGCCGCCCGAAGACCTGCCCCGGCTGAAATTCTGGTCCGAGGAATGGGTGCTGCCGCACGCGCACACCATGGACGCCGAGCGTCAGGTGGAGTGCGCCCGCAACATCGTCGAGCTGCAGCACTATCTGGCCGGGAAGTTCGAGGAAAAGCGCGTCAACCGGGATGACCGGATCATCAGCGATCTGGTCCATGGCAAGTTCAACGGCGAGCGCGACCTGACCGTGCGTGAGATGATGTCCATGACCGAGCAACTGCTGGTCGGCGGCAACGAGACCACGACCAACGCCATGTCGTCGGGCATGATGCTGCTGATCCAGAACCCGGACCAGTACAGGCTGGTGCAGGAAGATCCCAAGCTGATCAAGAATTTCGTCGAGGAAGTGCTGCGCGTCGAAAGCCCGACCCAGGGCATCTTCCGCGTCGCCGTCAAGGACACGGAACTGGGCGGCGTCCAGATCCCGCGCGGGTCCATGATCAACATGCGCTTTGGTTCGGCGAACCGCGACGCCAAGGTGTTCGCCGACCCCGACCGGCTTGATGTCTGCCGCAAGAACGCCGGCGCGCATCTGGCGTTCAGCACCGCCGAGCATCACTGCGTCGGTGCGCCGCTGACTCGTCAGGAAATGAACATCGCCTTCCGCATCCTGTTCGAGCGGCTGGAGAACTTCCAGTTCGCCGAGGGCAAGAACGACTTCCAGCATCAGGGCAACTTCATGGTCCGCGCGCTGAAGCATCTGCACATCACTTTCGACAAGAAGCAGGCCTGACGTGTCCGATCGCCCGAACGCCGCCCGCAACCGCCAGCTTTTCATGACCCGCTTCCCGGAAGGAGAAGCCGGGCCGCAGGATTTCGAGGTCCGCGAGGCGCCGGTGCCCGAGCCGAAGGACGGCGAGGTGCTGGTCGAGGCCCAGTATCTGTCCGTCGATGCGGCGCTGCGCCTGATCATGCGCGACAGCAAGGACTTCCTGTTCCGCGTCCAGCCGGGCGACCTCGTGCGCGGCACGGTCGCCGGCCGGATCGTCGAGTCCCGCAATCCGGCCTTCAAGGAAGGCGACTACGTTACCGGCGGCCTGGGCGTGCAGAACTATTCCGTGTCGGACGGCGCGGGCCTGTCTCTGGTGGATACCGCCATCGCGCCCCTGCCCTCATGGCTGGGCGGCATGGGCGTGTCGGGCCTCACCGCCTATTTCGCCGTGACCGAGGAATGCCGGCTCGGCCCGGGCAAGACGCTGGTCGTCAATGGCGCGGCCGGCGCCGTCGGCTCGGTCGCCGGCCAGATCGGCCGGATTCTCGGCGCGCGCGTCATCGGCATCACCGGCAGCGACGACAAGGCGCGCTGGCTGACCGAGGAACTCGGCTTCGACGTAGCCATCAACTACAAGAAGGGTGACCTGTACGACCAGCTGGTCGCGGCCGCGCCGGACCGGATCGACGCCATTTTCGACAATGTGGGCGGGCCGATCCTCAATGAAAGCCTGCGGTGGATCGGCATGCGCGGTACCGTGCTGATGTGCGGCTCGACCTCGCAATACACCCAGGAAAAGATCGAAGGCCCCAGCAACTACATCTGGCTGGGCACCATGCGCGCGCGCATGCAGGGCTTCGTGGTCTATGATTATCTCGACAAGTTCGCCGAGGCGCAGAAACAGATCGCGCAATGGATGAACGAAGGCAAGCTGGTGCTGCGCGACAACATCGTCGACGGCGATGTCGGGGATTTCCCCGACGTGTTCCAGCGCCTCTACCGGGGCGAGAACCGCGGCAAGATGGTGATCCGCCTGCCGGCCGCCACGGCCTGACACAAAACACTCTCAAGGGAAGACGAAAGGAACTAACGGGATGGGTGCTCTCGATCTATTCAAGCTGGACGGCAAGGTCGCCGTCATCACCGGCGCAGGCAAGGGCATCGGCCGGGGCATCGCCCTGGCGCTCGCCGAGGCCGGCGCGGATATCGCCGTCGCCTCGCGCAGCAAGGACGAGCTGGACCGGGTGGTCAAGGAAGTTCAGGAACGCGGCCGCCGCGCCATCGCGGTGCCGACGGACGTGACCAAGATGGAGTTCCTGGAAAACCTGGCCAAGCGCGCCCAGGACGAACTGGGCGGACTCGACATCTGGGTGAACAATGCCGGTGGTCTGCCCGACGGCACGCCGCGCTGGCTGACGCGCACCTCGGAAGAGCAGTTCATGGCGCAGATCGACCTGAACATCAAAGCCGTCTGGGCGGGCTGCGTCGTCGCGGCCAAGGCCATGGGCGAGAACGGCGGCGCGATCGTGAACATCTCGTCGCGCGCGGCCAAGGACATGGGCCCGAACCTGAAGAACGGCCCCTATGGCGCCTCCAAGTCGGCGGTGAACAGCCTGACCGCCACCTTCTCGCGCGAGCTGGCGCCGAAGATCCGCGTCAACGCCGTGGCGCCGGGTCCGATTCCGACCGAGAACTTCATCGATTCCATGAAGATGCACACGCCCGAGCGCGAGGCCGAGCTGAAGGAATACATGAAGCTGCCGCTGGAGCGCTGGGGCACGCCGGAAGATATCGGCGCGGCCGTGCTGTACATGTCCTCGCCCGCCTCGGGCTGGGTCACCGGCCAGTGCCTCTATGTCACCGGCGGCTCCTGAGCCACCCATGCCTTCGGGCAGCTACGACTACATTCCGCAGGAACGTATCGTCTTCGGCCGCCCTGCGGCCGAAGCGATCCGCGCGGAAGCGGAGCGGTTGGGGAAAACCCGGCTGTTCATCGTCACCGCGAAGTCGCTGAACCGGAGAACACCGGCCATCGCCGACCTGCGATCGGCGCTCGGCGACCTCGTCGTCGGCCTCTATGACGACTGCATCGCCCACACGCCGCGAGAGACCGTGCTGGAATGCGCCGACGCGGTGCGGGCGGCGGGTGCCGACCTGATCGTCACCATCGGCGGCGGCACCGCCATCGACATGGTCAAGACGGTGCAGATCTGCATCGCCGAGGACGTGCGTACCGTCGAGGGCATGGACGCCTGGCACACGCGGGTGAACGCCGACGGCAGCTACGTCACGCCGACATCGCGGCCTTCCACCGTGCGCCAGATCATCGTCCCGACCACCCTGTCAGGCGCCGAGTTCAGCACCATCGCGGGCGTCACCGACCTGCGCAAGCAGTTCAAGGACGGCTTCGTCGGCACCAACTCAGCGGGTCAGGTCATCATCCTCGACCCGGCCATGACCCGGCACACGCCCGAATGGCTGTGGCTTTCGACCGGCATCCGCGGTCTCGACCATGCCATCGAGGGCATCTGTTCGATCAAGGCCAATCCGTTCATCACCGGCTGCTGCCGCCAGGCCATCGAGATGTACGCCGCCAATCTGCCGCGCACCAAGGCCGACCCGGACGATCTGGACGCGCGCCTTGCCTGCCAGCAGGCCACCTGGATCGCCGGACACGGCATCGATCGCGCGCCCTACGGCGCCTCGCACGGTATCGGCGGCGTGCTGGGCGGGATGAAGGAGGTGCCGCACGGCTATACGTCCTGCATCCTGATGCCGCACGTGCTCCGCTACAACAAGCCGGTGACCGAACAGGCCCAGCGCTACGTCTCCGCCGCCTTCGGCCGCCCGGACGAGGACGCCGCCGACCTGGTCCACGCCTTCATCGCCAGCCTCGGCCTGCCGCAGACCCTGCGGGACGTAGGCGTGACCCGCGACGATTTCGACGGCATCGCCCGCCGCAGCGTCGCCAGCATGTGGGTCCGCACCAACCCGCGCCCGCTGCCCGACGAAGCCTCGGTGAAAGCCATATTGGACGCCGCATATTGACATGCGCGGTGCCGCTGGCACGCTGCGCCACAAGAAAATCTCAGGGGATAGACGATGCTCACGCAGTTCGAACGGGAAGCCAATCTCTCCGATCTCATGGACTATCACGCCCGCACCCGGCCGAACGCCGAAATGCTGGTGTTCAATGACCGCCGCTACAGCTGGGGCGAAGGCGACAAGATCATCAACAGGATCGCCAACGGGCTGATCGCGCTGGGCGTCGGGCGCAACGACAAGGTCGCCATGCTGGCCGACACCTCGGCAGAATATTTCTTCACCTTCTGGGGCATCATCCGCGCCGGCGCCTGCGCCGTGCCGTTGTCGGGCATGGCCAGCGCCGAAAGCCTCGAGGCGATGATCGCCGACAGCGGCTCCAAGGTGCTGTTCGTCTCGAAGAAAACCATGGAGCTCGTCGGCCAGATCGACGCGCGCCTGCACACCCTGGTGACCGGCGGCCGCATCGCCTATGACTTCGCCGACGACCGCTGGACGGGATTCCAGGACTGGATCGCCCAGTATCCCGAGACCAACCCCGGCGTCGCCATCGACAAGCTGGACGACTTCAACATCATCTATTCGTCCGGCACCACCGGCGTGCCCAAGGGCATCCTGCACGATCACCGCACGCGCATTTCCTACTGGGCGACGCGCGACGCGTTCAAATACAGCCCGGACACGCGGCTCATCGTCTCGACGCCGCTCTACTCGAATACCACACTGTTCGCGCTGCTGCCGGCGCTGGCCTGGGGCGGCACCACCATCCTGCTGCCCCGCTCGGACACGGAAAGCTACCTGAAGCTGGCCGAGAAGGAGCGCGCGACCCACACCATGCAGGTGCCCGTGCAGTATCACCGCCTGCACGATCACCCGGATTTCGGCAAGTACGACCTGTCCAGCTTCCAGTGGAAGTTCTGCACCTCGGCGCCGCTGCGCCCCGAGTTCAAGACCTGGCTGATCACCGCCTGGCCGGGCGGCTTCACCGAGGTCTATGGCATGACCGAGGGCGGCGTCGGCTGCTTCTTCAATGCACACGAGAATCCCGACAAGGTGCACACGGTCGGCTATGCCCGCGAAGGCACCGAGATCCGCGTGGTCGACGAGAATATGAACGAGGTGCCGCGCGGCCAGATCGGCGAGTTGATCGGCTGGTCCAGCTTCATGATGACCGGCTACTACAACAAGCCCGACAAGACCGCCGAGAGCCGTTGGACCGATCCTAGCGGGCGCGTCTGGCAGCGCAGCGGCGACATGGGCCGCATGGACGAGGACGGCTTCATCACCCTGCTGGATCGCGCCAAGGACATGATCATCTCCGGTGGCTTCAACATCTATGCCGCCGACCTGGAGGCGGAGCTGCTGAAGCATCCGGCCGTGGACGACGCGGCCGTGATCTCCATCCCCAGCGACGAATGGGGCGAAACGCCGCTGGGCCTCGTGGTCCTGAAGCCGGGCGCGACGGCAACCGGCGAGGAAATCCGTCTCTGGGCGAACGAAAAGCTGGGCAAGCTGCAGCGCCTGAGCGGCGTCGAACTGCGCGACGACCTGCCACGCAGCACCATCGGCAAGCTGCTCAAGCGCGAGCTGCGCGAGCCCTATTGGGCAGGAATGGATCGGCGGGTGGGGTAAAGCGGCGGCGGACCGTGCCCCCGGCCAAAAGGTGTCCGGCGGCCCGCGATCAGGATGACCAACTGCGTTGACCAACAGGTGACCGCAGCCCATATTTCATTGATGAACAAGCCGGTCAACATCGCCGACGCGAAGGCTCATCTCTCCGATCTGGTGGCGCGGGCCGCCGCCGGCGAAGAGATCGTGATCGCACGCTCCGGCAAGCCACTGGCCAAGCTGGTGCCGTTGCCGCAATCACAGCCTCGGACTCCCGGCATCGCCAGGCACTGGAAGTTGCCCCCTGAAGCCTTCGAGCCGCTCGATCCCGAGGACCAGGCGATCATGGAAGGCCAAGGCACCAATGGGATCGGGTTATGCGTCGGCAATGACACCGATCCGTGATCCTGCTGCTCGACACCAATGCCCTTCTGTAGTGGCTGACGGATGATAAAAGGCTGTCATCAGCCGCCACTCTGGTCATCAGTGACCCGAACAACGAGAGACGCGCCAGCGTTGTCTCGCTCTATGAACTGATCAACAAGGCGCGTCTGGGAAAACTCCCCCTCGCCATCGCACTCGAGTTGGAGCACCACGTCGCCGCCGCTGAAATCCCGTGGCTGCCGCTGGAAGCCGGGGACATGCGATTGGGCGGCGCGCTGGACTGGGATCACAAGGACCCCTGGGATAGCCTGATCGTCGCGCAGGCGATCGCACGTTCCTGCAAGGTCGTGACCTCGGATCGTGCCTTCGCCCACGCCACGGTTGACATCATCTGGTGACGGGTCTGTCGCTCTTCGATCGGGACTCGCTTACCCCAAACCCAGCCGGATCGAGTCCGCGCGCATGAGGGCGCCCTCGCCAAGCTGGTCGCGGCGGGCCTGCTTGAACGCCTCGAAGTCGCCGGTGATGACCTGCCAGCTCAGATAGCTCTCGGCGCCGGCCACCATCTGCGGGATCGGGCTGCAGCCCAGCGGCACCACGGCGAACGGACCCTTGGTCTCCTTGTAGAGATGCTCGTCGATGAACCCCAGGTAGCGGTCGAACTTGTCGGCGCGCACCATGTCGACGAAGGCGATGGCGCTCTCGTGGGTGGCGCCGACCCGCCGCAGCATCTCGGTGGGGAACAGGCCGCCGGTCCAGCGGGCGTTGATCTCGGTCACCATGACGTCGTCGCCCTTGATGAAGTAGTCGACGCCGCAATTGATGCCTTCCGGCCGCACGAAGCCCTGGGCGCGGGCGTACTCGGCCACCTTCATCAGTTCCTTGCGGTGCGCCTCGGTCAGGATCACGTCCGGGCCGATCAGATTGCCGACCCAGACACCGTCGGCGAACATGATCTGGCGCACATTGGCGATGGTGATGTCCTTGTCCGTGATGCGGTAATCGGCCGTCATCTCGGTCCAGTCGCTGAAGTCGAGGCGCTGCTGCAGCAACACGGCGATGCCGCCATCGAACTCCGCCACATAGTCCTTGGCCGCCTGGAGGCTGTCGACGACGGTGACGTTGCGCGCCCCGGCGAGGCCCGAGATCTTCAGCATCACCTTGGGCCCGTGCTTGGCGACGAAGGCCTGCGCCTCGGCCGAATCGAGACCGGCCTTGGTGGTCACCAGCGTCTCGGGCACCGGAATGCCAAACTTCGGCGCGTGTTCGGCGAAATGGAACTTGGAGTTGACGTTGCGGCTGATCCGGAGGGCTTCCGGATCATTGTGCAGCACGCTGTTGGTGCCGCTGGTCATGTACAGCGTGATGCTGTCCGTCGGCGGAAGATTACGCGCGACGGACGCATAGAACTCCTCCTTCGGGTGCAGGTGCCGGTGCTCGGGCGGAACGGGGGTCAGGCCCATCCGGTTGAAGAAGTCGGTATAGCGCGCCAGCCGCTCCGGCCAGGGCGCCTTGCCGAAGGCGTCGTACATGGCCACGTGGTCGGCGGGCTTGCCCAGGCCGATCAGCACGACCTGCAAGAAGCCCATGAGGTCGCGGCTTTCTTCGTCTTCCTTCTGCTGCTTGGGCGTCAGCTTGCCGACATCGAAATAGAGCGACGTATCATCCACCGACATGCAGAAGGTCGTGGACATGGTCTGGCCAGGAAAAAAGGGCGCTGCGCGCACGGTTCGTCTCCCCATTCGGTTATGTGGCGTGAAGGTCTTGCGGCTCCAGCGGACAGGCTCCCCACCTGCCCCTGGACACGATCATCTACCCGGAAGGCTCGCGGAGAAAGGCCTCAATGCTGGCGTGATAGTGTTGGTTGCCCCATTCGTTGCGGCCGAACACCATGTGCTCGTAGGCGCCGGATTCCAGCCCGCGCTGGATGCGGAATCCCAGGTCGAAATCCTCCCTGGTCACCACCTCGCGCAGGAAGTCCTCCATGGCGTCGCAGCGGGCGCGTTCTTCCTCGGTCTCGGGTGCCTTGGGGAAGATCAGGTGCTGATAGGCGATGGTCCGATCGGGCGTGGGGCCGGGCATGATCTGGGTCATGCTGCCGCCCTGGTTGCGGCCGACCGCGATGGCCAGGTTCGGAAACACGAACCGGACGAAGCCGAATTCGTCGGTGTCGTACTTGTAGTAGTCGCCCTCGGGACGGCCACGCAGATCCTTCACCCACTTGCCGGCGAGACCGAGCCGGATGTGCGGCCCGAA
Source organism: Iodidimonas sp. SYSU 1G8 (assembly GCF_039655775.1). Lineage (NCBI taxonomy): Bacteria > Pseudomonadati > Pseudomonadota > Alphaproteobacteria > Iodidimonadales > Iodidimonadaceae > Iodidimonas > Iodidimonas sp. SYSU 1G8. The sequence continues at coordinate 656,068 of NZ_JBBYXJ010000002.1, read as the reverse complement.
GAAGTCGAACGACGCCGTGTTCGACAGGTTGCGCGCGAAGATGGTGTCCGCATGGGCGGTGGCGAAATGATAGTTCTCGAGGAAGCCGTCGGTGACCACCTTCCAGGACGCGCCGTCGATCCGGGTGATACCGTGCAGGTACCAGTTCTCCAGCCCCAGCCATTCCAGGTCGGGCAGGAAGCCCGCGAGATAGGCCTCGATATCGAATTCGGCCCCCGGCGTCAGCGACACGAAGACCATGCCGGCCCGCTCGGCGCAGGGCAGCGCGACCAGATTGAGCCCGGCCGTATCCACCTCGCCGAATTTCTGCCGGTCCGACAGACCGACCAGCCGGCCTTCCGCATTGTAGGTCCAGCCATGGTACGGGCAGGTGAACCGGCTCGCCTTGCCGCAGCCCTCGGCCACCATCGCCTGACGGTGGGAACAGACATTCAGGAAGGCCCGCACCTGCCCATCGGACCCGCGCACCATCAGCACGGGCTTGCCGGCCGCCTCGATGGTCTTGTACGCGCCCGGACCGGCCAGCTCGATGCTGAGCGCCAGCATCAGCGGGGCGCGGCGGAAGATCACCTCCATCTCCCGCTGCCAGCGCTCCGTGTCGAGATAATCGGCGACCGGAACCCGTCGGATATCCGGCGCCGAATCCGTCGTCCCGTTCTCGGCATGGGCCAGCATGCGGGCCGCCGCCCGGTTGTGCCCGTCCTCGACCGTCATCTTCCTGATCCCGCCCTCTGGCCGGTTACCACCGATAGGTGGCCTGAAGGGTCAAAAGGCGCGGCAGGGCGATCTCGCCGGTGAGATCGCCGGTCTTGCCCAGCGGCTTGTCGAGGATGGACACGACATATTTCTCGTTGGTGCAGTTCGAGCAGATCAGCGCGAACTCCCACGGTCCATTCCCCTGCGACAGGCGCGCCGACACGTCCATGACCACATAGGACGGCACGGCCGTGTTGGGCTGGCGCAGGAATTCGCGGCCCTTCTGCTTGTAGAGGACATCACCGCTGAACGAGACCAGCCAGTCGCCATTGGCGAGCGGCTTTTCCCAGGTGAAGCCCAGCTTGAACTGAAGCGGCCCGCCGCCGAAGCGTTCGCCGTTCATGTTCTGCGCGCTGGTGCCCAGCGCCGGATCGAACAGGCACAGCGCCGCCAGCTCGGGCCGGTAGTTGGAGGCGGACGGATCGGTCTGGCCCACATAGCACTGGGCGTTGGTGTAGTCCTTGTACTTCTGCTGCACGTACTGGAACGAGCCGCGCAACTCGAGCTCATCGGTGGCGATGAAGTTGAACGACCCTTCCAGGCCCATATTCGTGGCCCCGGCCGCGTTCTGGATGGTGAAGGTGGTGGTGCTCGAGTTGAAGATCGCCACCTGCAGGCCGGTATATTTGTAGCGCCAACCGACCAGTTCCGCCCGCAGACGGCCGTCGAGGAACTGGCCCTTCACGCCCAGCTCGAAGCCTTCCACGTCGGTGCCGTCGAAGGTCAGCGCGTCGTTGATCTGCTCCGGCGTGAACGGGCACCCGTTCCCACAGGTGAAGAAATTGGTGAAGGTGCCCGGGTTGGACGTGCCCGCCGCCTGGAAGCCGGTCTTGTAGGCGGCGAAGATCATCATGTCCTCGACCGGGTGCCAGCTCAGGGTCGCGGACGGCGACACGTCGTCGAACTTGCGGCGCAGATTGGCCGTGCTGCCCGACGGCGCGAACGGATTGAACGCCGGCGGCAGGAAGGTGTCGAGACGGTTGAAATACTGCTCGCCGAAGGTCTGCCGGTCTTCCTTGGTATACCGCACGCCGCCCGACAGCTCGAGGCTGTCGGTGATGTCCCAGCGCGCCTCGCCGAACACCGAATAGCTCTCGATATTGTTGTCCCAGTGATGGTGATAAGTCAGGAAGCTGCCATCATAGATGGCGGGCCACGGTCCCGACGGCGCCGGGCCGAGCGGGAAGATCTGCACCGGCGCATCGAGGCTGCGCTTCATGTCCTCGTAGAACGCGCCGGCCATGAAGTTGAGCGGGCCGTCGAAGCTCGACTGGGCGCGCAACTCCGTCGTCCAGCTCTGGCCTTCCTCGCCCTGGAGCGAGGACACCACCGCATAGCTGGTGTAATCGTAATTGGTATATTCGTCCTGATTGTAATCCCAGAAGCCCGAGACCGAGGTCAGCGTGATGTCGCCCAGGGTCCAGTTCATCTCCAAGGTCGCCAGGATGTTGCGGGTCCGGTTGAAGTACTCGTTCGGCCGGCCACCCAGCGTCGGATTGGCTTCGGCGATGGCGCGCGGCGGCACCGCCGTCGGGCGCTCCAGCTTCACCTTGCCCTGCTTGTCGGGACAGGTCTGCCCCGTGTCCTTGATCAGCGCCTCGTTCACGCCGGGCGTCGACGGATCATCGAAGAACGCGTTGCTGAGATAGGGGTTCGAGCCCGGGCCATCGGCGCAGCCGAACAGGACGATGGAGCCCGCGTCATTGGTGCGAATGCGGGAATAGGTCAGTTTCAGCGTGGCGTCGAAATTGTCCGACGGCGTCAGCACGCCGGTGAAGCGGCCGACGACCTGCTTCTGCTGCGGAAAGGTCTTGGCATGCGGTCCTTCGGACGGGTAGAGCGCCTGGGTCTCGAACGGGCTGATATCGCGCGGCACGTCGGCCGAGGTCGAATAGTTCAGATAGCCGCCCTGCATGAACTCGCCGCGCCCTGCGACGCGGATCGCCAGCTTGTCTTCCACGACCGGGACCGACACGCCGAACTCCACCACCGGATTTTCGGTCCGGAATTCATAGCTGGCACGGGCGAAGCCCTCGAACGTGTCGCCCGGGCTGACCGTCTTGAGCGAGATCACGCCGGCGGGACTGTTCTTGCCGAAGAACAGAGTCTGCGGGCCTTTCAGCACCTCGACACTCTCGACGTCGAAGAACGCCATGCTGATGGCATGGCCGCGGGTGAAGGAAAAGCCGTCGATCACCAGCGCCACCGGCTGTTCCGCGCCGTAATCGGAGGCGATGCGGCCGACACCGCGAATCTCGAAATTGCCGCCCGAGCCGCCACCGCTCGACTTGTAAATGTTGATGCCGGGGAGCGCAGTGGCGAGCTGCTCGACCGAGGCGATGTTGTAGCGCTCGAGTGTCGCCTGTGGCAGCGCGGTGGCCGCGACCGGGACGTCGATCAGGCGCTCTTCGCGCTTTCTGGCGGACACCAGCACGGTTTCGACGCGCATTCCGCCTTCCCGCGGCACGGCCGCGGGGGCGGGGGCGTCTTGCGCGTGAGCCGGCGCGCCCGCCGGGACCAGGCCGGCAAGAGCGATCATCGCCGTTCCCAGCATCAGATGCGCAGAGACCTTGGATCCCGTCTCCCGGACGGACTCGTGGCGTTTGAACGGATTCATGGTTTTCCTCCCCTGACGCGGTCCGCGAATCCGGTTCGGCCAAAGCACGCCGGACGATGACCACAGCTCCCCTTACATGAACATGAATACTGATTCATGTTTACTTCGGCAAGACGAAATCGCAGCATGCCACCGACATGAGGGCCGAGCGCATATCCTTGAGAATACCCTTCCGCGACGATGGCAAAATGACTACACAGACAAAGCGGCGCCTGCAGTTAGTGACAGGCAGCAGCCAGATTTTTCAATCCAGGCGCGGCAAACGCGACGTGCGAAACGAGTTCGCCACTGTCCATGAATGACGACACCAACACATCCGGCATCGCCGGACCGCGCGAGATCGACCGGAAACTGGGCTGGGCCGGGCCGACGTCCTGGATCCTCGAGCCGCAGCAGGCCCGCAGCCGCGACAAGCTGGAACGGATCATGGCCGCGGCGCTCGCCCTGTTCACGGCCAAGGGCTATGAAAACGCCAGCATGAACGACATCGCCGCCGAAGCCGGCATCTCGGCGGGCGCCATCTACAACCGCTTTCCCGACAAGCAGTCCCTGCTCTATGCCGTGCTGGCATCCTATTTCGGGGCGCGGGCGGCCGATGTGGTCCGCATCTTCCGGGAGAACAGCGAGGCGCTGCGCACGCCGCAAGAAATCATCGAGTTCTATATCCGCCTGATGTTCAGCTCGCGTCGCACCGACCGGGCAATTCTGAGATTGTTCGAGCGCAGTGCGCTGGTGGACGCCACCGCCTGCGAAATGGCCGCCGCCGCCAACCGCTTCACCGCTGAACAGGCCGCCATCTTCCTGGCGGACAGATGGCCCGATCCTCCCGTCGACATCATGAAGACCATCGTCCGCGTCCATAGCGTCATCAGGGGAACGGTGGTGCTGCTCGTCATGGGTGACGAGACGCCCTCCTGGCCGGAACTCTCCGTCGACGACCCCGAGTTCGAGGACGATCTGATCGACATGGCCATGCAATGGTTCGGCCTGCCCCGGCTCGAACGCGCCAAGCGCTGAATCGCGCCCCCTGTGGTAGCCGGCTCACGCCGTCCCCTAGTCATCTCGGACGGTCACCGTTAGGCTGCTCGCCGGACCGTTGAGCACGACAGAGGGGATGAAGCGATGGCCTACAAGGTAATCCAGTGGTCGAGTGGCAATGTGGGCAAGCACGCGGTGCGTGCCGTCGCCGAGCGCGACAACATGAAGCTGGTCGGCATGTACGTTTTTTCCGACCAGAAGGCCGGCATGGACGCAGGCGAGATCGCCGGCATCGGCAAGCTGGGCGTCAAGGCGACCAACGATCTCGACAAGATCATCGCCATGGACGCGGACGTGGTGCTGCACACGGCGCTGCCCTCGCTGGTCTATGGCGCTGATCCCATGGCCGACATCGACACCTTCTGCGCCCTGCTGGCCTCTGGTAAGAGCGTGATCACCACGGTCGGCTACATGTACCCCAAGGTCTACGGCCCCAAGCTGACCAAGCGGCTCGAGGAAGCCTGCCGGCGCGGCGGCTCCACCTTCCATTCCACCGGCCTCAATCCGGGGTGGCTGGGCGATCTGCTGCCCCTGACCATGACGGCGCTGTCGAAGCGCGTGGACAAGATCCACGTCCGCGAGATCTCCAACTTCCAGCATTATCCGTCGCCGGAGATCATGTTCGACATGATGGGCTTCGGCAAGACGCCGGCCCAGTTCAAGAAGGACGCCGAACGCTACTCGTTCTGGCTATCCGGCCTGTTTCGCGAGAACATCCAGATGATCGCCGACGCCTTGGGCGTGAAACTGGACGACATCGCGGAATCCACGGTTCGGGAACTGGCGCCCGCCGATCTGGAAACCGCCGCGGGTCTCGTCAAAAAGGGGACCGTCGCCGGCCAGCACTGGGAATGGGCCGGCATCGCCGGCGGCGAAAAGATCATCGTCCATGAGACGGTCTGGCGCATGCATGAAAGCGTCGCGCCCGGCTGGGCGACCGGCGACCATTCGATCACCATTGAGGGCGAGCCGCGCATGCATGTCAATTTCGACGCCCGCTGGATCGGCGACGGCCTGCAAGGAACCGCCATGCACGCCGTCAACGCCGTGCCCTACGTCTGCGACGCGCCATCCGGGGTGAAGACCTTCCTCGATCTGCCCTGGATCATCGGCAAGGGCACGGTCCATGTGCCCGAAAAGAAGGGGAAAAAGAAAAAATAGAGCTCCCCGGTCGCTACGGCGCCGAGGTGACTACTCGTGCGCCGCCTCCGGCGGCGGGGGCATCAGACGCTTCGGCAGCTTGACCAGCAGCAGGAGCGGGAAGATCGCGATGGTGGCCAGCATCACCAGCTGGAAATCGGTGGTGAAGGCCATCATGGCAGCCTGTTTCGTCAGTTCCGCGTCGAGCGCGGCACGGCCCGCCGCGCTGGTCAGGTCCCAGATATCCGGCTTCAGCATGTTGAAACTGTTGTTGAACGGCGTGATCTGTTCCGCCAGCGTGGCGTGATTGACCTGCGAAGCCCTCGCCTGGAACGCGAACACCAGCGCGATGCCCGCGCTGGAGCCGAAGCTGCGCATGGTGTTGGCGAACGAGGCCGCCTCGGTACGCAGGCGCACCTCCAGCGTGGCGTAGGAGATCAGGTTCAGCGACACGAACGTCATACCCAGCCCGATACCCTGGACGATGCCGATCCAGATGAACTCGAACTCGGCCGTATAGAGATTGAACCGGGACATCTCCCACTGCGAGAACACCGTCAGCACGAGGCCGATGAAGATATACAGACGCGGGTCGCCGCCGCGCTGCGACAGCCGGCCCACCAGGGTCATGCCGATCATCATGCCAAGACCGCGCGGCGCGATGAGAAAGCCGGTCGCCAGCACCGGATAGCCCATCAGGTTCTGCAGCATGATCGGCACCAGCGCCATGGACGTGTACAGCACCATGGCGACGCAGAAATAGAATATCGAGCCGGCGAGAAAGTTGCGGTCGCTCAGGATGTCGCGGTGCACGAATGGGTTTCGCGAAAACACCATGTGATGGATGAACAGCAGCAGGCCGATGGCGGCGAGCGCGGCCCAGATCACGATCTCCATGGAATCGAACCAGTCGGCGCGCTCGCCCCGGTCCAGCATCATCTGGAACGCGGTCACGGCAAGCGCCAGCATGGCGTAACCATAGGCCGCGAACTTGCGGTTCTTGTCGATGGGTGTATCGGTCGAGAACAGCGCCAGTCCCAGGAACGCGAAGATGCCGAAGGGAACGTTGATGTAGAAGATCCAGCGCCAATCGTAATATTCGGTCAGCCAGCCGCCCAGCGTCGGTCCGATGATCGGCCCGATCATCACCCCGACGCCCCAGACCGCCATGGCCTTGCCGCGCTCATGGTCGGGATACGAGTCCAGCATGATCGATTGGGACAGCGGGATCAGCGCCGCGCCCAGCACGCCCTGCAAGGCACGGAATACCAGCATCTCGTTGAGGGATGTGGCGATGCCGCACAGGGCCGACGCGATGGTGAAGCCGGCGATGGAAATCAGGAAGATGCTCTTGCGCCCGAAGCGCAGGGCGAGGAACCCCGTGACCGGGATCATCACCGCCGACGCGACGATGTAGGAGGTCAGCACCCAGGCGATCTGGTCCGGCGTGGCCGCCAGGCTCGCCTGCATGTGCGGCAGCGCCACGTTTGCGATGGTGCTGTCGATGGCCTGCATGGTCGTCGCCATCATGGCCGACACCGACACGATTCCCCGGTAGGGAACCGCCTTGAAGCCGCCGGCCGCCGTGCTCATGCCGGCTCTCCCGCCTAACCGAACACGCTGTCGAACAGCCGCTGCAAGCCGCTGCGATGGCCGGTGTCGATCTTGACATACGCGCTGAGACCCGCCGGCAGCGGCGGATCGCCCGTGTAGTCGTCGAGATACAGCCTGATCGGCAGGCGCTGGACCACCTTGACCCAGTTGCCGGATGCGTTCTGCGGCGGGATCAGCGAGAATTCCGCGCCGGTCGCCGGACTGATACTGCCCACGGTCGCGTGCCACTCCCGGTCCGGATAGATATCCACCGTGATCGTCGCCTTCTGGCCCGGCGTCACGTTGGTCAGCTCGGTTTCCTTGAAATTGGCGGTGATCCACAGCGAGCGCTTCGACACCAGGCTGATGACCGGCTTGCCCGGCTGCACCTGTTCGCCCAACTGCAGGTTGACCGCCGCCACGATGCTGTCCTCGGGCGCGGTCACCACCGTGTGCGACAGATCCAGCTTGGCCTGGTCATAGGCCGCGATGGCGCGAAGCACTTCCGGGCTGCGGGCGGAATCCTGGCTGGACTTGCCGCCCAGACGCGCGGCGATCGCCGCCAGTTCCTGCTGCGCCTCGTTCCGCTTCTGCCGGGCGACGGTCAGTTCGTGTTCGGCCTGATCGTATCTCACGCGCGAAATCACGCCGCGTCCCAGCAATTCCTGCTGGCGCTGGAATTCCTTCTCGGCGAAGGCGATGTTCTCCGACGCGGTGGCCAGCGCCGCCGATTTCTCGCGATAGGACGCCTGCAGCGCGTCGATGCCGTAGCGCGTCGCCGCCACATCCGCCTCGGCCCGCTCTAGGGCGATCCGGTAAGGCGCGTCGTCGATCCGGAAAAGGACGTCGCCCGCCTTCACACTCTGGTTGGCGCGCACCAGCACCTCGACGGCGCGGCCTTCGACCTGGGCGCTCAGATACGCCTTGTTCGCCTGGACGAAGGCATTGTCGGTCGTCACATAACGACCCGACAGCAGATAAAAGATCATCCCGGCCAGCACCAGCAGGGCCAGTACCACGAGGGAGCCGACCCGTACCAGTTCGCGCCGCAGGGAACGGGATTGGCGGCGATTCGGAACTTCGGCCGCCACCGTGCCGTCGATGCTGGTCACCTTATTCATGCGCGGCCACCTCCCACAAAGTCTCCGTGGTCTTGTTGGTCATGTTCGATTTGATGCGCATCAGCATGTCGATCAGCGTGTCGCGCTCATCCGGCGTCAGATCACCGAGCATTTCCTGGCGCAGCTCCTCGGAGATCACCTCTAGCCGCTCGATCAGCGGTCCGGCCTTTTCAGTGAGGTAGAGCAAATAGGCCCGCCGGTCCTGCGGGTCCTGGCGGCGCTGGACGTAGCCGGCCGCCTCGAGCTTGTCGAGCAGCCGTACCAGCGTGATCGGCTCCACATCCATGCGATCGGCGAGCTGGCTCTGATTGATGCCGTCGATCCGCCGCAGATGCGCCAGCACGCGCCACTGGGCGCGCGTGAATCCCATGTCGCGCACGCGCCGCTCGAACTCGCGCCGCATCAGCCGCCCGATATCGTGCACCAGGAAACCGAAGGTGCGATCCAGTTCGTCCTTTTTCATCACTCACGAAATATAACGGTGCAAAGTAATATACAATGCTTATTAATGCCTTTGCACCTATCATAAAGGCTGAATTTTCGCTTCATCCTTCAGCACCCTTTACCACCGCCGCCGAAGGGTTGTACAAACAAGCGCAGATGACTTTGGGGAGCCCAGATGAGCACGACCATCCAGAAGCCCGATGACCTGAACTTCTTCACGCCCGAACTTCAGGAATGCCCGTACGACGCCTACAAGCTGCTGCGCGAGCAAGCGCCGGTGTGGAAGGATCCGGTGACCGGGTTCTATTTCGTCACCCGCTACGAGGACCTGCGCAAGGTGTTGCTCGACACGGAAAGCTTCAGCAACGTGCGCCCCAAGACGACCCTGAACCCAGAGCGCACCGAACGCATCCGCAAGCTCTACGAGGAGAAGGGCTGGACCCCGGCGCCGACCCTGGCCGGCCGCGACGACCCCAATCACAAGCAGATGCGCGCCATGTTCGACGCGGCGTTCCGCGCCGGCAAGATCAAGGAAGTCGATCCGCTGGTGGAGCAGACCGCCTACAAGCTGATCGACGGCTTCATCGCCGATGGCCATTGCGACTGGGTGAAGCAGTACGCCGTGCCGCTGCCCCTGATCATCATCGGCAAGCAGATGGGCGCGAAGGAAGAAGACATCTGGCGCATCAAGGCCTGGACCGACGCCTGGGTGCAACGTCTGGGCATGATGCTGACCGAGGAAGAAGAACGCTGGTCGGTCGAGATGGAAATCGAGGCGCAGCATTACTTCCAGCCGATCTTCGAGCGCCTGCGCAAGCAGCCCGACGACACGCTGCTGTCCGATCTGGTGAACACCGTGATCCCCGAATGGGGCCGGACCCTGAACGACAACGAGCTCCATGCCGAGATGATGGCCGATACCTTCGTCGGCGGCTCGGAGACCTCCACCAACGCACTGTCGGCCGGCATGATGCTGGCGATCCAGAACCCGGACGTGTGGGCGCGCCTGAAGCAGGGCAACGACAAGGACATCCGCACCTTCGTCGAGGAAGTCCTGCGCCTCGAATCACCGGTACAGAGCCTGTTCCGCATCGCCGCCAAGGATATCGAGATGCATGGCGTCACGATCCCCAAGGGCGCGATGATCAATACCCGCTACGCGTCGGCCAACCGTGACGAAGAGCATTTCGACTGCCCGGAACAACTAAACCTCGACCGCAAGAACGCCGGCAGTCACCTGGCATTCGGCTCGGGCGTCCATCATTGCCTGGGCGCGCCGCTGGCCCGCCGCGAGCTGTACTGGGGCTTCAAGGCCATGACCGACCGGTTCGATCACATCCAGTTCGCCGAGGGCAAGAACGACTTCAAGCACGGCCCGACCTTCTGCCTGCGCGCGCTCAAGGAACTGCACATCGAGTTCACCCCGAAGAAGTAAAAGTCAGGCGCGCATCCAACCGGCTGGACATGGTCCGCCCGATGGGCCATGGATTCCTGAGGACCAACGCCGCCAAGGCGGAAACAGGGGAATCATCATGACCATACTGGACCAGTTCCGGCTGGACGGGCACGTCGCGGTCGTCACCGGCGGCGGACGCGGCATCGGCCGGGCCATCGCCCTGGCCTTCGCCGATGCGGGCGCCGATGTCGCCGTCGCCGCGCGCCGCACCCACGAGATCGAGGCCGTGGCCGACGAAATCCGTGCCCGGGGCCGCAAGGCCGCCGCGATCACCACCGACGTGATGGATATCGCGCAAGTCGAACGGCTCGCCGACGAGACCGTCCGCCAGCTCGGCAAGCTGACCATCTGGGTCAACAATGCCGGCGGCCTCGAGGACCGCACCCTGCGCACCCTGCAGGACACGCCGGAAGTGGCGTGGGACAGCCAGATCGACCTGAACTTGAAGGCGGTCTGGTCCGGCGGGGTCGCCGCCTCCAAGCGGATGAAGCCGGGCAGCACCATCATCAACATCTCGTCGCTCTATTCCTTCACCGGCGTGGCGACCAGCGGTCCGTACTGCGCCGCGAAAGCGGCGGTGAACAGCCTCACCTCCACCCTGTCGAAGGAACTGGCGCCGGACATCCGCGTCAACGCCATCGCGCCCGGACACATCCCGACCGAGGTCTACCTGGAAGCCGTCGGCCTGACCGACGAGACCATCCCGGCCTATGCCGCGCAGCTGAAGATTCCCATGCAGCGCCTGGGCCGGGAAGAGGACATCGGCGCCGCCGCCATCTTCCTCGCCTCGCCCGCCGCCGCTTGGGTGACCGGTCAGGTACTGACCGTCGCCGGCGGCCTTTAATCATCATCGAGAAACGGGAGAGACAGATGAGCATCATGGATCAATTCCGCCTGGACGGTCAGGTGGCGGTCGTCACCGGCGCGGGCCGCGGCATCGGCCGCGCCATCGCGCTCGCCATGGCCGAAGCCGGCGCCGACGTGGTGGTGGCCGCGCGCCGCACCCACGAGATCGAGGGCGTCGCCGAGGAAATTCGCGCGCTGGGCCGCAGGGCCGCCGCCGTCACCACCGACATGATGGACATGGCGGCCATCGACAACCTGGCCGAGGAAACCGTCCGCCAGATGGGCAAGCTGACCATCTGGGTGAACAATGCGGGCGGCGCCGACGACCGCACCATGCGCCACTTCATCGACCTGCCCGAATATCAGTGGGACTATCAGCTGGGCCTGAACCTCAAGGCGGTCTGGGCCGGGTCGGTCGCCGCCGCAAAGCGCATGGGCGAAGGCTCGTCGATCGTCAACATCTCGTCCATCGCCGCCGCCAAGGCATCGCCGAACAACGGCCCCTATGCCGCGGCCAAGGCCGGCGTCAACAATCTGACCAAGACCATGGCCAGCGAACTGGCGCCGAAGATTCGCGTCAACGCCGTCGCGCCGGGCCCGATCCCGACCGAAGTGTTCATGGAAGCGCTGAAGCTGACCGAAGAACAGCTTCCGGGACTGGTGGAGATGATCAACATCCCCATGAAGCGCATGGGCAAGGAGGAGGACATCTGCGGCGCCGCGGTTTATCTGGCCTCGCCCGCCGCCGCCTGGGTGACCGGCGAGATCATCTCGGTGACCGGCGGGCTCTGAACGGCCGCGACCGGCGGGAGCGGCGCTACGCCGCCGCCTCCCGTGCCTGGCCATCGGCCATGCCCAGATGAAACAGCTCGATGGTCTCGGAGACGGGGCCATGGATGAAGACGAAACCGTTGACCGGCGGAATGACAAAGCCGCCGCGTCCGGTCTCCCGGATCCGCGCCTCGATCACCGGCACGTCTCGCTCCAGCAACCGGAAATGATTGGCCGCCGGGTAGTGCTTGCCCCACGCCCGGAAATCCAGCCGCGGCGTCGTGGGCCGTACCTCCACGTCGATCCGGCCGCCGATACCGCTGTCGAGACGGAAGCGCTCGACGCCGTCGGGCCGGGCCGGCAGGGCGCTCACCGGCACGTCCAGCACCTCCTCGAAGAAGGCGCGCACGGTCGGCCAGTCACGGCTGCTGTAGTGGACGATGGCGAAGGGCGCCGTGTTGCGGGTGAGGATGGTGTGCTGGCCATCGCGCCAGACGAAGCGGATACCGTTTTCCTCCGGCACCTCGAACGGCTCCGAATAGCGCCAGTCCGGATCGGCGGCCTGCATGGCCCGGTAGGAGGCCCACGGATCCTCGACCGGAATGGCGATGACCAGATCGCCCTGCACCGGTTCGTTCCACAGCCGCGGCGTCATCGCCTCCGGCATGATCTGGATCAGGTCGATCTGATGCGGAATGTCGGGATTTTCCACGTAATGGGTATGATACTCGTCGCCCAGCACCGGCGCGGTGACTTGGCCGACCCAGTCCTCCTTCACGTTGCGGATCACCAGCGGCTCGGGCGCGTTGGGCTGATGGCTCGTGAACCCCAGCGTCCGCAGCACCCGCTTGGTCGCGTGGATGTCCGAGCAATGGATGCCGTGATGGGTCTGGATGATGCTCATCTGACCGCGCCTCCCCGTACAGTCACCGATGCTGGTGATGCTATGGCATCGGTAAATCCTCTGCTAGGATATTCAGCGGGGACAGAAACGGGGAAGACTTAACCATGGGATCGCCATCCATCGCCCATTACGGGACGACCATCATCGAGGTCGCGCCGCCGGCCGGCGCCGTCCAGAAGGACGTGCCGAAGACCGGAGATCTGGCCGCCACCTTGCGGCTGCTCGAGATCATGGGCTTCAAGCCGCTGATCCAGAACATGTATGAAGGCATCGGTCGGCAGTACATCTGGCACCGCGGCAATCAGGCCGATGTGGACTACATCGAATTCGACGCCTTCACCTCGTACCGCGCCGTCGAACGGCCGGCGACGGACGCGCCGCGCGTCGGCGACACCGTCTTTCGCATGACCGACCGCGAGCCGCGCGGCCTGTTCGAATCCTGGCGCGACGAAAACCTGGTCACCGTGCTGTCCGGTGCCAAGGGCGAGGCCGCCTTCCTCGACGGCGCCAGCGACTGGATCCTGCTGCGCGGGCCCAACGGGCAGATGATCGAACTTGGTCCGACACAGCCGACGCGGGCCGAAAATCACACTATCTATGTCTGGACCGACCCCGCCGAACTCGAGCGCACCGCCGCCGGTTTCGCCGACCAGTTCGGCATGCGGGAGATCGGACGCGTCGACTTCCATGGCCAGGCCGACGGGCTCTGCCTGCGCCGGATGCTGCCCGGCATCACCATCGGTCTGCTGACGCCCAGGCAGGGCCAGCGCGTGGAGCCGCGCTGGACCGACGACATCTTCCTCGAAGCCGGCTATTCCCACTACCGCCTGGGCGCGCCCGACAAGACACGGACACTGGCGGCCTCACGCGTCGCCTTCCCGGATGGCGGCGATGTCTCCTTCGTCTATTTCCACGACTCCTATCTCGAACTGGTTCAGGTCAGCGCCGACGATCCGGCTTGCGCCGACGAACTGCCGCAGGCCGCCGAATGAGCCGGGAGAAGCGGACGCCCGCCCCGGCAAGCCTGTACGATGCCGTCAAGGCCACGCCGGTCTACACCCCGCCGACGACGGTGGTTCCCGCCGTGAACTACCGCGTCATCGCGGAAGGCCTGCGCTTCCCCGAAGGCCCCATCGTGATGAACGACGGCAGCGTGCTGGTCACCGAGATCCAGGGCCAGGCCCTGGCCAAATGCTGGCCGGACGGCACGGTCGAGGTGGTGGCCGACGTGCCGGGCGGCCCAAACGGCGCGGCCATCGGACCGGACGGCGCCTGCTACGTCACCAATAATGGCGGCTTCGAGTTCCATACCCTGCCCAGCGGCATGGTGCTGCCCGGCCATCAGGCCAGCGACTACAAGGGCGGCTCCATCGACCGGGTCGATCTGAAGACCGGCAAGGTGACGCGCCTCTACGATACGGTGAACGGCCACAAGCTGACCGGCCCCAACGATCTGATGTTCGACCGCAATGGCGGCTTCTGGTTCACGGATCTGGGACAGGGGCGGGCGCGCGAGCAGGATCGCGGCGGCCTCTACTACGGCCGGGCGGACGGCTCGCTGGTCAAGGAGGCCGTCTTCGGCCTGCTGACGCCCAATGGCTGCGGCCTGTCGCCCGACGGCAAGACGGTCTACGCCGCTGAATCCATGAGTGCGCACCTTTTGGCATTCGACATCGTCGGCGAAGGCGAGATCGCCAAGGTGCCCGGCCTGTTCCAGGGCCGCACCGTCGCCAGCCCAGGCGGCAATACCTACTGGGACTCGCTGGCCATCGAGGAAGACGGCTCCATCGTCATCGCCACCCCGGTGAAGGGCGGCCTGACCCGCATCACGCCCGATGGCCAGACCATCGAGCACACGCCGATCAACACCGACTTCCTCGCCACCAACGTCGCCTTCGGCGGACCGGACATGAAGACCGCCTACGTCACTCTGTCCGGTCTGGGCCAGCTCATCGCCATCGACTGGCCGAGGCCGGGACTGAAGCTGGCCTACACGGCCTGATTTCAATCCTACAAAAGAGTGTCATCCCCGCCTTGAGCGGGGACCCGTCTTCGCGTCGGACACTTGCCTGACGTTGTCTCTGACGTCAGTACAAGTCTCCCGACGTCTGAGCCGGCATCGACATAGGCCCCCGCTCAAGGCGGGGGTGACACCATGGTGTGTGTGAGGCGTTACTTCCCCGTGAAGTTCGGCGTCCGCTTTTCCATGAAGGCGCGGATGCCTTCGCCGAAATCCTCGGTCTTCAGCAGCGGCAACAGCTGCAGGAAGACGTGGTGGACGTGCTCGTCGAAGGGCTCCTTCAGGCCCATGCGCATCATGCGCTTGGCCGCCCGGACGGCCAGCGGTGCGTTGGCGGCGATTTCCTCGGCCATCGCACGGGCGGCGTCCTGCACCTCGGCGTCGGCGACCACCTTGTTGACGAGACCCAGTTCAAGACAATCGGCGCCGCCAAGCGTCCGGCCGGTGAACACAAGTTCGGCCGCCTTGGCCCAGCCCAGCAGACGCGGCAGGATCCAGGTCCCGCCGGATTCGGGCAGCAGGCCGCGCTTGGTGAACGCCGCGGCCAGCTTGCCGCCTTCGCCCATGATGCGGATGTCGCAGCCCATGGCCAGATCCATGCCATAGCCGGCGGCGCCGCCATTCAGGGCGCAGATCACCGGCGTGTCCATGTTGTGCAGCACCGTCGGCGGCGTGTCGCGCAGGCCAATGGTGGTCGAGCTTGAGGCGCCCGACATGCCGGTGGAGCCCTGCTTGGCGCCGCCCAGGTCGAGACCCGCGCAGAACGCCCGGCCCGCGCCGGTAAGGATGACGACGCGCACATCCGGATTCGCGTCCACCTCGACCAGCGTCTTGGCCAGCAGGTCGAGCATGGGGCCGGAAATGGTGTTCATGCGCTGCGGCGCGTTCAGCGTGATGGTGGCGATATGATCGCGCACGTCGAGCAGGACTTCGGCATCCGCGACGGTCGCGGCGGTGGCTTCTTGTGACATCCCAGGTTCTCCCGTTTATGGTTGCCGTATAATGTCCCGTCTCCTCCAGCCATGCCAGTCCCCCGAATGAATTACTCTGTCCGCAGCGAACAATGGCCGGTCGCCGGCATCTTCCGTATCTCGCGCCGCTCGGCCACGGCAACCGACGTGGTCGTCGTCGAGATCGAGCGGGATGGTTTCATTGGGCGCGGCGAGTGCGGCCCGAACGTCCGCTATGGCGAAAGCGCGGCCAGCGTCTCCGCCCAGCTCGAGAGCGTGCGCGGCGCGGTGCTGGCGGGGATCGGCCGCCACGAGGCACAGACGCTGCTGCCCCATGGCGCGGCGCGCAACGCGCTCGATTGCGCCCTGTGGGATCTGGAAGCCAGGACAACGGGCACGCCGGCATGGCAACTGGCCGGCCGGCGCGAGCCGCGCCCGCTCGTCACCGCCTATACGCTGAGCATCGACACGCCCGAGAAGGTGCTGGAGGCCGCGGAGGCGGTCGCCGACCGGCCGCTGCTGAAGATCAAGCTGGCCGGCGACGAGCACGACCTGACCCGCATCCGCGCGGTCAGCGCGGCCGCTCAGGGCGCTCGGCTGATCGTCGACGCCAACGAGGCGCTGACCATCGAGAGCCTGGCCTTCCTCGCGCCCCGCTTCGCCGTATTGCGCGTCGACCTGATCGAGCAGCCGCTGCCGGCCGGCCAGGATGAGGCATTACGGGGATTCGACAGCCCGGTGCCGCTGTGCGCGGACGAGAGCCTGCACGACCGCGCCAGCCTGGACGATCTGGTCGGCAAGTATCAGGCCGTCAACATCAAGCTCGACAAGGCCGGCGGCCTGACCGAGGCGCTGGCGACCGCCGACGCGGCACGCGAGCGCGGCCTGAAGCTGATGGTCGGCTGCATGCTGGGCACGTCGCTGGCCATGGCCCCCGCCGCGCTGGTCGCCCAGGACGCGTCATGGATCGACCTCGACGGCCCGCTGCTGCTGGCCCGCGACCGGGAGCACGGCATCCGCTACGAACGCGGCGTCATGCACCCGGCGGACCGCGCCTTATGGGGATAGCCCACACGGCCGCGCCAGGCTAGATGCCCCGGCCCTTGAACCAGTCGGGATCTGCCTCGTCCGGCATTTCCGAGCGGCCCCAGAGAATGCGCGCCACGATGTGCTCGGCGGCCTGATCCGGCGTCATCTCCAGGGTGTTGACGGTGACTTCCGGATTGAGCGGCGGCTCGTACGGGCTGTCGATGCCGGTGAAGTTCTTCAGCTCGCCGGCACGGGCCTTCTTGTAGAGCCCCTTCACATCCCGCTTCTCGGCTTCGGCGAGCGGCGTGTCGACGAAGATTTCGATGAACTCGCCCTCCGGCAGCATGGCGCGAACCATGTCGCGCTCGGCCCGGAACGGACTGATGAAGGCGGCGAGCACGATCAGGCCCGCATCGGTCATCAGCTTCGCCACCTCGCCCACCCGGCGCACGTTCTCGACCCGGTCGGCATCGGTAAAGCCCAGATCCTTGTTCAGGCCGTGGCGCACATTGTCGCCGTCGAGCAGGAACGAGTGCTTGCCCAACGCGAACAGACGCTTCTCGACGAGATTGGCGATGGTCGACTTGCCCGAGCCCGACAGGCCGGTGAACCAGAGCACGCGCGGCTGCTGACCCTTCTGGCCGGCATGGGCGGCGCGGTCGATGTCGATGGCCTGCCAGTGAACGTTGGCGGCGCGGCGCAGCGAGAAATGGATCAGTCCCGCCGCGACCGTCGCGTTGCTGATCTTGTCGATCAGGATGAAGCCGCCCAGATCCTTCGAGCGCTCATACGGCTCGAACACCAGCGGCCGGTCGGTCGACAAATTGGCGACGCCGATGGCGTTGAGGCCCAGCGTCTTGGCCGCCAGATGCTCCATGGTGTTGACGTTCACCTGGTACTTCGGCGGCTGGACCGTCGCGGTCACGGTCTGCGTGCCCAGCTTGAGCCAGTAAGGCCGGCCGGGCAGCATCTCGTCATCCGCCATCCAGATGATCGTGGTCTCGAACTGGTCGGCCACTTCCGGCGGCGCGCTCGCCGCCGCGAGGACATCGCCGCGCGAGCAGTCGATTTCGTCGGCGAGCGTGATGGTCACCGACTGGCCGGTCACCGCCTGCGGCAGGTCGCCGTCCAGCGTGACGATACGGGCGACGGTCGACGTGCGGCCCGACGGCAGGACGCGCACGGCATCACCCGGCGCCACCGTGCCGCCGGCGATCATGCCGGAGAAGCCGCGGAAATCCAGGTTGGGGCGGTTGACCCACTGCACCGGCAGCCGGAACGGCCCGGTGCTCGCCGAGTCGGAGCCGATTTCGACCGTTTCGATATGCTCGAGCAGCGGCGGGCCGGCATACCAGGGCGTCGCGTCGCTCTTGACCGTGATGTTGTCGCCGCGCAGGCCCGAGATCGGGATCGCCAGGAAGGTGTCGATGCCGATGCTGTCGGCGAAGGCGCGATAATCGGCGACGATGCGGTCGAACGCCGCCTGATCGTAGTTCACCAGATCCATCTTGTTGATGGCCAGCACCACGTGGCGGATGCCGATCAGCTTCACCAGATAGGAATGCCGGCGCGTCTGGGTGAGCACGCCCTTGCGCGCATCGATCAGGATCACGGCCAGATCGGCGGTCGAGGCGCCGGTGACCATGTTGCGCGTGTACTGCTCGTGGCCGGGTGTGTCGGCGACGATGAACTTGCGCCGGTCGGTGGCGAAGAAGCGGTAGGCCACGTCGATGGTGATGCCCTGCTCGCGCTCGGCGGCGAGGCCGTCGACCAGCAGCGCGAAATCGATTTCCTGCCCCTGCGTGCCGACACGCTTGCTGTCGGCTTCCAGCGCGGCGAGCTGATCCTCGAAGATCATCTTGGAATCGTACAGCAGGCGGCCGATCAGCGTGGATTTGCCGTCGTCGACGCTGCCGCAGGTGATGAAGCGCAGCAGGCTCTTGTGCTGGTGCTGCACGAGGTAGGCGTCGATGTCCTCGGCGATGAGGTCGTGCGCCTTGTAGCTGCTGGCGTTGTCCGTGTCGGGCATGGTCGTGGCCATCAGAAATAGCCCTCCTGCTTCTTCTTCTCCATGCTGGCCGCCTGGTCATGATCGATGGCGCGCCCCTGGCGCTCGGACGTGGTGGTCAGCAGCATTTCCTGGATCACTTCCGGCAGGGTCGCGGCCTCGCTGACCACGGCGCCGGTCAGCGGATAGCAGCCCAGGGTGCGGAAGCGGATCGGCCGCATCACCGGCTCCTCGCCTGGACGCAGCGGGAAGCGTTCGTCATCGACCATCAGGATCAGTCCGTCGCGCTCGACCGTCGGCCGCATGGCCGAGAAGTACAGCGGCACGATGGGAATGCCTTCCAGATGGATGTACTGCCAGATGTCCAGCTCGGTCCAGTTGGAGATCGGGAAGACGCGGATGCTCTCGCCCTTGGCCTTGCGCGCGTTGTACAGCTTCCACAACTCGGGCCGCTGGTTCTTCGGGTCCCAGCGGTGATTGGCCGAGCGGAACGAGAACACGCGCTCCTTGGCCCGGCTCTTTTCCTCGTCGCGGCGCGCGCCGCCGAAGGCCGCGTCGAAACCGTACTTGTCGAGCGCCTGCTTCAGGCCCTCGGTCTTCCACATGTCGGTGTGCAGCGCTCCATGGTCGAACGGGTTGATGCCCCGTTCCTTGGCCTCGGGATTCTGATGCACCAGCAGGTTCATCCCGCTCTCCACGGCCATGCGGTCGCGCATCTCGTACATGGCCTTGAACTTCCACGTCGTGTCGACGTGCAGCATGGGAAACGGCGGCGGCGACGGATAGAACGCCTTGCGCGCCAGATGCAGCATCACCGCCGAATCCTTGCCCACAGAATAGAGCATGACCGGATTTTCCGCCTCGGCCACCACCTCGCGGAAAATATGGATCGACTCCGCCTCCAGCCGCTGGAGGTGGGTCAACTGAACGGGCGAAAGACCTGTCTCGCCGCTGTTCGCCGTCGCCGTTGTGCTCACGTCTTCAATCCCATTCATTCGCGTCGCCTGCCGCATATAGCTGCATCCGTGCCTGTCGGCAAACTCCGCGCGTGGAAACGGGCCCCGAAGGGCCCGTTGACTTGGCGACACACAGCCGCGAAGGCTGGTTCGAGTCAAGCGCCGTTTATGACGGGCCGACTCGCTGATCGGGGAAGATCCCGCTCAGGCAGCCTTGCCGCCGGTCGGAATCTCGTTGAACGGCAGATCCTTGTCGACGCGGATATCGCCCGGCATGCCGAGGACGCGCTCGGCGATGATGTTGCGCATGATCTCGTCGGTGCCGCCGGCGATGCGGCCCGCGGGCGAGCCGAGCAACGACTGCTGGAACGCCGCGTGAAGCGGGGCGATCTTCGGGTCCATGATGCCGCCGGCCATGTCCTGCAGGTCCATGGCGAAGGACGCCATGTTCTGCTTCTGGGGGCCGATCACCATCTTGGAAATGGAGGCTTCCGGACCGGGCGTGTCGCCGCGCGACAGGGCCGAGATGGTGCGCGCGTTGACGTTGCGAATGCCCGCCTCGCGCACGTACCAGTCGGCCAGACGCTCGCGCACCGCCGCGTCCTGGATCACCGGGCCGTCCTCGCCCTCCAGCGTGCGGGCCATCTCGAACAGGGACTCCCAGCTGGCGCCGATGCCACCCGCGCCGCCCGTCGAGCCGACCGCCAGACGCTCGTTCATCAGGATGGTCATGGCCACGTTCCAGCCATTGCCCACGCCGCTGATCCGGTTCGAATCGGGAATGCGCACATCGGTGAGATAGACCTCGTTGAAATGCGCGGCGCCGGAGATCTGCTTGATCGGCCGCGGCTCGATGCCGGGCGTCTTCATGTCGACGATGAAGAAGGTCAGGCCCTTGTGCTTGGGCACGGTCGGATCCGTCCGGGTGACCAGGATCGCCCAGTCGGACTGGTGCGCGCCCGACGACCAGATCTTCTGGCCGTTGACGACCCATTCATCGCCATCCTTCACCGCGCGGGTGCGCAGCGCCGCCAGATCCGAGCCGCCGGCCGGTTCCGAGAACAGCTGGCACCAGATCACGTCGGCGCGCGCCATCGGCGGCAGGTGCTGCTTCTTCTGTTCCTCGGTGCCGTGCACCATCAGCATGGGACCGGTCATGCCCAGACCGACGACCAGCATGGCGGCGGACGGCGGCGCGATCTTGTTTTCTTCCTGCGACCAGATCACCGACTGCATGGGCGTGAAGCCCTGCCCGCCATACTCCTTCGGCCAGTTCAGACAGGCCCAGCCCGCATCGTACTTGATGCGCTGCCATTCCTTGCAGACATCCTGGATGCTGCCCTTCGCGGCGCGCTCGCGCCAGTCGGCGGGCACGTTGCTTTCCAGCCAGGCGCGCGCCTTGGCGCGGAATGCGGCTTCTTCCGGCGTATCGTTGAAATCCATGTCCCGTTCCTCTCGATCATCCCGCGCCGGCGCGATAGCCGGGCAACATCCATTGTTATGGCCGTCCGGTTCAACCGGATCATTCGGGGCGAAACGCTAGCACGCCCGGGCGACCGGATGCAGCGGAAAAGGCATGGGTGCATGTGCTTTCAGTGGAGAGGGCGCAGCGCGATCGCGGTGTCGGGAAAATCGGTGATCACGCCATCGACACCGAGCTTGAGATAGGCCTGCATCTCCGCTTCCGCCGAGGCGAAGCCCTGACCCGGCGCGTCATCGCGAAATGTCCAGGGTACCACTTTCAGCCCCAGCGCCTGCGCCCGGCGGAGAAATGGCGTGGCGCGGCCGCTGACGGGATCGATCAACAGGTGTTTCGCCGCGCCGATACCGGCGGCGAAGCCCGCGACATCGTCCAGCGACGATGCGGGTTCGGACAACAGGACGATCAGCGGGATCGAGGTTCGGTCGTTCAGCTGCCGCAGGACGTCAGCATCGAAGGACTGGATCACGGCCGGGCGCTGGCGCGTGCCGAAGCCATGGCGGGCGAAACCGCGCAGCAGCGGCGCGGTGACATCGAGCCCCATGCCGGCGAACAGAGCAGGATGCTTGAGTTCGGCCCAGACCCCGACCGGACGGTCGAGCGCCACCGAGCGCTCACGCACCAGAACCAGAATGTCCTCGAACGTGGCGATGCCGAACCGGTCATCGTAACGATCCGGTCGGCCCGGCTCCGGCTGGCGGGCCCGCAACGTCTTGATTTCGGCCAACGTGAAATCCTCCACGTACCAGTCGGGCGCCGCCGCGCCCGGCTTGACCACCCGGCGTGCGGCGAATTCTGGCCGTAGCGACACGTCGGTCGTGCGCCCGAGCTGCCGCTCGTGGCGGGCGACCAGATGCCCGTCACGGGTCGGCACCAGATCCGGCTCGACGAAATCCGCGCCCTGATCGATGGCGCGGCGATAGGCTTCCAGCGTGTGCTCCGGCAACACGCCGCTGGCGCCGCGATGGGCGATGACGAGGA
Organism: Iodidimonas sp. SYSU 1G8; assembly: GCF_039655775.1. Lineage (NCBI taxonomy): Bacteria > Pseudomonadati > Pseudomonadota > Alphaproteobacteria > Iodidimonadales > Iodidimonadaceae > Iodidimonas > Iodidimonas sp. SYSU 1G8. The sequence goes on along the minus strand of NZ_JBBYXJ010000002.1, from coordinate 633,958 downwards.
AGGCCGGCGCCGACGGAGCGATCGCGGCGGCGGCGATGCCGGCCGCGCCAAGCAGGAACAGGAGTGCCGCGAACAAGCGCATGCCGGCGTGGTACACCGCCAACGGCGACGTTTCGGCTAAGGCACCGTGACGGATTTGTTGCGGATGGCGACGGCGATATTAAGAAAGGCGTCGGTCGACGCCGGGTTCAGGCCATGGAGATATGGCGCCCGACCACATCGAGCGCGGTGTCCGGGAAGTCCGCGAACACGCCGTCGACGCCCAGCATCAGATAGGCGTTCAGTTCCTCTCGCACGTCGCCGAACCCCGGCCCCACGGCATCGTCGCGGAACGTCCACGGATGGACGAGCAGGTTGAGGGCATGGGCGCGCTCGATCATGCCCGTCGATTGCCGCGCCGCGTTCATGAGAAGCGACTTCTGCGGCCCGATGGCTGCCGCGAATTCCGCCGCGGTCTCGAGCGCTACGTGGGGCACGCCGCCATGATCCTCGAGAAGCTGCGTCAGGCTGATGTCCGTCAACGGCTTGATGCGGCGGTGAAAGTCCAGGTCGAACGACTGGATGAACAGCGAGCGCCCATCGCCATGGGACGCCTCGTACCCATAGTCTCCAAGCGATTTCAGCAGCGGCGGGATGATGTCGAGGCCGATGGACAGGAAGTAGTCCGGGTGCTTGACCTCCGGATGAAAGCCGATGCTCTCGCCGCGCTTCGCCTCGCCCTCGCGCATGATCTCCAGCAGCTCGTCGAAGGTGAGGATAGGGTACCGGCGGTCGTAAGCGCGTGAGCGGCCCGGAAACGGCTGTCGGGCCTTGAGCGTCCTGATCTCGGCCAGGGTGAAGTCTTCGATGTACCAGTCCGCCTCGGCCAAGCCCGGCTTCACCACCCGGCGGGATTTGAACTCGGGAAAATCGGCGATGTCGGTCGACTTGCCCAGATACCGGTCGTGGCGCACGACAAGATGGCCATCGGCGGTCACCACCAGATCCGGCTCGATGGCATGCGCCCCCATCTCGATCGCCGCCCGATAGGCACGCGCCGTGTGCTCGGGGAAGTACCCGCTCGCGCCGCGATGGCCGATGACGATGGGTGTCTGGTTATTCAGCGTGCGGAAATGAGGCATGATCGGATCCTGGTTCGCGGCAAAGGTAGCGGCGAGGCCGGTGTACGCCCATATCAAAGTGACACAGTCACACCGCGTCCGGGGAGAGCGAATCGATGAAAATGGTCATGGCCATATTGGCAACCGCCGCCGCCCTTCACGCCGGCAACGCGCGCGCCGCCGAGCCGGTGAAGCTCTATCCCTTCGAGAAGGCGACGCTGAGCTATGCGGTCAGCGGCGCGCAGACCGGCACCCAGACCATCTACATCAAGGATTACGGCCGCCAGACGGTGCAGCACTATCAGGCGAGCGTGCCGGGCAACGAGGGCGAGCAGTCCATCGACGTGCTGACCTTCACCGACCCGCAATGGGTCTACACCTACGACAACGGCACAAGCGAGGCGAGCCGGTCGCCCAACCCGCAAGCCGGGATGGCGCCCGAGGCAAAGAACAGTCAGGAGCTGTTCGAGAAGATCACCACCTCGCTCGGCGGCCAGAAGAGCGGCACCGACACGTTCGACGGCACGCCCTGCACGGTCTGGCGCATGGCCGAGCCCGCCGGTACCACCCTGTGCGTCGACGACCAGCAGGTGATGCGCTACATGCGCATGAACAACGAGATGATGCAGGGCAACGTCGAACTGGAAAGCGCCCGGATCGGCGTGGTCGACGACAGCAAGTTCCAGCGCCCGCAGGCCGATTACCGCGATGTGGACATGGGACCGCAGCGCGACTGACTCTCAACTGGCTCACCCATCGAGCCAATTCTTGACAAGATCGCTCCGATTTAGTCAAACGCCGTTGACTCTCGGGGCCTCGTGCCCCATCTGAGGCATACTGGACCGAAACAGTCCAGTATCTCTGTGGCGAATGAGGACCCGGTGCGATGATCCGCCTGACGCGGCTGGCCGACTACGCGGTACTGCTGATGACCCATCTGGGCCATGAGTGGTCGCGTCATCCCGACCGCATCCACAACGCGGGCAGCCTCGCGGCCGAGACTCACATCCCCATGCCGACCGTGAGCAAGCTGCTCGGCGTCATGTCGCGCGGCGGCCTTCTCACCTCCCATCGCGGCCAGTCGGGCGGTTACACCTTGGCCCGCGCGCCCCTCGCCATCTCCGTTGCCGACATCGTCGGCGCCGTGGATGGACCGATTGCGCTGACCGAATGCCTGACCGAAGGCCCCAGCGAGTGCGGCATCGAGTCGCTGTGCGGGGTCCGCACCAGCTGGCAGAAGATCAATACGGCCGTGCGCGGCGCGCTCAGCGAGATCACCCTCTCGGAGCTTTGCGCCGATCAGCTGGCCATGTTCGCGCCGCGCGCCGCGCAGCCCGAAATCACCGACGTTCAGTAACAGGAAGCCTGAGGATATGGCAGCCACCACCGAAACCCGACAGGTCGTCAAGGATATCAGCGGCGAGTACAAGCACGGCTTCGTGACCGACATCGAGATGGATGTCGCGCCGAAGGGCCTGAATGAAGACGTGATCCGCATGATTTCCGCCAAGAAGGGCGAGCCGGAATGGCTGCTCGAGTGGCGGCTCGAGGCGTTCCGCAAGTGGGGCAAGGAAGAGGAACCGGAATGGGCGAAGGTCCATTATCCGGCCATCGACTTCCAGGACATCCACTACTACGCCGCGCCCAAGAAGAAGGACGGCCCCAAGAGCCTCGACGAGGTCGATCCCGAACTGCTCGACACCTATGCCAAGCTGGGCATTCCGCTGAAGGAGCAGGAAGTGCTCGCGGGCGTCATGGGCTCGGCCAACATCGCCGTCGACGCCGTGTTCGACTCGGTCTCCGTCGCCACCACCTACAAGAAGAAGCTGGAGGAGATGGGCATCATCTTCGGCTCGTTCTCCGAGGCGGTGAAGACCCATCCCGAGCTGATCCGCAAGTATCTGGGCTCGGTCGTGCCGGTGTCCGACAATTTCTACGCCACGCTGAATTCGGCGGTGTTCTCGGACGGGACCTTCGTGTACGTGCCCAAGGGCGTGCGCTGCCCCATGGAGCTGTCCACCTATTTCCGCATCAACACCAAGGATACCGGCCAGTTCGAGCGGACGCTGATCATCGCCGACGAAGGCTCGTACGTGTCCTATCTCGAGGGCTGCACCGCGCCCATGCGCGACGAGAACCAGTTGCACGCCGCCGTGGTGGAACTGGTCGCCCTCGACAATGCCGAGATCAAGTACTCGACGGTCCAGAACTGGTACCCGGGCGACAAGAACGGCAAGGGCGGCATCTATAATTTCGTCACCAAGCGCGGCGCCTGCCGGGGCGTGAACTCGAAGATCTCCTGGACCCAGGTCGAGACCGGCTCGGCCATCACCTGGAAGTACCCGAGCTGCATCCTGCAGGGCGATAATTCGGTGGGCGAGTTCTATTCGGTCGCCATCACCAACAACATGCAGCAGGCCGACACCGGCACCAAGATGATCCACATCGGCAAGAACACCCGCAGCCGGATCATCTCCAAGGGCATTTCGGCCGGCCGCGGACAGAACACCTATCGCGGCCTGGTGCGGGTGATGCCCGGCGCCGAGAACGCGCGCAACTACACCCAGTGCGATTCGCTGCTGATGGGCGACAAGTGCGGCGCGCACACGGTGCCGTATATCGAGGTGAAGAATCCGAGCGCCCAGATCGAACACGAGGCGACCACCTCGAAGATTAGCGAGGACCAGCTGTTCTACTGCATGCAGCGCGGGCTGACGCAGGAAGAGGCGGTGTCGATGATCGTCAACGGGTTCTGCAAGGAAGTGATGCAGAACCTGCCCATGGAATTCGCGGTCGAGGCCCAGAAGCTGCTGGGCATCAGCCTTGAAGGCAGCGTCGGCTGAGGCGCTGGAGAAAACGGAAATGACCATGCTCGAAATCAAGAATCTGCACGCCACTGTCGCCGGCAACGACATCCTCAAAGGCATCGACCTGACGGTGAACGCGGGCGAAGTCCACGCCATCATGGGTCCGAACGGCTCGGGCAAGTCGACCCTGTCCTACGTCCTCGCCGGCCGCGCCGGCTATGACGTGACCGAAGGCTCGGTCACCTATCGCGGCCAGGACCTGCTCGCCATGTCGGCGGACGAGCGCGCCCGCGACGGCGTGTTCCTGGGCTTCCAGTATCCGGTCGAGCTGCCGGGTGTGAACGGTATGACCTTCCTGCGCACCGCCGCCAATGCGGTGCGCCGTCATCGCGGCCTGCCCGAGCTGGACGGCATCGATTTCCTGAAGCTGCTGCGCCAGAAGGCCGCGCTGCTGGAAATGGACGACAGCCTGCTTAAGCGCGCGGTCAATGTGGGGTTCTCCGGCGGCGAGAAGAAGCGCAACGAGATCGCCCAGATGGCCATGCTCGATCCGCATCTCATGCTGCTCGACGAGACCGATTCCGGCCTCGACATCGACGCGCTGAAAATCGTCTCCAAGGGCATCAACGCCCTGCGCGGGCCGGACAAGGCCACCGTGCTGGTCACCCATTACCAGCGCCTGCTGTCCTATGTGGAGCCGGACTTCGTGCACATCCTCGCCAAGGGCCGTATCGTCGCCTCGGGCGGCAAGGAACTGGCGCTGGAGCTGGAACGCGACGGCTATGTCAACTACGTGCCCGACGCGGAGGCCGCGTAAGCCATGACCGTCCAGCCCGTCCCTTACGCCGATCAGTTCGCGCGCCTGAAGCCGGCCCTGCCTGGCGCGGCGGCGCTGCGCGAGCGGGCGTTCGCCGATTACGCCGCCCACGGCTTCCCCGGCATGAAGCGGGAAGCATGGCGGCATACGCGCCTGAGCGGCATCAGCACCGCTGGCTTCGAGCCCGCCGGCCTCACCGACCTGACGCCGGCCGATATCGCCGCCCATCTCATTCCCGACGCGCTGACACTGGTATTCGTCAACGGCCGGATCGACACGGCCCTGTCGAACGTCGAGCAGGCGCCGCCTGGCGTCACCATCGAGAGTCTGGCCAAGGTACTGGCGCGGGGCGATGAGCTGTCCGAGCGGCTGGCCCAGGCCGCCGGCGCAACGCCGGACGACGCGCTGGTGTCGCTGAACACCGCCTTGATGCACGATGGCGCCGTCATCCGCATCGCCGAGGGCGTGACCGTCGAAGCGCCGATCCACCTGCTGTTCTTCTCCAAGCAGACCGGCATGGCGCAAGTCCGCAACGTGATCGTTGCCGGTGCGGGCTCGCGTGCCACCCTCGCCGAGGGCTATTTCGGCGGGAAGGACACCTACTGGACCAATGTGGTGAACCAGTTCTTCCTCGAGCCCGGCGCCCAGATCGATCATGTCCGCGAGCAGAGCGAAGGCGCCGCCGCCTATCACATCGCATCGAACCATGTGCAGTTGGCGGCCAATGCCCGCTTCGACAGCGCTACCATCATGCTGGGCGGCCTGATCGCCCGCAACGAAACCCGGGTGAACGTCCTCGGGGAAGGCGCCGATTGCCGGCTGGCGGGCGTCTCGCTGGGCCGCGGCAAGCAGCTGCACGACAACGTCACCATTCTCGATCACGCCGTTCCCAACTCCACCAGCGACCAGATGTTCAAGGCGGTGCTGGACGATCAGGCGCACGCCGTTTACCAGGGAAAGGTCATCGTCCGCCCGGACGCGCAGAAGACCGATGCGCGTCAGGCCAATCACAACATCCTGCTGGCCCGCACCGCCGAGGCGAGCAGCAAGCCCGAGCTGGAAATCTTCGCCGACGACGTGAAATGCGCCCATGGCGCCACGGTCGGCGAGCTGGACAAGGACATGCTGTTCTACATGCAGGCGCGCGGCCTCGACGAAAGAACCGCCCGCGCCCTGCTGGTCGAGGGCTTCGTCGTCGAAGTGCTGGAGCGGATCGGCTCGACGGAGATCCGCGACATGGTCTCCACCGGCGTCGGCGGCTGGCTGCATGGAAGGCACCTGTCATGAGCACGGCACCAGAGAGTCTCTCGCTGCCCAAGGCCCAGATCGATGTCGCGCGCATCCGCGCCGACTTTCCGATCCTGTCGCTGCCGAGCAACGGCAAGCGGCTGGTGTTCCTCGACACGGCCGCCAGCGCCCAGAAGCCGCGCCAGGTCATCGACGCCGAGCGGCATGTCTACGAGGCCGAGTACGCCAATATCCACCGCGGTGTCTACGATCTGAGCCAGCGCGCCACCGCCGCCTATGACAAGGCGCGGACCAAGGTGCGCAAGTTCATCAACGCCGCCAGCGACCGCGAGATCGTCTTCGTGCGCAACGCCACCGAGGCGGTCAACCTGGTGGCGCAGACCTGGGGCCGCCAGAACATCAAGGAAGGTGACCAGATCATCCTGTCCGAGATGGAGCACCACGCCAACATCGTGCCGTGGCAGATGCTGCGCGAGCAGACCGGTCTCGAACTGGTGGTGATCCCGATCACGGATTCCGGCGAGCTGGTCTGGGAAGCCTATGAAAAGGCGTTCACCAGCCGCACCAAGCTGGTCGCCATGACCCATGTGTCGAACGCGCTCGGGACGATCACGCCCATGGCCGAGATCATCCGGGTCGCCCACGAACACGGCGTCAAGGTGCTTGTGGATGGCTGCCAGGCGGTACCGCACATGCCGGTCGACGTGCAGGCGCTGGACGCCGACTTCTACGTCTTCTCCGCCCACAAGCTTTACGGCCCCACCGGCGTCGGCGCGCTGTATGCCAAGGCGGCGATCCTGGAATCCATGCCGCCGTATCAGGGCGGCGGCGACATGATCGCCACGGTGACCTTCGCCAGGACGACCTATGCGGATATTCCGGCCCGCTTCGAGGCCGGCACGCCCAACATCGCCGGCACCATCGCCCTCGGCGCGGCCATCGACTACATCGAGAGCTTCGACCGGCAGGCGCTGCTGGCCCACGAACACGCTTTGCTGGAATACGCCACGGAACGGCTCCAGGCACTGAACGCCATCACCATCTATGGCACGGCGCGCGAGAAGGCGGCGGTGATCTCCTTCGCCATCGACGGCGTCCATCCGCACGATGTCGGCACCATCCTCGATTTCGAGGGTATCGCCGTCCGCGCCGGTCACCACTGCGCCCAGCCGGTCATGGACCGTTTCGGCGTGCCGGCGACCACCCGCGCGTCGTTCGGCATCTACAATGACTTCGACGATGTGGACGCGCTCATTCGCGGCATCGCCAAGGTGCAGGAGATTTTCGCCTGATGTCGGACCTGCGCGAACTCTATCAGGAAGTGATCCTGGACCATGGCCGCAAGCCGCGGAATTTCGGCCCGCTCGACGGCGCCAACCGCGAGGCCCATGGTCATAATCCGCTGTGCGGCGACAAGCTCGACGTTCATGTGAAGGTTCGGGACGGCATCGTCGAGGACGTGAAGTTCGAGGGCGCCGGCTGCGCCATCTCGGTCGCCAGCGCCTCGCTGATGACCGAGGCCATGAAGGGCCGGAGCGAAGCGGACGCCCACGCCCTGTTCGAAAAGTTTCACGCCATGATCACCGGCGAGGCCGATGTGACGCTGGAACAGCTCGAGGCGCTGGACAAGCTGGCGGTTTTCTCCGGCGTGCGCGACTACCCATTGCGGGTAAAATGCGCCACGCTGGGCTGGCATACGATGAACGCGGCCCTGGAACAGGCCGATACAACGGTGGTGACGGAATGAGCGAGACATTTCTGGACGAATTTCTGGACGGTCCTGGCGAGACGGCGCCCGATACCGGCCTGCGCGATCAGATCGTCGACAAGCTGAAGTCGATCTATGATCCCGAAATACCGGTTAACATCTACGAACTCGGACTTATCTATGGTCTGGACGTTTCGGCCGACAAGGATGTCAAGGTCACCATGACCCTGACCACGCCCATGTGCCCGGTCGCCGAATCCATGCCCGCCGAGGTGGAAGCCAAGGTGCGCGAGGTGGACGGCGTCAACGAGGTGAACGTGGAACTGGTCTGGGAACCGGCCTGGGACATGACCAAGCTGTCCGAGGCGGCCAAGCTCGAACTGGGCATGTTGTAGGAGACACGATCATGGCAGCAGGCATCATTACCCTGACCGACCGCGCGGTGGACCGCGTCAAGACGCTGATGGCCAAGCGCCCGGAGGCGGCGGGCCTGCGCGTGTGGATCAAGGAAGCCGGCTGTTCCGGCCTGAGCTACAAGGTGGACTTCGCCGACGAGGCCAAGCCCGGCGACGACGTGGTCGAGACCGAAGGCGGCAGGGTCTATGTGGACCCCAAGGCGGTCATGTACATCCTGGGCTCGCAGATGGACTACCAGGAAGACAAGTTCTTCTCGGGCTTCCTGTTCATGAATCCCAACGAAAAGGGCCGCTGCGGCTGCGGCGAGAGCTTTACCGTCTGACCCGGCGCCGGAGAACTCGGTGGGGTCAGCCGTTGCCGGCGTCGCCAAACCATAGCGTGGCGTGGCGCCGGAACAGGTACAGGAAGCCGATCGCCGCGAGCACCAGTTGCGCCCCAAGAAGCAGGGCAATCACCACGTTCTTTTCCAGCATGGCCAGAATCTCGTAGATCGCCGGTACGAGCACGATCAGGTAGAGCCCGAGAAACACTAGGCGGGCGAAACCCATCCGGCTCGACACCATCATGGTCAACGCCGTGGCGAGGGCGTAGATGACGGCGAATACGGCCAGTGGCGCCGTCTCCAGCAGTCCAGACCTGAAATGGAAGAAATCGGCCGCCACCATCGCGACCCCGACCACCACGGCCAGTGAGAACAGGTTCACGGCTCGGCTTACGGCTTTCGGCTTGTACAAAGCCCCTACGCTGCTCATCTCGACGCCCCCCATGAAGAACCCTGCAGGGAGCGGCTCGGCGGCACCGATCCTGCCCGGCAGCGGTGAAACAGATTGTGTCGGCCCGACAAGGCGCCGTGAGTGGCGGCGCCCTTACCATCCTGAGCCCGTTGTCGGACTTTGGCAATCGTCTCGTTCGGACCCGAAACGATCCTTATTCCACCTGCGCCTTGGAGAACGCGTCCGCTGCACGGTCAAACACCGGCGGCGTTCGGACCGGCATTGTGGGGAACGCGGGAATGAGGGGCGTGGCGCTACGACCCGGCGCGGTGCGATGATATCTGAACCGCGAGACCGCGAACCTATCCCTGCATCCGGGCCCGGATCTTCGCCATCAGTGACCGGGCGTCGAATTCATCGTCGCCCTCGTAGCGCGGCGCGTATTTGGCGTAGGCCGCGCTGATCTCCTGATAGCGGTCGTCGATCCGCTTCATGTTGTAGGCATGTGACACGACATAGAACTCGCCCGCCTGCAATTGCGGGAACGCGATGCCGGTATAGCGGTCGGTATCCATGGTAAGGCCCTTGCCGAAGGGATCGGTCATCTCCGAGGAGACGAACCCCGGCACCACGAACGAGACCTCGATGAAATCCGGCACTTCCTCGCGCATGGCGTCGGTCATGGCATGGAGCGCGTGCTTCGACGCCTCGTAGGTCCCGGCTATGAAGACGAAATTCGCCAAGCTATTCTCCGAGCCCACATTGTAGATCGCCGCCGGCGTGCCCTGTTCGATGAACCGCTTGCCGAAGACGTGACAGCAGTACCAGACCCCGAAATAATTGGTCCGCATGACGCGCTCGACGTCTTCCGGCGCGGTGGCGATGATCGGCGTCGGCCTCTGGGCAATGCCCGCATTGTTCATGATGACGTCCGCGCGGCCCCAGCTTTCCCAGGCGAAATCGGCGAGCGCCTCGACCTGGGAGAGCTCCGACACGTCGCACGCCGTGCCCACCGCCTGGTAGCCCATGTCCCTGAGCGCCTGGACAGCCTCATCGACCTTGTCCTTGCGGCGGCTCGCGATCACCAGCTTCGCGCCATCGGCGCCGAAGCGCTTGGCGAAGGAGAACCCGATTCCCGTAGCGCCGCCGGTGATGACGACGACCTTGTCCCGATAGGTTTTCAATGCACTGGCTCTTTCTGATTGATGATCAAATATCCGACAATCAGAGTGCATGAAGACCCACGGGTCAAACAAGCAGTACCGGTGATCGAGCGGGCCGTGCCGCGCGGAGTCCGGATTATCCCGCCATCCCGCTCTTCTGCTTTTCGGCCATGTCGCGCACGGTGAACCACCGGCGGCGTTCTTCCTCGGCGTCGTCGAGCGCGCGGTGGTGATGGATACGGCGCTCGCGCATCGCGGCCATCACCATGATGTCCTCCACCATCGATGGCAGCTCCTCGCCCGGCGGCCGTTCGGCGGTCGCGAGGTCGATTCCCAGCATGTCGGCGATGATTTCGGCCTGAGCCTCCTCGGTATCGCGCAGTCTCAGGAGTTGCCTCGGAAAGCCGCCCGCCTCGAGCAGGTCCCCGAGCCACTTGCCGTCCCAGGTCGGCGCGCTGGCGAAGAGGTCGTGACCCGAGAGGGTGTCGACCAGGGCATGCGCGACGACGGCGGCGGGCTCGCCCTTCTCGGCAAGGGTTTCGCGGGTAATCCGATGGGTATCCTCGGCGCTGTCGGTCCAGGACGTCCAGTTCGGCGCCGGACGGATGAGATAACTGCCGGTGCGCCCATCCTCGAAGACCCAGGCAACCTCGATCGGATAGCTGTCGTCCGTCAGACCGGACGCCTCGAAATCCATGAATACGAGCATGACGCCGTCCCCCGCTATGGAACCATGAAAAGATGCTATGCACTGCGGTGCCTGGGCACCATACGTCAATCACGCGCGTCGGCCGCGAAGGCATCCTCTAGGGGGTGCGGCCTATGGTACCCTGTCCGCCTGTGACACTTTGCCTGGAAGATCGCCATGCCCTTCACCGGACCTCTCGAGGATCGCATCCTCATTCGCGAACTGATCGAAGCCTATGCCGACGCGGTCATGATCCGCGACGCCGACGCCTGGGGCGCCGTCTGGGCCGAGGATGCCTATTGGAGCCTGCCGGAGGTGCCGGGGCACGAGGAGTTCATCGGACGCGAGGCGATCGTCAACGGCTGGGTCGCCTCCATGACCCAATATGCGTCGATGACCGATTACGCCGAGCCCATGATCTATATCGCCACGCCCGGCGCGATCGAGGTCGAGGGCGGCAATGCGACGGCACGGGTCTACACGTCGGAAATCTACAAGGATCCCGACAGCGGCAAGGAAATCCGCGTGCGCGGCCGGTATGATGACGAATTGCGCAAGCGGGATGGCCAATGGCTGTTCACCAGGCGGATCTACAAGATCGTGCACGTCGCCTAACCGGCGAGCTCCTCGATCTCGCGCTCCAGTTCCTCGATCAGCGCTTCGCTCTCGCGCAGGAAGGGCGCCTCCGCCTGCAGGATGATGCGGAACGCCTTCTTCTTCAGCGCCGCCACGTTCAGCGTGTGATCGACCCCTTCGACCCGCGCCGCGTCGGCGACGATGTCGATCAGCCGGTCCACGCCGTGCAGACGGCCCCAGAGGTAGTCGTTCTCGCGGTGAGCACGCTTGAAAAACGCCCCGAAATTGCCCAGCTTGACGCCCTTGAGCACCTCTTCCGGTCCGCCGGGACGGATCGCGTTGCAGTCCTGCGGGCTGAGGCGCGACACGCGGATCTCGTTGTAGCTGCCCTCGCTTTCCCACACGCCCGCCGCGAACGTCATCATGTCCCAGAACGAGAAACCCAGATAGCTGACCAGCAACTCGCGCCGGATGAGGCCCGCCGCGCCGACATGCTCGATCCCGGCGAAAATATCGTCGGCGCGCCGGTTCATGGCCTCGAGGTCGATGTCCCGCGCGATACCCGACACGATGGTGTCAATGGACTCCAGGTTGGCGAGGCCGAACGCGGCGCCCGCCGCCGGATCGAAATCACCGGCGACGGCGCGCCCGAAGACATCCCGCACCCGGTTGGCCGCGTCGAGGCTGATGGCCGCCGTGCCGTCGCGGCTCCGCAGCGCGTCCAGCACGTCGTAAAACTGCCCCTTGAGATAATCCAGGCGATGGGCGTTGAGGTCGGCGGTGTGGCCGACCTTGCCGTACAGGCCGTTGAGGGCCTGGATGACGAAACGGATGCGCCGGTTGCGAAAATCCAGATCGAAATTGCGCAGCAGCCGCACCCAGTCGGGCGCGTCGTGCCGTAGGTCGCCGGTTTCCGGCGCCCATTCCGTGCCGGGCAGCACATGGCGCTGGATGGCCCACGCGCGCAGCGCGTCTTCAATGAAGAGCGCCGCCGGCGTCGCGTGCTCGAGCGCGCACAGATCGGCCGCCAGCTTGGCGGTCTGGGCGACGGCGGCGTGCAGCTTGAGGCGCAGATACCCCTTGTAGGCAAAACCCGACTGTTCGGCGGCCTGGGCGTTGGCAAGGCCCCGCCAATCGGCGACCTGTTGGGCGGTGAGGTGGCGCGCCTCGAGCTTGCCGCGGGTCAGCTTGTCGACGGCCGCCGCGATGTCGGGACGCGCCGCCTCCACGACCTCGCGCGTCCGGCGCGTGCGGATGTTCAGTTCCTCCACCCAGGCCAGGTCGTCGGCCAGGGGTTCGTTCCGGGGAATATCCGACAGCGCGGCCTTGAGCGTGCGCAGCACGCCCGGCGGCTTTCCGGTGGGCGGTGGCGGCGTATCGGCGGGATTGGGATTGATGTACACAAGCCGCCGGTCGACACGGCGGTAGGCCGGCTGCCGGCCGATCGCCTCGATGGCGGGGCCGAAAGGCTTGTTGTTCAGCACGCTGCCATCAATGAACGAGGTTTTCTCCGGATCCATTCCCGCCATCAGATAGGGGCGGAAATTGCCGCGCAGGAAACGGTCCTTCGCCGTCCACTTCCCGCCGCGCCGCGCCATGACCCTGTCGACCTCGCCCAGTTGGGCCGGGGGAAACGCGGCGGGGAAGCTGGCGGTGGCGCGGGCCGCGAAGGCCAGGGCCGGAATGCTGGCCATGTCGAAATCCGTCTCGACCTGCCCGTCGGTCCAGCGCCGGTAGTGGAAATGAAGGCGGTGCCGGTGCTCGCGCTCCTCGATGCGGGGTGGATCGTACAGCGGAATGGACCGGGCATAGCCGAAGAAATCGGTCAGTGTGACATACATGTCGAGCCGCAGACCGGCGGGGATCAGCGAATCCGTCGGATGGCGCGGACCGCCCATGGCCTCCATCGCCGCGATCAGCGACTCGATCAGTCGTTCCCCGTCGAAAGGCGGACGCAGGCGCACGATCTGCATCATGGATCGAAGCTTGGCCGAGACCTCGGCGTCCATCTCGATGTCGCTGAGCCTGTCGCCAGCCACCCAGCGCACCAGCGGCCAGAACATTCGGTCGCCCCAGCCCGTCCGCGCGCCTTCCGACATCAGGGCATCCACGTCGGCGCCGGTGAGCCACATCTCGCGCAGGGCGTTGAACGGCAGGTCATGCGCCAGCGCGCGCGCCAGCAGCACGCTGTTGATACCGCCCGCGCTGGCCCCGGCGATCACATCGACGATCACCCGCAGGTCGAGCCGTTGGCCGATTTCGCGCAGCAACTCGAAATAGACCGCCTCGGTATCGATGGCGCGATCACGCACCGGCGGCAGGTCCTCGAAGGTGCGCTTGTGCTTGAGGGCGATGTCGGGCGCCGCATGGTACAGCTTGGAGGCGCGCGCCAGCTTGAGGATTTCCTTGACGATGCCGTGCATGTAGACGGCGAGAGAAATGCCGCCGCTGCACACGATGGCAAGGCGCAGCTCCTTCTCGGGCAAGGGCCCGCGCGCCGGCTCCTGTACCGGGTCAGCCACCATGCCCTCGTCCGCCGCCGCCATCGTGCTCCACCGCCCGTTCCCCAAGGCCGGCCATCAGGCCATGGACCGGCGGCAAAATCAACGCGGCCCGCGGACGCGGCTCATGGTCAGACCAGCGCCTTGGGAACTTCAAACGCGACCAGATCGCCGTCCCTGGCCCCGCTCCAGGTCGCCGCGTCGAACTCGATCACCGCCAGCGCCGCGGTGGGGAACTTGTCCTCGATATCGCCGCGCCGGCCCGAACTGTTCCGGCCCGACAGCTTGAGCGCCGCCAGCTGCATGCCGGGATTGTGGCCGACCAGCAGCAGGGTGCCGACCGTGTCGGGCGCGGCGCACACGGTATCGATGATGGTCTTGGGCTCGGCAAGATACAGCGCCGGCACGAACTCCAGCGGCACCTCGGCCTCCAGCGCCGCAAGCACGCGCTGCGCCGTCTCCCGCGTCCGCACGGCGGAGGAGGACAGGATCAGATCGGGCGTCATGGCGCGCTGGCGCATATAGGCGCCCATCAGCGCCGCCGCGCGCTGTCCCCGCGAATTGAGGGGCCGTTCGATGTCGGGCTGATCCGGATTGTTCCAGTCGGACTTGCCATGGCGCAACAGCAGCAAACGCTTCATCGGGATGTCTCTCCGGTTCGGGGCGTGCCGAACCATAGTCGTCGAGCGTGTCGTTGGTGTGAATGTGGGAGAGGCGCCCGGCTTTTAAACCTCAGGCCGGCACGCTCCGGTGCAGGGCCGCGACACCGCGTTCGATGCCGGCGGCGGCGAGGCGGTCGATGCCCAGGGCTTCCCGGATCATCTCCAGCAGCCGGAGTTCCTTCTGCCCCACCTTACCGTCACTGATCGCCACCGTGCAGGCGATGGCGTAACCGGTGTCGCGCAGCGTCTCCGGCAGTGCGTCGCAGACGAGCGCAAGGACGGTATCGAGACCCTCGCGGTCCTCCAGAATGTCGGCGCACGCCTGAACGGCGGTCAGCAGCTTGGCGCGGTCATAGCCCCGGAACACCGGCAGATCCGCCACGGAATGAGACATGGCGGCGATCTCGGCGTCGCTCATGCGGGCATCCGCCGCCGCGACCATGACCATCAGATACACCATCGCCGAATGCGGCGTCAGAACCGGATCGCTCACGAAATCATCCCTGCGAGTGTTGTGGACGGCGTCAACATAGGATCGGCGGGGAAGGCCTTCAATGACTATCCCGCTACCGTTTCGGCGGCGAAGAAGCCGCGCGCGATCTCGACCGCGTCCGCCAGACCGACGCGGTCGACGGCGACGCCCTCCGGGAAGGCGGTCAGCAGCCGCGACGGCATGGCGCTGTCGAGCATGACGAACAGGCCCCGGTCGCCCGCCCGGCGGATGAGCCTGCCGAAAGCCTGTTTCAGCTTCAGCCGGGTCAGCATGTCGTCATAGCGGTTGCCGCCAAAGGCGTCGCGGCGTGCCCGGTGCAGGATCGAGGGGCGCGGCCAGGGGACCCGGTCGAAGACGATCAGCCGCAGCGCCTCACCGGGGACGTCGACCCCGTCGCGCACCGCGTCCGTGCCCAACAGGCAGGAATTGGCCTCGGCGCGGAAGATATCGATCAGGGTCCCCGGATCGAACGCGTCCACGTGCTGGGCGTGAAGCCCGATGCCGCGCTGGGCCAGCGGCGCGGCGATTCGGCCATACACGTCGCGCAGCCGGTTGATCGCGGTGAACAGGCCCAGCGCGCCGCCGCCCGACGCCTCGAACAGCGCCCGGTACGCGCCCGCCACCTGCTGGGCATCGGTCCGCTTCACGTCGCGCACCACCAGCACCCGGGATTGCGCGGCATAGTCGAAGGGCGAGGCATGGCTGGAGCGGCGCGCCGGCAGCACCAGATGGTTGAAGCCAGTGCGCACCTCGGCGTTGCGCCAGCCATCGTCGTCCTCGGCCACCTCGTCACGCAGCGTCGCCGAGGTAACGACCACCCCGTGAGCCGGCGCCAGCACCACGTCGGAGAACGGCTTGGTCGGATCGATCCAGTGGCGGTGCAGGCCCACATCATATTCCCGCTGCCCGCCGCGCTCGACCGAGAACCAGTCGACGAACCCTTCCGCCGTGCCCTTTTCCAGGTCGCGCAGCATGGCGCGCCAGGGCTGCACCATGCCCTCAATGCGCCGGGCGATGCCGTTGCGCGCGGCCTCCAGGCGCGTCCGTTCCGAAGACTCCAGCTCCTCGGCCTCGTCACCGAGGCGCGCGCCGAGGACCTTGGCGAGCTGCTGCATGGGCACGGCCAACTCGGCCAGCGCCTGCTCCAGCGCCGCCGCGTCGGCGCGCAGCGCGTCGGTGAGCGTATGGGTCGCCGCCTCCAGCGTGTAGGGATCGTCGGGCCGCTGGGCGCGAGCGTAGACATGGGTGCGCACGCTGGCGAGGAACGTCTCCGCCGCGCCCTGCGCGCTGCCGCTGGCGATCCTCCCCAGCCAGCCTTCGGCCGGAAGAGCGGCGGCGGCACGGATCGCCTCGCGCATGAGTTTTTCCGATTCCGGATGATCGGCCAGCAGATCGCCGATCCGCGCCTCGATGCCGCGCGCGCGGCCCTTGCGCCCGCCCGCTTCCGGCCCGCGCACCCAGCGCCGCAGCTCGACCGCCTCGAGGCCCGATAGATGCGCCGAGAACGCGCTGTCCGCCGCGTCGAACAAATGGTGCCCTTCGTCGAACACATAGCGGGTCGGCCGGTCCTCCTCGGACCCGTAGAGCGCGGCGCGGATCATCACCAGCGCGTGGTTGGCGATGACCAGGTCGGCGCCGCGCGCCTTGCGGCTGGAATGTTCGATGAAACAGGTGCGCCAGTGGGCGCAGGCCGAATAGACGCATTCGCCGCGCCGGTCGGTGAGGCCCGAGGCACGGCCCGGTCCGATGCGCTGCAGCAGCCAGGCCGGCAGGTCGCCGCCGACCATGTCGCCGTCGCGCGTATAGCGCGCCCAGCGCACGATCAGCGCAAGCCGGACCAGATTGTCCGGCGTCATCTGCGCCCGTCCGACCGCCTCTTCCAGATTGAGCAGGCACAGATAGTTCTCGCGCCCCTTGCGCACGACCACCTTGCGCGCCTTCTCGCGCCGGTCGGGAAACAGCCGGTCCAGTTCCTGATCGAGCTGGCGTTGCAGGTTCTTGGTGTAGGTGGAGAGCCAGACCGCGCCCTTGTTCCGCTGGGCCCAGACACTGGACGGCGCGATGTAACCCAGCGTCTTGCCGATGCCCGTCCCCGCCTCGGCCAGTACCGCGTTGGGCGCCGAGGCGATCTCGCGCGGCGCGAAGGCGGCGGCGATCACGCCGGCGTAATCCCGCTGGCTCTCGCGGTCTTCGGCCCCCCGGCCACGCAGGGCGGTGAGCCGCTCCTGCACTTCGGCGCCGCCCACGGGATAATCGTCGGGCGGCGGGCGCGGGGCTTCGTCCTCCCATTGCGGCAGACGGCGCCAGACATCCAGCCCCGTCCCCGCGTCGCCGCCGGACAGCGGCGCGCCAAGCGCGGCGGTCACATACCGGCCCCAGACCCAGCCTGCCCTGGCCATGGTCTGGGCGACACGCTGCGCCTCGGGCCGGTCGGGATAGCGCGGGTCGGCCAGTTGCGCCAGCAATCGCGCCGCCGCCCGGTGCAGCGCCACGGCCTGATCCTCGAGCGCGGGACCGGGCGCCGGCAGCCCGAGCGCGGCTGCCAGGCCGCCGGGCGTGGGAATGCAGAAACTGGCGGGGCGGGTGAAGGCATAGAGATCCAGCACGTCGAGCACGCGGGTGAGCGGCTCGGCGCCCAGCCGGGCGCTGACCGCCGGCTCGTGGCACACCAGCACCCCGCCGCGCGCGGCCTGAACGGCGGCCTCGCCGAGCCCCAGCGGCGTCACCTCGCCATCCGCCGTCACCAGAACGCCGCCACGAAAGCCCACGGCGAGCGCCGGGGCGTCCGGGAGCGGCGGCGTGGGCTCTAGGGACGACATCGCCGCCAATATAAGGATGCTTCGGGCGCCGCGCCATGCGCCCTGAAACATTGACGCTCCCGGCCCTTCGCCTTAGGTTCCGCGCTTTCCAACCCTGAGAACCCCCATGTCCGATCTTCGCGATATCGCCCTGAACAGCAAGGCCTGGCCCTTCGAGGAAGCCCGCAAGCTGGTCGACCGTTTCGAGAAGACCGGCACGAAGCCCGACGCCGTCATCTTCGAGACCGGTTATGGTCCGTCCGGCCTGCCCCATATCGGCACCTTCGGCGAGGTCGCGCGCACCACAATGGTCCGGCACGCCTTCGCGACCCTGTCGGACATTCCGACCCGGCTGATCGCGTTCTCGGACGACATGGACGGGCTGCGCAAGGTGCCCGACAACATCCCGAACCGGGAAGAGATGGCGCCCCATCTGGGCAAGCCGCTGACCCAGGTACCCGACCCGTTCGGCACCCATTCCAGCTTCGGCGCCCACAACAACGCCCGGCTGCGCGCCTTCCTGGACGAATTCGGCTTCGAGTACGAATTCATGAGCGCGACCGACTGCTACAAGAGCGGCCGGTTCGACGAGACGCTCCTCAGCGTGCTGCGCCACTATGACGACGTCATCAACGTGATCCTGCCCACGCTCGGCCCGGACCGGCGCGCCACCTACAGCCCGTTCCTGCCGGTCTGCCCGACCACGGGGCAGGTGTTGCAGGTGCCGATCATCGACCGCGACGTGGACGCGGGCACGGTCACCTACGAGCAGGACGGCGCGCGCATCACGGTGCCGGTGACCGGCGGCCACTGCAAGCTACAGTGGAAGGCGGACTGGGCCATGCGCTGGGTGGCGCTCGGCGTGCATTACGAAATGGCCGGCAAGGACCTGATCGACTCGGTGCGCCTGTCCAGCCGGATCTGCACGGTGCTGGGCGGCACGCCGCCGGAAGGCTTCAACTACGAACTGTTCCTCGACGAGAACGGCGAGAAAATCTCCAAGTCGCGCGGCAACGGGCTGAGCATCGAGGAATGGCTGCGCTACGCACCGGCCGAGAGCCTGTCGCTGTACATGTTCCAGTCGCCCCGCAAGGCCAAGCGGCTGTATTTCGACGTGATCCCGAAGGCGGTGGACGAGTACATCAGCTTCCTCGACGCCTATCACCGGCAGACCGCGCCCGAGGAAAAGCTGAACAATCCGGTCTGGCACATCCATGCCGGCAACCCGCCGCGCGAGGAGGTGCCCGTCACCTTCGGCCTGCTGCTCAACCTGGTCAGCGCCAGCAATTCCGAGGACCCGGCGACCCTGTGGGGCTTCATCAGCCGCTACGCGCCCGGCGCCTCGCCGCGAACCCATCCGCTGCTCGACCGGCTGGTGCGCTACGCCGTGGCCTATTACGACGATTTCGTGAAGCCGGCGAAGCAGTTCCGCCAGCCCGACGATCGCGAGCGCGCGGCGCTGTCCGACCTGGCCGCGGCGCTCGACGGCCTGGCCGCCGGCGCGACCGCCGAGGACATCCAGAACGAGGTCTACGCCATCGGCAAGGCGCACGGCTTCGAGCCGCTGCGCGATTGGTTCAAGGCACTGTACGAGACGCTGTTGGGCCAGAGCCAGGGACCGCGCATGGGCTCGTTCTTCGCCCTGTACGGCCTCGACAACAGCCGCGCGCTGCTGGCGAAGGCCCTGGATGGCAGGCTGGCGGGCTGAATAGCCCATTGCCGCGCATCTTGACGGTGCTTTGCAAATCATAACAACCTATTGCCGGTGCCGGGCGAAACCCCGGCGCGGCCTGGCCGTTGTCACAACGGCCCTGTTTTTTCGCTGGATTCCCGGCGGCAGAGCCATGACGTTTAAGAAGCCCGCCAAACAGGGCGGGTACAAGGAGTCCGGAGTGCTGAAAGTCGGTTTGGTCATCGTCGCCGCCGCCGGTCTGGCGGGGTTCTCACCCATTGGCTGGCGCACCGGCGATCCCGCCGTGGAACGCTGCCTCGTCGAGTACGAGGCGATCGACTCGGTGGTGCAGCAGGCCGGCGTCGCGGATAGCGGCTATGCCCGGATCGAGGGCTTCCCCTATTTCCGCATCGACCGCTTCCTCGCCAGCTACGACTTCACCAAGTTCCAGCCGGCCCAGAAGACCGAATGGATCGGCCGTCTGGTCGAGGCCGACAAGCAGGCCCGGGCGATCGAGATCGGCAATCTGCCGGCGTATCAGCGCGGTGTCCTGTTCGCGCGCCTCGGCCGCGATCCCATGCAGACCGTGGAAGCCTGCGCCGAGACCATGCGCGCCTTCGACCATCAGAAGAAGGAAGCCCATCAGGCGCTGCCCCCGCGCGCCAAGGTGACCGGTGAGGATCCCGCTCCCGCGCGTCCGACATCCTGGTCGAAGGAGCAGCTGGCGGCGCTCACCGCCCCGCGCGAGACGAGCCCCGACGCCTCGGTGTTCGCGCCCGCCGCGGGCCTCACCATGTCGCCGCACGCGGTCAAGCTGGTGGTCGAGACCGCCCGCACGGACGCGCTGCGCATTCCCCAGCCCAAGGAAGACGTCACCGAACGGCTCATCGCCGCCTTCGCGCCCGTCTGGGTGGTGAACGGCCGGGCCGACGACGCGCTGGTGCTGCCGGAATGGCGCGAGGGCAAACCGGCGACCAGTTCGGAGGTGGCCGCGGCCTACACGCTGGTGACCAATACCAAGTTCAAGGGCCAGGCCCTGCTGCAGATCAGTTACGTGGTCTGGTTCAAGGCGCAGCCCGTGGACGGGCTGATCTGGCGCGTGACCATCGGGCCGGATGGACGTCCGCTGGCCTATGACAGCATCCGCACCGATGGCAGCGGCTATCTGCTGCTGGCCGGCGCCGGACTCACCGCGCCGGGCGCGGTCGCGATCCCCGAGGTTCCAGACGGCGACCGCGTGGCCGTTACGGTGGATGCCAGCACCCGGACGATCAGCCATGTCGGCGCCTGGAGCGGCCAGACGCGCAATCTCTACGTCCTGACCCAGTATGACCGTTTGCTGCGCCTCTACCGCAGCGCCGGCGAAACCCACAGCCTGTTCGGCCCGGAAGGCGTGCTGATTCCCGGCGGCGGCCATGCGCCGCGGCAATGGGGACATCACAAGCTGCCCAATGGCGCGTATTTCGACTCGCCGACCCTGTTCGAGAAGCCGGCGGCGGTGGCGAGCCAGTAAGCGCGCTGGCGCGGCGCCCTCACCCTCGACAAATTAGCGCCCGACCCTGCTGAATGGACGCTGTTCAGCCAGGGCGGGTTGCGCTACGGTCCCGGCGAAATGGCCCATCCGATCTACAAGATATGCACCCACGCCGAGTGGACGGCCGCCGCCGAGCGCGGTCGCTACGAGGGGTCGTCCGTCGACGCACGGGATGGCTTCATCCATTTTTCGACGGCGCCGCAGGTGGCCGAGACCGCCGCGAAGCACTTCGCCGGCCAGACCGACCTTGTGCTGGTGACGGTCGACGCCGGGCGGCTGCCCGTGGGCGCGCTCAAATGGGAAGCCTCGCGCGGCGGCGCGCTGTTTCCCCATCTCTACGGGCCCCTTCCCCTGGAGGCCGTGATCCGCATCGATCCGTTGCCGTGGTACGATGGGGAGGGCCACCGCTTTCCGGGAGGCGTAGTCGATGCTTGATGCCTACGCGCTGATCCGTCCGATGATGATGAAGCTGGACGCCGAGAAGGCGCACCGGCTGACCCTGAAACTGCTGAAGTCGCCGCTCGCGGCGCTGCTGGGCGGCGGCGACGACGCGCCCGAGCTGGAGACGGTGTTCATGGGCATCCGGCTGCCCAATCCGGTCGGCCTGGCCGCGGGCTTCGACAAGAACGCCGAAGTTCCCGATGCCATGCTGAAGCTGGGCTTCGGCTTCGTCGAGGTGGGCACGGTGACGCCGAAGCCGCAGCAGGGCAATCCGGTGCCGCGCATCTTCCGTCTCATGGAGGACGAGGCCGTCATCAATCGCATCGGCTTCGCCAATGACGGCGCCGACATCGTCACCCGCCGACTGTCGGAGCGTCGCGCCGCCTCGCGCATGGGCAAGATCGGCATCAACATCGGCGCCAACAAGACGTCAGAGGACTGGATCGAGGATTACTGCAACGGTCTGAAACGGTTTTCCGGACTGGGCGACTACTACACCATCAACATCTCGTCGCCGAATACGCCCGGCCTGCGGTCGCTGCAGACGCGCGACGCGCTGAAGCCGCTGCTGGACAGGCTGCTAGCGGTGCGCGAGCAGATGAGCAAGGTCCGCCGCCCGCCGCTGCTGGTGAAGCTGGCCCCGGACCTGAGCCCGGCCGAATGCGAGGACATCGCCGAGCTGGCGGTCCACTACGACATCGACGGCCTGATCGTGGGCAACACCACCATCGGCCGCCCCGGCGCGCTGCGGAGCCCACTGCGCGAGGAATCGGGCGGCCTGTCCGGCGCGCCGCTCCGCACCATGGCGCTCGACAATCTTCGCCGCATGCGGGCGCTGACGGGCGGAAGGATTCCGCTGGTGGGCGTGGGGGGCATCGCGTCGGGTCAGGACGCCTACGACCGCATTCGCGCCGGCGCGGCGGTCATCCAGCTATACACGGCGCTGGTGTTCGAAGGTCCCGGGCTGGTGCGGCGGATCAAGCGTGACCTGACCGCACTGCTGCGCCGGGATGGCTTTACCAACATCGCGCAGGCGGTCGGTACCGAAAGCCGATAACCGACCGTCCGCGCGGAGAGATCACTCGTCGCCGGGGCTGCCCATCTGCGACTGCTGGTAGTTCTGCAGGCCCACCTTTTCGATCAGGTCCAGCTGGGTTTCCAGGAAGTCGATGTGCTCTTCCTCGGACTCCAGGATATCCTCGAACAGTTCGCGGGAGATGTAGTCGCGCACCGTCTCGCAATGGGCGATGGCGTCCTTCAGCAGCGGCACGGCTTCCAGTTCGGTGTCCAGATCGGCCTTCAGCAGTTCGGGAACGGTCTCGCCGATCCGGAGGCGGCCCAGATCCTGCAGGTTGGGCAGGCCTTCGAGGAACAGGATGCGGTTGATCAGCCTGTCCGCGTGCTTCATCTCGTCGATGGATTCTTCGTACTCGTAATCGCCGAGCTTCTTCAGACCCCAATTGGTCAGCATGCGCGCATGAAGAAAGTACTGGTTGATGGCGGTCAACTCGTTTTTCAGGGCCAGATTGAGAAACTGAATGACCTTCTTGTCGCCCTGCATGGGTGCGCTCCTTGAATCCTTGACGTCAAGACAACAGGATAGGCCCGCTCCCCAGCCAGGTCAAACCCCCAGGCTGATGGACGGGTTGTTAGAGCGACACCAACTCCACCGGAGCGGCGAGCTTGGCGCGTTCGGCATCGATCACGTCTTGCGCGTAATACAGGCAGGTGCCGCAGTCCGGATCGACGCCAAGGGCGGCGTAAATCTCTTCCGCGGTCGCCTTCGGCTTTTCGACAGCCATCTGGCGGACCTGGGTTTCGCGTAAGGCGTTACAGATGCAGACGTACATTCGATTCGCTCTCCGAGATGACCCTGTATATATCGCGATGCGAATGAGTGTCAATTACCCGGCGATAATAAGTCTCAATGCCTGCTCGTGCTCTCGGCGGCATGTTCGTGTATTGATGCGGTGAACTTTGGACGAGAGGCAAGCCGTGACCGTGACCATCCTGCACAATCCCCGATGCTCCAAATCCCGTCAGACCCTCGCGCTGATCCAGGAACGGGGCATCACGCCCGACGTCATCGAGTATCTGAAGACGCCGCCCTCCGCCGAGGCCATGGACGGTATCCTCACCAAGCTGGGTCTGGAGCCGCGCGAGGTCATGCGCAAGCAGGAAGCGCCCTACAAGGACCTCGCGCTCGACAATCCGGCCCTCAGCCGCGGCGAATTGGTCGCGGCCATGGTCGCGCATCCAATCCTGATCGAGCGGCCCATCGTGATCGCGGGCGGCAAGGCGCGCCTCGGCCGGCCGCCGGAAGCGGTGCTGGAGATTCTCTAGCCGCGGAACTTGCCCATAAGCTCGGCGAGTTCGGTGAACAGGCGCCGCTGTTCGGCGGCATCGCCGCTCCGGATGGCGTCCTCGACGCAATGGCCGGCATGCTGCCTGAGCACCTCGGCCTCGACCTTGGCGAGCGCCGCCTTGACCGCTTGCACCTGGATCAGGATATCCATGCAATAGCGCTCCTCCTCGATCATCCGGATGATCCCGCGCACCTGTCCCTCGACCCGCTTGAGCCGGGGAATGGTGTCCTGATGCGATGCATGCGCCATGTTCATACCTTACCGGGGTATCGTAGCCCGATCAATTCCTCCCGTCATTCCGCCGCCATCGAAACCAGCGGCGCGGGCCGGCGCATGGGGCGGCGGTGCAGAAAGAACATGGTCGCGGCAGCCAGCGGCAGGACGGCCAGATAAACGGCGAAGGCCGCCGAATAATTCCCGGCGATATCGCGGATCTGCCCCGACAGCACCGGCCCGCTGGCGGCGGCGAGCGAGAAGAACGGTGTCGCCATGCCCATCACCCGGCTGAACGAGCGCGCGCCGAACTTTTGGTTGACGATGGTGCAGCAGACCGGCAGCAGACCGCCGGCACCAAGCCCGATGAGCCCGCTGATCACGATCATCATCGCATAGCTGGGATGCCCCAGCGTCAGAAGGAGCGTGCCCCAGATGATCGCGGTGGCAAGCCAGTAGGGATAGCGCGGGTCGACCCGGTCGGCCATCGCGCCCAGGACCAGACGGCCCGCGATGCCCGCCACCGCGAGCACCGGAATCAGCAGCGACATGGCCTGGGGGTCGATGCCCAGTTCATGGGAATACGGCCCGATGCTGGTGAGGAAGGCGTAGGACGCGATGCTGGTGCCGAAGAAGGCGAACCCGATGATCCAGAAAGTCGGCTCGCGCAAGACGGCGCCAAATTCCCACGGTGACTCGTCCGCGGCCGGCGCGGGTGCTCCCGCGTCCTGCGGCGCCGCCCGCGCCTCGCCGGGCCGCGGGAACCGGACGACGAACCAGACCAGCGGCACCACGACCGCGACAACCACGGCGGCAAGCATCATGTTGGCGTCGCGCCAGCCGTAGCGGACCAGCAGGGTCGCGAGCAGGGGCGGCATGACGATACCGCCCAGCGACGATCCCAGGGAGACAAGACCCACGGCGAAACCGACACGGTCCGGAAACCATTTGGCGGCGAGAACCTGACCGGCCAGCGTGGTCGAGAACGCATAACCCGCCGCGATCAGCGTCGTGTAGAGGCCGATGATCTGCCACATGGCGGTCGCCTGCGCGATCAGCACCATGCCCGTCGCCAGCAGCAGCGTGCCGCCGATGATGAGAAGCCGCATGGGATAGCGGTCCATCGCCCGGCCCGCGATCAGCATCAGCGCGCCCGTGGCCAGCGTCGCGCCGGCATTGGCCGTCATGAGCAGGCCGTGGCCCACCTGGAATTCGTCGATCCACGGCGTGGCCCAGACGGTGAAGCCATAGAACACGATCCCGATCATCAGCGCCTGAAAGACGATTGCCGCCGCGAGCACGTTCCAGCCATGGTACCAGCGCATGAACTCTCCCCTTTGACAGGCCCGCAGTCTCGGCTGCTTCGCCCACGGCGTAAACCGGGATTTTCAGCGGGCCCGCTGAAACGCCTCGGCGGCGGGTCTACGTCATCCGGGGGATGGCGCGCGCCAGGCGACTCGGCCACACTCATTTCCATCGTCTGCACCGATGCGCGAGGATCGCCATGAGCACCATCACGACCAAGGACGGCACGTCGATTTTCTACAAGGACTGGGGCACGGGACAGCCCGTCGTGTTCTCTCACGGCTGGCCGCTGAGCGCCGATGCCTGGGATGCCCAGATGGTCTTCCTCGGCAAGGCCGGCTACCGGGTCATCGCCCATGACCGCCGCAGCCACGGCCGTTCCGACCAGACCTGGGATGGCAACCACATGGACCAGTACGCAGACGATCTGGCCGATCTGTTCGAGGCGCTCGACCTGAAGGACGCCATCATGGTCGGTCATTCGACCGGCGGCGGCGAAGTCGCCCACTATATCGGCCGCCACGGCACCAGCCGGGTCGCCAAGGCGGTGCTGCTGGGCGCCGTACCGCCCCTGATGCTGAAGACCGACGCCAATCCGGGCGGGCTGCCCCTGGAGGTGTTCGACGGCATCCGCAAAGGCACCTACGACAACCGCGCCCAATTCTACAAAGACCTTGTCACGCCGTTCTACGGCTACAACCGCGAGGGCGCGGTGCTGTCGGAAGGCATCCGCGATTCCTTCTGGCTGCAGGGCATGATGGGCGGCCTGAAGGGGCAACTGGACTGTATCCGCGAGTTCTCGGAAGTGGACTACACCGAGGACCTCCGCAAGTTCGATATTCCCACCCTGATCGTGCATGGCGACGACGACCAGATCGTGCCCATCGGCGCCTCGGCGCTGATGTCCGCCAAGATCGTCCCCGGCGCCGTCCTCAAGATTTACGAGGGCGCGCCGCACGGGCTGGCCCAGACCCATCAGGACCGTTTCAACGAAGATCTGCTGGCCTTCATCCAGGGATAGGCACCGGCACTCCGGGCCGCTCGCACAAACCAGTTGATCTGCCCGGCGGGATTGGAGACGCTTGCGGCATGGGGTAGCCGGGTGCCGTCGCGGCCCCGCGTTTCCGTCGTGCCAGGGGGCGACGCCAATGGACAAGAACGCACATACCGGCCCCATCTTCTGGGACCAGAAATTCCGGGACGTCACCCTTCGCCATTACGGGCCGAGCTATTCGGCCATTGGCCAGATCGCGCTTCAGGCGGAAAAGGATCTGGGGTTTCGCATCGAGATGCATGTGGAGGACGAGGACACCCTGATCGACCGGGCGATCAACCGTCCGGAGACCATGGATATCTTCGACCTCGATCACTGGGCGTATCGTCTGGTGCTGCCCCACGGCGTGTTGCAGGGAATACCACTGGACCGCTACCTGTGGTGGGACTGGACACTGCCGATCTTCACGCAGGGCACCCTGCCCGACGGCACGGCGACATCCCGTGTCGGCACCAACCCCTATACCGTCCAGTATCTGGACGCCGCCGACAGCACCCGCTTCGCCGACGGACCCCGCGACCTGATCGCCATGGTGCCCCACATGCTGAACGCCGATACGCTGGGGGTACGCACCGATCTTGTCGAGCGGCCGGTGACGAGCTGGGCCGATCTGCTGAGCAGTGAGTTCGCGGGCCGCGCCGGTCTGGTCGACATTCCCACCATCGGCATTCTGGACGCGGCCATGGCGCTGGAAGCGGCCGGCCTGATGATCTACGCGGACAAGGGCAACATGACGCGCGGCGAGATCGACCGGACGGTCGACCAGCTGATCGGCCTGCGGCGGTCGGGCCATTTCGCCAATCTCTGGCAGCGCTTCGAGGATTCGGTCGACCTGATGGAGTCCGGCGAGGTGGTGATCCAGTCCATGTGGGCGCCCGCCATCGCCCGGGCCCGCTCGCGGGGCGTCAGATGCGGCTATCCGGGCCTTGCCGAGGGCTACAGGGGCTGGGCGGCCGGCCTCTCCATCATGCGGCATGTGACCGGGCCGACGCTGGAGGCGGCCTACCAGTACCTCAACTGGTACAATGCGGGCTGGGCCGGCGCGTTCATCGCCCGGGAAGGTTATTACAGTCCGGTGCCCGGCAGCGTGCCCTGGTTCCTGACCGCCAGCGAATGGAACTTCTGGTACGAGGGCAAACCGGCGGCCGAGCCGATCACCGACCCCTATGGCAACGTATCCGCCCAGCCCGGCGACAGCCGCTTCGGCGGCCCGCTCTGGGACCGGATCGGGCGGATCACCTGCTGGAACACGGTGATGGACGAACACGCCCATCTCCAGCGCCGCTGGCGCGAGTTGAGCATGGCCTGAGCCGCGCTATGTCAAGAGCATGCAGCATCCCGAGCACATGGCGAACACGGACGACCCCGGGCTGGAGGCCATCGCCGCGATCTATCTCGAGGATGAAAGCGCGTGCGTCGAGGCGCTGCTTCCCCGCGCCCGACTGAGCGGCGCGGAAGCCGCCCTGACGGACCGGACCGCGCGGCGCCTCGTCGAGGCCGCGCGCGGCGGCAGGCGGCGGCCCGGCGGTATCGACCGCTTCATGCAGGAATACGATCTGGCCACGGAAGAAGGCGTGGCGCTGCTCTGCGTGGCCGAGGCGCTGCTGCGCATCCCCGATGCCGCGACCGCCGATGCCCTGATCGAAAGCCGCATCGGCTCGGCCGCCTGGCGGACCCATCTCGGCTCGGACTCGCTGCTGGTCAACGCCTCCACCTTCGGCCTGATGCTCGGCGCCAGGGTGCTGCGGCTGGCGCGGGATGACGGCCGCGATCCGCTGAGCCTTCTCTCCCGCCTGGCCGGACGCAGCGGCGAGCCCGTGGTGCGCGCCGCCATCCGTCAGGCGATGCTGCTGCTGGCCCGCAAGTTCGTGATCGGTGAAACCATCGAGGACGCGCTGCGCGCGGCTTCGGACTGGGAGGAACGCGGCTACCGGTTCTCGTTCGACATGCTGGGCGAGGCGGCGCTGACCGCCGCGCAGGCCGAGGCCTTCATGACCCGGTATCTCGACGCCATCGCCGCTGTTGGCCGCGGCGCGCCCGGCTTCGATCCACTCACCAGCCCGGGCATTTCCGTCAAGCTGTCGGCCCTGTCGCCTCGATACGACCCCGCGCAGCGGGAGCGGGTCATGGCCGAGGTGCTGCCCCGCCTGATCGCGCTGGCGGGCGCGGCCCGCGAGGCGCGGATCATCCTGACGCTGGATGCCGAGGAATCGAACCGCCTCGACCTGTCGCTTCGGCTGCTCGCCGCCGCCAGCGCGCATCCGGGCGTGCGCGGCTGGGACGGCCTCGGCCTCGCCGTCCAGGCCTATGGCAAACGCGCCCCGGCGGTGCTGGATTGGCTGGCGGCGCGTGGCCGGGCGCAGGGCCGGCGCTGGCCCGTCCGGCTGGTCAAGGGCGCCTATTGGGACAGCGAGATCAAGCTCGCTCAGCAGGCCGGCCACGACGATTATCCCGTCTTCACCCGCAAGGGGGCCACCGACGTCTCCTATCTGGCCTGCGCCCGCCAGATGCTGGCCGCGCCCGAGTTTTTCGTGGCCCAGTTCGCGACGCACAACGCCCATACCGTCGCCGCGATCCACGCCATGGCCGGCGGCCGGCGCGATTTCGAGTTCCAGCGCCTGTTCGGCATGGGCGATGCGCTGCACGAGGAGGTGCTGGACACCCTGGGCATCGCCTCGCGAATCTACGCACCGGTCGGCAGTCACGAAACCCTGCTGCCCTATTTCGTACGGCGTCTGCTGGAGAACGGCGCGAACACCTCCTTCGTCAATCGGCTTGCCGATGACGGTGTCCCCATCGATGCCGTCGTCGCCGATCCGGTCGAGGCCATGGCCGCCCTTCGCAGCAAACCCCATCCGGCCATACCGCCGCCACCGCGTCTCTACGGGGCGGATCGCCGCAACGCGCGGGGCCTGCTCGTTTCCGAGCCGCCGTTCTCCGACGACATCCGCGAGGAAATGGCCGAGGCGCTGGCCGAGGCGCCCGAGGCAGGCCCCCTGGTCGGCGGCAAGGCCGGTCCACCGCGGCGTGACGTGATGGACCCGTCCGATCCGTCGCGGATCGTCGGCCGGACCGCCGATGCCAGCCTGGACGATGTGGACCGCGCGCTGGCGCTCGCCGTGGACGCCGCGCCGCGCTGGGACCTGATGGGCGGTGAGCGGCGGGCGGCCATTCTCGAGCGTGCCGCCGATCTGTTCGAGCGTGACCGGGCCCTGCTGATGGCGCTGTGCGTGCGCGAGGGCGGCAAGACGGTGCCCAATGCGCTCGCCGAGGTGCGCGAGGCCGTGGATTTCCTGCGCTACTACGCCGCCGAAGCCCGCCGGCTGTTCGGCGCGCCGCTGGACCTGCCCGGTCCGGTGGGCGAGCAGAACCGGCTGCGTCTGCACGGACGCGGCGTGTTCGCCTGCATCAGCCCCTGGAACTTCCCCCTCGCCATCTTCACCGGACAGGTCGCGGCGGCGCTCGCGGCTGGAAACGCCGTGCTCGCCAAACCTGCCGGCCAGACCCCGCTGGTCGCGTTCACCGCCGTCCGGCTGCTGCTGGACGCCGGGATTCCCGCGGATATCCTCCACTTCGTGCCGGGCAGCGGCAGCCTTGTCGGCGGCGCGCTGGCGGCGGATACGCGAGTCGCCGGGATCGCCTTCACCGGATCATCGGAGACCGCCGCCTCCATCCATCGGGCCGTTGCCGGGCGCGACGGGCCGATCATTCCGCTGATCGCCGAGACCGGCGGCGTCAACGCCATGATCATCGACTCGAGCGCATTCCTGGAACGCGCCGTTGTCGACCTGGTGCGTTCGGCCTTCGACAGCGCCGGACAGCGCTGTTCGGCGGCCCGCGTCGCCTATGTCCAGCGCGATATCTTCGCGCCTTTTCTCGACCTGCTGAAGGGCGCCATGGCCGAGTTGCGGCTGGGCGACCCGATGGATTTGGCGACCGATATCGGCCCCGTGATCGATGAGTCCGCGCGCCGGTCTCTTGCCGCCTACGTGGAGGAAATGCGCCAACGGGCACTGGAAGTTCACACTTTGGCCACGGTTCCACCACAGGGAAGCTTCCTCGCGCCGCATCTGATCGTGTTTTCCGAACGCGAAACGCTGCAGCGGGAGATATTCGGCCCGGTCCTGCACCTGATGCCGTACGAGGCCAGCGAACTGGACGCCCTGTGCGACGAGATCAACGCCACCGGCTTCGGCCTGACCCTGTCGCTGCACACCCGCCTGCCGCCGGTGATCGAGAGCGTCGAGCGGCGCATGAAGGTGGGCAACATCTACATCAACCGCGACCAGATCGGCGCCGTGGTCGGCAGCCAGCCGTTTGGCGGCGAGGGCCGCTCGGGCACCGGACCGAAAGCCGGCGGCCCCCATTATTTGACGCGCTTCGCCGTCGAGCGGGTGACGTCGAGCAATGTGGCGGCCATTGGCGGCGTTACCGACCTGCTGTCGCTCGATCCGTGGCAGGACACTTAGCGCGGAAGGCCGTCATCCCGGTTGCAAATTTCGCGCAATCCTGTTCACCTGCAGTCATGACTGTGCGGACTGAACCCCGCACGACCGCGACGAAAACGGGAGACCATGATGCCAAGGACAACGCCGCGCACCGCGGAAACCGAAATGAAGTGCCCCATGTCCCTGCGGGACGTGGACCTGTTCTCGCCCGGCGCGCAGGAGCACTGGTACGAGGCCTATCCGATCCTGCACAGGGAAGCGCCGGTTCACCGGATTCCCGGCGAAGGCACCACGCCAAACCATGACGGCTTCATCCTCAGCAAGTACGAGGACATCTCGCTGGTGGTGAAGGACCCGGTTCGGTTTCCGGCCTTCCTGTCCGACAAGCCCAAGCCCAATCCGGACGGCACCATCCCGCAGCTCAATGCCATGCAGGTCTCGATTCTCAGCCTGCGCCCGAACGTGGAGCTGTGGCGCTCGCACCGTCAGGAGCTGACCGATCCGTGGGTCGGCCCCGGCGCCACGCGGAACACCGCCATGATCACCCGTTTCGCGGATGAGTTGATCGACAACTGGATCGACAACGGCACGGTGGACTTCGTCAACGAGTTCGCCCGCCCCCTGCCGCAGATGGTGATGGCGAGCGTGCTCGGCTTCCCCCTGTCCGACCTGAAGAAGCTGGAGACCTGGGGCACCGCGCAGGTCGCTGCCTTCGTCTACGGGCGCGGCCACCGCAACCTCCTCACCCCCGAGGAGACCGCCGAACAGTTCAGGATTCTGGACGGCTTCAAGGAATATGTCGCCGACTGGGTCGTCGAGAAGCGCAAGAACCCGCAGGACGACATGATCTCGTTCCTGACCCAGGTCCACTACAAGGCCCTCGACCGCAAGCTGACGGACATCGAGATCAACGGCATCGTCTATGCCATGCTGATCGGCGGCCTGGAGACCACCCAGTACGCCATCGCCGAACAGGCGCAGCTGCTGTGCGAGGATCCCGATCTGTTCAAGACCATCAAGAACGATCGCTCCAAGCTGCGGCCCTTTACCGAGGAAGGCATGCGGCTGCGCGCGCCGACGCAGGGCCTGTCGACCCGCTACACCATCCAGGACGAGGAATTCCAGGGCGTGAAAGTGCCCAAGGGCTCCATTCTCCACATGCGCTGGGCGGCCGGCAATCTGGACCCGGACGAGTTCGAATGCCCGCACGACGTCATGCTGGACCGCAAGGGCGTGGGCCGTCACCTGACCTTCTCGCAGGGTCCGCGCATCTGCCCCGGCGCCGGCATCTCGCGGCTGGAACAGCAGATCGCCTGGGATCGGCTGCTCGACCGGATCGACAGCCTGGAATATGGCGAAGGCAACACGTTCGAGCATCAGCCCGGCATCATGATGGGTCTGCTCAAGCTGAACCTCAACTTCACCAAGTCGGCATAGGACGGATCGCCGATGGCCACGCTGACGCTGGAGAACGCGAAAGTCCTCGTGATCGGAGGCAGCTCCGGCTTCGGCGAGGCCGTGGGCCGGCATGCCGCGGCGGCGGACGCGCGGGTGACTCTCGCATCCCGCTCGGCCGACAAGCTACGCGCCGCCGCCGGGCGCATCGGCGGCCAGTGCGCCACGGCGGTGCTCGACGTGCGTGACGGCGGCGCCATCGACAACTTCTTCGCCGGACAGGAGCCGTTCGATCACATCGTGCTCACCGCCGGCCAGCTCCCCCCGCCCGGCCCGCTCAGCCTCGAGCACATGAAGGAACAGGCCGACGCCCGGTTCTGGAGCGCCGTGCACATCGCGCGCGGCGCCCGCTTCAATCCGGGCGGATCGCTGACCCTCGTCACCGGCTCGGCGACGCTGCGCCCGCCCAAGGGGATCGCCGTCCTCTCGGCCATTGGCGCGGCCGTCAACGCCCTGTCGCGCGGACTGGCTCTCGAGATGGCGCCGGTCCGCGTCAACACCGTGATCCCCGGGCCGGCCGACACGCCGCTGTGGGACGGCATGCCGCCCGAACAGCGGACCGCGCGGCTCGAGCAGATCGGCAAGGGACTGCCGCTCGGCCGGGTCGGCACGGCGGACGACGTGGCGCGGCAAATCATCGCCTGCATGCTCAACCCCTTCATGACGGGCAGCCTCGTCGTGCTCGATGGCGGCGCGTCGATCTGATACCGCGTGTGCTTGAGCCTGTAGGCCCATTGGCGGAATTGGTCTAAGCTCACGCAGGCGTGATCACTGGCGGGGCAAAGGTCCGCGCTTCGACGGGAAAGGGGCTCAAGCGTTGCCGATCTGCTGCACAGGCCCGGGGCGGCATTTTCCGGGTCCGCGCCGGCATCCGGCGGGCCGCCTCGCGCCATGAGAAGCATCCTGCCGCTGATCGCGGGCTTCATGTTGCTCGTCGCCATCGTCGTGACCACCGGAGCGCTGGTCGCCACACAGGAGCGCATGACCGAGCGGGTGCGCGTCTCGCTCGAACTGGAGAACGGCTTGTGGCGACTGCTGTCCTCGCTGCAGGATGCCGAGACCGGCCAGCGCGGCTATCTGTTGACCGACGACGAATCCTATCTTGTCCCCTACAAACGGGCCGCGCCCCTGATCGACGACCATTTCCGGGCGCTGTACGCGCTGGCGGAGGACCGGCCGGGCTATCGCGGCTCTCTCGATCAACTGGCCGATGTCACCGACCGGCGGATGGCCGCCATGAACACCGTGATCGCCCTGCACCGGTCCGGCAACATCGCCGAGTCCACCTCGCTGATCCGCGCCGGCGAGGGCAAACGGCTGATGGACGAGGTTCGGGTCATCATCGCCCGGCTCAAGGACGCCGAAGCGGCGGCGCTGGACGCGCTCAAGGAACGTCACCGCCAGGCGGTTTTGCGGATGCAACTGGCGGTCCTGACCGCCGTCGTCGCCGTCTGCCTCCTGGCGGCCTATTCCATCTATGACGCCTATCGGCGCAATCGCGGCCTGGTGCAGGCGCGCAACGCGCTCGCCACGGCCAACAGCCGCCTCACCGACGAGATCAGGACGCGTGCCAGCGTGGAAGAGCAACTTCGCCATTCGCAGAAACTGGAGGCCATGGGCCAGCTCACAGGCGGCCTCGCCCATGATTTCAACAACATGCTCGCGGTCGTGATCGGCAACCTCAACCTGCTCAGACGGCGTCTGGCGCGCGGCGAAACCGACGTGGAACGCTACGCGGTGCAAGCGCTGGAAGGCGCGGAGCGGGCGACGACGCTCACCCATCGGCTGCTGGCCTTCGCCCGGAAACAGGCGCTGTCGCCCGAGCCGCTGGAGATCAACCGCCTCGTGTCCAGTCTTTCGGAAATGCTGTCGCGCACCCTGGGCGAGGCGATCCGGATCGAAACGGTGCTGGCCGGCGGACTGTGGACCCTGCATGCCGATCCCGGCCAGCTGGAGAGCGCGATCCTCAATCTGGCGGTGAACGCCCGCGACGCCATGCCGCAGGGCGGCAAGCTGACCATCGAGACCGCCAATGCCCATCTGGACGACCTGTACGCGGCGGGCCATGTGGGCGTGCCCGCCGGCCAGTACGTGATGCTGGCCATCACCGATACCGGCACGGGCATGCCCGAAGAGGTCATCGCGCGCGCCTTCGATCCGTTCTTCACCACCAAGGAAGCCGGCAAGGGAACCGGCCTCGGCCTCTCCCAGGTCCACGGCTTCGTCTATCAGTCCGGCGGCCACGTGAAGATTTATTCAGAGGCGGGCGCGGGGACAACCGTGAAGATCTACCTGCCCCGTCACTATGGCGTCCGCGACGCGGGACGCGGCGACAAGGTTCTGCCACACGAGGTGCCGCAAGGCCATCCGGACCAGATTATTCTGGTCGTCGAGGATGACGAGCGGGTCCGCCGCATGAGCGTGGATGCCCTGCGCGACCTTGGCTACACCGTCATCCACGCCGATAGCGCGGCGCGCGGCCTGACGCTGCTGGACGGCAATCCGGGCATCGTCCTGCTGTTCACCGATATCGTCATGCCCGAGATCAACGGCCGCCAACTCGCCGACATGGCGCGCCAGCGACGGCCGGGACTGAAGGTTCTGTTCACCACCGGCTACACGAGAAACGCGGTCGTTCACAACGGCATCGTCGATCCGGGGGTGCATCTCATCGGGAAGCCGTTTACGCTCGAACAACTGGCGATCAAGATCCACGAGGTCATTCGATCAGTGGAAACCGCATGATCCGGGCGGATGGTCCGCGAACCTTTCCTGCTCTCGTCCGTTCTTCATGATCTGCACCGGCGGAGAACTGCGCATTTTGAATGCCAAGGATTTGACACAACAAGAACCCGAAACCTTCGAAACCCTGACCGACGAGCAGTTCGCGCTCGAGTTGCAGGAGGTGGTGCCGTCGCTGCGCGCTTTCGGCCGCAGCCTGAGCGGCTCGCGCGACCGGGCGGACGATCTGGTCCAGGACACGCTGATGAAAGCCTGGTCGGCACGGACCCGGTTCCGCGCGGGAACAAGCTTCCGGGCCTGGACCTTCGTCATTCTCCGCAACGCTTTCCTGTCCGATCGCCGGCGTCTTGCGTCCCAGATGGAATCAGGCAAGGAACTGACCGACGACATGATAACCGCGCCGGCGTCGCAGGATCAGGGGCTGATGATCAACGATTTGCAGAAAGCGCTGATGAAGCTGCCGGAGCCGTGGCGCGAGGCGCTGGTTCTGGTGGGCGCCAGCGGGCTATCCTATCAGGAAGCGGCCGAGATCTGCGGCTGTCCCATCGGCACCATCCGAAGCCGCGTGGCGCGCGCCCGCGCCGAAGTGGAGCGGCTGATGAACGGCATCCCGGATAAATAGGCCGGGAACTTCCATCACAGGGACGCGGTTGAGCAGCCAAGAGACCCAGAATAAGTCGACATGCCGCCGGCATGAATGAGGGTGGGACCAACACATGACACGACACGTTTCCCAGCTGGCGCCGATGGGACGTTAGCCGTGCCCGCGATCAATGCAGGCTCGGAACTATTCGCGCGCGGGGGCGATATGGCCGCGCGCATGCGTGCCTATGATTGGGCCACGTCTTGTCTCGGAACACCGGATCAGTGGCCGCAGAGCCTGAAGACCGTTGTCAGCATGATGCTGACCTCCCGCTATGCCATGTGGATGGGCTGGGGCGAGGATCTGATTTTTCTGCATAATGACGCCTACGCGCCCACGCTGGGCGTCAAGGAAGGCACTGCGTTGGGCAAGCCCGCGGCGCAGGTCTGGGCGGAAATCTGGGCCGATATCGGCCCACGGGTGGATTCCGTTCTGAAGCAGGGCGTCGCCACCTATGACGAACACCTGCTTCTGTTTCTCGAACGCAGCGGGTTCGCCGAAGAAACGTACCACACGTTCTCTTACAGCCCCCTGACGGATGACACCGGCGTCATCGCGGGCATGCTGTGCGTGGTCACGGAAGATACGGTTCGAGTCATCGGCGAGCGCCGCCTTGCGCTGTTGCGCGATCTCGCGGCCGCCATCGGCGTGTCGCCTCTGGAGATCGACCGGCTGGACGCGCTGGATGTGCTGCGGGCACAACGGGATCTTCCCTTCGTCCATATCTACCTGTTCGACGGCGAAACCGAGACGTCGGCCAGACTTGCGTTCTCGACGGGCGGCGAGCCCATTGCCGCGCCCTACATATCCTGGCCGCTCCGGGCGATCATCGAGGGTAGTCCCTCCGTACTGATCGACAGTCTGGAGACCCGTTTCTCCGGGCCCGTCCCCTCTGGACCGTGGGACCGCCCGCCGTCACAGGCGGTGGCGGTCCCGATACCCCGTTCAGGCCACGCGATGCCCGCCGGGGTCATGGTCTTCGGGGTCAATCCGTATCACGAGGTTGACGGCGACTATCTCGCCTTCGTCGATCTGCTGGTGGGCCAGATCGCGACCAGTCTCGCCAATGCGCGCGCCATGGACGAGGCCCGACGCCGGGCCGAGGCACTGGCCGCGCTTGACCGCGCCAAGACCGCCTTCTTTTCCAATGTCAGCCACGAGTTCCGCACGCCCCTGACGTTGTTGCTCGGTCCGCTGGAGGAATTGCTTCACGGAACGCCGCTGGACGACGGCGCGCGAGGCCGGGTCGACATGGCCCACCGGAACGCATTGCGGCTGTTGACCCTTGTGAACACGCTACTGGATTTCTCGCGCATGGAGGCGGGCCGTGCCAACGCCCAGTTCCAGCCGACGGATCTGGCGGCGTTCACCCACGATCTCGCCAGCAACTTCCGTTCGGCCTGCGAGAAGGCCGGACTCTCGCTGCGGATCGATTGCGCGCCCCTTCCAGGTCCGGTCCATGTTGATCGCGGCATGTGGGAGCGCATCGTGCTCAACCTGCTGTCGAATGCCTTCAAGTTCACCTTCGAGGGCGGGATCCATGTTTCGCTGAGCGCCCATGACGGGGTAATCGATTTCAGCGTCACCGATACCGGAACCGGCATTCCCGACGCCGAGCTGCCACGGCTGTTCGAGCGTTTTCACCGCGTCGACGGCGCACGGGGACGCAGCCACGAAGGCAGCGGCATCGGCCTCGCGACCGTGCATGAACTGGTCAAGCTGCATGGCGGCGCCATCGAGGTCTCCAGCCGCGAGGGCGAGGGCACGTGCTTTCGCATCATGATCCCGTCGGGCACCAGCCACCTGCCCCAGGCGCAGGTCAGGGAAACGGCCGACGAGGCGCTTCCCGGCGCGCTGACCGGCATCTATGCCGACGAGGCGCTGCGCTGGGTCGATCCAGGCGATGATGAGGACGCCGAAACGGTGCCCGCCTCGCCGGGGACCCAGAATGAAGACCGCAGCCTCATCCTGCTCGCGGACGACAATGCCGACATGCGCCGTTACGTGGCGCGCCTTCTTTCGCCGGCGCATCAGCTGATCGTCGCCGCCGACGGGCAGGAGGCACTGGACGCGGCGCGCACGGCGCGACCGGATCTGATCCTGACCGACATCATGATGCCGCGGATGGACGGCTATGAGCTGCTCCGGCGTATCCGCGAAGACGCCGATCTGCGCGATACGCCCGTGGTGCTGCTGTCGGCGCGCGCCGGCGAGGAAGCGGGCGTGGAGGGGCTGCAGGCCGGCGCCGACGATTATCTGGTGAAGCCGTTTTCGGCGCGCGAGGTCATCGCCCGGGTCAATTCGCTGCTCAAGCTGTCGCGCCTGCGGCGGCGGCACGCGGAAACCTTGCGCGAGCTGAACGCGGGCCTGCGCGAGCGGGCCGAGGAAGCCACCGCCGACAGGGACCGGATCTGGCGCAATACCAGCGATCTCATGCTGGTGCTGGACGAACAACGCGATATCCTGAGCGTGAACCCGGCGTGGGAAACGGCGCTCGGGTGGCGCGAACATGAGCTGATCGGCCGTCCAGCGCAGGATTTCATCCACCCCGAAGACCGCGAGATGACCGCCGAACAGGCGCGGCGGCAGCGGGTGGAACAGGAGACCCATCGCTTCGAGAACCGCTACCGCCATCGTGATGGCGGCTTCCGCTGGATCGCCTGGGACGCGGTTTCGGAAGGC
This sequence comes from Iodidimonas sp. SYSU 1G8, assembly GCF_039655775.1. Lineage (NCBI taxonomy): Bacteria > Pseudomonadati > Pseudomonadota > Alphaproteobacteria > Iodidimonadales > Iodidimonadaceae > Iodidimonas > Iodidimonas sp. SYSU 1G8. The sequence continues at coordinate 595,712 of NZ_JBBYXJ010000002.1, read as the reverse complement.
GGGAAGGTTCACGCCATCGGCCGCGACGTCACGGCCGAGAAAGAGGCCGCCCAAGCGCTGCGCCAGGCCGAGGAACAGCTGCGGCAGGCCCAGAAGATGGAGGCCGTGGGCAAGCTGACCGGCGGTGTCGCCCATGATTTCAACAACCTGCTTCAGGTGATCGCCGGCAATCTGCAGCTTCTGTCCAAGGATGTCGTCGGCAACGAGCGGGCCGAGCGGCGGCTGCGCAACGCCCTTGGCGGCGTGTTCCGAGGCTCGAAACTGGCGTCGCAGCTACTGGCCTTTGGCCGCCGCCAGCCGCTCGATCCGCGCGTGGTCAATCTTGGGAGGTTCGTGCGCAGCCTCGATGACCTGCTGCGCCGCGCCATCGGCGAGGAGATCGAGCTGGAGACCGTCATCGGCGGCGGACTGTGGAACACGTTCGTCGATCCCGCCCAGGTGGAGAACGCCCTGCTCAACCTGGCCATCAACGCCCGTGACGCCATGGGCGGCCGCGGCCGGCTGACTATCGAGGCCGGCAACGCCTATCTGGATGACGCCTACGCCGCCCGCCACTCGGACATCCCGCCGGGCCAGTACGTCATGCTCGCCGTCACCGACACCGGCTCCGGCATCCCGCCCGAAATCCTAGATCAGGTGTTCGAGCCCTTCTTCACCACGAAGCCCGAAGGCCAGGGGACGGGTCTGGGCCTCAGCATGGTCTATGGTTTCGTCAAGCAGTCGGGCGGTCATGCCAAGATCTACAGCGAAGTCGGCCAAGGCACGACGGTGCGCATCTACCTGCCGCGTTCGACCCAGCAGGAGGATATGCCGGCGCCGGTCGACACGGGGCCGGTTCGCGGCGGCAGCGAGACCGTCCTCGTCGTCGAGGACGACGAAGGCGTGCGCAACACGGTGGTCGAGATCCTGTCCGACCTGGGCTACAGGATTTTGACGGCGAGAGACGCGCAGAGCGCACTCGCCATCGTCGAAAGCGGGGTACCCATCGACCTGTTGTTTACCGACGTGGTAATGCCCGGCCCGCTTCGCAGTCCCGAACTCGCCCGCAAGGCGAAAGAGCGTCTGCCCGAACTGATCGTGCTGTTCACGTCCGGCTATACGGAAAACGCCATCGTTCATGGCGGCCAGCTCGATACCGGCACGAACCTGCTGAGCAAGCCCTATACGCGCGAGACGCTGGCCCGCAAGCTGCGGCAGGTGCTCGCGGGCCGGGACGCGGCGGCGGACTGAGCAGGAACGTCTGAAAAAACTTCCGTTCCGCGACATTTTACGTGGAACAGATCACAGGCTCGTGAGTTTAGTGGCTTGGCCGGGGGAACCCGCGCCGATAAGATGATGCCGGGCCTGGATAGATTTCGTATAAGCCACCGATCAACGGTGCGAGCGAGGCATATCCCCCGAACGTACGGGTTCGAGGGCAGACATCATCCGAGCAACGGAACAGTTGGGGGATAGACATGCCGGCTTCCAGCATTCTCCTGGTCGAAGACGACCCTGCGATTGCCATGCTTCTCGAAGAAATGCTTCTGGATCTGGGGGCGGACAGCGTCACCGTGGAGGGCAGATTGCCCGGCGCCATGGAAGCGGCGCGACATGGCGCGTTCGACTGCGTCATTCTGGACCTCAAGCTTCATGGACAAGAGACCTTTGAGGTGGCCCGGACGTTAGGCGCGCGCGGCATTCCATTCGCATTCTTTACCGGATACGGCAAGGATGGGCTGAAGGAGTTCGCCGAACATCCACGCCTTCCCAAGCCGTTCGGTGAAAGCGACCTGGAAGCATTGATGGAGCGCCTGCTCGGCCAACCGCTTGCCCGCCAAGGCGGTCGCTGACACGCGAAACCCATTTTGGGGAGCTTCGTGTTGAACCATTGAGCGCTTCTTTCGTTCCATGGGGTTCGCAGAACGGGATGGGGGCGTTCCACATGACCAATAGTTTCTTTTCGTTCAATGTCTTGCCGTGTCATCGGCACGTGCCTGAAGCATCGTGCCCCGGTGAAACAGCCATCGCTGGCCACGGCGCTCAGGAACTTCCTTTCCAGATTCCCGTTGAGCACTTTGCGCGCATCGCGGCGGTGCAGTCCCCGCGCGCGTTTTGGCGAAGGAACCAGCAGTGTTCCGGCCAGATGGAGTCATGGGAATTTTCTCGGACAAGAGAACCGATTTTGCCATGCTGGGACACGGGGAGACGCTCGGCGTTTCCGGCAAAGGACATGCGATGAGTGCCGTTGGATCAGGCGAACTGAGCGACCGATCGGGCGCCGGGCACTGGCTCGGCCTGCTGCCCATGGCCGCGTGCGTCTGCGACAGGCATGGTTCCGTGCTGCATTACAATGCCAAGGCCGCCGCCCTCTGGGGCCGCGCGCCGCGCGCGGGAGAGACCTGGGAGACCATGTGGCAGGATGAGCCCGCCGCCGCGGTCATCGGAGAAGCGCTGCGCGCCGGCCGTCCCGTCACGTCAGCCAGTATCGTGGTCGCCGGAGAGGCCGGCGTGCACATGCGTCTTCTGGTGAATGCCGAACCATCGCCGGGCACGGACACGGTCATCACCTTCCAGCGCTGCCCGGACACCTGGAACGACGTCGGCGGCAGGCTGCGCGATACGCTGGATGCACTGCCGACCGCCGTCTACACGGCGGATGCCGACGGGCACATCAATTTCTACAACAAGGCCGCCGCCGACCTTTGGGGCGTCGCGCCCGCCATCGGCACCAGCGTGCGCGCGGCGCCCTGGTCGCTGCTCTATCCCGATGGCAGCCCCATGCCGCTGACCGAGTGCGCCATGACCCGCACCATCGCCGAACGTCAGCCGATCCGGAATACCGAGGTCCTGATGGAGCGCCCGGACGGCACGCGTATTCCGATCTTGCCCTACCCCACGCCGCTCTACGACGCGGCGGGCGAATTCGTCGGCGCGGTGAACATGTTGTTGGACATCACGCACCGCAAGGAAGCGGAGGAGCGGCACACCCTGTTCGCCCGCGAGCTCAATCACCGCGTAAAGAACGCGCTGGCGACGGTCTATGCCATCGCCATGCAGACGATGCGCTACACGGATTCCATCGAGTCGTTCCGGGAATCCTTCGGCGCGCGGCTGCTCGCGCTGAGCCGGGCGCATGATCTCCTCGTGCGTAGCCAGTGGCAGGAGACGCCGCTGAAGACGGTGCTGTCCGACGCGCTGAACGCCTATGGCGCCGGGCGCCTGGATATCCAGGGAGAAGAGGTCGAACTGGGTCCGCGCGCCACCCTGACCATGGCCATGACCCTGCATGAACTGGTCAGCAACGCCGCCCGCCATGGCGCGCTTTCCGACGGCAAGGGCCGGGTGATCGTGCGCTGGCACGCGATGACCGACGACGATGGCGAACTGCAGGTCACGATGGAATGGTGCGAGTCCGGCGGCCCGGCCGTCGAGGCGCCGGCCAAGACCGGTTTCGGCACGCGCCTCGTCAGCCACAACATCATGGCCCTGGGCGGTCGCGCGTCTTTCGACTATCCGCCCGAGGGCGTCTGCTGCACGATGAAATTTCCGGTGATCGACGAACGGAGCGGCGGATGAACGCGCCCTGGACGAGCCGTCAGCGCTTGGTGTCGCCGTCGTCCTTGAGCCGGGCGAGCAGGTCGAGCATTTCCTTTGGAATCGGCTCCTGCACGACCTCGTCGTACATCTGCCGCAGATTGTCGCCCAAACGCTTGCGCCCTTCGGTTCTGCCGGCGCCCCGCTTGTTGCCGGGAGAGTCCTTGCCCTGTGTCACTCTTGCCTGTCCTGTCGGTCGTTATGGCCTGGCCGGTTGTGCATCCATTGACTATCGGTCTTATAGTAAGAACTGGTCAATGGCTGAACGCGTATCGTGCCAGGACGGTAGGATTTTCGTGCAGGGCGTTGCCTGCCGCCGATCTTAAACACCCAATCTCGTGGAGAGTTCCCCATGTCGCTCGCTTCCGATCTCGCGCCCCATCTTTCCTATCTGCGGCGCTATGCCCGCGCGCTGACGGGAAGCCAGGCCCACGGCGACGCCTATGTGCGCGCGTGTCTTGAAACCATCGTCGCCGCGCCCGAGGAATTCCCGCGCGAGGTCGGCGCCAAGGTCGGCCTTTACAAGGTCTTTCATGCCATCTGGATGACGTCGCATGTGGACGCGCCTATCGACGTGGAAAGCCTGCCCAAGCCGGAACAGCGCTTCCAGAGCCAGATCGGGGGGCTGACGCCGCTGAGCCGGCAGGTACTGTTGTTGACCGCTATGGAAGGCTTCGGCGAGAACGAGGCCGCCGAGATCGTCGACCTGACGCCGGGCGAAATCGGCGAGCTGATCGAGGCGGCGCTGGCCGACGTGCAGTCGCAGAGCCGCACCAAGGTGCTGATCATCGAGGACGAGCCCGCCATTTCCATGGATCTGGCCGCGCTGGTCGGCGATCTGGGCCATGAGGTCGCGGCCATCGCCATGACCCGCCAGCAGGCGGTGAAGGCGGCGCGCGAGTACAAGCCGGGCCTGGTGCTGGCGGATATCCAGCTGGCGGACGGCAGCTCAGGCCTCGACGCGGTGAAGGACATCCTGAGCCAGGTCGACGTGCCGGTGATCTTCATCACCGCCTTCCCGGAACGCCTGCTGACCGGCGAGCGTCCCGAACCGACCTTCCTGATCACCAAGCCGTTCGATCACCGCACGGTGCAGGCGACCATCAGCCAGGCGCTGTTCTTCAACACCGCCGACGCGCTGGTCGCGTAAGCCGCGCGGCACCGGATACGAAAAGGGCGCCGCGCGGCGCCCTTTTTTTGGCTCAGAAATTATCCTTGCGTCGGCGCGTCTCGGCGAAGACATCGACCAGCGGCGCGCCCACCATGCCCAGAGTGCGCTGCAGATCGGCGCTGTCGGGACGCAGGAACGGGTTGGTCGCGATCTCCTCGGCCAGGGTCGAGGGCACCGTGCGCTCGCCCCGCGCGCGCATGTCGTCGATCATGGACTTGCGGGCGACCAAGGCGCCGTTGTCGGGCTCGACCGTGACGGCGAAGGCGGCGTTGGACTTGGTGTATTCGTGCGCGCAGTAGACCTTGGTCGATGGCGGCAGCGCGCGCAGCTTGGACAACGAGTCCCACATCTGCGCGGGCGTGCCCTCGAACAGGCGGCCGCAGCCCAGCGCGAACATGGTGTCGCCGCAGAACAGCGCGTCGGAGTCATCGAACCAGTAGGCGTTGTGACCGCGCGTGTGGCCGGGGACGTCGAAGACCCGCGCGATGCTTTCGCCGAGCGCGTAGATGTCGCCCTCGCCCACTTCCACGTCGATGCCGGGAATGCGATCCCGGTCGGCGCGCGGGCCGACGATGACGCAGCCGGTCTGCTTCTTCAGTTCCATGTTGCCGCCCGTGTGGTCGGCGTGGTGATGGGTGTTGAGGATGTGGGTCAGCGTCCAGCCCTTCTCGGCCAGCGCCTCGAGCACTTCCTCATGGGTCGCCGGATCGACGACCGCGGTCTGTCCCGTCGCCACATCGTGCGCCAGGTACACATAGTTGTCCGAAAGGACGGGTATCTGATGTATTTCAAGCATGGCGTTAACATAGTCCCGGCAAGGGGCTTTGAGAAGGTGCGGCAGGCCGGTGTCTCTGGATATCACCGAACTTCAGGCGTTCTACGCCAGTCCGCTGGGGCGCCTGGCCCAGATGCTGCTGCGCGCCCGCATGGTCGAGACATGGCCGGACATGCATGGGCAGGTCGTCGGCTTCGGCTACGCCGGTCCGCTGCTGCGCGGACTGGACCATGTCCGGCCGCCGGTGCTGCTGATGCCCGCGCAACAGGGCGTCGCGCATTGGCCGCGCGGACTGCCCAACCGCGCCGCGCTGGTGGAGGACGAGCATCTGCCGCTGGCGGATGCGTCGGTGGACCATCTGGTCGTCGTTCACGGGCTCGAGCATACGGAGAACACCCGCAAGCTGCTGCGCGAGTTCTGGCGGATCCTGGCGCCGGAGGGGCGCATCCTGGTGATCTTGCCGCACCGGGGCAGTCCGTGGTCGTTCATGGAACGCACGCCGTTCGGGCACGGCCGGCCCTATTCGGTGGGGCAGGCGAGGCGGCTGCTGGCGGGCGCCATGCTGGAGCCGCTGAGCTGGGGCGGGGCGCTGTTCAGCCTGCCCGCGCAGAACCGGGCGGCCATCAGCCTGGTGCGATGGATGGAGCGACCCGGCGCAAGGCTGTGGCCGAGGCTGGCGGGCGTGCTGCTGGTCGAGGCGCGCAAGTCGGTGACGGCGCGCATCGACGGCGGGCAGAAACGGACCGCCCTAGCCTACGCCCGCGCCTGACGCCGGACGAACAAAAGCCGTGGAAGGTCGCCCCTCCACGGCCCTGGAGATCGCGCGATTAGTCGGTGACGCCGACCACCGGCACGTCGATTTCCTTGGTCTCGGTCTCGACGGTCGGGACCTCGACTTCCTTCTTCTCGGTGCCGATCACCACTTCCTTGGAGTCGAGATCGACTTCCGGCATCTCGCCCGGCGTCGCGCTCACATCCACGTCGGGCAGGCGCCCTTCGTCGGTCACGTCGGCCGACCAGAAGCCGGTGGCGAACAGAACACCCACGACCACGACCGCCGCGGCGGCCACACCAATCACTACGCCTCGAGACATTGTTTTCCTCCTGCAACGTCATTACAGGCGGGTAACGCCGTGGCGGAGCGAAAAGTTACACCCGCGTCAGGACGATGCGGGCGGCGGCTCCCAGCCGAACACGCTGCGTCCGCCATGGCCATGCGACAACAGACGCTCCTCTGCGATCACTTCTTCCAGCGTCTGGCCGCCGACGACGGCGTCGATGCGGCGCGCCTGATCGTCGAGACGCTTCAGCGCCGCCAGCTCGTCGTCGCGGCCGAGCCTGGCATTGGCGACCGCGGTCTTGAGCACCTGGATCGTCTGGTCGTAGACCTTGAGCGGCACGGGATAGGGATGCCGGTCCTTGCCGCCATGGGCGAGGGAGAACCGCGCCGGATCGCTGAAGCGGAACGGCGCGCCGTGCACCACCTCGGCCACCATGGCCAGCGCTCTTACCGTTCGCGCGCCAACACCCGGCACCAGCAGCAGACCGGCGAAATCCTCCGGGCCGCGTTCCGCCGCCGCCGCCAGGGTGGCGTGCAGACGCGGCGCGATCACGTCTTCGGCGCGGACATCGTGGTGGCCCGGCATGTCCAGGTGCGGCAACGCCAGCTGGGCCGGCGCGGCCCTCGGCTCCAGCAGCGCCAGCTCGCGGGCGATACCGTCCGGCCCCAGATCGTGCAGCAGGTCGAGCTGGCCGCGCCGCGAACCATCGGCGCGCCGGTCCGTCAGGTTGACGATCTCGCCCCGCGCCGCGCCGTCGATGGCGGCGTGCGGTTCCTCGACGAAGTTTTCAATGCCTTCCGACAGCCAGTGATAGCGCCGCGCCTGCCGGCGTTCGCCGTCCATGCCTTGCTGGACGACGCACCACTTGCCCTCATCGGTGACGAAGAAACCGTGCAGGTAAAGGTCGAACCCGTCCTGCACGGCGGCGCTGTCCACCTTGGCGACCAGGCGGCTGGCCGTGGCGAGCGCCGCGCCGTCGAAGCCAACTCTCTGCCCGATGGCCGCCAGCTCGTGCGGCGTCTGCCGCGAATGCCGGCCCCGCCCGCCGCAGACATGGATGCCCAGCTCGTGCGACAGCGGCGTGAGGCCGCGCTTGAGCGCGCCGATGACGCTGGTGGTGATGCCGGAGGAATGCCAGTCCATGCCCATCACCGCGCCGAAGGACTGGAACCAGAAAGGGTGCGACAGGCGGCGCAGCAACTCGTCGCGCCCGTAATGGTGCACGATCGCCTCGCTGACCACCGCGCCCAGCCGGGTCATGCGGTCGGCCAGCCATTTCGGCACGTGGCCGCCATGCAGCGGCAGATCGGCGCTTCCGGCGCGGCGGGCCATGCGCATCCTTGTTCGTGAGGGACCGTCCCTGATGTAGCACGCGGCGGCGCGGTGGAAAGCCCGCGCGCGCACGGCTTGTTGACGGAACTTGCAGACGTGTAATGTGTTCACATGCCGACAAGACGGGGCTGGAACCCGCGAGCGATGAAAGACGTCCCCATGACCGCAGCCGAACGGCTGGCCGCCGCATCCGCCGACGAGGGGCGCCATAGACTCCTGCTCGACGCGATCACCGACTATGCCATCTACATGCTGGACGCGGACGGCCATGTGAGCAGCTGGAACGCCGGCGCGCAGCGCTTCAAGGGCTATACCGAGGCCGAGATCATCGGCCACCATTTCTCGCGCTTCTATACCGATGCGGACCGCCGCGCCGGGAAGCCGCAATGGGCGCTGGCGACCGCCGCGCGCGAGGGGCGTTTCGAGGGGCATGGCTGGCGCGTGCGCCAGGACGGCAGCCGCTTCTGGGCCCATGTGGTGATCGATCCGATCCGGGCCGCCAATGGCGACGTGATCGGCTACGCCAAGATCACCCGCGACCTGACCGAACGCAAGCTGGCCGAGGAAAGCCTGCGCCAGAGCCAGGAACAGTTCCGCCTGCTGGTACAGGGCGTGACCGATTACGCCATCTACATGCTCGATCCGGGCGGCATGGTCAGCAACTGGAACCAGGGCGCCGAGCGCATCAAGGGCTATGCCGCCAGCGAAATCGTCGGACGGCATTTTTCCGCGTTCTACACGCCCGAGGACCGCGCCGACGGCGCGCCGGAGCGGGCGCTGGAGACCGCCACGCGCGAGGGCCGCTTCGAGAAGGAAGCGATCCGCATGCGCAAGGATGGCAGCCGCTTCTGGGCCCATGTGGTGATCGACGCCATCCGGTCGGAGGACGGCACGCTGCTCGGCTTCGCCAAGATCACCCGCGACATCACCGAACGGCGGGCGGCCGAACAGTCGCTCAGAATGGCGCGCGAGCAGCTGTTCCAGGCGCAGAAGCTGGAGGCCATCGGCCAGCTGACCGGCGGCATCGCCCATGATTTCAACAATCTGCTGATGGTGGTCCTGGGCAGCCTGCAACTGGTCCGCAAGCGCCTGCCGCCCGCCTCCGACCTGGCGCCGCTGGTCGACAACGCCATTCAGGGCGCCCAGCGCGGCGCCTCGCTGACCCAGCGCATGCTGGCGTTCGCCCGGCGGCAGGATCTGGACACCCGCCCCGTCGACCTGGCCGAGCTGGTCGCCGGGATGAACGAGTTGCTGCACCGCTCGCTCGGCCCGGCGCTGCTCATCGAAACCTGCTTTGCTCCCGATCTGCCGCCGGCGCTGACCGATCCCAACCAGCTCGAGGCGGCATTGCTGAACCTGACGGTGAACGCGCGCGACGCCATGCACGACAGCGGCACCATCACCATCGCCGCCCGCGCCGAAACGGTGTCGGACGACACCGCGGGACTGGCCCCCGGTGACTATGTCTGCGTCTCGGTCGCCGACAGCGGCGAGGGCATGGACACGGACACCCTGGCGCGCGCCGTCGACCCGTTCTTCACCACGAAGGGTGTCGGCAAGGGCACAGGCCTTGGGCTGTCCATGGTACAGGGTCTCGCCGAACAGTCGGGCGGCAAGCTGCTGCTGGCCAGCAAGCCCGGCGAGGGAACCGTCGCCGAACTGTGGCTGCCCGCCGGCGCGGCCGGGGCGGAGTTCCGGCACCCGCCCGTCGCGGAGCCCCCATCCGCCAATGTCTCCGCCGGGCCCCGGACCATTCTCGCCGTGGACGACGATCCCTTGGTGCTGGCCAACACGGCCGCCATGCTGGCCGATCTGGGCCACCGGGTGCTGGAAGCCGGATCGGGCGAGGAGGCGCTGGCCCTGCTGCGCAGCGGCCTCGCCATCGACCTGGTGCTGACCGATCACGCCATGCCGCGCATGACCGGCGCCCAGCTGGCCGACGAAATCCGCGCCGAATGGCCTGCCTTGCCCGTGGCGCTGGCCACCGGATATGCCGAGCTGCCCCAGGACACCCCGCCGGACCTGCCGCGCCTGCCCAAGCCCTTCGGCCAGGACGACGCCGCGCGCCTGATCGCCGAGCTGACCGGCGGCTAGGCCGCGCCCGACAGGGCCAGCCTGATGGCCTGTTCGACGGGAGAATGATCGCCGTTCGCCCGGTCGAGCGAAAGCGGCGTTGCCGGCAACAGCGGCGGCTGTGCCATGAAGCGCGGCTGCGTTCCCCGATGGCTCTGGGCGGAATGGACAAGAAAAGGATGGCACAGATAGACCGTGCCGGCCGCCCCGGTCGCCAGCGCCTCGGGATAGTCTTCGGTACCACCAAAGCCGCCTGCCGCCATCTCGCGCAGGGTCAGACCGGCCTCGCCCGCCGGTGCCAGCATGCGGGCCATTGGCAGGTGCGAGCCGACCCTGATCCGCGTTGGTGCATCGTCCGGTCCCACATCGGAGAACAGGAACAGCATCAGCAGCGCCCGTCCCCGGGAGAAGACGTTGGCGCGCCATTCCATGAAGTCCGGGTTCTCGGTGCCGAAGCTGACATCGATGTGCCAGCCGGTATCGCCGGGGTCCTCGTCCGACGGAAAGCGAACGGGAAAGGTGCCGATGGCGCCCGGCTGCAGCCAGCGTCCGGGACCGGCCAGCGCGTCGAACGTCTCCCGCAACAGCGGTGAGGCCGCCGCTTCGCGGAACGGGGCGTCATGATACATGCCGAGGCGGATGACGGGCCTGATCCACGTGTCTGGATCATCGGGAGCGCAACCCGTGTCGCGCCACAGGATCGCGCGCGCCTCGTCGGCTATCTCGCTAGGGAATCCATGATCGATGCGGAGAAAGCCGTCGCGGTAGAAACCTTCGGTCTGGTCCCGCGTGAGCAAGTCAGCCGCGCCTGCAGTGATGCACCACCCCCTCGCCCATCACCGCGCCGCCAGCCGGAGCGGCCCCCTTCCATTGTGCAAAGGCAGATCGGCGCTACCGGTGGGACGGGACATGGTGATGACGCAACTCCACCTTCCACAGGGGTCGATAAGGATACTCAATCTATTGTCGGTTTCGACAAGATACTACTGGTAGATGGAATATCTGACTCTCAGAGTTAGCCATCTAATAACAATTGATCCATATTGACCTAGGCAGAATCACGAGCTTGGACGGTGAAAATCATTGTACCAAGTCGAATTTAATTCGCTGTCTAACCACATTATTAATGTAGTTGAGCCCCTGTACGGCACGAGCGCAATGTAAGCCGCCACTAGCCAAGATAGTTTCCCAAGCCTATCTAACTGAGGCTCAATGCCAGAATCAATGGCACTGTTGACCAATGCATCCCAGCCTCCTTCGTGGAACATGTAAGTCTCAATTTTTCCTTCGTTGTGGTAGCTCGGGTCAAAAAAATTGTTGGAAGTAAATTCCGGCTCCTCATGAGATATGCGAGAAAAGCGCGACCATAGTCTTTTGCATGTCTGTTTCCAGTTGCGCTTGGCCAAAATAAACATCACTGCTCTTCCGAACCACATCCTGTTACTAAAGTCGTCATCCCATATTTTATTTTCTCCAAAATATCTAATATCGTGATGGTATGCCCAGCAATCTACAAAATCATAGTAAGGTGAGGGCAGCGCAGGAAAATATGTTTTCTTATGAACGTTCAAACAAAATATAGTGTTAACTATTTGAATAAATATTGACTCGGGCTCCAAATCAGCCTTTAATCTACAAGACGCCCAATAACGTATTATTATGCTTGGAATACACGCTGCACCCCAAATTTGAGGGTCCTTTAAAGATTCTATCAATAGAGATTTAATATATTCTGAGTCTTTTCGCATAATAGTTGATGAAGAAAGCACAAGAACTGCCGCGCATAATCCAATTATATTTCTTCTCTCCCACATAATTTCATAGTCACTAAAAATATTCTTCTGAACCCAAGAAAGACCAGGATCATAATTTTTATCGCGAGCTTCTTCTATAAGGTCTTTTATGTGAACAAGACAAGATGTGGCGTATTGCTCCACCCTCCGTATGTCTTTTTCACTGCGACAAGAACCTAAAATATACATGCTCGAAATCACTGATATGACGAATAGAGAAAAATGATTGTTGCGTTGAAGCCATGGATTTTTTATTATCTCCACAAGCAAAATAGTCTTGTTTAGAAAAGAGTCTATAGATGTTTGACTTTCTTTTATTTCTTGAGGCCTCGATGAAATCAAACTAAGCGCGCCTGAAATATCTCTGGGGCTGGGCGTGCCCTCTCCATTGGACGTAAACAGAGCCAATATCCTGCGCATCCCCTCTGGTGTTGTTGGCCAGATGCTTTTAGACGCACTTATAAATCTAGCCAACAGGTCACCCCTACTCCATATTTCGAATCGTACCGAGGGACACCTTTCCTGTTCCGTTCTGCTGGCGAGGTTACCTAAAATTAGTCGAGCTTCCTCGTCAATCTCACCATTGGTCACTAGAACGGATATATACCGCTCATCCGACGATACTAGAAAATCCTGCGCAGGAGCGATCTCTATAAGCTCTATGAGCTGCGGAATAATTGATGTCGCAGCACTTTTTCGCAATCTCCCGCCGGGGTCCCCTTTTAATTGAATACAATAAAGGTCGCCTTTGGGATCTCTTGCTATTATATCCTTTCCAAATTCAATTGGTGAGTGCCTTGTATTATGAAGCACCCGCCAACCTTCCGCTATTAATAACTGCACAAAGGCTGGTTGATATCTACGTTCAGTTTGGCTATCCAGCCAAGACTCTATTAGCTTCTCGATTACGGAACTCATCTCTCTTTCTCGATACTATCTTCTGCAGGGACATCTGAAAATTTTTAGACCCCAGCCCATCAGGGCCGGCGGATTCGGCTAGCCGCTTTGCTATTTCGGGGGACACCACCATAGTGGGAGGGTTCCAAGTGCCGTCAGGGTGAAAAGTGTGCTCCAACTTTTCAAGTATCTGGAGGAGGAGGTCTTCGTCCAACGGCTTTCCGCCTCCATCTACGACGTTGCCCGTTTCTGCTGTTGCGCGACCAACAGTGTCGAATAGCTGCTTGGTGAGCGCTTCTGCCTTTTGTCGAGCAATCTCGTCAATGATCCGCGGCAGTTCTTCATTTCTAAATCTATGAAGTGGCATGCGTGAGGAGGTTACTTCTGACGACACTGTCTCAAGCGGCGAATGGCCTATGCTTTGATCAGCGCGAAATATTATTGATCCGTCACCTTCAAATTGTACATGACGGCGAATCTCCCCTAGTATCGGGGATATCTGTATCATCTTTCGGTCAATCGCTCGTTGGGCTTCCCCGGCGCAGTGATCTTCAATTTCTGGAAAAGAAGGCAACATCATCATCTCCGAAGGTGATCACGTAAACATTCTTAATCATTGATGCTATGGGTGACTACCCCTTCCCGTGCGACCGCCCGAAATCGGGTGCCGGTGTCTCCTGGCCGGCGTCGATCACTTCCCGGCGGATCGCCCGCGTGCGGGTGAAGAGGTTGAACAGGGTGTCGCCGTCGCCCCAGCGGATGGCGCGCTGCAGGGCGGTCAGGTCCTCGGTGAAGCGGCCCAGCATCTCCAGCACGGCTTCCTTGTTATTGAGGAAGATGTCGCGCCACATGGTGGGGTCGGACGCGGCGATGCGGGTGAAGTCGCGGAAACCGCCGGCCGAGAACTTGATCACTTCGGACTGGGTCACGGTTTCCAGGTCCGCCGCCGTGCCGACGATGTTGTAGGCGATGAGGTGCGGCACGTGGCTGGTGATGGCCAGCACCAGATCGTGATGGCGCGCGTCCATCACCTCGGTCTTGCTGCCCAGGGTCTGCCAGAAGCGCACCAGCCGGTCGGCGGCGTCCGCGTCGGCGCCTTCCGGCGGGGTGATGATGCACCAGCGGCCGTCGAACAGTTCGGCGAAGCCCGATTCCGGGCCGGAATTCTCGGTGCCCGCCACCGGATGGCCGGGGATCAGATGCACGCCCGGCGGGATGTACGGGCCGACATCGTCGATCACCGCCTGCTTGACCGAGCCGACGTCGGAGACGATGGCGCCCTGCATCAGATGCGGGCCGATCTCCGCCGCGACGGCGGCGAAGGCGCCCACGGGCGTGCACAAGATCACCAGATCGGCGCCGGTCACCGCCATCGCCGCCGTGTCGGTGACCCGGTCGGCGATGCCGAGGCGCAGCACGGTGTCGCGCGTTTCCCGCGAGCGGGCGTGGGCGACGATTTCCTTCGCCAGCCCCTCGCGCCGGACGCGGTGCGCGATCGACGAGCCGATGAGGCCGACGCCGATTAGCGCCAGCCGTTCAAACACGCGCCTGCCCCATGAAGGCGGCCAGCACGTCGGTGACCCCACGATTTTCCGCCTCGGTGCCCACGGTCAGGCGCAGATGGTCGGTAAAGCCGTAGGAATCCATGCGGCGCAGGTACCAGCCCTTGTCCTGCAGGTAGGCATCGGCCGCGCGGGCCCGTTCGGTCGAGCCGAAGCCGATGAGCAGGAAATTGCCGGCACTGGGCACCACGTCGAGACCGAGACCGCCGAGACGCTGGAAAAGCCAGTCGCGCCAGCGGCTGTTGTGGGCCAGCGCCTTTTCCAGGAACTCGCGGTCGTCCAGCGCGGCGACGGCGGCGGCCTGGGCCGGAGCGGCCACGTTGAACGGGCCGCGCAGGCGGTTCAGCACGTCGACGATGCCCGGCGCGCCATAGGCCCAGCCCACGCGCAGGGCGGCGAGGCCGTACACCTTGGAGAAGGTGCGGGTCATGATGACGTTGGGCGCCCAGCTGGCCAGCTGCTGGCCCGAATCATAGGCCGGGTCGGTGACGAATTCGGCATAGGCGGCATCGACCACCAGCACCACATGCTCGGGCAGACCGGCATGCAGCCGCTCAAGCTCGGTGGCCGGTATATAGGTGCCGGTCGGATTGTTGGGGTTGGCGATGAAGACGATCTTCGTGCGTTCCGTCACCGCCGCCAGCATGGCGTCGACCGAGACGGTATAGCCATCATCCCTGGCCGCCACCGGTTCGGCGCCCACGGCGCGGGCGGCGATCGGATAGATCAGGAAGCCATGTTCGCTGTACAGCACCTCGTCGCCCGGCCCGGCATAGCCACGGGCGAGAAGCTGGAGCAGATCGTCCGAGCCGAAACCGCAGACGACACGGTCGAATTCCACATCGTGGTGACGGGCGATGGCCTCGCGCAGCTTGTGCGCGCCGCCGTCCGGATAGCGCTGGAGCGTCGCCTCGGCCTTGCGGTAGGCCTCCAGCGCCTTGGGGCTGGGGCCGAGCGCGGCCTCGTTGGACGACATCTTGCCGACGTAACTGGTGTCCTTGGACTTGCCGCCCTGGTACGGCTCGATATCGAGCACCCCTGGGCGGGGAATCGGTCCGGTCATGATTTTCAGCCTTCGATGAGCGGGTTGGCGTAGCCGCCAATGATGACGGCGGTCTGCGCGCCATAGGCGGCGCGGGCGTCTTCCAGCGCCGCGTCGCCATCCCGGAGAAAGCCCGGAAGGGCAACCAGCGCCGTGCCGTTATGTCGTGCCAGCGCGGGTCCGTCGCCCGCCACGCCGTCGAGCACCACCAGCGTGGTCTCGGGACCGCCGCTGTCCTCGCGGACCGGGGCGATGGCGAAGGCGGTCGCGCCATTCGCCATGAAAAAGGGCAGGCGCGCGAAGATCCGCAGGCCTGCCCCGGTCGTCTCGGATGCCAGCAATCGCCACCACGGCTCGCCATCGGGCTCGAACGCCAGGACGCCGATGGCGCCCGGTTTGCCGGCCACGTGATCGATCACCGCCTTGACGTCCATCATGGGGGTGAAGGGAATGTTCACGCCGAAATGGCCGCGCGCCACATCCCAGACGGCGATGCGGTCGGTGCCGCCCCAGACGGCGACCTCGATGGGCGACTGGCGATTGAGGAACGCGGTCATCAGCTCGCGCCAGATATGACCGATCACGGAGAACGGAATGTTGCCTTCATGCCGGCCCTTGAGCCGGCGCAGGATCGAGGCCTCGCGGCCCGGGCGCAGACGCGGCGCGTTCGGCGCGGCGCCGTTCTTGGCGGCGACCACCAGCTCGCCCAGCCTGGCGCGTTCCATCAGCAGCGCGTGGATCTGGTTGTCCACGGCATCGATTTTCTCGCGTATCTGCTCCAGCGTCGGCTGGGACATGCCTCGTGCGCCCCTTGATCGAGAAGCGCCATTACTAGTCGGGCACCCCCCGAAAATCAAAGAAAACATTGACACTCCGCGACACACGACCCTAGCTAATGCCCCGCGCAGCCCTATGTCATCCGGCACTGTTCCAGGCCCGCAAAAGACGCCCATGAATTCGCTTAACCACCCGGCGCCCCACCCCCGTTATGTCGAGGCGCGCCGCCAGTTCGGAATGGACGAGGATCCGCGCGGCAACGTGCTGCGGTTGGATGCCGTGCCGTTCCGCCTGGTGAGCGGCGCGGAACTGCCCGAGGTGACGGTCGCCTACCAGACCTATGGCACGCTGAACGCCGACAAGACCAATGCCGTGCTGGTCTGCCACGCCCTGACCGGCGACCAGCACGTGGCCAATCCCCATCCCATCACCGGCAAGGATGGCTGGTGGGAAAGCATGGTCGGCCCCGGCATGGTGATCGACACCGACCGGTTCTTCGTCATCTGCACCAACGTGCTGGGCGGCTGCCTGGGCACGACAGGGCCGAAGGAGATCAATCCGGCGACCGGCGAGCCCTGGGGCATCGACTTCCCGGTCATCACCATCGGCGACATGGTCAAGCTGCAGGCGGCGCTGCTGGATCAGCTGGGCATCCCCGACCTGTTCTGCGCCATCGGCGGCTCCATGGGCGGCATGCAGGTGCTGGACTGGGCCGCGCGTTTTCCGGGCCGGGTGTTCTCGGCCGTGCCGATCGCCACGACCGCGCGCCAGTCGGCCCAGAACATCGCCTTCGACGAGGTCGGGCGCCAGGCGATCATGGCCGACCCGGACTGGCGCGGCGGCCGTTACTATGACGCGCCGCACGGCCCGAAAGCGGGGCTGTCGGTGGCGCGCATGGCCGCGCACATCACCTATCTGTCCGAGGCCGGGCTGCACCAGAAGTTCGGGCGCAAGCTGCAGGACCGCGATGCGCTGACCTTCGGCTTCGACGCCGACTTCCAGATCGAAAGCTATCTGCGCCATCAGGGCAGCACCTTCGTCGAGCGCTTCGACGCCAACTCGTATCTCTACATCACCCGCGCCATGGACTACTTCGATCTGGCGGCGGATTACGGCGGGATGCTGGCCAATGCCTTCAAGGGCACGAAGACCCGCTTCTGCGTGGTGTCGTTCACCAGCGACTGGCTCTATCCCACCACGGAAAGCCGGGCGATCGTGCACGCCCTGAACGCGGCGGCGGCCCAGGTGAGCTTCCTGGAATTCGAGACCGACAAGGGCCACGACAGCTTCCTGCTCGACGTGCCGGAATTCTACGACGTGCTGCGCGGCTTCATCGGCGCGGCGGCGGAAAAGCGGGGTCTGTGATGGCGACGCGCGAAGCCGACATCCGCGCCCGGGACATCCGCGTCGACCTGCTGGAAATCGGCCGGATGATCGAGCCGGGCAGCCGCGTGCTGGACATCGGCTGCGGCGACGGCGACCTGCTCTACCATCTGGTCCACGACCGGCGCGTGGACGCGCGCGGCATGGAACTGACCCGCGAGGGCGTGAACGCCTGCGTGGCGCGCGGCCTGTCGGTGGTGCAGGGCGACGCGGACCGCGACCTGGGCGACTATCCGACCGGCGCCTTCGACTATGCCGTGCTGAGCCAGACCCTGCAGGCCATGCGCGACACCCGCGCGGGGCTGGAACAGATGCTGCGCATCGGCAAGCGCGCCATCGTGTCGTTCCCCAATTTCGGCTTCTGGAAGGTGCGGCTGCAATTGCTGGTCACCGGCCGCATGCCCGAATCCCGGGCGCTGGAATATCCCTGGTACAACACGCCCAACATCCATTTGTGCACCATCCGCGACTTCGCCGACCTGTGCGAGGAGCTGGGCATCACCGTGGAACGCTTCCTGGCCATCGACGCCAGCGGCAAGCCGGCGCGCATGGCCCATTCGACCCGGCAGGCCAATCTGCTGGCGGAACAAGCGCTGTTCCTGCTGGCCTATCATGGCGAGCGCGACGCGTCGGGCGCGCCGCTGTACCGGCCGCGATGATCGATACCCTGTTCATCGATCTGGACGGGACACTGACCGATCCCAAGCCCGGCATCACCGGCTCGGTGCGCTATGCGCTCGACAAGCTGGGCATGCCGGTCGCCGAGGATCACAGCCTGGACTGGATCATCGGTCCGCCCATGCAGGAAAGCCTGGTGCAGCTGACCGGCAGCGACGCGCTGGCGGCGGCGGCGCTGCAGCATTACCGCGACCGGTTCGGCACCATCGGCCTGTTCGAGAACGCGGTCTATCCCGGCATTCCGGAGTCGCTGGCCGCGCTGCGCGCCATGGGCCTGCGGCTGCATCTGGCGACCAGCAAGCCCTGGGTCTATGCCGAGCGCATCCTGGAGCATTTCGATCTGGCGCGCTTCTTCGACAGCGTGTTCGGCTCGGAGCTGGACGGCACCAACATCCGCAAAACCGATCTGCTGCCGCACGCCATCGCCAGGACCGGCGCGGACCCGGCCAGGGGACTGATGATCGGCGACCGCAAGCACGACGTGCTGGGCGCGCTGCATGTGGGATTGACGCCGGTCGGCGTGCTGTACGGCTATGGCGACCGCGAGGAACTGGTCGGCGCGGGCGCGCGCCGGCTGATCGAGCGCCCCGCCGAGATGGCGGGGCTCGTCACCCCGGAACGCCGCCTGCGGGCCTGAGCCTTACGCCAGATCGATCACGTCCGGCCCGGGCGCCGCCTCGAACAGGCGCGCGGCCAGATCGGCGCGCCGGTCCAGCGCCGCGCGCTGGTTGACGTAGCCCTTCTCGGTGATCTCGTGGTTCTCCATGGAGGGCGGCTCGGCCATCAGGATCGCCCGCTGGATGCGCGTGGACGACCCGGGATAGGCCTGGTTGTGCGCCCGCAGGCCATGGGCGATATGCGCGGTGACCTTGGGGTCTCGGATCAGGTCGGCGACCGGCACCGTCTCGTCCACGCCGGCGATGCGGCGGCAGGCGGCCACGTTCGGCCAGAGCAGGCTGCCGACGAAGTCCTTGTCGTGGCCGGCGATCAGATTGTCGGCGATGGCCGGCGCGCAGGCATCGTTGACCTGCACGCGCAGGGTGCCGACCGACACGAAGGTGCCCGAGGTCAGCTTGAAATCCTCGACGACGCGGCCGTTGAAGGTCAGGCCCTTGTTGATGTCGGTCTCGTCGACCAGTTTCAGCGCGTCGCCGATCTTGTAGAAGCCTTCCTCGTCGAAGGCCTCGGCGGTCTTGTCCGGCTGGCGGTAATAGCCGGTGAACACGTTCGGGCCCTTCACGCGCACCTCGAGCTTGTCGCCGTTGGGCACCAGCTTCAGGGTGGTGCCCGGCATGGGCAGGCCCACATTGCCCGTGCCCTCGATGGGCCAGTGCAGGGTCGATGATACCGGGCCGGTCTCGGTGGAGCCCCAGCCGGTGCGGAACAGCAGGCGCTGGCCGATCTCGCGCACGGCGAGGTCCTGATAGCGCTGCCAGATCTCGTGCGGCAGGCTGGCGCCGCCATAGCCCAGCTTGCGCACCCGGCTGAAGAAATTGCGCCGCACCTCGGCGTCTTCCTCCAGCGCATGTACGACGAGCGCGTGACCGGCGGCGACCGAGAGATATTCGGTCGGCGCGATCTCGCGCAGATTGTCGATGGTGCGGTGGAGCATTTCCGGCAGCGGCTTGCCGTCATCGATGTAGAACGAGCCGCCCTGGCTGAGGATGCCGTTGAAATTGGAATTGCCGCCATAGCAGTGATTCCAGGGCAGCCAATCGACCAGCACCGGCGGGATCGCCGGGTCGCGCGGGAAGATCACCTCGTTGGCGCGCTGGTTGGAGCACATCATGCGCTGGGTCTGCGCCACGCCCTTGGGCATGCCGGTGGAGCCGGAGGTGAACAGGTACTTGCCGATGCTGTCGGGACCGGTGCGCGCGAACGCGGCGCGCACGGCGTCGGTGGGCGTCACCGCCAGCAGGTCGGTCAAGGGCGTCGCCTTGACGCCGCGCGGCGGATCCTCGTGGCCGACGATCTCGACGCCGTCCAGGTCAAGCGACGCCAGCGCGCCTTCGAACGCCGTGCCCTGCTCGACGAAGATCAGCCGGGGCTGGATCAGGTTGAACACGTGATGCAGCTTGGAATGGGCGCCCGGCATGGTGGAATAGGCGGTCGCGACCGGCGAGGCCGGAATGCCGACCTGCATGGCCGCCATCACCAGCAGCGCGTGGTTGATGGAGTTGCCGGACAGGATCATCACCGGCTTGCCGGCGTCGAGCCCGCGGTCGAGCAGCGCCTGCGACAGGGCATTCACCTTCCTCAGGCCGTCGCCATAGGTGATGGATTCCCAGGTCCGGTCCCTGGCGCGCTGGGCCATCCACAGGCGATCAGGGGTTTGCGCCGCCCATTTGTGCAGGTAGGCGACCACGTTGCGTTCGTAGTCGCCCAGATCGAGCAGGCTCTCGACGATGATCGAGCCGTCGGGGCGCCGGGTCATGCGGCCGTTCGGATCCGCATGGGGGATCGGGAAGAACGGGGCGAGATTGGTCTTCTGGTCCATGACGGTTCTCTCAGCGGCCTTTGAACGAGGCGGGGCGCTTCTCGAGGAAGCTGGCGACGCCTTCCTTGTGGTCTTCGGTCTGGAACAGGACGCCCAGGATGTGGGCGATCCAGCTGCCGATCTCGCGGTGCTCGCCATAGGTGGTCTTGCGCAGCCCTTCCTTCAGGTGCTGCACGGCGAGCGGCGGATTGGCGGCGATCTTGCCGGCCATGGCATAGGCCGCCGGCATCAGCTCGGCATGCGGCACGGTCCTGAGCACGAGGCCGATGCGCTCGGCCTCGGCGGCATCAATGACGTCGCCGGTGAACAGCAGCTCGGCCGCCTTCTGCACGCCGACCACCAGCGGCAGGCGCGTCAGCCCGCCCAGGTCGGTGATCAGCCCGCGCTTGACGAACAGCTCGGCGAACTTGGCCTTGTCCGAGGCGATACGGATATCGGCCATCAGCGAGAGGTCCATGCCCCAGCCCATGGCCGCGCCGTTCACGGCGGCGATGATCGGCTTGCCGCAATCCATGATGGCGGTGGCGGCCGGGGTCGGGATGGGCTTCACCCGCGTCAGACGGTGGACGCTGCCCTCGCGCTCGTCGCCGGCCATGATGGCGCGGACGTCGTCGCCCGAGCAGAAGCCCGGGTCGGCGCCGGTCAGCACGACGACGCGCACGTCCGGATCGTCATGGGCGAGCAGGAATGATCTCTCCAGCTCGTCATAGGCGCGGTGGTTGAGGGCGTTGTAGATCTCCGGACGGTTCAGTGTGACCGTCGCGACATGATCCTTCACGTCATAGATGACGTGGACGAATTCTTCCGGCTTCAGCATCCCGTTTCCCCAGTTCCGCGTGAGTGTATGCGGGGCGGGGCGCGGTTGGCAACGCGTGTTACTGGCCGGTGCGCCGCGCTGCGCGGGGGCTGGAGTTCCGCCGCGGGCCGTCGCGTAAAGTCATCAGCGCTTTTAAAGATGGCGCGGTTCCTGGCACTGACTATACCGCAGTGTAATAAATAACGGTTATTGCGGTACGACAACAAATAATCAATTATGAACCTTGTATCAGAATAACGCTAAACAACCCGAGTCGCCAAGAATCTGACTTTACCGTTACTTCCGATACAAGCCTCTAAATTACCGTATAGGTATAATTTTTCTTGGGGAGGAAAGGATGAAACAGAGGATGACAATGTCCGCCCGCGCTCCGCGACTGATCGCGCTCGTCGCTGGCGGGCTGGCCGGGGCCGTCGCGGCGTTCCCGGCGCTGGGGCAGGACGCGCCGCCCGAGCAACGCCGCACGGAGTCCGTGACCGTCACCGCGCGCAAACAGGCGGAAAGCCTTCAGACCGTGCCGGTGACCGTCACCGCTGTCGGCGGCGCGGATCTGGACCGGTTCCAGTACGACAAGATCGAGGACGTGGTCACCCGCATCCCGACGCTGAACGTGCAGATCGGCGGCTCGGGCTCGGGCGCGCAACTGAGCCTGCGCGGCGTCGGTTCGTCCAACATTTCCGCCGCCTTCGATTCCGCCGTCGCGCTGGATTTCGACGGCGTGCAGGTCAGCACTATGCGCATCCTGCAGTCGGGCTTCATGGACGTGCAGCAGATCGAGGTGCTCAAGGGCCCGCAATCGCTGTATTTCGGCAAGAGCGCCTCGGGCGGCGTGCTGTCGATCAAGTCGAAGAACCCGACGCCGGACTGGGAATATGGCGGCAAGGTCGCCTATGAGATCGAGGAGCGCGGCTACACGCTCGAGGCCTACACGTCGGGCCCGATCACGGACACGCTCGGCATCCGGCTGGCGGCGCGATTCAACGACATCGAGAAGCTGCTCTACAACACCGCGCCGGTGGCCGATCCCAAGCGCGGCGAACAGAACATCAATGCCCGCGCCACGTTCCAGCTCGACCCGAGCGACAATTTCTCGGCCAACCTGAAACTGAACTATGTCCGCCACGAAAATGATGGCGGCATTTTCTTCGCCGTGAACGATTGCGGCGCCAACGGCCGGCCGGACGAAATCTACCTGCTCAGCGGCGGGTTCGTCGTGCCGCCCGGCTATGGCTGCGACTCGTCCGGCAAGACCTATTTCCTGCCCGACATCGCGCCGCCGCTGGCGATCCAGTCGCCCGCCGAGGCCCCCGAGCCCGGCAGCAACAACGGCGTGCCCTATGGCGTCGCCACGACCCTGTTCGCCATCCTGAAGATGGACTGGGAGATCAGTGACTCACTGACCCTTACCTCGGTGACGGGGTATGTGGACCAGTCGGCCCAGGACCAGGACGAATACAGCTATGGCGGCCTGCTGAACGGGGTGTCGTTCGGCGTCGGTACCGGCCTGACCGATCACCAGCTCGAGCAGTTCAGCCAGGAGTTGCGGCTGGCGAGCGACTTCAACGGTCCCTTCAACTTCATGCTGGGCGCCTTCTATGAAACCCGGCACAGCGAGTTCAACACCGGCCAGCAGGCGGTGAACATCTCGCTGGTCGGCAGGGATCCGGTGACCGGCAATACATTCGACTGGTACAAGCGGCACATCACCAATGGCGATGCCTTCTCGGTCTTCGGCAGCGCCTCCTTCGACATCACCGACCGCCTCGAGCTCTCCGGCGGCCTGCGTTGGACGAAGGAAAAGAAGACCAACAACATCCTGGTGCCCTATGTGCACACGTTCCTGTCATCGGGCCCGGCCTTCATCGACAGCGGATTCGATTCAGGCCCGATCCGGTTCAAGGACGACAATTTCTCGCCGGAAGTGACCTTGAGCTATCAGGCGACGGACGACATCAACTTCTATGGCTCGTTCAAGACCGGCTTCAAATCGGGCGGCATCGACAACAGCGCGCTGCCGTCGTCCAACCTGCTCGGTTTCGCCAGCGACGATCCGGCCGTGCGTGAAGCGACGGCGAACGCCCTGATCTATCGTTCCGAAACGGCCAAGGGCGGTGAAATCGGCATGAAGTCGCAATGGGCGGATCAGACCGTGACCCTGAACCTGGCCGGATATTACTATGTCTTCGACGACTTGCAGGTGCAGAACTTCGATGCGGTCGCCATCCAGTTCGCCACGTCCAACGCCGGTGAAGTGACCACCAAGGGGCTGGATCTCGATCTCGCCTGGGTGACACCGGTCGATGGTTTGCGGTTGTTCGGCGCGCTGGCCTACACGGACGCCAAATATACCGACTTCTTCGACTCCAATCCCAACAACGACCCCGCCATCGACGACGATCTCAATGGCCGGTCGGTCGCCCGCGCCCCGAAATGGGCCGGCAATATCGGTGCCGATCTGCGCATTCCCGTCGGCAATGCCTGGGAACTGGGGATCACCGGCAACATCCAGTTCAGCGGCAAGTACTTCACCAACGAAGACTCGTTCGACGACATCGTCCAGTCGTCCTATGTGACCTTCGACCTTGCCGTCTCCATCGGCGATCCGGACGGCACCTGGCAGCTGGCGGTGATCGGCACCAACCTGACGGACGAGCTGTATGTCCAGACGAGCGGCGGCCGTCCCTTCCTGGCGCCCCCCGGCAACGTCCGGGGCCTGCCGGCCGGCGACGACCAGATCCTGAACTACAACCGCGGCCGTCAGCTCGCGATCGAGGCGTCGTTCAAGTTCTAGGGCAAACGCCGCTCGCATCCTCTTGGGCTTTCCCCTCGGTGATTCTGCGAGTGTAGCGAGGCTGTCCAGCCCCTCCGATGAAGCTGAATGATGGTGCAGGAAGGCAGGTGACGAGGAGTGGCAGATGCAACTTGGGAAACCAATCTTCGGCTTGCGCCCACGTTTGCCCAGGGGTCGAGCGATTCGTATTGGCCTTCAGCCGGCCGATAAGTCATCGTCATCAACCCGCTCTACATGCGATAAAATGTATAGGATAGATTGCCGTCTCCACACAAACCTGACACAACAATGCATGTCATTTCGATCATTTGGCCAGGGCCGATGGGTCCGCCGACTGGATAACGCCCAATTTTTCCTTCTATACGAATACTCCCGTCGCAGCGATTTTCTGCAGAATACTTAATGAACTGCCCATCATTACGGCCAGGCTCGACCCTGCCGCAAGAAGCTCCGTATTGATCTGTAGGATCCTCCCGCTCAGCTGCGTGTGTTGACGTTGGTGGATCATTGGGGTGGTTAGCGGTCGCGCTCTTACTCGGGGCACCCCGTTGAAATCCTGGCTGCATTTCTGCATCCTGCTGTGTCTTAGAGGAATCGCTTGGCGAGTTAAATTTCGCTGAAGATGGTAGGTTTGACAATTGAGTTCGATACCATTGCTGGCGTTCTCTAAGAGCGCTTCGAATGAAGTCAAACATCTTCAAGGTCTCGTCTTCTACGGTCTCGAATTTTCCGCCTTGAGAGTTCATCCGGCGCTGAAAGTAAGCGATTTTGCAATCACGCCACTTCATCATGGCCACGTGAAACTGCTTCAGATCGCTACTCATCAGCGGCTCAGCCTGTTCCTGCGTCATGCCCGAATATGTCCCTTCGGATGGCAGCGCATTTGGCATGGGGCAGTCCTGGGCTAACGCGTCATTCCCGCCCGAGAGTATGAAACCGACCGCAAATACAAATGTAATACGCATGACGAGCCCCCCATTTCCCCTATCAGAGATCAAGACAGCCTGCTCGTCAATAGGTCGCAGCGGGCCGAAAGCGGGGCCGCCATGCACAGTTAGAGCGGTCGATCCTAACTAGCTTCAGGATTCGTTTGTCATGAATCTTAATTCCCTATTCGCATTGGGTTTACGGTGACTCCGAGTGGTCGGGAAGGGATGCAGGCCGACCAGATTCATGAACTGCCACGCAATCGCGCCAGCTTTCGTTGGAAACCTCGTTCATGTTCTAAAGGATCTAATGCGCGGCGTTCCGGTAAGGCTCGCGCAGCGAATATTTGCGTACCTTGCCCGCGCCCGTGAGCGGCAGCGGCTCGGTGCGGAACTCGTAGCTCTTGGGACATTTGTAGGCCGCGATCAGGGACCGGCAATGGGCGCCCAGCGCCTCGGCGGTGACGTCATGGCCGTCGCGCGGGACGATCACCGCATGGACGGCCTCGCCCCATTTCTCGCTGGGAACTCCGATCACGGCGCATTGGGCGACCGCCGGATGACGGTAGAGCGCGTTCTCGACCTCGCCCGAATAGATATTCTCGCCGCCCGAGATGATCATGTCCTTGAGCCGGTCGGCGATGAACAAAAAGCCGTCCTCGTCCATGTGGCCCAGATCGCCGGTGAACATGCGCCCGCCGCGCAGCGCCTGCGCGGTTTCCTCGGGCCGGCCCCAATAGCCGAGCATGATGGTCGGGCCGGACGCCGCCACCTCGCCGATGGTGCCGCGCGGCACCTCGTCGCCATGCGCGTCGACCACGCGCACGTCGACGCCGTGGATCGGCTGACCGGCCGAGCGCAGCTTGGCGCCGCCGACCACCTGGAAGGGCGGCTTGAGCAAGGTCATGAAACCGGTGGTCTCGGTCATGCCATAGCGCTGCATGAAGCCGGCGGTGGGAATCTTCTCCAGCGCGCGGGTCAGCAGCGCCTCGGCGATGGGCGAGGCGCCGTAGATCATGCCGCGCAGCGAGGTCAGGTCGTACTCGTCGAACCCCGGATCGTCGAGCACGGCGCGCAGCATGGTCGAGACCAGATAGACCTCGGTGACGCCGTGATCCTGAATGGCGCGCAGGGTCGCCGCGGGCTCGAACCGGGGCAGGCAGACATGACTGCCGCCCGCCATGGTCACGCCCATCACCGTGCCAACATCGGCGAGATGGAACATGGGCGCCACATGCAGGCCCACGGAATCGGCGTGGAACATGTCCTCGGCGATCATCATCAGGCTGTGCATGTAGAGATTGTTCTGGCTGAGCATCACGCCCTTGGAGCGGCCCGTGGTGCCGCCGGTGTAGAAGATGCCGGCCAGCTGGTCCTTGTCCACCGGCTCGGGCGGCATGGGCCGGGCCATGGCGATCAGGGTTTCCAGATCGTGCGCCCCTGACGCCGCTCCCGCGCCGGTGGTGATCACGGTCTCGATGGAGGGCGCGCCCGCGAGCACGCCGCCCAGCAGCGGCAGATGGGCGTCATCGACGATCAGCACGCGCGGCGCGCAGTCGTTCAGGCTGTCGATGATCTCGGGAAGGGCCCAGCGCGTGTTGACGGGCGCGATGGCCGCGCCCGCCCACGGGATGGCGAAATAGGCCTCGATATGCCAGCCGGCATTGTCGGCCATGACGGCGACCCGGTCGCCCGTCCGGACGCCGAGGCCGCGCAGGGCCGAGGCGAACCGGGCAACCCGGCTCTCGACCTCGGTCCAGTTGAGCTGCCTGCCCGGCTCGATGATCGCCGCGTGGTGTCCGCGAAGTTGCGCGGTGCGGCGCAGGCCGAGAGACAGCAGCATGATGGCCTACTCGGCGGCCTTCTTCAGGCGCGCGGCCTTCTTCGGGCCCTGGAAGCCGAACAGATAGCCCGCGACCTTGCGGATCTGGATCTCTTCCGAGCCTTCGGTGATGCGGTAGCGGCGGTGATGGCGATAGATGTGCTCGAACGGCTTGTGGCGTGAATAGCCCATGCCGCCATGCACCTGGATCGCCGTGTCGGCCGCGTTGCAGGCCAGGCGGTTGCCGCGGTAGTTGCACATGGACACGGCGTCGGACACTTCCATGTGGTTGTGCTTGTCCAGCTCGCAAGCGGTCTTGCGCACCAGCCAGCGGACCATCTCGCATTCGGTGTGCAGCTCGGCGAGCGGCCACTGGATCGCCTGGTTGGCCGAGATCGGCTTGCCGAAGACGATGCGGTTGTTGGCGTATTCGACCGATTCATTGATGCAGTACTGGCCGACGCCGACGCCCGAGGCGGCCTGGCGGATGCGGTTCTCGTGCAGGAAGGTCTGGGCGACCTGCAGGCCCATGCCTTCCTCGCCGAAGATGGACGAGTGCGGCACCTTCACGTCGCGCAGGGTCACGTGGGCGTGATCCGTCGGCATGTTGAAGGTCCACATGAACTTCTCGACCTTGAAGCCCGGCGTGTTGGTCGGCACGAAGAAGCAGGTGATGCCCTTGGCGTCGCCCGGCTTGCCCGAGGTGCGGGCATAGATCATGTCGTGGGTGGCGTGATGCAGGCCGGTGTTCCACATCTTCTCGCCGTTGATGACCCAGTCGTCGCCCTTGCGCACGGCGGTGGTTTCCATCCAGGTGGCGTCCGAGCCGTGATCGGGCTCGGTCAGGCCGAAGGCGACGCGCGCCTTGCCGGTGATGGTGTTCTCCAGGAACATGTCCTTCTGTTCCTTGTTGCCGAACGCCATCAGCATGTGCACGAACGGGAAGTTGCCCACGATGGAGCTTTCGTTCTGCAGGTCGTTGTGCAGGCCCAGGCCCTTCTTGGCCAGGTGCTCACGGATGATCGCCATGCCCAGATTCGAGCCGCCTTCGCCTCCGGCTTCCTTGGGCAGCGCATAGCGCAAATGGCCGGCCGCGTCGGCGCGGCGGCGCATCTCGCGCAGCAGCTCTTCCCACTCTTCCTCGGGCTGGCCGTCATTGTCCCAGTTGGTGCGCGAGTGCTCGCGGCGGTGATCGAAGAAGCGGATGTTGTCGTTCTCGTTCTCGAGCGGCTTGATTTCCTTCTCGATGAAGGCATCCAGCGCATCGAGCTTGGCCTGAATATCGGCCGGAATCGTGAAATCCATGGTTCTCTCCCCAATCGGACGGTGGCGGCGCACAGGCGCGGTCGTCGCGCACTATAAGCGGTCGGTTCCCGGCTGTTAACGGTAAAAGGGCACTGGTGCAGGTTCGCGGAATATTGTCCGGGCGGTCAGTTCTGGCCGACGAACGGGCGCAGCCGCCTACCCCGCCAACCGCTTGGCGATATCATACGCGGCCTTCGACTGGGGCCAGGCGCGGCGGCCCATCATCAGGGCCTGGTCGCTGGCGGCGGTGCCCTTCTGGGCGCGGGCCAGGATGCCGAGCGAGATCTGGGCGTGACGGAACAGCATGGCGGCCATGTAGTACTCCCAGTGCGGGATGCTGTCGCGGCCGGCATGGTGGCAGTATCTCGCCAGCAGTTCCTGTTCGGTGGGAATGCCCATGGCCTTGAGGTCGAGATGCGCCAGCCCGCCCGGCACGTCGGCGCCCTGGCGGTAGTAAAGGCAATGCACCGCCAGATCGGCGAGCGGCGCGCCGATGGTCGACAGCTCCCAGTCCAGGATGGCGATCACTTTCGGCTCGGTCGGGTGCAGCACCAGATTGGCCAGCTTGTAGTCGCCATGGACGATCCCGGCCGGCTCCTCGGGCGGGATGTTGGCGGGGAGCCAGTCGGCCAGCCAGTCCATTTCGGGGATCTTGGTCGTCTCTTCCAGCCGGTACTGGCCGATGAAGCGGCTGAGCGTGCGGGCGATGTAGTCGGTGGGCTTGCCGTAATCGCCCAGACCGATGGCGACATGATCGACCTTGTGCAGGCGGGCGAGCACCTCGATCATGGATTCGTAGACCGCTGCCCGTTCCTCCGGATCGGAATCGGGCATCTCGTTGCCCCAGATGATGCGGCCGTCCACATGGTCCATGATGTAGAACCAGGTGCCGATGACGCTTTCGTCGGTGCACAGCGCGTACGTTTTCGGCACCGGCACGTCGGTGGCGCCGAGCGCGCTCATCACCTTGTATTCCCGGTCGACGGCGTGGGCCGATTTCAGCAGCTGCCCCGGCGGCTTGCGGCGCATGACATAGCGCTTGCCGCCGGCGGTGAGGCTGTAGGTCGGGTTGGACTGGCCGCCCTTGAACTCGCGCACGTCGACCGTGCCGGTGAAGCCGGCGACATGCTTTTCCATGAAAGCCTGGAGCCGGGCGATGTCGAAGGCGCGGCCGGGCGAGACGGGCTGGGTGCCCGAAAACAGATCCTGCTCAGACATCCTTCACCTGCGCGCTCATGGCGTTCTCCCGTTCGATCATGGTCTGCTCGCCGATGCGCAGCATACGCGCGGCGACGGTCCAGAGACCGCCGAGAAGCTGTATCCCCAGCACGGCGGCGAAGGCAAGCCGGTAGCTTTCCGGCGCGGCGTCGGCGCCGACGCGCGGATAGAAGTCGAGCAGCATGCCGACGAGCCACTGGATGATCGAGGTCATCAGGAAGCTCATCTGGTTGAAGCCGGTATAGACGCGGCCCGCCAGGTAGACCGGAAACGCCCGCGCCAGGCTGGCCACGGTGAGGCTGGCCCAGCCGATCGACAGCGCCCAGAACACCCACAGCAGGGTCGCGCCGGGCCAGGCGATGATCAGCCCCAGGACGAGCATGCTGCCGAAGATGCCCGTGTAGGGAATGGTCATCGGCCCGAAGCCGCGCCGGCCCAGCCATTCCATGAGATGGCCGACCAGCAGGTAATTGAAGATCGACACGAAGGCGATGGCAAAGAGCACGTTGGTGGCGCTCGACGTGGTCTCGCCGCCCACGCCCTTCAGCCAGGACAGGACATAAAGCGTGCCGACGCCCTGCGAGATGCCGATGGAGATGAAGGCCCAGGGCGTGGTGCGCCAGAAATAGCCGCTGCCATAGACCTTGCCGATGCCCTTGATCTGGTCGAGCAGCGTCTCCGACGAGGATTTGGCGCCGTGGCGCGGCGCGAGCACCAGCAGCAGGATCGCCGCCAGCACCGACAGCCCGGCCATGATCAGATTGATGCCGCGCCAGTCGGTGACCTGCAGCAGCCATTCCGTGGGTTTGGTGGCCGAGATGGCGCCCAGGATGCCGACCGCGAACTGCACGCCGTTGATGGTCGGCAGCTTGTTGACCGGAAACCACAGGGAATAGGTCTTGAGCGCCGCCATCATGCAGGCCGCGAAACCCATGCCCATGAGGATACGGCCGATGGCCATGTGCGCGCTGGTATGAGACAGGGCGAAGATCAGCGTGCCCGTGGCCGCCACCAGAAGCATGCCCGCATTGACCTTGCGCGGATCGTACCGGTCGAGCAGCACGCCGATGGGCAGTTGCGCCAGACCGAAGGCGATGAAGAAGGCCGTGCCGAAGGTGAGGCCCATGGTCGCCTCGGACAGCCCGAGATCGGCCTGGATCGGCCCCTTCAGCAGGTTGCCGCTGGAGCGGGTGAACATGGACAGGAAAAAGCCGAACCCGAACGCGGACAGAATCCGAAGGGCGAGGCCCGCGGGCAGTGTGGCTATGTTCAAGGAAATGATCCGGTTCAGCGCGTGTCGGGGGCGAAGCCTAGCGGCAATCGCCCCGAACGCCTAGAGCCGGATTCAGCGCCGGTGATTAATCACCGGCGCTCACCGCGCTCAGCTGTCGTGCCGCCGGCGGTCGCCATAGAAGACGTGGCTGCCGACACTGGCGATGCGCACGAGCTTCTGGGTCCAGTCAGGCTTGCCGACCGAGGTGGCATGGAAATACTTGGCGTCGCCGATCGACACCGGCAGCCAGTTCTCGCGCACCAGATAGGCGATGCGGTTCGCCCTTTCCCAAGCCGCCAGATCGCGGGGCCGCTCGGGGAGGCCATCGCAGGCGAAATGGAACTGGCAGCCCGACACGCTGCGATGGTGCTGAAACACGACCCCGCAGATGGTGCTGGGATAACGATCGTCGCCAACCCGGTTCAGGATGACCCGCGCGACGGCGGCCTGACCTTCCATCGGTTCGCCGCGCGCCTCGAAATAGACGGCCTGCGCCAGGCACAGGTGCTGCTTGTCGTCAAGATCGGGAACTCTCGCGAATTCGACGAGTTGATCGAGTGTGGCGGGAAGCGGCGCGCCGATGGCGTGCTCGAGAGCGGCCATGCGTTGCTGAGCCCAGGGTTGAGCCGGTGCTTCATGGAGTCGCGCACTCGATGGCAGAAACATGATGCCTGCACTCAGAAGAAGGAGAGCGGCGACATGCCTGATGGTGTGTATCGACTTCACTACGATGTTTTGCCCTGCGTAGTTAGCGCATAAACGGCGGCTTTTGCCGTATCCGCTCGCCCGGCACTTGTCTCGAACCAGCCCAAGCGGACTGGTGGGAGGTAGTTGCTTGCCTGACGGCGCGCAAGCTTTTTATGCCCTCGGGAGCGGCCTAGGCCTACTCAGGGTTGCAAAAGAGCCACAAAAATCAGCCAAAAAGCCAATTCCCAGCTATTTTTTCGACAGATCTTCCAGCTGTTTTTGCAGCGCGTCGAGTTGCGCCTTCACCTGCGCGAGCGATTCGTCCGAGGCCTCGCGTACCGGCGTGGCCGGCGTTTCCGCCGTATCCGTCTCCGATATTTCACCCTTTCCGGCAAAGGGGGAGAACATGTTGAACATACGTTCGAACAGCGCGATGTTCTGGCGGGCCATCTCCTCGATCCGCGCGAGCGGCGGCTTCGGCGTGAAGGTGCTGACCAGATACTCGCGCATCTTCTCCTGGTCCCGCGTGAAGCGATCCATGCTCATGTCGAGATAGCGCGGCAGCGCGGCCTGCAGGGTGTCGTCGTAGAAGCGGATCAACTGGCGCAGGAAATTGATCGGCAGCAGGTTCTCGCCCTTGGATTCCTGTTCGAAGATGATCTGGGCCAGAACCGAGCGGGTAATATCGTCGCCGCTCTTGGCGTCGAACACGACGAAATTGTCGCCTTCCTTCACCATTTCGCGCAGATAATCCAGGGTGACGTAACTGCTGGTGGCCGTATTATAGAGACGGCGATTGGCGTATTTCTTGATGACGATCGGCGCCTTTTCGACACCCACGTCACCTGTGGCCGGTGTTTCCGTCGATTTAGCTATCTTACGCTCCTTCAACGACTCTTCCCCCGCCAAACGATTATGCGCTCGTACTTTTTTCAGCATCTTGCGCGCTCATGCTGCATTGCGCAAGACCCTGAATCCCGAAAACCGCTTGATTCTACTGCGCTGCACTATAAGGTCCGCGGCATCCTCCCGGACGACGAATCGAGCCGCGCCGCCCGGCCACAGCAGCTCAGGAGATCATGATGACCGAGGTGTATATTGTCAGCGCCGCGCGTACCCCCGTGGGTTCGTTCAACGGTTCACTGAGCGGCGTGCCCGCGCATTATCTGGGCCAGGTCGCGATGGCCGAGGCGCTGAAGCGCGCCGGCGTCGACGGCGCCGATGTGGAAGAAGTGATCTTCGGCCAGATTCTCACCGCCGGCCAGGGCCAGAACCCGGCCCGCCAGGCGTCGATGAACGCCGGCATCCCCAAGGAAGTCTCCGCGTGGGTCGTCAACCAGATGTGCGGCTCGGGCCTGCGCACGGTGGCTCTCGCCACCCAGGCGATCAAGAACGGCGACGGCAGCATCATCGTCGCCGGCGGCCAGGAAAGCATGAGCCAGGCCCAGCACGCCGCCTATCTGCGCGCGGGCGTCAAGATGGGCGACCTGAACTTCATCGACACCATGATCAAGGACGGCCTGTGGGACGCCTTCAACGGCTATCACATGGGCACCACGGCCGAAAACGTGGCCAAGCAGTGGCAGATCACCCGCGAGCAGCAGGACGAGTTCGCCGTCGCGTCGCAGCACAAGGCGTCGGCCGCCCAGAAGGCCGGCAAGTTCGCCGATGAAATCGTTCCCGTCACCATCAAGGGCCGCAAGGGCGACGTGGTCGTGTCGGAAGATGAATACATCCGCCACGACGCGGCGCTGGACAAGATGTCCGGCATGCGTCCGGCCTTCAGCAAGGACGGCACCATCACCGCGGGCAACGCCAGCGGCATCAATGACGGCGCCGCCGCGCTGGTGCTGATGTCGGGCGAGGAAGTGAAGCGCCGCGGCCTGACGCCGCTGGCACGCGTCGCCTCGTGGGCGCAGGCGGGCGTCGATCCGGCGATCATGGGCTCGGGCCCGATCCCGGCGAGCCGCAAGGCGCTGGAGAAGGCAGGCTGGAAGGTTGGCGACCTGGATCTGGTCGAGGCCAACGAGGCCTTCGCCGCCCAGGCCTGCGCGGTCAACAAGGACATGGGCTGGGACACGGACAAGGTGAACGTCAATGGCGGCGCCATCGCCATCGGCCATCCCATCGGCGCCTCGGGCGCGCGCGTGCTGACCACGCTGCTGCATGAAATGGCCCGCCGCGACGCCAAGAAGGGTCTTTCCACGCTGTGCATCGGCGGCGGCATGGGCATCGCCCTGTGCGTCGAGCGCGACTAATCCAGAAACATCAACAAGAACACTTCAGGAGACGACCTATGGCACGTGTTGCGCTGGTTACGGGCGGGACTCGCGGTATCGGAGCGGCGGTTTCCATCGCCCTCAAGAACGCCGGCTACACCGTCGCGGCGAACTACGCCGGTAACGACGAGGCGGCCGCCGAGTTCAAGAAGGAAACCGGCATCGCCGTCTACAAATGGAACGTCGGCGACTTCGACGCCTGCGGCGAGGGCATCAAGCAGATCGAGGCCGAACTGGGCCCGATCGACGTCCTGGTGAACAATGCCGGCGTCACCCGCGACGCCATGCTGCACAAGATGTCGAAGCAGCAGTGGGACGACGTTCTCAACGTCGACCTCACCTCGGTCTTCAACATGTGCCGCCACCTGATCGACGGCATGCGCGAGCGCAATTTCGGCCGCATCATCAACATGACCTCCATCAATGGCCAGAAGGGTCAGATGGGCCAGACCAACTACTCCGCCGCCAAGGCCGGCATGATCGGCTTCACCAAGGCGCTGGCGCAGGAAACCGCCAAGAAGGGCATCACCGTCAACGTGATCGCGCCGGGCTACATCAACACCGAGATGGTCGCCGCCGTGCCGGAGAAGGTGTTGGAGAGCATCATCGCGACGATCCCCGTCGGCCGCCTGGGCGAGCCGGAAGACATCGCGCGCGGCGTGGTCTATCTGGCCGCGGACGATGCCGGCTTCATCACCGGATCGACGCTGACCATCAACGGCGCCCAGTACATCGCCGGCTGATCCAGCCCGCATGACACGCGAAAGGGCGGCTTCGGCCGCCCTTTTTCTTGGCCCGGCCGCTCAGGCCGTGACCAGCCGGATCCGGGTGATCTCCGACGGGACCCCGAACCGGTTCGGCGGCCCCCAGTAGCCGGTGCCCCGGCTGGTATAGACCCACAGGTCGCGCAGGCGGTTGAGGCCGCCGGTGAAGGGCTGCTGCAGCGGCACGAAGAAGTTCCACGGCCAGAACTGGCCGCCATGGGTGTGGCCGGAGAGCTGCAAATGATAGCCCGCCTCCGCCGCCGCGTGCGCGGTACGCGGCTGGTGCGCCAGCAGGATGCGCGTGGCGGCGTGGGCCGGCGCGCCGTGTAGCGCCCCGGCGGGATCGCTGCGGTGGTCCGGGTCGAACTGGTGCGCGGTATAGTCGTGCACGCCGGCGACGACGAGCGAGGCGCCGTCATGGGACAGCACCACATGCCGGTTGCCGAGCACGGTCAGCCCGAGGCGATGGAGTTCGTCGATCCAGGCATGGGCGCCGGCGTAATATTCATGGTTTCCGGTGACGAAATAGGTGCCATGACGCGCGCCGAGCCGGGCGAGCGGCGCGGTATGATGCGCCAGATCGCCGACGCTTCCGTCGACCAGATCGCCGGTGATGGCGATCATGTCGGCCTCCAGCCGGTTCACCGCGTCGACGATCCGGTCCAGATAGCCGCGCTTGATGGTGGGCCCGACATGAATGTCACTGATCTGGGCGATGACGAACCCGTGCAGCGCCCCGTCCAGGCCGGCGATGGGAACGTCCACATGCTTGATCCGGGCAAGGCGCCGGGCCGAGAAGAAGCCGGCAATGCTGACCACCAGGGTCAGCGCCAGCACGGCCAGGGCGGACCAGGTGGTGATGGCCGCCAGCAGCGCCGGCGACACGGCCATCCAGGCGACGAGGAGCAGGACATCCCGGAGCAGGGTGAACAGCAGCAGCCATGAGAACACGCCCATCGCCAGCGAGCCCGCCCAAGTGAGGCGGTCGCCCAGGGGCTGGTGACGGATGTATCGGCCCAGCACGGCGAAGGGCAGAAGCACGACGGAGGCCAGCAACGCCGCGGCGCCCAGCAGCACGCCGGGCGTGCCCAGGGACAAATCAGGCAGCAGCCTCGCGCCGATATAGGCGTGCAGCAGGGCGGTCAGCCCGAGCGCGATGTAGAAGAAGCCTGGAAGGCGCATGGGATGCCCTGTGCCGCGTGTGAAGGTCGCACGCTACATGGGGCCGCCGCGCGGCGGTTCCAAGGTGCCGTGGCGCGAACGCGTCGGGAACCGGCCTATTCGCCCGCCTTGCGGCGCTCCACCGCCCAGTCGGCATAGGCGATGCGCGGCATGTTGAAGGTGCCGGTTGTGTCGGTGTACCAGCCGCCACCATGCATGCGGCCGATCAGCTGCATCATGGGCGCGTCCACGTGGAAGGTGGCGGGATCGAAGCAGGCGTCGTCGATATGCATGTAGAGAACCTCGCCGACCACGATGCGGTTGCCCGTCCCCACTTCCAGCGTGGTCATGCGCCTGCACTCGAAGCTGACGGGCGATTCCTTGATGTAGGGCGCCTTCACCTTGACGCTGGGCACCGCTGTCAGGCCGGCGCCCTCGAGCTCGTCCTCCTCGGCGGGGAAGTCCATGGCGCACAGATTCATGTGCGGGGCGATCGCCTGGCTGACCAGGCTGACGACGAACTCGCCCGTGTCACGGATATTGTCACCGGTATCCTTGCGCGGCGCGTAGTCGGTCACCTCGAGCCCCAGCACCACGAGCGGCGGCTCGCTGCTCATGGCATTGAAGAAGCTGAACGGCGCCGAATTGACGATACCGGTCTTGCTGACGGTGGTGACCAGCGCGATCGGCCGCGGCACCACGGTGGAGACCAGCAGCTTGTAGCGCTCGGCGCGGGAGAGAGTCGCGAAATCCAGTTCCATGGGAGGCTCCACCGTTGTGAATGCCATTTACTATATCATGATATATTTATCCGCAAGCGCCTTTGCCACGTCGCCGCCGCCGGTCTATCAATGCGCCTTCGGCAGGGAGAAGGCTCATGACGGCAACAGGCATCAAGATCACCGGCTTGCGGGTCCGCGCGGCGATGGTTCCGCGACCCCGACCGCTGATCTTCCACACCGCGGTATTCTCGGAATCGCCGCTGCTGCTGCTCGACCTGGAGACGGACGCCGGCGTCACCGGCCATGCCTATCTGTTCTGCTACCACGATGAGGCCGTGCAGCCGATGGTCGCGCTGGCCCGCAACATGGCGGACGTGGTGACCGGCGCCGAGCTCGCGCCGCTGGCGCTGAACCGCGCTATTGCCGGCCGGTTCCGCTATCTGGGCATGCAGGGACTGATGCAGATCATCGCGTCGGCCATCGACATGGCGGCCTGGGACGCGGCCTCGAAAGCGGCGGGCCTGCCGCTCGCGCGCTATCTGGGCGGGGCACCCCGCCCGCTGCCGACCTATGACAGCACCGGCCTTGGCGGTCCCGCCTCGGTGGCGCGGGAAGCGCGCGAGCTGGCGGATGCGGGCTTCGGCACCATCAAGATCAAGCTGGGCTACGCGACCGGGGCCGACGATCTGGCCGTCATTCGGGCCATCGGCGAGGCCGTGCCGGGCATGCAGCTGATGGTCGACTACAATCAGCGGCTGACCAATGTGGAAGCCACCGCGCGCATGGCGCTGCTGGAGCCGGAAGGCCTGCTGTGGATCGAGGAGCCGCTGGACTTCAACGATCTGGACGGCCATGCCGCCCTGGCGCGCGATTTCCGCACGCCGATCCAGATGGGCGAGAACTGGTGGAACGCGCCCGACATGCTGAAGGCGGTGAAGGCCGGCGCCACCGACTGCGTCATGCTGGACATCGCCCGCATCGGCGGCGTCACGGGATGGCTGCAATGCGCCGCCCTCGCCGAGGCGCACGGCCTGCCGCTGTCGAGCCATTTCTTTCCGGAGATCAGCGCCCATCTGATGTGCGTCACGCCCACGGCGCACTGGCTGGAGTTCCTGGAATGGGCAAGCCCGATCCTGGTCGAACCGGCGTGGCAGGAGAATGGCGTCTACGTGGTGCCGGAAACGCCGGGCACGGGCGTGGCGTGGAACGAGGACGCCGTCGCCCGCTACGAGATCACGGTCGCATGACCCAGCGCCGGCCCGCACGGCAGGCAGCGATTGATCTTTGCCCTTTCCGGGGGCATAGCTAAGGCCATGCCCATGACACGCGCCGGAGTCCCGCTCGTCCCCGCCCTGCTGCTGGCGGCGCTGGCCGGCGCGCTCATGCCGAGCCCTTCCGGCGCCATGTCGGTCAATCTGATCAGCAATGGCGAGTTCGAGTATCCCGCCGGGATCACCAGCTACAACATCCTGCCCACCAACGGCGTCCCGGGTTGGGGGACGACGGACAGCGGCATCGAGATCTGGGGACAGGGTTTTTCCGGCTCGCCGAGCTATGGCAGTGACGGCAATCCCACCGGACAGAGCCTCGAGCTGAACGCCAATATGGGCGGCGCCTCGGTCTTCCAGACCTTCACCGTGCCGCTCGATATCACGTCCGGCGCCGCCGTGCTGAGTTTCGATGCCTGGCCGCGCGAGAACGCGCTGGGCACCGTCTCGCTGCAGGGTACGGTATCCGGTCAGATCCTGGCCCCCAGCGCCATCGCCATGAATGGCAGCCTGTGGACGCCCAACGTGTTCAACGTGACCGTCGCCGCTGGCGAAATGGTCACCCTGCTGTTTCAGGCCTTTGGCGGCACGTCGGCGGTATCGCCCCATGTGGACCAGGTCTCGTTCGCGGTGTCCGTGCCCGAGCCGGGCATGCTGGCACTGTCCGCCGCCGGCCTAGCGCTGCTGGCCGGGCTGCGGCGGCGTCGCCGCAGCCATTGATCCGGCGCCGCCCTACAGATTGTAGCGCAGCACCAGCAGGATCGAGAGCGACACGATCATGATCACCACCAAGGGCAGACCGGCCCGCAGATAATCGCGGAACTGATAACCACCAGCCGACATGATCAGAATGTTGGTCTGGTAGGCGAACGGCGTCGCGTAGCATAGATTGCAGCCGAACAGCACGGCCAGCACCAGCGGCTCGGCAGGGATGCCCAGCGTCGCCGCCAGACTGACGGCGATGGGCGTGCTGACGGCGGCGGCGGCCGTGTTCGAAGCGAAGTTGGTCAGCAGGGTCGCGAACAGCATCATGGCGGCCAGCACCGCGGCGGCGGGCAATGGCTGGAGAACGAACGCGAATATCTCCCCCAGCCAGCCAGCGGCGCCGGTTTCGAGCAGCGCGCGGCCCAGCGCGATACTGGCGGCGACCAGCACGATCACCTGGGTACTGAGCGCCCGGCCCACCCTGTCGAACTTGATGCAGCCCGTCGCCAGCATGGCGATGGCGCCGCCCAGGGACGCGATGGCGATGGGCATGAGCTTGAACGAGGCGAGGAACACCACCGCGCCGACGATGGCGAGCGCGATCGGCGCCTTGGTGGTGCGCGGCATTTCGGCCGCTCCCTCCAGCACCATGGCGCTTTCCCCCAGCTCCATGGCCTTCAGACGCTCCGGCGTGCCACGGACCAGCACCACGTCGCCCAGTTCCAGCACCTCGTCGGCGGAATGGCGCGGCTCCGAAAACAACGCGCGATTGGGCCGGTGCAGGCCGATGACGACGACGCCGTAGCGGTCGGCGATCTGCGCCGACTTGATACTCTTGCCGGTGAGGGGCGAATCCGAGCCGATCACGAGTTCCGCGATGATGTCGTCGTCCTCGGGACTGCCCTCCAGCGCCCGCAACGTCTCCAGAACGGTCGGATGCGCCAGCGGCGCCTTGAGATCCTCGCTGGCCTCGCGCAGATGGGCCATGGTGCCTTCCACCCGCACCAGGTCCCCGGCTTCCAGCTTGCCCACCGGCGGCACGGCGGCGTTGGCGAAGTAGGGCCGCACCACGGAGACGATCTTCAGCTCATGGCCGATGCGGCGTTCGAGCTCGCTTGCCGGCGCCCCCAGGACGGTACTTTCCGGGCCGATATGCAGGGCGGCCTCGAACAAGCGGGGCGATTGCACGGCCACCGATGAATTGCTCGGTAGCAGCCGAGGCATCACGAACCATAGGTATGGCAGGGCGATCAGGGCGGCCAGCAGCGCCGTATCGGCGAAATGGAACACGCCCATGCGAGGCAGCCCCATATCCGTGGCGATGGACGTGACGAGCAGATTGGTCGAGGTTCCGATCGTGGTCGCCATGCCGCCGATCAGGACAGCGCAATTGACCGGCATCAACGTCTTCGACGCCGGAACACCGACCCGCGTCGCCAGATTCAGCAGGATCGGCATGGTCAGCACCATGACCGGCGTATCGTTGACCACCATGCTCATGCCGGCGGCGATCATCAGGGTAAAGAGCATCCCGAGCGGCTTGTTCGCCCGCCACAGTCGCGCGAGCAGCCGCCCGGCGGGCTCGAGGGCGCCGGTGACGACCAGCCCCCGCCCCAGGATCATCAAACAGCAGATGGCGATGAGTGCCTCGTGGCCGAAACCGCCGAACGCCACCTCCATGCCGGTGAGCGCGCCATCATGCTCCAGCGGAAAGAAGTAGAAACCGAGGGCCAGGATGCCGATCACCCCCATCGACACCAGCTCGATCCGCAGCTTTCCCGTCGCGAACAGCCAGAAGGTGCCGATGGTCAGCAGGATCGTGGCGGCCGCGTGGATCGATGGCAGCATGAAACAGTTTCCCCCAGTCCGGTGAGCGGCCTTGTCTCCGACGGATGGACCTGCGTCAACCCATGTGGAGCGAAATCGTTGGCGCGGCGATCAATCGATGGAGAACGCCGCGAACGCATCCTTGTAGTCGGGATGCCAGCGGGACAGCGGCGGGCGATTCCGGACGATGTCGTCGGCGGCCCAGCGGATGCGCTTGTTGTCGAGCTCCCGCGTCACGTCATTGTCGGGGCAGATGATGTAGAAATCGCCCGCCGCCATGGCGGTCAGCATGAAGTCCGCGACCTGTTCGCCGGTCCAGGCACCAGGCGGCTTGCCGGGGCCATCGGTACGGGTGATGCCGGTATAGGTGAAGCCGGGCACCAGCAGATGGGCGCTGATCCGGCATCCGGGCGTGTTGCGCAGCTCGTGCTGCAGGCCTTCGGTCAGGACCTTGATGCCGGCCTTGGTGACATTGTAGGCCGTATTGCCGGGCGGACAGGTGATGCCCTGCTTGGAGCCCGTATTGATGATCGCGCCCGGCGCGCCCTGGGCGATCATCCCGGGGGCAAACGCGTGGACGCCGTTGATGACGCCCCAGAGATTGACCTCCATCACCTTGCGCCAGCCCTCGTAATTCTCCAGCGGACCGCCGCCGGCGCCGATGCCCGCATTGTTCATCAGCAGGTGCACGCCGCCAAAGGTTTGCCACGCCGCGTCCCTGAGGCGCTCCAGATCCTCCATCCGGCTCACATCCGTCGGCACCGCCAGCACGTCGGCGGCCGCGCCGGCCAGGGCGGCGACCACGCCGCGCGCATCGGCCAGCCTCGCCTCGTCCCGGTCGGCGAGCACGATTTTCATGCCGGCTTCGGCGAAACGCCGGGCGGCGGCAAGGCCGATGCCGCTGGCGCCGCCCGTGACGACCGCCACATGGCCGGGAGCAATCGCTGGATGGTTCATGCGCGTCCTTTCAGAAAACTATTCGGAGATCATGCCGCCCGCGCCGGCGCCCCGGTTCATCTGGCCGCGGGGCATGGTCCAGTTGGCGGGCGGCTGCTTGCCCGCCAGTTTCCAGTCGAAGTCGTAGCCGGAAATACTCGTCGCGCCGGCCAGCCGCCGGCCGGCGAGCTTGGTCACATGCTCCAGCACCTTGGCCTCGCCGCCCAGTACACCCTGATGCCAGCGGTAGAGTTCGGACAGACGTACGGCCGTGCCCTTGAGTTTGGCATTTTCGGGGTCGGCGACGAAGCGGGTGGCGGCGGCGGCGAGCTGCTTGTGCACGACGGCCGGCGCATAGGGCTTCAAGGGCAGGTCCGGACAGCCCCTGACCGGACAGCCGAGGCCGTAGAGCACCTGTTCGGCGGGCCAGAACGCGTAGAGAATGCGATGTTCGATGTCGTTGAGCGACAGGCTGACGCCTTCGACCGTGAGCATCGGCGTGGCCCAGGGATTACCCTCGGCGGTGTAGAACCTCTTGACGTTGAACTTGTCGTTCGCCCAGGGATTGCGCCCGGCTATGTCTTGCGACGCCTTGGCGGTCGAGGCGAAGGTCTCGAACATGATCTTCAGCGACGCCAGATTGTAGAGATTGAGCCAGTAGGCCAACTGTTCGTCGCGTCCCAGAGCCGTGACCTTGATGCCCTGCCATTCGGTGAGAACAATGTCGATGGCCTCCCGTCCGGTCTGGCCGAGGCCGCCGTAATTGGGCTCGACGCGGCCGGCCTTCTCTTCCATCACCGTCGACAGGATGTTGGCCCAGACATCGTAATAGACGCTCACTTCCGCATTCGGATCGTGCGCCTCGAACTGGGTGAGCGGGCCGCCCGGCGGCGCCGGCTGCGGTGTCGCCCATGCGGCGGGGGCGGCAAGCGAAAGCAGCAGGGCCACAGAACAGGCAATGTGTCGGCGCGAGCGGTGAAACGGCATCTCGACCCTCCCCAAGGTTGCCGAAACCGTACCCTTCCCGGGCCACCCCGGCAATACGGCCCATTTGTTGGTCCGCTGGATTTATGCTAGTCTGCATAATATAACGAGCGTCTCACGATGCATTGCGCGGGAGCGCCGTGATACGCTAAGCCAGCTCCGCGGAGCCGCTCCGCGCCACGCTCAGGGAAAAGAGGTTTTTCATGTCGAGAGAGAAACTGGTCGAAATCGTGCGCGACAACATCGCGCATTTCAAGGCAGGCACGATCGAGCAGGCGCCAGGCGTCTACAAGGTGCCGGCTTCGGCCTACACGGACGAAGCGCGCTTCAAGCAGGAGATCGACCTGATCTTCAAGCGCATGCCGCTGATGCTGGCGCCCAGCGCCGAGGTCAAGGAGCCCGGCGATTACAAGGCGATGAACCCGTTCGGCACGCCGCTTCTGATCACGCGCGGCAAGGACGGCAAGGCCCGCGTCTTCATGAATTCCTGCGGCCATCGCGGCGCGCCGCTGCGCGATTGCGGCACCGGCAAGGCGTCGCGTTTCGTGTGCCCCTACCACGGGTGGACCTACAACAATGAAGGCAAGCTGGTGGGCGTGGCCGCGAGCAGCGAGTTCGGCGAATTCGACCGCGAGGAATACGGCCTTCCCGAGCTGCCGACCCTGGAGCGCGCTGGCCTGATCTGGGCGGTGCTGGACCCCAACTCGACCATCGATATGGACGCCTTCCTGTCGGGCTATGACGACATGCTGGCCAACTTCAACTTCGACAACTGGTATCTGTTCGATTCGCGCACTCTGCGCGGCCCGAACTGGAAGATCGCCTATGACGGCTACCTGGATTTCTACCATCTCCCGGTGCTGCACAAGACCACCATCGGCGGCGACCGCTCGCCGCAGGCCAATTACTACGCCTGGGGCCCGCACCAGCGCGTCACCTCGCCGGATCGCTATGCCCACCTGGACAAGCTGCCGGAGGCCGAATGGCCGATGGAAGACATCATGACGGGCGTGTGGACCATCTTCCCGCACATCTCCATCGCCTCGTTCAAGGGCGGTGGGCGCGGCGTGATGATCTCGCAACTGTTCCCCGGCGACAATGTGGGCGAGTCCTTCACCACCCAGTACTACATGATGGAAAAGGAGCCGGACCAGGCAGGCAAGGACGGGGCGCGCAAGCAGTTCGACCTGCTGGAGAACGTGGTCCGCGACGAGGATTACAAGACCGGCCTGCAGGTCCAGGAAGCGCTCGCCTCGGGGGCGCGCAATCACTCGCTGTTCGGCCGCAACGAATTTGGCGGCCAGCGTTTTCACGGCTGGGTCCAGCGCCTGCTGGAGACGCCGGACGACGGCCTGAATGCCCTCTTCCGACAGCCGGAGCGCCAGGCGGCCGAATAAGCGCCGCCCCGGGCAAGATCCAAGGCGCGGACCGCGAGGTCCGCGCCTTTTCTTTTGCCCCGTGAACGAGACGACACAGAACTTTCATGCGTCGAATTCGCGAAAACGGTGGACGGGCTGAGGTGACGGACTACCTGAAAA
Source organism: Iodidimonas sp. SYSU 1G8 (assembly GCF_039655775.1). Taxonomy (NCBI): domain Bacteria; kingdom Pseudomonadati; phylum Pseudomonadota; class Alphaproteobacteria; order Iodidimonadales; family Iodidimonadaceae; genus Iodidimonas; species Iodidimonas sp. SYSU 1G8. Next base: position 552,072 of record NZ_JBBYXJ010000002.1, on the reverse strand, counting down.
GATAGATTTCACAGTGCCGCTAAGGGGAATGATCATGTCGAATGAAAGCCAGTGTCCGATGTCCGGGGGCAACCGCGCGCCCACCAATCGCGACTGGTGGCCGGACCAGCTGGACATTCAGGTCCTGCACCACAAGTCGGAACGTGCCGACCCGATGGGCGAGCAATTCGATTACGCGGCGGAGTTCAAGACCCTCGATCTGGATGCGGTGATCCAGGATCTCCACGCGCTGATGACCGACTCGCAGGAGTGGTGGCCCGCCGATTTCGGCCATTATGGCGGCCTGTTCATCCGTCTGGCGTGGCATAGCGCGGGCACCTACCGCATCGCGGACGGCCGCGGCGGCGCCGGCGCCGGGCAACAGCGCTTCGCGCCGCTCAACAGCTGGCCGGACAACGCCAACCTGGACAAGGCGCGCCGCCTGCTGTGGCCGATCAAGCAGAAGTACGGCCGCAAGCTGTCCTGGGCCGATCTATTCGTCCTCGTCGGTAACGTCGCGCTGGAATCCATGGGCTTCAAGACCTTCGGCTTCGCCGGCGGCCGCGCCGACACCTGGGAGCCAGAGGAACTCTACTGGGGACCGGAAGGCACCTGGCTGGGCGACAGCCGGTACAGCGGCGAGCGCGAGCTGCAGAATCCGCTCGGCGCGGTGCAGATGGGCCTCATCTACGTCAATCCGGAAGGCCCCAACGGCAATCCGGACCCGGTCGCCGCGGCGCGGGATATTCGCGACACCTTCGCGCGCATGGCCATGAACGACGAGGAAACCGTCGCGCTCATCGCCGGCGGTCACAGCTTCGGCAAGACCCATGGCGCGGGCGATCCGTCGCTGATCGGCGCGGAGCCGGAAGGCGGCGCGATCGAGGATCAGGGCTTGGGCTGGAAAAGCCGGCATGGCACGGGCATCGGCGCCGACGCGATCACCGGCGGCCCCGAGGTGATCTGGACCCAGACGCCGACCCGCTGGAGCAATCTGTTCTTCGAGAACCTGTTCAGCTTCGAATGGGAGCTGGAGACCAGCCCGGCCGGCGCCAAGCAATGGCGCGCCAAGAACGCCGAGGCCAGCATCCCGGACCCGTTCGACCCGTCGAGAAAGCGGGTGCCGACCATGCTGACCACAGACCTGGCGCTGCGTTTCGATCCGGCCTACGAAAAGATTTCGCGCCGCTTCCTCGAGAACCCCGACCAGTTCGCCGACGCCTTCGCCCGCGCGTGGTTCAAGCTCACCCATCGCGACATGGGGCCGATCCAGCGCTATCTGGGACCGCTCGTTCCCAAGGAGACGCTGATCTGGCAGGACCCGATCCCGGCCGTCGACCATCCGCTGGTCGGCGAGGCGGATATCGAGACGCTGAAGTCGCGCGTCCTGGCGTCGGGCCTGCCGGTCTCGCAGCTTGTCTCCGCCGCCTGGGCGTCGGCGTCGACCTTCCGGGGATCCGACAAGCGCGGCGGCGCCAATGGCGCGCGCATCCGCCTCGCGCCGCAGAAGGACTGGGAGGTCAACCAGCCGGCTCAGCTGGCGCAGGTGCTGGGCGCGCTGGAGCGCATCCGCCAGGACTTCAATGCCGGCGCCTCCGGCGGCAAGAAGGTCTCGCTGGCGGATCTGATCGTGCTGGCGGGCGGCGCGGCCATCGAAAAGGCCGCCAGCGACGCCGGAATCGCGCTGAAGGTCCCGTTCACGCCGGGCCGCATGGATGCCTCCCAGGAGCAGACCGATGTGGAGTCCTTCGCGCCGCTGGAGCCCAGGGCCGATGCCTTCCGCAACTATTACACCGCCAACAAGCTGATGACGCCCGAGGAAGCCATGGTCGACAAGGCCCAGCTGCTCGGCCTCTCCGGTCCGGAGATGACCGTGCTGCTGGGCGGATTGCGCGTGCTCGGCGCCAATGTGGGCCAGTCGGCCCACGGTGTCTTCACCCATCGCGCCGGCAGGCTGACCAACGACTTCTTCGTCAACCTGCTCGACATGGCGACCGAATGGCAGCCGGTCGCCGGCAAGGAAGGCGTCTATGAAGGCCTCGACCGCAAGACCGGTTCGGTCAAATGGACCGGCACCCGCGTCGATCTCATCTTCGGCTCGCACTCGCAGCTGCGCGCCTTCGCGGAAGTCTATGCCGCGGCGGATGCCGGCGAGAAGTTCGCCCGGGATTTCGCGGCGGCCTGGGCCAAGGTGATGAACGCCGACCGCTTCGATCTGGCGTAAGGCCGAGACGGGATAAAAGCAGGGCGCGGACCTCGCGGTCCGCGCCCTTTTTTCTTGCCCCGCGCGAACCTCTCAGCTCTTGGGCGGGAACGTGCCAGGAAAATCGCCGGTCAGGTGCTTTTCCGGCCACAGGAACTGCAGGGTGGTCCGCGCGATCAGCCACTGGCCATCGACCTTGCGGTACTCCTCGTCATAGAGGCCCAGCCAGATGAACGGGCTTTCGTCCTTCGGGCGGGTGGTCATCAGGTCGAGGAGGTAGCGGCGGCCGACGGCCGTGTTCGGGCCGGTCATCTCGACCCAGTGGTGGGAATTGGCGTGCAGCGCGCTGAACGAGCTGCCGCCATTGGCTTCCTTCACCTTGGCGTAGTTCTCGCGGATTTCCTGCCGCCCGTTCCAGGTGCCGTAGGGACCGAACTCGCACAGCGCGTCCTCGGTGAAGATGTCGGCCAGCTGATCCAGATAGGCGTGGTCCTGCAGCTGGGAATAGAGCAGGCCCAGCTTCCTGATGTCCTCGATATCCAGCAGGGTCCTCAGCCGCTTGACCTCTTCGGCCGTGAATTCACCCGACATGCGCGATCTCCTTGGTGTGTAAGTCTAATCCAGGTCCATGCCGTCCATGCCCGCGTTCAGGCGGGCCTTGGCGACGAGTCTTTCGACCACCGGTCCCAGCCGGGTGGGATCGGCGATGGGTTCGGTGACCGGGCCGCGGTGCCAGCCTTCGGCGATGGCGAGGATCCGTCCCGAGGCCTCGAACATCCGGCCCGTCACGTCCCGCGATTCCGTGCTGGCGAGCCAGGTCACGATGGGCGCGATCCAGAACGGATCGCCCTGCTTCTTTTCCTCCTCGGTGCGCTCGCGCAGGTTCTCGGTCAGGCGGGTCAGCGCGCCGGGCGCGATGCAGTTGACCGTGATGCCGTAGCGGCGCAACTCGCGCGCGGCGATGATGCTGAAGGCGGCGATGCCCTGCTTGGCCGCGCCGTAATTGGTCTGGCCGATATTGCCGTAGATGCCCGACACCGACGAGGTGTTGATGATCCGCGCATCGACCGGCGCGCCGGTCGCCTTGACCACGTCGCGCCAGTGGGCGGCGGCGTGATGGGCCGGGCCGAAGGTGCCTTTCAGATGCACCTTGATGACCACGTCCCATTCCTCCTCGGTCATGTTCACCAGCATGCGGTCGCGCAGGATGCCCGCATTGTTGATGACCACGTCCAGCTTGCCCCAGGTTTCGATGGCCTGGTCGATCATCCGCTTGGCAGCCTTGAAGTCGGAGACGTCGTCATAATTGGCCGCCGCGTCGCCGCCCGCCGCCTTGATCTCGTCGACCACCAGCTGCGCTGGCGTCCGGTCGGCGCCGACACCATCGGCGGCGGCGCCCAGATCGTTGACCAGCACCCTGGCGCCCTGCGACGCCAGCATTTTCGCGTACTCGCGGCCGATGCCGCGCCCCGCGCCCGTGACGACGCAGACACGTCCCTCGCAAAGCCTGTTCATGCCATTTCCCCGTTTGATCCCCGACACGTCTTCCCCAAGACCGCGCCGCATGATCGCCCGGTTCGGGGGCTTTGCAAACCCCTGACGGCGGGCGGCCGGTTCAGCGGAACTTGCTGGGCTCCACGGTGTAGGCCTCGGTGTCCTCGACCATCGGCCGGATGGTCTCGAACAGCCAGTGGCCGTCGCGGAACACGAAATCGTCCTGGTAGTGGCCGAGAATGCGGTGGAACTGCACGCTGCCGTCCGGCGCGTTGCCCGCATAGACCATCATCATGCGCCAGTAGCCGGTCGCCCGGTCGCCATCCACGACGATGTGGGGATTGGTCACCATGTGCTGGGAGTTGCGGATGCGGCCCGAATTGGCGAGACCGTCGAAGAACACGCGCCGCTCGGCATGGCCTTGCGCGTCCACGCCCATGGCATCGCACTTCCAGCGGCCTTCCGGCACGAAAATGGCTTCCAGCGAATCGGCATTGTGGTTGTCGTCGCAGCCGGCGCAGTAGCGCGACTTGAGGTTGTGAATCTCCAGTACCGCCTCGACCCGGTGCAGCCGGTCGAGAATGGCGGTCATGTCGAGCGTTTCCCTGTTCATGGTCATCCCCTTGATCTTCCCGGCCTCTAGAACAGGGGTAATCGGCGTCCGAGTCAACAATCAAGCCAGCTTGTTGGCGGGCGCGGGCCAGAGTAGGTTACCGCCAGGGAACAGGAGGATGCCATGAGCATATTACCCGCGTCGCTGCCGCAGACATCGGAAGAGGCCTTTGCCTATATCGGCACCATCGGCACGCCGACGGTCGATGATTTCAAGCTGATGATCTGCCTCGAGGCCAGTGGCCTGAGCTTCTACAACGCGCTCGCCGCCGGTGCGCCCTCGAAGGAGATCGCCGACCTGCTCGCCGCCAATGGCCGGGAGGAGATGGCCCATGCCAAGCGGCTTCAGAAGGCGATCCAGCTGATGACCGGCGAGATGTTCGAGATCCCGTCGCCGCAGACGAACCCGTACGACACGGCGCCCGCGAGCCTGCCGGTCGACGAGGCGCTGCTGGACAACATGGCCAAAGGCGAGTTCGGCGGCGAGCTGATGTACGAGGGCTGGGCGCAGAAGATGACCGATGCCGAAGTGGCCAAGCTGCTGCGCCAGAACGGCAAGGAAGAACGCCGCCACGGCGAGCGCGCGGAACAGGCGAAAGCGCTGCTGACTGCCTGACGATGGGGCGCCGCACGCCTGCCCGCGGGGAGCTAGGCGGCGCGCGGCGCGCCTTCATCGACCGCCGCGGCCCGCGGGAAATGGCGCCCGGGGAGTGGCGCCGTTCCCGATGTGCGCGGCTCGCGGCACACAACAAACGTTATAAATAAATCGGGCCGGCCGAAACTGGTGAGTCTGATAGCTGGCGGATTCGAGAGGTTGGGTCCTCAGCGCCAGGGCATGACGGGCACGGTGGAAATGGAATTCTTCGGCGAGCCATCGACCAGCTTGTCCGAGTAGACCAGGTAGACCAGCGTGTTGTTGGGCCTGTCGTAGAAGCGGACCACCTGCAGCCGCTTGAACAGCCAGGACCGGCTTTCCTTGAACACGTCCTCGCCATCCTTGAGCTTGCCCTTGAACGAGATCGGTCCCACCTGGCGGCAGGCGACCGCCGCGTCGGACGTATCCTCCGCCAGACCGACCGCGCCCTTGACGCCGCCGGTGCGCGCGCGGCTGACGTGACAGACCACGCCCTCGACCTTGGGATCGCGGAAGGAATCCACGCAGACCTTGTCGTTGGCCAGTCCCAGCATGCGGAAGGTCGTCGACACGCAGCCCACCTCCTCGGCGCGCACCGGCGCGGCCTGGAGAGACAGGACCAGAACATTCAGGACAAAAAAGCAGAGAAGGGTCAGTCGCATGAGTCATTCCCGTGGTGAAAGGAGCGGATTCCCGACAATAGCCGCTCCGCCCGATTACAATTGCGTCATGAAACAGCAATAGGGTGGCGCGGCACAGTCACCGACCATACCCTTTCCCGAGTGCCAGCCCATTTCACATTCCATGCCGCCTGAAAAAACGCCGACGCTTCAGCGCTTGCGCCCCCTGCTGATCGTCGGCGTGGTCGGCGCGTGCATCATCGGCGCCGTCCTTCTGCTGACCGGCGGCGGCGAGGATGCGCCGCGCGAGACTCCGGTGGCGCCGGTGATCGTGGAGAAAATCGCTTTCTCCGGCGAACAGGCCCGCGTCGAAGCGGTCGGTACCGCGCGTGCCCGGCAATCGGTGATGCTGTTCGCGGCCGCCGCCGGCGAGGTCTCGAAAGTGCTGTTCAGCCCCGGAGACAAGGTGGCCAAGGACGCCGCGCTGGTCGAACTCGACGCCCGCCGCGAACGTCTCGCCGTGGAACGCGCCGAGGTGGAAGTGCGCAACAACCGGCAGTTGCTGGCCCGCTACGAGCGCATCAAGAACACCGGCGCGGTGAGCGAAAGCCAGATCGACGAGGTCCGCACCGCGCTGGACGGCTCGCAGGTCGAGTTGAAACAGGCCCAGGTGGCGCTCCACGACCGGACGGTTCGGGCGCCTTTCACCGGCCATGTGGGACTGAGCGAATTGGATCCCGGCGACCGCGTCGACACCAGCACAGAAATCGCGCCCTTCGACGACCGCGCGGTGATCCTGGTCGACTTTGCCGTGCCGGAAGCCTTCATCGGCGAGGTCACGCCCGGTACGCCGATCACGGCGGAACCCTGGACGACGGATGCCGCGCCCAGGAAGGGCGAGGTACAGCATGTGGGCAGCCGCATCGATCCGGTCGACCGCAGCTTCACGGTGCGTGCCGCCTTCGATAACGAAGACGATCTGCTCCGCCCCGGCATGAGCTTCCGGATGATCATCGAAATCTCCGGCCGGGCCTATCCCTTCATACCCGAAGCCTCGATCATCTGGGGCGGCGAAGGCTCCTACCTCTGGGCGGTCCGGGAGGGCAAGGCCGTTCGCGTTCCGGCGGTGATCGTCGAGCGGCGCGAAGGCCGCGTGCTGGTCGACGCGGCGCTGCGTGAGGGCGAGACCGTGGTGGTCGAAGGCGTCCAGCGACTCCGGGACGGCACGCCGGTCGACATCGTCGACCGTCCCGCGCCAGCCGGGGCGACCGCCAGACAGCGCCCGGGAGCAGCCCCGTGAGCGCAGAAGGCGGCGGTCTCCCGGGACTGGGCGTACGCCGTCCTCTGCTGGTTCTGGTCATCAACCTGCTGATCGCCATCGCCGGCATCGCCGCGATCCTGGCGGTGGAGGTTCGCGAACTGCCCGACGTGGACCGGCCCATCGTCGTGGTCCGCGCCACCTTCCCCGGCGCATCGCCCGAGACCATGGATGCCGAGGTCACGCGCATCATCGAGGGCGCGGTGGCCCGGGTGTCCGGCGTTTCATCCATCGAATCCTCCAGCGAGGAGAACAGCGGGCGCGTCCGCATCGAATTCCGGCCCGGCGCCAATTTGGACACGGCGGCCTCGGACGTGCGCGAGGCCGTGAGCCGCGTCCAGCGCGACCTGCCCGAGGATGTGGAGGAATTGCTCGTCATCAAGGCGGACGATGACGCGGACCCGGTCGTGCGCCTTGCCGTCTGGAGCGCGACGCTGGACGAGCAGGAACTGACCCGCATCGTCGAGCAGGACATCGTTCCCGAATTCATTTCCATCGACGGCGTCGCCGACGTCCCGCTCAATGGCAACCGGGAAAGACAGATGCGGGTCATGGTGGACCCGTCGCGGCTGGCGGGCCATGGCCTGTCCATGACCGACGTGGCGACCGTGCTGCGGACCGCCTCCTTCGACGTGCCGGCGGGCAGCTTCCGGTCCGACGACCAGGAGCTGGTCGTACGCGCGGACGCCAGCACGGTCACGCCCGAGGCCGTGGAGGAGATGATCATCCGCGGCGGGATCCGCATCGGCGACGTGGCCGATGTGTTCTTCGGCCCGGCCGACGCGACATCCTACGTCCGGCTGGACGGACGGCCGGTCATTGGCATGGGCATCGTGCGTCAGGCCCAGTCCAACACCATCCAGATTTCCGACGAGGCCCAGCGCGTCGCGGCACGCCTGAACGAGCGGTTCGAGGACGTCAACATCGTCGTCACCTCGGACGACGCGGTGTTCATCCGGGGGTCCGTGACGGAGGTGCTGCTGAGCCTTTCCATCACCGTCGCCATCGTGATCCTGGCGATCTGGATCTTCATGGGTTCGTGGCCGGCGACCGTGGTGCTCAGCGTCGCCATTCCCATTTCGCTGATCGGCACCGTCGCGGCGATCTGGGCGCTTGGCTTCTCCATCAACATCGTCACCCTGCTGGCCCTGGTGCTGGCCACAGGGCTGGTCGTCGACGATTCCATCGTCGTGCTGGAGAATATCCAGCGCCGCCGCGCCCAAGGGATCGGCGGCCGCGCGGCGGCCGTGCTGGGAACACAGCAGGTGTTCTTTGCCGTGGTGGCGACCACCTCGGTGCTGATCTCGGTCTTTCTGCCGATCTCGTTCCTGCCCAGCACGGCAGGCCGCCTGTTCCGTGAATTCGGCTTCGTGCTGGCCATCGCCGTGGCCATTTCCTCGTTCGTGTCCCTCTCGCTTGTCCCCGCCATGGCCGCGCGCCTGTCGGACAGTCCGCCGAAGGATACGAAACTGCGCCGCGGGCTGAACACCGCCGGCCAGCGGGCCTCATCGTTCTACCGGCGGATTCTGCACCTCGCGCTGGCCGCGCCCCTGGCGGCGCTGGGGATCGGACTGGCGGCGGCGATCGGCGCCGCCCTGCTGTTCAGCGCCCTCGACCAGGAACTGGTGCCGCCGGAGGATCGCGGCGTCATCAACATCCGGGCGACCGGACCCGACGGCGTCGGACTGAGCTATTCGGAGCGGCAGGCCGACTGGATCGAAACGATCCTGCGGCCCTATCTGGACAGCGGCGAGATCGAGTCGCTCTACACGGTCGTCGGCCGCTGGGACCCGAACCGAGTGTCGGTCACCGCGCCGCTGGCCGACTGGTCAGAGCGCGACCGCGACCAGCAGGCCATCATCGAGGAATTGCAGGGCCCCATGGCCCGTATCCCCGGCGCCCGCGTCAATGTCCATGGCTCGTCGAGTCTGGATGTGGGCGGAGGAATCGGCGGCATCGAGGTGGCGCTCACGGGACCGGACTACGCGCAAATCTACGATGCCGCGCGAGCGCTCTCGGCGCGGATCGAATCCGAACTGGACAATCTCTCCAACGTCGAGATTTCCTATCAGCCGACCCAGCCGCAATTGTCGTTCGACCTGGATCGCCGGCGCGCCGCCGATCTGGGGGTGTCGCTCGAGGATATATCGAGCACGCTCCGGGCGATGATCGACGGCGACGATCTGGTCGATCTCAATGTGGACGATCAGGCCGTTCCGGTCATTCTGGAATCCCGGACCGGCGCCATCGAGAACCCGTCCGACCTGCGCAACCTGTTCGTGCGCAACGACAGCGGCGGCCTGGTGTCGCTCTACAGTCTGGCCACCGTGCGCGAGGAAGGCGTCGCCGCTGAACTCGACCGTCATGGCCAGCGCCGCGCCATCGAGGTGGAAGCCGAGGTGGCGCAGGGCTATCCGCTGCAATCGGCGGTCGACGATCTGCGCCGGCTGGCCGCCGATCTGCCGCCCGGTATCGACATGATCATGCTGGGCGAGGCGGCGACACTGGAAGAGACCTCCAAGGAACTCGCGCTGACCTACATCATCGCGCTGGTCGTCGTGCTGCTGGTGCTGATCGCCCAGTTCGAGAGCGTGAGCAGCGCGCTCGTCGTCATGGCGGTCGTCCCCTTCGGCATCGCCGCCGCCGTCTACGCGCTGTTCTTCAGCGGGATCTCCCTGAACATCTATTCGCAGATCGGACTGGTGATGCTGATCGGCCTGATGGCCAAGAACGGCATTCTCGTCGTCGAGTTCGCCGACCAGCTGCGCGACGAAGGCCTGCCGATTCGCGAGGCCATCGAGCAGGCCGCCTGGGTGCGCCTTCGTCCCATCGGCATGACCATCCTGTCGACCGTCCTGGGCGCGCTGCCCCTGATCCTCTCGACCGGGCCGGGCGCCGAGGCACGCGTCGCCATCGGCTGGGTGATCTTCGGCGGCCTCGGTCTCGCCACCATCTTCACCCTGTTCCTCACCCCGGTGATGTATCTCGGCCTTGCCCGCTTCAGCAAGCCGCGCGCCGCCGAAGGGGACAGACTCGCCAGCGAACTGGAACGAGCCAGCACCATCGCCGACAAGGACATGGAGCGCCCCACATGACCGGTCTGGCGCGGGCGCTCGGCCTGTTGTCCATCGGCGTGCTGCTGGCCGGCTGCGTCGTCAAGGCGGGGCCAGAGTATACCCCGCCGGCGCTGGCGGCGCCCGAGGCGTTCGGCCCCGCCCGCGCGTCGCTGGGGCAGACCGTCGCGCGCGAGGACGGCTGGTGGCGCGGCTTCGAGGATCCGGTGCTCGACAGCCTGATCGCCGACGCGTTGGCCGACAATCTGGACGTCGCCGCCGCCGCCGCGCGTCTTGCGCAGGCCCGCGAGCAGGCACGGGTGGCCAATTCCGCCCGCTTCCCGACCCTGGATGCGCAGGTGGGCGCCGGTCTGGACAGTGTTCTGGCCGGTCGCGGCGACGCGGGACGCGCCACCACCGGATCGGCTGACGGTTCGGCGATCTTCAACTGGACGCCCGACCTGTTCGGCGCCCAGACGCGGGCGCTGGAAGCGGCACAGGCCGAAGCCCGGCGGCGCGCGGCGCTGGTGGCCGACATCCAGCGGCTGACCGTGGCGGACGTGGCCCGGCAATATGTGGAAGCGCGGCGCGCGGGTGCGCGGCTCGCGCTGCTCGAGACGTCCCTGGGGCTGCAGAACCAGACTCTCGACATCGTGCGCAGCCGGCAGGAAGCCGGTCTTGCGGCCGACCTGGACGTCAACCGCGCGACCGCCGAAGTGGCGGAAACCCGCGCGATCCAGGGTCCGCTGGAATTGTCGCTGGAAGCGGCCCGCAACTCGGTCGCCGTGCTGCTGGGCGACGCGCCGGGCCTGACCGCACCGGCGCTGCCGGGCGAGATGCGGGTGCCGGTGTATGCGGGAGGCCCCGAGCCCGGCGCGCCGCGCGACATTCTGCGCCGCCGCCCGGATCTGGCGGCGGCGGAAGCGAACCTGGCGCGCGCCACCGCCGAAATCGGTGTCGCCGCCGGGGCGCTGTATCCGAGCCTCAGCCTGCCCGGCCGCCTGACCGCCCAGGCCACCGATATCGGCAGCGGCATGGTGGTCGAGCAGGTGATCGGCCTTTTGTCGGCAACGCTGGATATTCCTCTGTTCGACGCCGGCGGACGGCGCGCCCAGGTTCGGACCGCCGAGGCGCTGGCGCAGGAAGCGCTGCTGGTCTATCGGCAGACGCTGTTGCTGGCGCTGCGCGACGCCGAGACGGCGCTGGTGGCGATCCGCAGCGCGCGTCTGAGCCAGAAGGATTATCGCGAGGCGGCGCGGGCCAGCGATACGGCGTTTCAGCAGGCCAACGCGCTGTACAAGGAAGGACTGGCGAGTTTCATCGATATTCTCGATGCCCAGCGCACCCTGATTTCCAATCGCGAGGCGCTGGTCGAGGCCGATGCCGACCTCGCGCGGGCCATCATCGACTTCCACAGCGCCATCGGCACGCCGGTTCCGGCGCCCGCGCCATGAAAAAGGGCGCCGACTCGTCGGCGCCCTTTCAATTCAGTCCATAGAAGACCCGCTCAGGCCTTCTTCAGGTTTTCGGCCGAGGTCTTGCCGCGCTTGGGATCGCGCTGCTCTTCGTAAGAGATCTTCTGGCCTTCATTGAGGCTGCCAAGACCGGCACGCTCGACGGCCGAGATATGCACGAATACATCCGGACCACCGGCGTCCGGCTGAATGAAACCATAACCTTTAGTGCTGTTGAACCACTTCACGGTACCGACGGGCATCGCTGTTCTCCAATCAATGTGTGGCGCCGCATCGGATGAGCAGCGCATCAACCTGTACCTTGGATTGGCAGCAATCTATCCCGGGTGGCGAGACGGGCCGGCAAACCGCAGCAGCATGACGCCACAAGGATAAAAGCAAAGGGCAACAACGCAAGCAGGAAGTGCGTTGCACGCAAACCCACCATCATTATATGCCCGAAATGAAATCCAGCCAGTTACGCAGATCCCGTAGTCTTTCCGCCGGGTCGAGCACATCCCCATCGATACCCGCCAGCCAGCGGTTTTCCGGTGCGCCGCCTTGGTCGAACGACGCGAACACTTGCGCGGCGGACCGCGCCGACTCAACACTGTCGAAGAGACCTTCTGCGACCAGCCCCTCCGTATAGCGTCGCATGGACGCGGCGATCTCGGTGAATGTGTACTCGGGATGGTACTGGACCCCCCAGAAAACCCCGCCGTCGCGGCTGAAGGCGGCGGCCTGGACATGGGCCATGGCGTTATGGGCCAGGATCTGGGCGCCCTCCGGCAGCGCGGTCACGATATCCCGGTGCACCGCGATGGCGTCGAACGCATCGGGACGGCCGCGATACAAGGGGTGAACGCGCCCCGCCCCGGTCAGGACGATCTTTCGGGCCAGGCCGATCTCGCGCCCCAGCGGATTGGCCTCGACCGTGCCGCCAGCCGCCACGGCGCCGACCTGAAGCCCCCAGCAGCTGCCGAACTGGGGCACGCCGGCGGCGAAGCAGGTGCGGCAGAAGGCGAGCTGACGCTCGATCTCGGGGCCGCCATGATAGATGTTGAGCGAGGAGCCGGTCCACGCGATGCCGTCAAAGCCGCGCAAGGCCGCGGAGTCGGGCAGAACGGCGCCCGAATCGGCCGGAAATACGACCTCCAGGGACAGATCGCCGCGCACGCGGCGCAGCGCGGCGGCATAGAGCTGGTTGGCCACCGTGCCCCCGGCGGCGACCGACCGGTCGCGTGCCTCGGCGGTGTTGCCCTCGACGATCAGAACGCGGGTCATCTCACGCCGCGTCGCCGAGGGATCCGGCCACGGCGGCGCGGAAGATGCGCTCAAGGGCCGGCGCCTTGACCGCGACCGGATTGCCGCCGGCGGACGGATCGGCCTCGGCGAACCGGCCGATCTCGGCCGCGCGTTCATCGTCGACCCCGATCGCGTCCAGCCCATGCGGGATGCCCAGCGCCGCGCGCATGTCGAGCACCGCCTCGAGCACGCCGTCGAAGCCCGGCGCGGCGAGATCCAGGACGCGGCCGAGATGGCGCATCCTGTCGTCGATGGCGGCGCGGTTGTGGACCATCACGTAGGGCAGCACGATCGCGTTGGTCAGCCCATGATGCGTGTCGTAGAGCGCGCCGACCGGATGCGAGACGGCGTGCACCGCGCCGAGCCCCTTCTGGAACGCCGCCGCGCCCATGGAGGCCGCCGCCAGCATGCGCGAGCGGGCTTCCATATCGCCGCCGTCACGATAGGCGCGCGGCAGGTAGTCCCGAATCAGCCGCATGCCTTCGAGCGCGATGCCGTCGGCCTGGGGATGAAAGCCCGGCGCGCAGTAGGCTTCGAAGCAATGGGTGAAGGCGTCCATGCCGGTGGCGGCGGTGACATGCGGCGGCAGCCCGACCGTCAGCGCGGGATCGGCGATCACGATGCCCGGCATGATCCGGGGATGGAAGATGATCTTCTTCTCGTGCGTTTCCTCGTTCACCACGACCGAGGCACGGCCGACTTCCGAGCCGGTGCCGGCCGTGGTCGGCACGGCGACGATGGGTGCGATGCCTGCCGGATCGGCACGGGTGTACCAGTCGCCGATATCCTCGAAATCCCAGATCGGCCGGGTCTGGCCGCTCATAAACGCAATGGCCTTGCCGGCGTCGAGACCCGATCCGCCGCCGAAGGCGATCACCCCGTCATGACCGCCCGCCTTGTAGGCGGCGACGCCCGCCTCGATATTGGCGCCCACGGGGTTGGGCTTGACCTCGGCGAACACGGACACATCCATGCCATCGGCCGCCAGGGCGGCCAGGGCCTCGCGGGTGATCGCCGCCTCCCTCAGGCCGGCATCCGTCACCAGCAGCGGCCGGGAGATTCCCAGTGTCCGGCAGGCCTGGGCCAGTTCGGCGATGCGGCCCGGCCCGTGCAGGATACGGGTCGGATAATTCCAGGCGGCGGTCAGCACGGTCATGAAGGCTACCCTGGTGAGATCAGCGCGTGCGTGTGCGCAGATGGAAGGATTTCGGACGGGTCAGGTATTGATAGCCCAGAACGGACAGGCTGCAGCCCCGGCCGCTGTTCTTGACCCCGGTCCAGGCCAGGGCGGGATCCAGATAGTCGCAGCGGTTCATGAACACGGTGCCGGTCTCCAGATGGTGGCCGATGCGCTCGGCCGCCCCCACATCAGCGGTCCAGATCGCGGCGGTCAGCCCGTAGGCGCTGTCATTCATCAGCCGGATGGCCTGTTCGTCGGAGGTCACCTTCATGATGCCGACGGCGGGGCCAAAAGTTTCCTCGGTCATGATCCGCATGGAATGATCCACATTGACCAGGATTTGGGGCGCCAGATAGGGCGTTCCAGCGGCATCGGCGGGAAAATGCGCCGGGTCCAGCAACGCGGCGGCGCCCTGACGGACCGCTTCGGCGACCTGCCCCCGGACGAAAGCCGCCGCGGAGCTCCGCACCATGGGGCCCAGCGTGGTCTCGGGCCGGGTCGGATCGCCCAGCACATAGGACCGGGTCAGCTCGAGCGCCCCGGCGACGAAGTCGTCGTACAGCCGCTCATGGACATAGATGCGCTCGATGCCGCAGCAGCTCTGGCCGGAATTGAACATGGCGCCATCGACCAGAGTCTCGACGGCGTGGGCCAGGTCGGCGTCGGCGCGGACATAGGCCGGATCCTTGCCCCCCAGTTCCAGTCCGGCCGCGACGAACTTGCCGGCCAGCGCCTGCTGGACCGCGTGACCGCCCTCGACCGAACCGGTGAAGCACACCCCGCCGACCCGCCCGTCACCGATCAGCAGCGCGGTGTCCTCGTGGCCGAGATGCAGGTGCTGGAAGACACCGTCGGGCAAACCGGCCGCGCGAAAGGCCCCGGAAAGACGTTCGGCGCAGAGCGGCGTCTGGTGCGAATGCTTGAGGATGACGGCGTTGCCCGCCGCGAGCGCCGGGATGACGGCGTTGACCGCCGTCAGGTAGGGATAGTTCCACGGCGCCACGACCACCACCACACCCAGCGGCTCGTGGTGGACATAACGCCTGTAGCCCTCCTTCGGCCCCGGGTCCAGCGGCGCCAGCGCCTGGGTGGCGGCGCCGATCATGTAGCGCGCCCTTTCCTCGAATCCCCGGACTTCGCCGGGCGTCTGGGCGATGGGGCGGCCCATCATCCAGGTCAGTTCCTCGGCGATGGCCGCCCCGTGCGCCACGACGCCATCCACCGCGCGGGAGAGGACCGCCTGACGCTCGACCAGCGTGGCCGTCTTCCAGCCGCGCAAGGCACCCGCGGCGCGATCCAAAGCCATGTCGATCGCCTGCCGGTCGGCGAGCGGCCGTTCCACATAGACGCGCCCGTCGACGGGGCTGATGCATTGCAGGATCGGGCGCATCAGATGATCTCGAAATAGCGCGCCAGTTCCCAGTCGGTCACCGCCTTGCGGAACTCGCGCTCTTCCCAGTCCCGCGTGGCCGCGTAGTGATCGACGAAGGCGTCGCCGAACAGGTCGCGGGCGGCTGCCGATTCCAGCAGCCGGCCCGCCGCTTCGGACAAGGTGCGGGGCAGGCCGCGCTCGGGCGGGAACGCCATGGCATAGGCGTTGCCCGGCACCGGATCGCCTGGATCGAGCCGGTGCTCGATGCCCCAGAGCCCGGAGCCGATGGCGCAGGCGAGGGCGATGTAGGGATTGATGTCGGCCGCCGCGATCCGGTACTCGATCCGCTGGCTCTTGGGCGAGCCGGAGATGATCCGCAGCGCGCAGGTGCGGTTCTCGACGCCCCAGTTGGCCTCGGTCGGCGCCCAGAATCCGGGTATGAGCCGGGTGTAGCTGTTGACCGTGCAGGCGATCATGGACAGAAGCTCGGGCATCAAGTGCTGCTGGCCGCCGACGAACCAGCGCATGGTATCGGACATGGTGTGGGGCGCGGCGGCGTCGAAAAACACCGAACCGCCATCCCCGGCCGACAGCGACATGTGCAGATGGCCGCTCTGGCCAGGCCAGTCGGGCGACCATTTGGCCATGAAGGTGGCCATCCAGCCCCGCCGCTGCGCCATGATCTTGGTGAAGGTCTTGAACAGCGCCGCCTTGTCGGCGGCGGCGAGCGCCTCGTCATGGACGATGGCGGCCTCGATCACCCCGGGGCCGGTCTCGGTGTGCAGGCTCTCGATGGGGAAATCCATGCCGGCGCCAAGGTCCAGCAACTCCTTGTAGAATTCGGCGTGCACCGAATTGCGCAGCATGGAGTAGCCGAAGAAGCCCGGCGTGACGTTCTTCAGGTCGCGGTAACTTTTCGCGCGCACCGAATGGGGCGTCTCCTCGAACATGAAGAATTCGAATTCGGCGGCCGCCTCGACCTTGTACCCCATGTCGGCCGCGCGCTTGAGCACCCGGCGGAGCACGCCGCGCGGGCAGACCGCCTCGGCCTCGCCGGTGAACTCGGCCAGGAACAGCAGCATGTCGCCTTCGAACGGCACCGCGCGGCACGTCTCGGGCAGAATGCGGACCATGGCGTCCGGATACGCGGTATGCCAGCCGGTCACCTTGACGTTGTCATAGAGCTGGTCGTTGCTGTCCCAGCCCAGCACCACGTCGCAGAAGCCGAAACCGGATTCGAGCGCGGCGAAGAACTTGTCCCGCGCCATGTACTTGCCGCGCATGATGCCGTCGATGTCGAAGACGCCGATCTTGACATGATCGAGACCGCGGTGCTCGACAATGGCCCGCGCATCGGCGGCGGTTCTGACGTGTCTTGGGTCCATGACGGCACCATCCGGAGACAGGAAGCCGGCGCGAGAGAACCTGCCCGGCATCGAAAGCCTATCAGTGCGCGCCGCCCGACGCACCCTTGGTCATGGCGAATTCCTCCTCGGGCGAGAGCACCAGGTGATGACGCCCGATCAGGGCGAAGTAGAGGATCATGACCGCATAGTAGATCGCCACGGCGATGACCGGCGCGCGGAACGCCGGATCGGTGATCTGGAAATAGATCGTGACCAGGCCGATGAGGATGGTGGCGAGCGCGCCGGGAATGCCGAACGGACTGCGGAACGGCCGCTCGATATGCGGCATGTTGATCCGCAGCAGGATGAAGGAAATGCCCTGATAGACATAGGACAGCATGGCGCCGAACACGGCCATGTTCAGCAGGGCCGCGCCGATGAAGGCGCCGCCGGTCTCGGCCCCGTAGAGGAACCAGATCACCAGCATCACGCCCAGGCCGACCAGGCTGCCGAAGATCAGCGCCAGATAGGGTGTCTTGTGGGTGCCATGGGTGATGGAAAGACCGCGCGGAAAATAGCCGGCGCGCGACAGCGAATAGATCTGCCGGCCGAAGGCGTACATGATCGCGTGGAACGACGCGATCAGACCGAGAATGGCCGCCAGCGACAGCAGATTGGCGATGTCCGTGCCGTAGATGGTGCGAAAACCGTCCAGCAGCGGCTCGCCCGACTCCTTCAGCCCCCAGGATCCCGGTCCGATGCTGGCGTTGAAGAACAGCACGCCGAAACCGGTGAAGATCAGGGTGAAGATGCCCAGCAGGATGCCCCTGGGCATGTCGCGCTTGGGATCGACCGCTTCCTCGGCGGCCAGCGGCAACTGTTCGATGGCAAGGAACAGCCAGACCGCGAAAGGCAGCGCGCCAAGCACGCCGTGCACGCCATCGGGAAACCAGGGGCCGCCGCCCTCGGGCAACGCCACCATCGTACCATCCGGGCCGACCCCGATATTCAGCGCCCAGCGGCTGAAGTCGATGCTGGGGATGGCGCTCACGAAAAACACCGCCAGCACGGCGAGCGCGACCAGCGTGACGACGACCGTGACCCTGAAGGACAACTCGACGCCGAACAGGTTCAGGCCCAGAAAGACCAGATAACCGATCACCCAGTAGAGGGGCTGGATGGCGGCATCCGTGCCCAGGATCGCGCCCACATACGAGCCGATGAAGAAGACGATGACGGCGGGCGTCAGGATGTACTCGATATTCTCGGCGATGCCGGTCACGAACCCGCCCCAGGGCCCCATGGCCGACCGCGCGAAGGAATAGGCGCCGCCCGTATGCGGCAGGGCCGGCGACATTTCGGCGATGGAATAGGTCAGCCCCAGATACATCACCGTGATGATGATCGCGGCCACGAACATGGAGCCCCATCCGAACCCCAGACCGAAGTTCCAGCCCGAGAAATCACCGGAGATCACGGCGCCGACGCCAAGTGCCCACAGTGAAAACACGCCCGCATATCGCCGCAGGCCGCGCTTCTGGAAATATTGGTCGTCGACCGCCTTGTAGGAGACGCCATGCGTTCCCTTGATATCGCTCATCGCGCAGTCCCTTGTCAGACTGGAGAGCGGCGCGGCCCTCGCTCGCTCCAATGCGACAAGAATTCCAGAGCTTTGGTGCCGGCGTCAATCACGCTCATCACTGGCGGCAGAGACAACCGGAAAATAATATGGAATCGTCCACGGAGATTTATTTTTATGGTCAATTCCTATGCAAATGCCCCAAGAGTAATCGATCAAAACCACAAGATGACTTCTTGTCCGCATGGACGGAACCAAAAGCGTCTCCTTGGCTGATTACTCTTACCCCAGAGCCTTTCATGCCCGAGTCGGGAACGCGGAGGACAATCACGTCTCCGGCGCGCGTCGCTCAGACGGTGAGGGCGTACCGGGATACGTCCACCGCCTGCCGTTTGCGGCCCCAGACACCCGGCCGCGCCTCGAACACGCCCGCGATGGCGGTGCCGCAATTGCCGCACTGGCCCGATGCATCGAGGCGCCAGTCGGAAAGCTGGTGCCAGTCGCGTCCGATCACCCGCTCGCCGCAGCAGGGGCAATGGGTGCTCTGGCGCCCCAGATCATGGACGTTGCCCACATAGGCATGGCGAATCCCGTTGGCGTGGGCGATGCGCTGGGCCCGGATCAGCGAGCCATGCGGCGTGCGCGCCTTGTCGCGCATGCGGTAGTCGGGATGGAACGCGGTGAAGTGCAGCGGCACATCCGGCCCCAGCCTGTCCATGATCCATTGGGTCATGGCGTGCAACTCGGCGTCCGAATCGTTCTCGCCGGGGATCAGCAGGGTCGTGATCTCGAACCAGACATCGGTTTCCCGCTTGAGATATTCCAGCGTCTCCAGCACCGGCTGCAGATGTCCCTTCGTGACGCGCCAGTAGAAATCCTCGCTGAAGGCCTTCAGGTCCACGTTCGCCGCGTCCATGTGGCGGTAGAACTCGGCCCGGGGCGCCGGCATGACGTAACCGGCGGTCACGGCGACCGCCTTGACCCCGACCTCGTGGCAGGCCTGGGCGATGTCGATGGCGTATTCGTGAAAGATCACCGGATCGTTGTAGGTGAAGGCGACGGACCGGCAGCCGGTGGCGCGCGCGGCGCGGGCGATGGCCTCGGGCGACGCCACCGCCGACAGCGTGTCGGTCTCGCGCGATTTCGAGATGTCCCAGTTCTGGCAGAAGGTGCAGGCCAGATTGCAGCCCGCCGTCCCGAATGACAGGACCGGCGTGCCGGGCAGGAAATGGTTCAGCGGCTTCTTCTCGATCGGATCGATCATGAAGCCGGACGAGCGGCCATAGGTGTCGAGCACCACCGCGCCGCCCCGCGCGGCGCGCACGAAGCACAGACCCGCCTGTCCCTCCGCCAGCTTGCAGGCGCGCGGACACAGATCGCACTGCACCCGCCCGTCATCCAGCGCATGCCAGTAGCGGGTCGGATGGCCGGTCGCGTTTGCCGTCTGGACTGCGCTCGTCATCGGCTTATCCTAGGCCCGAGGACAATCATTGGGAACCGCACATGAGCGTCGACGCCAGCCTCGTCAAGCAGCCGGGAGTCGCCGGGATGTTCTATCCCGCCGACCGTGCGGCCTGCGCCGCCCAGGTCAACGCGTGCCTCAACGCCGCCTTGCCGGCATCGGTGGCGGCCAAGGTGCTGGTCGTGCCTCATGCGGGATACATCTATTCAGGCACCGTCGCCGCCACCGCCTATGCCACGCTGCGCGCCCGCCGCGCCGTGATCACCCGCGTCGTGCTGCTGGGGCCGAACCACAGGGTCGGCTTTCGCGGCATCGCCCTCTCGACCGCCCGAAGCTGGGCGACGCCGCTGGGCGAGATTCCCGTGGATATGGAAACCATGGCGCGCCTTCGCGCGCTGCCCGACTCAGTCGTCGCCGATGCGCCTTTCGCCCAGGAGCACAGCCTGGAAGTCCACCTGCCGTTCCTGCAGACGGTGCTCGGCCAGTTCACCCTGGTGCCGGTGCTGGTGGGCGACGCCGCGCCGCAGACCGTGGCCCGTGTACTGTCCGAATGCTGGGGCGGTCCCGAGACGCTGATCGTCATCTCGTCCGATCTGAGCCATTTCCATGATTACGATACCGCCGGCACGCTGGACGGCGATGCGGCGCGCGCCATCGAGATGCTGCGGCCCGACCTGCTGCGCGACGAACAGGCCTGCGGCAACCGGCCGCTGCGCGGACTGTTGCTGGAAGCCCAGCGGCGCGACCTGCGGGCCACGACGCTGGACCTGCGTAACTCCGGGGATACGGCCGGCAACAGGGACCGAGTCGTCGGCTATGGCAGCTTCGCGTTCGAATATGCCGAATCGGCGCGGCTGGCCGAACCGCACCGGCGCCTGTTGCTGGACGCGGCGGTGACCGCGATCCGTTATGGCATCCAGCACGGCAAGATGCCGGCGATCACCCTGAAGAACATGCCTCGGGCGCTGCTCGCCATGCGCGCCACCTTCGTGACCCTGACCCTGGACGGCCAGTTGCGGGGTTGCATCGGATCGGTGACACCTCACCGGTCTCTGGTGCTGGACGTCATGGAGAATGCCTACAAGGCCGCCTTCGCCGATCCCCGGTTCAAGCCGCTGACCGCGACCGAACTGGAGCGGCTGGATGTGGAGGTGTCCATTCTCAGCCAGCAGCGCCCGATTCCCTTCGACGGCGAACAGGCCCTGTTGAACGCGCTGCGCCCCGACCGGGACGGTCTGGTCATCGCCGATGGAGATCGCCGCGCCCTGTTCCTGCCCAAGGTCTGGCAGACACTGCCCCACGCTCGTGATTTCCTCTCGCAGCTTAAACGGAAAGCGGGTCTGGCCGCCGATCACTGGTCGGACGGTTTCCGCGCCAACCGCTTCAGCACCGAGACTTTTTCGCGATCGTTCACCATGTCCGGTCGCGCCTGAACCCGGCGCCGAAGCTTCTTCTTGCGTTCCTGGCGGAATACCCTATGGTATCCGCGACCACGCCACTGCGGTTTGGCGGCCTATCGCGCCAAAACCGTGTGTAGATTGCTGCCGTTCCAAAGGGCAGGTTTATGCGCTCATCATTCCGTGAGCGCGCTTTTTGGAACTTGGAGATACATCATGCCGGTCGGCACCGTTAAGTGGTTCAACAGCACCAAGGGTTTTGGTTTCATTCAGCCGGATAGCGGCGGCCAGGACGTTTTCGTTCACATTTCGGCCGTCGAGCGCGCCGGTCTGGGCACCCTGAACGAGGGCCAGAAGATTTCCTACGAAGAGCAGCGCGATCCCAAGCGCGGCAAGACTTCCGCGGAAAATCTGAAGAACGCCTGATCGGCTTTCGCTGGATTTCGGAAAAGGGCGCCGGGCAACCGGCGCCCTTTTTCACGTTCGGACAGGTTGTCTCAGGCTTTCTTGAGAAACTGGGTCTTCAGCACCAGACCCTTGACCTTCTCCGCATTGCATTCGATCTCGTCGGCGGTTCCGGTCAAGCGGATATTCTTGACCAGCGTGCCCCGTTTCAAGGTGACCGACGTCCCCTTCACCTTCAGGTCCTTGATCAGCGTGACGGAATCACCGTCCGCCAGCCTGGTGCCGTTGCTGTCCCTGACATCGATCTCGTCGCTCATCTCTGGTCCCTACGCGGGCGGAGGCCCGGCCTTTCAAGGCCGGACATAGCACGCTTCAGCGGCGCGGCGTGAAGGTGATGTGCAGCTCCTTCAGGGCGCGCAGCATGTAGTTGGGCTGGTGACGAAGCGTGTTGCCGGGCGCGAGCGCGAAGTCCTCCACCCGGTCGATGAAGGCCCGGAAGCCCCAGTACAGCTCGCGCCGGGCCAGCGGCGCGCCCAGGCAATGGTGGGTGCCCGAGCTGAACGCCAGATGCGAGCCCGCGTTGCGGCGCTCCAGGTCGAGCTGGTTGGGGCAGTCGAAATGCGCCGGGTCCCGGTTGGCCGCGCCGAAACGCACATTCAGGATCGCGCCCTTGGGAATCCGCACCCCGTGCAGCTCGATGTCCCGCTTGGCCATGCGCGTCAGTCCCTGCACCGGGCCTTCGAGTCGCAGCACCTCCTCGCAGAAGGTCTTGAGATATTTGTCCGGGTCGGACTTGAGCATGTCCCAGGCGCGCGGATTCTCCGAGAGCAGCATGATGCCCGCCGACAGCGCGTTGGTCGTGGTCTCCGACCCGCCGACGAAGGTGTCCTGCATCATCTCGGCGTGCAGTTCGTTGTCGGTCAGGGTGCGGCCCCATTCCGGGATCACCGTATTCACCAGATCGGACAGCAGCGTATCGTCGGGCGCGCGGCGCAGGCGCTCGAAAATGCGCTGGAAATAATGCTGCGCCTCGATTTCCATCTCGGCGGCCCAGATCGCCTCGGCCTCGGTCAGGCCGAACCCCACGCCCTTGATCCATGCGTCGGTCCACGCCTTGATCCGCCAGATGTCCTCGTCCGGCGCGCCCATCTGGCGGCAGATGATGGTCAGCGGCAGCGGCACGGCGTACTGGCGCACGAAATCGCACCGGCCGTCCTCGATGAAGCCGTCGAACAACCCATAGGCCAGCTGCTCGACGAAAGGGTCCATCTCCTTGATCTTGCCGGCCCGGAACGCCTTGTCGAACATGGCGCGCATCTGCTTGTGCTCGGGATCGTCGCGCCCCGCCAGCGACGCGGCCGGCACCCAGCCTTTTTCCTCGAACAGGTCGCGCACGGTGCGGGCGATGCCCTGCAGGTTGGCGTGGTCATTGCTGGGCCGCCAGTTGCTGTAGGTTTCGGTATCGACGAGAATCGCGCGCAGATCGTCATATCGCGTGATGACGTAGAGCCCGGTCAGCGGATCCTGCCAGACCGGCGCCTGCTCGCGCAGGATGTCATAGGTCGGATAGGGGCACTCCAGCACTTCGGGATCGGCGAGACGCGCATCCTCGATCCGATCCGGCACCACGGGATTCGCCATCCGGTTGATTTCATCCATGATCAAGCCTCCCCAAGCTTCATGTTCCGGCGAAGGCTAGCATGGAAGCGCACGGGCGACATCGGTTCATGGCGGGCGTACGCACGGCCGGTTCCGTGCTAGACTTCGCCCACCGCTCCTCCAGCAGGCGAACAGCATCTCCAGTCCCAGACAGGGTTATCGCCCCGCGGCGCCCGCCCATTCCAGATCCCTCTGAGATGGTCGAGCTGTGCATCCGGCACCGTACGACATACCGCTATCACCGCCCGGTCATGCTCGGCCGCCACCGGCTGATGCTGCGCCCCCGGGAAAGCCGCGACCTTCGGCTGATCTCGATCCAGATCACCGTGTCTCCCGAGGCCGAGGTCTCCTGGGCGCATGATGTCTTCGGCAACGCCGTGGCTACCGCCAGCTTTCCGACCTGGGCGGACGCGCTGACCATCGAAAGCACTTCCGAGCTGGATCTTCGCAGTCCCACCGATCCGGTCTTTGACGTGGCCAAGCAGGCGGTCCGTTACCCGTTCCGGTATTCGGACGCCGAATGGACCGATCTGGGAGCGCTGGCATGGCCGCAATATGTCGATCGCGCGGGTCGGCTGCGGGAATGGGCAAGGCGCTTCGTCGCGGGACGCCGGACGGACACGCTGGCGCTGCTCTACGATCTCAGCCGGGGCGTGTCATCGTGGATTTCCTACCAGAGCCGCGAAGCCGAAGGCACGCAGTCGCCGGTGGAAACGCTGGACCGGGGATGGGGATCGTGCAGGGATTTCGCGGTCCTGTTCGCCGAAGCCGCGCGTTGCCTGGGCTTCGGCGCCCGCATCGTGTCCGGCTATCTGTACATCCCGGAGCGCGGGGCGCAAGACGCCGCAGGGCCGGATGACGGATCGACCCACGCCTGGGCCGAGGTTTACGTGCCCGGCGCCGGGTGGATCACGTTCGATCCGACAAACCGCAGTGTCGGCGGCGCCAATCTGATCCCTGTCGCGGTGGCGCGGCATGTGGGCCAGATCATGCCGGTCACCGGCAGCTTCGTCGGCATGACCGACGCGTTCGCGGCCATGGATGTCGATGTGAGCGTGACGCCGCGGCGTTAGCGCGCGGCGGCCTTGCGAGCCAACGGATAGTCGCCGGCCTCGTAAAGGCGCTCGATATCGGCCTTCTCGAAGCGATCCTCTCCGACCTCGAGCGTCGTCAGCGCATAGGCCTGACGGCCTTCGACCACGAACTGGATGGCCGAAGCGGCCGAATCGAAGCGTTTGTAGGCCAGCTGCTTGCCCCGCGCGCCAATGCTGCGCAGGAACAGGTCGGCGGGAGCCTGATAGTCAAACGTGACCAGGTCGCTCAATGGACCTGCCCTCCCGAATACCGCAGGGATCGGAAACACTGCATGGTGCAGACCCTGTTCCACATCACGCTGGCGAGCCACGTCCGCGTCGGCGTGCCCTCGTCGGGACGCGCCGGGTCGGTATAGGATTTCAGCAGGGTATGATGAACGAGGGCATAGGCCAGATTGGCGTCCGGCGTATAGGTCGCCGCCCAGCCATGCAGTTCCGGCTCCATCTGGAACAGTTCTTCACGTCGTTTTCTGGAGTCGCTCGACATAGGCTCGCTTTCCTTGGGAGGGGCGGAAATCGCCGCCCGTCGCCGGGGCATCGTCGCCCCTGAAATCGTGGCCGTCATACTTTCGCGCAACCGCCAATCAGACTGGACGGACGACCAACGCCGCGCTCGAACCAGTCCTTATTATATGGGTAGAAGCATTTATTTTGCCACGTTTTAATGTGCGCGGCCGTGCCCGCAAGAATAAATTCACAATATCCTTGTATTAACCCGAAATCCGCACTATTTATCCGCTATCAGAATTCGCTCTGGTACGGGTGCTTTTTGGACGCTTTTACAAGCGCCGCCCTGCCTCCTCTCCACATCGAAATTTGGTTCGACCGGAACAGTTCCGGTTGATGATTATATTCTACAAGGAACGTACTATGACTCAAGGAACCGTGAAGTGGTTCAACGCCCAGAAGGGCTTTGGTTTCATCCAGCCGGACGATGGCAGCACCGATGTGTTCGTGCACATCTCGGCCGTCGAGCGCGCGGGTCACTCCAGCCTCGACGAAGGCCAGAAGCTGGCGTTCGACCTGGAGCGTGACAAGAAAAGCGGCAAGAATTCGGCCTGCAACCTGCAGCTCGCGTGACGTCGCCCCTGGCGTGAGCTCTGCTTCGCCGGGGTGTAAAAGGGGCGGTCCCGAGGGATCGCCCCTTTTTCTTTGTCTCAGCCGAACGCGGTCGGTGTCATCGGCCGCGGGAAGTCATCGGCGACGAGGCGCTTGGGCCACAGGAACTGCAGGCGGCAGTACTTGATCTTCCACTGGCCATCGACCTTCACGTAATCCTCGTCATAGATGCCGTACCAGACCACGGGATTGGCCCGCGGATCGGGTTCGTTCGAGATGTCGTGCAGGTAGGTGCGGCTCATGGCCGTCGTCGGCCCGGTCATCTCGATCCACATGTTGGTGGTGGCGTGAAAGCCGCCATAGGGAATGGCGTCCTTGAACACCGCCGCCCAGCCCTTGTGGATCACGTCGCGGCCGGTCCACGTGCCGTACGGACCGAATTCGCACACGGCGTCCTCGGCGACGATCTGGGCCAGGGCATCGATATCCCGGCTGTCCATGAGGTGCGAGTACATGGACTTCACCTTCCGGATCTTCTCGATCTCCAGCAGCTTGCGCAGCTCCTGGATTTCCTCGGCGCTGAATGCCGTATCTGTCATCGCGTGTCTCCCCCTTTTCAAGTCACACATGAATGTGGCGGGAGAGCCTAGCACAGACGCAGGCCGGGAAAAGACGGAAGGTTGAACGGCTTCAGACGCCGCGTGGGTTCATGCTGGCGGCACGGTACACATCGTCGATCACCTTCATGATCGCCGCGCCCTCGCGCGCCGTGGTCAGAACGGGCGCGCCCTCGCGCACATTGCGGGCGAACGCGCGGGCCTGCCAGTCATAGGTCGCCGGCTTTTCAGGCGGATAGTTGCGGGCCGCCCCATCGACGATGACATCGAGGCCGCCGCCATTCTGCGGATGGACGGGATTGACGATGCTGATGCTACCGCGCTCGCCGGTGATCTCGGCCGCGATGGTGAAATCATCCGCCTCATCCACCAGCGACAGGTTCATCCGGGCGATACAGCCGCCGGGGAAACGCATTTCGGCTTTCATGGCGCCGTCCACGTCCGGCGCGATCTGGACCGCTTCGGCGCGCAGGATCGCCTCGGGCTCGGCGCCCGCGACAAAGCGCAGGAAGCTGATGGCGTAATAGCCCAGATCCATCACCGCGCCGCCCGACAGGTCGCGGCGGAAACGGATATCGTCGGGCTGAAAGTACTTGCCCGGCACCAGGAAGGTGAAATCGATCTCGGTCAGCGCGCCGATGGCGCCGCCCTCGATCAGCTGGCGCATCCGGTCGGACTGCGGGTGATAGCGCCAGTGGAGCGCCTCGACCAGCAGACCGGGCGCGTCCGCCATGCGGCGCGCCTCGGCGGCGTTGGAGCCCAGCGGCTTCTCGCACAGCACGGCCTTGCCGGCGTCCAGCGCCTTCAGCGTCCACTCGCAGTGCAGCGAATTGGGCGTCGCCACATAGACCGCCTCGATCTCGGGATCGGCGAGCATCTCGTCATAGGTGGACGCGCGTGGAATGCCGTTCGCCGCCGCATAGGCGGCCGCCCGGTTCGCGTCGCGCGCCGCGACCGAGGCCACGACGATCCCATTGTCCCGCCGCGCCGGGGCGATCAGGGCGTATTTGGCGACGGCGCCTGCGCCCAGAATGCCGATGCGGACGGGATCGGACATGTCAGTCCTTGGCGCGTTCGACGTAGGAGCCGTCTTCGGTCTGGATCACGACGCGCGTGCCGGCCGAGATGTGCGGCGGCACGTTGGTGCGCACGCCGTTCGACAGGATGGCCGGCTTGTAGGAGGACGACGCGGTCTGACCCTTCACGGCGGGCTCGGTCTCGGCGATTTCCAGGGTCACGCGGGCCGGCAGTTCGGCGGCGATGGCGTTGCCGTCGTGCATCTTCAGGATGCAGGTCATGTTTTCCTGCAGGTACGCCGCCTGATCGCCGATCAGTTCCTTGGCCACCACGACCTGGTCGTAGTTTTCCGGATTCATGAAGTGGAAGCCTTCGCCGTCCTCGTACAGGTAGGTGAAGTCGCTGTCCTCGACGAAGGCGCGCTCCACCTGCTCGGTGGTGCGGTAGCGCTCGGACACCTTGGTGCCGTCGGAAATGCGGCGCATGTCGATCTGGGTGACCGAGGCGCCCTTGCCCGGGTGGATATTGTCCGCCGTGAGCACGACGTAGAGCTTGCCGTCCACGTCGAGGACGTTGCCCTTGCGAATCTGGGATGCGATGACCTTGACCATGTCTGATCCTTGTGACGGAGGCGGGCGCGGTTCAGACGCCGGAGCCTCGACTGCAAAGTTGGTTTTTCAGTGCCGCATTTAGCCTATGTTGGCGCAAATCGCCAGCCTTGACCTCGAACCCTGGCCATTCGCCGACGTGGAGACCGCTTGGACCGCCCCGATACCATACCCGCCGCCTCGCCCTGGTGGACGCCCCATGTCCACGCCGACCGGCGCGGCTTCCTGCTGGCGCGCGGCCGTATCCAGGCGGCGATGCGCGCCTATTTCGCCGCGCGCGACTTCATCGAGGTGGACCCGGCCGCGTTGCAGGTATCGCCCGGCAACGAGGCGCATCTTCACGCCTTCGCCACCGAGGCGGTGGCTGGCGACGGCGCTGTCACGCCGCTCTATTTGCACACGTCGCCCGAATTCGCCTGCAAGAAGCTGCTGGCCGCCGGCGAGCAGCGCATCGCCTGTTTCGCCCATGTCTACCGGAACCGCGAGCGCGGCGCGCTGCACCACCCCGAATTCACCATGCTGGAATGGTACCGGGCGCACGAGACCTATGACGCGCTGATGGCCGATTGCTCCGCCCTGCTCGCGCTGGCGGCGGAGACGGCGGGCGCGCACCGGCTAATGTTCCGCGACCGGCAGGCCGACCCGTTCCGCGAGCCCGAGCGCCTGACCGTGGCCGAAGCGTTCGAGCGTTTCGCCGGGATCGACCTGCTGGCCTCGGTCGCCGCCAATGGCGACACCGACATGGCCCATCTGGCCGCCCAGTGCCGGACCGCCGGCATCCGCGTCGCCGAGGGCGACACCTGGGCCGATCTGTTCAGCCGGGTGCTGGTGGAACGGATCGAGCACCGGCTGGGCATCGGCCGCGTCACCATTCTCGATCGCTATCCGGTCGCCGAGGCGGCGCTGGCGCGGCCGGCGGCGGACGATCCGCGCGTCGCCGAGCGCTTCGAGCTGTATGCCTGCGGCGTGGAGCTGGCGAACGGTTTCGGCGAGCTGCGCGACGCGGGCGAGCAGCGCCGCCGCTTCGAGCTGGAGATGGCCGAAAAGGCGCGGCTCTATGGCGAGCGGTATCCGCTGGACGAGGATTTCCTCGCCGCCCTGCCGCTGATGCCCGAGGCCAGCGGCATCGCGCTTGGCTTCGACCGGCTGGTCATGCTGGCGACCGGCGCGCCGCGCATCGAGCATGTGCTGTGGGCGCCCGTCGCGGAGGCCGCGCGGTGAGCGACAGCCGCACCATGACCGCGCCCGGCGCGCTCGTGGCCGCCGGCCTGATGCCAGCGGACAAACTCCCCGCGGCGAACGATGTCACAAGCCGCTATGCCATGGCGATCAGCCCGGCCATGCTGGCGCTGATCGATCCGGCCGATCCCGCCGATCCCATCGCCCGGCAGTTCGTGCCCGATGCCGCCGAACTGACCGCCCTGCCCGAGGAGCGCGCCGATCCCATCGGCGATCTGGCCCACAGCCCGGTCGAGGGAATCGTCCACCGCTATCCGGACCGGGTGCTGCTGAAAGCGGTGCATGTCTGCCCGGTCTATTGCCGCTTCTGCTTCCGCCGCGAAATGGTTGGCCCCGACGGTCTGGGCACCCTGTCGCCGGACGCGCTGGAGGCGGCGTTCGCCTATATCGAGTCCCGGCCGGACATCTGGGAAGTGATCCTCACCGGCGGCGACCCGCTGGTTCTCTCGCCCCGGCGCCTGCACGAGATCATGGCCCGGCTGTCCGCCATCTTCCATGTGCGGACCGTGCGCATTCACACCCGCGTCCCGGTGGTCGAGCCCGGGCGCATCGACGCGGCCATGATCGCCGCCATCAAGGCCGCGGGCCGGCCGGTCAATCTGGCGCTGCATGCCAATCACCCGCGCGAGCTGACACCGGACGCGCGCGCGGCCTGCGCCCGGCTGGCCGATGCCGGGATCGGCCTGCTCAGCCAGTCGGTGCTGCTGCGCGGCGTGAATGACGATCCGGAGGTCCTGGCGGCGCTGATGCGCGCCTTCGTCGAAAGCCGGGTGAAACCATACTATCTGCACCATCCGGATCTGGCGCCGGGCACCGGGCATTTCCGCCTGTCGCTGGCCGAGGGAAGGGCGCTGGTCGCGGGCTTGCGCGGGCGCGTCTCGGGCCTGTGCCAGCCGACCTATGTGCTGGATATTCCGGGCGGACACGGCAAGATGGTCATCGGCGACGATACCGTGCGCGACATCGGCGGCGGCCGCTACGAGGTCACGGATTTTCGCGGCGGACGCCATCTCTATCCGCCGGACGCCGATCCTGGTGAACGATCCGCTTGAGGACGCGTTATCGCGGGGTCACCATGACCGCGCCCCGCCGCCAGCAAGACAGATGAGGATGTCCATGAACGACCCGAACTTCACCGTACGCCGCGCTACCCGCGACGAACTGGACATGATCCTCGGCTGGGCGGCGCGGGAAGGCTGGAATCCGGGCCTGCGCGACGCCGAGTGCTTCTGGGCCGCCGATCCCGAGGGATTCTTCGTCGGCCTGCTGGACGGCGTGCCGGTCACGGCGATCTCCGCCATTTCCTATGGCCCGTCCTTCGGCTTCCTCGGCCTCTATCTCTGCCTGCCCGAGCATCGCGGCAAGGGCTACGGCATCCAGACCTGGGACGCGGCGCTGGCGGCGCTGAAGTCCCATACCATCGGCCTCGACGGCGTGGTGGCGCAGCAGGAAAACTACGGCAAGTCGGGCTTCGTCCTCGCCCACCGCGACATCCGCTTCGCCGGTCAACCGGCGGCGGCGGCCATCGCGCCGGACATCCGGCCGCTGACCCGCGACGACATGCACGCCGTGCGCGCCATGGACATGGCCTGCTTCGGTTACGAGCGGCACGCCTTCCTCGACGCCTGGCTGTGGACCGAGGGTCACCGCCCACTGGGCTGTTTCGCCGGGGCGCGGCTGGATGGCTTCGCCGTGGCGCGGCCGTGCCTAGAGGGCACCAAGATCGCGCCGCTGTTCGCCGTCGCGCCAGAGGTCGCCGAACGCCTGTTCGACGCCGCGGCCACGGGCGCGACCGGCCCCGTCTTCCTCGACGTGCCCGAGACCAACGAGCCGGCGCTGGCGCTGGCCGCGCGCAAGGGCATGACCCCCACCTTCGAGACGGCCCGCATGTACACCGGCGCCCAGCCGCTGCTGCCGCTGGGCGAGGTGTTCGGCATCACCAGCTTCGAGCTGGGATAGGCTAGACCCGCAGCATCAGCCCGCCATCGACGCGCAGGCCGTGGCCAGTGACGAAGCCGCCCAGGTCCGAGGCCAGGAACAGCGCGCCCTTGGCGATGTCGATGGGCTGGCCGAGGCGCTTGAGCGGCGATTTCTTCGCCCAGATGGCGGCGACCGTCTCGTCCTCGGTCATGGCCTTGGTCATCCCCGTCGCGATGGCGCCCGGTTCGATATAGTTGGCGGTGATGCCATGGCGGCCTTCCTCGAGCGCGATCGTCCGGGTCAGTCCGGCGACGCCCGCCTTCGACGCGCAATAGGCCGACAGGCCGAAATCCGTGCCCTGCGCCATCACCGAGGCCGTGTTGATGATGCGGCCAGCGCCCGACTCGCGCAGATGCGGGATCGCCGCCCGGGACAGGCGGAACTGGGCGGTGACGTTGACCCCCATCACCTTGTTCCAGTGCTCGTCCGACATGTCGGCCGTGTTGTAGCGGCCGGACACGCCCGCATTGTTGAACAGGATGTCGAGCCGGCCCCAGGTCGCGATGGCGGTATCGACGATCTTCTCGGGCGCGTCGGCGTCGGTGATGTCGTGTTCCAGCTCGATGATGTCGTCGAACTCCCGGTGCGCGTCGACCAGGCCGTGGCCCGGCAGGTCGACGGCCAGCACCTTGGCGCCGTGTTCGGCGAAGAGCTGGGCGCTCGCCCGGCCGATGCCGGACGCCGCGCCGGTGACGATGGCGACTTTTCCTTCGAGCAGCATGATCTCTCCCCTTGTTGTCCGCTGCATGCGGTCGCTAACTATTGTGGATGACACGATGGAAGACCCTCCCCGATCTGTTCGACGCCGCCTGTGAACGGCATCCCGACGCCGTCGCCCTGGTATGGGACGACGAGCTTATCACCTATCGCCAGATGATGAAGCAGGCCGAGCACGTCGCCGGCGGCCTGAAGGCGCGGGGCTTCGGCCCCGGCGACCGCATCGCGTTCTGGCTGCCCAACGTGCCCGCCTATGTGGTGCTGCTGATCGCCTGCGCCCGGCTCGGCGTCGCCGCCGTGGCGGTGAACACGCGGTTCGGCCCCGGCGAGGTGAGCGACATCGTCCGGCGCAGCGGCGCGCGGGCGCTGGCGCTGTGGCCCGATTTCGGCGGCCTGGCCAGCGACGCCGTGATGACCGCGATCGACGCGACCAGCCTGCCGCGCCTCGAGGCGCTGATCGAGGTCGGCGGCGGCGCGGTGCGGGCCGGCGGCTGGGAAAACGCGCCGCGCATTCCGCTGGAGAGCCTGCTGGCGGCCGACACCTATGAAGGCACGCTGGCCATGCCGGACGCCGATTGCGTTACCTTCACCACCTCGGGCACCACCAGCGCGCCCAAGATCGTGGTCCAGCCCCAGCACGCCATCGCCCATCACGCGCAGGACGTGGCCGCCGCCTTCGGCTTCGGGCCGCGCACCGTGTCGCTGCAGGCGCTGCCGCTGTGCGGCGTGTTCGGCTTCGCCCAGGCCATGGCCGTGCTGGCGTCGGGCGGGCGGCTGGTGATGCTGGCCAAATGGGATGGCGAGCGCGCCGCCGGCCTGATCCGGCAATGGGAGGTGGACAGCCTGTTCGCCAGCGACGACATGGTCCAGCGCCTGCTGGACACCGGGCAGGACTTTCCCAGCCTGAACTTCATCGGCCACGCCGCCTTCAACACCGCGCTGGCGGACATCGCCGAGCGCGCCGACACGCGCGGCATCACCCTGCGCGGCCTTTACGGCATGAGCGAATGCATGGCGCTCTACAGCGTCCGGCCGCTCGCCGCGCCCGTCGCCGAGCGCAAGAAGGGCGGCGGCACCCCGGTGTCGCCCGAGGCCCGCGTGCGCGTCACCGACCCGGATACGGGCGAGACCCTGCCAATTGGCGAGACCGGCGCCCTCGAAGTGGCCGGCCCCAGCCTCTTCGCCCGCTACGAGGGCAACCCCGAGGCCAGTGCGGCGGCCTTCACGGCGGACGGCTTCTTCCGCACCGGCGACCTGGCCCGCCTGGAGCCGGACGGCGCGTTCGAGTTCCTCGGCCGCATGGGCGACGTGCTGCGCCTGGGCGGCTTCCTGGTGAACCCCGCCGAGATCGAGGAGCACCTGCAAGCCCATCCCTCGGTCCGCGCCGCGCAGGTGGTGGCGATCGGCACCGCGCAAGGCATGCGGCCGGTGGCGTTCATCATCCCGGCGGACGGACAGACGCTGGACGACGCCGCGCTGCTGGCCCATTGCGCCCCGCTGGCCCGCTACAAGCAGCCGGTGCGGTTCATCGGGATCGAGGCGTTTCCGGTGACGGAAAGCGCCAACGGCGTCAAGATTCGCCGGACGGAGCTAAGGCGCATGGCGGAGAGCGAGCTTCCGCCAGACAAGGGACCAGAGCCGCCACAGGTCGTCGCCGTATCACGGCAGCGGGAGCATAAATTCTCGAAAGCGAATGTCGCCGAAATATCCTTGGTCGCCGGCCTCGGCGTGGAGGGTGACGCCCATCAAGGCGCGGCCGTCAAGCACCGCTCCCGGGTAGCCGCCAACCCCGACCAGCCCAATTTGCGGCAGGTTCATCTGATCCACCAGGAACTGCTGGAGGAACTGCACCGGGGCGGCTTCGACGTGCGGCCCGGCGCCATGGGCGAGAACATCACCACGCAGGGAATCGCCCTGCTCGATCTCCCACGCGGCACACGATTGCTGCTGGGAGAAACCGCGATCATCGAGATCACGGGCCTGCGCAACCCCTGCGCGCAACTGGACAAGCATCGGTCCGGCCTGATGAAGGCCCTGCTGGACCGCACGCCGGATGGCACTCTGATCCGCAAGGCCGGGATCATGGCCATAGTCATCGAGGGCGGTGTCGTGAAGCCGGGCGATCCGATCCGCATCGACCTGCCGCCGCCGCCACACCAGAGGCTGGAGCCGGTCTGAACCCAGGCGGATTGCTGAGTTCAGCTCGCTCGCGTAACATCTCGTTTTGCAAGAGGTGGAAATGACCGTTCAACTCGAGGTTCGCCCCTATGAGCTGACGGATATGGCAGCTGTTGTGAGGCTGTGGGAAACATGTTTCCCTGACGACCCGCCATGGAACGAGCCAAATGATGTGCTCCGCCGAAAGCTGACCGTTCAGCCCGAGTTGCTCCTGGTCTGCCTATCGGACGGACGTCTCGTCGGCACGGTATTGGCCGGGTACGATGGTTTCCGCGGGTGGGTCAACAAAGTCGCGACCACGCCCGACTTCCAAAGACGGGGAGTTGCGTCTCGTCTCATGGCGGTTGCGGAAGCGGAACTCACCAAGCTTGGTTGCCCGAAGCTTAACATCCAGGTCCGATGCGGGAACGACGCTGCCATCGAGTTTTACAAGAGCCTCGGCTACACGATCGAACCACGCGTCAGCTTGGGTAAACGGCTCGGATAACAGCGGATCGGGACGCAATGGAAGACAAAAGGCCCACTACTAACGTGGAGAACCCGATCAGGCCGCTTGGTCTCGGAGAGGTCGTGCTACGGGTCACCGACCTTGAAAAATCCATCAGTTTCTACAGAGACGTGCTCGGATTCCGGCTTATCCGGACAATAGATCATGCCATTGCATTCATGCGCATCGCCGATGGCGTGGAAGGACACACACAAATCATCGGGCTTTTCAGCACCGCCTGGCCATCGAACCGCGAGGGTAAGATCTGGAATGGAAGCAGCCCAGAGCGTTCGACATTGCACCACTTCGCGATCGAGATATCCCTCGACGCGCACGACGCCATTCTCGAATACCTCGTTCGACAGAACCTGAATCCAAATACGCAAACGCACCAATGGATCGGTTGGAGGTCAATCTATGTCTCCGACCCTGACGGGCACACCATCGAATTTGTTTGTTACGACGAGAGCCCTCTCGATTCGTGACGCCATGCGACGCTGGCGAACTTCTCTGAAACCGCTAGGCATGGCCGCGCGAAACCCAAACCCGCTTGCCTAAAACCCGCCTTTCCCGTACATAGCCGCGCCATGACCGGTCGGCTTGAAATCGTCAAGGCGTTCACCTTCGAGGCGGCGCACCACTTCCAGCACATGCCCGTGGGGCATGGCTATCAGCGCATGCATGGCCATTCCTATCATGTGGAAGTCGCGCTGACCGGCGAGCCCGATCCGGTGTCCGGCTGGATCGCCGATTTCGCCGAGGTCGCCAAGGCGCTGCAGGGTGTGCGCGACACGCTGGACCACAACACCCTGAACGATGTCGAGGGTCTGGAAAATCCGTCGCTGGAGAACATCTCGCGCTGGATCGCCGGACAGATCGCCCGCGATTTCCCCGGCCTCGCCTGGGTCAAGGTCGCCCGCCCCAGCTGCAACGAATACTGCGTCTACCGCCTGTAGTTGCCCGAGTCGGGCGGCTGCCGTAACGTAAGCCCTCCTGAGCAAGGGGGGAGCCGGATGACGGCGCAGAACGCGCGCAATCTCGTGGATATGTTTCTCGATCAGGCCGACCGCCGGGGCGACCGCCCCTGTGTCTGGCACAAGGCCGAGCGCGGCAAGCCTTACCGGCCCGTGTCGTGGCGCGCCGTCGCCGAGCAGACGGCAAGGCTGGCCGCCGCGCTGAAGACGCTGGGCGTGCAGCCGGGCGACCGGGTCGCCCTGGTCAGCGAAAGCCGGCCGGAATGGCTGGTCGCCGATCTGGGCATCATGGCGGCGGGCGCGATCACCGTGCCGACCTACACCACCAATACCGAGCGCGACCACGCCCATATCCTGCGCGACAGCGGCGCGCGCGGCGCCATCGTGTCCACCGCGAAACTGGCGAAGGAATTGCTGCCGGCGGTGACCGATCTGGGCACGCTGGATTTCGTCATCGCCATGGAGGAGCCGCGCCGGTCGCAGAGCGTCGACATCCATCTGTGGGACGCGCTGCTGGCGGGCAGCACCGGCACCGTCGCCCAGGTGCGCGAGGCCATGGCAGGCGTCGGTCGCGACCAGACAGCCTGCCTGATCTATACCTCGGGCACGGGCGGCGCGCCCAAGGGCGTGATGATCAGCCACGGCGCCATCCTGCACAATTGCGCCGGCGCCGAGGAAGTGATCGCCGAACTGGGGCTGGACGACGGTCTGGACAAGACCGAGGTGTTCCTGTCGTTCCTGCCGCTGTCCCATGCCTATGAGCATTCGGGCGGCCAGTTCTTTCCGCTCTCCATCGGCGCGCAGATCTACTACGCCGAGGGTATCGACAAGCTGGCGGTCAACATGGCCGAGGCGCGGCCGACCATCATGACCGTGGTGCCGCGCCTGTTCGAGATGCTGCGCACCCGGGTGACGCGCGCCATCGAGGAGAAGGGCGGCGCGAGCGCCCGGCTGTTCCACCGGGCGCTGGTGCTGGGCGAGAAACGGTTTACCGACAGGAAGTCGCTGAGCCTGAAGGAGCGGACGGAAAACTGGGCGCTGGACCGGCTGGTCCGCCGCAAGGTGCAGCAGCGCTTCGGCGGACGGGTGAAGGCGCTGGTGTCGGGCGGCGCGCCGCTGAACGCCGATGTGGGCATGTTCTTCCATGCGCTCGGCTTGCGGCTGTTGCAGGGCTATGGCCAGACCGAATCGGGGCCGGTGGTCAGCGTCAACCGCGTCGGGCTGGTGAAGATCCACACCGTCGGCCCGCCGCTGAAGGCCACCGAGGTCCGCATCGCCGAGGATGGCGAAATCCTGATCCGGGGCGAGCTGGTCATGCAGGGATACTGGCGCGACGAGGCCGCGACCGCGCGCGCCATCGTCGATGGCTGGCTGCACACCGGCGACATCGGCATCATCGACGCGGACGGCCATCTGCAGATCACCGACCGCAAGAAGGACATCCTCATCAACGACAAGGGTGACAATGTGGCGCCCGCGCGCGTCGAGGGCCTGTTGACCCTGGAGCCGGAAATCGCCCAGGCGATGATCTATGGCGACCGCCGCCCGCACATGGTCGCGCTGCTGGTGCCGGACATGGAATGGGCCGCCCGATGGGCCGCGGAGAACGGCAAGCCCGCCGACATGCCGTCGCTCGCCCACGATCCCGCTTTCCACGCGGTGCTCGACAGGGCCGTCACGCGGGTCAACCAGAGGCTCGCGGCGACGGAAAAGGTGCGGCGCTTCACCGTCGCGTCCGAGCCGTTCAGCATCGACAACGAGCAGATGACGCCGACCATGAAGATTCGCCGGCACATGATCGTGCGCCGCTACAAGGACGCGCTGGACGGGCTGTACTGATGCAGTCCATCGCGGTCTATGTAGGCGCGGCCCTGGCCGAGATCGCCGGATGCTTCGCTTTCTGGGTCTGGCTGCGCAAGGATGGCTCGGCGCTGTGGCTGCTGCCCGGCATGGTCGCGCTCGCCATCTTCGCCTGGCTGCTGACCCTGGTGGAAAGCGAGGCCGCCGGCCGCGCCTATGCCGCCTATGGCGGCGTCTACATCGCGGCGTCGCTGGCCTGGCTGTGGCTGGCCGAGAGCATCCGGCCCGACCGCTGGGACGTGCTGGGCGCCGCCATCGCCCTCGTCGGCGCCGGCGTCATCCTGTTCGCGCCGCGCGCCGCCTGAGCTCAGTAGCCGCGGATGCGGCCCAGGACGTGGTCCAGATCGGCGAGGGTGCGCGTCCATTCATCGTCGCCGACCCGGCCATTGAACCAGCCCTGCGCCTTTTCCCAGAGCGGCACGGCCTGGCGGATGCGCTCGGCGCCAAGAGGCGTCAGCCGGACGGATTTACGCCGCCGGTCCAGGCCGGCGACGATTTCCAGCAGGCCTTCGCGTTCCAGCGGCCGGAGACTGCGGGCGATGGTGGAGGTATCCATCACCAGATCGCGCGCCAGTTGCGCATAGGTCGGCTCGCGGCCGGTGGCGATGGCCAGCAGCATGGCGAGCTGGCCCGACCGCAGGCCGCACGGCTGCAGCGCCTCGTCGAAGATGCGCGACACGGCGCGGGCGGATTTTCGCAGGTTGAAGCTGGGGCAGATCGCGGACGCCTGCGCGCAGACCTCGATCTCGGTGTCGCTCAGCATTTTGTGATCGTTATTCACGATTTCGTTACTCCGGAGGGGGCTCCGTCTTATCAAGTCCGGTCGTCGCGATCCAGTGCGTTCTCCGCCGCCCTCGCAGGCGCGAACCGCTACAGGTCCATATCGACCTGGAGTCCAACGCGGCGCGGCTCGCCGTACTGGTTGAACGCCCAGCCCAACTGGTCGAGGAAGGTGGTTCCGGTCACCCGGTACGCCTTGTCGGTGACGTTCTTGCAGAACAGCGCCAGCCGAACCCGCGTGTCGCGCGGTTCGATGTCGAGCCGCAGGTCGAGCAGTCCATAAGCCGGTTGCATCAGGCTCGCCGTGTTGGCCACATCCCCATAGGCCTTGGCGCGCCAGGTGAAGTCCCCCGTCACGGTCCAGTCCGCGTCCAGCCAATCGACCGGCAGGGTGTAGATGACCGCGACGGCCGCCGAATAGTCCGGGGCCAGCGGGAAGCGCTTGTCCGAGAAATCCGCGCCGCCGAAATCGAACGCGCGGTAACGGGCGACGGAGACGCCCAGCGTGCCGCGCAGGCGAAGCGCGTCCGTGGCCGCCACGTCGACCTCCAGTTCGCCGCCCCAGATGCCGGCGCTGGCCGCGTTGGCGATGAAGGTGGTCAGGTTGCCGCCTTCGATGGTGAAATCGGTCCGCTGGATATTGGTATAATCCGCATAGAACGCCGTCAGATTCGCGTGGCCGCGATTGCCCAGGATGGCGGTCTTCACGCCCGTTTCGACGCTGAGCACCCGTTCCGGCTTGAACGGCTCGAACGCCTTGACCGCATTGGCCCGCAGGTTGAAGCCGCCGCTCTTGAAGCCGGTCGCGAGCTTGGCGAAGAGCAGCGTATCGGGGGTCACCTGCGCGTTGACGCCGGCTTCCCAGGTCAGGCGCGCGAAATTCTTGCCGAACTCGCCCCGGCACCCGCCCGTCTCCAGATCGAGGTTCAACGCGTCAGGGACGAGGCAGCCGACCAGGGCGTTGGTGCTGTCGGCGGTGAGTTCCTTGCGCTCCCACGTGTAGCGCGCACCGGCCACCAGCGAGACGACCTCGTTCAGATGCCAGACGGCATGGCCGTAAATCCCGGCCGCCGCGTTCACCCCGCGCCCCGTGGCGCTGAACGGGTTCGTCGGATTCAGGAAGGACAAGGCGCGGGCGGTGTTGTCCGTGCGGCCGCTCTCGCGCAGCAGCATCAGCCCGGCCAGCCATTCGATCGACTTGCCCGTGTCGCCAAGCGCCTGGAATTCGGTGGACAGCTGGTTCTGCCGGTCGGTCTGGACCGCTTCGCCAAGGTCGAATCCGGTCCCGTCGAAGTCGAAGGAACTGAACTGGTCCATGCGGCGCCACGCCGAAATGTTCTTCAGCGTCACGCCGTCGAACCGCGCGGTCGTGATCAGCGCCACGCCGTGGGCGTCGGCGGCCAGCCGTCCGGGCTCGCCGGTCAGCGCCAGCACGTTCTGCTCGTTACGGCGGGGATCGCCGTCGAAGGCGCCTGCCCATTGCCCGCCGGTCAGGAGCAGGTTGGCGGCGCAGGCGGCCGAGGCCACCGGATCGGGATCGAGCGGGTTGCAGGCCGGATCGAGGCCGGCGGGCACGACCTGCGAGACCTGCGACAGACGTTCGTTGCCGCGCGAGCGCATGCCGTCATGGATCAGCAGGACGTCGACATGGTCACTGGGCCGCCACGACACGCTGGCGCGCCACGACAAGGTCCGGTCATTATCCATGTCGATGCCGAGCAGCGTGTTTTCGCTGTAACCGGCAAGGCCGGTGGATTGCAGCACGAAACGCGCGGCCAGCTTGTCCGACACCGGAACGTTGAGGATCGCGGCCAGATCGTGATTGAGGCCGTTATGGCGACCCGGCCCGTCCGTATACAGGCCGACGCCGGCGCTCACGCGGCCCTCGAATTCATCGGTGGGCTTGCGCGAGACGATGCCGATGGCGCCGCCGGTGGTGTTGCGGCCATAGAGCGTGCCTTGCGGTCCGTTCAGCACCTCGACCCGTTCCACGTCCACCAGATCGAACAACGCGCCAGCGCTGCGTGCCACATAGACGCCGTCGAGGTAGAGGCCAACCGCGGGATCGAGCGTGATCAGCGTGTCGTTCTGCACCTGAGAACGCAGGGTAATGCGCGAGGTCCGGCTCGAGACGTTGTCGGGCGCGACGATCAGATTGGGCGCGATGGCCGACAGGTCGTCGAGGCTTTCGACGCCGAGCTTGCGCAGTGTGTCCTCGGGCAGGACCGAGACCGTCCCCGGCACCTGTTGCACCGTTTCCTCGCGGCGACGGGCGCTGGTGATGACCTGTTCGATACCGGTCAGCGCCGGTCGCGGGTCTGCTGCGTCGGCGGCCTGCGCGTTCGCTGTCCCAGTCCAGTTGCCTGCTGTCAGCAGACAGATCGAGGCGACGGCCGTCCGCAGAGCGGTGGCGTGCGTCACCATGGCCTTCGCCTCCGTGCCGGATTCAGAATAATCTAACGCAAGAGCCTGACCCGAAGGCGTTCCCCCAGCCCATCGGTTACATCCCGTATGTTAAAACTTACGGGTGACCGCTTACAATACGCAGTTCAGGCATGGCGGGATTTTATCCCTTCGGGGTCTCGTCCCAGAGCCGCAGGATCACGGACTGGCTCGCCGTCGCCAGCAACACCCCGTCCTGGCTCCACAAATGCATGCGCCCATGCCCATGCCCGCCATGCACCCCGTGCACCTGGATGTCGCACAGCACCCATTCGGTGGGGACCAGCTTGTGCACCCGGATGGTGTTGTCCAGGCTGTTGCCGCCGCCCCGGCGCCCAAGCGCGCCGCTGATGCCCGAGGGCATCCAGTCGGCGATCACGGCCAGCATGGCGGCGCTTATTTCGGCGCCTTCGGAAATCCGGGCCCACAGGATGGAACGCCCATCGCCGGGCTCGCCATTGTCGTGCTGGCCCCAGCGCCCCTTGGCGGCGCGAAATTCCACACGGCCGTCGATGTAGCCCTCCTTCTTCGACCAGCGCGGCACCACTTCGCAGTCCTCGGGCCGCGCGACGTCGGGACGCTGCGTCCATTGACCGCTGATATCCATGGCGCGCGCGCCCAGCGCCGCGTTCACGGTGAGGATTTCCGTATCCCCCACATGGGCCACAACGCGCGCCTGGGTATTCTGCTTGCCGCTGACCGGCACGATGACGTCCAGATCCATGATGGATGGTGGCCGGGCATAGGACAGATATTGCGCCGTGGCCCAGACGGTGGGGCGGCCGCAGGTCTGCTCCATGGCCGAAATCGCCGCGGCGAGGCCGCAGCCCCCGAACAGGAAGTTGCCGGGCGTCGACACCGCCTCGGTCACTGGCAATATCCAGCGGTGCGGATTGTGGGTGGGGCGCAGCCCCAGAAAATCTTCAGCCTTGATCGGGCTCATGGCATTCCTCGCAGGCCGGTGAAGGGGACTCCGGCGCGGGAGTTTTCTGACGCGGACGCGAAGGGAAATCCAGTGCTTTTCTTGCAGTGCGGGACGCCGCGCGCCGCCACCGCTGAAAAAATCGTTCTCCGATTCCCTCGCCGAACGATCGCCTCTAGGATCACGCGGAACCACCAAACAGGGGAAA
Source organism: Iodidimonas sp. SYSU 1G8 (assembly GCF_039655775.1). Taxonomy (NCBI): domain Bacteria; kingdom Pseudomonadati; phylum Pseudomonadota; class Alphaproteobacteria; order Iodidimonadales; family Iodidimonadaceae; genus Iodidimonas; species Iodidimonas sp. SYSU 1G8. The sequence goes on along the minus strand of NZ_JBBYXJ010000002.1, from coordinate 510,818 downwards.
GAACATGGCGAGACTGGAAGGCAAGATTGCCGTCATCACCGGCGGCGCGAGCGGCATCGGACTGGGCACGGCGCGGCGCTTCGCCGAGGAAGGCGCGCGCCTCGTGCTGGCGGACCTGCAGGCCGACATCGGCCGCAAGGCGGCCGAGGAGTTCGGCGACCGGGCGCGGTTCATCCGCACCGACGTGACCAGCGAGGTCGATGTCGCCGCCGCCGTCGATCTGGCCGTGGCCGAATTCGGCCAGCTCGACATCATGGTCAACAATGCCGGCATCGTCGGCGCCATCGGGCCCATCGCGAAGACGTCGGTCGACGCGTGGGACAGCACCATCGCCGTGCTGCTGCGCGGTGTCTTCCTCGGCATGAAACACGGCGCCCGGGTGATGCAGCCGCGCCGCAGCGGCGTCATCCTGTCCCTCGCCAGCACCGCCGGCATCCTGGGCGGTCTTGGCCCGCATGCCTACACCGCCGCCAAGCATGGCGTGGTCGGTCTGACCAAATCGGTCGCGTCGGAGCTGGCCCAGCACGGGATCAGGGTCAACGCCGTGGCGCCGGCCGGCACCGTCACGCCAATGACCGCGAGCGCCGTCACCGGTGACGTCAACGACGAGGAAAAGACCGCCGCGGCGTTCAAGGCCTCCTCGCCGCTGGGCATCGCCGCCTATCCGGTCGATATCGCCAACGCGCTGCTCTATCTGGCCAGCGACGAGGCCCGCTATGTCACCGGACAGACGCTGGCCGTCGACGCCGGCGCGACCACCGGCGCGGGCAATCCGGCATTCCACAGCCAGGAGCCGACCATCCTGCGCGAAGCCGGCAAGCGCGGCTGATCCGACGCGGCCTGCCGGTCAGGCGTCGAGCCCTTCGACCGGCAGGCGCTGCGCCCGCCAGCGCAGCATGCCGCCCGCCAGATTGGCCACCCGGCCAAAGCCTTCCTTCTCCAGCATGAGAGCGGCCTGCGCCGACCGGGCGCCGGACCGGCAGACGGTCACGACCGGCCGGTCCCTGTCGATCCGCGGCATGTGCGCTTTTTCAGGTCGCCCAGCGGCACCAGCCGCGCGCCCAGTTCCCCGACCATAGCGGCCACACGCCGAACCTGCTCGAAAACCGGATCGATCAGCACAGCGTCCCGGCTCGCGGCGTCGGCGAGCAGACAGGTGTAGGTGGACGACTGCGGATCGAACAGCTGGCGGAATATCATCGCGGCCCCTCGCCGGAAGCAGGTCGGCACTGTCGCCCAAAGAAGAAGGGCCGGAACTTGCGTTCCGGCCCTTCGATCCCGTTACGAGAAGGCGAGAGATCAGTTGCCCGAGATGCTGCTGATCGCGCCGTTGCCGATGGCGCTCGAGCCGACCGAGTTGCCGCGGACGGTGAACGAGCTGTTGCTGCTGGCGTTGTTGATCAGACCGCCACCCAGGCCGATACCGACCGAAGTGCCGCTGACGCTGGCGCTGACGGTGGAGTCGGACGTGGTCTGCAGGTTGGAGACCGACGCGCTCGGGTGCTGGAAGGTACCGGTGTTCAGCACCAGGCTGTTCACCGAGTTGTTGGCGACGGTCGACGCGATGACCGCGTTGCCGTTCACCTCGACCGAGCTGTTGTCCACGCCCTGGCCGCCGGCCAGATCGTCGACACCGATGGACGTGCCCGCGACCGTCGAGCCGAAGCTGCTGCCCGCCGCCGACTGCCAGTTCAGCACCGCGTAATCCGCACCGCTGACCGTGATGCCGGTCGCCGGATCGATCGCGCCGCCGGCACCGCTGCTCTCCTGCAGGGTGGAGTCGGCGCTGGTCTGCAGGGCGTTGAGCGCCGTGCTGCCGGTGGTGACAGCCGAAACCTCGTTGCCCGAGACTTCGATGCTGCTGTTCAGCGCGCCGCCGGCGATGTCGGCACCGACGCCCGTGCCCGTGGTGGTGGAGCTGAGAGTCGAGCCGGTCACGATGGACTGGCGGTTACCGACCTGGCCGGTGGCATCGCTGGACGAGCCCGCGTCGAGCACCAGGATGTTGGCGGCCGAGAAGCCCGTCGACGAGGCCGAGACCAGGTTGGCGTTGACATCGACCGCGTCGTTGTTGAGCGGCGTGGTGTCGACCGTCCCGACGTCGCCGGCGATGCCGGTGCCGGTGGTGGTCGCGCTGATGTCGGTTTCACCGAACTGGGCGTTCAGCACCGAGAAGTCGGCGTTGACCGTCAGGATGGCGCTGACGAAGCTGGGGGTGGCCGCCGGCGCGCCACCGACGATGGCCGCATCGGCCAGGACGTCGAGACGGTTGGACGCCGTGCCGCCAGCCGCTTGGCTGAGGATATCGTTACCGGAAACCGACAGCGAGGCCGAACCCGCATCGGACATGTCATCGACGAGGCCAAGGACCGCGTTGCCGGCGGTGGTGGTGGTGACGCTGCTGCCGCTGGTGACGATCTGCTGCGACAGGACGATGGCGCTGACGGTGTCACCCGTCGTGCCGACGTTGGCGGCCGCATCCAGCCGGCCCGCATTGGTGGCGCTGTGGATGGTGCCCTGGCTGAGGACCAGGTTGTTGTCGACACTGACCGAACCGCTGTCGAGATCGTCGAGAACCGCCACGACGGTGTTGCCGGCCGTATTGGCCGTCAGAATGTCGTCCTGGGTGGACACGACCGCTTCGGCGCCCTGCACGTTGACGACGCTGAGATCGGCGCTGACGGTGATGTCGGACGTGACCGCCGGATTGATCACGCCGCTGGGCGTGGTCTGGCCGGTGCCGCTGTAGAGGTTGGTGCCGAGAGCCGAGGCGCTGTTGGTGGCGCGGTTGGCCGAGGTGATCGCCGCGATGGCGTTGCTGTCCGCGGCGAAGCTGCTGTCGGTCAGCGTCTGGGTCGCGGTATCGGCCTCGAGGACAACAACGTTGCCCGTCGCGTTGGACGTCAGAGTGGCGCCGCCCGCGTCGGTCTGCTGCAGATTGGCGACGAAGCCAGAGACGTGGTTGGTGCCGAAGTCCAGCGTGGCGACGCTGGTCACGTCACTGCCGCGCGCTTCGGCGACCTGCAGGTTGCCGCTGACCGAAAGGGACGAGTCGGAAATCGCGTCCACGTTGTCGGCGTTGACCAGAATGCCGCCGCCGGTGACGGTGCTGTTCACGTCGATGGCGTTGACCTGGAACGAGGCGATGCCGAAGGCCAGATCCTCGACCGTCATCTCGACGCTGGCCGCCGAGGTGCTGACGATCTCGGCGACGTCGAGGATTTCCACCGAAGAGGCGGCCGTGACGGCGTTCTCATAGGTGGTGCCCGACGCGTCCAGCACGTTCACCGCGTTGTTGATGCGGGACAGCGAGCGGATGCTGTTGCCATCGGCCGTCACGTCCGTACCGGTGATCGAGGTATCGATCCCGCTGACATCGACGGTCACGTTCACGCCGCCGGTCAGCGAAGAGACCGAACCGGTGTTGTCGGCGTCGCTGCCGCGCTGCTGGTTGGCGATGATGCCGAGCGGGCCATTGGTCGCCGTGGCGGAGCCGGCATCGGTCAGGTCGAAGGTGCCGACTTCGAGCGTCAGCAGGTTGCCCGCGTCATTGCCGAGCGACTGGGCCGTGAAGCTGTTCAGGTCGGCCGCGACGACGCTGTCGGCCAGCGCGCCGTCAGCCGTGTTGACGGTGACGAGCACATCCGTGTCGCTGAGGAGCACGTCGAGCCCGGACGGACGCAGCGAGCCGAATTCCTGGCTGTTGAGCAGACCGGTTTCGGAGCGGAGCAGCACGTTGCTGACCGTGTGCGTGCCGGCGGTGCCGTAGCTCATCTCGACCGAGTTCACGTCGTTGCCGGTGACGATATCGGTCACGACCTGGGTCTGCGCCGCGACGGAAACTGTGTTCGAGGCGTTGTTGACGCGCGCCGAGCCCATCACCGTGTTGCTGTTGGCCTCGACATTGACGTCGGAGATGGTCGTCGCGCCCGCCGACACCGTGTTCAGGATGTCGCCGGCGACGTTCACGTCCATGCTGCCCGAGAAGCTCGTGAAGCCGGTGGTTTCGTTGGCGAAGGTCTGGGTGTTGACCAGGGTGGACGTGCCATCGAGCGTCACGGCGTCGATGGACAGGGCGTTGCTGCCCTGGTTGCCGGTGATCGAGCCGGTCACCGCGTTGAGGCTGGTGCTGACGTCGGTTGCGGTGATCGTGGCGGCGGCATTGGTGCTGCCCACCTGCACGTCGACGAAATTGCCGGTCACGTTGGCCACCCACGGCACGTCGCCGAGCGCGTTGGCCGAAATGTCCTCGACGCTCTGGTCGTTGATCAGCACGAAGCCGCCCTGGACCACGGTGTCGGGCAGGCCATCCGGCGTGCCGTTGCCGATGGACGCATCGGCGACCGAGCGGTAGACGACCGCCGTCGGGTTGGACGCCTGAACGCCGGCGACCACGCCGTCACCGACGGTGACCGCGCTGATGTCGATGGAGTTGGTGTTGGCGTCGACCAGGTTGCCGAAGATCCGGGCGCTGATGCTGTTCGAATCGGCGCTGATGTCCGACTGGTCGGTCGCGAGCGCGGTGGCATCGACGTTGATGATGGCCGGAGCGCCGCCGTCGTTGCTCGGCGCGACGGTGGCCGACATGCTCAGGTGATCGGTCGCGGTGTTGCCGGACCCCTGGGCGAGCTGGGCGTTGATGACGCCGACCGTGCCGGTGAAGCTGGCGGTCGGGCCTTCGTCGCCGACGATGAAGCTGTTCTCGGTGATGCGGTTCGCGACGGCGAGCGCGCTGACATTGTTGGTCGAGGCGCTGATGTCGGAATCGAGGATGGAGGAGCCAACCGCGCCGCTCACATCGGCCGCGTCGACGAGCACGCTGCCGGTGGTGGTGGCGGTGTATTCGGCCTCGCGGGTGAACTGGCCGCTGACGATACCGAAGTCCGCCGCGACACGCGGGGCGATGTTGGTGTGGCTGCTCAGCGCGAAATTGGCGTCCGGATCGACGCCGACGCCATTGATGTTGGTGCCTTCGATATCGATCGTGTTCGAGCCGACATTGCCGCTCGCCTGGCTGGACAGGCTGTTACGGTCGACGGTGACCGAGCTGGTGGCGATATCGCCGTTCACGGTGCCGAGGGTCGCGACGCTGACGGTGATGTCGCCATTGGTCGTCGCGGTGGAGCTGCTGCCATTGTTCAGGATCTGGGCGCTGGCGATGCTGACCAGGCTGTCGAAGGTGGCGGCACCCTCGACGACGATGGCGTTGCCGACATCGTTGCCCAGCGCGCTGGCGCCGATCAGGTTGCCGACGGCATCGACGCTCGAATCGAGCACGCTCTCGACGAGGACGTTCATGTCGCCGTCATCGGCGGCGGTCGCGCCGCCGACCAGGGCGCTGATCGCCACTTCGCCGAACTGGTGGTTGGCGATGAACAGGTCGCCGACCGCGTTGGCGTTGCCGTCCGGACCGCCGCCATTGACGAGGGCCGTCGAGGCCAGGGGATTGATGATGCCGCCGCCCGGGAAGTTGCCCGACTGGCTGATGCCGTCACCCAGACGCACCAGATTGTCGGCCCCGTTGCCGGTGCCCTGGGCGGTGATGGTGTTGGCCGAGAAATCGATGGAGCTGCCGGTCAGGTTGCTGATCGGGGTGGCGACAGCGCCGCTCTCACCGGCCTCGATCTGCGATTCGGTCACCTGCGCCAGGAAGGTCATGCCCACCGTGGTGTTGCGCTGCGCGTTGGCGACGCCGGCGGTGCCGTCCAGGGTGACGGCGCTGGTGTTGGCCAGGTCCAGATCATCGTCCAGGTTGACCTGGTTGGTCGCGCTGTTGCCGATGAAGACGGCGCCGATGTCGTTGCCCGTCACTTCCAGCGGAATGCCTTCGATGGTCGTGGTGGTGTCGAGTTCGACGGCGAGCGAGCCGATGCGGGTGTTGTCGACCGTCGCGGAAGACGCGCCCAGATTGTCGTTTTCCTGCGCCGACGCGACCAGAACGGTGGCGCTGGCGCCCAGGCCGGAGCCCGTGCCGGCGTTACCGGCCAGGTTCGGGCCGCCGCTGATGCCCGCGTGGCCGATTTCCGTGCTGCTCAGCAGCGGGTTGATGTCGCCGGAGATCGTGTTGATGGTCTCGTTGCCCATCGCCTGCGCGCGGACCGTGTTGTCGTTGACCAGCTGCGAGCTGCCCGCGAACAGGTCGGACGAATCGGCCTGAACGTCCACGTTCGAGACCGAGGCCGTCAGGATGGAACCGCCATCACTGCTCTGCAGCGAAACCAGCGTCGCCGCGGCGCTGGCGCCCGATCCGGTCGCCGTCCACAGGTCGATGCTGTTCCACGCGATCGGGTCCAGCTGCAGCGGATCCACATAGGTGGGGGAGACATTGTCGTAATCGACCGAGGTGTTCAGCACCGCGATGGCCGAGACGATGTTCTCTTCCACGATCACGGAATCGAGGCCGTTGTAATCCTGGGTGCCCAGAACCGCCGGCACGCCCATGATCACGTTGGTGATGTTGGCGGTCGGGTCGGTATTGGTGTTGTTCTGATTGTTGTTGATGTCGACCGAGCTCGAGCCCGCGACGACGGTCGGCACTTCCGTGACCCAGTTGACCGTCGCGTTGAACTGATCCACGGCGAATGCCGCGCTCGTGATGCCAGCCGAAGCAAGCGCGATTACACTGACCGTAGCCAGTACCTGACTCTTACGCATTGGTAGCCCCCCTAAAAAAAGCTGTTGGCTCACGCGCCCAGACGGCCATAAGCCCTCCGTCCGAACGCAGACGACACACCACACCCTCTCGTAGCGCTCGCCCACCTCAATCGAGATACTACCTCACGCCCGTTATGCTTACAACAGCGCAAAGTGGCGTTCACGAAGGGTTCATCGGGCCTTGGTTGCCCGTCATGGACGGGCGTGGACGCTTGGCGCGGACGGCCATCCCGTGCCACACTTGGCTGTCGCCGCCGGGCTTGCACGCGGCGTGAAACTTATGGAGCGTCCGCGCGTTGTCCACGAAGTGGCCGCCTCTGTCGGGCGGCATGGCGGCCTGTGCCGCCGAGCATGGGAGAGCGGCGATCCGGCCGGCCTTGAGCATCGTCACCACCCTGTTTGTCCTGACGCTGGTACTTACCGCTCCGGCGTCGGCGCAGGTCGATCCGGTATCCGCCGACGAATGGGGAGGAGAGGCCGAGCGCCCGCCTCTGACCAAGGCGGAACGTCAGGCCGAGAAAGCCCAGCGCAAGGCCGAGAAAAAGGCCCGCAAGGCCGACAAGGCCGCGCGCAAGGAGGAGGAAAAACTCCGCGCGCAGGAGGAGGAGGCCGAGGAAGCGGCGCGTCGGGCGGCCGGCATTCCCTCCTACGCTTACGATGTCGATATCGAGGGCCTCAAGGGGACCGGCCTCGAATCCAGCCTGAAGGACCGTTCCGACCTGGTCCGGCTGCGCAAGGAGGATCCCGCCTCGATCTGGGATCTTCGTGCCCGCATACGGCGCGATATCAACGGCTTCGCCGACGTGCTGCGCGCCGAGGGATATTACGGGGCGCGCATCAACTACACCGTCGCCCGGGACCGCAAACCCATCGCGGTGACGATCACGATCACGCCCGGTGACCGTTTCACCATCGGCGCCTATTCCATGCAACTGGTCGGGCCGGCCTCGCTGCCGCCCGAGGTTCAGGCAATGGCCGACAAGGTCGCCACCGAGCAGGTCGGGCAGCCCGCCCGCAGCGAGATCGTGGTCGCGGCCTTCGGCAAGGTCATGCAGGAGCTGCCTCAGCTGGGGTATCCGCGCGCCAAGCTGGCCGACCAGGATTTCAAGGCGAACCACCTCGACGGCAAGCTGACGGCCAAGGTCCGCATCGAGACCGGCCCCCGGATCCGATTCGGCGCCACCACCGTCGACGGCCTCGAGACGGTCAAGAAGAACGCCGTGCTCAAGGTGATCACCTGGGAGGAAGGCGAGCAATATGACAGCCGCAAGGTCGCCAAGTTCCGCGAGGAACTGACCGCCATGAACCTGTTCTCCACCATCCGGATCGACTCGGACGATCCGCTGGTGGACGGCGACGAGCAGCCCATGAAGGTTCGCCTGCGCGAGCGCGACCACCGGTCGATCGGCGCCACCGCCTCCTACTCCACCGTCAACGGCTTCGGCGGCTCGGTGTTCTGGGAACACCGCAACATCTTCGGCGCCGGCGAACGGCTGATCGTGGAAGCCGAGGCGGACCAAAAGTTGCAGCAGTTCACCGGCGACCTCACCAAGCCGCGCTTCCTGCGCAACGACCAGAAGCTGCTGATCGGCGCCGAGGTGGCCCGCGAGGACACGGACGCGTTCCTGGAATATCGCGGCGTGCTGCGCGCCGGCGTCGAACGGGAAGTCACCAAGCGTCTGCGGGTGCGCCTGGGGACCGAGGCGTCCTATCTCGATACGCGCGACGCCTTCGCGCCGACCAAATCGATCCTGCTCGGGCTCCCGGCCCTGGTCGCCTACGACCGCTCCGATGATCTTCTGGACCCGACCACCGGCTTCCGTCTGGGCCTCAAGGCTGCGCCCTATCTGGTGTTCGGCGACGCCAAGAACTTCGTCACCATGGAAGGGACGGCGAGCGCCTATCTGCGGCTCGACGACGCCGGCAAATACGTCGTCGCCGGGCGCGTGAAGCTGGGCGCGCTGTTCGGCGCCAACGACATCCGGAACATCCCGGCCAGCAAGCGGTTCTACTCTGGCGGCGGCAACTCGATCAGGGGCTATGGCTATCAGGCCATCGGTCCCGTCGATCCGGCCGGCGAACCCATCGGCGGCAAATCGCTGTTCGAGGTCGGCGCGGAGGTGCGCATCAAGGTCACCGATACATGGGGCGTCGTTCCCTTCTTCGAGGGCGGCAGCGTGTTCGACAGCGCGCTGCCGGATTTCTCGCAGAAGTTGCGCTGGGGCGCCGGCATCGGCGTGCGCTATTACACGGGCTTCGGTCCCGTGCGACTGGACGTGGCGTTCCCCATCAACGGCACCCCCGCGGATGACGACTTCCAGATCTATGTCAGCATCGGGCAGGCCTTCTGATGACACAGGACATGGAACAGACCTCGCGTCCCTGGTGGACCTTGAAACGCGCCTGGACCCCCGCCTTGGTCGTCGGGATCGTGCTGATGCTCTACGTGCTGCTGCGCGCGGGCGCGTTCAACGGCCTGATCGCCGGCATCGCCGAGGACGCCATCGGCGACCCGGCCACGCAAAGTGTCGCCGTCATCACGGATCTGAGCGGCGACCCGCTGTCCGACCTCACCATCGGCCGTTTCACCCTGACCCAGCAAGGCAAGACCGTGGTCATGGCGGAGCGCGTCGCCGTCCGCTGGCGGCATCTGGGGCTGCTGGCCGGCACCGTGCACGTGGAGAGCCTGAGCGCGGCGCGGCTGACGCTGGCGCAGGCGCCGCCCACCGAGACCACCGAACCCCTCGCCCTGCCGAACCTGCCCGTCGATCTCAGGCTGGACCGGCTGAAGGTCGATGAGGTCCTGTTCGAAGGCGAGGAGACGCCGTTCACCCTGATGGGCGCGCTCCGCTGGACCAGGTCGCCCGCCATCGAGATCAGGCTGGCGCTGGCCCCGCAGGACGCGCGCGGCGAATCCATCCGGCTCGTGGCCGATTACGAACCGGCCCGGGACCGGCTGGCGCTGGACGGCAAGCTGGTCAGCAAGGCAGGCGGCGGGCTGGGCGGCTTCCTGTTCCCCGGCGAGGATGGCGATATCGAGATGACGCTCGGCGGCCAGGGCTCGGTGAACAACTGGCGCGGCCGGCTGGACGGAACCCGGAGCGGCAAGACCATCGCCGACCTGACCATCCTCTTCACGGACCGGCTGCGGATCGCCGGGGTGATGGACCCGCGTCCGTTCCTGCCGAAAAACGAGACCACGGCGTTGATCGGCGCGCCGGCCGTGACCATCGACATCGCGTTCGAGGATGGCCTGCCCGAGAGCTACGGCGCGACGCTGATCAATCCGGGCGCCGAGATTCGCCTCGAAGGGACGCTGACGGGCGGCGACGAGATGATGTCGCCGCGTTTTTCCCTGCGCTCGCGCAACGCCGAGTGGTTCGCGGCGCTGCTGGGCGACTGGCGCTATGGAACGCTGGCGGCCGACGGCTCGGTGACCCGCGACGGCGCGCGCACCAGCATGGCGGCCACCGTCACGCTGGATCGACTCAGCGGCCCCGACCTCACCGCGCGGCAGGTCAGCGGCGAGATCGTCGCCACCGCCGGAGATGGCGAGACCTACGGCATCGAGGGCAAGGGCGCGCTCGAGGACGTCGCAACCTCGGGCCAGACGCTTCGAGCCGATTGGGCCGTGAATGCCACCTATGACACGGCGGCGGGACGGATCGCCATCGCCGAGGCATCCCTCTCGGATGCCGGATCGTCGCTGACGGCGAGCGGCGATGTCGTGCTGTCGCCCCTGTCGGTGAAGGGCGAGGCCAGGATCGCGCTGAACGATCTGCGGCGCGTGCCGGCGCTGGGCGCCGCGGGCCGCCTGAACGCATCCGCCAACGTCGATTGGCGGCCGGATGCCGGACGTCTGCTGGTCAAGGCGACCGGCGAGGCGGCGGCGCTCGCGCTGCAGGACGCCCGCCTGTCCGCCCTGATCGGCGCCTCGCCCCGCTTCAGCCTGACGCTGGACGATCCCGCCGGCGCGGGACAGGGCGATCTGAACGGCACGATCAAGGGCGCGCGCGTGACCGCGGGGATCAACGGGCGGATCGGCGATACCATCGATGCGACCTATGAAGCCCGCTTCGCCGACGTGGCCGACCTTGCCGGCGACGCGGTGACCGCGAGCGGCCCGCTGGCGGTGACCGGCACCATCACCGGCGAGACCGCCTCGCCAGACGTGACGATGCGCACCGGGATCGCCGCCGCCACCGTGTCGGGGCTCAACCTGACCGACGTCTCGCTGAGCGCCGCGTTCCGCGATGTGGTCGCCGCCCCCGAAGGCAGGCTGGACGCGAATTTCGGCCTGAATGGCGAGCCCATCCAGGTCGCGGTCCCCTTCGCCATGGGCGAGGATGGCGCATGGCGCGCCGACCCGATCGCCGTCACCGGCCAGTCGCTCTCGCTGTCGGGCGCGCTTGCCGCCGACAGTCTGGCATCGCCCATGAGCGGCACGCTCGAGCTGCGCGTCGCCGGCAAGGACGTGCCGACGGCGCTGGCCGGGATGCCGGCATCGGGTAACTTCGACGGCACCGTCGCCTTCGCCCCCGAAGGCGATGCCCAGCGGATCCGCATCGACATGAGCGCGCGCGACGCCGCTCTCTCGCCATCTGGCGAGAACGAGATCACCATGGCCCAGGCGCGGCTGCAGGGTGACCTGCTGGCGGGCGAGGCGCTCGACATCCGCACGCTCAGCCTGAAAGGCACGGACATCGTCTGGGACCGCGCCAAGCTGGACCAGGTCGCCGCGACGGTCACGCCGAGCGGGACCGGCCTGGCGCTGAACGCCACGATCACCGGCGATTACGACGGGCCGTTGTCGGTGACACTGGAAGGCCGTGCCGACCGGCCGGTTCTGGCGGCGCCGAACACCATCACGCTGGAGGCGCTGAACGGCACCATCGTGGGCCAGAAGGTGACCCTCTCTTCCCCCGCGACCGTGGTGCTGGCCGAAGCCGGCACCGAGGTCGGCCCGATTCGCCTGTCGTACAACGGCTCGCCCGTCGAAGCGCAGGCGAGCATTCGTGAACAGGGCGGCACCGCGCGGCTTCGCGCCAGTGATCTGGATGTCGCCGCCCTGTCCAAGATGCTCGGCGGCGTCGACATGACCGGCAAGCTGAGCCTTGATGGCCGGATCGACCTGAGCGGCGCGCCGCAAGGCACCTTCAGCCTGCGGGTCGATGATCTTCTGGTCGCCGACAGCCTGGACCGGCGGCCCGTCACCATCGCGGCCAATGGACGCCTGGGTGGCAGCCGGGCAAGCGGCACGCTGACCATCGACACCGGCGGCCAACGGGCGCTGGAGGCCACCGCGGAAGTACCGGTCAGCCGCGGCGACGGCCCGTTCGCCCTGACCGTGAACGAGAACGCGCCGTTGCAGGCCGCCGTGAAGGGCAACGCGGAACTGGCCTATATCTGGCCGCTGACCGGCGCCTACGAGCATATTCTGGGCGGCACCGCCCGGGTGGACGCCACCGTCTCGGGCAGCATCGCCGCGCCGACGCTCAACGGCCAGTTCGGCATCACCAATATGACCTATCGCAACCTGTCGACGGGTTTCCGCGCCCAGACGCCCGAGATGCGCTTCGTCCTGCGCGACAATCTCCTGGAAATTCCGTCCACCGCAGCCAGCGACGGCGGCAAGGGCGTCATCACCCTGTCCGGCTGGATCAAGCCCCTGGCGCCCGGCGGCATGGAAGCCGACCTGAACGCCGCCTTCGACAGGGCGCGCGTGCTGAAGCTGCGGGACATGACCGCGCGAGCGACCGGCAAGATCCGCTATGTCCAGACGGCCGAATATGCCGAGATCACCGGCGATGCGCGCGTCAACGAAGCCGAATACACGCTGAACGCGCGGGCCTCGGATGATGTGATCAAACTCTACGTGGTCGAGCTGAACCGGCCGCCCGGGCTGATCACCCTGCCGGAAAAGCCCGCCGAGACTCCCTTCAAGACCCGTTTGCGGATCAACGTCAGCGCCGAGAACCGACTGTTCGTGCGCGGCCGCGGCCTGGACTCCGAATGGCAGGGCCAGGTGCGGGTGCGCGGCACGACGGACAATCTGGCGCTTCAGGGCCGCATCGAGCTGGTGAAGGGTGAATTCGATTTCGCGGGCCGCACCTTCGTGCTGCAGGACGGATCGCGGATCGAACTGGTGGGCGGCGGCGACCTCGACCCGGTCATCAACGCGCGGGCGGTTTACACCGTCCCCTCGCTGAGCGCCGAGATCGCCCTGAGCGGCCGTGCCTCCAACCCGCAGATCAAGCTGTCGTCCAATCCGGAAATGCCCCAGGACGAAATCATCTCCCGGGTTCTGTTCGGCACCGGCAAGGCGAACCTGTCGACCTTCGAGGCCGCCCAGCTGGCGACCGCCGTGGCCTCGCTGGGTTCATCGGGCTCGGGCTTCGACGTGATCGGCAAGCTGCGCGGCGCGCTGAGCCTCGACCGACTGACCGTGGGAACGCTCGACCGTCCCGGCGCCGATGACGAGGACGAGGCCGGCTCCCCCGTCATTCGCGGCGGCAAATACATCACCAAGGACATCTATGTGGAATTCGGCAGCGCCACCGAAGAGGAGGACGCGACCTCCGCGTCGGTCGAGATCGATCTCACCAAGAACCTGAGCGTGGGGACGGAGGCGACCAGCACCGGCAACCAGAAGTTCCGGGTGCAGTACAAGCTGGACTATTGAGTTCTCCTCGGGCGTGATGGCGCCGGCGCACACGCGAACCGGGGAGATGGACGTGCGGCTCTACGAACTCGTGCTGAACCAGGGGCGCTCGGTCAGTCCGTTCGTCTGGCGCGCCCGGATGGCGCTGGCGCATAAGGGCCTGACGCCCGAGCGGATCGGCATCGGCTATGGCGGCAAGCATGTCATCGCCTTTTCCGGACAGGACCGGGTGCCCGTCCTGGTCGATGGCGAGACCGCCGTAAGCGATTCGTGGCGCATCGCCTGTCATCTGGAAGAGACCTATCCCGACCGTCCCAGCCTGTTCGGCGGCGACGGCGGCCGCGCGCTCGCCCGCCTCGTCAATCACTGGTGCGACAGTCAGCAACTGTCGGCCCTGTTCCTGCTGTGCACGCCCGCGACCTATGCCCTGACGCCCGAAGCGGACCAGCCCTACTTTCGCCAGAGCCGCTTCGACTGGACCGGCATGAGCATCGAGCAGATGGCCGAGGCAGGCAGCGTGAAGAAGCTGCGCGCGGCGATCGAGCCCCTGCGGCTGACATTGCGTGAGCGCGATTTCCTGTCCGGCGACGCCCCCGCCTATGCGGATTACTGCGCCTTCGGCGGCTTCATGTGGGCACGGATGACCGTTGGCGGCCTCCTCGATCCGGCCGACCCCGTCGAGGCCTGGCGCCAGCGCATGCTGGATCTGTTTGGCGGTCTCGCGCGCGCGGAACCCTGCGCCGAAGCGGATTAGGCTCTTTTTTCTGCACCGCTGCATGGAGTAGGCTCGAACGGTTGGGGAACCGGAAAAGGGGAGAGCGATGGCGGGAGACGCGGCGTGGCTGGCGCTGGTGGAGGAAGCGGCTCTGGAGCCGGATCTGCCGATTGTCGACCCCCATCACCATCTGTGGGATCACCCCGGCTCGCGCTATCTGCTCGACGAATTGCTCGCCGACACCGGCAGCGGCCATAATATCGTCGCCACCGTCTTCATGGAATGCGCCGCCATGTACCGCGCCGATGGACCCGTGCGGCTGCGGCCGGTCGGCGAGACCGAGTTCGTCAACGGCATCGCCGCCATGAGCGCCAGCGGCATTTATGGCCGGACCCGCGCCTGCGCCGGCATCGTCGGCTTCGCGGACCTGACCCTGGGCGAAGAGGTCGCCGAGGTGCTGGAGGCGCATCAGGCCGCCGCCCCCGACCGCTTCCGCGGCATCCGCCACGCGGCGGGCTGGGACAAGGACGACCGCGTCCGGCGCTCGCACACCAACCCGCGCGAGGGCATGCTTCTCGATCCAGTGTTCCGGCGCGGCTACGCGCAGCTCGGGCGCTACGGCATGAGCTTCGATTCCTGGCTCTATCACCCGCAGATTCCCGAGCTGACCGACCTGGCCCGGGCGTTTCCGGACATTCCGGTGATCTTCGATCATTTCGGCGGACCGCTCGGCATCGGTCCCTACGAGGGCAAGCGCGACGAGATTTTCGTCCGCTGGAAAAAGGACGTGGCCGAGCTGGCCCGATGCCCCAACGTCCACGCCAAGCTCGGCGGCATCAACATGGCGGTCAACGGCTATGGCTGGCACAAGCTGGACAAGCCGCCGACCTCGGCGCAACTGACCGCGGCCACCCGCGACTGGTATCTCCACATGATCGATGTGTTCGGGCCGGAGCGCTGCATGTTCGAGAGCAACTTCCCGGTCGACAAGCTGTCCTGTTCCTACGGCGTGCTGTGGAATTCCTTCAAGCGGATCGCCGCGGATTTCACGCCCGGCGAGAAGACCGCCCTGTTTTCCGGAACCGCCAGCCGGGTCTACCGGCTGCCTTCATTCACCTGACGAGAGGAAGAGCGCCATGATCGTCGGTATTCATCACACCGCCATTTCCGTGCCGGACATGGACTCCGCCGTCCGCTTCTATTGCGACGTCCTGGGCTTTCAGGATCTGGGAGGCGGCCGCTGGGAACCGGGCAATCCGGTCAATGACGCCATCGTCGGCATTCGCAACTCGGGTGCGAAGGGCCGCATGCTCAAGGGGTCGAACGCCTATATCGAGCTGTTCGAGTACGAGACGCCGCGCGGCGACCCCAAGGATCCCAACTATCCGGTCAACCATCACGGCTACACCCATTTCTGCCTGCAGGTCACCGACATCGACAACGAATACCAACGTCTGCTGGCCGGCGGCATGACCTTCCATTGTCCGCCGCAGAACATGGGGTCCGCCGCCGCGACCTATGGACGCGACCCGTTCGGCAACGTGATCGAGATCTACGAGGTGTTCGACGAGAATGTCGCGCAGCTACCGCCCAAGCCGTAGCGGCGCTCGGGGCGATTTCGCTCTTGCAATGAAGAAAATCGCCATTATGTTGCAGTGCAGCACAAACGGCAGCCCCGGCCGTCTTGGGCGCGTTTCCGATCGCTGAACTCGGGGTCAACCGCCGCAAGGCGACACACAGGAGCCGATGATGGCAAAGACCACGAACCCGTTCGCCGAATGGTATGAGACCGTCCAGAAGATGACCGCCGGCGGCGGCCTCCCCACTTTCGACATGCAGTCGCTGACCCAGGCGGGCCAGGGCAACATGCAGGCCATGAGCGAAGTGGCGCGGATCGCCGCCAACGCGCTGCAGGAGATCGTCCAGCAGCAGCAGGCGATCGCCACCCAGGCCGTCGCCGAGTGGCAGCAGACCGCCGGCAAGCTCGCCAAGGGCGAAGCCCAGGCCGTCATGGCCCAGTCGCTGGACACCTTCCGCGCCAACGCGGAGACCGCCGCAAAGAATTTCGGCGATCTGTCGGAAATCGCCCGCAAGGCCCAGACCGATATCTGGTCGGTCCTGAGCACCCAGTTCGAAAAGAACCTGGGCAAGAAGTAATCCCGGCCCCGAGGCTGGTGGAGACACGATCCCCGCGACCGGAGTCGCGGGGATTTTTTATGAAATCGGTGGCGGTTCAGGATCGATTGGAGCCGGCGCGTGTTCCTCTCAGAGGACGCCGCGCACGCGGCCAGGCTCGATTGAGGAGAATCCCATGGTTGCGACCCCCTTTCCCAACTTCTTCGACGCGTTCAAGCCCATGAGCGGCCTGTCCACGGGCGGGCCGCTTCAGGCCATGGGCGAAATGGCGCGCATCGGCGCCAACACCGCCCGCGAGGTCATGCAGCAACAGCAGGGCATCGCGCTCGCGGCGCTGAACAACATGCGGACCGCGGCCATGGCGACCGGCAAGCCGAGCGACGTGATCGAGCAGTCCATGGAGGCGACACGCGCCAACACCATGCTGATCATCCAGAACATGGGCGAACTGGCGGAAATCGGGCGCAAGGCGCAGGCGGAGTTATGGGGCGCCCTGAGCGGCCAGACCCGAACCGCCGCGACCGGAGCGAGCGAACTGGTCGCGGATACGCTCGACCAGGCGACCGCGCAGACCGAGGACACGCTGGCGACCGCCGCCAAGCTCGTGCAGTAGCCGGCGGACCTTTCGCCGCGCCGCGCACGCCCACCTTTCAGGAGACATCATGAATACCGGAACCCCACCAGGCACCAACGCCGACCGGCAGATCGCGGCCATCTGGATCGCGCTACTGCGCAGTGGCGTGGTGACCGAGGCCCAGATGAGGGAAGCGCTCGACACGGTCGCGGCGGCGGACCGGGCCGGCGACGGCGCCACCCATACGATACAGCACCTCGTGCACGCCCTGCGTCATCCCGGTGACATTCCGCTCGACGGCGAGGATCAACCGCTGGAGCAGCCGAAGCCGCTCTAGCGGCCTCTGCCGTCACCCCGGACTCGTTCCGGGCCTGCGCCTGTCCGGAAATGATCGTGTGTGAGCGCGCGTTGACGCCGGCAGACCTGCATCATCATCGCGCCTGGCATATCGGCAGGTCCCGGAACAACGCCGGGGTGACCGGGTAAGGAAAATCCGGTAGCAGCTGCCCAATTGCATGCCCCGGCGTTATCCGTGAGAATGGTCCTCCGTCACATGGGGAGACACGGATGAGCTGGGAAGCTGACGTCGCAGAACTGCGCCGGCGCGAGGCCATGGCCCTGAAAATGGGCGGCGAGGACAAGGTTCTCAAACAGAAATCACGCGGCAAGCTTACGGTGCGCGAGCGCATCGACAAGCTGCTCGATCCCGGCTCGTTCCGCGAGGTCGGCGGTATCGCCGGCAAGGCGCAGTATGACGAGGACGGCAATCTCGTCGACTTCATGCCGGCCAACACGGTCATGGGACGCGGCCGCATCGACGGTCGCACCGTGGTGGTGCAGGGCGACGACTTCACCGTTCGGGGCGGCGCCTCGGACGCGGCGATCTGGGCCAAGCAGGCCATGGCCGAACAGATGGCGCTGGAGCTGCGTCTGCCGCTGGTCCGGCTGATCGACGGCACCGGCGGCGGTGGATCGGTCAAGACGCTGGAGAAGGACGGAAGAACCTATCTGCCCCGCAATCCCGGCTGGGACTATGTGGTGGCGAACATGGCCCAGGTTCCCGTCGTCGGCCTGGCGCTCGGCCCGGTCGCGGGCCTCGGCGCGGCGCGTCTGGTCACCAGCCATTATTCGGTGATGGTGAAGGACATGAGCCAGGTCTTCGTCGCCGGCCCGCCCGTCGCGCGGCATGTGGGCGAGGACGTCACCAAGGAGGAGCTGGGCGGCAGCTGGATGCACACCCGCAACGGCTCGGTCGATGACGAGGTCGCCAGCGAGGACGACGCGCTGGCCTGCGCCCGGCGTTTCCTGTCCTATCTGCCGCCGAGCGTGCACGAGCTGCCGCCGCGCGGCCCCCAGGAGGATGACGTCAACCGGCGCGAGGAATCGCTGATTTCCGTCGTCCCGCGCGACCGGCGCAAGGTCTACAAGATGCGCAAGATTTTGGACGCTGTGTTCGACAAGGGCTCGTTCATGGAGATCGGCAAGTTCAACGGCCGCCCCCTCATCACCGGCCTGGCCCGCCTCGACGGCTGGCCCGTCGCCGTGCTGGCCAGCGACCCGTATCATTATGGCGGCGGCTGGACCGCCGATGCCTCGCACAAATGTATCCGCTTCGTCGACATGGCCGAGACGTTCCATCTGCCGGTGGTCCACTTGGTCGACAATCCGGGCTTCGCGGTCGGCGTGCAGCACGAGATGGCGGCGACCATCCGCCACGGCTCGCGCGCCCTGGCGGCGGTCTATCAGGCCACGGTGCCCTGGTGTTCCGTGGTCATCCGCAAGGCGTTCGGCGTCGCGGGATCGGCCCACACCAATCATGAACGGCTGCATTACCGCTATGCCTGGCCGTCCGGCGACTGGGGCTCGCTGCCCATCGAAGGCGGCATCGAGGCCGCCTACACCCAGGAATTGAGCGAGGCCGAGGACCCGGCCGCCATGCGCCGGGATATCGAGGAACGGCTCAACCGGGTGCGGTCGCCATTCCGGACCGCCGAGGCGTTCCTGATCGAGGACATCATCGACCCGCGCGAGACGCGGCCACTGCTGTGCGAGTTCGCCAACCTGGCGGCCCCGCTGAGGACCGCCGGGAAGACGTTGTTCCACATGCGCCCCTGAGGCGCGTCAGTACAGGAACATGGGTTTGCCCTGCACCTGGCGGATCACCGGGCGGTAGGCGTCGGCATCATAGAGCTGGGCCACGTCGACGCGCTTCTTGCCCTGGATGCAGGTGTCGATGGGCACGGTCTCGTAGTTGCCGTCGCGGATCGCCATCATCAGGCCGCTTTCGCCCGCCGCCAGCTTCTGCACCGCCATGGTGCCATAGGCCGAGGCGACCATGCGGTCCAGCGCGTCCGGCGCACCGGCGCGCATCAGATAGGCCAGCGACTGGTTGACGATGCCCTGACCGGTCAGCCGCTTGATTTCCTCGCCCAGGATATTGCCGATGCCGCCGAGCTTGCGGTGGCCGTACGGGTCTTCCTCGCCGCTTTCCACGGTGCGGCCGCCGCGGATGGTGGCGCCCTCGGAAATCACGATCATGGCGTAGCCGGCGGGATTGGCCGCCTTGTCCTGCATGATCAGTTCGGCGACCTTCTCGACGTCGAAGGGCACTTCGCTGATCAGCACCCGGTCGGCCGCCGCCAGATAGCCCGAGATCAGCGCGGTCTCACCGCTGTTGCGGCCGAACAGCTCGATGACGGCGATCCGTTCGTGACTGCCGGTCGGCGTGCGCAGCGCGTCGATGGCGTCGACGCTGCGGCTGACGGCGGTGCCGAAGCCGATGCAGTAATCGGTGCCATAGACGTCATTGTCCATGGTCTTCGGACACGCCATGACCTTCACGCCCTCCTGATGCAGCCGCGCCGCATAGGACAGAGTGTCGTCGCCGCCGATCGCGATCAGCGCCTGGATGCCCAGACGGTCGATCACCTCGAGCACGTGGTCGGTGCAATCGATGCGCGCATTGTCATCGACGGCGTAAGGTGCCTCGATGAAGGGCGGCAGGTCCTTCACGGCGACCCGGCCCGGATTGGTGCGCGAGGTGTGCAGGATCGTGCCGCCGGTACGATCGATGCCGCGCACGCGGCCCCGGTCCAGGATGATGGTGTGAGCATCCACGGATTCGGGATCGTCCGGATCGATTTCGAGGGGACCGGACCAGCCCCGGCGAAAGCCGATGGTCTCCCAGCCCAGTTCGGCGGCGCTGCCGGCCACCGCCTTGATGCAGGGGTTGAGACCGGGAACGTCGCCGCCACCCGTCAGAATGCCGATGCGCATGGGCGCTCTCCTTCACCGTGGATGAATCGCGGCCACATCATACAGATCGTGGACCGGCTTCCCATAGAAGCCTCGCGGAAAAGAAACGGGCCGGCGTTCGCACGCCGGCCCGCGACATTTCCAGTTCTGGCGGATCAGTTGCCGCTGATGGCGCTGACCGCGCTGTTGCCGATGGCCGTGGCGCCCACCACGTTGCCGCGAACGGTCACGCTGCTGTTGCTGCTGGTGCCCGAGAGCAGGCCGCCGCCCAGGCCGACACCGACACTCACATTGCTCGCCGAGGCGCTGACGGTGGTATCGCTGGTGGTCTGCAGGCTGGCGATGGACGAGGACGGGTGCTGGAACGTACCCGTGTTCAGGACCAGCGAGTTGACCGCGTCATTGGCCGTCGCCGATGCGAGCAGGGTGTTGCCATTCACGTCGAGCGCCGTGGCGTCGACACCGCCGGCACCAGACAGGTCGTCGATGCCGACCGCCGCGTTGCCAATGGTCGAGTCGATTTCACCCACATCGCTCACCGACTGGCGGTTGAGGACCGCGTAATCGGTGCCGGTCACCGCGATTTCGACCGCGCCGCCCGGTGTGAGCACCGAGCCCGCGCCGCTGGATTCCTGAAGGGTCGCCTGCGCCGTGGTCGACAGGGCGTTGAGCGCCGTGTTGCCCGCGGTGGAGGCGGACACCAGATTGTCCGAGACACTGACGCCGCTGTTCAGCGCGCCGCCATCGACCGTGGCGATGATCGTGGTGTCGGTGATCTCGCCCTGGATATCGTCGAAGCCGTCGACGAACTGCAGGTTGCCGACCTGTGCCGTCGCGTCGCTCGACGAGCCGGCGGTCAACGCCAGCGTGTTGGTCGAGGCGAAGCCGCGGACCTGCGCCTGCACCAGATTGTTGTCGACCGTCAGGCTGTCATTGGCGATGTCGGAAGCGATGCTGACACCGATCAGGGTGTTGTCGACGTCGGCTTCGATGTCGCTGCCGTCAGTCAGACCGACCTGAAGGTTGACCACCGTGTAATCGGCATTCTGGAACGTGACCGGATCATTCTCCGGGTTGCCCACCGTCAGGACCGGCGCGGCCGTGCCGCCGACGATTTCGGCGCCGGCCGTCACCGTCAGACGGTTGGTCGCGGTGCCGCCCATGGCGACGCCGGAGACGGAGTTGCCGGCGACAGACGCCGAGGCGCTGCCCAGATCCGCCATGTCCGCGATGCCCTCGACGGCGCCCGTGTTGGCCGCGTCGATGACGCCGATCGTCACGTCGAACGTATCGGTGTTGACCTCGGAATCATCCGCGAAGGCCTGGTAGGACATCAGGAGCGCGTTCGGGGTATCGCCCACCGCGCCCACATTGGCCGAGGCGTTCAGCGCCAGCGTGTTGCTGGCGTTCTGGACGATGCCCTGGCTGAGCACCACGTTGTTGTCGATGCTCACCGACCCGGTGTTGAGGGTCGCGACGTCCGCCACGATGTTCGCGGTATCGACCACCGCCAGCAGTTCCTCGTCCTGGTCGGGCGAGGTGAACGCGGTCGCGCCCTGCGCATTGATCAGGGCGATGTCGCCGGTGACGCCGATCAGCGGCGACAGGCCGTTATCAATGACCACGCCTCGCGACGCCGCGTCCGATCCGCTGAGCACGTTGGTGCCGCTGACGCTGACGCTGTTGGTGGTGCGGTTGGACGAGGCCAGCGCGGCGATGGCGTTGCCGTCCAGCACGACACTGGACGCGTTGATCACCGGCGCGATGCCGATCGTGTCGCCATCCACGTCGACGAGAATCTCGGCATCGAACACGCGCGCCTCGATGAACGGATCGTAGTCGGTGACCTGCTGAACGTTGGTGACGAAGACCTGCGCGCTGTTGCTGGTGTAATTCAGCGACGCGCCGTTGCCCGAGTCGTTGCCGCGCGCTTCCGCCACGATGGCGTTGCCGCTGGCCGACAGATCGGTGCCGTCGATGGTGGCGGCGCCATCGGCGACGATGCGCATGCCTGACGGCGTGCCGCCGCCCGAGCCTTCGATCACCGACGTGATGTCGATGCCATTGGTCTGCTGGGAGGCGACCCCGAATACCGCGTCCGTGTACACGATGGCGACGCCGCTCGTGTCGTCGAGCACGGCCGCCGACGGCGCGGTCACGCCTTCCACGTCCGGCAGGGTGGTGCCCGTGGCGGTCAGCACGTTGGTGACGTTGTTGGTCCGCGCGATGGTGCGCATGCTGTTGCCATCGGTGGTGATGTCGGCGCCGGAGATGGAGCCGGTCACGTCGCTCATGTCCAGAATTGCGCGCACGCTGATGGCGTTGGCCAGCATCTCGCCATCGGCCGCGGTGTCCGTGATACCTTCCTGACGCGAGACGAGGCTGCCGAGGGAGAGGTTGAGCGGAGTCGCACCGACCGCCGCCTGCGACAGGTCGAACGTGTCGATCGCCACGGTCAGGCTGTTGCTGGCATCGTTGCCCAGGGCCTGGACGCGCATGGTGTTGTCATCGATCTGTGCGACGCTGTTGGCGAAAGCGCCGTCCGTCGCGATCACCATGCTGAAGTCGGAATTGTCGTTCACCACGCCCACGCCGCTGCCGATTCCCGTGGGCGACAGATCGACGAAGGACTGGTCGTTCAACAGCGACGTCACGCCGAACGTCTCCACCTGCACGTCCAGCACCGCGGTTTCCTGGCCGGCGGTCTGCTTGCCGACGATGGTCTGGCTCTGGCCGGAGACCGCGACCGTGTTGGTCGCCAGATTGACACGGCCCGACGCCAGCAGATCATTGCTGACGATCTCGAAATTGCCATCGGCGATGGATAGGGGCGCGCCGTCCGCATTGGCGCCGATGCTCAGCGTCATGTCCGCGTCATACTGGTTGGCGACGAGGCCGGCCGAGCTGCCATTGCCGTCTTCGTCGCGCACCGACTGCACGTTGAGCAGAGCCGTTCCCGCGTTGTTCGTCACGGCAGCGACCGTGGCCGAGGACACCGCCTGGTTGAGCGTGGCGGCGACCACGCCCTGATTGTCGTTGATGGTGAAATCCGTGTTGCTCAGCGCGAACTGATCGCTGAGGCCGATCCGCACGAACACCAAATCCCCCTGGCCGGCATCGGCCGCCTGGCCGTTGACCGCCGTGACGACCGAGCCTTCCAGATCCTCGACCGACTGGTCGTTGATCACGAGCATGTCGGCGAATGCGGTGTTGCCCGGCAGGCTACGATTGTTCGCCGACCCGTTGCCAGGAACCAGATTGTTGCTGGTGATCGTGGTCGCATCGACATCCAGCGAGTTACCCGTGCCGTCGACCAGATTGCCGAAAACCCGCGCGCTGAACACGTTGCCGTCGGTGTTGATGGACGAGTCGACGATCTGCGCGGGGAAGCCCCACACTTCGACCTGGCTCTGATTGCCGATGGGCGAGTCGGTCCGAGCGCTCAGCGACGCGCCGTCCTCGACCGTCTGCACGCTCACCACCGCCGCGCCCGACCCCACGCTGGTCGCGTCGAGGGCGATGCTGGCTTCGGTGGACAGGTTGCCGATCGCCAGCGCCGAAATCTCGTTCTCCGACGTATCGATGGTCGACGAGGTGATGTCGGACGTCGGCGTGCCGGCCAGCGAGGCATCGACGCGGATGCGCGAGATGGTCGTCGCCTGCGCGCCGCCGCCATCCAGCACCTGACCAGTCAGGAGGCTGGTATCGGCGGCAATGGAGGATTCGGACAGACTTCTGTCGACGCCCGCGCCATTGAGGCCCCCCACGGAATTGAGCGTGGTGCCGTCGATGGCGATGCTGCTGTCATGGGTGTTGCCCATCGCCTCGGTATACAGGCGGTTGTCCGTGGTCGATACCGCGGTCGAGACGATATCGCCATTGGCGTTGAGGCTGGCAATGGAGACACTGAGGTTGGAGCCGTTAATGCTCGCGCCCGAATTGGCGATTTGCGCCCCTTCCGCATACTGCACCGACTGCACGGCGGTGATGGACGAGAAGGTGGTCGCATCGCCCACGCCGATGGCATTGACGGTCGCATTTCCCGTCGCGGTCGCGCCGACGCTGTTGCCATCCGCGAGCACCGTCGAGCCGGACACGTCCTCGATCAGAACGTTGAGATCGCCATTCACGTTGGCGTTGGCGTCCACCTCGGCATACTGGACGTTCTGGACGAACAGATCGGCGCCAACCTGCAGGAGGGTGCCGCCGGTGAAATCGACCGCGTTGACCTGGGTGCCGTTGACCGGGTTCTGGCTGACCGTGTCCGCCAGCGCGACCGAGTTGACCGAACTGTTGGACGCGACCGCGCCGAGAATGTCGTTGCCGGTGAACTCGGCCGTGCTGCCGGTCAGGTCGGCGATCGCTTCGTCGGTGACGGGTGACGTGTCGCCTAGTTCGATCACCGTGTTCGTGATGCTTGCGGCGAAGGCGTCCACGCCTGCCGCGCTCTGTAGATTGGCGACGCCGGCCGTGCCATTGAGCGTGACCGCGCCGCCATCGGCGACCGCGACCCGGTTGGTGGCGTCGTTGCCGTTGAAGCGGGCCCGCACCAGGTTGTCGGTGACGTCCAGATTGACACCGACCAGCGAGGCCGGCGTGCCGTCGACCGTGGCGCCGAGACCAATGCGCGTCTCATCGACGCTGGCCATCGGGGAAGCGAGATTGTCGATCAGCTGGGCGTTCGCCGTCAGCACCGTCGCGCCGGCCGTCAGTTCGTTCGGGGTGCCCGGCAGAGAGACCACGGAGCCACCGGCTTCCGTGCTGGTCAGCAGCTGGTTGATGTCGCCGGCGACCGTGTTCGTGGCCTCGTTCACCACCGCGTCGGCACGCACCGTGTTGGCGTCAACGACGAGATTGCTGCCCGTGCCGGCATCCTCGAAGTCGGCGCGGATGGTCGCGGTCGTGACGGCCGCATCCAGCGTCGCGGTGCCGCCGCCGAAATTGACCTGCAGCGTCGCGGCGGTGGCCGCGTTCAGGGTCGGCGCGCCGGTAGCGGTGTTGAGGTCGACGCTGTTGGTCTTCGTGTTGCCCGTGGCTTCGGCGAAGATGTCGTTGATGTCGACGAAGACCGAATCGGTGCCGCCTTCAAGGTCGTGGGTGCCGACGAGCGGCGCGCCGATCAGGGTGACCGAGTTGGTGGCGGTGATGGAGGTTACGCTGTCCAGCTGGTTGCTGGTGATCACCGAAGCGCTGGCCGCCGCGGCCGTGATGGTCGGCGGAATGGCGCTCAGATCATAGAGCACGTTGTCGGCCCGGGCGCCAGTCATGCCGGCAGCCGTGGTCAAGGCAACGACACTCACCGTCGCCAGTACGCGATTCATCTTCATTTGGTAGCCCCCATAATAGCCCACATTTCCCGCATGCCTTGGTTAGCCGACAAAAGCACGCGGAACGGCAGCCCCTCTCGCAGCCGTAACGATATGCTAACCCAAAGCCGCAACGAAGGGCCAGAGGAAAAGGGCGGCTCTACCCAGACTGGGTGTTTTGAAACCGTAATATTCGTAAGGAGATGGGCGCGTCAGGCCCGGCCGCGCCCGATTACCAGGCCGGCATGCCCGGCGCTAGCGGCACGACCTGCGCCGTCTGGCCCGGCATGGAATTGAACGAGTTCGGCAGGATGGCGATGGCGAGCGGATTGTGCATCACCGTGATCCGCGTCGGACCGCAACAATTGCGCGGATCACGCTGATCGGCGATCAGACGGTCGCGGAATTCGTACATGGATTTGTCGGACAGCGGCATGGGCACGTCGCCTGGCAGGTCCCAGAACCCGATGGCGTAGGCGCTGCGCGCGACAGGGGCGGGATCGCTGGGATCGGCCGCGGTCTGGAGCGGCTCCACATTGATCGCGAGAAACGGATCCAGATGTTCGAAGGAATTGATCGGACCGAAGGGCCGGTAGCGCGACCGGGGATAGATGGCCACCTCGCCCGAGTCCGGCGCCTCGCCCTTGGCGAAACGGGAGACATGGACCACGCTGACGTGATCGCCCAGTTCCATGCCGATGACCGCGCCATCGCGGACCGCGAGCGTATACCCTTTTTCCCGCGGCTGATCGCCCTCCATGCCGAACAGGGGCGCGCCGTCATAGGTCTCCGGCGCCGGCATGTCCTGCAACGGTCCCGGGCCGGGTAACGGCGCCTGGGCCAATTTGGGCGGCGCACCGGCGTCGGGCAACGACCGGTCGAACAGGGTCCCCTTGCTGCGGCTGCGGGTGAGCGGCGTCATCTGGATACCGTCCGCCAGTTCCGCGCCCATCAGGGCGCCCTCGGGTCCCACGATCGCGCGGGCATGCGAGCGGCTGATCCTCTTGAGAAACCGCGTTGCGGCGGCCGAGGCGGGGACGCCCGCCGAAGCGGTCTTTACTCTTTCCCGAGCGTTCTCGACCGTATTCAGATCGCTGGCCGTCTGCTCCGCGTCCGGCCGGTTGCGAATCGCCGGATCGGCGGGCGGGGCGGCAACCACATCGCCGCCCTGAACCCAGCGCCGGAACGAGGGCGAGACATGATCCGCCCACTCCACGCCGTATGTACCCGGAGCAGGTGTCTGGGAGGCGGACGCAGGAGGCCTGGTCACGAATGAAGGAGACTGATCCGTCTCTTCCTCACCGCCCAGGGGCAGGCCGGCATCGACCGGCGCTGCTTCCTGGGGCGAGGCAATGTTGAGTGGCTGGGCCGCGACAGGCGCTGAGACCAACGCGGACACCCCGGCAATCAACAAACCCGTACCGAACCACGTCAGTGTCACAGCAACCTCCTGTGGTTCGTATCGGGACCTACTTCAACAGCGCGGTATCTTCCAGGATCTGGATGACGACGCGGCGATTCAGCGGCTCGGCCACACCATCGGCCGTCTTCACCGCCGGCTGGCTCTCGCCATACCACACCAGCGAGATGCGGTTCTTCACGATGCCTTCCTGGACAAGCGCGCCCTGAACCACCACGGCACGGCGGCGCGAGAGATCCAGGTTGTAAAGCTCGCCACCCTGGGTGTCCGTATGGCCTTCGAGCAGCAGGTTGGCGGCCTGACCGGCCTTGGCGGCGGCGGCGGCATCCTTGATGGTCTTGAGCGCTTCGGGCGTCAGCTCGGCGCTGCCGGTGGCGAAGTAGACCGTGAAATTGCTCGACTGAGCCGGGGCCGGCGCCTCGACCGGAGGCGGAACCTCGGCGACCGGCGTCGGCACGACGGCGGCGGGTACGCCGCCCACGGTCGGGCACGGGTTGACGCCGTCGAAATTGACCAGCGGCTTTTCGTCGACGCCGGCGACCGAACCGATCAGTTCCAGAACGCCGAGTTCGAGCGTGGTGCGCACGCCGAGCTGCAGGGGCTCCTGGCTCTTCAGGCCACCGCTCACGTCGACCAGCGTGTTCTTGAAGAACTCGAACACGTTCACGCCGACTTCATAGCCGGTGATCTGCTTCTGCAGGCTGACCGTCTTGAGCACTTCCAGCGACGAGGTATCGACGATACGCAGATCGACGGCCACGTTGACGGTGAAGACGCGGCCCTTGCCCCCGATGCCGTCGACGACGACTTCGAGACCGCCGGAATGCACGTTGTAGTTCAGCTCGGTGATGCCGCCGACGATGAAGTAGTCGGATTCGATGACCGTGCCGCCGTAATAGGGCTTCCACGGAACCTTCTGCGAACCGCCGGTCTTGCCGCGGACTTCATGCACCGAACCGTCGCCCAGATAGCGCCGGTCCAGGTAGCGCAATTCCAGTTCCGTCACCTGGGTGTCGAAGCGTTCCTGCAGGCGCACCGCGTCGCCCAGCTTGCCGAGCGCCGACATCACCATCAGGGCGCCGCCCTGGGTGATCGGGTTACCGCCTTCCGATTCGCTGAACTTGCCCGTGTAATCCTTGATGTTGCCGACAGCGACACGGATCTTGTTCCGGCCTGTCTCGCGGATCTTCTCGGCCATGCACTGATAAGAGCCTTCGAGCGGCGTCGTATTATCGGTGACGGGCGGACCCTGCACGGTTGGCGCCTCATCGGAGTGCCGCTTGTAGTGGTCAACCGACGCCGTACAGGCAGTCAGCGCCACGATGGCACCACATGTGACGATCTTCTTAGACCAGCTAACGATCACGGTATTCCCCCTCCTGCCCCACGGCGCCGGAAGTCAAGCTCCCGGCCACCGACTTCGCGTCTAGTTGAGCGGCGCGGACGCCGACTCACTAAACCCACATGCCTGGCTGTCCGCCACGCTGGCGGTCTGCGGGCTGTCTTCATTGCCCATATTCGAGTTGAGCGCGACTTCCGAAGTCCCCCCGGACGTGTTCATGTTGTCGACACTGCTCGAAATCGTCGAATTATCCACGCTCGCGGTCTGCGGGCTTCCCGTATTGCCCTGCGAGGTGTTGCTCAGCTGACCCGCCTGTCCCACGGCCGACGACTGGCCCGTCGAACTGCTCGTCGCCGAGCTGTTCGCCCCGTTGGTCGGCTTGGTGCCGTTCGTCGAGGTGGTGCTGATATTACCGGTCGCATCCGCGCCGATCGAACCGGGCGTATCCACGGTGGGCGACGATGCGTTGCTGGTGACGCCGTTGGACGCCGTATTGCCGATCGCGGACGCCGTTAGATTACAGTTGATCTGATCGCCCGCGATGTTGGTGGCATAGCTGTTGTTGATGGTCGTGTCGAAACCGTCGTAATACCCGCCCTTCTTCTTCTCGCGAAGATCGGCGATGGACGCCTTGGCGATCTTGTCGTTGGCGGTGTCAAACTGCCACGGACGATTCTCGAGGAAGCCATTGCCGAGCGCGGCCGACGCGCCCATGACGACACTGACTGCCGAGCAGACGGCAGCCGCCATCAACTTGTTGGCACTCTTCATAATACCCCCTCCAAACCCACAAAGGCTTCGGTTACCTGCCAGAAGCCATACCATCGCGGGCCTTGAGCGGCAACGGAATTTTTCGGGACAGCTGGCTCTGGCGGCCACCTAACGCGGGATTATCACTTGAGTTTTTGTCCGCCGCCATGGCTCCGCACCCGATAGTACCACGGACGCGGCAAGGCGCGGCAAGGATAGTTACGGAGTCTTACCGGTGCCCGAAGCGTGCTACGCGGAGCATATGCACCGCTAAAGCCCGTGGTCCCTGCCTGTGTCGCCAATGACCGGCGAATGATCTATATCTTGTGCGATCGTACATACAGGCCAGGGGGTTGCGCCGTCGCATGGCTATCCGGACACTTTTCAAACACGCAATTGTGACCTGCGGCCTCGCCGTTGTTCCATCGCTGGCGATGGCCGACACGACCAGTCCCGTGAACGTGATCGACGGCGAAACCCTGGAAATGCAGGGGCAGATGGTGAAACTGTTCGGGATCGATGCCCTCGAGCCCGACCAGATCTGCCTGAACGGCAACCGGCCCTGGCCATGCGGGGAAGAATCACGCAATTCGCTGTCCTCCTTCATCGGCGGCCAGCCGGTGCGGTGCCAGACCATCCGCAACGTGAGTGGCTACATCCTGGCCGTCTGCGACCTGAATGGCGAGGATCTGGCCGCATGGATGGTCGGGAGCGGCTGGGCCTTCGCCGACCGCGCGACCGGCGGCGACTACGCCGCCGCCGAAGACGCGGCGCGGGTGAACAATGAAGGTCTGTGGTCCAGCGAGCACATCACGCCCTGGGAATGGCGCGACGGCAAGCGCCTCAAGCTCCCGGAGACACCGCAGACCGAGCCACAGGATGACGGGCTGCCGGACTACGGCCCGCTGAACATGGGGCCGTGACGTCAGGCGACCCGGTGCACCAGCGCCTCGCCTGACCGCAGCCGGGCGCAATTGTCCATGGCGACATGAATGCTGCGGGCCAGCGTCTCCGGCGTCAGCCAGGCCACGTGAGGCGCGACGACCACGTTGTCCATCCCGAACAGCGGGTTTCCGGCGCCGGTCGGCTCCGCCGCGAAGACGTCGAGTCCCGCCCCGCGCAGGTGTCCGCCGCGCAGCGCCTCGACCAGCGCGGGCTCGTCGACGAGCCCGCCGCGCGCCGTGTTGACCAGGACCGCTCCCGGCTTCATCGCGGCGAGTCGCGCCGGCGACAGCAGCCCGGCGGTTTCGGGAGTCAGCGGCACATGCAGCGAGACGATGTCCGACATCGACAGCAGCGCGTCCAGCGAGCGCCAGCGGCCCACCGCGTCCGGCTTTTCCGAACGGGCCGTATAGACGATGTCGGCGCCCAGCGCGCGCAGCGCCGGCGCCAGGCGCCGGGGCACGTCGCCATAACCGACCAGGCCCACCGTGCGGCCGCCGATCTCGCCCATTCCGTCGAAACTGTCCATCGGCAGCTGCCAGCCCGCGCCCGCGCGGGTCATGGCATCCAGCACCGTCAGGCGCCGCAGGGTCGCCAGCATCAGCAGCAGGGTCGCTTCCGCCACCGCCTGGCTGTTGCTGCCGGGCATGTTGCACACGGCGATCCCGCGGGCCTTGGCGGTGTCCACGTCGATGGTGTTGAC
The DNA here is from genome assembly GCF_039655775.1 of Iodidimonas sp. SYSU 1G8. Classification (NCBI taxonomy): domain Bacteria; kingdom Pseudomonadati; phylum Pseudomonadota; class Alphaproteobacteria; order Iodidimonadales; family Iodidimonadaceae; genus Iodidimonas; species Iodidimonas sp. SYSU 1G8. Next base: position 480,360 of record NZ_JBBYXJ010000002.1, on the reverse strand, counting down.
GCCGACGCCGATTTTCTGGATCAGCCGCAGCCGCGGCGCCGACGCCATGACCGTCCCGGTGACCGGCTCCAGCACATGCAAAAGCACCTCCGCGTCCCGCATCTCCCGCGCGAAGCCGTCCCGGTCCGTCTCCTCGACGATGGCGAGCGAGAGCCAGGACGGGCGCGCCGCCTCCAGCTGGGCGCGAAACCCCGCGCTCGCCCGGTATTGCAGGACCGCCTTCACGCCGGCTTGGACCATGCGCGGCCCGCCCAGTCCTGCACGCCCGGCCCGTCCGGCATGGGAACTTCCTCGATCCGCTCGGGCACGTCGTCATATTCGAGGCGCAGGGCCCGGCACATCACGGCATGGGTGTTGTAGCCGCAGACGTGATAGGTCAGTTCCAGAATGTCCTCGTCCGACATCAGCGCGCTCAGCGCCTCGAACACGCCGTCGGCGACCCGGCCCCGATCCTGGATCAGGCCATCGGTCCAGGCCAGCACGGCCCGTTCCAGGGGCGTCCAGACATCGGCCACGGCCCAATGAGGAATGGCGGCGATCTTCTCTTCGGCCAGGCCGTTCTTGCGTCCCGCCTTGCAGTGCTGCGAGAAGACGAACTGGCTGCCGGCCACATAGCCCGCGCGCAGGATGGCGATTTCGCGAATCGCCGGATCGAGCTGGCTGACCGAGGCGTTGGCGAACATGCCGAACATCCCGAAATGCGCCGTCGCATGGCTGAAGATATAGGGCCGCAGCGCGAAGACGGTCCACCAGTTGCCGGGCGTCCCCGTCGCGGTGCCGGGCTCGGTGACGGGATCCCGGCCAGGAAACAGCGCGTCGTAATATTTCAGCACCTCGGGCGCCGCCTCGGCGCGCGGCACCTGTCTCAACCGGGGCATGCTGTCCTCCTTCAGCGTTGGGGAACTAGAAGCTTCCGCCGACCCGGCGTGGGGCGGCAAGACAAATCTGGCCCGCCGCGGCTGGCCGGCCGCTGTCCGACATGCCGGTTGCAATCCGGTCTGCCCGCGCCGAGATTCCCGTAAGCGCAATCACTGCCGAGACCATGGAGCCGATCATGCCCAAGACGACGTCCTCGATCCGGATCGGTATCGGCGGCTGGACGTTCGCGCCCTGGCGCGGCGTGTTCTATCCGGACGACCTGACCCAAAAGCGCGAGTTGGAATATGCCAGCCGCAAGCTGACGTCCATCGAGGTCAACGGCACCTTCTACGGCGCGCAGAAGCCCGAGACCTTCGCCAAATGGCGCGACGAGGCGCCCGACGGGTTCGTGTTTTCGCTGAAGGGACCGCGCTTCGCCACCAACCGCCGCGTCCTGGCCGAGGCCGGCGAGTCCATCGAGCGGTTCCTCGCCAGCGTCGCCCCGCTCGGCGAGACGCTCGGCGCCATCAACTGGCAGCTGCCGCCGACCAAGAAATTCGATCCCGAGGACATGGCCGCCTTCATCGCCCTGTTGCCGGACGCGCTGGATGGAAGACCGCTGCGCCATGCGCTGGAAGTCCGCCACGACAGCTTTCGCACGCCGGAGTTCATCGACATGGCCCGCGCGGCCGGCATCGCCATCGTCATGGCCGGCGATTCCAGATATCCCCAGATCGCCGACCCGACCGCGCCCTTCGTCTATGCCCGGATCATGGGCACGGCGGAAGGCGAGGCGGCGGGATATTCGAAGCAGGCCCTCGACGCCTGGGCCGAACGGGCGCGCACCTATGCCGCGGGCGGCACGCCCGCCGACCTGGAGAGCGTCGCGCCGCCGGAAGCCAGGCCGCCGGCGGCGCGCGATGTCTATCTCTATGTCATCAGCGGCCACAAGGTCGCCAACCCGGCGGCCGCCATGGCCCTGATCGAGCGGCTCGCCTAGGGCTCAGCCCTTGGCGTGCTGGGCGGCGAACTCGGCATAAGCCTTGGCCGTGCCCTTGGCCATCTTGTCGCCGTCGAAGGGAATGCTCATCTCGGGCGTGAATTCCAGGATCACGCGCTCGGGCGTGTCGAGGAACTTCACGAACAGGTCGGGCACCAGGCCCCGGTTGAAATCACCCGCGTTGGCGGCATCGGCCGGCGCGGCCATGGCGGCGGCCAGCTTGGGGTAGAACCAGGCCTTCACCTCCGGATTGTCGTCATGGACGATGGTCGTGCCCTTGTAGGTGATGGTCTTGCCGCCGCCCATCCGGGTGCCGACGGACGTGATGACCACGGATGAACGCGCATCGCGCCGGATTGCCGGGACGCGGGCGCGGTGGCGCGCGGCGGTCAGCCAGATTTTTCCGTCCTTCGGCACATAGGCCATGATGACGCCGATCGGATGGCCTTCCTTGTTGGCCCAGATGAAGGTGCATTCATGCTGGGTTTCCAGCAACTCCTGTTCCCGTTCCGGGTCGAGCGTGTACTGGGTGACGTCGTCGTAATTCTCGGCCATGGGGCAATTCCTCCGTTGAGACCCGCACTATAGACCGCCCGATTTTCCCGCGACAAATAATTCAGCGGCGAAGCTTGAATTTTACACCCGGGGTTGGGCTTGCCTTCCACGGCGCCGCCGCCGACACTGGCGTCTCACCCAGCCAAGCCGCAGGTCGCGCCATCACACCCTCTTTCGCACCGTCCCTCGCGAGATCGCTCCTCGCCGCCGCCATGATCCTGTTCGTCACGGCGTGCGGCGTGATCGGCCCTTCCAGCGAGGATGTGGAGAATTTCGTCGTCGACATCATGCCCGTCATCGCCGAATGGCGCGGCGAGGCACTGGCGCCCTACGGCACCGAGGCGTTCAACCGCACATTGGCGGAGCCCGGCCAGGCACGGATGATGACGGTCTTCTCCAGACTGGGCGACCTCGCCAGCTTCGAGCCGCCGAGGACGGTGGGCTGGTCCAGCTCGACCGGCCAGGGCACCCAGATCAGCGTCGAGGTCGCCGCGCGCTTCGAACGGGGACCGGCCCTGCTGAAAATGACCCTGCGGCGCGAGGACGGGCAGTTGCGGCTGCATGGCCTCAACATCGAATCGCCAGTCTTCTCCATGCCCTCGGCGCGGCCGTCGGCGCCGCAGCAGATCTGACGTCTACGTCTCGGGATGCGGCGCGGCGAGGTCGCGCACCAGCGTGCGGGTCGCGAGGAAATAGAACAGGCCGCTGAACAGCATGGGCACCGCGAGGCTGAGCAGCGCGTAGCGCAGCGCCTCCAGCCCCAGGCTGGGCTCGAGCAGATCGGTCATGATCCCTACATAGAGCGGCCCGAGGCCGCCGCCGACCACATTGAGGCAGAACAGCAGGAACGCGGCCCCCACTGCCCGTAGCCGGACATGGACCAGCCCCTGCAGCAGCGCGAAGCTGGGTCCCGCGTGAAACACGGCGATGGACGCGGGGAGAACCATCAGCGCCAGCGTCAGCCACTGATTCTGCGCCAGATAGGCAGCCACCGCGAGCGGCACCGAGCCAAGCCCGACGATACAGATGATCCACAGCCGCCAGCGCACGTCGCGCCTGCCGAGCCGGTCGGCCAGGAAGCCCCCGGCGAAAGTGCCGACCGCGCCGGCGATGCCGACGATCAGGCCGATCAGCGGCCCGATCTCGCCTTCCGACAGGCCGTAGGAACGGTGAAAGAACGGCGTGATCCAGGCAATGGTGCCATAGCCGAACATGCCGGCGCACGAGAAGCCCATGATGATGAACAACAGCGACGGCTTGGCGGCGATGGTGCGCATCAGGTCGCCCAGGCCCAGCGACGGCGCGTCCGTGTCGACCAGGATGTCGTCGGCCATGCCGCGCTTGGGCTCGCGCATGCCCAGCACGACGATCAGCGCCACCAGCAGCCCGGGAACGCCCACCGCGATGAAAGCCGCGCGCCAGCCGAACGCCGCGCTGATCAGGCCGCCCAGGATGAAGCCGAACAGGATGCCGAAATTCGGTCCCATGGCCAGCACGGCCATGGGCGTCGCCCGCTCCTTGGGCGCGAACAGATCCGAGACGATGGAATGGGACGCCGGCCCCGCGCCCGCCTCGCCGACCGCGACGCCGATCCGGGCCAGGATCAGATGCGCCGCGCTCTGGGCCATGCCGCACAGCACGGTCATGGCGCTCCAGACCGCGATGGCGGCGGCGATCATGTTCCGGCGGTTGGCGCGGTCCGCCAGCATGGCGAGCGGCACGCCCAGCACGGCGTAGAAGACCGAGAAGGCCGCGCCCGTCAGCAGGCCCATCACCGTGTTGGACAGGCCGAACTCGGCCTGCACGGGCTCGACCAGCACGTTGAGTACCTGACGGTCGATGTTGGCGAAGATCTGCACCACCAGCAGCAGGCCGACGATGGTCCAGCGGCCCTGCGTGTGCGACGGCGCGGGCTGTGTCGGGGGTGCGATATCCAAAACGGCGTGCTCCTGTCGGGCGGGAGCAGGCACCTTAGCGGCGGCGGACGCGATGCGCTACCGCACTCACCTGAACGAAAAACCCCGGCGCGGGGCCGGGGTTGGGCAAAAACGAAAAACCCCGGCGCTGGGCCGGGGTTGGGCAAAAAACGAAAAACCCCGGCGCTGGGCCGGGGTTCGGTCGCCGCCTATTCGGCGTTGATGTATTCGTCGATCTTCCAGTGCAGGTGGCGCAGCCGGCTTTCCTGGTAGTTGGCCAGGGTGACGCCGCGCTTCAGCGACTTCATGCCCTTCTGGACCTGCGGCATGTTGACCATGTCCTGCTGGAACACGCCGGCTAGGCCGCCGATCTCGTCCTCGGCGACGATCCATTCCTGGTCCTCGCCCAGAAGGCGCATGGGCGCCGGATCGGGGCGCGGCTTGGTGAGGTCGTAATCGCTGAGGATGAACACCTCCATCAACGCCGAGTTGGGGTTCAACCCATCGGGACGGAAGCGGTAGACGATGTTGGTGCCGAAGCCGCCCCAGGGGAAGAAGTTCGGGAACACCCAGTACTGGATGGCGTCCAGCATCTCGCTGTCCGTGGCCGACGAATAGTCGTGATTGTACATGGCGCCCACCGACTTGCGGCGCATCTCGGCGACGAATTCGCGCGCGGTCACGCCCTCCGGCACCTTGAAGTCGTCCATGTTCACGCCCATGCGGTACGAACGCGGCGTCATCGCCTCGACGATGGCCTGTTCGGTCACGCCGGTGATGTGCGGGCTGGGCACGCCCATCGCCGTGATCATGCGGTTGTAGTTGCGGTCCGGATCCACGTCGTACTGGGTATTGGCGTCGGCGGTGGACGGCATGATCTGCGGATGGGTCGCGACCACGTGGTAGCTCTCGGCGAAGGCCTCGATGCCGACCTTCCAGTTCATGTCCACGCGCTTGGCGATGTGGTTCATGATGTACTTGTTCTTGAAGTCCCAGCGGTCGAACTCGGGGATCAGGTCGCCCAGATAGGATTCCAGGCTCTCGGCGTCGTCATCCATGTTGATGAAGACGAAGCCGCCCCACGTGCCGACCTTCACCTGCGGCAATTTGTATTCGGCGTCCTCCACATGCGGGAAGTCCCAGCGGCAAGGAATGTCGGCCAGTTCGCCATCGATGGTCCAGGTGAAGCCATGGAACGTGCAGCGCAGCTCCGAGGCGTTGCCCTGGGTGCCTTCCGGCTTAAGCTGGTTGCCGCGATGCAGGCAGGCATTGTAATAGGCCTTGATGGTCTCTTCCGCCGTGCGCACCACCAGGAACGAGTACTCGCCGATCTCATAGGTGATGTAGTCGCCCACGTCCGGGATGTGTTCCTCGCGGCAGGCGAACTGCCAGACCTTGGACCACATCTTGTCCATTTCCTGCCGGGCGAATTCCGGGCTGGTCCAGCGCGTGGTCGGCAGCCGGTCGGAGCCCATGTGAACGTTGAAGTTCTTGCGCAGCACCGGCGGCACGGCGACCCGTTCGCGATCCAGCAGCTCCTGCACGGAAATCGCTTCCGAGCGCGCCTCGCCTGGCTTCAGCGTCTTGGGATCTTCGATGTTCATGGCGGTCTTCTCCTCGTTTCCCGGCTCGCCACGTCCGCCGCTTCAGGCTGAACGCGTTCCATATTTCGAATATCTTGGTCAAACGCCCCGCCGAGTCTAGCCAATTCGCGGGCGCCTGAAAATTTGTCACGTTCATTCAGCGGCCGCAACAGGGCGGCGCGGATTTCTTTAGGCAAGGATGACTTTTATCTGTTTTACCCCAACACTGCATGACAGGCGACTCAAACCGGCGGACACTGACCGTGGGACAGTGGTTCGGGAACTCAAGGGGCATGGGATGGACTACACCGCCTACGAGCATATGGAGATCGCGCGGGACGGTCGCGTGCTGCGGGTCACCCTGAACCGGCCCGACGTGCTGAACGCGGTGAATGCCCGGCTGCATTACGAGCTCGCGCACATCTGGGACGACGTCATGTATGACGACGACACGGACGTGGTCGTGCTTACCGGCGCCGGCCGCGCCTTTTCGGCCGGCGGCGATTATCCCTGGCTGCTTGAAGGCCTCGAGACTCGGACCGTCGGCAGCCTGTCCAGCTACGAAGCCAAGCGCGTCGTCTTCAACCTGCTGGACTGCGAGAAGCCGGTGATCTGCCGCATGAACGGCGACGCCATCGGCCTGGGCGCCACGGTCGCTCTGTACTGCGACATGATCATAGCCGCCGATCATGCCCGCATCGGCGACCCTCACGTCCGCGCGGGCCTGGTGGCCGGCGATGGCGGCGCCGTGATCTGGCCGCAGCTGATCGGCTTCGCCCGCGCCAAGCAATATCTGATGACCGGCGACCTGATCGAGGCGCCGGAGGCCGCGCGCATGGGACTGATCAATCAGGCCGTGCCGGAAGCGGAGCTCGATGCGGCCGTCGACAAGCTGGCGCACAAACTGGTCAATGGCGCCACCAAGGCCATCCGCTGGACCAAGGTCTCGGCCAATATCGCCCTCAAGCAGCTGGCGCACGCCGCCTTCGACGCCGGGATCAGCTACGAGCTGACCACCCAGCTGGGCGAGGACCATGCCGAGGCCGTGCGCTCCTTCGTCGAGAAACGCAAGCCGCGGTTCACCGGCGCCTGAGAACGGTCCTGCGCCGAAATCCTTTGCCAAGAGAGTGTCGGGGGCCATACTTGGGCGCACGGAAGCTGCAGGAGACAGGCGCCATGACGCTGGATGAAGCAACGCAGGCCATGCGCGGCCTTTTCGAGGGCAAGGACAGTGGTCTCGACCGGACCCTGAAACTGGATTTCGGCGCCGACGGCGTCGTGTTCATCGACGCCAAATCCGCCCCGAACTCGGTGTCCAACGAAGACCGCGAGGCGGACACCACCATGTCGATCTCGCTGGCCAATTTCGAAAAGTTGCGCAGCGGCGAGCTCCAGGGTCAGCAGGCCTTCATGAGCGGCGCGCTGAGCGTTGAAGGCGATCTGATGGGCGCCATGGCCTTCGGCACCTATTCGGCGTCGCAGCAATAGGAGTCCACCCGTGCAGACCTCGACCAGCCGCCCTTCGCCTCTTCGGCTCGTGCCGAGGGGTGGCCTGTGCGACAAGTGCCAGGTCCGCAGCGTCGCGGCCTGCGGCTCGCTGGACGATACGGAATTGGCCCGGCTCGAGGCCATCACCGTCTCGAAGGACTACGAACCCGGCCAGACGGTGTTCGAAGGCGGCGACGAGCCGCGCTTCATCTACAATCTGACCGAAGGCATGATCCGGCTGGTCAAGCTGCTGCCGAACGGGCGCCGCCAGATCGTCGGCTTCGTGTTTCCGGGCGACATGCTGGGCCTTGCCAGCCACGGCGCCTATACCTGCTCCGCCGAGGCCATCGGTCCGGTCAGGCTGTGCCGGTTCCCGCGGGAAAAGCTGCTGGAGCTGCTGAACGAATTTCCCAACCTGAAATCCCGTCTGCTGGACATCGCCGCCGACGAGTTGAGCGAGGCGCAGGAGCAGATGCTGCTGCTGGGCCGCAAATCGCCGGTGGAGAAGGTCGCGTCGTTCCTGTGGCGGCTGCACCGCGAGAACATGCGCTGCGGCGGCGCGGTCAACCAGATCGATCTGGGGATGGGCCGCATCGACATCGCCGATTATCTGGGCCTGACCATCGAAACCGTCAGCCGCACCTTCACCAGACTGCGCAATGACGGCGTCATCCGGCTGGAAGGCGCCAACCACGTGGTGATCGTCGACGAGGACGCCCTCGAGGAACTGGCCGAGGCCATGGGCGACTAAGCGTCGTCCTCATCGTCCAGGATGCGTGCCGCCGCGCCGTCCAGGTCATCGTACTGGCCGGCGCGCAGCGACCACAGGAATGCCGCCAGCCCCAGCCCGCCGAGGAACAGGGCACAGGGTATCAGAACCAGCAGATTGGTCATGCGGCGCTCCGGAGCGGGCGCGATCCCGCATCGGCGCTGTCCGTCTCCTGTGCGGCGGCGTTCGGCGACGCCGGGCCGAGATGCATCAACCTCAGGCGCAGCGCGTTGCCGGTCACGATCAGCGACGATGAGGACATGGCCAGCGCCGCGATCAGCGGGGTGACCAGGCCTGCCATGGCGACGGGGACGGCGACGATGTTGTACCCGATGGCGAGCAGGAAGTTCTGGGTGACCATCCGCCGCGTCCGACGGGCAATGTCCACGGCGTCCAGCACCGCGGTGAGAGACTCGCTGGTAAAAACGAAGTCCGCCGCCGTGCGGCCGATATCCGACGCCGAGGAGGGCGCCATCGACGCGTGTCCCGCGGCGAGTGCAGGCGCGTCGTTGATGCCGTCGCCCACCATCAGCACCTTACGGCCCTGGGCCGCCAGCCGGTTGATGTGGGCCAGCTTGGCCTGCGGCGTCTGCCCGCCCTCATACCGGAAGATGCCGACCGCGTCGGCCACCGCCTCGACGGCTTCTTCCCGGTCGCCGGACAGGATTTCCGTGTCGATGCCCCGCTGGCGCAGGCCCGCCACCACCTCGGCCGCCTCCGGCCGCAGCCGGTCGCTGAACCGCAGCGCCACGGCGTCGCGAATGCCGATCTTGAGAAACAGCTCCAGGGCATCGCCCCCCGGAGCGGCGCCCTGGAGCACGCCGCACCAGCGACGGCTGCCCAGGCGCACCAGTTCGCCCTCGACCGACGTGCCTTGCAGGCCTTCTCCCGCCACTTCCCTGACGGCATGCACGGCCTCGGCCGCGATGCCGCGCTCGCGCGCCGCCTGCGCGACGGCCCGCGACAGCGGATGGCGGCTCTCGCGCGCCAGCCCCGCGGCGATGGCGAGCATGCCGGTGCTGATCGCCACCGGTTCGACAAGGACGGGCCGCCCCAGCGTCAGCGTGCCGGTCTTGTCGAACACGACCGTGTCGATGGCCGCCAGCTTCTCCAGCCCCGCGCCATCCTTGAGCAATATGCCGCGCCGGAACAACAGGCCGCTGGCGACGATCTGCACCGCTGGCACCGCCAGCGCCAGGGCGCAGGGGCAGGTGATGATCAGCACGGCGATGGCGGCCATGATCGCCGCGTACGCATCGCCGCCAGTCGCCGCCAGCCAGCCCGTGAAGGTCAGGCCCGCCAGGACATGCACGGCGGGCGCATACAGCCGCGCCACCCTGTCCGCGAGACGGACGTAGCGCGCCTTGCCCTGTTCGGCCGCTTCCATCATGCGCACCACGTCGGCCAGAAGCGTGTCCTCGCCGGTGGCCGTGACCCGCACCTTGAGCGCGCCGGACAGGTTCATGGTGCCCGAATGGACCATGTCGCCGGCGCCGACCGCCTCGGGCACGGATTCGCCGGTCACCATCGACCGGTCGACCTCGCTCGTCCCTTCGGCGATCACACCGTCCACCGGCACCCGCTCGCCCGCCGGCACGGCGACGAGCATGCCCGTCTCGATGGCGCCGACGGACACGTGCTCTCGGCTCCCGTCCTCGCGGATGACCGTGGCCGTCCTGGCGGACAGGGACAGGAGCTGGGTCACGGCCGAGCGCGCGCGGTCGCGCATCATGTGGTCGAGATAGCGGCCGACGAGCAGGAAGAACAACAGCATGACCGCGGCATCGAAGAACGCATGCTCGGCATGGCGGACAGTCTGGACCACGCTGAGCGCCGTGGCGAGAATGACCGCCAGCGAGATCGGCACGTCCATGTTCATCGCCCGCGCCTTCAGGGCCGCGTAGGCCGAGCGGAAGAAGGGCTGGCCGGCATAGGTCACGGCGGGCAGCGCGATCAGCGCCGAAATCCAGTGGAACAGGGTCCGGGTCGCCTCGTCGGCGCCCGACCAGACCGAGACGGACAGCAACATCACGTTGCTGGCGGCAAATCCCGCCACGGCCATGGCCCGCAACAGACCCGCGCCGCCGCTGACCTTGCCGGCATCGGCGACCACCTCCGCCGTGATCGGCTGGGCCTCGAAGCCCAACCCGGCCACGATGCCGATGATGTCGTCGGCCGTGGCGGCGCCGGGGCGCCAGTCCACCGCGATCCGCCGGGTACTTAGATTGACCCGTGCGCCGGTCACCGCCGGATGCGCCATCAACGACCGTTCGATACGGCTGACGCAGCCGCCGCAATGAATGCCCGGGGCGAGCATATCCATATGGAGCAGTCCGGCGCCACTCTCACGGACGCGCGCATCGGCGGGCGTGGTCATGGCCGGGTCTCCTCGGCCACCCAGAGACGATAGTCGCGGCGGTAGGGCCGGCCATCTCGGCCCAGCGCATGCACCTCGACCGCCCACGTCCCCGGCATGAGGGCGACAGGGACGGCATAGACGCCCGCCGCGCTGGGCGAGAGGAACAGTTCCCGGTCCTCGCCCTCATGAGTGGGGCGCCGCACCGTGGCGCTGACCTGCATCCCCGGGAGCGGCGCGCCGGCGGCATCGCGCAGACGAAAGACCAGCCTTCCGCCCTCATAGCTCAATCCGCCATGCCAGCCGAGCGCCCGCTGCCGGTGTGCCTGGGCCAGTTCCTCGTTGTAATGCTGGCTGGCCACGTAGCTGTTCTCGACGACGAGCCCGGTCCAGCTGCGCGTGGCGAAGAAGGCCAGGGTCAGGTTGACGGCGATCACCACGGCGAAGAAGCCCAGCACGACCGCCAGCATGTGACGTCCCGTGAAGAAATGCGGTGTTGGAACAGCCTTCATGGAGCGCTCCTTCATGGCCGGGCGAAATGGGAGTCGTAGACCGCCGTCTCCGCGCCGCCGGTATCCCGGAGCGTGAAGCGCAGCGGCGTCTCCGCCTCGTCCACCGAGGCGGCGGGTGCCGTGACGTAGATTTTCATGCTCCGGACCGCATCGCCCGCCACGGGCAGCGACAGGATCGCGGCGGGCGGATCGTCGGCGCCCGCGCGCACGAGCGAAGCGCCCAGCACGCCATCCGTCGTCAGCGTGAACGTTCTGCCCTCCGGCGCCATGTTGAGAATCTTCACCGTATAGCCGTTGCGGATCGATCCGTCCGACAGGCGGACCGCCACCGGGTTGCGGTCGTGCAGGACATTGAGGTCGAGCCGGTCGCGGGTCAGCAGGGCATACAGCATGCCCGCCGCCACCGCCGTCCACAGCACGATATAGAGGATGGTGCGCGGGCGGATCAGCGAGCGCAGCGTGGTATGCACCGGCCGCTCGCGCGTGCTGGCGTTGTAGTCCTTCAGGGTCGCGTAGGAGATCAGGCCGCGCGGCCGGCCGACCTTGTCCATGACCGCGTCGCAGGCATCGATGCACAGGGCGCAGGTGATGCATTCCAGCTGCTGGCCGTCGCGGATGTCGATCCCCATGGGGCAGACCACGACGCACTGGTTGCAGTCGATGCAATCCCCCGCGCCAGCCTGCTGGGTCTTCTGGTGGCGGGCGCGAGGCTCGCCGCGCCAGTCATTGTAGGTCACGACCAGCGAGTCCTCGTCGAGCATGGCCGCCTGGATCCGCGGCCACGGACACATGTAGGTGCAGACCTGCTCGCGCATCAGCCCGCCGAACACGTAGGTGGTCGCCGTCAGGATGGCGATGGTGATCCAGGCGATGGGCGGCGCGCTGAAATCGGCCAGCCGCGCGGCGAGTGTCGGCGCGTCGGCGAAGTAGAATACCCACGCACCGCCGGTTGCCATGCCGATCAGGATCCACAGCGTATGCTTGCCGATCCGCTTGCGCAGCTTGGAGACGCTCCACGGCGCCTGTTCCAGCTTGATGCGCGCGCCGCGGTCGCCCTCGATCCAGCGCTCGACCACCAGGAACAGGTCGACCCACACCGTCTGCGGGCAGGTGTAGCCGCACCAGGCGCGGCCCACGGTCGAGGTGAGCAGGAACAGGCCGATACCGGCGAGGATCAGCAGGCCGGCCACATAGAAGAACTCCTGCGGCCAGATCTCGATGAAGAAAAAGTAGAACCGCCGTACCGGCATGTCGATCAGCACCGCCTGGTCCGGCGCGCCCGGCCCCCGGTCCCAGCGGATCCACGGGGTCAGGTAATAGATGGCCAGGGTGACGGCCATGACCTGCCATTTCAGGGTGCGGAAGAAGCCCGTCGCTCGCTTGGGAAAGATCTTCTCCCGCGCCTTGAACAGGGACTGGGGCTCGCGCCGGTTGACCGGCGCGACCTCGACCCGCTCGATGTCGGGCGGCGTCGTCATGTCAGGGCGCCGCTACCGAAGGCTCGCCGCCGCCCAGCGAATGAACGTAGATCACCACCTGTTTCAGCGTCGCCTCGTCCAGCTTGCCGCCCCAGGCCGGCATCACGCCGCGCCGGGCGTTGGTGATGCTTTCAATGACCGTCGCCCGGTCGCCGCCATACAGCCAGATGCCGTCCTTCAGCGAAGGCGCGCCCTGCGCCCGGTCGCCGCCCCCGTCGGCGCCGTGGCAGGCGGCGCACTGATCGGCGAACACCACCGCGCCACGCGCCGCCGCCGACGGATCATGGTCCTGCCCGGACAGGGACAGGACGTAGTCCGCCGTGTCCGCGATCTGCTTGCGGTCGAGAATGCCGTCGCGCCCGAACGCCGGCATCAGCGACATGCGGGTCTGCGCATCGTTCTCCGACCGGATGCCGTGCCGAAGGGTGAAGTGGAGCTCCTCCAGCGTGCCGCCCCACAGCCAGTCGTCATCATTGAGGTTGGGATAGCCCTTGGCGCCCGCGCCGCCGCCGCCATGGCACTGGACGCAGTTCACCGCGAAGGCCGAGCGCCCGCCGGCCACGGCGAAATCGAACAGCGCCGGATCGTGCCGGATGCGCTCCAGCGGCAAAGCCTCGATCTGCGCCAGGTACCGCGACTGCGCCGCGCGCGCCTCGCTCACCGAGGCGGTCAGGTTCGCCCGGCTTGAGAAGCCGAGCACGCCCCTGGTCGCGCCGTCGATCAGCGGCCACGCCGGATAGAACACCGTGTAGATCAGCGCCCAGACGATGCAGGCATAGAACGTCCACAGCCACCAGCGCGGCAACGGGTTGTTCAGTTCCTTGATGCCGTCCCACTCATGCCCCGTGGTCTCGACACCGCTCAGCGCGTCCCGTTCCTTGTCGGTCATGGCTCAGTCCTCGTCCAGCGGGATGCGGGCAATGCGCTCATAGGCCTGCCGCGCGCCCGGCCGGAACACGAAGGCGACAACGGCGACGAAGATGACCAGCAAGTAGACCAGGCCCCAGCTGTCGGCGAGATGGCGAAGGTCGTTGTAATCCATGATGATCCCCTAGCGCCGGTTGGCTTCTTCGTCATAGGCGTTGAAATCCACCAGCGTGCCGAGCATCTGGAGGTAGGCGACGACCGCGTCCATCTCGCTGACGAGCCTGGGATCGCCGTCGAAATCGCGGATGACCGCGCCGGGATAGCGTTGCCGCAACGCGTCCGCGCCCTTGCCGTCCGGCTCCGTCTGGGCGGCCAGATCGGCCAGCGCGTTCTCCAGCATGGCCTCCGAATAGGGCACGCCCACCTGATGGTTCGCCCGCAGATGATCGGCGATGTCGTCGGTGCGCAGCGGCGTCTCGGCCAGGAACGCATAGCCGGGCATCACCGATTCCGGCACCACCGAACGCGGCGCCTTCAGATGCTGGACGTGCCACTCGTCGGAGTACTTGCCGCCCACCCGCGCCAGGTCCGGCCCGGTCCGCTTCGAGCCCCACTGGAACGGATGGTCGTACATGCTCTCGGCCGCAAGGCTGTAATGACCGTAGCGTTCGACCTCGTCACGGAACGGCCGGATCATCTGGCTGTGGCAGGTGTAGCAGCCCTCGCGGATGTAGATGCCGCGTCCCGCCAGCTCCAGCGGCGTGTAGGGCCGCATGCCCTGCACCTTCTCGATGGTGTTCTGCAGGTAGAACAGCGGCGCGATCTCGACGATGCCGCCGATGCTGACCACGATGAAGCTGAGCACCAGCAGCAGCGTCGCGTTCTTCTCGATGATGGCGTGACTGAACTTCATGTCACGCTCCCTGCGCGGCGGGGACGGCGAAGCCCATGGGCGCCTCGCGCCGGCTGCGGCCCTGGATCGTCCGCGCCACGTTGTAGGCCATGATGAACCCGCCCAGCAGGTACAGGCCGCCGCCCGCGGCGCGGATCAGGTAGAAGGGATGCATGGCGGCCACCGTCTCGGCGAAGCTGTATTGCAGGAAGCCGAGCTGGTCGTAGGCGCGCCACATCAGGCCCTGCATGATGCCGCTGACCCACATGGACGCCGCGTAAAGCACGATGCCGATGGTCGCCAGCCAGAAGTGCCAGTTGACCAGCCGCGCGCTGTAGAGCGCCGGACGCCCCCACAGTTTCGGCGTCAGGAAATAGATCGCGCCGAAACTGATCATGCCGACCCAGCCCAGCGCGCCGGAATGCACGTGGCCGATGGTCCAGTCGGTGTAGTGGCTGAGCGAGTTGACGGCCTTGATGGACATCATCGGGCCCTCGAAGGTGCTCATGCCGTAGAAGGCGATGGCCATGACCATCATGCGCAGCACCGGATCGGTGCGCAGCTTGTCCCAGGCGCCGGACAGCGTCATCAGGCCGTTGATCATGCCGCCCCAGCTCGGCATCCACAGCATGATCGAGAACACCATGCCCAGCGTCTGCGCCCAGTCGGGCAGCGCCGTGTAGTGCAGATGATGCGGCCCGGCCCAGATGTAGAGGAAGATCAGGGCCCAGAAATGGATGATCGACAGCCGGTAGGAATAGATCGGCCGGTTCGCCTGCTTGGGCACGAAATAGTACATCATCCCCAGGAAGCCGGCGGTCAGGAAGAAGCCGACGGCGTTGTGGCCGTACCACCACTGGGTCAGCGCATCCTGCACGCCCGAGAACAGCGAATAGCTCTTGGCCCCCAGCAGCGAGACCGGCATGGCCAGATTGTTCACCACGTGCAGCATGGCGATGGTGACGATGAACGCCAGATAGAACCAGTTGGCCACGTAGATGTGCGGTTCCTTGCGCTTGAACAACGTCCCGAGGAACACCGCCAGATACGCCACCCACACGACGGTGAGCCACAGATCCACGTACCATTCGGGCTCGGCGTACTCCTTGCTCTGGGTGATGCCGAGCAGATAGCCGGTCGCCGCCAGCACGATGAACAGCTGATAGCCCCAGAACACGAACCAGGCCGTGTTGCCCAGCGCCAGCCGCGCGCCCGTCGTGCGCTGGACCACGTAGAAGCTGGTGGCGATCAGTGCGTTGCCGCCGAAGGCGAACACCACCGCCGACGTATGCAGCGGCCGCAGCCGCCCGAAACTGGTATAGGCCAGATCCAGGTTGAGCTGCGGGAAGGTCAGCTGCAGCGCGATGACGAGGCCGACAAGGAACCCGGCGAGGCCCCAGAACACCGTGGCGACGACGCCGGCCCGGACGACCCCGTCCAGGTACTTCTCCGTCACCGGCTTCGGCTTGCCTTCCGGATCGAAGATCTGAAGGCCGGCGATGATGGCGACGCCCGCCGCGAGCGCGACGATCCACGCGTGCACCGCGAAATTCGGGTCATGGGTCAGCCCGGCGGCGAGGATCGCCAGCATCGCCACCAACCCCATGACCACATGGTAGAGTCCCGCACCCATGCCCGTGATCCTCAGAAGCTGATGACGGCGTCGGCGTAGACGCGCCAGCTGGTGATGTCCTTGCGGCTGGTGACCGGCGCCTCGTAGGCGGCGCCGAGCAGCACGTTGGAGGCGATCCGGAAGCGCGCGCCGGCGGCCACGGTCGCGACGGTGCCGCCATCGGTGGCGCCGAAATTGACCAGGTCGAAGCCCTCGAACGGCACGTTCATGCGCGCGCCATGGTCGATGACCGAAAACACGTTGAACTCGACCAGCGGGTAGAACCAGTCGGTCACGGCGTAGTTGGCATGCAGCGAGCCGACCAGCAGCGAGCTGTCCGCGTCGGAATCGAGCGCCATGTTGGCGTTGACGCTGGCCTGCACCTGCAGCCTGTCGAACTGCTTCACCGCCGTCGCGAAGACGTTGATGAAGCCGTCGCCATGGCCCTGCAGGCTGATGCCCGCCGTCTTGAGGCTGCCCAGCGGCGCCTCGTAGCGCAAGCCGACCGTCAGCGCCGCGTCGTCGGTCAGCACCAGCGCATATTTCAAGCCGGCGGCGATGTTGGCGAACCCGTTGTCGTCCGGCAGCACCCCGGCGAAATGCACGTCGGCATAGCCGTCCTTGGTGGCGATGATCGCCAGCCTGTCGGTGATCGCGACGCGCGCCTGCACCGCCGCCACGTCCACGTTGCCGCCGCCGGTCAGGAAGCCTTTCGGAATGTCGTGGTGAATGAAGACCGGCCGCACCTCGGTGGTGATCAGCGGGCTCTCGTTGAACAGGGGATTGCTGACCGGCGGGATGTAGCGCAGCGGCTCCGCCCGCGCGCCCGGCGCGGCCACCATCATCGCGGCGGCCAGGGCCGCGCCCGTCAGCGCCTTGGGTCCGATATCGTCCATGCCAGGTTGTCCTTTCGGCTGCCGGGCGGCGCCGCGGCCGGTCATGGCCTGGGTGGAGCGCCCGCACCGCCGACCTTCGTCCGGGCACGCCTCCGGAGCCTTGATCGCGATCAACGGTCGCCGGCTTCGCCCTATCGCGCGCCGCATGGCAGCAATGCAGCCGGGGCGTGCGGCGGCGCCGTGACGCGGCCGCTGAAAAGCGGATGAAAAATTTGTATGAGCGTATAAAATTCACCGACGGCTTCAGCCATGGGGAGAGACGGGATGACGGCGCCGAAGAACGAGAAGTTCGAGATCATGGGCGTGAACCACCTCGCGCTGGTGTGCAAGGACATGAAGCGCACGGTGGCGTTCTATTCCGGCCTGCTCGGCATGCCGCTCACCAAGACCATCGATCTGCCCAACGGCATGGGCCAGCATTTCTTCTTCGATATCGGCAATGGCGACTCGCTCGCCTTCTTCTGGTTCCCCGACGCGCCCGAGGCGGTGCCCGGCGTGACCCATCCGGCCCATCTGGTCGGGCGCGGATCGATCACCACGGCGCACGCCTCGCTCAACCATCTGGCGTTCAACGTACCCGCTGACAGGATCGACGAGTACCGCCGCAGGCTGGAAGCGGCGGGCATCGAGATCACGCCCGTCATCAACCATGACGAGTCCGAGCGCCAGGCCAGCCTGGAACTCACCCCCTCCACCTTCGTGCGCTCGATCTACTTCCTCGACCCGGACGGCATCCAGCTGGAATTCGCGGCCTGGACGCGGCCCATGGGCGCGCCCGGCGACGTTCGGCACGACCCGGCGACCGCCGATGACGCCGCGCGCTATCTGGCGCTGCAGCGGGTCGCCGAACCGGCGGAATAAGGCGCCGGCCACAAAAAAGGGGCTGCCGAAGCAGCCCCTTTGTCGTCGGGATGAACCCTGCCTTACAGCGACTTGACGATCTCTTCGACCATCTTCTTGGCGTCGCCGAACAGCATCATGGTGTTGTCGCGGAAGAACAGCTCGTTCTCCACGCCGGCGTAACCGGCCGCCATGCCGCGCTTGATGAACAGCACGGTCTTGGCGTTTTCCACGTCGAGCACCGGCATGCCGTAGATCGGGCTGGTCTTGTCGGTCTTGGCCGCCGGGTTGGTCACGTCGTTGGCGCCGATGACGAAGGCCACGTCGGTCTGGCTGAACGACGAGTTGATGTCCTCCAGCTCGAAGACCTCGTCATAGGGCACGTTGGCTTCGGCCAGCAGCACGTTCATGTGGCCAGGCATGCGGCCGGCGACCGGATGGATGGCGTACTTCACGGTGACGCCTTCCTTCTTCAGCTCCTCGGCCATTTCCTTCAGCGCGTGCTGCGCCTGGGCGACGGCCATGCCGTAACCCGGGACGATGATCACCGAACCGGCGTTCTTCATGATGAAGGCCGCGTCCTCGGCCGAGCCGCGCTTCACCGGGCGGGTTTCGACCGCCCCGGCCGCCGCAGCCGTCGAATCGCCGCCGAAGCCGCCGAGAATGACGCTGAAGAACGAGCGGTTCATGGCCTTGCACATGATGTAGGACAGGATCGCGCCCGAGGAGCCGACCAGCGCGCCGGTGATGATCAGCGCGGTGTTGGACAGGGTGAAGCCGATACCGGCGGCCGCCCAGCCCGAATAGGAGTTCAGCATGGACACGACGACCGGCATGTCGGCGCCGCCGATCGGGATGATCAGGGTGATGCCGATGACCAGCGACAGCACGGCGATGGTCCACAGCACCCAGGCTTCCTGGGCGATGCAGAAATAGACGATCAGCAGCACCAGGATGATGCCGAGCAGCGCGTTCAACAGGTGCTGGCCCGGGAACACGACCGGCGCGCCCGACACCAGGCCCTGCAGCTTGGTGAAGGCGATGACCGAACCGGTGAACGTCACCGCGCCGATGGCGATGCCCAGCGACATCTCGACCAGGCTGGCGGTGTGGATGGCGCCCGGCACGCCGATGTTGAAGGCTTCCGGCGAATAGAAGGCGCTGGCGGCCACCATCACGGCGGCGAGGCCGACGAGGCTGTGGAACGCGGCGACCAGCTGCGGCATGGCCGTCATGGCGACCTTGCGCGCGATCACGGCGCCGATGCCGCCGCCGATGGCGAGGCCGCCGACGATGAGCCCGATGGTGGCCGGATCGACCCCGTGCCCGGCGATGTTCGCCAGCGTGGTGCCGATGGCGATTGCCATGCCGATCATGCCCATCGTGTTGCCCCGGCGCGAGGTGACCGGCGACGACAGGCCGCGCAGCGCCAGGATGAACAGGACGCCGGAGATCAGGTAGAGAATGGCGGTGAGATTCGCGGACATTTCCCCGGCCCCTTACTTTTCTTTTTTCTTGTACATGGCCAGCATGCGCTGGGTGACCAGGAAGCCGCCGAAGATGTTGACGGACGCCATGATGAGCGCCAGGAAGCCCAGGATTTTCGACGTCCAGGTCATCTTCTCGACGTTGATGTCGGCCATTTCGGGGATCTGCACGCCGACCGCGATCAGCGCGCCGACCACGATCACCGACGAAATGGCGTTGGTCACGGCCATCAGCGGCGTGTGCAGGGCGGGCGTGACGCTCCAGACCACATAATAACCGACGAAGATCGCCAGCACGAAGATCGCCAGCTGGAAGACGACGGGGCTAACAACGAGGTGTTCCATGGTCAGGCTCCCTGGCCGGAGAATTGCGGGTGGACGATCTGGCCGTCGCGGGTCAGCAGGATGCCGGCGACGGTCTCGTCGTCCCAGGTGAAGGACAGGACGCCGTCCTTGACGTGCGGTGACACGAAGTTCAGCAGGTTCTTGGCGAACAAATTGGACGCGTCCACCGGCACGCGGCTGGGCACGTTGAAATGGCCGATGATGGTCACGTCATGGCGCACCACGACCTCGCCCGGCACGGTCAGCGTGCAGTTGCCGCCGGTTTCCGCCGCCAGATCGTAGATCACCGAACCCGGCTTCATGGACTGGACCATGGCCTCGTCGATCAGCTTGGGCGCGGGACGGCCCGGGATCAGCGCCGTGGTGATGGCGATGTCCTGCTTGGCGATGGTGTCGGCGATCAGCTTGGCCTGCTTGGCCTTGTAGGCGTCGCTCATTTCCTTGGCATAGCCGGCGGCGGTCTCGGCGGCCTTGGACTCCTCGTCCTCGACCATCAGGAACTTGCCGCCCAGCGATTCCACCTGCTCCTTGGTGGCCGGACGCACGTCGGTCGCCGACACGATGGCGCCCAGGCGCTTGGCCGTCGCGATCGCCTGCAGGCCCGAAACACCGGCGCCGAAGACCATGACCTTGGCCGGGGCGACGGTGCCCGCCGACGTCATCATCATGGGCATGGCGCGGTTGTAATGGTCCGCCGCCTCGATCACCGCCTTGTAGCCGGCGAGGTTGTTCTGCGACGACAGGATGTCCATGGACTGGGCGCGGCTGATGCGCGGCATCAGTTCCATGGCCATGGCGTTGATGCCGGCGCTTGCATAGGCGGCGACACCCTCCATATCCTGATACGGGCTGAGCGAGGCGATCAGATACGCGCCGCGCTTGATCAGGCTCATTTCGTCCAGATCGCCTTCGCCGGCACGCAGCGGGCGCTGGATCTTGAAGACGATATCGGCGTCCGCGTAGGCCGAGGCCGCGTCCGGGGCAATGGTCGCGCCCGCTTCCGCGAAGAGGCGGTCCGGCATGGCGGCGGCTTCGCCGGCGCCGGTTTCGACGACAACGTCGAAGCCCAGGGCCTTCAGCTTCTTGACGGTTTCCGGCGAGACCGCGACACGGCGTTCGTGCGGTCGCCGTTCCTTGGGTACAGCGATTTTCATGAAAAAGTCCCGTTATGCCGTTTTTGCAGGCGTGTTTATCGTTGGCCGGGACTATAGCAGACGAACCATGCGCCGCAACAATCAGTGCTGTGTACAAGCGCACGTGACTTTACGGTTTGCGCACGGCCTCTTCCGCTGACGCGCGGGGCGAGAGGCGCCGCGCCACCAGCCCCGCGATGGCGAGTGGCGCCTGTCCCTGATAGGCGGCGGTGCCCCGTGTCACGGCCATGGGCGGCGCGTCGAGGCCCATCACCAGCCGCCGGACGTCGCCGGCGATGGCCTGCTCCGTCGCGATGCTGTGCTCGAGACCGTCGCGCAAGGCCCGCAGCGCCGTTTCCATGGGCGCGCCGCCCGTTTCCGACGAGCGCCGCGTCAGCGCCCTGGTGTAGCGCGGCGCCAGCTCGCCGGCGCGCCGCAGCATGGCTTCCGCCGCGTCGAGCCCGCGCAGGGCGTCGGCCCGGTCGCGGCCCCAGCTCCTCGCCCGCCCCGGATCGCTGGCGTGATCGAGCAGGCGGACCATGGCCGCGTTGAGCGTGGCGCGCGCCAGGGCGATCCAGTGCTGCGGGTGATACGCCGGCGCCGCCGCCGCCGACGCCTGCTGGAACACGCGCTCATGCTCCAGCAGCCCGATCAACAGCCGGTCCTGCGCGCCGTGCAGCAGCAATTGCGTGTCCGCGTCGCCCGCCTGCCGGGCGAGCCACAATTGCCGGCACACCGAAATCTGCCGCTCGATCGCGCCGGGCAGGGCATGGGCATAATCGAGAACGCGGGCCAGATAGGCGGCCCGGCGCGGATTGCCGAGCGCCGGCGCGGCCAGGGTTGCGAGGGCGCGGCCGATGTCGCCGCCGCGCCGCGCCGCGTCCGCCAGCACGTCGTCGGGCGGCGCGTCGGGCGAGATCGCCATGTGCTCGAGCAGGGACAGATAGACGGCGCTGGCCTGGACCAGCGCCGGACGCAGCATCCCGGTGAACTCGAACTCGGCCTTGCCGTCCTGCCGCGCCCGCCGCGCCGCCGCCCAGGGCGTCGGCAACAGGCGCTGGCGCAGGCGGAACAGCCAGTCCACGGGAGCCTCCGTAAAGGTTAGAGCCGCTCCAGCTCGTCGATCATGCCCGAGATCACCGAGAGGCCCTGTTGCCAGAACGCCGGATCGGACGCATCGAGGCCGAACGGCTCGAGCAGTTCCTTGTGCCGCTTGGTGCCGCCGGCCCGCAGCATGTCGAGATACTTGTCCTCGAACCCCTCGGGCGTGCGCTGATAGACCGCGTAGAGCGAGTTCACCAGGCAATCGCCGAAGGCATAGGCGTAGACGTAGAACGGCGTGTGGATGAAGTGCGGGATGTAGCACCAGTAGTCCCGGTACCCCTCGGTCAGCGTGATCGCCGGCCCCAGGCTGTTGCCCTGGACCTCCATCCAGATCTCGCCCAGCCGGGTCGGCGTCAGCTCGCCGCTGCGGCGCTCGGCGTGGACCCGCTCCTCGAAGGTGTGGAACGCGGTCTGGCGTACCACCGTGTTGATCATGTCCTCGACCTTGCCGGCCAGCATCGCCTTGCGCGCGGCCGGGTCCGTGGTCTGGGCGAGCAGCGCCTGGAAGGTCAGCATCTCGCCGAACACGCTGGCGGTTTCCGCCAGGGTCAGCGGCGTGCCGGCCATCAGCGCGCCGCGCGGACCGGACAGCACCTGATGCACGCCATGACCCAGCTCGTGCGCCAAGGTGGTCACGTCGCGGGTCTTGCCCTGATAGTTCAGCAGCAGATAGGGATGGGCCGACGGCACGGTCGGATGCGCGAAGGCGCCGCCCTGCTTGCCGGCCTTCACCGGCGCGTCGATCCAGTTGTTACTGAAGAACTGGCTGCCCACATCGGCCAGCTTGGGCGAGAAGGCGCGGTAGGCCTCGATCACCGTCGAGGTCGCCTGCTCCCACGGAATATGCGCGTCGTCCTGCTCGGGCAGCGGCGCGTTGCGGTCCCAGAAGTTCAGCGTGTCCATGCCGAGCCACTTGGCCTTCAGCGCATAATAGCGGTGCGCCAACTTGGGATAGGCCTCGCGCGCGGCGCTGACCAGCGCATCGACCACTTCCGGCTCGACCTGGTTGGCCAGATGGCGCGACGCCGCCGGCGTCTTGTACTTGCGCCAGCGGTCCTCGACTTCCTTGTCCTTGACCAGCGTGTTCATGATCAGCGCGAACAGGCGGATGTTCTTGCCGAACACCTCGGTCAGCGCCTCGGCCGCCTTGCGGCGCTTTTCCGGGTCCTTGTCCGACAGCAGACTGAGCGCCTGTTCCTCGGTCAGCGTCTCGCCGTCGACGGTGAAGCGCAGGCCGGCGATGGTCTCGTCGAACAGGCGCGTCCAGGACGACCGGCCCGCCACCGATTTGTCGTGCAGCAGATGCTCGGCCTCGTCCGACAGCTGGTGTTCGCGGAACAGCCGCACCTCGTCCAGCCACGGCCGGTAGTGGTTCAGCGCGTCGCTCTCCAGCATGGTCTCGAACGCCGCGTCCTCGATCCGGTTGATCTCCAGCGTGAAGAACAGCAGGTGCGCGCTGATATCGGTCAGCGTCTCCTGGATGCCCTGCGCGAAGCGCGCGGTCTCGGAATCGTCGAGCCGGGTGACGTAGTACAGGCCCGAATAGCTGCCGATGCGTCCGGCCAGCTCCTCGATCTGTTCATAGATGGTGACCGCCTCGCCGAGCGCGTCGCCGCTCAGGCTGGTGATCTTGCCCTGATAGGACGCCTCGAAGTCCTTCGCCCGCTGCTCCAGTTCCTTCAGCGCCGCCGCCAGTTCGGGCGACTCGGGCCCGGGATAGAGATCGGTCAGATCCCATTCGGGCAGGGTGGTGTTGGAGCGTGCGGGCTGGGCCATGTTATCCCTCGACGGCTGCGAGATAGAGTTCGACCAGGGCTTCCAGTTCCTGACGGTCCGCCCGCTCCATCTTGCGCAGGCGAATCACCTGACGGACGATCTTGGGGTCGAATCCGTTGCCCTTGGCCTCGGCATAGATGTCCTTGATATCTTCCTGCAGGCCCTTCTTTTCTTCCTCGAGCCGCTCGATGCGCTCGACGATGGACTTGAGTTGACCCGCCGCGATACCGCCGACATCGGCCATGAAACGCTCCCTGTATCTGTGTGTTCCTGTGTTGCGGGAAACTTAGCGGCTCAGGCCGGGATTGCAAGGCGCGTGGCCGTGTCTTCGCGCCGCCCGCCCTGTCCCGCGCCGCGCCGCTGTGCTAAGCCGGGGCGCCAAATCTCCGGAGACCCTGCCATGCGCCTTTCCCGCAGCATCCGCATCCTCGCGACCCTGGGCCCCGCCAGCAGCACGCCCGCCATGATCCGCGCCCTGTACGAGGCCGGCGCCGACGCGTTCCGCCTCAACATGAGCCATGGCGATCACGGCCAGATCGCCGCGCTCTATCAGGCGGTGCGCGGCGTCGAGGACGCGGCCGGCCGGCCGATCGGCATCCTCGCCGACCTGCAGGGCCCCAAGTTCCGCGTCGGCGCCTTCGCCGAGGGCAGGGTCGTGCTGCACGAGGGCGACCTGTTCCGGCTCGACCTCGACAACGCGCCCGGCACCCAGCGGCGTGCCAGCCTGCCGCACCCCGAAATTCTCGCCGCGCTGACGCCCGGCCAGCGGCTGCTGCTCGATGATGGCAAGATCCGGCTGCGCGTGCAGGACATCGGTGATGGCTATGCCGAAACCGTGGTGATGGTCGGCGGCGCCCTGTCCGACCGCAAGGGCGTGAACGTGCCCGAGGCGCTGCTGGCGCTGCCGCCGCTGACCGACAAGGACCGCCGCGACCTCGCCTTCGCGCTGGATCTGGGCGTCGACTGGATCGCCCAGTCCTTCGTGCAGAGCGCCGCCGACGTGGCCGCCGCCCGCGACGCCGTCGACGGCCGCGCCGGGCTGATCGCCAAGATCGAAAAGCCCCAGGCCCTGCGCGACATCGACGCCATCGCCGACATCGCCGACGCCCTGATGGTGGCGCGCGGCGATCTGGGCGTGGAAATGCCGGTGGAGGACGTGCCCGGCGCGCAGAAGAAGATCATCGACGCCGCCCGCCGGCGCGGCAAGCTGGTGGTCGTCGCCACCCAGATGCTGGATTCCATGGTGAAGTCGCCCGTGCCGACCCGCGCCGAGGTCTCCGACGTGGCCAACGCCGTGTTCGAGGGCGCCGACGCGGTGATGCTGTCGGCGGAATCGGCGGCGGGCGAGTTTCCGGTCGAGGCCGTCACCGTCATGGACCGGGTCGGCGCCAAGGTCGAGACCGACCCCCACTACCGCAGCTACATCGACAGCATCCGCCCCATGCCCGAGGCGACCGGCGCCGACGCCATCACCAAGGCCGCCCGCCAGGTGGCCGAGACCCTCGATGCCGCCGCCATCGTCACCTACACCACCTCGGGCTCAACCGCCCTGCGCGCCGCCCGCGAGCGCCCCACCGCGCCGATCCTCGTGCTGACGCCCCGCATCGAGACCGCGCGCCGCCTCACCATCGGCTGGGGCCTGCACGGCTTCATCGGCGAGGACGCGAACAATTTCAGCGACATGGTGGAAAAGGCCCGGCGCATCGCCAAGCAGACCGGCTTCGCCCGCACCGGCGACTTCATCGTCGTCACCGCCGGCGACCCCTTCGGCACCCCCGGCCGCACCAACGTCCTGCGCATCGCCGAAGTCCGCGAGGAGGATTGAGGGAATCCCCAGGGCGCTTTATTTTCTGAAACGATTACTGGCACCAACACCAGCCGGATCGCGCCCCTAAGAACTCACGGGACGTGCGTGGCCCCGCAAAAAATGGTAACCATATGTTACAAGTTGGCTCGTTAGAGCAAAGGATCGGCAGCAATGAGGAATGACGCTGAGCGCCGCGACGCAGTTGTCGCAATCATGAAAAGGCGGGCGATCGAAGGCACCAAGAGCACGGAAGCTGCTCGTAAGATGTTGATCGACGAGGGTATTTATTCTCCAACTGGAGAACTGACGGTCGAATTCGGCGGCAGAGCTCCGGCGCAACATATCATGGTCAGAGGCGGAAAGCCGTTGCCTGAATTTACGGGATCACGGGGAATACGGACAAAGCGCCGGAGCTTGTTAGATCGCGTACTGGCTATCACAAAATTAGGCCGCTCCGAGCCCAGGTGACACGATCTCCCTCTTTCGTACTCGGCTACCATGGATGCTCGCGCGAGACTGCTGAAAGGGCAATCGCGGGAGAACTGACGCTCTTATGGAGTGACACATCTCGCGATTGGCTTGGTGCGGGCGTTTATTTCTGGGAGGGAGATCCGCTCCGCGCTCTGGAGTGGGCGAATTGGAAGGTCCGCCAGGGATCCTATGCGGAAGCGGCGGTGATCGGTGCGGTGATTGATCTTCGGCATTGCCTCGACCTCGCTGCCCGCGAAAATATAGTCATGCTCGAAAGCGCCTATGAATCTTTCATAGCCGTCCAGAAGGAATCTGGACTCGAAATTCCGCAAAACCTCCCGGCCAGCGGCCGACCAGAGAAGGATCTGACGCAGCGGTTTCTCGATTGCGCCGTATTCCGACATTTGCATGCCGGCTTGGTTGAGGCCGGCGATCCAAAGGCGCCACCCTATGATACGGTGCGCGGAATTTTCACTGAGGGTAACCGTGTTTATCCCGGTAGCGGCTTTTATAACCAAACGCACGTCCAGATCGCCGTACGCACGGATGAATGCATCCTTGGGGTCTTCTGGCCTAAACCATACCCCGACGTGAACCAATGACCGATGCATACTGAAAATTTCAGGCTGCCAGACAGCTGATCTGATAGAGCCCCTGCTGCCCAGCATGCGATCTAAAAACGCATGGAACTAACGACTTGTGCCCCAGTCCAGAGATTGCTCTGTGGACGCCATATGGTCGGAGACTAGACAATAATAAGGAGAAATAAATGAGTATTCCCATTAACACTTGGGGACGAATCCTTTCAGGGAATAAAAAGGGATGGTATCTAATGATCCAGGATGATAGCGAGAACACTGGCGGCTATCTGATACTAACTGTCCGAAGTCTAGGCCCGGACAATAACGAAGGATATGATGACTGGGCTGAGGATATGAGCGTTGTTGAAGATTATCTCGTAGAGTCTCGCTGGTTGATTGACTGGAACGCCAAATAGTTGGATTTCGGGACCAACTTACAAAATTGCTGGCAGGGCAGGCGAAGCCGATCAGACGCCCCCATCCCCAAAGAAAAAGGCCGGGCCCGACACGCGGACCCGACCCCATTTTCCTAACCTAGCTGGTGGCTTAGTAGCGCCAGGTCAGCTGGATCTCGATGGTGCGTGGCAGGGTGGAGACGCCGTAACGGTCGGCGACGAAGCCGCCCGGGGTGCCGGTGAGGCCGCCCGTGCCCGGTACTTCGCTGGAGACCAGCATGGCGTACTTGTTGGTCAGGTTCTTGCCGATGACGGCCAGCTGCCAGGCGCCGTCCTCGGTGCCCAGGCGGATGGCGGCGTCGAGCGTGGCGTAGCTCTTCTGCACGTCGAACGGATTGCCGAACGCGCTGAGGAAATACTTGCTCTTGAACTGCACGTTGCCCGAGACGCCCAGCACCAGGCCGTTGCCGACCGGGGTTTCATAGTCGGCCATCAGCGAGCCCGACCATTTCGGCGCGGACGAGCGCGGGTGACCGCCCAGCTCCTGCTTCGTCGGCAGCGCATAGCCGGCGAAGATGTTGCAGCCCTGGGCCGGAGTCTGGCCGGCGTAGCAGGGCGCCTCGAAGTCGATGTACTTGCCGATGTTGTAGGCCAGCGAGCCGCTGAACGTCAGGCCGTCGATGCCGTCCGGACGCCAGGTCGCCTGCATTTCCGCGCCGGTGGTCTTGGCGCTGCCGGCGTTCTCGGTCTGGTAGGCGAAGGTCGGCGAGTTGAAGAAGTCGAGCTGCAGGTTCTTGAACTTGTAGTAGTAACCTTCCAGTTCGAAATCGAGGCTGCCGTTGAAGAACGAGGTCTTCACGCCGCCCTCGAAGCCCTCGACGCCTTCCGGCTGGAACTCGAAATCCTCGCGCGGGTCGATCGAGCTGGCGCTGTAGATGCCCGAATTGGAGAAGCCGCCCGACTTGAAGCCCTGCTTGTAGGCCACGTACAGGGTCAGATCCGAGGTCGGCTGCCAGCGCAGCGTCGCTTCCGGCGAGACGTCGTTGAACGCCAGGTCCGAGTTCAGGCGCGTGTTCGGCTCGAAGATGCCGACCAGGTTGCCGTTCACATAGGGCTGCTCGAAGAACGAGCGCTTGGTCTCGTGCAGGTAGCGCGCGCCGCCCGTCAGCTGCCACTCGTCCGTGATGTCCCAGATCATTTCCGCATAGACCGACGCGGTCTCGCCATCGGTGGCCGACAGCTTGCGGTAGGCCGTGTAGCGGTATTCCGGCGCGACCGAGCTGTCCTCGGCGCCGGCGAAGATGACGTCCTGCAGGAAGTTGCGGGTGGTGTTCTGGTAGTAGAAGCCGAGCACGAAGTTCAGCGGCTCGTCCAGCTTGGTCACCGCGCGCACTTCGGTCGAGATGTTCTCGAACGAGTTGCGCTCGGCCGCCATGGTGGTGGTGGAGCCGCCGCCATCATGATCGCCGACCCAGGCGTTCTTCTGGTTGTGGTAGTTCACGATGGCCGTGAGGTCCACATAGTCCATGTCCAGGTTGAAATTGCCGGTAATGCCGTACGACTTGTACTTGTCGCCCAGCTCGCCGCCGAAACGGCCCAGCAGCGGGTTGGAGGCGGCCAGCGTGCCCGGGATCGGGTTGTTGGCGTGCTTCCAGTCGCCCTTGCACTCGGCCTGCGCGTTCGGCACGGGAACGCCGCCCACGTTGAGGTGCGGCACGCCGTTCAGGGTCGGGCAGCGCCAGCGCTCGAAATGGCCGGTCGGCGAGTTGTTGTAGACGTCGGCGAACGAGCCCTTGAGGGTATAGGTGAAGCGGTCGCTGGGCGTGCCCTTCACGGTCAGGCGGCCATACAGCGACTCGGTGCCCGGATACTGCTTCTCGGACGAGGCCGGGTTCTGGTGCACGGTCGCCAGATTGCCGTTGGCGCGGTCGCGGGTGGTGTAGGTGGTGTCGGCCGCGTTGTTCTCGATGTAGCCGCCGAACATCTTGGTGCCGCGCAGGGCGAGGCGGACGCCGACCTTGTCGGTGACCGGCACCGAGACCATGGCCTCGCCGACCAGGCGCTGCTGCTCGAACTCGTAGCCGACGCGCGCCAGCGCCTCGAACTCGTTGCCCGGATCGTTGGTGGTGATGGCCAGCGCGCCGGCGGTGGCGTTCTTGCCGAAATACAGCGCCTGCGGACCCTTCAGGATCGCGACCTGGCTGACGTCGAACATGCCTTCATCGATGACGCGGCCCTGCGGATAGTAGACGCCGTCCAGGATCACCGCGACCGACTGTTCGATGCCGATGCTGGTGTAGGTCGAACCGACGCCGCGGATGCTGATGCTGGCGCCGCTGCCGCTGCTGCCGCGCACGATCGAGAGCTGCGGCGTGTTGGCGGCCACGTCCTGCAGGCTGGTCAGGCTGAACTTCTCCATCTGCTCCTGGCCGACGGCGGTGATGGCGACCGGAATGTCGCGCACCGATTCTTCCTGGCCGCGGGCCTGGACGACGATCTCGTCGATCTGGGCCAGCGCCGGCGAGGCGGCGCCGATCAGCGCGACCGGAGCGGCCGCGCACAGCAGGTGACGGAGTCTGAAACGACGACGGCTTTCGCCGTGGCGATGATTCATGGGAGTCCCTTCGGTTTTGTTGCGTCCACGCGCCTTATTCTGCGGCGCTTATTTTTTGACCGGCGCAACCTAGGGGAGCAGCACCCCTGTAAAAACCGTCAAATCAATTTTGCATGCAAGCGAGGCATGCAAAAACCTAAGGTCATGATTTATAAAGACAATAAACAACATTGCTGGTTTAGGAGACAACACGTTTTACGCGCAGATGAAGGTTTTGCGCGTCTGGCCGGTACGCGGCCGGAAAAAAGGAAAGGGCCGCGTCCTTGCGGACACGGCCCTTTGAAACCTTCGCCTGCGGCTGGGATCAGCCCTGGCGTGCCTTGTAGCGCTTCTGCGTCTTGTTGATGACGTAGACCCGGCCCTTGCGACGGATCACGCGGCAATCGCGGTGGCGCGCCTTCAGCGACTTCAGTGAGTTCTTGATCTTCATTGTTCTGCTCCGGACCGCGCTCGCGGCTGAATTGAGGCGCGGACCATATGGGCCACATTTGGCGTTGTCAACACACGAAAGGGCGTTTTCCGGCCCGTTTCGGTCACTGCCCGCTCGTCGGGGCTTCCTGCGCCGCGCCGTCGCTGGTGGCGGCCACGGCGATCAGCGCGGCGGTGCCCAGCGCCAGCGCCATCAGGCCATAGGTCCACCACGCCGAGGGCTCGCCCTCGCTGCGATAGGCGATGCGGTCGAAGGCCTGGCGGCTGCTCAGGCCGTTGATGTTCAGGTCGTTGAACCCGTCCGGCGAGAACTTCAGGTCGACCAGCGACATCAGGTTGCGCTGGGTCTCCACATACGAGCCGTTGAAATTGTCGGGCATGCGGGCGGCCAGGGCCACGCCGTACTTCACGTCGTTCTTGCGCAGATGCGCCGGACCGCCGAACGGAATCTTCAGATAGGCCATGCCCGCCACGGCGTCGTCGTCCAGCACGCCCGCCAGCGTATTGTCCTGCGGCGCGTAGATATGGCGCCATTCCTGCGCCAGCGAAGGCGTGGTTTGCGCCGCGACCATGGCGAACGCGGTGGCCGCTAGGCCGATTTTCCGCAGCATGAAGCACTCCGAATCTGCCGGTAAGTGACCCGATAATACCGGTTTTACCCCGGCTGTCACTGATCCGTGCGACAGATCGCGGCGCGCCTCAGCCGCCGATGAGGAAGCGGCCGATTCGCTCGATTCGCGCGCCGAAGGGCGGACGGGCGTTGCGGGTGAAGTGAATGCGCCCCTGCTCCATGACCGAGCGGGCATGGCTGAAGGTGCGGAATCCGGCCTCGCCGTGATAGGCGCCCATGCCGCTCGCGCCGACGCCGCCGAAAGGCAGGTCCTCGATCGCCACGTGCATCATGGTGTCGTTGATGGTGACGCCGCCCGACAGGGTGCGCGACAGCACCTTCTGCTTTTCCTCGTTGTCATTGGTGAAGTGATAGAGCGCCAGCGGCCGCGGCCGCGCATTGATATAGGTTATGACCTCGTCGATGGACCGGTACGACCGCAGCGGCAGCACCGGACCGAACACCTCCTCCTGCATGATCGCCATGTCGTCGGTGGCGTTCAGCACCAGGGTCGGCGCGATCTTGCGCCGGTTGCCCAGGGCTTCGCGGGCGGTATTGATCTCGATGATGTCGGCGCCCTTGGCCTGCGCGTCCGTGATCAGCCCGCGCACCCGCGCGTAATGACCGTCGGACACCATCGAGGAATAATCGCCATTGGACCCCAGGGTCGGATACATGGCGTTGACGTGGCTGGCGAAGGCGGTGGCGAAATTGTCCATCCGGCCTTCTGGGAGGAAGCCGTAATCGGGCGCGATGCAGGTCTGGCCCGCATTGATGAGCTTGCCGAAGGCGATGGAGCCGGCCGCCTCGGACAGCTCGCAGCCGGCGCCGATGATCGCCGGCGACTTGCCGCCCAGCTCCAGCGTGACCGGCACCAGATTCTCGGCGGCGGCCTTCATCACCTGGCGCCCGGTCGCCGTCGAGCCGGTGAACATGAGATGATCGAACTTCTGGCGGCTGAACGCCGCGGCCACGTCCGGCCCGCCGGTCACCACCGCGACCCGGTCCTCGTCGAACACCTGCGCCAGCAGCTCGCGGATCAGCGCCGAGGCCCCGGGCGTCAGCTCGGACGGTTTCAGCATGACCCGGTTGCCGGCGGCGAGCGCCTGCGCCAGCGGCACCAGGCACAGCTTGTACGGATAGTTCCACGGCGCCATCACCCCGATCACGCCGAGCGGCTGGTACTGCACATAGGCCTTGGCGAAAGGATGCTGCAGCCGGTTGAGCGGCTGGCGGCGCGGCTTCATCCAGCCGGCGAGATGCTTGCGCGTGTGCTTGATGAGCAGCATGCTGCCCAGCGCCTCGGCCATCATGGTCTCGTGCGCGCTGCGCTGCCCGAAATCCTCGTTGAGAACCTCCGCCATGCGCGGATGGTGCGTGCGCACCAGATCCTCCAGCGCCTTCAGATGCTCGCGGCGCTCCTCGAGGCTGGGCGCGCCGTCGCGCAGAAATGCCTCGCGCTGGCGTTCCAGCAGCACGCCGATCCGCCGGTCGTGCATGATGGCCCTCCTTTCCCTTCGGTATTTTTTACCCGCGCCGCGTGTGCGGCAAACTCACATCTACGTTTATCAGCGTTGCATCAACGCCCGGATTGCCGGAATGTCTCCCGATGCCGCTGCCGGATTTCAGGTTTCACCACACGCTCCGCATCCGCTACGCGGAGGTAGACGCCCAGGGCGTGGTTTTCAACGCGCATTACCTGACCTATTTCGACGTCGCCCACACCGAGTACATGCGCGCGACCGGCTATGACTACGCCGGCGAGGTGGCCCGCAGCGGCCTCGATTTCCATCTGGTCAAATCGGTGGTCGAATACCGCCAGCCCATCGTTTTCGACCAGCTTGTCGACATCTGGGTGCGCGTCGCGCGCATCGGCCGCACCAGCCTGAGCAATCTATTCGAGATTCACGCGGCCGGCGCGGACGATCTGCTCGCCCAGGGCGAGACCATCATGGTCTGCGCCGACATGGCGACCCACCGCCCGGTTCCCGTGATGCCCAGCTTCGCCGACGCGGTCACCCGCTTCGAAGGCCGGACGCTTACCGGCTGAGCGCCTCGAACGCCGCGCGCACCAGCGGCAGCCGGTCATTGCCGAAATACATGTCCGCGCCATTGACGAACATGGTCGGCGAGCCGAAGCCGCCCCGGTCGATGACCTCCTGCGTGTTGGCCTTCAACCGGTCCTTGATGTCCTGCCGCGCGATGCCCGCGAAGACATCGTCCGGATCGAGCCCGCTTGCGGCGACGATGTCGCGCAGCACCGCATCGTCGTTGATGTCGCGGTCCTCGCCCCAATAGGCATGGAACACGTTGGTGGCGAACGGCACCAGCGCCCCGCTCTCGGCGGCGACCAGGCAGCCGCGCATGGCCTTGACGCTGTTGATCGGGAAGATGCTCGGCCAGTTGATCTCGATGCCCGCCAGCCGCGCCCAGTCGTACAGATCCTTGCGGGAGTACGTCGCCTTGGCGGGAATGGGATTGTCGCGGTTGCGGTAGACGCTGTCGTTCACCGCGTTGAAGATGCCGCCCACCAGCACCGGCTTCCACTGGATCTCGACGCCGAACTCCGCCGCCAGCGGCTGGATGTTGTGGAACGCCAGATAGGTCCACGGGCTGGAGCAATCGAAAAAGAACTCGAACCGGATCATGTCTCTCTCCCCGTCAGGCCGTTGGATTGGGCCGTTCCCAGTACCGTGTCACCACCAGCCAGACCAGCACCGAACTGACCGCGATATAGAGCGCGCTGCCCAGCGCCAGCGCGGCGACGGACACGCCATGATCGAACATGATGCCCATCGTATAGGGCGCCAGCGCCGTCGCCAGCATGCCCATGGAGCCCATGATCGCCCGCACCGATCCCACATGGCGCGGCCCGTACATCTCGGCCCAGAACGCGGTGCCGACCGGAATGCCGAAGCCCAGCGTGATCCCCGCCAGCCCCAGATAGAGCCAGGCGGCGATCTCGTGGCTGGTGAGCGCCAGGCTGATCATGCCGATCATGAACGGCACCGAATTCCACGCGATCATCCGCCGCGCGCCGAACCGGTCGACCAGCGGCCCGGCGATCACCGAGCAGATGAAGCCGGTGGCGGCGAAGGCGATGAACGCTTTCGGCTGCAACCCCGGCGGCCAGCCTTCCAGCCGCGCGATGTGCTGCTGGTGGAAGATGAAGCCGGTCAGGATGTAGGCCATGGCCATGGCCGACGGGAACATCAGATAGAATCGGATATCCCGCAGCAGCACGTTGCGCGTCCAGCCCGACTTGGGCGCCGCGCCGTGCAGCCCTTCCTCGCTCTCGCGCAGGAACTTCTCGTGCCGCTCCTTGTGGCCGGTCAGCAGCCACAGCATCATCGGCACCAGGGTCACGGTCAGGAACACGCCGCTCCAGTACCAGGCCATGCGCCAGCCGAACTCCACGTTCAGAGTCTTCGCCACCCACGGAAACACCGCCTGCGCGATGGTCATGCCGAACGCCGCGACCGAGATCGCCTTGCCGCGCTCCTTGTCGAAATAGCGCGCCATGGAGGTGAACGAGGCATGCATCATCAGCCCCTGGCCCGAGATGCGCAGCAGGAAAAACCCCAGCACCAGGGTGGCGATGCCGTTGGCGCCCGACATGGCGAAACATCCGGCGATCAGGGTGACGCAGATCAGGAAGGTGAACATGCGCAGATCCACGTCGTCGACCTTGCGCCCGGCCCACATCATCAGCACCCCGGCAAGGCCGGTCGCGATGGAGAACAGGGCGCCGATATCGCCATGGCTGAGCTGGAATTCCGCGCGCACGCTGTCGGTGAACGGGCCGAAATAATAGGTCTGCCCGAACCCCGAAAAGAACAGCATCATGAACCCGTAGGCCAGAAACCTGGGGTTGGACAGGATGAACGCCAGATAGTTCATGGTGCGCCCCTCCCCGCGGGCGCGGCCGTTGCGGCATCGGCACGAATGATTCTACAAACAGGCTCAACGCTAGCGACATAGAAGGGCGAAGGCCATGACGGAATGGCGCTATTTCGAGGATCTGTCGGTCGGTGAAACGGTCCGGTCTCGGCCCTTCACGCTGGACCGCGACGAGATGATCGCCTTCGCCGGCCGCTACGACCCGCAATATTTCCACAATGACGAGGCGCAGGCCGCCGATCACCCGGTGTTCCAGGGCCTGACCGCCAGCGGCATCTACACGGCGGCGATCTGGCGCCTGCTCGACCACCAGGTTTTCGGCGACGTGCACTGGGTCTGCGGCATCGGCTGGGACCAGGTGCGCTGGCGCAAGCCGTTGAAGCCGGGCGACACGGTCCACGGCTGGGCGGAAATCCTCGAGAAGCGGCCGTGGAAGAAGCGCACGGATATCGGCCGCGTCACCATTCGCCACGAGTTGCGCAACGAGGCGGGAGAGGCGGTCTTCCATTTCCTCGGCGACAGCCTCGTCCACAAGCGGCCGGCCTGAGGCCGACCGGGCGGCGACCGATCAGGCCGACCGGGGAACGTGCCGGGCCGTGGTGCTGTTCAAATTCTCCAGGCTCAGCCGGTCGAGCGATTCGGGCGGCAGGCTGACGAAGGTCGACAGCAGGGCGTGGATGTCCTTGTAGGTCTCGGCGAACTCGGCGGCGATCTCGGCCTCGCTGTTCTCGCCATCATCGAAGCGCGAGGGATCCGGGAAGGTCCATTCGGCGGTAATCGGACGGCCCGGCCAGACCGGCACGGTCTCGCCCGTGGCCTTGTCGCATATGGTGATGATGAAATCGAACGGCTGGGCGTCCGGACCGCTGAACTCCTCGATGGATTTCGAGCGCAGGCCCTCGATGGGATGGCCCATCTGCTCCAGCAGATTCAGCGCATGGGGATCGATCTCGCCGCTGGGCGCGGTGCCCGCGCTGTAGCCCTTGAACTTGCCGGCTCCCAGCTGGTTGAGGATGGCCTCGGCGATAATGCTGCGCGCCGCGTTGCGGGTGCAGAAGAACAGGACATCGTAGACGCCGTCGCTGGGCATGGTCACTCCAAGGACAATAGGACAGCCGTGCCGCCCGCGCGGCGGCCTCGTCGCTCTGATGGTTCCCAAACCGGGGGGCCTGCGCCAGTGAAGTTTTTTTGACAGTCCGTCAGACGACCGCGCCAGCCCGCGCGTCCGTGTAGACGCCGCGGTCGACGGCGAGGGCGCCGTTGACGATCACGGCCTCGATGCCGGACGGGTGCCGGATATAACGGTTGGCGTTGCCCGGCACGTCATGCACGAAAACCTCCTCGCCCCGGTCGATGGTCGCCGGATCGAACACGACCACGTCCGCCGCCATCCCCGGTTTCAGCAGGCCGCGCCCCTCGATGCCCCAGGCGTCTGCCACTTCCTTGGTCATGCGGAACACGGCGCGCTCCAGGGTCATGTCGCCGCGTTCGCGCACATGGCGCGACAGCATGTAGCAGGTGTCCCCCGCGCCGCAGAACTGGGCGATATGCGCTCCCGCGTCCGATGCGCCCACCAGGCAGGCCGGATGGTCGAGGATCCGCGCCACGAAATTCTCGTCGCCATGGATGGCGCCGACCAGCTGGAATTCGGCCTCGAGCCCGTCGCGCAGCGCGATATCGATCATGGCGCGCGGCATGGGCACGCCCAGTTCGTTCGCCACCTCGTGCAGCGCCCGGCCCTCATAGGGCTTGTTGTCCGGATGGGTGACGCGGCCGACGCGCAGCTTGCCGAACGCGGCCATGATCGCCCCCGCGCTCATCTCCTCGATCAGAATTTCTTGTGTCGCCGGGTCGGAGAAATAGGCCAGCCGGTCCGTCAGCCCCATTTTCAACGCCTTGGCCCAGCTGGGCATGGACAGCAGCAGGAACGAGTTTTCCGACAGGCGCATGTTGAGGTCGAAGGGCCGCGGCATGGACTGGCCATAGACGTTCGCGCCGGCCTCGCGCACCGCGGTCAGCCGGTCCAGCGAGTCCTGCCAGAGGCTGCCCATGGGACTGTAGACGATGGGGGCGAGAGTGCACATCACCCCGGTCTGGCGCGAAATCTCGGCCAGTTCGTCGATGCAGGCGAGCTGCTTCACCGGGTCGAGGAAGAACGGCACGGTCTGCATCACGCCGCGCCCGGTCTCGGCCATGGCGCGCGCGAGAGCGAGTTTTTCCCGCATGTCGGCGAAGCGGCTCGGCACCGGCTTCATGTTCTCGTCGATATCCACATAGGAGGTGGACAGGCCGATGGCGCCGGCGTCCATGGCCTGCTTCAACAGCCGGACCATCTCGCCGATCTCCTCGTCGGTGGCCACGCGCTCCTGCGCGGCCTCGCCCATGACGTAGAGGCGCAGCACCGAATGGCCGACCAGCGCGCCCACATTGATGCCCAGCCCGTCGCGGATAAAGTCGAGATAGTCGGGAAAGCTTTCCCACGACCAGGGCACGCCCGCCTCGAAGGTGGCGTCGCCGATGTCCTCGATGACCCGGAACATGCTCACCAGCTTCCTGGCCGCCGCCTTGTCGCGGATCGGCGCCACGGACAGCGAGCAATTGCCGATCACCACCGTGGTGCAGCCATGCTCCAGCGAGGGCGTCGCCAGCCGGTCCCAGCACAATTGCGGATCATAGTGGGTGTGGATGTCGATGAAACCCGGCGCGACGGCCTTGCCCGCCGCGTCGATCACCCGCGCCGCGTCGCCCTCGAACGCGCCGACCGCAACGATCCGGCCATCGGCGATGGCGATATCGCCCGTGAACGGCGCGGCGCCGGAGCCGTCGACGATCAATCCGTTGGTGATGAGAATCTCTGCCCGAGCCATCCGCGCGCCTCCCCAGCCGCTGTTACCATGTGGTTACCCACGGTACGGCGCGTCGCGGGGCCGCGCAACGGGCGAATCCGCCATCACCCTGCATACGCGTCGTTGATTTCGCCGCGCCCTCTGCCACACTTCGGCTTTTCCGGAATGCGCGGTGACGCTCGCGGGCGTTGGTGGGGGACACATGGAAGGCGCGCGGACGACCGTAAACTTGCGGCGGATCGTCTATGAGCACCTGGAGACGGAAGGGTCCCGGCGCGGCCTTTCCCTGTTCAACAAGATCATCTGCGTGCTGATCCTGCTGTCGGCCCTCACCGCGATCCTGGAAACAGAGCAGTCGCTGGTCGGCGGACACGCCCGGCTGTTCCTCGCGGCGGAATGGCTGTTCACGGTGATCTTCGGGGCCGAGTACCTCGTCCGCGTGTGGATCAGCGCCGAAAACCCCAAATACGGGCCGGGCTGGGCCGGCCGGCTGCGTTTCATGAAGACACCGGCGGCCATCCTCGATCTGGTCGCGCTGCTGCCCGTGTTCCTGACCTTCGCCGGCAGTGAACCGTTCCTGCTCCGCGCGGTCCGGCTGTTCCGCATCCTGCGCGTCACGCGGCTGGGCCGTTTCTCGCAGGCCATGCATTTCATCATCGAGGCCGTCGCCTCGCGGCGCTACGAGCTGATGCTCAGCGTCTGCGCGGCCATGTTCGTGCTCGTGGTGTCTTCGACCCTGCTCTATTTCGTCGAGGGCGAGGCCCAGCCCGACAATTTCGGCAGCATCCCGCGCGCCATGTGGTGGTCCATCGTCACGCTGACCACCGTCGGATATGGCGACGTCTTCCCGGTGACGCCGCTGGGCCGGATCCTGGCGGCGATCACCGCCGTCATGGGTATCGGCCTGATCGCCATGCCCGCCGGCATCCTCGCCGCCGCCTTCAGCGACGCATTGCAGCGCCGCAAGAAGGAGGCCGAGGCCGAGGAATCCGTGCGGCCGTTCGTGGACTAGGCGACGACCACTGTTTTCACATTGGTGAACTCGCGGATGCCGAAAATGCCCAGTTCGCGGCCATAGCCGCTTTCCTTGATGCCGCCGAACGGCAGGCGCGGATCGGACTTCACGAAATCGTTGACGAAGCAGACGCCGGCCTCGAGGCCTTCCTTGGCGATGCGCTCGCCGCGCGTCTTGTCCTCGGTGAACACGGCCGCGCCCAGACCGAACGGCGAATCATTGGCGATGGCGAGCGCCTCGGCCTCGTCCTTGGCCCGGATGATCGACGCGACCGGACCGAACAGTTCCTCGTCGAACGCCGCCATGCCCTTCTCCACCCCGTCCAGGATGGTCGCCGGATAGAACGCCCCGGCGTCCTTCGGGATCTGGCCGCCCAGGACGTTGCGCGCGCCGCTTTTCAGGCTGCGGGCGACCTGATCGTGCAACTCGTCGCGCAGATCGGCGCGGGCGAGGGATCCGAGGGCGACGCTGTCATCCATGGGATCGCCCATCTTGCGGGCCAGCAACCGCTCCGCCAGCTTCTCCTCGAACCGCTTGGCGATGCTGTCGATGACGATGAACCGCTTGGCCGCGATACAGGCCTGGCCCGTGTTGAACAAGCGGCTGGCAGCCCCGGCTTCGGCGGCCTTGTCCAGGTCGGCGTCTTCCAGCACCACGAACGGGTCGCTTCCGCCCAGCTCGAGCACCGACTTCTTCAGGCACGCGCCGGCCTTGGCGGCGATGGCGCGGCCGGCGGCGTTGCTGCCGGTCAGGGTGACGGCGCGAACGGCGCCGTGCTCGATCACGTCGCCGACCATGCCGCTCGGGATCATCAGCGTGTGGAACGCACCGTCCGGCAGCCCCGCCTCGCGCAGCGCCTCCTCGATGGCGAGCGCGCAGCCGGGCACGTTCGAGGCATGCTTGAGCACCGCCGTGTTACCGGCGAGCAGGCTGGGAATGGCGAAGCGCAGCACCTGCCAGAACGGGAAATTCCACGGCATGACGGCCAGCACCACGCCCAGCGGACGGAAGGCGACGAAGGCCTTGTGCGCCTCGGTCTTGACGATGTCGTCGGCGAGGAAGCCGGGGCCGTTCTCGGCGTAGTAGCGGCACGCCCAGGCGCATTTGTCCACTTCGGCGCGGGCTTCCTTGATCGGCTTGCCCATCTCCATGGTCATCAGGCGGGCATAGGTTTCCTTGTTCGCCTCCAGCACGCCGGCCAGCTTGACCAGCAGCGCGGCGCGGTCGTCGATGGCGGTGCGTGACCAGTCGCGAAACGCGCGGGCGGCGTTGTCGAGCTTCTGGCCGACCTCGCCCTTGGTGTGAACCGGATAGGTGGCGATCACGTCGCCGGTGGCCGGGTTGATGGCCTGCATCACGCTCATGAAAACGGTCCTTCTAGTTCGCTACGCGCTCGAGTGGCGTGGTCCACAGATAGATCGTGCGCTCCCGCTTGTAAGCCCCGCCGGGCGTGACCTTTACAACGGTCTGGTGCTTGATTCCAGGAATGTCGAAATCGTGGCTGAGGATGCGCGAGCCCGGCTTCATGGCGTCGAACTGGGGTAGCAGCTTGGCGTTCATGGTGGGGCTCAGATAGAGGGTCACCACATCCGCCTGGCTCAGATCGGCCTCGAACAGATTGCCTTCCCGCACCTCGACCCTGTCCGCCAGCCCGGCCGCGGCGATGCGCTTGCGCGACTCCTCGACCAGTCTGGCGTCGATCTCGTAGCCGACCGCCTTGGCGCCATATTCGGCGGCTGCGGCGATCAGGATGCGTCCATCGCCCGAGCCCAGGTCGTAGACGGTTTCGTGCGGCATGATGCGGGCCAGGCCCAGCATCTCCTCCGCGACCGGCTCGGGCGTCGGCACGAAATTGATGCCGGCCTTGGCGGGCCGGTCCACCGCCGTGGCGTCGTCGCCGGTGCGCAGCGGCACCGTGTAGACATAGATCAGATGCTCGCGCCCGCCCTGCACTTCCGGGGCGAAGCGGATCAGCTTGTCAGGGACATAATCGCCGACCGCGTGATCGTGGCTGACGATGCGCGCGCCCGGCTTCAGCGCCAGCAACTGGGGCACGAGTTTGCGGTTCAGGTCGCGGCTGAGCGACAGGGTCACCACGTCGGCATCCGAGAGATCCAGCGTCAGGATGTCGCGCCGCAGGATGGTGACCTTCTCGTCGAGACCGGCCGCGCGGGCGGCGGCCCGCGAGCGCTCGACCAGATCCGGATCGAGTTCGTAGCCTTCCGCCTTCACGCCATAGGTCAGCGCCGCCTTGATCAGGATGCGCCCGTCGCCGGAGCCCAGATCGTAGAGCAGGTCGCCCCGGTCGAGGCGGGCGGCGTCCAGCATGCGCTCGACGACGATCTCCGGCGTCGGCGTGTAGGGAATGTCCGGCGCCTTGTACTCCGCCGTCTCGGTCAGCGTCTGGCTGGCATAATCGCGCCAGCCGCTATAGGCGAAGAAGCCCGCCGCCGCGAGCACGGCGGCGATGAACGCCAGCCGGGGCAGCAGGCGGTTCATGGCGCCGCTCCGGCGCCCATCGCGGCGATCGTCCACGCGTTACGGAATGCCTGTCTCCCGCAAGGAATGTTGCGGCTCCATGCTACACCACCAGCCGGTAGGTTTCGCCATCCCGAACGAGCCGTCCGGCGGTCGGACTGGCGAAATGGGTGCCGACGATCAGGGTCGGCGTGTCGGCATAGCGGGCGAACACCTCGCGCCGCGTCTTCGTCGACTGCTCGGAATCATAGTCCACGGCGGCGGCCCATTCCGGATGGGCGATCTGACACGGATGGTGCATGAAATCGCCGGTGATGAGCGCGGTCTCGCCGCCGGATTCGATCAGCACGCTGACATGGCCCGGCGTATGCCCGACGGTCGGCACCAGGCGTACCGTGTCGCACAGGCGGTGCCCGGTCTCGACCAGGTCGACCAGCCCGGCCTCGAACACCGGCCGGACGGAATCGCCGAACACCTGTCCGGTCTCCAGCATGCCCTTGTCGCCCGCCGGCCGAGCGTCGTCGGCATCGGCCTCGGCCTTCCAGTAGGCGAATTCCTCGCGGCCCATCAGATAGCGCGCATTGGGGAAGGTCGGCACCCATTGGCCATCGACCCACATGGTGTTCCAGCCCACATGATCGATATGCAGATGGGTGCACAGCACCGTGTCGATGGACTCGCGCGGGAAGCCCGCCTTGGCCAGGTCGTCGAGGAACGGCCCCTGCATGTGGTTCCAGGCATCGAACGCCCGGTCCTTGTCGTTGCCGACGCAGGTGTCGACCAGGATGCGCCGGCCGCCGGTCTCGATGATCAGGGCGTGGATGCTGGCGAGCATCTTCAGGTCGTCGGTGACGAAGTGCGGCCGCAGCCAGGCGATCGGCTCGATGGCCTCGCGCGTCGCGGCGGGGATCAGACCCCGCATGCCGGGCACCCGGTCCAGCTCCGGCACCTTGGTGATGGTGACGTCGCCCACCGTCCATTTCATGAAGTCCATCGGTCTCTCCCCGTTCCGATTTCCGAAAACTTTGTGGCGGTCTCGTGGCAAAGCCGTGTCGTTCCGAGGCCGCCGGGAAACCCTAACCGGCGGCCCGGCGGCTGAACAGAGCGATCCGCCGATTGAACCCGTCTCGGATGCCCGTATAGAGTGATCCCCGGGGAAAACGGGGTAGTCACATGACCGAACTGCGCGACGTGCATCTGGGGACCACGGCGGGCGAGATCTCGCGCCGCGCCATCGAACGCTATGGCGACCGCGAAGCGCTGGTCTGCGGCGAAACCCGCCTGACCTACCGGCAGCTGGGCCAGCGCATCAGCCAGATCATGCAGGCGCTCGAGGCGCGCGGGCTGAAGCCCGGCATGGCGCTATGCCAGCTCGGCTCCAACCGGCCGGAAACCCTGATGGTGCGGCTTGCCGCGACCCTGCTGGGCATCCGTTACACGGCGCTTCACCCGCTGGGCGCGGTGGAGGACCACGCCTTCATCATCGAGGATTCCGAGGCCGACGTGCTGGCGGTCGATCCCTATTACGCCGAACGCGGCGCGGCGCTGGCGGCGCGGTCGCCCGGCCTGCGGCACATCGTCAGCATCGGCCCGTCCAGCATCGCCGACGACCTGCTGGCCCGCGCGGACAGCTTCGACCCGAAACCGCTGTGGGACGCCGCCGACCCGGCGGATATCGTCGGCCTGGTCTACACGGGCGGCACCACCGGCCGGCCCAAGGGCGTCATCCACCGCCATCACGCGACCTGCAATTCCATCCTGATGATGCTGGCCGAATGGGAATGGCCGCGCGAGATCCGGACGCTGGTGGTGACGCCCCTGTCCCATGCCGGCGGCTCCATGGTCGCGCCCAGCTTCGTCAAGGGCGGCACCGTCCATCTGCAGGAAGGCTTCGACCCGGACCGGTTCCTGGATTGCGTGGTGCGCGAGAAGATCACGGTCACCTGGCTGGTGCCGACCATGCTGTACCGTCTGCTCGACCACCCGCGCATCCGCGAGCTGGACCTGTCCAGCCTGAAGCTGGTGGTCTATGGGGCCTCGCCCATGTCACCTGCCCGGCTGCGGGAAGCGCTGGGGATTTTCGGTCCGGTCTTCATGCAGCTCTACGCTCAGTCCGAGCTGCCGATGACGGTGACCACGCTGAACACCTGGGACCACGATCCGGCGCATTCCGAAAGGCTTTCATCCTGCGGCTTTCCGGTGGCCAACGTGCAGGTGAAGCTGCTGGATGACCATGACGAGGAAGTGCCGCAGGGCGAGGTCGGCGAGATCTGCGTGCGC
This sequence comes from Iodidimonas sp. SYSU 1G8, assembly GCF_039655775.1. Taxonomy (NCBI): domain Bacteria; kingdom Pseudomonadati; phylum Pseudomonadota; class Alphaproteobacteria; order Iodidimonadales; family Iodidimonadaceae; genus Iodidimonas; species Iodidimonas sp. SYSU 1G8. Next base: position 437,467 of record NZ_JBBYXJ010000002.1, on the reverse strand, counting down.
AGCCCGCTCGCCATGGACGGGTACTGGAAGCGGCCGGCGGAAACCGCCGAAACCCTGCGCGGCGGCTGGCTGCACACGGGCGACATGGCCCGCAAGGACGCCGAAGGCTACCTCTATATCGTCGATCGCAAGAAGGACATGATCATCTCCGGAGGCTTCAACGTCTACCCGAAGGAAGTCGAGGACGTGCTCACCCATCATCCGGGCGTGGCGCAGGCCGCCGTCATCGGCGTGCCCGACGACAAATGGGGCGAGGCCGTCACGGCGGTGGTGGTGCGCAAGAACGGCGCATCGGTGAGCGCCGAGGAACTGATCGCCCTGGTCAAGGAGAAGAAGGGATCGGTACAGGCGCCCAAACGGGTCGAATTCGCCGACGCCATCCCGGTGACCGCCATCGGCAAGCCCGACAAGAAGGTGCTGCGGGCACGCTTCTGGGGCGAAACCGGGCGGCAGGTGAACTAGCGGCAGGTTCAACGCGGCGCGCATCGTGCTATGAATCGGCCATGTGGATTCGTACCCTGATTCTGGTGGCGGGACTGACGGCGCTGGCGGCCTGCGGGCGGCCGCTGGGCAAGGCCGACATGCTGGCCGGTTGCCAGACCGCGGCCCGGCAAGTGTTGTTCAACCTGCGCGACGCCGAAGTGGACTACACCGCCGTGGTGGGCAAGGAAGGCATCGTCCGCTTCCAGGTCGCCCGCCCCTCGGGCGAACCTCTGCCCGTGACGGCAAAGTGCAAGGTCGACAACCACGGCGACCTCCGACGCCTGAAGATCGACGGCGTGCGCATCACCGGCAGCCGGCTGGACGCGGCGCAAGAGGCCTTCGCCGACGCGACCGAGCAAAACTGATCCATGAGCGAACCGTGGCATGAGTGCGACGTTGGCGCTCCACACTGTCTGGGATAGTGTTCGCCGGCCCGGTGGGCGGCGTCATGATTTTCTTGCGCGGAGGCACAACTTGAAACCCCAGGGCACCATTCTGCTGATCGCCGCCATGGCCGGCCTTTCCGGCTGCGGCGTGGTCTACAAGCCGGAAGTGATCATCAGCGGCTGCATTTCCTCGGCCCGTACGGCGGACGATGTCCTGCGCGAGGCCGTGGTCGACGCGCATGGCTGGGGGCCCGGCCAGGCGACCATCGATTTCATTCCCGACACAGGCGGCGACAAGAAGATGGTCGTCGCCGAATGCACCGTCGACGGCGCCGGCGAACTGGACCGTCTGCGCATCGCCGGCACCAAGGTCGAGGGCGAGAAACTGGAGGCCGCGCGCAAGGCGTTCCGGGATATCGCCACCTCGCCCGCATGGGCCAACAAGTAGATCGTCACTCGTCCGAAGGCTTGCGGTAGCCGCTCATTTCCTGCCCCGCATCGGCCGTCAGATGGCGGAACGACAGCCATGACGCCGCGCAGACCAGGCCGGCGGCGGCGAAGATCGGCATGAAATCGCCGGGATCCATGCTGCCGGGCGCATGTCCGCCGGCACTGGGCATGAGGCCGAGCATCAACGCCGCGAAGGCGACACCCATGCCGAGGCTGAGTTGCTGCGCCACGCCGGAAAAGCTGGTGGCGTTGCTCATCCGCTCGGGCGGCACGTCGGCGAAGCCCACGGCATTGACGCAGGTGAACTGCAGCGACCGGAAGAATCCCGAGAACAGCAGAATGCCCAGCACCACCAGGTAGGGCGTGTCGGGCTGGATCAGGCCGGTGATGCCGAGAAGCACCCCGCTGAACAGGGCATTCCAGGTCAGCAGGCGGCGAAAGCCGTAGCGGCGCAGCACCCAGGGCGCGACCGTCTTGAGGCTCATGGCGCCAATGGCCGTCGCGAAGGTCAGCGCGCCGGATTCCAGCGGCGTCATGCCGAAGCCTAGCTGGAACATCAGCGGCAACAGGAACGGGATCGTCCCGATGGCGATGCGGAAGACGCTGCCGCCGACCAGCGCGATCCGGAACGTGGCAATGCGCAGCAATCCCAGGTCCAGCGCAGGATTTTCGGCCTTCCTGGCATGCCGGACATAGAGCCCCAGCGCCGCCGCCGAGACGGTAAAGCCCGCGATGATGACAGCGGCGGAGTCGAGGCCGCGTCCCAGATTGTCGACGCCGAACGCGAAGGCGCCCAGTCCAAGGCCGACCAGGACAAAGCCGACAATGTCCGGCTTGCCCGGCGTGGGGCCGGTCACCGGGCCGATGAAGCGCAGCGCGAGAAAAAGCCCCAGCATGCCGATGGGCAGGTTGATCAGGAATATCCAGCGCCACGACCAGTAGGTGGCGATGAAGCCGCCCAGTAGCGGCCCGACCGCGGGACCGATCAGCGCGGGCACGACCACCCAGCTCATGGCTTTCACGAACTCGCTCTTCGGGATGGTGCGCAGCAGGATCAGGCGGCCCACGGGCATCATCATGGCGCCGCCCATTCCCTGGACCACGCGCGCGACCAAAAGCTGGTTCAGATCCTGTGCCAACGCGCAGCCAAGCGAACTGAGCGTGAACACGGCGATGGCCGAACAGAACACACGCCGCGCCCCGAACCGGTCGGCCAGCCAGCCGCTGAGCGGAATGAAAACCGCGAGGCTGAGCATGTAGGCGGTCATCGCCATGTTCAGCGCCAGCGGGCTTTCGCCCAGACTGCGGGAGATCGCCGGAATGGCGGTGGCGATCACCGTTCCGTCGAGGGTTTCCATGAACAGCGCGCAGGCGATCACCAGCGGCACGATCATGGAAGGACGCTCGCCGGCGGCGGGATGGGAGGGGAGATCGGACAAGGCGAAAACCGTTTGTTCAGAACGGAACCATAGGTGTGGAACGGGCGCAGGCGCAAACCAATAGCGCCAGGGCGGCCGCACCGCACGCCGGCACACGGGCGAACCTGCCCGGGCCTAGCAGTAAATAATGACATACACTTTCCGGACAAAGTGAAAATAGGGCCGATTTTCGCTACACTCTCCGATCAAAGTAAAATTTATTTACAGTAATTTGTTTTAAATAAGCTGCTTAAGAAGCGCCGCAAATGCCTGTCATATATTTTATTATTCTAAACTTTGTCGAGAAAGACAGGCGAGACTCAAGGGTTGAATCCCTTAATCCTTGGCACCATTATATATCCACCTGAAATTAAATAATGATTGGAGGCTGATGGCATCGCCATCGGCCCCGAGGGAGCTTTGCGTTTCCGTGCATGAACAAACCGACAGCCTGTCCGGCGGTGATGAAGAGCCGCTGACATTCCGCCAGCCCGCCGTGGAAGACGGCGCGGCCATGTGGGCCCTGGCCAAGGCGACCGGCGGCCTCGACATGAACTCACCCTATGCCTACCTGATGGTCGGCGCCTATATGGGCAAGACGTCCATCGTCGCCGAAGATGGCGACCACCTCGCCGGCTTTATCAGTGGTTTCGCCGCACCCGAGAAGCCCGACACACTGTTCGTCTGGCAGGTCGGCGTGGCGCCGGACCAACGCGGGCGCAAGATCGCCACCCGCATGTTGCTGGCACTGTTGCGGCGGCCCGAGATGAGCGGCATCCGCTTCGTCGAGACCACCGTGACGCCATCCAACGCCGCGTCGCTGGCGCTATTCAACGGCCTTGCCCGCCACATGGGCGGCCAGTGCGACACCATCGGCCAGTTTGGCCGCACCCTATTCCCCGGCGACGGCCATGAAGAAGAGCTGGTGCTCCGCATCGGCCCCTTTGGCGCCGCCGGCCATCAAGGAGTATCCACATGAACGTGTTCGAAAGTCTCGAATCAGAAGTCCGCGGTTACTGCCGCTCGTTCCCCGTCGTTTTCGAGCGTGGGTCCGGCTCCCGCCTGTGGGATGAGAATGGCCAGGAATATCTCGATTTCTTCGGCGGCGCCGGCGCCCTCAATTATGGGCACAACAATCCGGCCATGAAGCGCGCGGTGATCGAGTACATCGCGACCAACGGCATCACCCACAGCCTCGACATGCACACGGTGGCCAAGCGCCGCTTTCTGCAAACCTTCGACGAGGTGATCCTGCAGCCGCGCGGTCTGTCCTACAAGATCCAGTTCCCCGGCCCGACGGGCACCAATTCGGTGGAGGCGGCGCTGAAGCTGGCCCGCAAGGTGACGGGCCGTCAGCTCGTCGTCAGCTTCACCAACGCCTTCCACGGCATGACGCTGGGCGCGCTGGCGGTGACCGGCAACGGCTTCAAGCGCGGCGGCGCGGGCGTCACGCTGAGCGATGCCACCAGCATGCCGTATAATGGCTATCTGGGCGAAGATGGCGATTCACTCGCCATCCTGAACGCCTTCCTGACCGATCGCGGCAGCGGCATGGACCTGCCGGCGGCGATCATCGTCGAGACCGTGCAGGCCGAGGGCGGCATCAATGTCGCCACCCGCGAATGGCTGCAGGGGCTGGAGGCGATCTGCCGCAAGCATCAGATCCTGTTGATCGTCGACGACGTGCAGGCCGGTTGCGGTCGCACCGGCGCGTTCTTCAGCTTCGAGGAAGCGGGCATCTCGCCCGATCTGGTCTGCCTGTCCAAATCCATTGGCGGCATGGGCCTGCCCATGGCGCTGACGCTGATCAAGCCCGAATACGACGTCTGGGAGCCCGGCGAGCACAATGGCACGTTCCGCGGCAACAATCTGGCCTTCGTCGCGGCCACCGAAGGCCTGGAATACTGGCGCGACGACAGCTTCCAGCGCGAGATCGAGGCCAAATCCGCATTGATGCGCAAGCGCCTCCAGGCGCTTTGCCAGGACTATCCCGACGTCTTTGTCGAGGCGCGGGGACGCGGCCTGATCCAGGGCATCGAGTGCCGTGATCCGGACCGGGCCTCGGCCATCTGCGCGGAAGCCTTCCGCAACCGGATGCTGATGGAAACCTCGGGCATCGACGGCGAGGTCATCAAATGCCTGCCGCCGCTGGTGGTCACCGAGGAAGAACTCGAAGAAGGGCTGGAGATCCTGCGCAAGAGCGTGGCGGCCGCCGTACGCCCCCGCGTCGCGGCCTAACCGAAGGAGACAGACAGATATGATTGTGAAGACACTGGATTCCGTCACCGATACCCAGGACGACGTGGCGTCGAAGACCTGGCGGAGCCGCCGCCTGCTGTTGCTGAAGCATGGCATGGGCTTTTCGCTGCACGACACCACCATGTTCGCCGGCACCGAGACCTTCATGTGGTACGCCAACCATCAGGAAGCCGTGTACTGCATCGAGGGTGAAGGCGAGCTGGAAGACCTGACGGACGGGCAGCGCTATCCGATCACCCCGGGCACGGTCTATGCGCTGGATGGCCATGAGAAGCACATCATGCGGGTGAAGAAAGACCTGCGGCTGATCTGCGTGTTTAATCCGCCGGTGGCCGGTACCGAAACCCATGACGAAAATGGCGTCTATCCCCTGGTGACCCAGACGGATGGCGTGCAGGCAGCCTGAGGCCGCCATGCACAACACAGACCCATATCCTTCACGGCAGGCCGACAGGCCTGCCATCCTGGAACGGCGCGAGCCCGTGCTGCATGGCGGCGCGGCGGTTTCCGGCCCGCTGTCGGCGACGGACCTGCGCCGTTTCGAGCATGACGGCTTCCTCGTCGTCGACAATGTTCTCAACCCGCACGAGATCGATGTGCTGCGCCAGGAACTGGAGCAGACCTGCCAGTCGCTGAGGGGCAAGGACGATCCCGTCGTCATCAGCGAACCGGGCAGCGGCGACATCCGGTCGGTGTTCATGGTGCACCAGATCAACCAGACCTTCGCCGGCTTGGCGGCGCACCCGCGGATCATGTCGCTGGTCCAGCAGATTCTCGACGACGACGTCTACATCCACCAGTCGCGGATCAATCTGAAGCCGGCCTTCAAGGGCAAGGACTTCTACTGGCACTCGGATTTCGAGACCTGGCACGTCGAGGACGGCATGCCCGCCATGCGCGCGGTGTCGTGTTCCATTCCGCTGACGGTGAACACGGCCCATAACGGCCCGCTGATGCTGGTGCCCGGATCGCACAGGCACTTCGTCGCCTGCGTCGGCGACACCCCGGACGACAACTACAAGCAGTCCCTGCGCGTGCAGGAAACCGGCACGCCGGACGACGACAGCCTGCGCACGCTGGTGGAACTGGGCGGCATCGAGGCGCCGCTGGTGCAGCCGGGATCGGTGCTGCTGTTCGACTGCAACACGATGCATGGCTCGAGCAGCAACATCACGCCGTTTGCCCGCAGCAACGCCTTCATGGTGTACAACGCGCTGTCCAACAAGGTCACCGAGCCTTACGGCGGCAAACGGCCCCGGCCGGAGTTCGTCGCGTCCCGCGAGACGATCGCCCCGCTCGACGCCCGGAACGGCTGAGGCCTTGGCCCTCGCCGCCTTTCTCGGCACGCTTGCCCTGATCCTGGGCGTCGGCCTGCTGTCGGCTCTCAGGAGCCGGGGCACGCGGCAGGATTACTATGTGGCGAGCAGCGGCGTCGCGCCCTCGCTGGTCGGCCTGTCGGCGGTGGCGACCAACAACAGCGGCTACATGTTCATCGGCGTCATCGGCTACACCTACGCCACCGGTCTCGCCGCGGCATGGCTGATGATCGGCTGGATCGTCGGCGACCTGATCGCCTCGCTGCTGATCCACCACAAGTTGCGCGTGCAGACCGAGGCGCTGGACGAGGCGACCTTCGGCGGCATCCTGTCACGCTGGTACGGCCAGGATTTCCGCATCTACCGGCGCGTCGCGGCGCTGGTTTCCATCATCTTCCTGGGCGCCTATACGGCGGCCCAGCTGACGGCCGGCGGCAAGGCGCTGCAGGCGCTGCTGGGCTGGCATCCGTCCGCCGGCGCCTGGGTCGGCGCGGCCATGGTGATCGCCTATTGCCTGGCCGGCGGCATCCGCGCGTCCATCTGGACCGACGCGGCGCAATCGGCGGTGATGATGATCGCGATGGCGATCCTGGCCTGGGTCGCCATCGCGGAACTGGGCGGCATCGGCGCCACCATGAGCGCTTTCGAGGCCATCCCCGGTTTTCTCAGCATGGCCGCGCCGCCCGATGCCTGGCCCGGCGTCTCCGGCCTCGCCCTGTTCGTGATCGGCTGGCTGTTCGCGGGCTTCAGCGTGGTGGGGCAGCCGCACATCATGGTGCGCTTCATGGCGCTCGACACGCCCGGGAACCTCTGGCGCGCCCGCCTCTGGTACTACGGGTTCTTCATCCTGTTCTATGCCGCCGCCACCCTGGTCGGCATGCTGTCGCGCCTTTATCTGCCCGATCTGGGCGCCGGCGATCCGGAGCTTGCCCTGCCGAGCATGGCGCAGGCCCTGCTGCCGTCGTTCCTGGTGGGCATCGTGCTCGCCGGGATCTTCGCCGCCACCATTTCCACCGCCGATTCGCTGGTGCTCAGCTGTTCCTCCGCCATCACCCAGGATCTGCCGAGCCGGCAGATCGAGAACAAATGGATGCTGAAGGCGGCCACGGCCATGGTCGTGGCCTTCGCCCTCGCCATTGCGCTGTTCCAGGTGCAGAGCGTGTTCAGCCTGGTGATTCTGGCCTGGTCGGTGCTGGCCTCGGCCTTCGCGCCGCTGATGCTGGTCTATGCCCGGGGCGGCCGGCCCGGCGAAGCGCAGGCCCTGGCGATGATGGCCGTCGGTGTCGGCGTCGCGCTGGCCTGGCGCGGCCTCGACTGGCACAACGCCGTCTACGAAGGCATGCCCGGCATGCTGGCCGGCTGGCTGGTGCATGTGGCCTGGCAGAGGCGCAAGCCGGAGGCCGTTGTCGCGCCGGATTAGGAAGCGGTACAGCGGCGCGGCACCATCCGGCCGATGGTCCAGGTGATGTCCCGGCCCTTGCCTGTCAGCGAATGGGTCGGCGTCTCATAGCGGAATCCGGAGCCGCTGGGCGCTTGCGGCAAAACGATGGGACCGCCGCCGCTGGCAATGGTCGCCGTCCCGGCCGCGCTGTCGAAGAAGACGCTCAACTCCGAGCCGTCCTCGCACACGAAGCGCGTCTCGCCGGGCGATGCCCCGCCGCTGCTTTCGGCTTCGAGGCGGTAAAGAATTGGCCCGCCCGCGCCCTGCAGCAGCAACGCCCCATCGGGCCGGAGCGACCAGGAGGAAACGCCCTTGAGCGCATCGAGATACCGCCGTTCCTGTTCCATCAGCGCGGGAGCGCAGCCGCGCCGGGTCGACATCATGTCGCCGAACGACAAGGCCGCGCCCGACAAGTTATAGGGACCACCGAACCGGTTGCAGCCGGTGTCGCCCGAAGCGCGTCCATCGGGCCCGAGAGTCAGCGTCATGTGCGAACGGTCGATGATGCCGGCGGCGGCGATATCCTCGACCTGCCAGGTCCGTCCCGTCAGCGCGGCGGGATCAGCGCTGTCCGCGTCGGCCTGCGTCCCGGCACAGGCGCCGAGCGGCAGGACTGCCAGTCCGAACAGCAGCGTCAAGAGTCTCCGCATGCATTCCCTCCCTATGCCGTGCCTTCCGCTGGATATAGTCTGCCCGCGATCCGGTCCAAGACGGACCGGCGGGGAGGAGACCATCATGACCCAGCGCCTCGACGGCCTGACGCTTTTCGACAATCCACGCGGCTCGAACACCAAGCGGGTGCGCATGTACCTGGCCGAAAAGGGCCTGGAGATCCCAAAGCGGGCCGTGGATTTCATGACCATGGAGCACCGGTCGCCCGAGTTTCGCAAGATCAACCCCATGGCGGCGCTGCCGGTGCTGCAACTGGAAGACGGCACCTATCTGAGCGAGTCCTATGCCATCTGCCGCTATCTGGAAGAGCTGTATCCGGAGCCTTCCCTGTTCGGCGCGACGCCGAAGGAGCGCGCGCTCATCGAGATGTGGAACCGGCGCATCGAGCTGGACGTGGCGAGCTACGTCACCAATTTCGTCAAGCATCAGGGACCGTTCTTCGCCGAGGTGCTGACCCAGGTGCCGGAATATGTCGAGGCCTGCCGCATCGACGCCCTGAAGAAGTTCGACTGGCTGAACGAGGAACTGGCGGGCCGCGACTATATCGCGGGCGATGACTTCACCGTGGTCGACATTACCGCCTATGCCCGTCTGGGCACCGGCATGGGCGCGGGCCTTAACTTCGCCGAGCGGCACGGGAACCTGCGCCGCTGGTGGGACCGGATCGAGTCGCGGCCCAGCGCAGCGGCCTGAATGGCGCAGGCGCGCTACCGGGGCGGCGGATTGAAGTCGTAATTGCGCACGAAGGGCTCGGTCACCGTGCGGCAGTACTTGAAGTCCTTCTTGACCAGCGAATCGGCGCCGAAGGCCTTGCCCCGGCCGCCGGTCGCCCGGCCCATGTAGTCGGCGACCAGCACTTCCACCTGGTCCATGGTCCGATTGGCCTCGGCTTCCGGGTCCATGCCGGGCTGGACGCGGAAATGGGTGGCGACGGCCACCATCTTGGTGGCGGTCTCGGCGATCTGCCCGGCCCGCTCCGGCTCGAGCGTGTCGCCTGTCAGCTTCAGCGACGCCAGGTAGAGCGCGCCGCAGCGCAAGAGCGGATAGGAATGATCGCGCTCGCCATAGTCGCGGGAATTCACATAGTCCTGGATCGGCTCGAGCCGGGCCGCGAGCACGGGCGAGGCCGACAGGAGCAGCGCGAGGGCGGCGATAAGCGGAGTACGGATCGTCACGAAGATCCTCATGCTGGCCCCAGAGGCCGATGCGCTGGTGCGGGCGGTCGGACTCGAACCGACACTCTATCGCTAGAACCGGATTTTGAGTCCGGCGCGTCTACCAATTCCGCCACGCCCGCGCGGAGGCAGCGCGCATCATAGCGAGCGCGCGCCGCCGGTCAACCGACAGCTAGAGCGCCTTCCGGAAGGTGAGATTGTAGCGGACCGCGCCCGTCAGCGGGTGCGGTCCGTCCTTCAGCGTGTCGATGCCGTGGAAGGCGAGCCGGGAGGGGCCGCCCCAGACGGCGACGTCGCCATGCTCGAGCCGAACGCGGCGCGGCCTGTCCTTGCGCTCGAGCCCGCCGAACAGGAAGGTGGCGGGCACGCCGAGCGAGATCGAGACGATGGGATGGGAGAGGTTTCCCTCGTCCCGGTCCTGATGCAGGGTCAGGCGCGTGCCCGGGGTGTAGCGGTTGACGAGGCAGGCTTCGGGCGCGAAATCCGGGAAACCGGCGGCCCGCGCCGCGCGCGCCGCCAGCGCCTGGAACAGCGCCGGCATGGCGGGCCAAGGCCGCCCGGTTTCGGGATCGTCCGGGCCATAGCGGTAGCCGCGCCGGTCGCTGATCCAGCCCACCGCGCCGCAATTGGTCATGGCGACGGACATGCGGAAGCCGCCGGGCGTGACCAGATGCCGGAACGGCGCGGCGGCGGCGACGGCGTCGATCGCGGCGAGCAGCGCGGGCGCTTCCTCCAAGGCGAAGCCGCGCAGGATCAGCGCGCCGTCGGCCAGCGTCTCGATGGCCGACGGCGCCATGCCGGCGAACAGGTCGCCCGTCATCCCGCCGTCTCCCGCGCCAGAAGCGCCTGCTTGCGGGCGAGGCCCCAGCGGTAGCCGGCGAGCGCGCCGCCCATGCGCCGGACCCGGTGGCAGGGAATGGCGACCGCGATCTGGTTGGCGGCGCAGGCACCGGCCACCGCGCGGACCGCCTTGGGCATGCCGAGTCGCCGCGCCACCTCGGCATAGCTGATGGTCTCTCCAGGCGGTATCTCGCGCAGCGCCTGCCAGACACGCTGCTGAAACGCGGTGCCGCGAATGTCGAGCGGCAGGTCGAGGCCGAGGCGCGGCGCCTCGACGAAGCCGATCACCTGGGCGACCCAGCGCTCGAATTCGGCATCGCCGCCAATTAGCTCGGCCTTGTGGAACCGCGCCTGCAGGTCGTGCAGCAGGACGTGGGGATCGTCGCCCAGGGTGATGGCGCAGATTCCCCTTGGCGTCGCCGCTATGAGGATCGCGCCGAGCGAACACTGGCCCAGCGCGAACCGGAGGGTCTCACCCGCCCCACCGGCGCGGTAGCGGGTCGGGATCATGCCGAGCCTGTCGTTGCTCCGGGCGTAGAAGCGGCCGCTGGAGCCGTAGCCGGCCTCGTAGAGCGCCTCGGTCACACTGGCCGATCCGTCCAGCGCCTGGCTGGCGCGCCGCGCGCGGCAGGCATCGGCATAGGCCTTCGGCGTCACGCCGGTGCGCGCCTTGAACAGGCGATGAAAATGGAAGGGGCTGAGCCCGGCGGCGCCGGCCAGCGCGTCGAGCCCGATGACCTCGTCGGCATCCTCGATGGCGCGGCAGGCCTGGGCCACCAACGCGGCATGACGGTCCGCCTGATCGGGACGGCAGCGCAGGCAGGCGCGGAAACCGGCGGCCTCGGCGGCGGCGGCATCATCGAAGAACCGCGCGTTGGCGGAGCTGGGGCGGCGGGACGGGCAGGCGGGGCGGCAATAGATGCCGGTGCTGGTGACGCCATAGACGAACGCCGCCGCCGGGTCGCGGTCGAGCACGGCCTGCCAGCGCGGGTCGGTGTCTTGCAAGGGACTCATCCGGTTCATCATCCTGCTCCGATGGATTGAGCCGCGCCACTGGGCGGCGATCAACCCATATCTAGGGAACAACGGCCGGCGGCGAACTCCGTGCCTTGCGGCCAAAGCAGGATCGGGCCGGTTGCCCGGCGCGGGCCGGCCTGTTACACCGGATTGTCGATGCCACGAGGAAGAGCCACGCGCATGCGCCCATCGGCGACATCATCCATCACCGGCCCGGTGTTTCTGCTGCTGGCCTGCCTCGCCATGATCCTGGGCGCCTATGGCTTCCAGTACATCGGCGGCCTGGCGCCGTGCAAGCTGTGCTACTGGCAGCGCTATGCCTATTACGTGGCGATCCCGCTGGCGGCGCTCGCCACCGCCATGGCCACGCGCGGCGGCCTCAGCGCGGCGCGGATACCGCTGCTGCTGACCGGGCTCGCCCTGCTGGCGGGCATGGGGATCGCGGGCTATCACGCCGGGGTGGAATATCACTGGTGGCCCGGCCCGGACACCTGCTCGGTGCCGGACCTGAGCGGCCCCGGCAACATCCTCGACGCGGTGATGCGGCAGGGTCTGGTCCGCTGCGACGAAACGCCGTGGTCGCTGCTGGGCATCTCCATGGCGGGATACAACTTCCTGATATCGGGCCTGTTGGCACTGGTCGCCTTCCGGCTCGCGGTGAAAGGACGCTGATGACCGACGCCCCCAAACGGCTGCCGGGCGAGATGACCCAGGCGCAGGAAACCGAGCGGATGATCCGCGTCAACCAGGCCGGCGAATATGGCGCCGTCCGCATCTATGAAGGCCAGATCGCCGTGCTGGGCGCGCGCCCAGCGGGCAACGCCATCCGCCGGATGGCGGCGCAGGAAGCGGTGCACCTGCAAAAGTTCGACCGGCTGATGAACGAGCGGCGCGTGCGCCCGACCCTGCTGTCGCCCGTCTGGCACATGGCCGGTTTCGCGCTGGGCGCGGCGACGGCGCTGATGGGCGAGAAGGCGGCCATGGCCTGTACCGTCGCCGTCGAGGAAGTGATCGACGAGCATTATGCCCGCCAGGCCGAGCGGCTGGAGGGTGACGATCCGGCGCTGAAGGGCCTGATCGAGGAATGCCGCGCCGAGGAGATCGAGCACAAGCACGAGGCCGAGCAGGCCGGCGCGCGCGAGGCACCGGGCTATCCCGTGCTGTCGGGCGCCATCAAGACCGGCGCGCGCCTTGCCATCTGGCTGTCGAGCCGGGTCTGAGCACGGCGCAAGGGCCGGGTGACGGCCGGGGACTTTGTCCCTACACTCCCTTCCCAACAGGGGGAGGACATCCATGCTTCAGGGGAAAATCGCGCTCGTCACCGGCGGCACCAGCGGGATCGGGCAGACCACCGCGCTCGCCATCGCCAGGGCCGGCGCCAAGGTGGGCATCACTGGGCGGCGCGCCGAGGAAGGCCATGAGACCGTCCGCATGATCGAGGCGGCAGGCGGCGAGGCGCTGTTCATCCAGGGCGACGTGTCGCGGGAAGCAGACGTGGAGCGCATGGTGGGCGAAACCGCGGCCCGCTTCGGCCGGCTGGACGTCGCCTTCAACAATGCCGGCATCGGCGCGGCGGGCGGGCTGCTCGCCGACATGGACGCCGACACCTTCGACGACATGTTCAACATCAACGTGCGCGGCGTGTTCCTGTCCATGAAGCACGAGATCCGCCAGTTCCTGAAACAGGGCACGGGCGGCGCCATCGTCAATTGCAGCTCGATCCAGGCGCATGTGACCATCGCCGGCTCAGGCCATTATCCGGCGACCAAGCACGCGGTCGAGGGTTATACCAAGATGGCGGCGCTGGAATACGCGGCCCAGGGCATCCGCGTGAACGCGGTGTCGCCCGGCGTGATCGCCGAGGGCCGGCTGGGCGCCAACCCGCTGCCCGAGGAGTTCCAGAAGATGCTGCGCGACCTGCACCCGCTGGGCCGCTTCGGCAGCGCCCAGGACGTGGCCGATTCGGTGATCTTCTTGATGTCCGACAAGGCCAGCTTCATCACTGGTTCGTCCCTGGTGGTGGATGGCGGGTACATGGCTAGGTAGCAGATGAACGATACGCCCATCCTGCAAAGGCCCCGCACCGTATTGGTCGGACTACTCCTGCTGGTGGTAAATTTTTGTCTTCTCGCCGTGGCTTCCCTCGGCTTACTCGCAATTTATAGTCCGTTGAAAGTCATAATAATCGCACTCGTTCTGGCGCTTATCGCAGTGCTGTTGAAGAACCTCGCCGATGGCGGCAATTGGGCGCGCTATATCTACCTCGGGATCATGGTTGTCAGTCTGTTCAGCGGCTACATCGCCGCGCAGGAATTGCCCAAGCTTCATCGCGACCTGATTCTCACCGAGGAAGGGACCCGTCAGATGGGCGATGAGGAACCTCGTAGCTGGAGCATTGAAGAGAACGGAACAACCGTAATTCATTGTCCAGCTTGCGCGCTCCCAGATCCAGACTGGCTGGGAGGGAAGCTCGTGATCAATTTACTCCTAGCGAGTCAGGGGGTCTTGCTGACCGTGGGACTAGCTCTCCTGTTCACACCATCGGCCAATCGCTGGTTTCGAGAGCACCAACACAGTAGCGATTGAAGTTTGACCCATAGAGTGGTACACTAACTCACTATAGGCGCCTATGATTGTTGGGTTTCGGGACGATTGGCTGCGGGATTTCTACATCGACGATGTCCGGTCGCGCCGTATCCCGCCAGACATTGAGGATCGATTATTTCGCAAACTGCAGCTGCTCGATGACGCGATGACGGATCAGGACCTGCGAGTCCCGCCGAGCAATCACTTCGAGAAGCTGCGCGGGAATCTGAATGGCTTCCATTCCATCCGGGTCAACCAGCAGTGGCGGCTGGTCTTCCGATGGGATGGGACCAAGGGGGAAGCGGACGAGGTTTATCTGGACGACCACAGCTACAGGTGACGCCATGCTGACCACAAAACGTAAGCCCGTGACCGTGGGCGAGATGCTGATCGAGGAATTCATGAAGCCGCTGGGCCTGACGCAGGGTGCGCTGGCCGAGGCGATGGGTGTGCCGCGCAAGCACGTCAACGAGTTGTGCAACGACCGCCGCTCGGTGACCGCGCCGACCGCGCTGATCCTGGCGCGGGTGTTCGGCAACAGCGCGGATTTCTGGCTGAACGTCCAGCGCCGCACCGACCTCTGGGACGCCATGAACTCGCCCGCCGAGCGCAGCCGCATCGAGCGCGCCCGTCCGCTCCCCAGCGCCGCCTGACTTACGGCTCCAGTTCCGCGTCCCAGTAAAGGTAATCCCGCCAGCTTTCGTGCAGGTAGTTGGGCGGAAAGCGGCGGCCGCGTTCCTGCAGGTCGAACTGGGTCGGGCGGAACGGCATGGATCGGGGCGTCATGCCCGCCTCGCCCGGCGTCCGGCCGCCCTTGCGCAGATTGCAGGGCGCGCAGGCGGTGATGACGTTTTCCCAGGTGGTGATGCCGCCATAGGCGCGCGGCACCAGATGGTCGAAGGTGAGATCGTGGCGGTTGCCGCAATACTGGCAGGCGAACTCGTCGCGCAGGAACAGGTTGAAGCGGGTGAAGGCCGGGAACGGCGCCGGCTTCACGTAGCGCTTGAGCGAGATGACGCTGGGCAGACGGAATTCGAAGCTGGGCGAATGGATGACCCGGTCATATTCGGCGACGATGTTCACCCGATCCATGAACACGGCCTTGACCGCGTCCTGCCAGCACCAGACGGACAGAGGGTAGTAGCTGAGCGGCCGATAGTCCGCGTTGAGGACCAGCGCCGGGCAACTCTCCAGTGATGGTAAGGCAGCTTCCACAGGTGTTTCCTGCTCCCTTAGTCACGCTCTTATACTATATGGGGTATGACCTCTTTATGACACCACCAAGTTTTGCAAACCGCGCTGTCAGCGCGCTATTTTTCGCCGCCCAGCACCCGCGACAGGAACGCTTCGCCCAGATCGACGCCGTCGGGACCGATGCCGTGGCCGACCTGCGGCGAGACGTGGGTTTCGACGGGCACGTCGTTGCGGCGCAGGAAGCTGGCGGCCGTGTCCATGGCCATGGGCGGGATCATGTGATCGAGATCGCCATGCACCAGTTGCACGGGCGGGCGCGAGCGGATCGCCGGCTCCAGCAGCTTCTGCGACGCGATGGCGCCGGAATAGCCCAGGATACCCGCTACCGGATGGGCCCGGCTGAGCCCGACATGCAGCGCCAGCATGGTGCCCTGCGAGAACCCGACCAGCGCCAGATCGGCCTCGGTCAGCCCCGCATGGTCGAGGATTCGGTCGAGGAACGCGTCGAAGATCGGCGCGGCATAGCGCAGGCCGGCTTCGCTTTCCGCCGCCGAGAAATTGCGGATGGTCCACCACTGGTAGCCCATCTGATAGCCTTCCTCCATGCCCGGCACCTTGTCCGGCCCGTCCGGCGCGTAGAAGGCCGTGTGCGGGAAATTCGCCCGCCAGCCGAGCGCCAGCCCGTTCAGGTCCTGCCCGCTGGCGCCGAAGCCATGGGCCAGCACGACGATCTTGCGCGGTCGGCCGCCGGCGAAAGGCGGCAGGCTGGGACCGGACAGTTTCGGCAGATCGGACATGGCGGTTCCTTGAAACAAAGGGATCAGGCGAACGGGTGGTTTTGACATGAAATGGAGCCCGGCTCGCGCAAAGATAGCGGTCAAGGGAAGGGAGGGAAACCGGTGATGGAGATCAGGCGGATCGGGTCGTCCGAAACCGAGGCATTCCGGGAGATCAGGCTGGAGTGCCTGCGGCTGCATCCTGATGCGTTCGGTACGGTGTGGGAAGTCGAGCGGGAGCAGCCCGACAGCCATTTCGAACGGATGCTGCAGGACCACCAGTTCTGGGGCGGTTTCCTCGAGGGTCGCCTGTCCGGAATCGTCGGATTCTATGTCATGCCCCGCGCCAAGGAACGCCACAGGGGTGTGCTGTACGCCATGTATGTGCGCCCGGCGGCGCATGGCACCGGCCTCGCCGACAAGCTGGTCGATGCGGTGCTCACGCACGCCCGACCCCTGGTCGATCTGGTCTGGCTGAAGGTTGCCGCTCTCAATGAACCGGCCAGGAAGCTCTATGACCGCTTCGGCTTCGAGGTCTATGGCCTGGAGAAAGCCAGCCTGCGCGTCGCGGGTATCGACGTGGATCAGGAATATCGGGTTCTGATGCTGCGATGATCGTCACCCGCTTCGCGCCCAGTCCCAATGGTTTCCTGCATCTGGGCCACGCCCTGTCGGCGCTGACCGGGTTCCGCGCGGCGCACGCGGCGGGCGGGCGGTTTTTGCTGCGCATCGAAGACATCGACACGGGACGCGCACGGCCCGAATTCGAGCAGGCCATTCACGAGGATTTGGCGTGGCTCGGGCTGGAGTGGGAAAGGCCGGTGCGGCGCCAGTCCGAGCATTTCGGGGATTACGAGGCCGCGCTGACGCGGCTGGACGGGATGGGCCTCACCTATCCGTGCTTTTGCACCCGCAAGGACATCGAGGCCGAGATCGCGCGCAGCCCGGCCGCGCCGCACGGCCCGGAAGGCGCGCTGTATCCGGGGATCTGCCGTCACCGTTCCGGGACGGACAGGGCGGCGCGGATCGCCGCCGGGGAGAAATTCGCCGTCCGGCTCGATGTGGAAAAGGCGCTGGCCCTTACCGGCCCGCTGTCCTGGCACGACAAGCTGAAGGGCGAGATCGCCGCCGATCCCGCCTCGCTGGGCGACGTGGTGCTGGCGCGCAAGGACATCCCGACCAGCTATCACCTCGCCGTCACCGTCGACGATGCGCTGCAGGGCGTGACGCTGGTGACGCGCGGCGAGGACCTGTTCCATGCGACCCATATCCACCGGCTGCTGCAGGCGCTGCTGGATTTACCCGTGCCGGCGTACTGGCACCATGGCCTGATCCGCGATGCCAATGGCGACCGCCTGGCGAAGTCGAAGGGCGCGCCAGCGCTGCGCGACCTGCGGACGGCGGGCATGAGCGCCGAGGCGGTGGTGCGGAGGGTGGACGGCACCGCCTGAGCCGGATCAGCCGCCGCGCGGGATCGCGGCTCGGTCGCGGACCTGGCCGGTGCTGACGGCATCGGGCGATTTGCCCCGGTCGGTCCAGAAGCGGCGGATGTTGCTGACGAAGAAATCCAGCAGCGCCGCCTTGCGCGCTTCGTCGTCGCTGGCAAAGGAGGTTTCGGCCAGCCCGTGCAGGAACACCTGCATGTAATCCGCCAGCATGGCGAAGCCCGGCGGATCGAGCTCCAGCAATTCCCGGTAGAGATGCCGGAGCCGACCGTTGCGCTCCGCCTCGATCTCGGCGCGGCTTTCATCCAGCACCCGGCGCAGTTCCGGATCGGTGCGCGCCGCCGCCGTCAGCTCGCGCGCGGCCGTCTGCAACGAGCCCGAGGCATGCGCCCACAGCACCGAGACCGCCGTCTCGGCCAGACTGCCCCGCGCGCCATCCCGCGCCGCGAGGCCGGCGTCCAGTTCCCGCCCGATCTCGGCGTGCAGCCAGCGCACCGCCGCCGCCAGAAGATCAGGCGTGGTGGCGAAATGATGCTGCACCTGGCCCCGGGTGACGCCGGCCTGCTTGGCCACCTCGCTCATGGTCGTGCGGCCATAGCCGACCTCGACGAAGCACTGCACCGCGGCACGGAGGATCACACCGCGCACGCGTTCCCCGCGCTGGGTCAGCCAGCGGCGGCGCGGACGCGCTGATTCATGGACGGTTTCTTCTGCCATGGCTGGGAGTGTTCCAAAGATGGCGCGGCCTGTCCATGATAAAGACCGATCATCCTTGATCGGTCTTTTGGAGTGTGGTTCTATCCCTCGGCAGATGCAGTCACCGAGGGAGGACAGGATGGCATTGGTAGCGGTTTTCGGCGCGAGCGGCCGGCAAGGCCTGGCGCAGGTGCGCCAGCTGGTGAAGGCGGGTCATGACGTGCGGGCGCTGTCGCGCAGCGCGGACCCGTTCTATGGCGAGGTTTTCGAGGGGTCGGGCAACATCACTGTCGTGCCGGCGGACACGGCCGACGATGCGTCGCTGCAGAACGCCGTGAACGGCGTCGATGCCGTGTTCTACACCCATCCGGTTCGCTATGGCGACCGCGTGGAGTGGGTCGAGCGCGTCGGCAAGGCCTGCGTGAAGGCTGGGGTCAAGCGCATGGTCTGGAACACGTCCATGTGGATTCCGGACCGCGCCGGCGATCCGGGCCGCTATGGCCTGAACACCATCGCCATCAACCGGCTGTGGCGCACCGGCTGTCCGGCGACCGTGTTCGGCTCGGTGCTGTTCATGGACAATCTGCTGACCAGCTGGGCGTTCGAGTCCATCGTGCGCGACGGCGTCTATACCTATCCGCACAACCCGTTCCTGCAGGCCAACTGGATCAGCCTGGACGACGTGGCCAAGTTCATGATCGCGTCCATCGACCGCCCCGACCTGGAAGGCGCGTGGATGAACATCGGCGGTCCCGAGCGTCTCGTGCCCGACGACGTGGCCCAGATCCTGACCGAAGCGACCGGCCGTCCGGTGAAGTTCGTGCCGCGTTTTCCCGCCGATTTCGGCAAGGCGCTGGCCGATGCCTTCGGCAACACCATCGGCCCCGACGAGCACGCGGCCATCGTGAAGCGGATGGAGGAGTTCTACATCTACAACAACTTCGCCGAGACCAAGCCGTTCTGCGTCGACGTGAAGCCGGTGCTCGACCGCATTCCGATCAAGCTGGAAACCATGCGGGAATGGGCCGCCCGGCAGGAGTGGAAGCTGACCAACAAGCCACGCCCGCCGGCCGGCTGAGGACTGGCCTCAGGCGGGACGACCGAACGGCTTGTCGATGACCGTTCCGCCATCGGCCACGTCCTGAATGAATCGGCCCTGGATCAGATCGTGGGGATAGCCGAGCTCGATCGCGGTCAGCGCGTCGAGCCGGTCGATCTGCACCGGTGACAGGGTCACGTCGAGACTGCCCAGATTGTCCTCGAGCTGCGCCGGGGTGCGGGCGCCGAGGATCGGACTGGTGACGCCCTTGGCGAGCACCCAGGCGAGCGCCACCTGCGCCGGGGTCGCGCCGACTTCGCCAGCGACGGCGCGCAGGCCGTCATTGATGTCCAGCACCTTCTCGGTAACGCGGCCGGAGGCGGCGACCATCTCCTCGCGCGTGCCGCCGCCGCCGCCCAGCGACCGGTTGTCGCCCGCGCCCGGCGCGGCGATGTGCTGGCGCCCGTACTTGCCGGTCAGGAGCCCGGCGGCGAGCGGCGACCACGGCACGGTGGCGAGGCCGAGCTGGCGGCACATGGGCAGCAGGTCGCGCTCGGGCGTGCGCTCGAGGAGATTGTATTCCAGCTGCATGGCGGCGAACGGCGTCCAGCCGCGCAGTTCGGCCATGGTGTTGGCCTGGCTGACGATCCACGCCGGCGTGTTGGACGCGCCGGCATAGAGGATCTTGCCCTGGCGCACCGCATCGTCGAGCGCGCGCATCACCTCGTCGACCGGGGTACGGAATTCCCAGACGTGGACCCAGTAGAGATCGATGTAGTCGGTGCCCAGCCGCTTCAACGACCCCTCGAGCGAGCGCATCATGTTCTTGCGCGCGTTGCCGCCGGCATTGGGATCGCCGGGCGAGGTGTTCATGGTGAACTTGGTGCCGATCACCCAGCGGTCGCGCGCCGGGCCGATGAACTCGCCGACCAGGGTCTCGCTGGTGCCCTGGGTATAGCCGTCGGCGGTGTCGATGAAATTGCCGCCCCGGTCGGCATACATGTCGAACATGCGGCGGCTGTCCTGGGCGTTGGCGCCCCAGCCCCAATCCTCGCCGAAGGTCATCGCCCCCAGACAGAGCGGCGACACACGCAGGCCCGAACGCCCCAGCGTCCGGTAGTGGTCCAAGGCAACCATGTCATCCCCCGTTTTTACAGTTCAGCGCGCGTTATAGAGTTCCGTCAGAAGGGCCAGCGTCTGGCGCAGATTGGCGTCCGCCTCGTTCAGCGCGTCGGTGGCGCCGATGGAGGTCCAGTAGGCGATGGCCGTCTTGGTCAGCTTCACGGCCTGTTCAAGATCGTCGATGGACCGGCGGTTCGAGCCGCGGATGGTCAGGGCCTGGGCCAGATTGCCCTGCAGGATGGCCTGCTGCGTGCCGCCGCCCATGGCCGCCGCCGAGGCCAGCGCGGCGTTGTAGCGCTCGATGGCCTCGTCCAGCGGCGCCTCCTCGCTGGCCATGGTCGCCAGATCGACCAGCGCGCTGGCCAGGTTCACCTGCAGGCGGATCTTCTCGCGGTCGGAGACGGGGACCGCGCCATTGTCCAGCGCCGAACGAAACGTGGCCGCGGCCTGGCGCACCTGCGACGGATCGCGCGCCAGATTGCCCTTGGTCCACTGGGCGATGCCCATGCTGTTCATCAGGCCCGGCCATTGTTCCGGCACCGAATCACGGGCGAACAGGGTCGCCGACTCGAAGGCGGCGATCGCCTCGTCGAGCCGGGTCCGGTCGTTGCCGCGCCGCGCCAGCATGACGAGCGCGGTGCCCAGATGCTTGTTGGCGGTCACCCACAACGCGCCGCGCCCGCCCGCTTCCAGCGCCGAGAGCGCCGCGCTGGCCGCGTCGGCCCCCGCGCGGATCATGGTCGTGTCGCCGCGCAGATCACCCAACCGATACATGGCCTCGATCCGCCGCAGCGAGGCGTCGCTGGGGGCGCCGCGCGCCGGGCTCTGCTGGATCAGCGCCTCCAGCTCGGCCGGACTGGCGTTGGACAAATCGGCCTCGGCCGCATGCGCGGGTCCCGCCAGCGCGGCGGCGACGAACAGGGCGAGGACTGCGGGCGGTACTCTGAGCGGCATGGCGTTCTCCCGCCGCATCATAAGCCCGCGCCCGGCATTGTTTGCAAGTCCGACGTCCACCATGCGGCGCTTGCGCCGCCGCCGGGAGTGGCACATAAATCCAGACTGGATTAACCGTTATGTTATAACGCGCTCCATGTATCTCGCCGCCGGCATCACCGCCCTGCTCCTCGGGCCACTCGCCTACCAGCTTCTGCGGGAGATGGCAGGGCTGCGGCGCGTTCTCGACCTGGTCGTGACCGGCGTGATCACCGTCCTCGCGGTGCTGATCCTGGTCGACACCGCCGGGGCCGGCGGCTGGCTCGCCGTGCCGTTCGCGCTGGCCGGCCTGGCCGGGCCGCTGGTGGCGGAGGCGCTGCTGCACCACAAGGAGCGCGGCGTGCACATCGCCACGCTGGCGGTCGGCGTGATCGGCCTGGTGCTGCACAGCGCGGCGGACGGCGCCGCACTGCTGGCCGGGCACCACGGCCATCACGAGACCCTGTCGGTGGCGGTGGTGCTGCACAATTTCCCCGCCGGACTGGCGATCTGGTGGCTGGTCCAGACCAATTTCGGCACCCGCGCGGCGGCCATCGTGCTGGCGTTGCTGGTCATCGCGACCATCGCCGGCTATGTGGCGGCATCGGCGGTGGCGGACGTGGCCAGCGAGGCCGAATTCGCCTGGCTGCAGGCCTTCGTCGCCGGCTCGCTGCTGCACCTGACCTATCACCGGCTGCGTCACGGCCACAGCCATGGACATGCCGGGCACGGCCACTGACGCGGACGGAAAATCCCGATCCATACGGTTGCCGCCGCGCGCACCGGAGTTACATCTTCCTTTTGTCGCGGCACATTGCTAAAGGCATGGTCCGTATTGCGTCATGCCGCTGCCTCATCCACAGCGGCCCTCCAACCCCAGGGAAGGCCTGTTCACCATGAAATTCGCACTCGGACCCGCGGTGGGCATCGCCCTCGCCTGCGTCGCGCTGACAGCCTGCGACCAGAAGGCGCCGGAAAAGGACGCGGGCACGGCCAGCGTCGTCGTCGCCACGGTCAATGGCGACGACATCCACCAGTCGGACGTCGACGCGCTGTACAACAACCTGCCGCCCCAGTACCGACAGCTGCCGATCGAGTTCCTGCAGGAACAGCTGGTGTCGCGCCTCATCGAGCAGAAGCTGATGGTCGAGCAGGCCAAGGCCGACGGCATCGAGAAGGACGAGAAGTACAAGGAGCGGCTCGAGCTGGCCAAGGAAACGGCGCTCGAGGAAGTCTGGATCACCAAGCAGATCGACGCCAAGCTGACGCCCGAGCGGCTGAAGAAGGCCTATGACGAGATGGTCGCGTCGTTCAAGCCCGCCACCGAATACAAGGCCAGCCACATCCTGGTGAAGACCGAGGAAGAGGGCAAGGCGATCATCGACGCGCTGAACAAGGGCGCCGATTTCGCCGCCCTGGCCAAGGAAAAATCGCTGGACCCGGGTTCGGGCGCGGCGGGCGGCGATCTGGGCGACTTCTTCTCGCCGGACAAGATGGTGCCGGAATTCTCGCAGGCGGTGACCGCCCTGAAGCCGGGCGAAGTGTCCAAGACCCCGGTCAAGAGCCAGTATGGCTGGCACGTGATCAAGGTGATGGAGACCCGCCAGAGCACCCCGCCGGCGCAGGCCGACGTGGAAGCCCAGATCAAGGAATCCGAGCGCGACAAGGTCGTGGAGGAAATCATCAGCGAGCTGCGCGGCAAGGCGAAGATCGAGAAGCCGAAGCCCGAGGGCGAAACCACCGGCCATGAAGGCCACGACGCGCCGGCGGCCCCGGCGCCCGCTCCGGCTCCGGAGGCCCCGGCGGAAACCAAGTAAGGTAGCGCGGCAGCCGTCGTTCCTGGCTTTTTGGCCGGGCGGGGTAACGAGACACGTGAAGGGCGGCCCGCATGCGCGGCCGCCCTTTTTGCGGCAAACTCCCAGAGGGCGTGGTGAGTGATTCCGCCCGCCGCAAAGGGTGGTGTCTGGGAAGCCGCTGCCTTGCCCCGCACCTATACCGTTACCCCGGATTTATTCCGGGGCCTGTGGGCGCGCGAGGGGCATCGGGGTGGGAATAGCGTCCGCGCTGGCGCCAGTCTCTTGCGGCCATCGCGTGGAGAGGCGGGCCCCGGAATGAATCCGGGGTGACACGTCAGGGGGGCTGCGGGCCGCCCCTGTTCGTTCCGGGCGCGAGAACCCTTTCAGCGGTTGCCGCGGCGGCGGTCCTTGCGGGGTTGGGGGGCCTGGTAAGCCATGGCGGCGTGGTGAGCGCAATAGGGCTGGCCCGGCGTGGACTTGCGGCCGCAGAAGCGGAAATCCGCGTCGCCGGGATGGCCGAGCGGCCATTTGCACATGCGGTCGGTCAGGGTCAGGATGCTGATGATCTCGGGCTCGGCCTTGGGTGCCGGCTTTTCGACCTTGGGCGCCTTCTTGACCGGCTTGGCGGCGGGCTCGGCCGCTTCCTCGACCGGCTTCTTCACCGGCGACGGGCGCGAGGACAGGCCAAGGCGGTGGGCCTTGCCGATGACGGCGTTGCGCGTGACGTCGCCGCCGAGTTCCTCGGCGATCTGACTGGCGCTGAGACCCTTCTTCCAAAGGTTCCTGAGCAGCTCGACCCGATCTTCGGTCCAACCCATGGTCATGCTTTAAACGTCCTGTCCGGAGGTGTGGCGGCGCACACTACAAAAAACGCCGGTTTTGGTCAATCTCCGCCGGTTTCGGCGGCACCGGCGGCGTTCAGGACCCTGATATGGGGCGCGGGGCGGCGCCGTCAATCGCCGCACGGCGCGCGTGCGCGGCGGCACGCGTGCGGGACTTGCCCATGATGGCGGGCAGGGAGTAGAACCGCGGCCATGCACCAGATCATCGAAAAGCCCGCCTACGACGTGCGCCCGATGGGCCGGGTCAACTGGATCGGCCTGTGGACGCTGTACTGCAAGGAAGTACAGCGCTTCATGAAGGTCGGCATGCAGACGGTGTTCGCGCCGGCGGTCACCACCATCCTGTTCTTCGCCATCTTCATGGTGGCGCTGGGCGGCGATCACCGCGTGGTCGACGGCATGCCGTTCGGCGAGTTCCTGGTGCCGGGCCTGGTGATGATGGGCATCGTCCAGAACAGTTTCGCCAACACCTCCTCGTCGCTGCTGATCGCCAAGGTGCAGGGCAACATCGTCGACCTGCTGATGCCGCCGCTGAGCGCCGGCGAGATGACGCTGGCCTTCGTGCTGGGCGGCATCACGCGCGGCCTGCTGGTCGCCGTCGTGGTGGTGCTGCCGCTGCTGCCGTTCGTGCACGTGGCGCTGCCGCATCCGTTGGTGGCGCTCTATTACGCGCTGTCCGCGTCCATGCTGCTGTCGCTGATCGGCCTCTTGGGCGGCATCTGGGCGACCAAGTTCGATCATATGGCGGCGGTGACCAACTTCGTCATCATGCCTTTGTCATTTCTGTCGGGTACGTTCTATTCCATCGAGCGTCTGCCCGGCGTCTGGCAGACGATCAGCCACTTCAACCCGTTCTTCTATGCCATCGACGGGCTGCGCTATGCATTCACCGGCCATGCGGACGGGTCGATCGTGCTGGGCGCCGTCGTCATGGCGGCGCTGAACGTGATCTTCTACGCGATCTGCTACTGGGTCTTCCGACGAGGGTACCGGCTCAAGGATTAGGCAGACCGCGCGTCTGCCTTTTTCGTTGACTCGCCGTGGGGGCCTCCCGATACTCCACGGCTTTTTCCAGACCCTCACGCGGACGGGGATTCCGATGATCACGGCTGTGATGCCGACCTATGGACGGGCCGATCTTGCCTTCGACAAGGGCAAGGGCTCGTACCTCTATACCACCACTGGCGACAAGTTCCTGGACTTCTGCGGCGGCATCGCCGTGACCAGTCTGGGCCATGCCCATCCTCATCTGGTCGAGGCGCTGAAGGCGCAGGCCGAGGCGCTGTGGCACACGTCCAATCTGTACCGAATTCCGCAGCAGGAAAAGCTGGCCGCGCGTCTGGTCGAGGCAACCTTCGCCGACACGGTGTTCTTCTGCAATTCAGGCGCCGAGGCGCTGGAATGCGCGATCAAGACCACGCGCAAATATCACTATGCCAATGGCGCGCCCGAGCGCTATCGCATCATCACCATGGAAGGCGCCTTTCATGGCCGCACGCTGGCGACCATCGCCGCCGGCGGTCAGGCCAAGCATCTTGAAGGCTTCGGCCCCAAGGTCGAAGGTTTCGACCAGGTGCCGTTCGGCGACCTCGAGGCGCTGAAGGCGGCCATCGGTCCTGAAACCGCCGGTATCCTGTTCGAGCCGGTGCGCGGCGAGGGCGGCGTCAACGCCGTGCCGGTCGAGCTGATGGCCGCGATCCGCAAGCTGTGCGACGCACACGGGATCCTGCTGGTGCTCGATGAGGTGCAGTCGGGCGTGGGCCGCAGCGGCAAGCTGTTCGCCTATCAGTGGTCCGGCATCGAGCCGGACATCCTGGCGACGGCCAAGGGCCTGGGCGGCGGCTTTCCCATCGGCGCCTGCCTGGCGACGGAACGGGCCGCCAAGGGCATGGTCGCCGGCAGCCACGGTTCGACCTTCGGCGGCAATCCCATGGCCTGCGCGGTGGCGAACGCGGTGCTCGACGTCATCCTGGCGCCGGGCTTCCTCGACCGGGTGCAGGATCTGGGCGGCTACATGGGCCAGAAGCTGGGCGCGCTGGTCGCCCGTCATCCGGACGTGCTGGACGGCGTGCAGGGCCTCGGCCTGATGCGCGGCCTGCGCTGCAAGGTGCCGAACACGGACATCGTCAACGCGCTGCGCGACCGCCATGTGCTGACGGTGGGCGCGGGCGACAACCAGGTACGCCTGCTGCCGCCGCTGACGGTGACCGAGGACGAGATCGACGAAGCCATCGACGCGCTGGACGGCGCCTGCGCGGCGGTGGCCGCCCAGCTGAGTCCAGCGTCATGACCGGCGGCGCGTACCGGCACTTCCTCGACCTCGACCAGATCGACGCCAGCGACCTCCGGCAGATCATCGACCGCGCCAAGGCGATCAAGAACGCCCGCGCCGGGCTGCCGAAGGGCGCCGCCGACCCGGCCAAGCCGCTGAACGGCGAAATCCTCGCGGCCATCTTCGAGCGCGAATCCACGCGGACCCGCGTGTCCTTCGACGTGGGCATGCGCCAGCTCGGCGGCCAGACAATGGTGCTGACCGGCGACGAGACGCAGCTGGGCCGGGGCGAGACCGTGGCCGACACGGCCCGCGTGCTGTCCCGCTTCGTCGACGTGCTGATGCTGCGCACGCTGCGCCACGACTATCTGCTGGAGCTGGCCGAGCACGCCACCATTCCGGTGATCAACGGCCTGACCCAGCTGACCCATCCGTGTCAGCTGATGGCCGACGTCATGACCATGGAAGAACACCGGGGGCCGGTCGCGGGCAAGGTCGCGGCCTGGACAGGCGACGGCAACAATGTCTGCGCCAGCCTGGTGCATGCCGCGGTGAAGTTCGACTTCGAGCTGCGCATCGCCACGCCGCCGGAATATGCCCTGCGTCAGGACGTGCTGGACTGGGCGGCCGCCCAGGGCGGCCGCGTCAGCGCCACCGAAGACCCGCACGCGGCGGTGAAGGACGCGGATTTCGTCTTCACCGACACGTTCGTGTCCATGGGCCAGACCGGCCGCGAGCAGCGGCTGGAGCGACTGGACCCTTACCGGATCAGCGAGGCGGTCATGGCGACGGCGAAGCCCGATGCCCTGTTCCTGCACTGCCTGCCCGCGCACCGGGGCGAGGAAGTGGACGAGGCCGTGATCGACGGCCCGCAGTCGGTGGTCTGGGACGAGGCGGAGAACCGCCTGCATGTCCAGAAGGCCATCCTGCTCTGGTGCCTGGGAAAGTAATTCTATGTCGAGCATGCCTCTTGCGCCCGCGCCGCGCGGCGACGACCTCATCCTGCCGTTCCAGATCGAGGGGCAGGATGTGCGCGGGCGCGTGGTGCGGCTGGGACCGGTGGTCGCCGATATCCTGGGCAAGCACGATTATCCCGAGGGCATCGGCAGCCTGCTGGCCCATGCGCTGACCTTGACGGCGCTGCTGGGCAGCTCGATCAAGTTCGAGGGCAAGCTGACCATGCAGGCCAAGGGCGACGGCGCGGTGAAGACCATCGTGGTCGATTACCGCACGCCGGGCGAGCTGCGCGGCTGGGTGGCGTTCGACGCCGAGCTGTATGCCGCGGCGGTCGAACGCGGCGTCGACCCGGGCCGCGAGGTGCCGCAATTGCTGGGCGGCGGCTATCTGGCCTTCACCATCGACCAGGGCCCGGACACGGAGCGCTATCAGGGCATCGTCGGCCTGGAAGGCGGGACGCTGGCAGAGTGCGCCCAGCGCTATCTGGACGACAGCGAGCAACTGCCATCGGCGGTGAAGCTGAGCGCGGCCCGGGTAGACGGCCACTGGCGCGCGGGCGGCATCATGGTGCAGCACCTGGCCTCGGCCGGCCGCCAGCACGGCGACGATGACGACGACGATACCTGGCGCGAGGCCGCGATCCTGATGGCCAGCACCAGCGACGCCGAACTGGTCGCCGCCGACGTGACCTCGGAACAGCTACTGTTCCGCCTCTATCACGAGCGCGGCGTGCGGGTGTTCGAGACGATTCCGCTGAACGTGTTCTGCCAGTGCAGCCGCGAGCGCATCGAGGGCGTGCTGAGCCAGTTCTCGGCCGAGGAGATGGCCGACATGGTGGTCAATGGCAAGATCGAGGTGACCTGCGAGTTCTGCAGCACCCGCTATGATTTCGATCCGCCGACCGCGTCGGCGTAACCCTCAGGCCGACAGCGCCGCGACCAGCTTTTCGACGAATTCCGTGCCCTCGTCCATCTGGCTCAGTTCGATGAACTCGTTGGGCCGGTGCGCCTGGTCAATCGAACCCGGACCGCACACGACCGTGGGAATGTCGGCCTGCTGGAACAGGCCGGCTTCGGTGACATAGGCGGCGGTCAGCGTCTCGTTGTGGCCGGTCAGCGCCAGCACCAGTTCCTCGGCGGCCGAATTCTCGCGGCGCAGCAGGGCCGGCGCGCGGGCGATCTGGGTGGTGACGATGGACGCGCCGTCGAACCGGGCGCGCATTTCCGCCAGCACTTCGGCCGAGAACGCCTCGAACCGGTCGATGATCTCGTTCTCGTCGGCCTGCGGCAGCGACCGGTATTCCCAGACGAAGCGGCAATGGTTGGGCGTGATGTTGAGCGCCGTGCCGCCATTGATAGTGCCTACGTTGAGCGACGTGTAGGGCGGATCGAAGCGGCCGGTCGCGTCGCCGCGCTGCTTCATCTCCGCCAGCAGGCCGCGCAGGAACTCGATGAGCCGCGCCGCCGCCAGGATGGCGCTGACGCCGAACTCGGTGTTGCTGGAGTGGGATTCGCGGCCGACGATGACCGTCTCGAACGCGCGGATCCCCTTGTGCGCGGTCACCGCGCGCATGGAAGTGGGTTCGCCGATGATGCACGCGCGCGGGAGCGGGCGGCGGCCGCTGATCCGCTCGATCATGCCGGCGACGCCGCGGCAGCCGACTTCCTCGTCATAGGAAAAGGCGAAATGGATCGGCTCGCGCAGCCGTGCCGCGGCGATGGTGGGCGCCATGGCAAGGCAGATGGCGATGAAGCCCTTCATGTCGCAGGTGCCGCGCCCGAACAGCTTGCCATCCCGTTCGACCATGCCGAACGGATCGCTGTCCCAGTCCTGGCCCTCGACCGGCACCACGTCGGTGTGGCCGGACAGGACGATGCCAGGCCGGCCGGCCGGGCCGCCGATGGTGGCGAACAGGTTGGCCTTGCCGCCGGTGTCGTCGCGGATCAGCTCGCTCTCGATGCCCAGCGCCGCAAGCCGCGCCGAGACATAGTCGATCAGCGCCAGGTTGGAGTTGCGGCTGACCGTGTCGAAGGCGATCAGGTGGCCCAGGATCTCGACGGCACGGCGGGCATTCGGGCGCATCGGCTTAGCCGTAGACCCGGCTGGCGGGACTACCGATCATGGCCATGAACTCGGCCCGGGTGTGGATGTTCTCCTTGAACGCGCCGAGCAACGTGCTGGTGACCATGGAGACGCCGTGCTTGTGCACGCCGCGGGTGGTCATGCAGTGATGCGCCGCCTCGATCACCACGGCGACGCCATCGGGCTTCAGCGCGCTGTTGATGCATTCGGCGATCTGGGCCGTCATCTTTTCCTGCACCTGCAGCCGCTTGGCGAAGGCGTTGACCACGCGGGCCAGCTTGGAGATGCCGACGACCCGGTTGGTCGGCAGGTAGGCGACGTGCGCCCGGCCGATGATCGGCGCCAGATGATGCTCGCAATGGGATTCGAACGGGATGTCGCGCAGCACGACCATCTCGTCATAGCCCGCGACTTCCTCGAACGTCCGCTCGAGATACTGATTGGGGTCTTCCCGATAACCGGCGAAATATTCCTCGTAGGCGCGCACGACGCGCGCCGGCGTATCCACCAAGCCCTCGCGGTCGGGGTCGTCGCCCGCCCAGCGGAGCATGACCCGCATCGCTTCCTCGGCCTCTTCACGGGTCGGTGCCCGAGCCACTCGCTTGTCCATTTTCTGCTCCCCGTCAGTTCAGGCTTGTCCGCTGGTACGGACTGTCCAGCGAAAAGGCGGGAATCTCGATCTCGAAACCCTCGCCGCCCCTTGTTTCCATCTGATAGCGCCCAACCATGATCCCCGATGGCGTCGACAGCGGCGTACCGCTGGTGTACTCGAAGCTTTCGCCGGGATGCAGGACCGGCTGTTCGCCGACGACGCCTTCGCCGCGCACCTCCTGAACCTGGCCATGGGCGTCGGTGATGTGCCAGAAACGGCTCAGCAGCTGAACAGTTTCACTGCCCTGGTTCTCGATGTTGACCTGATAGGCCCACACGAAATGATTGTCATCGGGATCGGATTGCTCCTCGATGAAGTAGGGCGTGACGGTCACGCTGATCTGCCGGGTCACGGCGTTGTACATGGTCAACCCTTCGTTACGTCGATGCGGGCGGCATGGGGGTACTCTAACCGTGGCGCGCGGTTTGTCCACACCGGCGGCGCGGTTTCCCCAGGAGACCGCCGCCGCGGCCGTTCTACGCCGCCCGCGGCGCGCTAGATCCTGGTCAGCGCCTCGGCCAGGTCCTCGATCAGATCGTCCGCGTCCTCGAGGCCCACCGACAGACGGAGAGTTCCCTCGCCGATGCCGAGTTCGAGGCGCGCCGCTTCGGCCAGCGAGCGGTGCGTGGTGCTGGCCGGATGGGTCATCAGGCTCTTGGCGTCGCCCAGATTGTTGGAGATATCGATGATCTCCAGCGCGTTCAGCAGATGGAACGCGCCGTCGCGCCCGCCGGGCACGTCCATGGTGATGACGGTGCCGCCGGCGGCCATCTGGCGCATGGCCAGTTCGTGCTGGGGGTGATCCTTGCGGCCCGGATACAGCACACGGGACAGCTTGCCACTATCGGCGAGGAAGTCGGCGACCTTGGCCGCGTTCTCGCACATGCGCGTCACGCGCAGGTCCAGCGTCTCCAGGCCCTTGAGCAGGATCCAGGCGTTGAACGGGCTCATGGTCGGCCCGGTGTGGCGCAGATACTGGTTCAGGTGATCGTCGAAGAACTGCTGCTGGCACAGGATGACGCCGCCGAGCGCTCGGCCTTGGCCGTCGATGTGCTTGGTGCCGGAATAGACCACCACGTCGGCGCCGTATTCGGTCGGCCGCTGCAAAAGCGGCGTGGCGAACACGTTGTCGACGACCACGGTGGCGCCGACCGCGTGCGCCAGGTCGCAGACCACTTGCAGGTCGACCACGTCGAGGGTGGGATTGGCAGGGGTTTCGACGAACACGGTCTTGGTCCCCGGCGTGATCGCCCGCGCCCAGGCGTCGTTGTCGGCGCCGTTCACCAGTTCGGTGGTGATGCCGTAGCGCGGCAGGATCTCGTCGAGGATATAACGGCACGAGCCGAACAGCGCCCGGGCGCCGACGACCTTGTCGCCGGCCCGGAGCTGGCAGGTCAGCGCCGCGTTGACGGCGGCCATGCCCGTGGCTGTCGCCTTGGCGACCGGCAGGCCTTCGAGGATCGACATGCGTTCCTCGAACATGGCCACGGTCGGGTTGGACAGACGCGAATAGGTGAAGCCCTCGGCCGCGCCCGCGAACCGGTCGGCGGCGACTTCGGCCGCGTCGTAGCGGAAACCCGAGGTCATGAAGATGGCCTCGGAGGTTTCGCCGAACTGCGAGCGTTTCAGGCCGCCGCGCACCAGTTTGGTCGCGAGGCGCCAGTCGGCGGGAGTTTTCTTGTTGGTCATGAACGGACTTCCTTTTCCTTCTGCTCCATCGCATCGGCGATGGCCGTATTGTCCTCGCCGCCCCGCGCCCGCAGCGCGCCGATCACCTTGCGGCGATCGATCGCCGTCCGGTTCTGCGACAGTTTCCATTTCGCCTCGACGCGGCCGAGTGGAATTTCCATGCCGACGATGTGCTGCTGCATGGAAGTGACCTTGACCGCGTCGACGGCGCCCAGGTCCCAGACTGGCTTGGGCGCCAGATGGGCTTCCTCCTGCGCGATCAGCGCGCGCAGATGGCCCTCCAGCGCCGCCTCCGGCAGCTGGCGCGCCTTGCCCCGCACATGGACCGCCAGATAGTTCCAGGTGGGTACGTCGCCGGCTTTTTCGTACCAGTCGGGAGAGATATAGGCATGCGGGCCGGAGAACACGGCCAGCACTTCCTGGCCGATCGCATCCTGCCAGACAGGATTGTCGCGTGCCACATGACACCGCAGCACCTGCTGGCCGCGATCGAGCACGAAAGGAATGTGGACCGCGTCACCGCCGGCAACGAGCAGGCCGAACCGGTAGCGTTCGATCAGGTCGAGCGCCGCGTCGCCGTCATCCTCCCTGAAATGGTCCGGTGTGTACATCGTCCACGCCCACAACAAAAAACCCCGACCGACAGGTCAGGGTTTGCGCCCGACCGTTTAGCTGTTTGTTTTACGTGGCCGCAAGCAGGTCGCCAAATCACCACGGCCTTCAGTGTTAGGCTTTTTGGCCAAACCCGTCAAGATGGCGGCGCATCCAGCACCGCCCGCAAATGGGCCGCAAGGTCACGGTTGCGGAAGGGCTTGCGCAGGATGGTCGCGGCGCCTTCCAGCCGCGCGATCCGATCGAGCGCCTTCTTGGGGTAGCCGGACATGAACAGGACACGCAGGCCCGGACGGGCGGCCTGCGCCTGCGCCGCCAGCACGTCGCCATAGGTGCCGCCCGGCAGGACGATGTCGGTGAGCAGCAGATCGACCGGCGCCGGGCCCGACAGCCGCTCGAGCGCCTCGTGGGCATGGATGGCGGCCTCGACCCGGTAGCCAAGACGCTCGAGGCGTTGGATCATGAGCTCGCGCACGCCGGGATCGTCCTCGACCAGCAGCACCCGCTCGCCCTGCCCGCGCACGGCCGGATCGGGTTCGGCGGGTTCACTGTCGGCCTCGCCGCCGGCCAGGTGGCGCGGCAGGTAGAGGGTCATGACCGTGCCGTCACCCGGAACGCTGCGCACGTCGATGGCGCCGCCGGACTGGCGCACGAACCCATAGGCCATGCTGAGGCCCAGACCGCTGCCACGGCCGGCGTCCTTGGTGGTGAAGAACGGCTCGAAGATGTGGGCGAGGACCTCGGGCGTCATGCCGGTGCCCGTGTCCGCCAGTTCGATGGCCACATAGTCGCCGGGCGGCGCCGGGTCAGGGCTGTGCTGACCGGCGGCCTCGAGGCGCTGGTTGCGCGTTGCGATGGTCAGACTGCCGCCGCCCTCCATGGCGTCGCGGGCATTGAGCGCCAGGTTGAGGATGGCGGCCTCGAGCTGGGTCGGATCGACGCGGATCAGCCACGGATCGACCTCGAGCGCGCGGCGGACCGTGATCCTGTCGCCCAGCGCATGGTCGAGGATGTCGCCCAGACCGACGATCAGCGTGTTGACGTCGATGATGCGCGGCGACAGCGCCTGCCGGCGCGAGAAGGCCAGCAGCCGCTGGATCAGCGTGGCGCTGCGCTCGGCCGCGTTGAGCGCCTTGCGCAAGGTCGAGAGCGCGGCCGGATTGTCGCGGACCGCGTCCTCGGTCAGTTCCATGTTGCCGATGATGACCGCCAGCAGATTGTTGAAATCATGGGCCAGGCCACCGGTCAGCTGGCCGACGGTCTCCATTTTCTGGGCCTGGAACAGGGCATCGGCGGATTCGATCTGTTCGGTGATGTCACTGCAGGCCCCTCGATAGCCGCTGAAGGCCCCAGATGGATCGAAGACCGGCTTGCCGCTGACCTGCAGTACCTTGTGTTCGTCGTTGAAGGTGTTCATGGGCAGGCGAAGATTGCGATAGGGCCGGCGGTGGCGGATCGCCTCGCGGGCCTCGATCCAGTCACCCTCGGTCAGCGCCGTCATCTCATCCCGGAAGGTGCTGCGGCCCAGCAACGTTTCGGTCTGGCTGCCGACGAAATCGGCGAAGCGCTCGGACACGTAGACGAGGCGGCCCTCGGAATCCGTTTCCCAGAAGAAATCGCTGGCGCTGTCGGCGATGTCGCGCAGGCGCCGTTCGCTCTGGGCCAGATCGGCCTGCATGCGGCGCGCCGTCTCCATGGCGGTATAAAGTAGCAGCGCCGTCGCGGTCGACAGCGCGCAGAACACGGTCAGGGTGGTCCACTGCCCCGCCGAGGTGAATTCGTGGAGCGGCCCAGCCCCCTGCGTGGTGCCGTACATGGCAAAGACCAGCGAGACGGCGACCAGGATGCCCAGCCCCAACAGATTGAAACGCACCGCCATCCAGGCGAGCAGCGGAAACTGGCTGACGACCATGGCGAGCTGGATGGGATAGGGCAGCGTCGGCAGGTTGACGATCACCGCCGACAGGGCCTTGATGCCCAGCAAGGCGACGAATTCCAGCCAGCGCGCCGGTCGGGTCGCGATGGGCTGGGCGAGCGCCAGCCCCATGATCAGGGGCACCAGCGCCATGGCGCTGAACAGGCAGCCGACGGCGCGGCTGAGCGCCAGC
The DNA here is from genome assembly GCF_039655775.1 of Iodidimonas sp. SYSU 1G8. NCBI lineage: Bacteria > Pseudomonadati > Pseudomonadota > Alphaproteobacteria > Iodidimonadales > Iodidimonadaceae > Iodidimonas > Iodidimonas sp. SYSU 1G8. Next base: position 403,170 of record NZ_JBBYXJ010000002.1, on the reverse strand, counting down.
AGCGGCCCGTCCCCCAGCGGGACGAGGCCGGCGGCCGCGAAGGCGATACCGTCAGCGAGACCCGCCAGCAGCGCGGTGAAGGGAATGACCGCGCCGACCAGCCAGCCCGCGTCGCGGAACCGGTCCAGCGGCAGGCCGAGATCCAGGCGGCGAAACAGCCAGCCTCCGCCCCAGGCCGAGACGGCACCGGTGAGCACGCTGAGCACGGCGGTGGCGGGATCGAGCCCGGCGACCAGCGCCCCGGCCAGCCAGCCCAGAATCACCCCGGGCAAGGCGACGGCGCCGAAGGCGATGACGCCGCCCAGAGCCACGCCCATGGGCCACCAGGTGGCGGGCGAGGCCATGCCGTCAATGGCGACAAGCGGGCCGAGCGCCGCCGCGGCCGCGCACGACGCAGCGAGCAGTAACAGCCGCAGGAGATTGCCCCCGGTTCGCGGGAAAACCGCTTCCAACGTTCGCATGACACTGGCCCCAACGCGCCAGGCGTTATCCCCCAAGGCCTTCATCATACGAAAAAACCCGGGCGAGGGGTGAACAATTCGCCCTGAAGGGTCACGGGGCGCCGTTATGAGTCATATGCTGGGCGAGCGGGATGGCGACCCCTTCGGCGTCGAAGCGCTGCTTGAGCGCGCGGATCAGATCGAAGCGGAAGGCCCAGTAGTCGGACGTGTTCACCCAGACGCGCACGATGACCTGCACCGCCATTTCGGTGAGCGCGCCGGTGACGACCTGCGGCGCGGGGGCCGCCAGCGGGCGCGGGTCGGCGGCGATGGTCTGGCGCACCAGTTCCATGACCCGGTCGATGTCGTTGTCGTAGCCGATGCCCAGGGTGAGATCGACGCGGCGGGTGCGGTGCGCGCTGAAATTCTTGATCACCGAGCCCCAGACCGCGCCATTGGGCAGGATCAGCAGCACGTTGTCGGCCATGGACAGCTCGGTGGTGAACAGGGTGATCGCCTTGACCGTGCCGCCCTGGCCCGCCACCTCGATATCGTCGCCAACCTTGAACGGCCGGAACAGCAGCAGCATGACACCGGAGGCGAAATGGCTGAGCGTGCCCTGCAGCGCCAGGCCCACGGCGATGCTGACCGCGCCAAGCACGGCGATGATGCTGGTGGTCTCGACGCCGAACTGGGCCAGCAGGGCCAGGATGGTGAAGCCGACGATGCCATAGCGCACGGCGCTGGACAGGAAGGTGATGATGGTGGGATCGATCCGCGTGGTACGCCGGGAGATGCGCGAGATCGCCCGGCCGCCCCAGGACGACAGCGTCCAGCCGACGATGAGGATGACGATGCCGCCGACCAGCTTCAGCCCGTAGGCGGTCAGCAGCGCGGTGACGTCCCTGACGATCTCTTCCATGTCCATGCGGCGGCTCCGGTCTCGTGACGGGATCAATACGGGAAAACGCCGCCGCGCGGGAGTGGTGAAAACACTCGACAGGCCGCGCCGATATGCTATCTCAGACGGACAGCGCGCGCGGGTGTAGCTCAATGGTAGAGCAGAAGCTTCCCAAGCTTACGACGAGGGTTCGATTCCCTTCACCCGCTCCAGTTTTTTGTAATTGGTAGAGATGCGGGCGAGCCTGTTTTGAAGGCTGTTATCCGTAATCGTGAGCACTCCCTGCCAACGCAAGTACTAAACTTCGCCTTCTAATAACAGCGAATCACCGCTTGTATCACTAAAATAGGCAGTCCTCGCTTGATTGGTCAGAGTGTAGCTGAATACGTTCCCTTTCTGCTCTCGCTCAACCAGTTTACGCTCGGCAAGGTTTCGCCCCCTCCTGCCGACCAACTGGCCGGAACAGTCAAGCTCTGTTGCTATTTGCGATGCAACTAGAGTTTCGTCTTCTGCATACAACACCTGCATTATCCCAAGCTCGGCATCAGGAAGCAACAACTCTGGACTAATGGCCTCCAAAACATCGCCGTATTTTTTCGAAAGATTTATAACTTTGCATTGTCCCCTTAAGCAGTTTGGACATCTCATTTTAAACGTTTTTAACGAACTCAACATTGACATATCAAACTCAGTCATACAGCTATCGCACTTGACCTCTTGATTCGAATTTACGTACTCCAGAACAATTCCATTATAGTCAAATTGCCTATCCACAAAATATAATCGATCCTCGCGTCGATCTGACGGGCGCCCGAATCCGATCTGATACTTCATACATAAGCCGTAATTTAGAGCGTAGACCGACACTCTTTTGCCAGCGCGATCTGATTGCTCAAAATACTTTGTCATAAAGAAGGACAATTCCAACGAGAGCAAAAGCTCGTCGTAGTCCTGAGCTACGTAGAAATGGCTAGAAAAAGGTCTAGAGCGCGAATGAGCACCATCTCTAGAGCCCTCTTGCCGGATGCTTCTGGCCCTAGAAACAACTCGCTCTAACAACTCCTTAAGCGAGTAGACTGATGACCGCTCTTCAAACGCCATTTTATATTTTCCTGTAGTGAAAAACGGCGCAATCTTATCTTCGTAATAACGTTGAGCTGCCTCCTGAATTGCCTGCACACCAATGGCGCTTCCATAAATTAGATTAGCCTCATGGGCGTACAGAAGTATATGCCCTAACGTTCTCGGGTTTGCCATTGATGCATAAAACAAATGTCTCCATAAATCGGAACTTCTCTGGTTAAAAAATCCATCAATACTAGATTTGCAATAATACTGAACTCTCTTTTCAACAAGGCGTCGGACAAAGTCTATGGCTTTTTCTTCCATTTTATTCACACCAGACTGTCCATATAGACCATACATATCGAGATTTATTATTTCCATTTTTGTAGTATCAAGGGATCCCAAATATACTCTCCCAGGATATGCGGCGATCTTGAATTTAATAAAATCAGACCATCTAGATAGTGGAGAAATTAGAGCATCCACGAGTATGTTCATCGCCTCCCTAGGAAGCTCCGAAAAATCATCAAGAAATAAATACAAATGCTTGATTCCCAACGCCGAGAGAATCTTCTTTATCTCATCTAATACTTCATTAACACCAACAACTCGCATTAATATCTGGGTGTAAACCTCCTCTCCTGCTTCTTCTAATGAGTGTCCTGATTCTGCACTAACGTCCGCGCCTACTGATATCCCTCGCTCAGAGGCTCCCACTTGTAAAGCCGCGATATCTTTGTCGCTAGTTTTTTCAGAAAACAACACTTTCTTATCTTTCGATAAGAATCCATCTATGTTTTCGTAGTTGGGGTGATCTAAATGGGAAATAATTTTGTCGAGGCCAGAAAATACCTCCGCTGAGGTGCCTGTTAGGCGCTGCTTAAGTTTACCTAAAAAGTGCTGATCAACTTGTCTTTTTAGCTCATCCCGGATGTCAGATATGAGAGTATAAAAAAACCGCTTATACAAAAGAAATTTTTGTATCTGCTCAGTAGACATTGCATTATGGAAAATATCTAATTTTGCCGCTGCTCCTGGATCAACTTGCGATGATTCGTATACGTTCCGTATATCCATGTAGGCCGAAATGGCACTCATCTTATTTTTTCGGACTTCATGCTGGACACGTTGAAAGACCGTGGATTTTCCAGTCCCCTTCCGGCCTACAATGATAGTAGTACTGGGCGCCAACAATGTCTTAAATACCTGATCATTAGGAAGAGGGTCAACGTAAAGCTTTTCGATAAGAGAACGGTCTTTCTCATCTGTTAGCTCAGCACGGCTAAACAGCTTAAGAGAGATGGCCGCACTGTGAAAACTGTCAAGTTGCTTTGGCGTAAAGGCAGGCATAGCGTCCCTCAAATCCATAAATACTAGCACCGAGTAGCGACTGTGCCCCCACCGACTCTACGATGTGTTTCCATCAATCAGTTCTGGATAACTGGCCGCCACAGGATCGTTTCACCAGCAAGATGCAACTTGCTGGATCAATGTACCAGCATTTCCTAGAAACAAATCCCACCTGACGGCTTCGTTACTGATCAGGTACCGGGGCTAGCAGGCCCCTTATGCAATATTCTGGTTAACATAGATGCTATGCCCCTGCAGCGACGAGCTCACCCATTCCGGAGAGTCCCATGTTCGCCTATGCCATGCTTGGAACCAACGATCTGGACCGGGCGGCCTGCTTCTATGATGCGTTGATGGAGCGACTGGGGCAGCCGCGATGCTGGTCCGGGGACAAGAGCGTTTCCTGGGCATCGCTGGACGATTACGGCATGCCGGGGCTTTGTGTCGGCCGGCCATTCGACGGCGCGCCGGCGAGCGTGGACAATGGGGTGATGCTGGCGCTTCGCGCGCCGAACGTCGAACTGGTCGACACCTCCATGCCATCGCGTTGGCGCGGGGCGGGTCGGAGGAGGGCGCGCCGGGCTTGCGGCCGCACTATGCGTTGGACTTCTACATCGCCGATGTGCGCGACCCTGACGGCAACAAGCTGGCCTTTGTCTGTTACCACGCGGATGGCCCGCAAGAGACGGTCGGCGACGCAGAACGCTTGCCGGACAACGCCTAGCGGGTGACAGCACGCGAGCCGCCATTGCGGCAGTTCCATCGCGAGCCTACTCTCCTGGATGACCCATTGTCATGGGATCGAGGGGAGCCTGCCGATGAAAACGTTGATGGTCTGCGCATGCCTGGCCGTGATGGCCGGATCCCTGCCCGCCCGGGCCGCCGATGCGGCGCCGCCGCGCGATGCCAACACGGTCGCGCCGCCGGACGAAGCGGCGGCGGCGCGCAAGGGCTATGATTCCTACAAGGCGCACAGCGACATGGGCGCGGCGGCGGCGCCCGGCAATCCGCTGCACGAGGCCCCTGTCGGCAGCGGCCACAACCCCCTTCACGAGCGCAAGGAAGCGGCGCCGGGGAAACCGGACGCGGCACCGGCGGACGCGCCCGCCCGCTGAGCGCGGCCTAGCGGCGGATCGGCGCGATCTCGAACGCCAGGTGCGCGGGCGACGGGTGATCGACGGGCGACGGGCGGCCCTGTTCGGCCATGCGCCGCCAGATTTCGTCCCAGCCGGGCAGCTCGGAGGCGATCTGCGCCCAGTGCACCACCGAGGCTTCGTCGCACCAGCCAGCCAGCCGCGGCATGACGGCGCGGTGGGCGCCGGACAGCATGAAATCGCGCATGGCCGCCTCGCCGCGCCAGACCGAGCAGGTCCAGAAGGTGCGCCGTGCATCGGCCAGCAGCTCGACCTCGATGCTGCCGGGGGCCGTGCGGGCCTGGCGCACCACGCGCAGCACATGCCAGGCGAAGGCCGGCATGGCGCGCCATGAGCGGATGCGCAACCGCGTGACGGAAATGAAGATCATGAATACAACCTCCGGATGTGCCGGAGATATAGCATGTCCGTATCAGGACACCAGTAGCAGGGGCACGCCCCGACCGGCGCTTTCATAGACACCGCGCACCGACGCGCCGGCGGGCGCCTGCCGGCCCATCACGAGGAGGCCGGGGGCAAGGCGCGCCAGTTCGCCGGCGAGGGCGGCGCCCTCGGCGAGGCTGGATTGCAGCACACGGGCGGAAAGGCCGCGCCGGTCCAGCCAGCCGCGTACGCTGCGCCGCCAGCGGGGCGCGGCGGGGCCGGACGGCAGCACCACCAGCAATTCCTTGCCGAGCGCCTCGGCCATGTCGCGCGCCGCCACCAGCAGGGCGGTGTCGCCCTCGAACAGGGCGATGACGGGCCGGTCGCGCGCCACGCCGTCGCCGAGCAGCAGCAGCGAGCAGGCATGGGTCTCCATGGCCTCGCACACCTGGCGGGCGGTGCGCGAGCAGATGGCGAACAGGTCGCCGGGCAGCGCCTCGAGCGCGGCCACCTGCTCGGTGTAGCCGGTGGCGGTGCGGAACGACCAGCGCACCCGGTCGCCCGCCGCGCGGGCCAGCGTCGCCTGCGCCTGCCGCGCCAGCCGGTCGAGCCGGTGATCGAGCCCGCCCCGGTCGATGGTGAGGGACAGGCCCGAGCGGCTGATGACCGTGCCGCCGAAGGGGAGCGAGACCATGGCCAGCATGCCGCTGGTCTTGACGAAGACGGCGGCCAGCTCGGCGCCGTAGGCGCGGGCCAGCCTGACGGCCGTGTCGATGGCGCCGCCGCCGAGGGATTCGGGCTCGAGCGTCAGGACGATGCGCGCGGGCGGCCGGTGGCTTCGGCGCGGACGCGCGGGGGCCGCCTTGTCGGTGTCCACATTGCCGGGCGCGGCGTTCATGCGTCGGTTTCCCAGCGGGGCGGGGCGCCGAAGCGCTGGCGCGCCTCGGCGAAACCATGCAGGCGGGCGGCGACGCGGGCATTGATGGTGCCGGGCGGAAACGCGCCGGTGTCGTCGGCCTTGCCGGCGGCGACGCCGGTCAGGATCTCGATGCCCTGGTCGATGCTGGAGACCGCATGGATATGAAACTGGCCGGCGCGCACCGCGTCGATGACCCGGCGGTGCAGCATCAGGTGCTTCACGTTGGCGGTGGGGATCAGCACGCCCTGCCTGCCGTTCAGGCCGCGCGCGGCGCACAGGTCGAAGAAGCCCTCGACCTTCTCGTTGACGCCGCCGATGGCCTGCACCTGGCCGCGCTGGTTCACGGACCCGGTCACCGCGAAATGCTGGAAGATCGGCACGTCGGCAAGCGCCGAGAGCAGAGCGTAGAGCTCGGCCGAGGAGGCGCTGTCGCCATCGACGCCGCCATAGGACTGCTCGAACACCAGGGTCGCGGACAGGGACAGCGGCATGTCCTGGGAATATTGCGCGCCGAGATAGCCCGACAGGATCATCACGCCCTTGGAGTGGAGCGGCCCGCCCAGCGCCACCGCGCGTTCGATGTCGATGACGTCGCCGCGGCCGAGCCAGACCCGCGCGGTGATCCGCGCCGGCTTGCCGAAGGCGGCGGCGCCGATGCTGTAGACCGAGAGACCGTTGATCTGGCCGACCATGGCGCCGGCCGTGTCGACCAGCACGGTCTGGCGGACCGTTTCGGCCTGCATGCGCTCGGCGATCCGGCTGACCCGCCGGCGGCGGGCGTCGATGGCAGCCTCCACATCCTCTTCCATCACGACCTCGCGGCCCGCCTTACCGGCGAGATAGTCGGATTCGCGCATCAGGTCGGTCAGATGCTCCACATTGGCCGACAGGCGCTCGGAATCCTCCTCCTCGCGCGACATGTCGTCGATCAGCCGCGCCACGGCCTGCCGGTGAAACGGCTTCAGATTGTCGCCGCGCGCGCGGGCGGCGACGAGGCGCGCCATCTTCAGGATGTTCTCGTCGGTGCGCACGACGCGCTCGTCGAAGTCGGCCAGCACCTTGAACAGGCCGGAGAATTCCGGGTCGTAGGCCTGCAGCGGATAGTAGACGTTGCCCTCGCCCATCAGCAGCACCTTGACCGACAGGGGAATGCCCTCGGGCTCCAGCATGTTGGTGGCGGGCAGGCCCATGGCGGTGAACACCGCCTCGATGCGGATTTCGCCGGCCCGCAGCGCCCGCTTCAACCCTTCCCACGCCAGCGGCTGCATCAGCACCTTGCGCGCGTCGAGGATCAGGTAGCCGCCATTGGCCCGGTGCAGCGCGCCGGCGCGGATCATGCTGAAATCGGTGACCAGCGCGCCCATCTCGGCCCGGTGCTCGATGCGGCCGATCAGGCGTTCATAGGTCGGCTCGTCCTCGAACACCACGGGCGCCGTGGCGCCCTCGGCATGCTCGACGATCAGATTGACCTTGTAGCGCCGGAAGAACACGTCCGGATCGGGCGGCGCGGGCGATGGCGGCTTGCCCTCGCCGCTTTCCTGCGGCGCCTGACCCTTCAGGAACTGGTCGATATTGTCCTTGAGGTCGGCCTGCACCGCGTCCAGATAGGCGGCCACGTCGGCAAGGTCGGCGTAGCGCTCGCGCACCGCGCGGATCAGGCCGCCGATGGCGAACTCGGCCGTTTCCCGGTTCAGTTCCTCGATCTTGCGGCGCACGTCCTTGAGCAGCGCCGGCATCTGCTGCATGGCCTCGCGCATGGCCTCCTGCAGCGCGGCGATATCGGTCTCGATCCGCTTGCGCGCGTCCTCGGGCAGCTGGTTGAAGGCCTCGGGCTCCATCACCTTGCCGTTCTCCAGCGGGGCGAAGCCGAAACCCATGGGCGTGCTGAGCAGCGAGATGTTCTTTTCCGCCGCCTTGGCGCGCATGGCGTCCAGCGCCTCGGCCTGGTGACGCTCCACATGCTCCTGGATGCTCTGGACGGCGTTGCGGTAATCCTCGCCGCCAAAGGCGGTGGCGAGGCCGGCGCGCATGTCGCGCACCAGCTGATCCATGGCCTTGTCGAACCCGGCGCCGCGTCCGGCCGGCAGGGCCAGCGCGCGCGGGCGGCGCTCGTCCTCGAAATTGTGGACATAGGCCCAGTCGCGGTCGGCGGGACGCTGCCGGGCGGTGTCCTGCACGATGCCCGCGACCAGCCGGTGCTTGCCGGTGCCGCGCGGGCCAACGGCGAACAGATTGTAGCCCGGCTTGTCCATGCCCAGCGCGAAGTCGATGGCCTCGACGGCGCGCTGCTGGCCGATGACGCCATTGGCCTCGGTGATCTCGGCGGTGGTCTCGAAGCCCAGCGCCGACGAATCGCACCGGCCGCACAGGGCGTCGCCGGGCAACGGCAGATGGTCCGGCGCGGGGGCCAGCGTGGCGGCGGTCTTCGGATCGGTCATGCGGTTCCTCCCTCAGGGAAAATAGGGGGAATGACCGGAAATGTCTTGATCGAAGCGGGCACATGAGGGAATTGGCGGGTCTGTCCGTGCTGAAAGCCTTGCCCATGAGCCCGAAGATTTCCCGCCGCAGCGACATTCCCGCCTTTCGCGTGATGGACGTGATGACCGCGGCCGCCGCGCTGGAGGCGCAGGGGCGGCATGTCATCCACATGGAGGTGGGCGAGCCCGGGCTGCCGACGCCGGCGCCGGTGGTGGCGGCGGCGGAAGCGGCCATGCGGGCGGGGCGGAGCGGCTATACGGTGGCGCTGGGCATCGCGCCGCTGCGCGAGCGCATCGCCCGGCATTATGGCGAGGCGTATGGCGCCGACGTGGACCCGCGCCGGATCGTGGTGACCACCGGATCATCGGCGGCGTTCACGCTGGCCTTCACCGCCTGTTTCGACATGGGCGACCGGATGGCGATCGGCCGTCCCTGCTATCCGCCCTATGAGCGGATCATGCGGACGCTGGGCATCGAGGCGGTGGAGCTGCGCACCAGCCTCGCCGACAATTTCCAGCCGACGCCGGCGCATCTGGCCTTCGCCGAGCGGCTGGACGGCCTGCTGGTCGCCAGCCCGTCCAATCCGACCGGGACCATGATCGACGGCCCCGGCATGCAGGCACTGGGCGATGCCTGCGCCGAGCGGGGAATCCGGCTGATTTCAGACGAGATCTATCACCGCATGGTGTTCGGCGGCGACCAGGTGACGGCGCTGTCGTTCAACCCGGACGCCATCGTCATCAACAGCTTTTCGAAATATTACTGCATGACCGGCTGGCGCATCGGCTGGATGGTGGTGCCCGAGGCGCTGATCCGCCCGGTGGAGCGGCTGGCGCAGAACCTGTTCATCTCACCGCCGACCATCGCCCAGCACGCGGCGCTGGCGGCGTTCGAGTGCACGCAGGAACTGGACGCGCGCGTCGACCAGTACCGGGCGAACCGCGACCTGCTGCTGGCCGAGCTGGCGCCGCTGGGCCTGCGCTTCGCCGACCCGCAGGGCGCGTTCTATCTTTACGCCGACGTGTCGGCCTTCACCGGCGACAGCGCGGCGTTCTGCCGCGACATGCTGGAGGGCGCGGGCGTCGCCACGGTGCCCGGCACGGATTTCGACGAGATCGACGGCCACCGCTTCATCCGCATGTGCTTCTCCGGCACCGGCGCCGACATGGCGGAAGCGGCGCGGCGGCTGAAAGAGTGGCTGCCAGGGCAGCGCCGGGGCTGAGACAAAAAGAAACGGCCTCCCGCCGTGTACGGGAGGCCGTTTCCGAAAGGGGCTCTCAATCCGCCGTTAGGCTGCGCAGGCCGCCGTCAGGCTGCGTAGGCCGCCGGCATGTCGGGGCTGCGCATGATCCGTTTCAGCTTCTCGAACGCCCGAACCTCGATCTGGCGGACGCGCTCGCGCGAGATGCCGTGTTCCTGCGAGAGGGCGTCGAGGGTCGGCGGGTCGTCGCGCAGGCGGCGGTTGATCAGGATGTGCTGCTCGCGCTGATCGAGAAAGGTCAGGCAGCGGCTCATCAGGGCGCGGCGCTTGGACATCTGGTCGTTCTCGGCCAGCATCTCCTCCTGCGAAATCTCGCCATCCTCCAGCCAGTCCTGCCATTCGGTGTCGTCCTCGTCCGAGATCGACACGTTCAGCGACTGGTCGCGGCCAAAGAGGCGCTGGTTCATGCTGATCACGTCTTCCTCGCTCACCTGCAACTGGTGGGCGATGAACGAGACCTGCTCGGGCGTCAGCGTGTCTTCCTCGATGGCGCGCAGATTGGTCTTCAGGCGCCGCAAATTGAAGAAAAGCTTCTTCTGGGCCGAGGTGGTGCCAAGCTTGACCATGGACCACGACCGGAGCACGTATTCCTGGATGGTCGCGCGGATCCACCAGAGGGCATAGGTGGACAGGCGGAAGCCGCGTTCCGGCTCGAAGCGGTCGATGGCCTGCATCAGCCCAACATTGCCCTCCGCGACGAGCTCGCCCAGCGGCAGGCCATAGCCGCGAAAGCTCTTGGCGACCTTCACCACCAGGCGAAGGTGACTGCCGACCAGCTGTTCGGCCGCGTGCGGGCAGCGCTCGCGCTGCCATGCCAGGGCCAGTTCCTGTTCGGTCTGGGCATCGAGAACATTGAAGCGCCGCATTTCCTTCAGGAACCGGCCCAAATTCTCGTCTGCAACAAAAGTAGCTCTCGACATCGTCACCCCGATTGGATCGTGGAACCTAGGGATTCCGTGCCCTCGTCACGTTGAACAATGATGCTGGAAACCTGAACGCTTCCTGAACGGTCGGGTTCCCGTTGTTCAGAAATCACTTTAAGTGGAATTGTGGGCTCAGCGGGGCGCTGGCGGGGCCTAGCGGGGGCGGAATACCAGGGCCGCGGTCCAGCCCGCCGCGACGGCGATCAGGATCGCGGCCAGCCCGTAGGCGAGCGGCTGGCTGTGCGCCGTGGTGTAAATCCACTGTTCCAGCCCCTGCTTGCCCACGGTGACGACGGTGGTGGTGCGCCCGATCTCGCGCCCGTCGCGCATCATCCGCACGATGACCCGGTAGTCGCCGACAGGCACGCGGGCAGGAAAGAAGATGTTGGCGCGGAACAGGTCGCCCGCCGGGAACGTGACCGCGTCATTCTCGGCGATGTACATGCCCGCGCGGCGGCGGTCGTCGACGATGGCCCGGCGCAGATCGGCGAGTTCATCGAGACCCACATCCTCGACCGACAGCAGCACCAGATTGGTCGGACCTATATTCTCGCGCCGCAGATAGTCGGCGTCGGCGATCTCTTCGAGCGGCCGATTGCTGGCGATGGCGTAGAAGCCCGGCACGTTGTGGAACCGCACCGGCCGGCTGTTGACCCAGATGCCGGCGACCCGCTGCTTGCGGTAGATGGTCATGGGCTGTTCGGGGCCATGGACCACGGCGATGATGTCGACATCGCCCGCGCCGCGCCCGGCGTTCTTCGACCCGAACAACAGCAGGCTGGTGCCGTTGAAGCTCGACGTGATGGCGATCTCGCGGCTCGACAGGTCGGTGGCGAGCGACACGGCGAGCGCCGGGGCCGGCGACAGCATCAACAGCAGGACGGCGAGCCAGCGGATCATTCGGCATCCACCAGAGTCGAGACGAAGTATCTGTGGCTGGGCGTGGCCACGAGGCCCCAGGCAAGCCCGAGGCACACCGTGATCACCGCCAGCGCCAGCAGGGCGCGCAAATGTTCGCCCTTCAGCTTCATGCCGGCCCGCGCCCCGAACTGAGCCCCGATGACACCGCCCGCCACCAGGATTAGCGCCAGCATCACGTCGACCGTGTAGGTGGTGGTGGCGTGCAGCAGGGTAACGGTGGCGGTGACGAAGATGATCTGGAATAGCGAGGTGCCAATGACGACGCTGGTCGCCATGCCAAGGATGTAGATCATCGCCGGGATCATGATGAAGCCGCCGCCGACGCCCATGATGGCCGACAGCACGCCGGTGAAGAAGCCGATGGCGATGGGCGGGATGACGCTGATGTAGAGCTTGGACTTGCGGAAGCGCATCTTCCACGGCAGCCGGTGCGCCAGATCATCGTGCCGGCGGCGCTTGGGCAGCGGCATGCCGCGCCGGGCGCGCAGGATGGCCCGCACGCTTTCGTTCATCATCAGCCCGCCGACGGTGCCGAGGAAGATCACGTAGCTGAGCGAGATCAGCAGCTCGACCTGCCCGAGCGAGCGCAGCAGATCGAAGATCACCATGCCAACGCCCGAGCCGAGCACGCCGCCGGACATCAGCACCGCGCCCATCTTGAAATCGACGCCGCCGCGCCGCCAATGGGCGATGACGCCGGAGACGGAGGAGGCCAGGATCTGATTCGCCTGCGTGCCGACTGCGACAGCCGGCGGAATGCCGACGAAGATCAGCAGTGGCGTCAGCAGGAACCCGCCGCCGACACCGAACATGCCCGACAGGAATCCCACACCGCCGCCCAGTCCCAGGATCAGGAAGACGTTGATGGAGAGTTCGGCGATGGGCAGGTAAATCTGCATGGGGATCGGGCGTTTCCCACTGACCTACCACCTGTATGCGCCGGATAGACCGTGGGCGCAACGGGTGGAGGGAAATTTAACCCCGGATCAGGCCGGACAGCGGCGGGACGTTGCCGCTTTCGGGAAACACCGCCATCTCGAGGGTCCCACGCGGCCCCCGTTGCCGGTCAGGGATGAGGTTCCAGCAGGGGCGGGGGCGGTCGATCCCGCTTTTCGTCACGGCGTGGATCGAACATCCGGCGCATGAAGCGCTCGCCGCCCTTGGCCAGCTTGATACGCTCGTCGCGTGGCAGCTTTGAGGCGGCATCGACGAAACTCGCCTGAACCGTTTCCTGGATCACATCCTGATGCTCGCGCACCCTGGCGAGCGCCGCCTCGAGAGCGGCCTGGTCGAACGGCTCGGCGGCCAGGGCATCGGCGACGCCCTGCCGCGCGTCGCGCATGGCCCCGAACTCCGAAGCGAGGGTGTCGCGCCGCGCCTGCACGGTCTCTTTCAGAACGGCGCGAGAGTTGGCGGAGAGGTGTTCTTCCATGCGGCCAAGCCGCACATCCGGGCCATGACGGTCGCGAGGATGTCCGGGATGGAAGAAAATCATCGCCGCGAACAGTCCGTTGAGGGCGACCGAGATGCCCAGCCCGGCAAGCAGCCACTTTTCCGCGCGCGTCATGATCCGCTTTCTCCGTCGAGGCTCTCGCCGAACACATAGTCGCTGATGTTCACCGTCTCGGCCTGTGCCGACATGGTCTGGCCGGGCGTGAACAGGCTGGTGGTGCCGATATAGAAACCCAGCACGGCGGCGGCGGCCAAACCGGCGAAGCGCGGCAGCACCATGGAGAAATCGAATCGCCAGCCGCCCGACGCCTTGCGCTCCTGCCGGACTCCGCGCGGCAGGGCCATCACCTTGTCCAGCGTGGCAGGATCGAGAGTGACGGGCGCCACCGACGCGATCAGGGCATCGAGCGCCGCTGCATCGGCCAGCACCTGGCGCGCCTCGTCAGACCGCTGCAGCAAACGACGCGCGTCGCCCTGCCGGTCACGCGGCCAGCGATCCAGATCGCCGCCCCAGGCCTCGGCCAAGTTCCTGAACTCGTTCTCGGTCATGGTTCTGTCCCCATCAACTCGTTCCTGAGCGGCGCCAGGCGTTGCTTCAGCGCGGCCCGCGCCCGCGTCAGCAGGCTTTCCAGCGCCTTGATGTTCACGTCGAGCACATCGGCGGCCTCCTTGTTGCTCAGACCCTGCAGGTAGCAGAGGCTGATGGCCGCCCGCTGGCGCTCGGGCAACTCGCCCAGCGCGCCATCGATCTGGCTGCCGACCTGCCGCTCGTGCAGATCGGCCTCGGCATCCTGGCGAGTGTCCGCCGGATCACCCGCGTCATCGAGCGGCACCAGCCGCCCGCGCCGCTTGCGCTGCCGGTCGATGCACAGGTTCAGCACGACCCGGTAGAACCAGGTAGTGAACCGGGCGCCGCCCGGCTGCCAGTTGGGCGCGCCGCGCCAGAGCTTCAGGAACGCCTCCTGCATGGCCTCCTCGGCCTCGGCCCGGTCGCCGAGGACGCGGGTCGCGAAACCCAGGCTCTGGCCCAGATGCCGCTCGACCAGCACGCGGTACGCGGCCTCGTCTCCGCCGCCGACCCGTTGCATCAGGGTCTCGTCGGACAGGACGCCAAGGGCCGCGGCGCCGGCCGCGCCGGAGGGCGGCGCGGTCGTCAGGGTCTCCGTCACCAAAGCGGTCATCTCCCAGGACGGTTTCACACACTCTATCCGATCGCCAAGCGTTGCCCTAAGCCCTGTTCTTGGCTATTAAACGAGGGCCTTCGGCAAACCCTTCGGCGCGGATGACTATATTTCGATATAGGCGCGCGGGCGGCCAACCGGGCACGGGGATTGAGTGAGACGTCATAGGGGAGAGGTAGGCTTATGGGCCTGACCGTAGCGATTGTCGGGTCCGGACCCGGCGGATTTTATTCGGCCGCCGCGCTGATCAAGGAACTGCCGGACTGCCAGGTGGATATCATCGACCGGCTGCCGACGCCGTTCGGGCTGATCCGGGCCGGCGTGGCGCCCGATCACCAGAGCAGCAAGAAGATCGCCAAGATCTTCGAGCGGACGGCCCAGAGCCCGCAGGTGCGGTTCCTCGGCAATGTGGAAGTGGGCCGCGACGTGTCCATCGCCGAGCTGCGCGGGCTGTATGACGCGGTGGTGCTGGCGACCGGCGCGCCCAAGGACCGGCGGCTGGGCATTCCCGGCGAGGATCTGGGCGGCGTCTACGGCTCGTCCGAATTCGTCGGCTGGTACAATGCCCATCCCGACTTCAAGGAGCTGGCGCCCAATCTGGAAACCGGCACGGCGGTGGTGATCGGCGCCGGTAACGTGGCGCTGGACGTGGCACGGCTGCTCGCCAAGACGGGCGACGAGGTGCGCGCCACCGACATGGCCCATTATGCCGCCGACGCCATCGACATCGCGCCACTGACCGACGTCTATGTGTTCGCCCGGCGCGGACCGCTCCAGGCCGCCTTCACCCACAAGGAGGTGAAGGAATTCGGCGAACTGGAAAACGCGGTGACGCTGGTCGATCCGGCGGTGCTTCCCGGCGATGACGTGGCGCTGGAGGACAAGGGCCGCGGCAGCCAGGAAAAGAACATCGGTTATCTGCGCGAATACGCCAAGAACAAGGGCGACGAGAAGCCGGTGCGTATTCACCTGCAGTTCTATGCCATGCCTGTCGCGATCATGGGGGAAGGCCGCGTGAGCGCCATCCGCATGGAGCGCACCAAGCTGACCGAGGATGGCAAGGTGGTGGCGACGGGCGAGACGTTCGAGGTGCCCTGCAACATCGTCGTGGCCTGCATCGGCACCCAGTCGACGCCGATCGAGGCGGTCGCCTATGACGAGCAGAACCAGCGCTTCCCCAATGTGGATGGCAAGATCGAGGACGGTCTCTACGTCGCCGGCTGGGCCAAGCGCGGGCCGAGCGGCACCATCGCCACCAACTTCCCGGACGGCAACGCCGTGGCCGAGCACATCAAGCTGCAGACTGCCGATGCCTTCAAGCAGGGCCCCGCCGGGCTGGACCAGATGCTGCGGGACCGGAACGTGCGGGTGGTCTCGTTCGAGGACTGGAAGCGAATCGAGGCGGCCGAGGAAGCCGGCGCCAGCCACGGCGCCCCGCGGCGCAAATTCACCAGTATTCCCGAGATGATCGCCGCGCTAGGGTAACTTTCTACCGCCCCCGGCGTTTCCGTCCCATCAAGGGTACGGATCAACAGCCATCCGGGGGTTTACCATGCGTTACATGCTTCTTGCCGTCGCCGCCGTGGTGGTGGTGCTGATTGGCGCGATCATCTGGGAACGGGGCGACGCGCCGAAGACCGTCGGCGATTCCGCCATGATCGTGCGCGTCGATGGCCGTTGCGGCGTCATCGACCGCACGGGCAAGTGGGTGCTGAACCCGCAGTTCGATGCTCTCTGGCCCTATGAAAACGGTCTCGCCGCCGCGCGCGATGGCGAGCTGTGGGGTTATGTGGACAAGGCCGGCAAATGGGTGATTCCGCCGCAATACATGGCCGCCTACATGTTCGGCGACAACGGGCTGGCGCTGGTCGAGACCGAGCAGGGCTTCGGCTATATCGACGCCAAGGGCCAATCGGCCATGGACACCCAGTTCGAGGCCGCCGCCGACTTTGCCGACAACGGGCTTGCCGCCGCCATGCAGGGCGGGCTGTGGGGCTATATCGACCGCAATGGAAAGTGGGTCATTCCGGCCCAGTACGATGAGGCCACCCTGTTCGACGAAGGCCTCGCCGCCGTCCGTCAGGGCGATCGCTGGGGCTATGTGGACAAGGACGGCAAGTGGGTGATCAATCCGCAGTTCTCGGCCGCCGGCGCCTTCCGCGACGACGACCGCGCCCTCGCCGCCCTGGACGGCCGCTATGGCTGGATCAACCGCAAGGGTGTCTGGGCCGTCAACCCGCAGTTCGACGACGCCGCGACCTGGTTCGAGGACGGTCTGGCGCCTGCCTCGCTGAACGGCCGCTGGGGTTTTGTCGACAAGGACGGAAAGTGGGCGATCAACCCGCAATTCCAGCAGGCGGGGCCTTTCGAGGACGGTCTGGCGCCGGCCGAGCTTGGCGGGCGCTGGGGTTACGTCGACAAGAAGGGCAAGTGGGTGATCAACCCGCAATTCGACAATGCCGGTCCCTTCGATGACGGCCTGGCACTGGCCCGGTTCGGAGACAGCTGGGGTTTCATCGACCGCAAGGGCAAATGGACCGTGAACCCGCAGTTCGATGGCATGGCCCGCGACTGCATCCTTTAGGCCGCCCCCCGCCGCACAAAAAAATGGGGCGCCGGAGGGCGCCCCATTCGCGTATGGGTCAGGCCATGATCAGTCGACGGTCCAGGTGCTGCCGGCGAACAGCAGTTCCTTCATGTCGGCGTTCGGCTTGGCGGTCTTGGCACGCTCGACCTGCTTGGAGACGCCCGCATCGTAGGTGTCCACCGGATTGCAGTAGATGACACCGACGACGACCGGCGCATCCGGACCATCGAGAGTCACCAGCATCTGGGCCAGCACCGCGTCGGTCTCGTCATGCACCAGAATCTCGTCCAGGGTCACGCCATTCTCGCCGATGGTGACGACCTCGAGTTCGAGCTTGTTCGGGTTGAGCCGCAGGCCCTTCTCGCCATTGGCGCCAAAGACGAGCTTGTGGCCGTTCTCGGCGCGCAGCTGACGGTCGGCGGCGGCCTTCTTCTCGGTGAAGTCGGCGAACACGCCATCGTTGAACACGATGCAGTTCTGATAGATCTCGACGAAGGAGGCGCCGCGATGGCCGTGCGCACGCTTCAGGATCTCCGGCATGTGCTTCTGGTCCGTGTCGACGGTACGGGCGACGAAGCGCGCGCCGGCGGCCAGGGCGAAGTTGCAGGGGTTGAGATTGCGTTCGATCGAGCCGCCCGGGCTCGACGGCGAGCGCGTGCCCGGCCGCGAGGTGGGCGAGTACTGGCCCTTGGTCAGACCATAGATCTCGTTGTTGAACAGCAGGATCTGGATGTCGACATTCCGGCGAAGCACATGCAGCAGGTGATTGCCGCCGATGGACAGGCCGTCGCCGTCACCGGTGACCATCCACACGTCGAGCTTGGGATTCGCCAGCTTGATGCCGGTGGCGAACGCCGGGGCGCGGCCGTGGATGGTGTGGAAGCCGTAAGTGGCCATGTAGTAGGGAAAGCGCGAGCTGCAGCCGATGCCCGACACGAACACGGTGTTCGCCGGATCGGCTTCAAGATCGGCCAGGGTCTTCTGCACCGACTTCAGGATGGCGTAATCGCCGCAACCGGGGCACCAGCGTACTTCCTGGTCGGTCGCGTAATCCTTGGCGGTCAGCTTCTGCGGAGCCATTTCGTTCATAATCGGTCTCCTTAGCCCACGAGGTCGCTGATGACCTGGGTCAGGTGGCTTACCTTGAAGGGCTGGCCATTGACCTGGTTCAGGCGAACGGCATCGACCAGATACTGGTCGCGCAGGACGGTGGCGAACTGGCCCTTGTTCATCTCGGGCACGAGCACCTTCTTGAACCCGCCGAGAAGCTGGCCCAGATTGCGCGGCAGCGGCCACATGTAGCGGACGTGGATCTGCGACACGTTCAGGCCCTGCGCCCGCGCGGTTTCGACGGCCCGGTAGATCGGCCCGAAGGTCGAGCCCCAGCCGACCACCACGAGATCGCCGGTTGCCTCGCCCTGGGCGATTTCCTGGTCCGGGATATCATTGGCGATGCCGAGCACCTTGTTCCAGCGCGTGTCGGTCATCAGCTGATGATTGTCGGCCGCGTAGGACAGGTTGCCGGTCTTGTAGTCCTTCTCGATACCGCCGATGCGGTGCTCGGTGCCCGGGTTGCCCGGGATCGCCCAGTTCCGCGCGAGCGTCTCCGGGTCGCGGGTGGACGGGCTGAAACCCTCGGCCTCGGTATGGAACTGCACCGGGAACGGCTTCAGGCTGTCGAAGTCCGGCACCGGCCACGGCTCGGCCGCGTTGGCCAGATAGCCGTCGGTCAGCAGGATCACCGGGGTCATGTACTTGGTGGCGATGCGCACGGCCTCGATGGCGACCTCGAAGCAGTCACCCGGCGTCGCCGAGGCGATGACCGGCAGCGGCGCGTCGCCGTTGCGGCCGTAGATCGCCTGGTACAAGTCGGACTGCTCGGTCTTGGTCGGCAGGCCGGTCGAAGGACCGCCGCGCTGCGAGTTCACAATCACCAGCGGCAGTTCGGTGGCGATGGCAAGGCCCATGGCCTCGCCCTTCAGGGCGATGCCCGGACCGGACGACGACGTCACGCCCAGCGAGCCGGCGAAGGACGCACCGATGGCCGAGCAGATCGCCGCGATCTCGTCTTCCGCCTGGAAGGTCACGACGCCATGTTCCTTCAGCCGCGCCAGCTGGTGCAGCAGGGTCGAGGCGGGCGTGATCGGATAGGAGCCGAACATGATGTCGAGGTTGGCCAGCTTGCCGCCCGCGACCAGACCCAGCGCCAGCGATTCCGCGCCGGTGATGGTGCGGTACACGCCCGGCGCCACTTCGGCGCGGCCGACGGTGGAATGGCTCAGGTCACCGGCCAGCTCGGCCGTCTCGCCGAAGGCGTGACCGGCGTTGACGGCGGCGATGTTGGCATCGGCCAGCTGCTGCGACTTGGCGAACTTGCCCTGCAGCCAGTCGACGACGGACTGTCGCTGACGGCCATACATCCACAGCATCAGGCCAAGCGTCCACATGTTCTTGCAGCGCATGGCCTCCTTGTTGGAGAGGCCGAATTCCTTGACGGATTCGAGGGTCATCTTGGTGATGTCGAGGCGGATCACCTTGTACGGGGCGATCGTGCCATCCTCGAGCGGGTTGGCCGTGTAGCCAGCCTTCGCCAGGGTGCGGTCGTTGAACGAGCCCGTGTCGACGACCAGCGTGCCGCCGATCTTCAGGGCGTCCAGATTGACCTTCAGGGCGGCCGGGTTCATGGCGACGAGCACGTCGGGCTGATCGCCCGCCGTCATCACCTTGCGCGCGCCGAAATTGATCTGATAGGCCGAGACACCAAAGGTGGTGCCGGTTGGCGCACGAATTTCCGCCGGGAAGTCCGGGAAAGTCGCCAGATCGGTGCCCATCAGCGCCGTCGAATGCGTGAACTGCGTGCCCGTCAGCTGCATGCCGTCGCCGGAATCGCCGGCAAAACGGATGACGACGGATTCAAGGCTCGCGGGGACGCGTTCGTCCTGGCTCGCCGTCGGCTTAGTTGCGAGATTGGTTGCCATCTTCTCCCAGCCCCATCCTTTCGGGGTCGAATTTTCGGCAGCAGTGCATAAATGCGCGCTGTCACACGGCTTACATACTACCACCCGGACCTTGCGGCAAGGCGAACATAGCAGCAAGACAGTCACCTATAACTGTGCCGGTATGTAGTCTGATGCCCCTAATGAATCAATCTTTAATGTAAAATATAATTAATCACACATTTAGTCTGTGTTTTGCTGCAGTGCGGCCCCGTTCCGCAGGTCAAGCAACAGATCCCGCGCGCCAGCTTCGATCAGAGCGAGTGCCGCCTCGAACCCGCCGTCGAAATAGGGATCGGGCACTTCGCGAGCGGAAACGCCTCGGGCGTGATCGAGGAAAAGCCGGGGCCGCGCCCCGCCGCCACGTGCCAGTCGCTGCAGCGCATCCAGGTTTTTCGCGTCCATGGCCAGGACATGGTCGAACCCGGCGAGGTCCTCGACTGTTGCTTGGCGGGCACGCTGGCCGGAAATATCGATGCCGCGCCAGGCCGCCGCCTCGATGGCGCGGCGGTCCGGCCGCTCACCCACATGCCAGTCGCCGGTGCCGGCGGAGTCGATGACGAAGGCCTCGGCGAGGCCTTCGCGCGCCGCGAGGTCGCGGAAAACCCCTTCGGCCAGGGGCGAGCGGCAGATGTTTCCCAGGCAGACGAAAAGTACCCGTGTCGGCGTCATGACGATCCCGTTGCGGCGGCGGCAGAGAGGCCAGTATGTCAGCGGCGCGCCGAACCTGAAGTATATAATGCCGGGGCGCCACCATTGCGCCCGACGGTGGCCGGCCCGATCATGGGGACGGCACGATCAGAGCGAGGGGATCATGAGCACGAAGAAACTGGAAGGCAAAGCCCGCGAGACGGCGCTGGCCGGACTGCGGGGCTGGGCCGAGGTGGCGGGGCGCGACGCCATCTGCAAGAGCTACCGGTTCAAGGATTTCAACGAGGCGTTCGCCTTCATGACCCGCGCGGCGCTGGCGGCGGAAAAGGCCGATCATCATCCGGAATGGTTCAATGTCTGGAACAAGGTCGACGTCACCCTGACGACCCATGACGCGGGCGGCGTGACGGACAAGGATGTGGCGCTGGCGCAGTTCATGGACGCGGCGGCGGGCTGAGGCGGCCTCAGTCCTTTTTCGGCATCTGCGGTTCGAACTCGCGCAGCTTGGCGACCAGCTTGGCCTGCAGCACCGGATTGGCGGCGATGACGTTCTGGTTCATGCCGCCCTTGCCGTGAAAGCGGTACGGCTCGCCGTTCCGGTTGGTACACAGGCCGCCGGCCTCGCGCAGGATCAGTTCGGCGGCGGCGATGTCCCAGTCGTTCTGCGGCTTCAGATTGATGCAGGCATCATGATCACCGCGCGCCACCAGCACGACCCGGTAGGCGATGGAATTAACCATGTGAATCTTCACCGGCGGCCAGGGCGTGCGCCAGTGCCGGTCATCGAACATGGCGCGGTAACCGATCATCCGCACGCCATCGAGACCCTGCTTGTCGCTGACCGAAATCGGCTGGCCGTTGCACAGCGCGCCGCCGCCCAGGCTGGCTTCGAAGAACTCGTCCGTGGCCGGGTTGAAGACGGCGCCGAGCACCGTCCGGTCGCCATGCACCAGCGCGGCGCAAATGGTGAAATGCGGCTTCTGTTCGATGAAGGCGCGCGTGCCGTCGATGGGATCGACCACCCAGGTAAAGGGCTGGTCCACGGCATGGGGCGCGCGTTCGGACTCCTCGGAGAGCCAGCCGTCGCCGGGCAAAGCGCCCAACAGCCGGTCCCGCAACAGGGCATCGACCGCCAGGTCGGCCTCGGTCACCGGATCGTCCGCGGCCTTTTCCCATTTCCGGAAACCGTCGCGGAAATAATCCATGGCCAGCGCGCCCGCGTCGCGGACGGCCTCGACCAGGACCTGCCGGCGGTGACTGAGGTCAATTTCCGGCAATGGTCATCCCGTCGATGCGCACCGTCGGGGCGTTGACGCCATATTTGAAGGTGAGGTCGCTGGCCGGGATCAGCGCCTTGTACATGTCCTTCAGATTGCCGGCGATGGTAAGGCCGCTGACCGGATAGGCCAGTTTGCCGTTCTCGATCCAGAATCCGGACGCGCCGCGGCTATAGTCGCCGGTGACGCCATTGACGCCCATGCCGATCATCTCGGTGATGTAGAGCCCGTCCTCGATGTCGGCGATCAGGTCTTCGGGGCTGGCCGAGCCCGGCGCCATGTAGAGATTGGTCACGCCGGGCGCCGGCAGACCGGTGCCGCGCGAAGCGTGGCCGGTGGTTTGCAGGCCGAGCTGGCGGGCCGACGTGCTGTCCATGATCCAGGTGGTCAGATGGCCGTCGGCGACGATCTCGCGCCGCGAGGTGGCGACGCCCTCGCCATCGAACGGCTTGGAGCGCGGGCCGCGCGGGCGCAGCGGATCGTCGATCACCATGATGCCCGGCGCGAAAATGGGCTGGCCCAGGCTTTCCTTAAGAAAGCTGGTGCCGCGGGCGATGGCGCTGCCCGAAATGGCACCGGCCAAGTGGCCCAGCAGGCCCCCGGCGACGCGCGGTTCGTAGACGACCGGCACGCGGCAGGTCTTGTGCGAGCGGGCGTTGAGGCGGCGCACCGTGCGTTCGGCGGCGCGGCGGCCGATGTCGGCGGCATCGTCCAGATCGCCGCGGTGCCGCGCGGAATCATATTCGTAGTCGCGCTCCATGGCGGTGCCTTCGCCCGCCAGCACCGACACGCCCAGGGCGAAGCTGGTGTTTTCGTAGGTGCCGGCGAAGCCATGCGAGGTCGCCAGGGAGATACGGCCCCGGCTCCAGCTGGCGCTGGCGCCTTCCGAATTGGTGATGCCGGAAACGGCGCGGGCCGCATCCTCGGTGATGCGCGCCTGCTCGATCAACTCCTCGGCGCCCGGTTCGGACGGATCGATCATGTCCAGATTATCGGGCCAATGCCGCGCCAGCAGCGCTTCGTCGGCGAGCCCGGCGAAGCGGTCCTCCGGCGCGTAACGGGCCATGTCGACCGCGCGCTGGGCGATCAGCGCCAACGCCCGCGGCGCCGTATCGCTGCCCGAGACGACCGCCTGCTTCTTGCCGATGAGCACGCGAAGACCGACATCCCGGCCCTCGGAGCGCTCCAGATCCTCCATCTGACCCAGGCGGCACGACACGCCCAGCGAGGCGCTTTCCAGCAGGACCGCGTCCGCCGCCTCGGCACCCGCGTCACGGGCCAGGGTCAGCAGCGTGTCCAGGATATCGAGGGAAGTCCCCCGTTCAGTCATGATACGTCCTTACGAAATTGAGCGGCGCACACTATAGAGTGCTTTGCGTCGGCGTGAACACCGGTTACCGACCGGCAACTCCGGCCAAACCCGCCCTATATCAATTGTCATGCAACCGTCCGTTCCCGTGGCACAAAACCTAAACTGTGGTGTAGATTGTGCTTCCCAAGATGAACAGTGCCCCTCTACACACACGGCAAATGGCCCACCGAGACGCCGAAGCAACCAGAAAAAACATCCTGCAGGCCGTGGGCCGGGTCTTGTCCCGCGACGGCTTTACCGGCCTTGGCGTCAACGCCATCGCGAAGGAAGCGGGTATCGGCAAGCCGCTGATCTACCGCTATTTCGGCGGGCTCGGACCGCTGCTGGAGGAATTTGGCAAGGACGCCCATTTCTGGCTCGCGGTG
This sequence comes from Iodidimonas sp. SYSU 1G8, assembly GCF_039655775.1. Taxonomy (NCBI): domain Bacteria; kingdom Pseudomonadati; phylum Pseudomonadota; class Alphaproteobacteria; order Iodidimonadales; family Iodidimonadaceae; genus Iodidimonas; species Iodidimonas sp. SYSU 1G8. The sequence continues at coordinate 379,514 of NZ_JBBYXJ010000002.1, read as the reverse complement.
GCCGACATTTCGGCCGAGGCGCAGCACGAGACCAAGGGCCAGCGCGTCGACGACTATGCCGAGCTGATCCGGCTCGCCATCATCTGCTATACGCGCATCCTGCGGCAGCGGCCCATGATGCAGGAGATCATGGCCTCGGAGCTGACGGCGCCGCCGGAAGTGATCGAGCCGCTGGCCCGCGCCCGGCGGAACGCGGCACGCGAATCCCAGCGCAAGTTCATGCACGGCGTCGAGGCGCCGGAAGGTGTCGACGCGGACGCGATCTACGCCATCCTGCTGGCCGGCTTCCAGCACCTGACCATGCGGGGCCGGGTGACGCCGGACTTCTGGGGCATCCCCGTGCGCGAGCCCGAGGACTGGAAGCGGCTGGAGGATGCCATGGGCACCATTATCCACCGTGTGTTCCAGACGCCGGAAAAGGCCTGAGCGCCACCGCGATGCGCGGGCGCCACTGCGCCATTCCCTGCCGCGCCGCGACCTGATACATCGTGGCCATGAGCCCACCGATCCTCGCGCTGAAGAATGCCGGCCTCACCTATGGCACCGCGCCGCTGTTCAGCGGCGTGGAACTGGCCATCTCGCCCGGTGACAAGGTGTGCCTCGTCGGCCGCAACGGCAGCGGCAAATCGACCCTGCTCAAGGCCCTGGCCGGGATCATCGAGGTCGACAAGGGCGAGCGCTTCGTGCAACCCGGGACCAAGGTGGCGTATCTGCCGCAGGATCCGTCGCCCGACCCCAAGCTGAGCGTCAACGACTACGTGTCGCAGGGGTTGGACGATGACAATCGCGACCAGCGCCAGTACCGGGTCCGCGACCTTATCGGGACGCTGGGCCTCGATCCGGAGGCGCTGGTCGGCACCCTGTCGGGCGGCGCGCTGCGCAAGGCGGCCATCGCCCGCGCCTTTGTCGGCGACCCGGACGTGCTGCTGCTGGACGAGCCGACCAACCATCTGGACATCGCCACCACCCTATGGCTCGAGAAAACCCTGGCCAGCACGCCCATGGCGCTGCTGCTGATCAGCCACGACCGGGCCTTCCTGCGGGCCGTCACCCGGCGCACCTTCTGGCTGGACCGGGGCAACATGCGGGTGATGGAGAAGGGCTACAGCGCGTTCGACGAGTGGTCGGAGACCATTTTCGCCGAAGAGGAGGCGGTCCGGAACCGGCTTGAGAAGAAGCTGATCGAGGAGACCGAGTGGCTGCACAAGGGCGTGACCGCGCGCCGGCGCCGCAACCAGGGCCGGCTGCGCGAGTTGCACGCGCTGCGCGACAAGCGCCAGAAGCAGCTGAAACAGCCCGACAAGATCGAGCTGGACCTGCAGGACGGCCCGCCCGCCGGCCGCCGTATCGTCGAGGCGCGCAACATCAGCAAGTCCTATGGGGGCAGGACCATCATCGACGGCTTCTCGACCCGCATCATGCGCGGCGACCGGGTCGGCATCGTCGGCCCGAACGGCGCGGGCAAGACGACGCTGATCAAGCTGCTGACGGGCGAAATCCGGCAGGATTCCGGCCAGATCAAGCTGGGGACCAACCTGGAAGTCGCCTATTTCGATCAGACCCGCGCCCGGCTCGATCCCAAGCGCACGCTTTGGGAAACCCTGACCGACAAGGAAATCGGGGGCGGCGGCGATTCGGTCAACGTCCAGGGCGTGGTCCGTCACGTGGTCGGCTACCTGAAGGATTTCCTCTTCGACCCCAGCCAGGCGCGCCAGCCCGTGGGCGCGCTGTCGGGCGGCGAGAAGAACCGGCTACTGCTCGCCAAGCTGTTCACCAAGCAGTCCAACGTGCTGATCCTGGACGAGCCCACCAACGATCTCGACATGGACATGCTGGACGTGCTGGAGGACATCGTCGCCTCCTATGCGGGCACGGTACTGCTGGTCAGCCATGACCGCGACTTCCTCGACCGCATGGTCACCAGCACGATCAGCTTCGACCCGGACGGAAAAGTCCGTGAATATGCCGGCGGCTATTCGGACATGCTGATGCAGCGCGGCGGTATCCAGGCGATGATGCAGACCGACAGTGTCCCGGCGCCCGCCGCGGCAAAGGCCCGGCCCGCCGATGCGCCGCGCACCGCGCCCAAGCCGAAGATGACCTACAAGGACCAGCGCGAGCTGGAAAACCTGCCGGGCGAGATGGAAGCGCTGGAGCGCGACATCGCCAAGATCGAGGGACAGCTGGCGGACCCGCGCGAGCTGGCGCGCGACCCGGACGCCATCGCCAAACTGGCCAGGCTGCTGGACACCGCGCGCAAGCTGCTGGAGCGCAAGCAGGACCGCTGGCTGGAACTGGAAATGATGCGGGAAGACCTGGAGGGCGCCGCGTGACGCCGATGCCGTCGCCGCCGGGCGGGACGTTCGCGACCTTCCGGGCCGATGACGGCGCTGTTTTGCGCTATGCCTTCTGGCCCCGGCCGACGCCGCGCGGCACGGTGGTGATGCTGGGCGGCTTCACCGAGTTCATCGAAAAGCATTTCGAAACCATCGGCGACCTGCTGTCGCGGGATTTCGCCGTCGCCGCGCTGGACTGGCGCAGCCAGGGGCTGTCGCAGCGATCCCTCGCCAACCGTCAGAAAATTCACGCCACAAGCTTCCGGCGTTATGCCGACGATCTGGAACAGTTCATCGAGACCCGGGTCGCCCCCACCTTGCCAGGCCCCATCCTGCTGCTGGGCCATTCCATGGGCGGGCACATCGCGCTGCGATATCTGCATAACCGGCCCCCGGCGATCATCGGAGCGGTGCTGTCGGCGCCCATGCTGGATATCGCGCTGCCGACGCGTCTGCGTTGGCTGATCGGCGCGATCATCGACACCGGCGTCGGCCTGGGCTTTTCGGACGCCTACGCGCCGGGAAGCCGCGACTATGGTTCCCACAAGCAGGTCTTCGATGGCAACAGGCTGACATCGGACCCGCGGCGCTTTGCCGCCACCCATGCGCAGATCGCGGCCAATCCGGATCTGGCCTCGGGCGGCGCCACCTATGGCTGGCTGAAGGCGGCGCTGCGGTCCATCGCGCTGTTCGAGGACCGGGCCTATCTGGACGGTTTCCGTACCCCGGTCTGTATTGTCCAGGCCGGGGAGGACCGGATCGTGTCCAACTCGGCGCAGGACCGCTTCGCCGCGCGTGTGGCCTGCTGCGAACTGCACCGCATCGACGGGGCGCGCCACGAATTGCTCAAGGAGAGCGATCCGCTTCGGGACGAGTTCTGGCGCGTTTTCGACGACTTCAGCCGCCGGATACTGAACGAGGCTTAAGCCCGGTTCAGCGCCTCGAGCGCCGCGGCATGGACCCGCCTGTCGCCCGCCGCCAGGATACGCCCGGCATTCCAGGCCGGCTCGCCTTCCCAGTTGGTGACGATGCCACCCGCGCCCTCGACGATCGGGATCAGCGCCTGGATGTCATAGGGCTGCATGGCGGCCTCGACGATCACGTCGAGCAGGCCGTGCGCCAGCATGCAATAGGCGTAGCAGTCGCCGCCGAAGCGGCGCAGCTTCACCTGCCGCTCGACCCGCTGGAATGCCGGCATCTCGCGCGCCGGCTCGAACATGTCCGGAGTGGTCGCGTAGAGTACAGCGTCGGCCAGCCCGGCGCAGGGCCGCACCGCGAGCTTCCGGTCGCCGAGGAAGGCCCCGTTCGGGGCGCCGACGAACCGCTCGCCGATAATCGGCTGGTCCATGATGCCGATTACCGGGCGGCCATGTTCGGCGAGCGCGATCAGCGTGCCCCAGGTGGGAAAGCCGCCGATGAACGAGCGGGTGCCATCGATGGGGTCGAGCACCCAGGTGAAACGCGCGCCCCACTGGGCGCCGTGCTCCTCGCCATAGACGGCATGATCAGGATAGTGGGCGGCGATCAGGTCGCGCATGGCGCTTTCGGCATCCCGATCGGCGGCGGTGACCGGATCGAAATCAGCGAGGCGCTTGTTATCGACCGCGCCGGAGGCGCGGAAATGCGGCCGGATCACCCTGCCGGCGACATCGGCGAGCCGATGCGCGAAAGCGAGCAGGTCGGCGATCTGTCGGGTGTTCAGCGGTTCGCCGGTGTCGGTAGCCGTCACGGATTTCCCCTTGCGCGTCCTGGTTCCGTGCCTAGGTTAGGCACTCCATGCCAACAGGGGAAGCCGGAAGCCGCCGCATCATGCAGGACTGCGATTTTCTCATCATCGGCGCCGGTATCGCCGGGGCCAGCGCGGGTTACTTTCTCAGCCGCCACGGTTCCGTGGCGCTGCTGGAGCGCGAGAGCGCGCCCGGTTATCACACGACGGGCCGCTCGGCCGCGTTCTACGCGCCGTCCTATGGCGGCCCCAACATCCGGCCCCTGACCATCGCCTCCGGCCCGTTCCTGCGCCAACCGCCGGACGGTTTTTCGGACAGTCCCCTGATGCACGAGCGCGGCGCCCTCTACATCGCGCGCCAGGACCAGCTCGCCACGCTGGACGCCTTCGCCGCCGCGCTGCAGGTGCTGGAGCCGGATGTAAGCCGGATGGACGGTCCGGCGGCCCGCGCGCTCTGCCCGGTGCTGCGCGAGGACTACGTGGCGGGCGGGCTGTTCGAGCCGGAATGTTCCGACCTCGACGTGAACGCGGTGCATCAGGGCTTCCTGCGCGGCCTGAAACAGCACGGCGGCAGGGTCGTCACCGATGCCGCCGCCTCGTCGATCACCCGCATCGACGGTCTCTGGACGGTGGAGACGCCGTCGGGGACATGGCGCGCGCCGGTGCTGCTGAACGCGGCGGGCGCATGGGCGGACGATGTGGCGCGGCTGGCCGGTCTGGCGCCCGTGGGGATGCAGCCGCTGCGCCGGACCATCGTCATCCTGCCGCCGCCGCCGGGCTTCGCGCCGACATGGCCGGTGGTGCTGGACATCGACGACCACTTTTATTTCAAGCCTGAATCCGGGCGGATTCTGGCCTCGCCGGCGGACGAGACGCCCAGCGATCCGGTCGACGCCCAGCCCGAGGAACTCGACATCGCCATCGCCATCGACCGCATCCAGCAGGCAGCCGACATCCCGGTGCGGCATGTGGAGAACAAATGGGCGGGCCTGCGCACCTTCTCGCCCGACCGCACCCCGGTGGTGGGCTTCGAGCCCGACGCGCCCGGCTTCTTCTGGTTCGTCGGCCAGGGCGGCTACGGCATCCAGACCGCGCCGATGATGGGACGCCTCGCCGAAAGCCTGATCGTCGCGGGACGGATGCCGGAGGAACTGGACGGCTTCGACGTCGCCGCCGCCAGCTATGCCCCCGACCGATTCCGCTAGACCGAGAGAGATGCCATGAAAGCCATCATGTGCCGCGCGTATGGCGACCTGTCCGTGCTGAAGCTGGAGGAGATCGCCGATCCGGTCGCCGGACCCGGCCAGGCGCTGGTGCGCATCCGCGCCTGCGGCATCAACTTCGCCGACAGCATCATGACGGCGGGCAAGTACCAGAACCAGCCCGAGCTGCCCTTTACGCCCGGCTCGGAAATCGCCGGCGACATCGTGGCGCTGGGCGCGGGCGTCGAGGGCTTCTCGGTCGGCGACCGGGTGATGGGCCTGCCGGGGCGGGGCGGCTATGCGGAGCTGGTGGCGGTGGACGCCGGCCGGCTGACCCGGCTGCCCGACGGCCTGAGCTATGAGCAGGCGGCCAGCTTTGCCGTCACCTACGGCACCAGCCATGTGGCGCTGCTTCACCGGGCGCGCCTGCAGGCGGGCGAGACCCTGCTGGTCCACGGCGCGGCGGGGGGCGTCGGCCTGACGGCCGTGGAGATCGGCCGCATCATCGGGGCGCGCATCATCGCCACCGCCGGAGGACCGGAGAAGCTGGCGATCGCCCGTGCCGCCGGCGCCCACGAGACCATCGATTATCTGAGCGAGGACATCCGCAAGCGGGTCAAGGAACTGACCGGCGGGCGCGGCGCGGACGTGGTCTACGACCCCATCGGCGGCGACGTCTTCGACGCCTCGCTGCGCTGCGTCGCGTTCGAGGGCCGCATCCTGGTGATCGGCTTCGCCGGCGGCCGCGTGCCGCAGATCCCGGCCAACCACGTGATGGTCAAGAACGTGGACATCATCGGCGTGAACCGGCCGAGCTACGACACGCTGGCGCCCGAGGTGTCGCGGCGCAGCCAGGAGCAGCTGCTCGACTGGCTGGCGGAAGGGAAATTGCGCCCGCTGGTCTCCCGGACATTTCCGCTCGAGCGCGCGGTGGAGGCGCTGGACTCGGTGGTGACGCGCAAATCGACCGGGAAGGTCGTCATCACCCCGTGAGTTCGGCCGCCGCCCTTCACAACCAACTGATTTCAAAGGATTTTCGGAAAGCCCTTGATTACCGGCGCCCGGGCTCTCATATTAGAGATGTACCTTTGGCGCGATTTCTCGCGAGAAGGTACTGCCCTTCGTGGGCGTTTCCTCCCTAAACTTGGGCCACTTCAGGCAACTGAAGTGGCTCTTTTTTTGTCCGTACGTCGCACGTGGGACCTCCCGGAAAACAAAGAGCCCGAGCACCGGGATATCCGGTACTCGGGCGCAGTTGGGAGAGAAGCTGGCTAGCTTATCTAAACAATTAGAGCGAACGGCTGACCGTGAACGTCACGCGCTCGTCGCAGACGTTCTTGCAGTAGGTGCCGTCCAGATCGGTGTCGTGGTAGCGCACATCGACGTTGAACCAGTCGGTGATCGACACGGTGAGGCCGATGTTCCAGTTCAGGTAGTTGTCGGTGAAGCCATCCCAGGTCACGCCTGTGTTGGTATACTCGTTGTAGCCGAGCTGGCCGCTGACGCTGAGGCCGAACTGGTCGCTGCCGAGCGGGATCGGCACGGAGACGTTCAGCGGGATGTGGATCATGTCGCCCACGCCGCCGAAGAAGTCAGGCGAATACACCAGGCCCGAACCGACCGAGGCGAAGCCGAAATCGGCGCCGAGCTTGCCGTAGAATTCCCAGTAGGAATAATCGCTGCCGGCCGGGTCGCCCGGGTACATGTAGTAGATGGCGCCGATGTCGTAGGTGAAGATGCTGTTGCCGAAGGTGCCCTTGAAACCGCCGTAGAAGTCGATTTCGAAAGAGGTGCGGTTGCCCACGGGCTCGCTGGGGAATTCGACGTTGGACGCCCAGGTGCCGATGTACAGGCCGCTGGAGTGCGCCAGATCGAGGCCGCCCTGGATCGCGAAGTCTTCATTGGTCTGGGTGAAGCCGCGGAAAACGTAGTCGTTGGTGATCGCGACGTTGCCCGAGAACGAGAAGTCCGGCTCGGCGGCGTCCTGCGCCATGGCGGGCGCGCTCGTCGCAATGAAACCGGCGGCCAGACCGGCCAGTGCAAGTGCCTTCGTGAATTTCATCATGTGTCCTTCCTTACCCTTGGGGGCTCGTTGGTTTTGTCGTTAGAGCCACGCAGCGCTCTGACTGGTACTATTCAAGAGCCGTGCCAGAAGCATGTGGTGCATTGCGGAATGACCCAAGAACCAAGGGTGGTCAACACTTTATCGCCATCTTCTGTGTCTTTTATGCTGCGTATGCGGCTCGGCGTTGCAATATTACAACACGCCATTTTGCACAAAAAATAGTCAGCAGTTGCAACAAAGAAGAAATAATAGGCAGACTTTCGCGGCTTTTTGCGGTTATTTCGTAGGCACCGGACCAACCAGCAAGGCTGGATCGAGGCGCACCTCGTTCCAGTTCATTCGCCAGTCCAGATGCGGCCCGGTCGCCCGTCCGGTCGCGCCCAGGGTGGCGATTCGCTGCCCCTGGACCACTGATTCGCCGACCTTCACATCGACGGTCTGCAGATGCATCAGCGTGGACGACACCCCGTACCCGTGATCGATCAGGACGATCCCGCCCTCGTAATAGAAATCCGGCTCGGCCAGCACCACCGTGCCCGAAGCCGGGGCCGTCACCGGGGATCCCGTGGGACCGGCGACATCCACACCGTAATGTGGCTGCTTGGGGTCGCCGTTGAGAATACGTTGACTGCCGTAGACGCCGGAGATTCGTCCCGCCGCGGGCCAGGCGAACGGGTCGGCCCAGTGCAGGGCATCGCTTGTATTGCGCCGCGCGTCGGCGACCATGCCACGCTCGCGCGCCAGCCGTGCCGTCAGGTCGTCTGGCGGAACGACCTTCGAGGGCGGCAACCCGTCGATCCGCTGGATGTCGTAGGTGCGCTGGGCAACCGCGAAGTCACGGTGTTCCACGGCGCCATCGGATCCGGTGACGGTAAGCGTGGCCTGCGGCGCCGCGTCCCGGCCGAAGCCGAACACGAAGCGGCCATCCGGCGCGACACGCAAGGGACGGCCATCCAGCATCACCTGTGAACCCGGCTCGGCACGGCCGACGATCATACCGCCCTGGCTCATCGGTCCGGTCAGTTCAATAGCGACGGCCGGAAAAGACAGAAGAACAAAGAAGGCGGCGACGGCTGTACGAATTCTCAGAACAGATCTCCCTGGGGCGTATCCGGGACCGCGCGTTTCCGGGGTGACGCGGGACGGGGTTTTCCGTCCACGGCCAGCGCACCAACGCGCCCGTCGGCGAATTCGATACTGAGCGGATCCCCGGAAGCGATGGCGCGGCTCGACGTCACCGGCTTGTCATTGGCGTCGCGGATCACGGCGAAGCCGCGTTTCAGCACGTTCTGGTAGCTGAGGCTCTCCAGCACGCGGCCGGCGGCGAGCAGCGACTTCTCGGCCTGCTCGATGGCGCGTCCGGCGGCGGGCAGCAGCCGCGCGGCCCGGTCGGCCACCTGACGGCGCGCGTCGCCGATCCGGGCGATGACCGCGGCGGGTCGCAGGCCGGCGGCGGCCCGGTCGAGGCGATGGCCGTGCGCCTGGATATTGGCGGTGAGGCCGCGCGGCAGCCGCTCGCCGAGCGCCTGCAGGCCGCGCGCGGCATCGGCCGCCCGGCCGCGCAGCACGGCGGGGCGCAGACCGCCCGCCGCCGCGACCAGGGCGTGGCGATGGGCCTGGCTGTTGGCGACCAGCGCACGTGGCAAGCGCTCGGACAGCTCGTCGAAACGCTGCTGCCGCAGCCCCAGCATGTCGGCGGGGCGGGGCAGCGCCCGTGCCGCCGCCGCCAGCGCGGTATCCCGTTCCTGCAGCAGCCGGCGGGCGGCGCGGCGGTGGCGCTGGTCGAGGCCAGCGATGCGGTCCAGCAGATCCTCGCGCACCGGGACCGCCATCTCGGCGGCGGCGGTGGGCGTCGGCGCCCGCCGGTCGGAGGCGTAATCGATGAGCGTGGTGTCGGTTTCATGGCCCACGGCGGAAATCAGCGGGATGTCGCTCTCGGCCGCCGCGCGGACGACGATTTCCTCGTTGAAGGCCCACAGATCCTCGAGGCTGCCACCCCCGCGCGCCACGATCAGCACATCCGGGCGCGGCACGGGCCCGCCGGGCACGAGGGCGTTGAAGCCCCGGATCGCCGCCGCCACCTGAGCCGCGGCGTCCGGGCCCTGCACCAGCACGGGCCACAACAGGACATGGCGCGGGAAGCGGTCGGCCAGGCGGTGCAGGATATCGCGGATGACAGCGCCGGTGGGCGAGGTCACGACGCCGATGACACTGGGCAGGAACGGGATCGGCCGCTTGCGCGCCGCGTCGAACAGGCCTTCGGCGGCCAGCTTGCGCCGCCGTTCCTCCAGCAGCGCCATCAGCGCGCCGGCGCCGGCCGGCTCCATGCTGTCGATGACCAGCTGGTATTCGGAGCGGGGACCGTAATTGGTCAGCTTGCCGGTGGCGACCACCTCGAGCCCGTCCTCGGGCCGGAAGCTCAGGCGGCCGACAGTGCCTTTCCACATGACGCCCTTGATCTTGGCGTTCTCGTCCTTGAGGCACAGATAGAGGTGGCCGGAGCGGGCGGCCATGAATTCGGTGATCTCGCCGCGCACGCGGACATGGTCGAAGCTGGTCTCCAGGGTGCGCTTGATGGCGGTGGAGAGTTCGCCGACCGAATATTCGGGGACGTTCGGGGCCGTGCCGGCCGTGGGACTTGTGCTCATGGGGTCCTATGCTACAAGAGCCGCACACCGGATGAAAGAGAAGCAGCATGAAGGTTCTTGTCGTCGGCTCCGGCGGGCGTGAACACGCCCTGTGCTGGGCCATCGCCGCCTCGCCCCTGTGCACCAAACTGTATTGCGCGCCTGGCAATGGCGGCATTGCGCGCGATGCCGAATGCGTTCCACTAGCGGCCGACGACCTCGACGGCATCATCGGCTTCTGCAATGACAACGCCATCGACTTCGTGGTGGTCGGACCCGAAGGACCTCTGGTCGCCGGCCTTGTAGACAAGCTGGCGGCGGCGGGAATCATGGCATTCGGTCCGCGCGCGAATGCCGCGGTGCTGGAGGGATCGAAGGGCTTCACGAAGGATCTTTGCGCGAAGTACGGAATTCCGACCGCCGCCTATGGTCGCTTCAATAACGCGGCGTCGGCCAAGGCATTCGTCGCCGAGAAGGGCGCGCCCATCGTGGTGAAGGCGGATGGTCTGGCTGCCGGCAAGGGCGTGATCATGGCTGAAACAATGGACGAGGCGCTGGCGGCCATCGACGACATCTTCGGAGGCCGGTTCGGCGCGGCTGGCGCCGAGGTGGTGATCGAAGAATGGTTGATCGGTGAAGAAGCCAGCTTCTTTGCGCTGGTAGACGGCAAGCACGCCCTCGCGCTTGCCGCCGCGCAAGATCACAAGCGGGTCGGCGATGGCGACACCGGTCCCAACACCGGCGGCATGGGCGCCTATTCACCCGCGCCGGTCATCACCGACGAGATCGCGGCGCAGGTCATGGAGCGCATCATCAACCCCACGGTGAAGGCCATGGAAGCCGAAGGCCGCCCCTTCAGGGGCGTGCTGTTCGCCGGACTGATGATCACCGACAAGGGCCCGCAACTCATCGAATACAACACACGTTTCGGCGATCCGGAGTGCCAAGTTCTGATGATGCGCCTGAAGTCCGACATCCTGACCGCGCTGATCGCCGCCGCCGACGGCCATCTGGCCAATTTCGACCTGCGCTGGCATGACCAGCCGGCGCTGACGGTCGTGATGGCCGCCGATGGCTATCCCGGAGAATACCAGAAGGGTACCGAGATCCGCGGACTGGAGAAGGTCGGCGACGACGTCCAGGTGTTCCACGCTGGCACCGCCCTGAAAGACGGAAAAATCATCGCCACCGGCGGCCGCGTCCTCGCCGTTACCGCCATGGCCGAGACGGTAGCCGAGGCGCAGAAAAAGGCTTATGCGGCCATCGACGCGATAGATTGGCCGGAAGGGTTCTGCCGCCGCGACATCGGCTGGCGCGCGATCGGGCGCTGATCCCATGCGGACGGCCGTGCAGCGACCGTCCCGGAACGTTGCAAGACCGCTTCCCCGCGATCCCCATCCCGCCGCATTGCTGCTGCCGGTGTTGCTGTTCGCCGCGCTGGCCGGCCTGTTCTGGACCGGCTTCATGGCCAGCGACGACGCCATCTACCGGGACACGGCGCTGCGCTGGCTGGCCCACCCGGCGGCGCTTCCCTATGAGCACTGGGGCTTCCGCTACACCGTGATCTGGCCGCTGGCCGGGCTGATCGCCCTGTTCGGCGATACCCAGGCCCTGCTCGGCTCCCTGGCGCTGGCCTATGGCATCGTCCTGGTCGGCGCGGCCATCCTGCTGGTCCGGCGGTTCGCCGGTGGCGCGGCGGCACTGTGGGCCGGTGTGCTGCTGGCGTCCTCGCCGCTGCTGGTGATCGCCTCGTCCACCCTGAACGTGGACATTCCCGAGACCGTCTTCCTGCTGGCCTCGCTGGGCCTGTTCGTCGCCGCGACGGAGCGCGCCGCGCCCGAGGGCTGGCTGGTGGCCTGCGGCATCGCGGCGGGGCTCGCCATGATGACTCGGGAGACGGCGCTGGGCCTGCTGATGGTCTATGGCCTGCTGTTCCTGCGCGGCGCCTATTTCCCCCGCGCGCTGTATCTGTGGGGCGCGCTGGGCGTGGCGCTGGTGCTGGGCGCGGAAATGGCCTGGTTCGCCTCCCACGGCGAGTCCATGCTGTACCGGCTCGAGATCATCGCCCGCACCCATGACGTGGTCGCCGGCACCGCCGATCCGGGTTTCGACACCGGGAATATCTCGCACAGCCCGATCTGGGGGCCGCCGCTGGCGCTGCTCGTCAACCAGGAGTTCGGGCTTTTGTTCTTCGTGGCGCCGCTCGCCGCATGGCGCCTGTGGCGGACCCGGCCCGTGTCCGGCGGCCAGCGAGTATTCATCGAAGTCGCCGTCGTCGCCATGACCGTGTGGTGCGTGTGGATCGGCTACAGCCGGACGGTGTTTCCGCTGCCGCGCTATTTCATGCTGCCGGCGGTGCTGGCCTGCGCGCTGACCGGAATGTGGCTGGCGCAACTCGCGCGGGGGCGACTGGCCGGCGCGGTGCTGGCCGTGCTCGTGCTGGCCAATCTGGCGTGCCTGTCGGTGGAGAACACGCGGCCGCGTTTCGCCGCGCAGGCGCTGGCGGGGTGGATCGAGACCCATCCGCGCGGCGGCGTCGTCCATACCGATCCGTGGACGGTGCGCCGCACGGCCATGCTGCTGCACTGGAGCGACGCGGACCCGCGCCGGCGGCTGAGCACGGCGCCGGGCAGGCCGGGCGCCCTGGTGTTCGTCGATCCCAATGTGGACGCGCCGTTCGTGACGTCGCGCCGCGCGGACCTGGTCATGCCGGTGGACGCGCCTCGGCGGATGATCGGCAGGCTGCTCGGCGCGCTGGGCCTGGACGAGAGGCTACCGGAGCGGTGGCGCGACCGGCTGATCCATGGCGGCGCCCCGGCGGCGCTGTACCGGCTGCGATAGCGCGGCCGGTCAGGCCCGCAGCACGTCGCCGACCGAGATGACGCCGGGCGCCGTCGCCGTCGCGTGCACGCCGGCGATCACCGACATCATCTCGCCGGGCGCGAAGGTGATGCTGGGCGCCTTGATCCAGGCCGCCGCCGTCCTGAAGATCATGGTGTCGCGCGGCAGATCGGCCTGCGGGAGCGTGGTCATGACGCAGCGCGGCGTGGGATCGATGAAGGTCAGCCGCACCGCGCCAATGGCGGCGCTGTCGCCCGGCCATTCATGTTCCGACAGGCCGCTGCCTTCCAGGAGGATGTTGGGCCGGAAGCGGCGCACGTCGAAGCGGCTTTCCGGCGCCCGTTCGGCGAGCCCGTCGAGCGTCGTGGTGCTGAGCACGTGGATCGGCGCGAAATCGAGGAAACTGCCGGGCGCGGCAAGGCCCAGCGCTTCCTGGCGGACATCCTTGGCGCTGCCCAGATCGTCCTCGGTGCGGTCCGCCTCGCGCTCGGCCTTCGCTGGCGGCGTCGAGATCAGGGCGACCTCGCGCCCGAGGAATTCGGAGAGGACGCCGTTCACCTCCCGGTCGGTGCTGGCGATCTCGCCGCCATTGGGAAAAGTGATGCGGATGGGCGGCAAAGGCTGGCCCGTCTCCGGCTCGGCGACATAGGCGGCGCGGCAGGTGAGCAGATTGGCCCATTTCTTCGGGTGCTTGGCGCTGGCGATGATGCCGGTCTCGAGGTCCAGCACCGCATAGGCACGGTCCCCGAGCATGCCCCGGCCGTCGAAGAAGGCGCTTTCGACGGCCTCGCCCTGCATGGACTTCACCGGATGGCGCCACAGCGCTCTGACATGACCGGAAGACTGAATCGGCACCTGTGACACTCCGCGTTAAAGGGAGACAAAGGGTGGACGGGATCCATGCGCAGCCCAATAAGCATAATGACTTATGGCTTGCGATCGACGCCCTACGCCCCACGACTTTACACCCCGCCCAATTGCGCTAAAAAGACATGCCCGCCGGGCATCACGGAACTCCTGCAACGGGGACAGGCATGGCGATCGATCGCGCGAAGGAATTTTCCGGCACCCAGGAGGTGCGCGAGCAGCACAAGTTCGATGTGTCGAAGCTGCAGGCGTTCATGGAAGAGCACGTCGAGGGCTTTTCCGGCCAGGTGAGCGTAGCCCAGTTCAAGGGTGGCCAGTCCAACCCGACCTTCATGCTGGACGCGGGCGGCAAGCGCTATGTCATGCGGCGCAAGCCGCCGGGCGAGCTGCTGAAGTCGGCCCACGCCGTCGACCGCGAATACAAGGTGATCACCGCGCTGGGCAAGACCGACGTGCCGGTGCCCAAGACCTATGCCCTTTGCACCGACGATTCGGTGGTGGGCACCTGGTTCTACATCATGGATTGCCTGGACGGCCGCATCTTCTGGACGCCGGACCTGCCCGAGGTCGCGAAGGAAGATCGCCGGGCGATCTATGAAGGCATGGTCGATGCGCTGGCGCGGCTGCACAAGGCCGATCACCGCGCCATCGGTCTCGATGATTTCGGCAAGCCGAGCGACTACATCGCGCGCCAGATCCACGTCTGGTCGAAGCAATACCGCCTGTCGCAGACCGAGACCATCGAGGCCATGGACAAGCTGATGGACTGGCTGCCCGCCAATCTGCCGCCCGATCACGGTCCCTGCGTCGTCCATGGCGATTTCCGCCTGGACAACATGATCTTCCACCCGACCGAGCCCCGGGTGATCGGCATCCTGGACTGGGAGCTGTCGACCATCGGTGATCCCATGGCCGATTTCAGCTACAACTGCATGCCCTATCACCTGAAGGTTCAGGCCAACACCACCGGCCTGGTCGAGCGGGACCTGGAGGCGCTGGGGATTCCGAGCGAGGCCGAGTACATCCGCATGTACTGCGAGCGCACAGGCCGCAGCCATATCGATAACTGGGATTACTACCTCGTCTATAACATCTTCCGGCTGGCGGCGATTTCCCAGGGCATCATGGGCCGGGTCATGGCCGGGACCGCAGCGAGCGCCAAGGCCGCGGAATCCGGCAAGCAGGCGCGTCCCCTTGCAGAAAAAGCATGGGAGATGGCGCGGAAAATCGGGGCTTAACGACCTGTTAGCGCTGTTGTTCAGGCCCGTGTCCCACTAAAACCGCGACGAAACGGCGAGCAACCGACCATGCTGGTCCGCCCCGACCCGGGGCGCGATCCGTGGCCGGATATTGTCTTGCCGAACGATCAAGGAGCGACGATGAACCTCGACAAGATTTCCGCAGGCGTAAACCCTCCCAGCGACATCAACGTAATCATCGAGATCCCGCTGGGCGGCGTGCCGGTGAAGTACGAGCTGGACAAGGAGTCCGGCGCGCTGTTCGTCGACCGCTTCCTGCACACCGCCATGTACTATCCGGGGAATTACGGCTTCATCCCGCAGACGCTTTCGGAAGACGGCGATCCCTGCGACGTGGTCGTCATCAGCCAGGTGCCGGTGGTGCCGGGCGCGGTGATCCGCTGCCGCCCGATTGGCGCGCTGGTCATGCAGGACGAGGCGGGCGCCGACGAGAAGATCCTGGCAGTGCCGGTCGACAAGCTGCACCCATTCTATACCGGCATCAAATCCTACCGCGACCTGCCGCCGATCCTGTGCGAGCAAATCGGTCATTTCTTCCAGCACTACAAGGATCTGGAAAAGGGCAAGTGGGTGACCATCGCCAAGTGGCTGGACGTGGAAGAAACCCAGCAGCTGGTGCTGGACGGCATGGAAGCACACCGCAAGAAGGTCGCCGAAAAGGCCTGATCGAGCCTCGTTTCGGCGCCGAAGCGGTCGCGCGAAACCTTCCGTTACGTTAAACTGTCATGATTGTAAGCCGTGTGCCGGGCCACGCGCGGCGGTTTTCAGGCGTGCTTGAGACAAAGCCGATTGTGACAGGCGTCCTTCTGGGGAGCGGGACGCCGTAAAACGGGAGACATCCGATGCCGAACCGTCCGGCCACCGGCGACCCGCTCGACAGCGTGCTGTCGCGCCAGGCGCTCCACGATCTGAATGCGTTGTATTGCCGCGCGCTCGACCGCTGCGACCTGGATCTGCTGCAGCGCAGTTTCCACCCGGGCGCGACCGTGTCCTTTGGGCCGATGAACACCACGGCCGAGGAATTCTGCCCCATCATCATCGGTCTGGAACGCAGCCTGCCGCGCACCACCCACTGCCTCGCCAATGAATGGTTCGATATTCGCGGCGACCGGGCCGCCGGCGAATGCTGCCTATTCTCGGCGCTGAGCTACGACACCGAGGGGCAGAGCATGGAATGCTTCATCGGCGCGCGCTATGCCGCCGATTACGAGCGGCGCGCCGGCGAATGGCGGATCGCCCACATGATGCTGGTAATGGACTGGAACATGAACAATCCGTCCACCGCGCAATGGCATTTGCGGTTCGGCGTGCGCGGCGATCGCAAGCCCGCCGACCTGCTGTATAGCGGGCTGTTCCAATGAGCGCCGCGCTGGAGGCGGCGCTGCGCGACGTGGCGGACAAGCATGCCATCGAGCAGGTACTGGTCAATCACGGCCGGGGCATCGACCGGTCGGACACGGCGCTGATGCAGGAATGCTATCACGCCGACGCAACCGTGGATTACGGCCTGTTCAAGGGACCGGCGCACGAGTTCGCCGCGCTGGTGACAGGCGCGCCGCTGGACCGTCCGCTGTCGACGCACCGGACATCCAACATCTGGATCCGGGTAGAGGGCGACAAGGCGATAGCCGAATCCTACGGTCTCGCCTACCGGGAGGAAGACGACGAGGAGAGCCGCGTCCAGCGCCTGATGGGCGGCCGCTATCTGGACCGGCTGGAGCGGCGCGGCGGCGCCTGGAAGATCACGCAGCGGATCTTCGTGCTGGACTGGAACATCAACCTGCCCTGCACGCTCGACCTGACCGGACCGCTGTTCGCCGGCCAGACCATGGGCGGGCGCCGCGCCGACGATCCCGCCACGCGGCTATTCGCCGACTGGTCGTCCCGTCATGCGCCCGGCACGCCGTCCGGGCACGACGCGGCCAGCCGCGACGCCGTCATCGACCGCGCCGTGTCCAAGCAGGCCCTGCACGAGCTGAACACCGCCTATTGCCGGGCCGCCGACCGGGCCGACGATGGGTTGATGCGCCGCTTGTGGCATCCCGGCGCCAAAGTGTCCTATGGCGAGTATTCCGGCGGCTTCGAGGGGTTCTGCGACTACTGGGCGGGCGTGCGCGACCGGTTCGAGCGCATCACCCACTTGATCGGTAACGACTATTTCGAGATCGACGGCGACCGGGCGGTGGGCGAGACGCTGGTGGCGCGGATCGAGGTTCTGCCCCGCGCCTCGGGCACGGTGGACCGCATGATCGGCGGCCGCTTCCTCGACCGGTTCGAACGGCGCGGCGGCGTCTGGAAGCTGTCGGGCCGCGCCTTCGTGCTGGACTGGAACGTCAACCGGCCGACCACGGCGATCTGGGACCGCGCAGTCTATGCCAGCCTGCCGCTGCGCGGCGGCCGGGCGCCCGAGGACCCGGTCTACGCCCTGTGGGGCGCCTGAGGGTCACTCCGCGTCCAGCACCTCGCGGATCTTGGCCGCCAGCGTCTGCCGGGTGAAGGGCTTGGAGATCAGCGTGACGCCCACGTCGAGCCGGCCGTGATGCACGATGGCGTTGTCGGTGTAGCCGGACATGTAGAGCGTCCGGCAGGACGGCGCCAGGATGGCGATGGCGTCCGACACCTCGCGCCCGCTCATGCCCCCCGGAAGCACAACGTCCGCCAGCAGCAGATCGGGCATCAGTCCATCGCGGACCAGCTGGAGGGCGTCTTCACCCCTGCCCACCGAATGCACCGCGTAACCGAATGCATTGAGGGAACGGCGCACGGCGAGGCGTACACTCGGGTCGTCCTCGACCAGCAGGACGGTTTCCTTGCCGGAGCGGATCGGCAGCGCGGCGTCGATGCGGTCGGGACTGGCAGCCGTCATGGCGGTGCGCGGGAAATACAGCTTCACCGTCGTCCCCTGACCGAGCTCGCTATAGATCTTCACATGACCGCCGGACTGCTTGACGAAGCCATAGACCATGCTGAGACCGAGGCCGCTGCCCTTGCCCACGTCCTTGGTGGTGAAGAACGGGTCGAACGCGCGCTCCAGGACGTCCGCCGTCATGCCGGTTCCCGTATCGCTGACGGCGATCATCACATATTGTCCGGGGCGAACCTCGTCATACTGGCGCGCATACTCGTCGTCGAGCCGGGTGTTGGCCGTCTCGATGGTCAACTTGCCGCCGTCGGGCATGGCATCGCGCGCGTTCACCGCCAGATTGATCAGCGCGTTTTCAAGCTGGGCCGGGTCGATCTCGATGGACCATACGCCGGCCGCGAGCACGGTCTCCACATCCAGGTCCTCCTCCAGCGTCCGGTGCAGCAGTCGCATCATCTCGCGCACGAGCGTATTGACGTTGATGGTCGCGGGCTGCAGCGGCTGCTTGCGTGAGAAGGCCAGCAGACGGCCGGTCAGCGCCGCGCCGCGCTCCACGGCGTTCAGCGCGACACGCAGCGCGTCGCTGCCTTCCTCGTCGCCGGCGAGACGCTCCTGCACCATTTCCAGATTGAGCTGCAGGGCCATCAGCACATTGTTGAAATCATGGGCCACCCCGCCGGTAAGATGGCCGACGGTCTCCATTTTCTGGGCCTGGCGGAACTGCTGCTCCAGCTGTATCTGTTCGGTGATATCGAGAGAAAAGCCCAGCAGGTAGAGCGGCGCGCCCGCCTCGTCATGGACCGGGATCTTGATGGTCCGCAGCAGCCGCTGGCCCTGATGGCGCGTGTTCACCGCTTCCTCGGGGATGACGAGCGGACGACCCGCCGCGATCACGGCGCGATCGGCGCGAATGAAGGCGTCCGCCTGATCGGGTGGAAAGAAATCACGGTCGTTGCGGCCGATCAGTTCCGTGCGGTCGTAGCCCAGCAGATCCTCGCCGGCGCGGTTCAAGGTCACGAAACGCAGCTCCTGCGCGTCCTTGACGAACAGCATGGCGGGAATGTTCTCGACAATGAGGTCAAGGAACGCCTCGGTGCGCCGCGACGCCGCCTCGGCCTGTACCCGGTCGCTGATATCCTGCACGGTGCCGGTCATCCGGATGGCCTTGCCATCGGCATCGAAAAGGGTTTCGGCCTGTCCATGGATGGTCGCGACAGAGCCATCGGGTCGCGGCACACGGTAATCCATGGAAAAGGTGCCGGGCGGGCCGGCGAGACAGCGATTCAGCCGCGTGCGCAGGGTTTCCCGGTCGTCGGGATGCACGTAATCCAGCACGCCCGCGAGCCCACCGCTGTCCGCGTCGTCGGCCATGGAGAACAGGACCCGGACTTCGTCGGACCAGGAGAACTGATCGGCGGTGATATCCCATTCCCAATTGCCCATGCGGGCGAGGCGCTGGGCATTGGCGAGGCGCGCCTCGCTTTTGGCGAGGGCGCGCTGTACTTCCCGCTGGTCGGTGACGTCCATGAACGACGCGATGATCCGGTGCGGGCTGCTGTCGCCGAAATCGACCATGCTGGCCGCGACGGCGGTTTCGCGCACGGAGCCGTCGGGCCGGCGCACCTGGACCTCGCCAATCCACCTGCCGTTCTGCAACAACTGCCCCAGTGCCGCCTCGCCATCGGGCGCGAACTGAAGGGCGTTCAGCCCCACCGCCTCATCCGGTCCGGCAAGGCCGATCAGATCGGCGAAGGACTGGTTGCAATAGGTGATCTCTCCCGTCAGGTCGGCGATGGCGATGGCCGCCGCCGCCTGGGCCAGCGCGTGATCTCGCATGGCCAGTGCCCGGCTGCCGGCGCGCAGGTCCTGATTTTGCGACTTCACAAGGGCTTCCATCTCGCGCCGCAGGGCGATCTCGTTGGCGAGCTGCTCGTTCGCCGCCGCCAGCCGCGCCGGGCTGGGCAAGGCGACAAGTCGGGGCAGGATCAGCCAGAGCACCGACGCGGTCGCCAGGGAAATCGCCGCGGTGACCCCCTTTAGCAGACCCTGCGGCAGATAGTACGGGTACCAGATGGTCGCGATGGATGACAGGTGGGTCAGCCCGCAGGCCAGGATGAAGGCGGAGAAAGCATAGAAGATCGCGTTCAGCTTCAGGTCGCCGCGCTTGGCCGAAAACAGCATCAACACGACGGGAATGGAGAAGTAGGACAGACCGATGACGGCGTCGGAAATCAGGTGGAGCCACAGAATATGTGGTTCCCACAGGTAGCAGTGCCCATGCGGCATGAAGCCGTCCGCTGAAAAGACCCGTTCGATCCACGCCATGCCGCCCCCCTAATGTGTTTCGAATTTTATAGGTTATCAGGGGTGACGCGACAGGGAATTCAATGCCGGCTGGGGACAAGCCGCGCCCTGAGGGGAAAAGAAACGAAAAGTGGTATTCTACAACCGCCTTATGCGGTCAGCCTCGCCGCCGCGCGTCATGAAACGGGGCGGCCGCTGGAAATGCAGGCAGGTTGGCGGCTCCGGCTGGCGCGGTGAATCGAGGAACGCGGCCATGGCGGCCTGGGCGCAGGCGCTGGTCGCGCTCGGCGCATGGCCCCGGGCCCGGAGGACAACCCGGAACGCGTTACTCATATGCACCAGCTGCCGTTCGGCATAAGTCGGCGGGGTTCGAGTATCATAAGCGCCGTTGACCAGCAGCGTCGGCACGTCGCTCTTGACCGGTTCCCGGAACCCCTTCGGCGCCACGCCGGCCGGCCACGCCGCGCACTGGGCGCGGACAGGCGCCTCCAGATCGAAGTGCCGCAGCAGCGGATGGGTGTCTCGGGCGCGGGCGAAGGCCTGGGGACTGTTGAACGGCAACTCCTCACGGCACAGGGCCGACAGCAGCAGGGCGTTGGCGTCGCCGTCCGCATAAGCATCGAACATCAGCTGGGCGGCCAGATGCGAGAACAACACCGTGCCGCCCTTGGCCGTATCGTTGACGATGCCGGGCAGGAAGGGCAGCCATTCGCTCACCATCAACCCATATTCGATCACCTGCAGGTAGACGCCGTCATCGACCGTTACCGTCAATTGCCGGCCCTTCCGATCCGGGTCGGTCAGGGTAAGGGCTATCGGCCTTGCCCGAAAGGCCAGCACCGTGCGTTCCAGATCGCGCTGGAGAAACGGATAGGCGCCGGCGCAGGCGGGGTCGGCCTCGCAATCGGCATAGAGCAGGGTGAGGGCGCGCTGCAGATTGGCGGGCGCTGCCGCCAGCGCCGGCACGTTCGGAGGGACGAGAGAATCCAGAATGGCCGCATGAGTGCCCGCCGCATCCCGCCGCATGAGCTCGAGCGCGAGACGAGAGCCATAGGAGATGCCATAGACCGTCCAACGCGGCACACCGAGGGCGCCGCGCAGCGCGATCAGGTCAAGGGCCGTGGCCTCGGTATCATAGGCGGCCAGATCGACTCCGGCCTTGAGCAGCGCGTCACGGCAGGCGCCGACCGTCCGCTCGATCGCCGCGTCCCGCGCCGCGGGATCGCTTTCAAGCCGGTCGAGCGTGAGCGCGAGGCGAACGTCGCTGAGCATGGCGCAGCGCAGATGGGGACTGGCCAACGGGCCGATGCCGCGCGTGTCGACCAGGATATGGTCGCGGTCCCGTGCCCAGTCGGCCCGGTCGAGAACACGGCCCCATGCGTTGATGTCCGCCGCCGTCGCGATACCCGCCGGCTGGCCCGGGCCGCCCATCAGATGAAGTACCGGCGGTTCCTCGGCGGGAGTGGACGGGCTGCGCAGGATGACGACCGGGAACCGGACCGTTCGGTTGCTGGCCGTCTCCCGGCTTTCGGGGACGGTGAAGCGATAGCATTCAGCGCTGCGCAGGGCGGGCTTGGGAAACCAGCATTCCGCGCCGGCCAGCGCGTTGTCCGGCTTGTCCTGGCTGCGCCAGAGCCATGTAGCCGCATAGGCGGCACCGACGATCAGGACCGCGACGAGCAGGGTGCGGCCGAGGCTCACGCTTGCGTACCCTCGTCGTTCTCGCGCGTACGGCGACCGCGGGTGACAATGTGAAGATCGTGCTGCGAGAAGGGAAAGCGGATGCCCGATGCCTGGAACTTGTCCCAGATCTTGAGGCGCACGTCGCTTTGCACGTTGGTGATTCCGTTCTGGGGATCCTCGATCCAGAAGCGCAACTCGAGGATGACGGCGCTTTCCTCGAAGTCCAGCAGCATGCACAGCGGCGACGGCGTATCGAGCACGCGTTCGGTTTCCTTGGCCGAGTCGATGCACAGCGATCGCGCCAGATTGATGTCGCTGTCATAGGACACGCGAATCTTCACATGCTGGCGCACCAGCCGGTTGGAGTGCGACCAGTTGACCACCGGCTGGGTGATCATGTCCTCGTTGGGGATCAGGTATTCGGTGCCATCGCGGGTGATGACCGAGGTGTAGCGCGTGGCCAGCTTGTTGACCCAGCCATAGGTGCCTTGAAGCTCGACCACGTCTCCCGGCTTGATGGAGCGGTCGAGCAACAGGATAAATCCGCTGAACAGGTTGGAGGTCACCTTCTGGAGGCCGAAACCGACCGCCACGGCGAGTGCGCCGCCGAAGAAGGCGAAGATGGTCAGGTCGAGGCCCGCCGATCCGAGGCCGACGATAATCGCGATGGCGATCAGGGTGAACTTGGCGATCTTGGCCAGGAGCAGCCGCGCCGAAGGCGTGAAGCTGTGCGCGCGGGACAGGCGCTGTTCGACGAACTGGGTCGTGATCAGCGCAATCCAGACGAAGACCACCACCGCCAGCACCGCGATCAGCACGCTGCGCAGGGACAGAACCTTGTCCTTGCCCATGGGAATGGCGGCCTGTTCCAGCAGGATCATGGTCTGGTCGAGAATGCCTAGTATGTCGAGCGCGGCGACCGTCCAGGCGACGACGGCGACCAGCCGGGCCATGGCCGGATTGCGTACAGGCGCAGTGAGCAGGCGGATCAGCAGCCATGCCGCCAGCAGGGTCATGCTGATGCGCAGGCCGTACCGGTGCAGGTCGAGCCCGCGCGCGATCTGATAGAGCACCAATTGCAGGACGAGCCAGATGGCCGGCGTGATGAGCAGGACCATCACCTCCAGGGTCCGTTCGGCGGCGCCATTGGCCTGTCCCGGACGGTTTTTCGCCCAGGCCCTGAGCGGCCTGGCCAGGAGCCGGGCGGCGAAGAAGGTCACGGCGATCACCAGCGCCTGCCAGAGCGTGGCGAGTGTCAGCACATGTTCGGCGGTCCAGCCGCCGGCGAAGGACAGCCAGGTCTTCAGATCGGCGATGGTGGTGGAGAGATCCATGATGGCCAGCTTATCGTCTCGCCGCGAAAAAGTCTTTCAGCAGACGGGCGGCTTCGCCCTCGGCGATACCGCCATAAATTTCGGGCGCGTGATGGCACGTCGGCAGCGCGAAGAGGCGCGGCCCATGATCGACGCCGCCGCCCTTGGGATCGGCAGCGCCGTAATAAAGCCGGCGGATACGGGCGAACGCCATCGCCTGGGCGCACATGGGACAGGGCTCGAGCGTGACGTGGAGGTCGCAGCCGGTCAGCCGTTCCGAGCCCAGCATCGCCGCGCCCGCCCGGATGACGAGCATTTCCGCGTGCGCGGTCGGATCGCGCCGTTCGACGATGCGGTTGCCGTCGCGCGCGAGGACGGCGCCGTCCGGTCCGACGAGCACCGCGCCGACGGGCACCTCGCCGCGCCGGGCCGCCGCGCCCGCTTCGTCGAGCGCCATCTGCATGAAGCGGTTATGCATCAGCGGACCATGGGCAAACGGTCCAGCACCGTCAAGCCGTGACCTATTCCGGATCGTGACAGCAGACGCAGATCTTGTTGCCATCGGGATCGCGGAAGTAGGCGCCATAATAATCCGCGTGGTAATGGGGCCTCGGCCCGGGCCTGCCCTCGCACAGTCCGCCGGCATGGAGGGCCGCGGCGTGAGTCTCGTCAACGGTCGCACGGTTTGGGGCGAGCAACGCGACCATCTGGCCATTTCCGGCGGAGGCCGCACCGCCATCATAGGGTCGGCCGATAAGGAACAGCGGGCGCGGCGCGGCAGACGGCATCCAGCCGGCCCACGCCTTGTCCGGTTCGCAGAACCTGAGCGGGAAACCGAGAGCCTTCATGACGGCGGTGTAGAACGCAAAAGCCCGGGGGAAGTCCGAGATGCCCAGATGCACGTGCGACAGCATGGCGCTCACCTCCAAATCTTCTCCATGGCCGCGCGACTACCAGAGTAAGCTGAGGCCATAGGGGAGCCCAGTACGATGCGGATTATTCCCGCCGACTTCAACGATGAACGTGTGATCGCCCTGTTCGCGATTCATCTCGCGACGGCTCGGGCGGAAACAGCGCCGGGAAGCGCCCATGCGCTGGACGTTTCCGGATTGAGGACGCCCGATATCCGTGTCTGGTCCCTCTGGATCGATGACACGCTGGCGGGCATCGGCGCGCTGAAGCGACTGTCGAACGACCATGGGGAAGTGAAATCCATGCACACCGCCGAGGCCATGCGCGGCCGCGGCGCGGGACGGGCCATGCTGCGCCACATCATCGCCGCTGCCCGGTCCGAGGGCATGACGCGTCTCAGCCTGGAGACGGGGTCGTGGGCGTTCTTCCGTCCGGCCCACGCGCTATACCGCAGCGAGGGCTTCACCGACTGCCCGCCCTTCGGGGTGTACGGGCCCGACCCGAACAGCCTGTTCCTGACGCTCGAGCTGCGGGAAAGCTGATTTCCCCGGAACCCAATCCGCACTATGGTGCGCGCATGAACGAGAAGACGGGCGATAAGGACGGCGAGCGGATCGCCAAGGTGCTGGCGCGAGCGGGCGTGGCGTCGCGGCGCGCGGCGGAGACCATGATCGAGCAACGCCGCGTGGCCGTGGACGGCAAGGTGCTGGACAGCCCGGCGCTGAACGTAAGGCCCGAGCAGATCATTACCGTCGATGGCAAGCCCATCGCGGCGGCCGAGCCGACCCGGCTGTGGCTGTACCACAAGCCGCCGGGCCTGCTGACCAGCCACAAGGACCCGAAGGGCCGCAACACGGTGTTCGAGAACCTGCCCAAGGACATGCCCCGGGTGATCTCGGTCGGCCGCCTGGACATCAACTCGGAGGGCCTGCTGCTGCTGACCAATGATGGCGAGCTGGCCCGTCATCTGGAAAGCCCGAAGACCGGCTGGAAGCGTCGCTACCGCGCGCGCGCGTGGGGAGAGCCGGACGACAAGCGCCTGGAGGCGCTGCGCAAGGGCGTGGTCGTCGATGGCGTGAAATACGCGCCCGCCGAAGTCGAGGTCGAGAGCCGGAAGGCATCCAACACCTGGATCGCCGTCGGCATCCGTGAAGGCAAGAACCGCGAGGTCCGCAAGCTGCTCGAGCACGCCGGGCTGCAGGTCAGCCGGCTGATCCGGGTCGCCTATGGTCCGTTCCAGCTCGGCGTGCTGGAGCGCGGCGAGGTGCGCGAGGTGCACCGGCCGGTGCTGCGCCAGCAGCTGGGCGCGGCGTTCCAGCTCAAGGCAAAATGATGCGCGGGACGCCGGTCTGATGCGGATCGTCGGCGGCCGCTTTCGCGGTCTCCGGCTGAAGACGCCGGAGGACGACCGGGTGCGCCCGACCACCGATCGGGTACGCGAATCCCTTTTCAACATCATCGCCCACATGAACCCGCCCGTGCTGCGGGACGCGGTCGTGCTCGACCTGTTCGCCGGCACCGGCGCGCTGGGGCTGGAGGCGCTGTCGCGCGGCGCGGCACGGGCCGTGTTCGTCGACATGGACACCCGGTCGCTGGCGCTTGTCAGGGCCAATATCGACGCGGCGAAGGCAGCCGCGCTATGCACCGTGGTCAGGGCAGACGCGGCGCAACTGAGGCCATCCGAGGTGGGCGCGACGCTCGCCTTTCTCGACCCGCCTTATGGCAAGGGTTTGGTGAATCCCGCTCTGGAGGCCGCCGCGCGCGGCGGCTGGCTGTCGCCGGGAGCGACGGTGGTGATCGAAACGGCATCCGGCGAGGCGGTGACCCTACCGCCGGGCTTCGCCGAAACCGATCAGCGTGCCTATGGCGGCAGCCATATTGTTTTCGCCCGCTACGAACCCTGAGCACCCACGGGCGTTGTTGCCTGCATCAAGTTGCATTACGCTGATCCGCATATTGCTGGGCACACCATTTTAAGTTCGAACAAGGTTGGGCAATGACAGAGCGCGAGACGCTTCGGGCGATTCTCGAGGCTGTCCGCTATCTCGAGAAGGATGCGGAACTGGTGGGCGCCGATAGCGTCGCCATGTATCTTCGTCTGGCGGCGAGCGAAGCGGATACGCTGATAAAGACAATGCCGAAACCCCCGGAGTCCCGGGAGGCGACGGCTGCCAAGCGGCGCAAGTCAGCGCCGCCCGAATAGACGTTCGATATCCTTGAGCTTCAGTTCCACATAGGTGGGACGGCCATGGTTGCACTGGCCGGAATGGGGGGTTGCCTCCATTTCGCGCATCAGTGCGTTCATTTCGGTGACCGTCAGCCGCCGACCGGCGCGCACGCTGCCATGGCAGGCCATGGTGGAGCAGACATCCTCGAGACGTTCCTTCAGGCTGAGCGCCTCGTCCAGTTCGGCGAGATCGTCGGCGAGATCGCGGACCAATCCCTTGATGTCGCAGTCGCCCAGCAAGGCGGGCGCCTCGCGCACCACCACGGCGCCAGGGCCAAAGGCTTCGATGGCGAGTCCCAGTTCAGCCAGTTCATGGGCGCGGTCGATCAGCTGATCGGCGGCAGCCGGGTCAAGCTCGATCACTTCGGGCAGCAGCAGCATCTGGCGGGCGACACCCTGGCCGGTCAGCGCCTGTTTCATGCGCTCGTAAACCAGGCGTTCGTGCGCGGCGTGCTGATCGACGATGACGATGCCGTCCTCGGTCTGCGAGATGATGTAGGTCTCATGCAGCTGGCCGCGGGCGGCGCCCAGCGGATAGCGCGCTTCGGGCTGCGGCTCGGCGGCGAGAGGCACCACGGCCGAAGGTGCCGTATCGACGCGCGCGGACGGCTCCGAGCCATAGGCGAACGCCGCCTGATCACGTCCGTCGCCAAAGCCGGGCGGGACAGCCAGCGGTCGGTTGAACTCGGCGAAGATGGGATTGGCCGAGAAGGCGGGTGTCTCGCGCTTGATGGCACCGAGGGCCGCGGCGCCGACCGTCGTCGAGGCATGGTGGCCCGCCGCGACCAGCGCGTTGCGCAGGGCGCCGACGATCAGGCCGCGCACCACCCCGGCATCGCGAAAGCGAACTTCCGCCTTGGCCGGATGAACGTTCACGTCCACGTCCTCGGGTTCGGCGTCAAGGAAAAGCGCCAGCACCGGGTGGCGGTCACGCGCCAGGAAATCGGCGTAGGCGCCGCGTACCGCGCCGACGAACAGCTTGTCCCGCACGGTGCGGCCGTTCACGAACAGATACTGATGCTGGCCATTGCCGCGATTGTAGGTGGGCACGCCCGCGAAGCCGCGCAGACGAAAATTCCGGCGCTCGGCGTCGATGGGCAGAGTGTTCTCGCCGAAATCCGCGCCCAGAAGGGCCGACAGCCGCGCCAGCAGCCGCTGATCGAACAGATCGCCCGGCGCGGGAGGCACGCGCAGTAGCACACGCTGATCGTGGGTCAGGGTAAAGCCGACTTCCGGGTTGGCCATGGCGAGACGGCGCATGGTGTCGACCGCCTGGTTCAGTTCGGTCCGCTCGCCCTTGAGGAACTTCAGCCGGGCTGGAGTGGCATGGAACAGGTCGCGAATCTCGACCTTGGTGCCGTGATTGAGCGCGGCAGGACGCGCCGGCAGCTTGCGGCCAGCCTCGACGGCGATCTGCCAGGCCTCGGCCGCGCCGCGCGCCCGGCTGGAAATGGTGAGGCGGCTGACCGCGCCGATGGACGGCAGCGCCTCGCCGCGAAAGCCCAGGAATTCCACCCGGAGCAAATCGTCGTCGTCGGGCAGCTTGGAGGTCGCGTGCCGCTCGATGCAAAGCTCGAGGTCCTCGCGGCTCATGCCCATGCCGTCGTCGGTGACGCCGATATACTCGATGCCGCCACCCGCCAGCACCACGTCCACATGGCGCGCACCCGCGTCGATGGCGTTCTCGACCAGTTCCTTGATGGCGCTGGCCGGCCGCTCCACCACCTCTCCCGCGGCGATGCGGTTGACGGTGGTCTCCGGCAGCAGGCGAATGGTCATGGGTTTTGCAGGTATTCCCGCGTGAGGACCTTGCCCAGCTCGACGGCGGGCTGGTCGAAAGGATCGACGCCCAGCATATCGCCGATGATGATGGTTTCCAGCATGAAGTGCATCAACAGGGCGCCGAGCGCCTTCTCGTCCGGCTCGCCGACGGCGATGTGCCGGACCGGATGGCCCTTGCGGATCAGCACATCCATGCTGGCCCGGGCCTGCGCGTCGACGACGTCGCCGATGGTGCGCCCGGCCATGAAGGAGAGGGCCTTGTCCTGGGCGAGATCGGCCGGAACGGTCGGGCCCGAGCCCTTGATGTCGGCGGTGATGACGGTGACCAACTTGTCGTAAGGTCCGTCCACCAGCAATTGCTGCATGGAGTGTTGGTCGACCGGCCCCAGCGCGGCGAGCGGCGTGAGCCCCTTGCCATCCTTGCCGACGCTTTCGGACAGAAGCTGGCGGTACCAGTGGCCGACCCGCTCGAAGCGGCCCACATAGGGCATCATCACCAGCGTGGTCACGCCCTTGGCGGCCAGAGCGCCGGCCATCGCCGCGCCCATGGCCGGCGAGGAATTGTCCGAGTGCAGCAGGTCCCGGAGCACCGCGGCGGCGCCGGCGCGGATCGCCCACAGGTCGAGACCGGCCAGCGCGGCCGGCAGCAGGCCGACACCCGACAGGACGGAGAAGCGGCCGCCGAGATCGGGATCATGATCGAGCACCGGGATGGACCACTGCCGGGCGATATCCCGCAGCGCGCTCGTTCCCGGCTGGGCGATGGCCAGCACGCGGGCACCGACCTCTTCCTCGAGACCGCGGGCCCGATAGGCGTCGAGCACGACGAGCAGCTGGGCCAGCGTCTCCGGCGTGCCGCCCGACTTGGACACCACGATGAAGCTGGTCGCCAGGAAATCGATGCTGGTCAGCAATTCGCCCAGGGCGCGCGGATCCAGATTGTCGGCGAATTCGACCACGGGCAGATTGCCGCGCGGCGCCAGTGCCGTCAGGGTCTGACCGCCCAGGCTGGAGCCGCCAATGCCGAGCACGACCACATGCTTGCTCTGGCGCGACAGCAGACCGGCGATATCGGTGAGGCTCAGGAGGTCGGTGGTATCCTCGGGCAGGCGCAGCAACGGCCACGCGCCGTCGCGATACGCCTTGCGGATGCGCGCGACGCCCGCCGATGCCGCTTTCATCGCCGTCTCGAACGCCGCCTGGCTCACGCCGCCGGAACCGACGGCCGATTCGAAGCAGGCATCCAGAGTCTGACTGAGCGGGATCACGGTGTCGGTTTCTCCGTTGCGGCACTGAGCCCTTCGGGCTGGCCTACGATAACCCAGAACGTCCGGTTTGGATCCAGCAGGCGCTGCGCGACCCGGTTGACGTCGGCCAGCGTGACCGCCTCGATGTAGCTGTTCCGCTCATTGATGTAGTCGGTATCGAAACCATAGCGCTGCATGCCCGTCAGCTGGCCGGCGATGGCGCTGCTGGTGTCGAAATTGAGCGCATAGGAGCCCGTGAGATAGGTCTTGGCGTCGGCCAGTTCGGCCTCGGTCGCGCCGGTCTGGGCCATGCGGGCGATCTCGCCCTCGATGACCGACTTGGATTCGCCCATGCGCGCGTTCACCGTGGCAACACTTCCCAGCAGCAGGGCGGCGTGATCCATCGGCATGAGATAGGTGGCGACGCCATAGGTGAGGCCGCGCTTGGTTCTAACCTCTTCCATCAGCCGCGACGAGAAACCGCCGCTGCCGAAGATCTGATTCATCACCAGCGCCGCGTACCAGTCGGGATCGTCGCGCTTGAGGCCGGGCATGCCGAACATGGCGACGCTCTGGGGCACGGCCGTGTCGATCACCTGGACCTTGGCATCAAGCACCGGAGCGATATCGGCCACTTCGGCTGCCTTGCCTTGTGCCGGCAGCGCGCCGAAGGCCTTATCGAGCAGCGCTCCCAACTCCTCGGGCGTGATATCGCCGACCACGCTGACGATCAGCCGGTCTCGAGCGAAAGTCGCGGTGACGTAGCCGCGCAGATCCTGCGCGGTCAGCCCGGAAAGGCTCGCGGGGGTTCCGGTAGGGTTGCTGGCATAGGGATGCTCGCCGAAGGCCGCCCGCATCCAGGCCTTGCCCGCGACCGAGCGGGGATTGTCGTCTTCCGAGCGCTGGATCGAACGAACCTGTTCGCGCACGCGCTCGACCGCATCGGCGTCGAACCGCGGCTGGGCCAGCGCCAGACCAAGAAGCCTGAACGCCTCGTCCTTTTCTTCGCTGAGCGTCTTCAGCGTGCCACTGAACTGATCGCGCCCGGCGGTGAAGCCCATGCGGATCGCCCGTTCGTCCAGCGCTTTCTGAAACGCCAGGGCGTCCAGCTCGCCCGCGCCTTCGTTGAGCAGGCCTGACGCCAGATAAGCAAGGCCTTCCTTGCCCTTGGGATCGGCCGACGCGCCGCCTTTGAACTCATAATCCACGGCGATGAGCGGAATGCCATGTTCCTCGACCAGCCAAGCCTTGATGCCGCCCGGACTGACCACTTCCTTGATCTCCACCGCCTCGGCGCGCGCGCCATACGCGCAGATCAGGAGGATCGCGGCGAAGATTCGGGCCATCATGGCGCTGGCTCCTGCGCCGGAGCCGCCGGCAGCAGCAGGCCCGTGACGGAATGTTCCTCGACGAACACGGCGCGCGCGGCGGCCATGATGTCGTCCTTGGTGACGGCCTCGATCTGGTCCGGCCATGCCAGCACGTCGGCGACCGTCTCGCCCCGCACCAGCGCCGCGCCGAAGATGTTGGCGAGGCCCTGGCCGCTGTCACGGGCATAGATCGCCGCGGCCTTCAGCGACTTCTTCGCCCGGGCCAGTTCCTCGTCGGTGACACCATCGCGCAGGATCTGGGCAAGCACCGCCTCGACCGCCGCGGGAATGGGCGCGTAATCGTCATTCTGCGGCGTCACCGAGACGCCAAAGCGCGACGGACCGAGGCCGTCGGAGCCATAGCTGGAGCCGGCATCGACCGCGAGTTTCTTTTCCACCACCAGCGTCTGGTAAAGCCGGCTGGTGGTGCCGCCGCCAATGATGTCGTTGAGCACTTCGAGCGGGATGGCGTGCTTGCTCTCGCCAAAATGGATGCTGGGCGCGATCCAGGTCTTGAGCCATGACGCCTGACTGACGCGCGGGTCGCGCATGGTCAGCGACCGGGCTGAAAGCTGCGGCGGCTCCTTTCCCTGCATGCGGGGCGGCACCGGCTTGGCCGGGAGCGCGCCATAGGTCTTGTTCGCAAGGGCCTTGACCGCCTCGGCTTCCACATCGCCGACCACGACCACCACCGCGTTGTTGGGCGCATAGTGCAGCTTGTAGAAGCCCAGCGCGTCGGCGCGGGTCAGCGATTCGATGTCGTGCATCCAGCCAATCACCGGAATCCGGTAGGGATGCGCCAGCAACTGGACCGCGTCGAGCTGCTCGCCGAACAGGGCGGGCGGCGAATTCTCGACCCGGGTGCGCCGCTCTTCGATCACCACCTGGCGCTCCTGATCCACCTGGTCCTCGGCGATGCGCAAATTCGCCATGCGATCAGCCTCCATCTCCATCACCAGCGCCAGCTTGTCGGCGGCGACCTGCTGGAAGTAGGCGGTATAGTCCGAGGAGGTGAAGGCGTTGTCCTGGCCGCCATTACGGGCGACGATCTTGGACAGCTCGCCCGACGGCACCTTTTCGGTGCCTTTGAACATCAGGTGCTCGAGGAAGTGGGCAAGACCGGTCTTACCGGCGAACTCGTCGGTGGCGCCGACCTTGTACCAGGCCATGTGGGTGACGATCGGCGCGCGGTGATCTTCGATCACCAGCAGCTGCAGGCCGTTCGCCAGCTTGAACTCGTGAATGTCGAGCGGTTCGGCGGCGGACACCGCCGCAGGCCCGGCAAGAGCCATCACCAGCGCGACGAGGAAACCGAGAAAGTGGCGGGGGTGCCGCACGGCCTGTCTCAGGATCGCTCTCCCTACTGGTCCGGCGTCGACGCGGGCTGGCTCGGGCTTTGTCGCCGGATGCTGGTTTCCGGCGCGCCTTCCACCTTGTCGTTGTAGAGCAGCTGTTCGGTGAAGTTGCCCTTGTTGACGACCGATCCCTGCGTCGAGAGGTCCGAGCGAACATCGGTGTCGGCGGTGGCGCCGCCGGTGGCGTTGAGCAACTGGCGCTCGGCCGGGGAACCGGCTGCGGCTTCCAGCTTGGCTTCCGGGAACAGTGCCTGCATGGCCATTTCCGAGGGGTCGGCATCGCGCGGCTTGGGCTGGTTCGGCCCCGGCGGGCGCAGATTGTAGTCCGGCGGAATGACCAGCGCGCGCTTGGACACCACGGCGAATTCGTCCGGCGGATACTTGTTCGCGCCAAGCGCGTCCTTCAGTCCGCCACAGCCACTCAGCGAGCCCGCCGCGAGGAGAGCCAACGCCACAGAGAGGCCGACCGAGTTCCGTGCCACCATGATTCCGTCCTGTTCCGTTATTCGCTCTGCCGCCGGCCGCTTCCGAAGAACGCGTCCCAGAGCAGCAGGGCGACGCCGATCGAGATCGCGCTGTCGGCGATATTGAAGGCCCAAAAGTGCCATCCCGCCAGATGAAAATCAAAGAAATCCGCCACCGCTCCATGCACCACGCGGTCGATCGCGTTGCCCAGCGCGCCGCCAATAACGAAGGCGAGCGCCACGGTTAGAAGTAGGTTGGTGGCCCGGATCATCCAGACCGCGAGGGCGATCGCAACGGCGACCGCAAATCCAGTCAGCAGCCAGCGAGTCAGGTCTCCATAGGTGCCCAGCAGGCCAAAACTGATCCCCGTGTTCCAGGTCAGCACCAGATTGAAGAAACTCGTGACCTCGACGGGCTGGCGCGTACCGATATCGTAGGGACCCAGCAGCCACCATTTCGACGCCTGATCAAGCGCGACGGTAGCCGCCATCACGACGAAACCCGTGGTCGTACGCGCGCTCACCGGGAGGCCCCGGAGACGGCGGCTGGGAAACTGACGGAAAACAGAGTCGGCATTCGTCCTAATCGCTTGGCGTGACCGGGCATTCCGGACGGAGTGTTTATCAGGCCAGCCCCGGTGCTGTCGAGGCCGGTTCTACCGGGCTGTGACGGGTGACCGGCGGAAACCGGTCGCGGGCGGCGGCAGGCTCGGCGAGAAGGCGGCGCGCCTGGGCGCTATCCAGCGCGATCTGTGCCGTCAGCGCCGCCAATCCATCGAATTTCCGCTCCGGACGGATGAAATCGATCATGTCGACACCCGCATGGGCGCCATAGAGGTCGCCATCGAAATCGAACAGATGCACCTCGAACGAGATGGCGGTCTTGCCGAAGGTCGGGCGCCGACCCAGATTCGCGACGCCATCATAAACGCCGGCGCGCGGTCCATCCTCCACATGCATGCGCACGGCATAGACGCCCAGGAGGGGTTCGAGATAGTCGCCCCAGCTGACATTCGCTGTCGGAAATCCGATCGTGCGGCCACGCTGGTCGCCCTGTTCCACCCGGCCTTCGATACGCCACCAGTGCCCCATCAGGGCGGCGGCGCGCTGCGGCTCGCCCTGGCGCAGGTGCTCGCGGACCCGCGACGACGAATAGACGTCGCCGCCGGTGCGCAGCGGCTCGACCACCGAGACCCCGAAACCTGCCTCGGCGCCCATGCGTCGCAACAGGTCGGCGTCGCCGCCCCGGCCCTTGCCGAAGCGCTGATCCCAGCCGGTGACCACATGGCGCGCCTGCAGCTGGCCGATCAGCACCTGGCGCACGAATGCCTCGGCCGGGGTGCCGGCGAGCGCCGAATCAAAGGACAGGACGAACAGCACGTCGGCGCCGAATGCCTCGATGGCCTGCGCCTTCGAGCGCAGGCTCATCAGCCGGAAGGACGGCGTGTCGGGGCGAAAGAACTGGGACGGGTGCGGCTCGGTGGTCATCACCGCGAGCGGCGCGCCCAACTGGTCGGCAATGGCGGCGGCACGGCCCACGACCGCCTGATGGCCCTTGTGAAACCCGTCGAAATTGCCCCAGGCGACAACCGACCCGGTCACATCGGGCGGCAAATGGTCCAGGTGCCGGAACAGCTTCATGGATTTTTCGCGGCTCAGGCGGGACGCGACGGAACCAGGATCAGCGCCTCGCCATCCAGCACCGCCTTGCCATTGACCAGACACACACACTCGAAACGAGCCTGCTTCTTCTCCGGCTTGAGTTCCGCGATGGTGACCTTGGCCGTGACCGTGTCGCCGGCACGGACCGGCGCCTTGAAACGCAACGACTGGCTCATGTAAATACAGCCGGGACCAGGCAGCTTCGTCCCGAACACGGTGGAGATGAAGCTGGCAGACAGCATG
Organism: Iodidimonas sp. SYSU 1G8; assembly: GCF_039655775.1. Lineage (NCBI taxonomy): Bacteria > Pseudomonadati > Pseudomonadota > Alphaproteobacteria > Iodidimonadales > Iodidimonadaceae > Iodidimonas > Iodidimonas sp. SYSU 1G8. The sequence goes on along the minus strand of NZ_JBBYXJ010000002.1, from coordinate 345,166 downwards.
CCGTGGGCGATCCGCCCCTTGAACATGGTCGCGGCGGCGAATTCCTCGTTCAGGTGAACCGGGTTGGTGTCTCCGCTAATTCCGGCGAACAGGATGATGTCGGCCTCGGTGACGGTCTTGGCGTAGGAGGCGGACATGCCTTCGGCGAGATCCTCGAAATAATAGCCGTTCTGGTCTGACAAGGGCGTTTTCCTTCGGCGCGCTGCGCAGGGGTCGGTGCGTCCTGTATAGTCGCCGCCATAGGGCGCGGCAAGCGACCCGCACGAAGCCTTGCCACTCACGCGCCGGCAGAAAATGCTTGCCGCCGCCCCGGCTGGTATTGTCAAACAGGCGCCAGCAGGCATTCCGGCGCGCGCCGCGCGCCAAACCAGAGGGAGGCCGCCAATGGCGGACGGCGATCAGAGCGTTTACAGGGTAGTGACGGCCAACCGGCTGCGCGACGGCATCATTGTCTATTTCAACCGGGACGCCGGCTGGAGCGAGCACCTCCGCGACGCGACCGTCGCCTCGGGCGAGGAAATCGACGGTCTGGTCGCGCTGGCCGAGAAGGACGTGCGGTCCAACACGGTGGTCGGCGCCTACACCATCGAGATCGCGGGCGATCACCAGCCGCTGACGGCCCGCGAGCGCATCCGTGCCGAAGGCCCGTCGATCCGCTTCGGCGAGGACGCCCTGCCGCGCAACAATTCGGATTTTGAGATTTGAGTCGCTCCGGCCTATAGTGGGCGCGGGGGGCTATCCGACGCCGTGCGCGCAACCTTGAAGCGCACGGAACCGGCGACGACAAGGAGAGGTCACATTCGTATTCTTCGAGGCCACGCAGGATTCCGCGGCTCGCTACGTCGCACATTGCACGTCCTGGTCGCATTGGCCGCGACGTTCGGCATCGCGGGACAGGCCGCCGCGCTTCCCTGCATGACCCAGGCGGAAACCACGGCGGAACATGCCCGTGGCCTGCAGTCGGCCCTGATGGTGGCGGCGCTGAAGTGCGTGCACAAGTCCAGCCTGAAGATGTACGACAACTACAACACCTTCATCACCCGCTATAACAGCGAGCTGACCAGCCATTCCAAAGTGATGCAGGCCTACTTCCAGCGCAGCCATGGCAAGGGCCACCAGGCGGCGCTGAACAAGTACATGACGTCGATGGCCAATTATTTCTCGCTGAACACGTTCAACAACCCGAAATTCTGCGAGGACATGGCGGCCGCCGTGACCGCGGTGCTGGCCCAGGGCGACGGCGCCGTGCTGCGCGGCCAGTTCGAGACCTCGTTCCTGCCGCCCAACTCGGCGCCCATGTGCAACGAGGACGCGAAGATGGCCAGCAAGGACGTGCCCGCCCTGAGCGGCAAGATTCCCGATCTGGCGGCGATTCACATGCCCGATCTGGACACGCGCACCAAGCACACCGCGGTAAACACCACCGCGCCGGCGCCGGCAAGCACGACCGACTGAGCGCCGCCGGGGGGTCCACAACCCCACTTGGCAATGATGCAAACCCCGTTATAACAGGGCGCGACTTGGCCGCGCTCACGGCGGCGTATCATCCGGGAGGATCACCATGGACTTTGCCTATAGCGACCGCGTCAAGGATCTGCAGAAGCGCCTGATCGACTTCATGGACGCCCATATCTATCCGAACGAGGACCTGTTCTACGAACAGCTCGACAGCCAGGGCAACCGCTTCCGCACGCCGCAGATTCTGCAGGACATCAAGGCGAAGGCAAAGGCCGAGGGCCTATGGAACCTGTTCCTGCCGCATCCCTTCCGCGACAAATACGGCGTCGGCCTGACCAATCTGGAATACGCCCCGCTGGCCGAGATCATGGGCCGGGTCGATTGGGCATCCGAGGCGTTCAACTGCAACGCGCCCGACACCGGCAACATGGAGGTGTTCGTCAAGTACGCCACGCCGGAACAGCAGGACAAGTGGCTGATCCCGCTGCTCGAGGGCGAAATCCGCTCGTGCTTCTGCATGACCGAGCCGGCTGTCGCCTCCTCGGACGCCACCAACGTGGCGACCAGCATGAAGCGCGAGGGCGACGAATACGTCATCAACGGCCGCAAATGGTACACCACCGGCGGCATGCGCGAGAGCAGCAAGATCTTCATCGTCATGGGCAAGACCGACACCAGCGCGCCCAAGCATCAGCAGCAGTCGCAGATTCTGGTGCCCAAGGACACGCCCGGCGTGAAGATCGTGCGCCATGTGAAGGTCTACAATGACGATCACGCACCGTTCGGCGAGGCCGAGGTGCTGTTCGACAATGTCCGCGTGCCGGTGTCCAACGTACTGCTCGGCGAAGGCCGCGGCTTCGAGATCGCGCAGGGCCGCCTCGGTCCGGGCCGCATCCATCACTGCATGCGCCTGATCGGCGCCGCCGACCGCGCCATCGACCAGATGTGCCGCCGCGTGTCGAGCCGCGAGGCGTTCGGCAAGAAGCTGGCCGATTTCGACACCATCCGCTCCAACATCGCCTGGTCGCGCATCGAGCTGGAGCAGCTTCGCCTGCTGGTGCTCAAGGCCGCCTACATGATGGACGAGGTCGGCGCCAAGGGCGCGCGCAAGGAAATCGCCATGATCAAGGTCGTGGTGCCGCAAACGGTGGCGAAGATCATCGACCGCGCTATCCAGACCCACGGCGCGGGCGGCTTCACCAACGATTACTTCCTGGCCAAGGCCTGGGCCTATGCGCGCACGACGCAGATGGCGGACGGCCCGGACGAAGTGCACACTGAAACGGTCGCCAAGCTGGAGCTGCGGCCCTACTCGAACCGATAAGGCGCATCATGCCCAAATATCAGATCACCCTTCGCGCGAACCTCAAGCGCGGCACCTTCTACTGGATCGCCGACGTGGAGGCCAACAACGAGGAAGACGCGGCGCTGGCCGCCGAACACCTGTTCGAGGACCAGATGGATTCGGGCGAGGAGTGGTCGTTCGACGACTACAGCGCCGAAACCGAATAGAGCGGGCAAGACCGCCGACATTAGGGGAAAGGCCGGTCCGACGCGACCGGCCTTTGCTTTTTCAGCCCCCCGTTAAGGCATGGGTGCTATGGTGGTTTGAGGGGTTCCCAAGATCGCGCTCGAGGCCTAATTCACGGCGCGATCTCGTGAAAAAGGGGAAGTCGCATGGATGTCGATGCCGTCCTGCTCAGCCGCCTCCAGTTCGCGTTCACCATCGCGTTCCACATTCTCTTTCCTACCCTGACCATCGGTCTGGCCTGTTTCCTCGCCCTCGTCGAAGGGCTCTGGCTGCGCACGAAGGACACACGCTGGCGCGATCTCTACAAATTCTGGGTGAGGATCTTCGCCCTGGCGTTCGGCATGGGCGTGGTCAGCGGCATCCCGATGTCGTTCCAGTTCGGGACCAATTTCAGCACCTTCTCGATCGCCACCGGCAATGTCCTGGGCCCGCTGCTGGGCTATGAGGTCCTGACGGCGTTTTTCCTCGAGGCCAGCTTCCTCGGCATCATGCTGTTCGGCTGGAAGCGGGTCGGGCCGCGCCTGCACTTCTTCGCCACGCTGATGGTGGCGTTCGGCACGACCTTGTCCGCATTCTGGATCCTCTCCGCCAATTCCTGGATGCAGACGCCGCAGGGCCACATCATCGACGAAGCCGGCATCTTTCACGTGGCAAGCTGGTGGGAGGTCGTCTTCAACCCGTCCTTCCCCTATCGCCTCGCGCACATGGTGCTGGCGACGCTGCTGACCACCTCCTTCGTCGTCGCCGCGGTCTCGGCCTGGCAGGTGCTGACCGACCGGCACGGCGATACGGCGCGCAAGGCGCTGAAGCTGGCGATCTCGGCGGCCGCCATCCTGGCGCCGCTGCAGTTGCTGGCGGGCGACATGCACGGCCTCAACACACTGGAGCATCAGCCCGTCAAGGTGGCGGCCATGGAAGGCAACTGGGAAAGCGGCCCCAACATTCCGCTGTTGCTGCTCGCCATTCCCGACGAGGAAGCGGAGACCAACATCTTCGAGATCGGCATTCCCAACGGCGCCAGCCTGATCCTGCGCCATAGCGCCGACGGCGTGGTGCCGGGCCTGAAAGACGTACCGCCAGAGGACCGGCCGCCGGTCGCCATCGTGTTCTATGCCTTCCGGATCATGGTGGGCCTCGGCATGCTGATGATCGCCGTGGCATGGCTGGGCGTGCTCCTGCGCAAGCGCCTGCCCCGGCCTTATCTATGGGGCCTTGTCGCCATGGCGCCGACCGGCTTCATCGCGACGCTGGCGGGGTGGACCGTCACCGAGGTCGGCCGCCAGCCCTTCACGGTCTATGGCCTGATGCGCACCGCCGACAGCGTGTCGCCGCAGCTGACGGCGCCGACGGTGATGACCTCGCTGATGCTGTTCGCCATCGTCTACAACATGGTGCTGGCCGCGTTCCTGTATTTCGCGGTGCGCGCCGTGCGCAAAGGACCGGCGCCGGACACCGCGCCGCCGCCCGAGCCGGCACTGTCGCCCCATGCCCATGACCATGCCGCCGCGGGAGCCGAGTGATGGAACTGATCCTGATCTGGACCGGCGTCATCGCCTTCGGCGTCGCCATGTACATCATCATGGACGGCTTCGACCTGGGCGTCGGCATCCTGTTCCCCTTCGCCCGCCACGAGGAGTGGCGCGACGTCATGATGGACAGCATCGCGCCCGTTTGGGACGGCAACGAAACATGGCTGGTCCTCGGCGGGGCGGGACTCTTCGGCGCGTTTCCGCTGGCCTATGCCACGACTCTGCCGGCGCTCTACGTCCCGCTGATCCTGTTCCTGGTGGCGCTGGTGTTCCGAGGCATCGCGTTCGAATTCCGGCACAGGGCCGAGACCAGCGGCTGGGTCTGGAACCTGTCCTTCGCCACCGGCTCCGTCGTCGCCGCCTTTTCGCAGGGGCTGGTGCTGGGCAGCTTTGTCCAGGGCCTGCCGATCGAGAACGGCCAGTTCGTCGGCACGGCCATGAGCTTCCTCACGCCGTTCAGCCTGTTCACCGGCGTGGCGCTGGTGGTCGGCTATGCGCTGCTGGGCGCGACCTGGCTGGTCCGCAAGACCGAAGGCGAGTTGCAGGACTGGGCGTATGGTTGGGCGAAGGCGCTGGCCGTCGGCCTGCTCGCGATCATCGTGGCGGTCAGCCTGTGGACACCGCTTATGCAGGCCGAGATCGCGGCGCGCTGGTTCTCCATGCCGAACCTAGTGCTGCTCGCGCCCATTCCCATCGTCACGGCTATCGTCGGACTGGCGCTGCTGCTGGCCCTGAAGGCACGGCGGGAGACCTCGCCCTTCATGTTGTCGATCGGACTTTTCCTGCTTTCCTATCTGGGACTCGCTGTCAGCCTGTGGCCTTACATGGTGCCGCGCGCCATCACCATCTGGGACGCCGCCGCGCCGCCAGAGACGCAGAAATTCCTGCTGGTGGGCGTCGCCCTGTTTCTGCCGCTGGTGCTGATCTACACGGTGATCGTCTACCGGGTGTTCCGCGGCAAGGTGCGCCATGGCGAGGGATACCATCACTGATGCGCGAGGGACGGCGCCGCCTGCTCTGGTTCGCGGGTCTGTGGCTGGGGTCACTGCTCGTCTTCCTGGCGCTCGCCTATGGCACGCGCTGGCTGTTCCTGGCGCTGGGCGAGGTGGGCTAGCGGTCCGTCCGGGTAGCGAATTTCTCCGGCTCCCATCCCTTCAGCCAGCGATCGGCGGTGACCACGTCGGCGGGTTCGCCATTGGCGCCGAACCAGGAATCGACGGCCCACAGGACACCGCTGGCCGTGTCTGTCACCGTCGCCGTGTTGTGGAACCAGCGATCGATGACCCGGCCGCGAATGATCGGATCGCCGACCTTGTGCCAGTGCAGCAGGCCTTCGCGTTCGAGGAAGGTCAGATAGACCGTCGTGTTGTGCGCCTCGTCGATGCAGTCCAGCTGCCCGCGCGTGCGGCCGGTGATGATGGTCGCGCCGGGCCGGTCCGCGTCGGTGCCGCTCTTGGGGCCGATGACCCGCTCGATCCGGCCGATAGCCAGCGCGATCCGTTCGCGCTCGGCGGCGGCATCGGTTGCCGGGACCTCGAACAGCGCCCGCACCGGCGCCCATTCCTCGTCGGTGATGGCCATGTTCCAGCGGGCGGTGCAGCCATAATGGGCGCAGAAAACGAAGTTCCGCCGCGTATCCTCGTGCAAATGATCCGCCAGCAGGCCGCGCGCGGGCGACGGGCCGCAGCCGGCCAGCACGGCGAGCAGCGCCGCGCCCGTGAGCAGCCGGATGATCGTGTGTCTCGTTCCGTCGCCGAACATGGCCGCCAGCATAGGAAGGACCGGCCGGCGCGTCGAGACAACATGCCCCTTCCGAACGCGCGCACGATCCGCTAGACCGGCCTGATGACCGTGCTGATGCCGTCCGACTGCTTCGTCCTGCTGGAAAACAGCCGCGACCCGCGCGCGGCCTCGTTCCTGTTCGAGCAGCCGGAGCGGATCGTGCGCTGCGATGATCCGGCCGGGATCGAAGCGGCGCTGGAGGCCATCCAGGCTGGGCTCGACGAGGGACTGTTCGCGGCGGGCTGGCTGTCCTACGAGGTCGGCTATGCCCTCGAGCCGCGCCTGCGCCCCCTGATGCCATCGGACCGGCGCGAGCCCCTGATCTGGTTCGGGCTGTTCCGCCGCCGCCGGCGGCTCGACCGGGCGGATGTGGAGCTGTTCTGGCGCGAGCGCACGCAGGGCACCGGTTACACCCTGTCGCCGCTGCAACCGGTCCAGACCCGCGAGGGATATCTGGAAGCCTTCGCGCGGATCCAGGATTGGATCGCGGCCGGCGACGTCTACCAGATCAACCTGACCATGGATGCCGCCGCGGCCTTTGACGGCGATCCGCTGGCGCTGCACGCGGCGCTGCGCCAGGCACAGCCAGTGTCCCATGGGGCTTTCCTCGCGGCCGGGGACTGGTGCGTCTCGTCTCATTCGCCCGAGTTGTTCCTGAGCCGCGCCGGTGACCAGGTGACCGTGAAGCCCATGAAGGGCACGGCGGCGCGCGGCCGCTGGTTCGAGGAGGACGAGGCGGCGAAAGCCGCGCTGTCCGGCGACGCCAAGTCCCGCGCCGAGAACCTGATGATCGTCGACCTGGAGCGCAACGATCTGTCGCGCATGGCCCTGCCCGGATCCGTGTCGGCCGAAGACCTGTTTCACGTCGATGCCTATCCCACCGTGCTGCAGATGATTTCGACGGTCCGGGGCGCGGTGCCGCCCGCCACGCGCAGCCTCGACCTGCTGCGCTCGGTGTTTCCCTGCGGCTCGGTCACCGGCGCGCCCAAGATCCGCGCCATGGAGATCATCGCCGCGCTGGAGCAGCGGCCGCGCGGCGTCTACACGGGCGCCATCGGACACATCTCGCCCGATGGCGACGCCGCGTTCAGCGTCCCCATCCGAACCCTGGTCGTGGATGCGGGCGGCACCGCGCGCATGGGCATCGGCAGCGGCGTCGTCGCCGATTCCGACGGCCCGGCCGAATGGGACGAATGCCTGCTGAAGGCCGCCTTCCTGGCGGCGCCGCAGGCACGCCCCGCACTGATCGAAACGCTTTTGTGGGACCGGGACTCCGGCTGGTGGCTGCTGGAAGACCACTTGGCGCGCCTGCGCGAGTCGGCCGCCTATTTCGTCTACCCGTTCGATGATTCGGCGGTACGCGGCGCGCTGGAGATGGCGTCCGACAGCTTTCCCACCGGACATGACCAGCGGGTCAGGCTGCTGCTCTCGCCGGCCGGCGCGGTGTCGGTCACGGCAACCACGCTTGATGTGCGCGCCGGCCGTGAGGCGCTCGACTCGGCGCCGCCGAGCGTCGCATGGGCATCGACAGCCGTGCGGTCCAGCGATCCGTTTCTATTCCACAAGACGACGCGGCGCGCCCTCTATGACCGGGCGATGACGGCCGCGGCCAGAGACGGGCACTGGGACCTGCTGTTCCATAACGAGCGCGGCGAGGTCACCGAAGGCGCGCGCAGCACGCTGTTCGTGTACCGTGACGGCAACTGGCTGACGCCGCCGCTTGACAGCGGCGTGCTGCCGGGCGTCTTCCGCCGCCATTTCATGGCACGCAACACCGTACGGGAGCAGGTGCTGACCCGCGCCGATCTGGAAAGCGCCGACCGGATCTGCGTCGCCAACGCGGTCTGGGGACTGATCGAGGTTCGGCTGTCGTCGTCCATTGTCCGGCTCTGACAGTCCTGCCATGCGGAAAGCCGCAAGCGCGGTACTGGACAACCAAGGCCTGCGGCGCTAGAGAACCGTTTCATGGGATGGAGATGGCCAGCACGAGGTTTCATGGCACGCGCCGCGTTGGCGCTGACCGTGCTCGCACTGGCCGTACGCTTCGCCTTTCCGGCCGGCACCATGCTGGAAGCGCCCAACGAATCAGGTGCGCTGCCAAAGCTGATTATCTGCACGACCACCGGCGTCGTTACCGTCAGCGCCGACAGCGCCTTCGGCGTGCCGGGTCAGGATGACGCGTCCGATCACGGCAAGACGGCCAAGGCCGAGCAGCCCTGTAATTTCGCCGCTCTCGGCGCACCGCTGCTCGCGCCGACTTTCACTGTTCTGGACGCGCCCGCGCTGACCGCCAGCAGGGAACCCGCATTCCTTCCCGCCTTCCAGCGCCCCGGCCAGGGCCTTGTCGCCCCGCCGCCGCCCGCGACCGGACCGCCCGCCACCGTCTGACACCATTTGCCGCCGGCCGCCGACGCGCGCCGGCTGATTGCTGTCCGACGACGGGGGTTCCATGTCATCCGCTTTTCGCAGCGCCTCGGGGCGCGCCAGTCTCACCGCTCTTGCCCTTTCCCTTCCTCTCATGACCCCGGGCGCGCTGCGCGCCGAGGACATCGCTCCCGTCCAGGTCGCCGATACGGGCCCTGACAGCGTCATCGTGACCGCGACGCCGGTGGCCGGTGACCCGCCAGTCGTCGCCGATGCCCGGGAGCGTCTCTCGCGCACGCCCGGCGCCGTCGCGGCGGTGGCGGCCGAAAGCTATGAAAATCGCCTGGCCACCGGTTTCTCCGATATCCTGCGGGATGTCCCCGGCGTTCTCGCCCAGAAGCGCTACGGCGAGGAGTCGCGCCTGTCGATCCGAGGCTCGGGTCTCGACCAGTCCTATCACCAGCGCGGCGTGCTCATCGCCCAGGACGGCGTGCCTTATGCGGATGCCGACGGCTTTTCCGACTTCCAGAAGGTCGATGCGCTCGGCGCCCGTTATGTCGAGGTCTACAAGGGCGGCAACGCCCTGCGTTTCGGCGGCGCCCAGCTCGGCGGCGCCATCAACCTCATCACGCCGAATGGCAAGACCGCCGAGACGCAGAATCTGCTACGCCTCGAAGGCGGATCGTTCGGCACGTTCCGGGGACGCGCCGCCATTGCCCGTACGCTGGGCAACTGGGACATCTACGCCGCCGGCAGCGGTCTGACATCGGAGGGCTACCGCGACCATAGCAAACAGAGCCAGGGACGCGGAACGCTCAACGTGGGCTACAGCTTTGGCGAGGATCGGGAAATCCGCGCGATCGGCTACTATGCCGATATCAAGCAGGAAGTCCCCGGCACGCTGTCCCTTGCCGATGCGCTGACCACGCCGCGCCAGGCCGGCGCGGGGGTGATCGCCAATGACTGGGCGCGCGACCAGACTGTCGCGCGCGGTTCGTTGCAGACCCGCTGGCGCTTCAACGAGGCGCTGGTTTTCGAGGGTGGCTTCTACGCCACCGCCACCAAGCTGCATCATCCCATCGTCATCGTCATCGATCAGGACATCGAAACCCAGGGCGCTTTCGGCCGGTTCGACTGGACGGGAGACGTTGCCGGTCTGAAAACCGACCTGTTCTGGGGTGTGTCCTATCGCCAGGGCACCAGCAAGCAGCAGCTTTACGTGAATGCCGGCGGCAGCAGCGGTTTTCAGTTCGGCGATGCACGGCAGAAAGCCACGGGACTCGACCTGTTCGCCGAAGGAAGACTGTTCGTGCTGCCAGGAGTGGCGGTGGTGGCCGGCGGCTCCTACGGACGGGCGACCCGTGACTACACGGATTACCTCAATGCCGCCAACGCGGCGGCGAAGAACTTCGACTGGTTTTCGCCGCGTATCGGCCTGCTGTGGGAATTCGACAGCGGCGCCCAGATCTACGCCAACCTGACCCGCTCGGTGGAGCCGCCCCACTACGGCGCGCTCGTGCAGTCGCCCAACCCGGGTTTCGTGCCAGTGGACGCGCAGCGCGCCTGGACCGGCGAGATCGGCGCGCGTGGCCGCGTCGAGGACCTGGCCTGGGATGTCACCTTCTACCGGGCGCGTGTAAAGGGCGAGTTGCTGAGCTTCCGGCTGATCACCGGCGTACCCGCGAGCTTCTTCAACGCGGACAAGACCATTCACCAGGGCATTGAAGCGGCGCTGGACTGGACGATCCTGCGCGACGCGCCGGGCGGCGGCAGCCTATCGCTGCGCCAGAGCTACACGTTCAGCGACTTCACCTTCGACGGCGATCCCGTCTACGGCGACAACAGGCTTCCCGTCGCGCCCAAGCATCAGTATCGCGCGGAACTGACCTACCGGCACCCCGCGGGCTGGTACATCGCTCCCGCCATCGACTGGCGCCCCGGATCAGTCTGGGCCGATTACTCCAACACGCTGAAGGTGCCGGGTTATGCGCTGCTGTCCCTCAGCGCCGGCATCGATCTGGGTGAGCATGTCAGCCTGTTCCTCGACGGGCGCAACCTCACCGGCAAGCGCTATGTGGGCGAATTCGGCGCCATTACCGACGCGACCGACCCGACAGTGTCGACCACGACGTTCTATCCCGGCGAAGGCCGCGCGATCTTCGCCGGCCTGTCGCTGCGTCTCTGACCAGCATACGCCATTCAAACGTTGCAAGGGAGAAACACCATGTTCCGTACTGCCACAGTCACGCTTTTCCTACTCGCCTGCGCCGTCTCGACGGCTTGCGCCCGAGACTACAAGGCCGGATCGCTTACCATCCAGAATCCGTGGTCCCGTGCCACTCCCGACGGAGCGAAGGTCGGTGCCGGCTATCTCACAATCGTCAATACAGGTTCGGAAGATCGTTTGCTGGCCGCGACCGCACCGGCAGTTTCCGACAGGGTCGAAGTGCACGAAGGCGGGATGAGGGATGGGGTGATGACCATGCGGCACCTGCCGGATGGCCTGTTGGTGCCCGCCGAGGGCACGATGACCCTGAAGCCCGGTTCGTTCCACATCATGTTCATGGACCTGAAGCGCCCCCTGAAGCCGGGCGAGTCCTTCGCCGGGGTTCTACGCTTCGAGAAGGCAGGGAAGGTCGAGGTCCGCTTCGAAGTCCAGCCGGTAGGCGCCACGGCACCGGCCTCGGGGCATGACGCGCACGATCATTCGAACATGGCGCACTGAAGCCGATCAACGGCCAGCCTGCCAGGTCATTCCATTAAATTGGGGGAAACCATGCTTAAATCGGCACTTGTCGCGACCACCATGGTCGTTGCGTCAGCCGCGACGGTTCGCGCCGCGGAACAGGGCGAAAACCAGGGTTGGACGGCGGAATCCGTCACCGTTACCGCTGACCGCGAGACATATGCCGAGCCGCAGGCGACCACGGCGACGCGGACCGCGACACCGGTGGAAAAGGTCCCGCAGTCCATTCAGACCCTGACCCGCACCCTGATCGAGGAACAGGATCTCCAGACCCTGTCGGCCGCGCTGGTCAATGTGTCGGGTGTCACGCCGACGAGCACCGACCAGACGTTGCTCCAGCCCGCCCTCATCAGAGGCTTCGGAGTCGGCTACTATATCGACGGGATGCCGACCTACCAGTTGCCGGCCAGCGTCGCCGACCCGGGGACCTTGATCAACGTGGAGCGGATCGAGGTGGCCAAGGGTCCGACGGCCACGCTCTATGGCGGCGGCAGCGGCGCGCCCCTTTCAGGCATCATCAACCTGGTGTCGCGCGATCCGTACGACCGGTTCGGCGCCAGTTTCGCCGCTCGGGGCGGCAGCTTCAGCACCTTCGGCGGCGACGGCGACGTGAACGTGCCGATCGCCGAGGGGATCGCCTTTCGCATCAACGGAATGATCGAGAGCGCCGACACTCATGTCGATTTCGTCAGCCGCGACAGATACGCGTTGTTCCCGACGCTGTCCGTCGACCTGGGAGCGGAAACGAGGCTGGTCATCCGCGGTCGCTACAACCGCCTGGAGCAGACCGAGTATGCCGGATTGCCGTTCGAGTTGTTGAAGCCCAACCGGCTGATCGACAGGAAGGTCTACGGCGGCGCGCGCGACATGCCGCGCACGACCGTCGAAAACAAATCGATCAACGCCAAGCTGACCCACAATTTTTCCGACCGGATTTCCGCCGAGGTCGCCATCAACCACGCGATCAGCGCCTTCGACGAATGGGGAACCTTCCCCTACGGCCAGCTCGGCGGCACGGTCTACAATTTCGGTAGCGCGTACCTGCCGTCGAAAAGCAAGGAAACCTTCGTCACCGGCTCGGTCACCGCGCGCTTCGGCGACGGCGGGTTCCGGCAGCAGATCTTGGCGGGCGTCGATTATGACATCACCCACTACTACGGGGCGATGTACTTCGACACGGCGTGGGGCGTCGTCGACTACGCGGCGCCGCTGCCGGCCCAGTCCTACGTCGTCCCGCCGTTCTATTTCGACCAGACCGACCGGCTCGAAAGCGTCGCGGGGTTCCTGCAGGACCAGATCAGCATCGGCGACAGGCTGGACGTGACGCTCGGCGTGCGGTGGACACAGATCAAGATCAATAGCGCCATCTCCGGCCTCCCGACGGTGACATCTGACGAGAAGGTAACTCCCCGGGCCGGCGCGACGTTCAGGATCGCCGACGGCCTGTCGCTGTTCGCCGGCTATTCGGAAGGATTTCGCGGTGTCGTCGCCGGCGGCTTCTACGGCGTAACGCCCAAGCCGGAAACCTCGCAGAACTGGGAGGCGGGCTTCAAGTTCACCGCGCCGATCAAGGGCCTGACCGGCACGGCCTCGCTCTATCAGATCACCCGGCAGAACGTCATCACGCCCGATCCGGCAAACCCGTTCTTCTACCTGCAGACCGGCGAGCAGCGGGCGCGCGGTGCGGAGCTCGACCTGATCTACGAGCCGAACCCGGCGTTCTCCATGCTGTTCAATTATGCCTACACCGACGCCGAGGTGACCAAGGACAATGCCCTGCCGGTCGGTGACAGGCTGCGCGCCGTGCCGACGCACTCGGGACGCCTTGCCGTGCGCTACCGCTTCCTCGATGGCGACCTGAAGGGCCTCGCCGTCGGTGCAGGCATAACCGCGGTGTCGAGCCGGGAACTCACCCTGCCGAACACGGTCTCGGTCAAAGGCAACGCGTTAGTGGACCTGCAGGTCTCGTATGATCTTGGGCGCGTAAGCCTAGGGGTCTCCGTCGTCAACCTGCTCGGTTCCAAGGCATACGAACCCTACCAGTATTTCGGCGGTGCCTACGTCATCCCCACTCAGTCGCGTTCGGCGTTCGTCACGTTGCGGGGAGACTTCTGATGGGGCAACTCACCATCGACCGCCGCACGGCGCTGCTGATGGCCGTGCTGGCGCCGCTCGCGGCGTCGCGGGGGCTGCGAGCCGAGCCATCGGCGACCGTTACCCCCGGACACGACATGAGCGGCATGCCCGCGTCATGGACCCGCGCGGACAGCATCGCCATGCTCTGCTATCCCCGGATGACGATCCTCGACCTGATCGGCCCGCAATACATGTTCGCGAGCCTGATGGGCGCGAGTGTCCACTTGGTCGCCAAGAGCCGCGATCCCATCACCAGCGACACTGGCGTCACCATCGTCCCGAGCGCCACCTTCGACGAGTGCCCGCGCGATCTGACGGTGTTGTTCGTTCCAGGCGGTACGGACGGGACGCTGGCGGCCATGCGTGACGACGCCACGCGCGAGTTCGTCGCCGATCGCGGCAGCCGCGCGCGCTACGTGACCTCGGTTTGCACCGGGGCTCTCGTCCTCGGTGCCGCCGGCCTGCTCAAAGGGCACCGCGCGACGACGCATTGGGCGGCGCTCGAGACATTGCCGGATTTCGGCGCGACGCCCATTGCCGAGCGCGTGGTGCGGGATCGAAATCGGATCACCGGCGCCGGCGTCACGGCGGGACTAGACTTCGGCCTTACCATGGTCTCGGAACTGCGCGACGAAACTTATGCCCAAGGCGTCCAGCTGATTTGCGAATACGATCCTGCACCGCCATTCAACGCAGGTTCCACGCGCACAGCGCCGCCCGAGGTCAAGACCATGATGGAACAGATGTTCGTGTCGTTCCCCAGTCAGGTGCGCGACACGCTACGGCAGATCAGCGGCATCTCGTGAGTGGCCCGACTTGACCCTTGTGATGTGTAGACGCGAACGCCAGGACAAGCTTGACCGCGGGACCACGTTGTCGCGGCGTAAGCTTGCGTCGGCATCGCGACGCCGCCACTGGGTCGAATGTCGTTTCGGAGCTACAGAAACGGGCAAGGCGGTCGCATCGCAGACCAACAGCTGGATGTCGCGCATTTTCGTGACGCTGACCATGCTTGCGCTCGCGGTACGCTTCGCTCTCCCGGCCGGCATCATGCTGGAAAAGCCGGCTGAACAGAACGACCTGCCCGCGCTGGTGCTCTGCACGTCAACCGGCATGGTCACCATCAAGGCCGACAGCTACGGCATTCCAAGCAAGACCGATCCCGCCAGGCACGATGGAAGCGGCAAACCCGGCGAGCCTTGCGTGTTCGCCGCCGTCGCCGTCAACATCCCGCCGCCCGCGCCCGCGGTTCTTGACCAACCCGCCCCTGTCGCTGCGCCCGCGCCGTTCTGGGCCGCCCTCCGGCAACGCCCGAGCCAAGGTCTTGCCGCGCCGCCGCCACCCTCCACGGGTCCCACGGTTTCCGCCTGACGAAAGACCAACCGCGGCCACGGCCGCCAAATCATTCGCCAGGACTGGGGGAACTCACATGTCCAAGAAAACACGCTACGCCGCGCTCGTCGCGCCGGCCCTGATGCTCACCACCCACGCCGTGCTCGCCCAGGGAATCGGGCAAAGGCAGGATATCGACGCCGTCATCGTCACCGCGGCCACCCAGGGGACCGCCACCGCCCCCAGCGTCGAGGAGGCGCGCACGGAGCTGGAGCGCATTCCGGGCGGCATCGGCTTCGTCGAAGACAGCGTCTTCGAAGATGATTTCACGCAGAGCATCGGCGACGCCCTGTCGCTGACTCCCGGCGTCTTCGCCGATACGAGCGCCCAGCGTGAGAGCCGGATTTCCATTCGCGGCTCCGGCCTCAATTCCGGCTTCGAGCGCCGCGGGCTGACGGTGCTGCGCGACGGCGTTCCGATCAGCCGCGCCAGCGGCAGCACCGAGTTCCAGGAAGTGGACCCGCTGACCATCCGCTATCTGGAAGTGTTCAAGGGCGCCAATGGCCTGCGCTTCGGCGCCGCGTCGCTGGGCGGCGCGGTCAACGTGGTCAGCCCCACTGGCCGGACCGCCAAGGCGCCCTTCAGCGCCCGGCTGGAAGGCGGCAGTTTCTCGACCCTGCGCGGCAATGTGTCGGTGGCCGGCAGCAATGACGACGTGGACTATTATGTCGGCGTCACCGGACTGCGGACGAACGGCTTCCGGGACCACAGCGACGTGCGCAGCTTCTACGGCCACGGCAATCTGGGCTGGAAGATCAACGACACGGTCGAGACACGCTTCTATTTCACCGCCCTCAGCGACAATTTCGAACTCGCGGGATCGTTGCGCCTCGCCGACGCGCTGGAAAATCCCCGCGCGGCGGGCAGGCCGGTCCAGATCGGGCCGTTCTTTCCCGGCGGTCCGGTGACCGTGCTGGACCCCGGCCCCGTCGCCGATGACTGGGACCGCAATCTGGATGTCTATCGCATCGCCAACCTGACCTCGATCGATCTGGGCGGCGCGACGCTCGAGGTCGGCGGCTGGTACACCAAACGTCAGCTGGATCACGCGATCACGCGTTTCGCCGGCATCATCGCCCAAGACGAGGACGAGATCGGCGCCACCACGCGGCTGACCGGCGAGTTCGACCTGTTTGGCGGAATCAGCCGCTGGACCATCGGCGGCAGCTATGCCTTCGGCAGCAACGACGCGCGCACCTACGTGAACGATTTCGGCGACCGGGGCGCGCTGCGCAGCCGCGCCGATCAGGATTCGTCCATGCTGATCGCGTATGGCGAACTCGATCTCTCCATTACGCAAAACCTTCGCGCGGTGTTGGGCGGCCAGTATGCCCGCGCCGTGCGCGACGTGGCGGCGGAGTTCAACTCGGTCTCTGGCCGGGGTGCCTATGACCAGTTCAACCCGCGCATCGGGCTGATCGCCGACATTGGTGAAAGCGCCCAGCTCTACGGTAATGTGAGCCGCAGCTTCGAGCCGCCCAGCCTGGCCGATCTCACCTCCGGCGGTGCCGCGCCGTTCGCGCCGCTGGCGCCGCAGAAGGCGACCACCTTCGAGGTCGGCGCGCGCGGCCAGCAGGGGTTCGTCGCCTGGGACATCTCGCTCTACCGGTCCCATGTGGCGAACGAGTTCCTCGATGTCGCCATCAACAATGGCGCCAGCTCCGTCACCAGCAATGGCGATGACACCATCCACCAGGGCATCGAGCTTGGTATCGACGTGTTCATCGCCCGCGACATGCTGGAAGCGCGCGGACAATCGCTGCGCCTGAGCACCGCCTATACGCTCAGCGACTTCCGCTTCGACGACGACACGACCTATGGCAACAACCGGCTGCCGGGCGTCCCGCGTCACATGGTCGTCTCGGAAATCCGCTTCGACCAGAAGGAGCGCTTCTACGTCTCGGCCAATCTGCGCTGGGCGCCGCAAGGCACCTGGGCGGATTACGCCAATACCGAACGGGCGCCGGGCTACGAACTGGTCGGGCTGACCGCCGGCGTCAATCTGAGCGACGGGGTGACACTGTTCGGTTCGGTCGAGAACCTGTTCAATGTGCGGTATATCTCCAATGTCGGCACGGTCGCCAATCAGTCACGTGAACGGGCAGCCATCTACACTCCTGGTCAGGGTCGTGCCTTCTATATCGGCGTGAGCGCCGGTTTCTAGGATCGGGAGCACCATGATAATGATCAGCAAAACCGGCACCGCGCGCTGGAGTTTCAGCAAGCACAGATGGCTCGGCCTGATCGGCGGCATCAGCCTGCTGATTTGGGGCCTGTCTGGCCTCACCCACATCCTCATGGTGCTGTTCGGCCCGCAGCAGGCCCAGTTCATGCCGCCGACCAGTCCCCTCGACCTCCAGGGTGCGCGGCCCTTGGCCGCCATTCTGGAGAGCGCCGGGATCGACCGGGCGGTCGCCGTCAGGACCGTCGCCGGTCCCAATGGCAGCCTGCTTCAGGTGACGACCGACCCGATGCAGCCGCGCCGTTACTTCGAGCCGGCGAGCGGCGCGGAACTTCCGGATCAGGACAGGGCGCAGGCCGAATTTCTGGCCCGGCACTTCCTCGCGGAGACGCGTCCCGTCACGGCGATCGAGCTGCAACGGAAGTTCGATGGCGACTATCCCTGGGTCAACCGTCTGCTGCCCGTCTGGCGGGTGCGGTTCGCCGGGGACGACCAGCTGACGGCCTATGTCTACACGGAAACCAGCAGCTTGGCGGGCGTGAACAACGTGTCCAAGACCCGCCTGCAGACGGCTTTCCGGTATCTGCACACCTGGGAATGGGTGCCCGCCTCCATGGATTGGCTGCGGGTCGTCGTGGTCACGCTGATGGTGGGCAGTCTCGCAGCCCTCGCGGTCACTGGCGTGCTGATGTTGGTGACCATCCGGCGCAAGAAGCGTTTGCAAGGGTCGAAGGGCTGGCACCGCATGGCCGGTTATGCCTTGGCGCTGCCGCTCCTCATGTTCTCGGTCAGCGGCATCTATCATCTGATCCAGAGCGCCATCGAGCGCCCGTCGAGCCAGCTGCGCATGGCGGAACCGCTCGATCTGAGCGGTCAACGGTTCCCCATCACCGAGCAATGGAACGAGATCACGAAGGGCCTCGACGTCGTCAGCCTCTCACTGGTGGAAGGGGCGGGGGGCAAGCCCCTGTACCGGTTCGGCCTGTCGGCCCCGGGCGCCCGGCCGCCCATGCACGAGCATGATCATTCCGATCAGGGCGGGCACGCCGGGCATGCCATGCCGACGACGGAGCGGGAGATCCGCAACGCCCGCTTCGATGGCATCCAGCCCACCGGACCCGCCGTCTATGTCGACGCCGCAACGGGCGAGGCCGCGCCGCAGGGGGACAGGGAACTGGCGCGATTCATCGCCAACCGCTTCCTCGGTGCCAGCGACGACAGCATCGAGGCAATGCAGCTGGTGACCCGCTTCGGTCCCGATTACGACTTCCGCAACAAGCGGCTGCCGGTCTGGCGCCTGGACTATGGAGCGCCGTACGCGACGACGGTGTTCGTCGATACCGCCACCGGCACCATGGTCGACCGACTGGACGACTGGAAGAAGCCCGAACGCTATGTGTTCAGCTTCGTCCACAAGTGGAACTTCCTGTTCCCTCTGGGGCGCCTGGGTCTCAACGCGGTGGTGGGCGGCTTCGTGATCGCGCTGATCGGCTTCATGGCGATCCTCGGCCTGCTGCTCTATTTCCGCAGGAGAGGGACGGCGAAAGTCTCGTCCTGAACGGAATTCAGGGCCGGGAGGCCTCGTGGATCACGAGTCTCCCGGCCTGAATGTACAGCCTGATGTCAGCCGGCTCGGCGCCCGGGTCAGATCGAGCGGCTGATGAGTTCCTTCATGATCTCCGACGTGCCGCCGAAGATGCGCTGGACACGCGAGTCAGTGTACAGGCGCGTGATCGGATATTCGTTCATGAAGCCATAGCCGCCGTGGAGCTGGACGCCCTCGTCGACGACGCGGCCCAGCATCTCGGTGACCCACAGCTTTGCCATGGCGGCGTCGGTGGCGGTCAACTCGCCGCGCATGTGATGGTCCATGCACTTGTCGCAGAACGCCCAGCCAACCTCGACCTGGGTCTTCAGCTCGGCCAGCTTGAAGCGGGTGTTCTGGAAATCGAACACGGTTTTCCCGAACGCCTTTCGTTCCTTCACATAGGCCACGGTCAGATCGTAGGCGTACTGGGCGACGGCCTGCGCGTTGAGCGCGATGCCCAGACGCTCCTGCGGCAGCTCGCTCATCAGCTGGATGAAGCCCTTGCCCTCTTCCGGGCCGAGCAGGTTGGAGGTCGGCACCCGCACCTCGTTGAAGAACAGCTCGGATGTGTCGGCGGCATGCATGCCCATCTTGTCCAGGTTCCGGCCGCGCTCGAAGCCCTCGCGCGTGGCCTCGACCAGGATCAGGCTGATGCCCTTGGCGCCAAGGGTCGGGTCGGTCTTGGCCACGACGATGATCAGGTCGGCGTTCTGGCCGTTGGAGATGAAGGTCTTGCTGCCATTGATGACGTAATGGTTGCCATCCAGGCGCGCCGTGGTCTTGACCCCCTGCAGGTCGCTGCCGGTGCCCGGTTCGGTCATGGCGATGGCGGTGATCACCTCGCCGGTGACCATCTTGGGCAGCCACTCGCGCTTCTGGTCCTCGCTGGCATATTTCAGCATGTAGCCGCAGACGATGTCGCTGTGCACCGCGAAGCCGGGACCGGACGCACCGGACAGGCCCAGTTCCTCGTCGACCACGGCGAGATAGCGGTAGTCGCCGCCGGCGCCGCCATATTCCTCGGGCACCTGCGGGCACAGCAGGCCCTGCTCGCCCGCTTTCAGCCAGAACTCGCGCGGCACCTTGCCGGCCTGTTCCCACGCGCCGTGGAAAGGCTTCAGTTCCTTGTCGAAGAACTTGCGGACGGCGTCGCGGAACATGTCATGTTCCGGCTCGTAAATGCTGCGCGTGAGCATGGAAGGCACCCTGTTTTGAACCCTGTACGGGGCGGTAACCTACATGGATCGCCCGCGCCGCGAAAGCCGCGTCCCGAGCGTTTCAGGCGGCGGCTATTTCCCCATCGCCTGCTTGACCAGGGCGATCGCTTCGGGGCTGTCCCATTCGGCGTCGCCGAGCATGCGGCCCAGTTCGCGGCCCTGGGCGTCGATCAGGATGGTGGTCGGCAGGCCGGTCACGCCCATGGCCATGCCGACGGCGTTCTTCGGGTCATAATAGGGTTTCAGCGCGGTGAGTCCGGCCTCGGCGAAGTACGGATCGACGGCGCGCTTGCCGGCGCGGTCGCTGGACAGGGTGACGACCTCGAAATCGTCGCCGCCCAGCTGGGTCTGCAGCCTGTCGAGCGACGGCATCTCCACCTTGCAGGGCGCGCACCAGGTGGCCCAGAAGTTCAGCAGCACGGTCTTGCCCTTGAAGTCGGCCAGGGTGACTTCCCGGTCGCCGGCGCCCTTGAAAGCGGTCGCCGGCACGGGCTTCGGATCGGCAGCGGGCTTGAAGGCGGCGACCTCGCCTGAAGGCGTCAACGCCGCGCTACCGCCCGTTTCCGGGTTGCCTGTCTCGCCGCAGCCGACATATAAGGCGGCGCTTAGCACAAGGGTGAGGCGCAACAGGCGCTTGAGTGTCATGATGGGCTCCGGTTCAGGGGCAGCGGCGGACAAGATGGCAGACGATAACGAGTCCAACAAGCTCTGGGGCGGCCGCTTCGCCGGCGGCCCGGCCGAGATCATGGAGCGCATCAATGCGTCCATCGATTTCGACCGCAAGCTCTATGCCCAGGACATCGCCGCGTCCAAGGCGCATTGCGCCATGCTCGTCGCCACCGGGATCATCACCGCCGAGGACGGCGAAGCGATCCGGGCCGGACTGGATCAGATCAAGGGCGAGATCGAGGCCGGGCGCTTCTATCTGGACCCGGCGCTGGAAGACATCCACATGCATGTGGAGTCGCGCCTGAAGGAGATCGTCGGCGATCCCGCCGGCCGGCTGCACACCGCCCGCTCGCGCAATGATCAGGTGGCGACGGATTTCCGCCTGTGGGTGCGCGACACCATCGACGGCCTAGACGGTGCCCTTTCGGATCTGCAGCGCGCCCTGCTGGAGCGGGCCGAGCAGCACGCCGCCACCCTCATGCCCGGCTTCACCCATCTGCAGGTCGCCCAGCCGGTGACCTTCGGCCACCACATGATGGCCTATGTGGAGATGATCGGCCGCGACCGGGGCCGCCTGTCCGACACGCGCAAGCGCCTGAACGAAAACCCGCTGGGCTCGGCGGCGCTGGCGGGCACGTCGTTCCCCATCGACCGGCACATGACCGCGGCGGCGCTGGGATTCGACCGGCCCACGGCCAACTCGCTTGATTCGGTGTCAGACCGCGACTTCGCGCTGGAATTCCTGTCCGCCGCCTCCATCTGCGCCGTCCATCTGTCGCGGCTCGCCGAGGAACTGGTGATCTGGTCCAGCGCCCAGTTCCGTTTCGCGCGGCTGAGCGATTCCTTCTCCACCGGCTCGTCGATCATGCCGCAGAAGCGCAATCCGGATGCCGCCGAGCTGATCCGCGCCAAGACCGGCCGCATCGTCGGGTCGCTGAACACCCTGCTGATCGTCATGAAGGGCCTGCCGCTGGCCTATTCCAAGGACATGCAGGAAGACAAGGAGCCGACCTTCGACGCCGCCGAGGCCATGGCGCTGTGCGTCGCGGCCATGACCGGCATGATCCGGGACCTGGAAATCAACGAGCCCGTGCTGGCGAAGGCCGCGGGCACCGGTTTCGCCACCGCGACCGATCTGGCCGACTGGCTGGTTCAGAACCTGAACATGCCGTTCCGCCGCGCGCATCACGTGACGGGCGCGCTGGTGAAGATGGCCGAAGACCGGGGTTGCGACCTGTCCGACCTGAGCCTTGCGGACATGCGGTCGGTCGAGGATGGCATCACCGAAGCCGTCTTCGGCGTGCTGACGGTGGAAAAGTCCGTGGCGAGCCGCCGGTCCTATGGCGGCACCGCGCCCGAGCGGGTGCGCGAGGCCATCGCCGCCTGGAAGGAGCGTCTGGCATGAGCACCCTGAAGATCGCCGCCGTCCTGGTCTTGGCCCTTGCGGCCGCCGCATGCGGCCGCAAGGGCCCGCTGGAAGCGCCGGCCTCCGCCGCGCCGCCGCCGCGGACGGAAGCGCAGCCGCCCGCCACTGAAATCTCGCCGCAGGCACCCTCGACCCGTCCGCCGACGGACCAGATGCCGCCGCCACCGGCCGCGCCCTGATGCATCATTTCACCTACAGGAACGGCGTTCTGCACGCCGAGGACGTGCCGCTGCCGGAGATCGCGGCCGCCGTCGGCACGCCGTTCTATTGCTATTCGACCGCCACGCTGGCGCGGCATTTCGACGTGTTCGCCGGCGCCTTCGCCGGCATGAACGCGCTGGTCTGCTACGCCATGAAGGCCAATTCCAACATGGCGGTGCTGAAGACGCTGGCGCGCCATGGGGCCGGCGCCGACATCGTTTCGGAAGGCGAGCTGCGCCGTGCGCTGGCCGCCGGCATTCCCGCCGGCAAGATCGTCTTCTCGGGCGTCGGCAAGACCTGGGACGAAATCGCCTTCGCGCTGGATGCCGGTATCCACCAGTTCAACGTGGAATCGGAACCCGAGCTGATGGTGCTGAACGCCGTCGCGGTGGAAAAGGGCCTGAAGGCGCCGGTGGCGCTGCGCATCAATCCCGACGTGGACGCCAAGACCCACGAAAAGATCTCGACCGGCAAGGGCGAGAACAAGTTCGGTGTTCCCATCACCCGGGCGCGCGAGATGTACCGGCTGGCGGCCGACCTGCCCGGGATCGATCCGGTCGGCGTCGACGTGCATATCGGCTCGCAGCTGACCAGCCTCGCGCCCTACGAGGAAGCCTTCACCCGCGTTGCCGCGCTGGTCGGCGAACTGCGCGCCGAAGGCCACGACATCCGGCGCGTGGACGCGGGCGGCGGGCTGGGCATTCCCTATCATCCCGATGATCCGGAGCCGCCGCATCCCACCGACTATGCGGACCTGATCCGCCGCGTCCTTGGCCCCTTGGAGTGCGAGATCGTGCTGGAGCCTGGCCGCCTCATCGTGGGCAATGCCGGCATTCTGGTCAGCAAGGTGATCTACGTGAAGCAGACCGGCAACCGGGCCTTCGTCATCATCGACGGCGCCATGAACGATCTCGTGCGGCCCAGCATGTACGGCGCCTATCACCACATCATCCCGGTCGCCGAGCCCGCGCCGGGCGCGGAAGAATCGCCCGTCGACTTCGTCGGCCCGGTCTGCGAGACAGGCGACACCTTCGCCAAGGAACGCCTGTCGACGCCACTGGCGGCCGGCGATCTTGTTTCCATCATGTCTGCTGGCGCCTATGGCGCCGTGATGGCTTCCAGCTATAATACCCGTCCGTTGGTACCGGAGGTTCTGGTCGACGGAAATCGATTCGCCGTGACCCGCCGCCGCCCTACCTATGATGAAATGCTGGCCGCGGAAACGCTGCCGGAGTGGCTGCTGGGTTAAGGAAACACCAGGCATTATGCCTACCCCCGATGAAAATCCGCCCGGCCGTTTCGCGCGGGTGCTGTCCGTTGTGCGCTGGCTTGCCGTCGCGCTGGTTCTTGTCCTGCTCGCCGTCCGGTATCTCGGCCCCGATCTCGCGCCAGAGCCCGAGCAGATCGAAATCAAGAGCGAGGCCAGCGGTGGCGTCGATGACCTCGTCGAGAAGCTGACGCCGCCGACGCAGACCTTCAGCAATCCCACGTCCCAGTTGCTGGTCGCGCTGGGCAACGATCTGGTGTCGCGGCCCCGCGACCGGCAGGAAGCCGCCCGGCAGTTGCTGGCGCTGACCGAAAATCCCGAATCCCTTGGCGATGACATGACCGCCTATCTGGCCGTGCGATCCGCCTACTGGCAATTGCGCCGCGACCCCGAGGTCCGGGGCAGCCTGGAGGCCGCGCTGATGCTGTGGGACACGGCGGAGCGACTGGAGGGCGACGGCTCCATTTCCACCGCCACGACCGACGACGAGACTCCGGCGGTAAAATAGTCGGCGCCGCTTTTCCCGCGACTCCTGACTGTTTTCTCGTAACAATACCGCCCGGACACCGGGGAGGTATTCATATGGCGGCATCGGCACAGCTTCAGACGGTCATCGATATGTTGCGCGCGGGTAACGAAGCGGCGGCCGCGGCCGGCGTGGCGCCCACGGTGGCGTCGGTGCGCGAGATGATGGGGGGCACGCTGTTCACCGCGCCAGTGCCGTCCGGCGTCACAATCAGGAAGGTCAACACCGTCGGCGTCCCCTGCGAATGGGTGTGCGCGGCGGGCGCCGATCCGGACAAGCGGCTGTTATATCTGCATGGCGGCGGCCATGTGGCGGGTGACCTGGACACCCACCGGGCCATGTGCGGCGACATTTCGGTCGCATCGGGCGTCAGCGTGCTGAACGTGGACTACCGCCTGGCGCCCGAGCATCCCGCACCCGCCCAGTTCGACGACGCGATGGTGGCCTATCGCTGGATGCTGGATCACGGGCCGTTGGGCGAAGGCGCGGCGACTCACAGCTTCGTGGCGGGCGATTCGGCCGGTGGCGGTCTTGCCATCGCCCTGCTGCTGGGTATCCGGGATGCCGGCCTGCCGGCGCCGACGGCGGCGGTCGCCCTGTCGCCCTGGGCCGACATGACCTGCTCGGGCGACAGCATGCGCACCAACGCGGCCGCCGATCCCATGGTGGGCGCTGGCCTGTTGTCCTGGATGGCGGGCATGGTGGTCGCCGACAGCGTCGATGCCCGCGACACGCGCATCTCGCCCCTGTTCGGCGATTTCACCGGGCTGCCGCCGCTATTGATCCAGGTAGGCGAGGACGAGACCCTGCTGGACGATTCCGTGGTCATGGCCGGCAAGGCGGCGCAGGCCGGCGTTCCCGTCACGCTGGAGCGCTGGCCGGACGTGATCCATGTCTGGCACGCCCTGGGCCACGCGGTCCCCGAATCGTCGCGCGCCCTGAACCGGATCGGTGAGTATCTAAGGGGACATTTCGGCTGAGGGCGACCCGAGCCGGCTGAATTTAGGCGGCCTCGTCCTGGGCGCGGTCCACCAGGTCGACGATGTCGCTCATGATCTCGCTGATCTGGTAATCCTTCGGCGTGTAGACCGCCGCCGCGCCCGCGGCCTTCAGGGTGCGCTCGTCCTCGGGCGGGATGATGCCGCCGACGACCACGGGGATGTCGCCCAGGCCCGCGGCGCGCATCCGGTCCATCACGTCGGTGACCAGCGCCACATGGCTGCCCGACAGGATCGACAGGCCGACCACGTGCACGCCTTCTTCCAGCGCGGCGTTGACGATCTGCGCCGGGGTCAGGCGGATGCCCTCGTACACCACTTCCATGCCCGAATCGCGCGCCTTGACCGCGATCTGTTCGGCGCCGTTGGAATGGCCGTCGAGGCCGGGCTTGCCGACAAGAATCTTCAACCGGCGGCCCAGCTTGCGCGAGACGGCATCGACCTTGCCCTGCACGGCGGAAAGATCCGCGCTCTGGCCGCCGGCGGCGCGGCCGACACCGGTCGGCGCGCGGTATTCGCCGAAGATCTCGCGCAGGGTCTGGCCCCATTCGCCGGTGGTCACGCCGGCCTTCGCGGCTTCGATGGACGGCGGCATCATGTTGCGGCCTTCCTTCGCGGCGGCGGCCAGATTGGCGAGGGCGGCCTTGACCGCCGCGTCGTCGCGCCCGGCGCGCCAGGCGCGCAGGCTTTCGAGCTGGTCGCGTTCGGCCGAATCATCGACGGTGAGGATGCCGCTGTCGTCGCCGCCCGTGAGTGGCGAGGGGGCTGATTCGGTAAAGCGGTTCACGCCGATGAGCGGCAGCTCGCCCGCCTCGATGGCGTTGAGCCGGGCGCTGTTGGACTGTACCAGCGCCTGCTTCATGTAGGAGGATTCCACCGCCGCGACGGCGCCGCCCATGGCCTCGATCCGCGAGAGCTCGTCGAGGATTTCCTCCTTCAGCGCCTTGACCTTGCGTTCGATGGCGATGGAGCCGTCGAAGATGTCGCCATATTCCAGGAGATCGGTCTCGTAGGCGACGATCTGCTGCAGCCGCAGGCTCCATTGCTGATCCCACGGGCGCGGCAGGCCAAGCGCCTCGTTCCAGGCCGGCAGCTGCACGGCGCGGGCGCGGGCGCCCTTCGACAGGGTCACGGCCAGCATGGACAACAGGATGCGGTAGACGTTGTTTTCCGGCTGCTGTTCGGTCAGGCCGAGCGAGTTCACCTGCACGCCATAGCGGAAACGGCGCAGGCTTGCGTCCTGAATGCCATAGCGCTGTTCGGTCAGCTCGTCCCACAACTCGGTGAAGGCGCGCATCTTGGACATCTCGGTGATGAAGCGCACGCCCGCATTGACGAAGAAGCTGATGCGGCCGACCACGGTGGGAAACTCGTCGGCCGGCACCTGGCCCGAATCACGCACCGAATCGAGCACGGCCATCGCCGTCGCCAGCGCGAATGCCACTTCCTGCACCGGCGTCGCGCCCGCTTCCTGCAAATGGTAGGAGCAGACGTTGGTGGGATTCCACTTGGGTAGCTCGCGATAGGTGTAGCTGATGATGTCGGTGGTCAGACGCAGCGACGGCGCGGGCGGAAAGATGTAGGTCCCCCGGCTGAGATATTCCTTGATGATGTCGTTCTGCACCGTGCCGTTCAGCTTGGCCCGGTTTGCGCCCTGCTCCTCGGCGGCGGCGATGTAGAGCGACAGCAGCCACGGCGCCGTGGCGTTGATGGTCATCGACGTGTTCATCTTCTCGAGAGGGATGCCGTCGAACAGGGCGCGCATGTCGCCGAGATGACCGACCGGCACGCCGACCTTGCCCACCTCGCCCCGCGCCAGCGCATGGTCGCTGTCGTATCCGGTCTGGGTCGGCAAATCGAAGGCCACCGAGAGCCCGGTCTGCCCACGCGCCAGATTCGTCCTGTAGAGCGCGTTCGACGCCTTGGCGGAGGAGTGGCCCGAATAGGTCCGGATCAGCCACGGTTTGTCCCTCACCGTGGTTTCCTGCTGCGATTCGGCCCCTTTTCCTGACGTCCCGCTCATGCTTGCTCCATAGGTTCGTTAACGCTACCGGGTGGTAACGGAGTCTTTTATTTCCGGATAGACCGCATACCGGAAATATCATAATAGATGCTGCGCCGCAAAATGACTTGAACGACAATGCAGCTTCGGAAGGTCTCCCTTCGAAGCAAAGCAGCCCGGCGTAAGGAGGAGAATACCATGAGCGCGCAGCCCGCAACCGCACAAGACACGTCTGCTAGCCCGCAGGTCCTGAAGGATCTGTACGAAGTCGGCGAAATCCCGCCGCTGGGGCATGTTCCGCCCAAGATGTACGCCTGGACGATCCGGCGCGAGCGCCATGGACCGCCGGAACAGGCCATGCAGATCGAAGTGGTCGACACGCCTGATGTCGATCCGGACGAAGTGGTCATCCTGGTGATGGCCGCCGGCGTCAACTACAACGGCGTCTGGGCGGGCCTCGGTGTGCCCCTGTCGCCCTTCGACGTGCACAAGGCCGAGTATCACATCGCCGGTTCCGACGCCTCGGGCGTGGTCTACAAGATCGGCAGCCGCGTGAAGCGCTTCAAGGTCGGCGACGAGGTCGTGGTGCATTGCAACCAGGACGATGGCGACGACGAGGAATGCAACGGCGGCGATCCGATGAATTCGCCGTCCCAGCGCATCTGGGGCTATGAAACCCCGGACGGCTCGTTCGCGCAGTTCGCCAAGATCCAGGCGCGCCAGCTGATGCACCGGCCCAAGCACCTGACCTGGGAAGAGAGCGCCTGCTACACGCTGACCCTGGCCACCGCCTATCGCATGCTGTTCGGCCACCGGCCGCACATCATCCGCCCGGGTCACAACGTGCTGGTCTGGGGTGCCTCGGGCGGCCTGGGCTCCATGGCCATCCAGCTTTGCGCCACGGCAGGCGCCAACGCCATCGGCGTGATCTCGGACGAATCAAAGCGTGAATTCGTGCTGTCGCTGGGTGCCAAGGGCGTGCTGAACCGCAAGGACTACGACTGCTGGGGCCAATTGCCGCCGGTCGGCGATCAGGCCGTCTACGCCGACTACATGAAGCGCAGCCGCGAGTTCGGCAAGGCGATCTGGAACATCACAGGCAAGGGCAACGACGTCGACATGGTGTTCGAGCACCCGGGCGAGTCGACCTTCCCGGTCAGCTGCTTCGTGGTCAAGCGCGGCGGCATGGTCGTGTTCTGCGCCGGCACCACGGGCTACAATCTGACCATGGACGCCCGCTTCGTGTGGATGCGCCAGAAGCGTATCCAGGGCAGCCACTTCGCCAATCTGAAGCAGGCCAGCCAGGCCAACCAGCTGGTCATCGAGCGCCGTATCGACCCATGCATGTCGGAAGTGTTCTCGTGGGAGGATATCCCGCGCGCCCATACGAAAATGTGGAACAACGAACACAAGCCCGGCAATATGGCCGTCCTCGTGTCGGCTCGCTATCCGGGCCTGCGCACCATCGAGGACACGATCGAGGCCGGAAACGAACCTGGTCTGGCCCGCTAGATCGCGCGTACAACGACCACCAAGAAGAAACGAAAGACTGAAGGAGCGAACATGGCTTCCACCCTGCCGAAGGACGACACGGCGACCGTGCACATGGACAATCTCATCCCGCTTTGCGAGCAGGCGCTTGTTGCCGCCGACAAGCTGGCGCTGGCTGTCCGTGCGGCCGTGTCCAACCTGATCGTCCGCGACGGCAAGGTGGACCGCAAGCTGCTGGAAGCCCATCAGTCCGTGGCGCATGGCTATGGCTGGTACGCGACCTATGTGGAGGCGCTGCGCCAGACCCTGAGCTGGCGCAAGACGCTGTCCGACCAGGGCCGTGGCGGCGAGCTGGAAACCCTGATCCTGCAGGCCGGCTTCGGTGAATATTGCGCGCAGATGATCGGCGGCCTGCAGATGAGCCAGGTCGAATGGGCGCGCCCCTCGGAAATGGGCGCCTCGGACGAGCAGATCGCCGCGTTCGCCGGCAATCCCGCCGTGCGGGCACTGGTGCGCGGCGGCAACACCGAAGCCGTCCGCGCCCGCATCGCGGAACTGATCCAGGACAGCCTGGCGACCGGCGCCTTCGGCGACACCGGCCTCGACGAGACGCTGGGCATGATCCGTGACCAGTTTCGCCGCTTCGCCGACGAGAAGGTCGCGCCCTACGCCCACGACTGGCACCTGAAGGACGAGCTGATTCCCGCCCCGGTGGTCGCGCAGATGAGCGAGCTGGGCGTGTTCGGCCTGACCATTCCCGAGGAATATGGCGGGCTTGGCCTGGGCAAGACCTCCATGTGCGTGGTCTCGGAAGAGCTGAGCCGCGGCTATATCGGCGTTGGCTCGCTGGGCACCCGTTCGGAAATCGCGGCCGAGCTGATCCTGAACGGCGGCACCGAGGAGCAGAAGCACCAGTGGCTGCCCAAGATCGCCTCGGGCGAAATTCTGCCGACCGCCGTGTTCACCGAACCGAATACCGGATCGGATCTGGGCAGCCTGCGCACCCGCGCGGTGAAGGATGGCGATGTCTACCGCATCACCGGCAACAAGACCTGGATCACCCACGCGGCTCGCGCCGACGTGATGACCATGCTGGTGCGCACCAATCCGGAGACCAAGGATTATCGCGGCCTGTCCATGTTCCTGGCCGAGAAGCCGCGCATGAACGGGACCGAGGATTTCCCGGCCAAGGGCATGACCGGTGGCGAGATTCATGTGCTCGGCTATCGCGGCATGAAGGAATACGAGCTGGGCTTCGACGGCTTCGAGGTGAAGGCCGAGAACCTGCTGGGTCAGCAGGAAGGCAACGGCTTCAAGCAGCTGATGACGACCTTCGAATCCGCCCGCATCCAGACCGCGGCGCGCGCCATCGGCGTGGCGCAGTGCGCCATGGAACTGGGCCTGAAATACGCGCTCGACCGCGTGCAGTTCGGCAAGCCGATCTATAATTTCCCGCGCGTGTTCGGCAAGATCGCCTGGATGGTGGTCGAGATCATGATGGCGCGCCAGCTGTCCTACTTCGCCGCCCGCGAAAAGGACGAAGGGTTGCGCTGCGACCTGGAGGCCGGCATGGCCAAGCTGCTCGGCGCCCGCGTCGCCTGGGCGGCGGCGGACAACGCCATGCAGATCCATGGCGGCAACGGCTATGCCCTCGAGTATCCCATCAGCCGGGTGCTGTGCGACGCCCGCATCCTGAACGTGTTCGAGGGCGCGGGCGAGATCCAGGCCGAGGTGATCACGCGGCGGCTGCTGGAAAGCAACTAGAAACGGCCTAGATAGGCGATCATGTCCACACCGTTCCTCATCCTCATCGGCCTGATGCTCGTGGCCCTGGTGGTCGTGCTGGGCATGGGCATCATCGGCCTGGCGCGGGATGGCGGCACCAATCCGCGCCGCTCCAACAAGCTGATGCAGATGCGCGTCGCGATCCAGCTGGCGATCATCGTCGTGGTGTTCATCGTCCTGGCGATGAGCAACTGACGCGATGGTCAACCTGACCAGGATCTACACGCGCGGCGGCGACACGGGGAAAACGTCGCTCGTCAGCGGCGACCGCGTGCTGAAGTCAGCGCCGCGCGTCACCGCCTATGGCACCGTGGACGAGACCAACGCCACCATCGGTCTGGCCCGGCTTCACACCAGCGGCGCCGTGGACGCGGCCCTGTCGCGCATCCAGAACGATCTGTTCGACCTAGGCGCCGATCTGGCCACACCCGGCGAGGATTTCGAGAATTCGTCGAGCCTGCGCATCGTCGAGCCACAGGTCGTTTGGCTCGAGCATGAGATCGACGCCCTCAATGAGCAGCTCAAGCCGCTGACCTCGTTCATCCTGCCGGGCGGCTCGCCGGCTGCGGCGGCGCTTCATCTGTGCCGCGTGGTCGCGCGGCGCGCCGAACGCGACATGGTCGCCATGGCCGAAACCGAACCGGTCAATCCGGCCGCGATCCGCTACATCAACCGCTTGTCCGACTATCTCTTCGTGCTCGCGCGCCACCTCAACGACAACGGCGCACGGGACGTGTTGTGGATACCCGGCGCGAACCGTTAGAAGCCCTCTAATTTCAGCGGGGGTGGAGTCGTTGACACTATTATGACCTTGCGTTAATGGTGCGCTGCGAAAAAAGACTTAGAAAAACCGGGAGAGTCCTCAGGTATGAAGATACTGGTCCCTGTGAAACGCGTCATCGACTATAACGTCAAGGCGCGTGTAAAGGCCGACAAGACGGGCGTTGACCTCGCCAACGTCAAGATGTCCATGAATCCGTTCGACGAGATCGCCGTTGAAGAGGCGATTCGCAAGAAGGAAGCCGGACAGGCCGAAGAAATCATCGCCGTTTCCATCGGCCCGGCACAGGCCCAGGAAACCCTGCGCACCGCGCTGGCCATGGGCGCCGACCGTGCGATCCTCATCCAGACCGACGACATCGTCGAGCCGCTGGCCGTTGCCAAGCTGCTGAAGGCGGTTGTCGAGGCGGAAGGTCCGCAACTCGTGATCCTTGGCAAGCAGGCCATCGACGACGACAGCAACCAGACCGGCCAGATGCTCGGCGCCCTGCTGGGCTGGCCGCAGGGCACCTTCGCCTCGGTGGTCAAGGTCGCCGGCGACGGGATCGAAGTGACCCGTGAAGTGGATGGCGGTCTCGAGACCGTGGCCCTGACCCTTCCGGCCATCGTCACCACCGATCTGCGCCTGAACGAGCCGCGGTATGCGTCGCTGCCGAACATCATGAAGGCCAAGAAGAAGCAGCTCGACGTCAAGTCGCCCGCCGATTACGGCGTCGACACCGCGCCGCGTCTCAAGACCCTCAAGGTCGAAGAGCCGCCGAAGCGCGCCGGCGGCATCAAGGTCAAGACCATCGAAGAGCTGGTCGAGAAACTGAAGAACGAAGCGGGAGTGATCTGATGACGACGCTCGTCCTCGCCGAACACGACAATACCGAACTGAAGGCCGCGACCCTCAACGCCGTGACCGCCGCCAGCCAGCTGGGCGGCGACGTCCACGTACTGGTCGCCGGCTCGGGCGCCCAGGGCGTCGCCGACGCGGCCGCCAAGGTCGCGGGCGTCTCCGTCGTCCTGCTGGCCGACGATGCCGCCTATGGCAACAAGCTGGCCGAGAACGTCGCGCCGCTGATCGTCTCGCTCGCCGGTGACTACGACGCTATCGTCGCGCCGACCACCACCTCGGGCAAGAACATCCTGCCGCGCGTCGCCGCGCAGCTGGACGTGGCCCAGATCTCCGACGTCATCAAGATCGAATCAGCCGACACGTTCGTCCGTCCGATCTACGCGGGCAACGCCCTGGCGACCGTGCAGTCGAGCGACTCCAAGAAGGTGCTGACCGTGCGCGGCACCGGCTTCCCGGCCGCCGCCACCTCGGGCGGCTCGGCCGAAATCCGTACCGTGGCCGCCGCCGCCAATCCGGGCAACTCGCGCTTCGTCGGCGCCGAGCTGGCCAAGTCCGACCGTCCCGAGCTGACCAGCGCCAAGATCATCGTCTCCGGTGGCCGCGGCATGGGTTCGGGCGAAGCCTTCTCGATCATCGAGAGCCTGGCCGACAAGCTGGGCGCCGCCGTCGGCGCCTCGCGCGCCGCCGTTGACGCCGGCTTCATCTCCAACGACCATCAGGTCGGCCAGACCGGCAAGATCGTCGCGCCGCAGCTCTACATCGCGGTCGGCATCTCCGGCGCGATCCAGCATCTGGCCGGTATGAAGGACTCCAAGGTGATCGTCGCGATCAACAAGGACGAAGAAGCCCCGATCTTCCAGGTCGCCGATTACGGCCTGGTCGGCGATCTCTTCGAACTGGTGCCTGCGCTCGAGAAGGCCCTCTGACGATCGTGATCGAATAGTGCTCCAACAGGTCGAGGCAGACGCCATGATTGAAACAGTCGGTATCATCGGCGCCGGACAGATGGGCAACGGTATCGCCCACGTCTCCGCCCTGGCCGGTTTCAAGGTCCTGCTGATGGATGCGAATCCGGACGCGGCCAAGAAGGCGTTGGGCATTATCGAGAACAACATGGCCCGCCAGGCTGCTCGTGGCCGCATCACGGAGGACGAGCACCGGCGGGCGATGAAACAGATCAGCCTCGTCGACGGCATGTCCGCCCTGTCCGACTGCGATCTGGTCATCGAGGCGGCGACGGAAAAAGAGGCGGTGAAGGTCGCGATCTTCACCGAACTCTGCAAGACGCTGCGCAAGGACGCCTATATCGCCACCAACACGTCCTCCATTTCGGTCACCCGGCTGGCCTCGACCACCGACCGGCCGGAACGCTTCATCGGCATGCACTTCATGAATCCGGTGCCGCTGATGGAGCTGGTGGAGATCATCCGCGGCATCGCGACCGTGGAAGACACCTACAAGGCGATCAAGGCCTTCGCCGACCGCCTTGGCAAGATTACCACCAACGCCGAGGATTTCCCCGCCTTCATCGTCAACCGCATCCTGGTGCCGATGATCAACGAGGCGGTCTACACACTGTATGAGGGCGTCGGCAACGTCGAGGCCATCGACACCGCCATGCGCCTGGGCGCGCACCACCCCATGGGCCCGCTCGAGCTGGCCGACTTCATCGGTCTGGATGTCTGCCTGTCGGTGATGCAGGTGCTGTATGACGGCCTTGCCGACAGCAAGTACCGGCCGTGCCCGCTGCTGGTGAAGTATGTGGAGGCCGGCTGGCTGGGCCAGAAGACCGGTCGCGGCTTCTACGACTATTCCGGCGAGAAGCCGGTCCCGACCCGATAAAGGGTTCTTTTCCAACAGTCTCTGCCTTCGCTCGCGATGACGGGAAAAGATTAGTGCGCTACAAATGATGTCCGGGGAGACGTCATGCAGCCGCTTGCGACCGCGATCAAATCCACATCCGACACGTTCCGCGACAACGCGGCCGCCATGCGGGCGTTGGTCGATGACCTGCGCACCAAGGCCGCCGCCATTTCGCTCGGCGGTGACGAACGCTCCCGCGAGCGCCATCTGGCGCGCGGCAAGCTGCTGCCCCGCGCGCGGATCGAAGCCCTGCTCGATCCCGGCTCACCCTTCCTCGAGCTGTCCCAGTTCGCCGCGCACGGCCTGTACGAGGACACCGTCCATGCCGCCGGGCTGATCACCGGCATCGGCCGCGTGTCCGGCGTCGAGTGCATGATCGTGTGCAACGACGCCACCGTGAAGGGCGGCAGCTATTATCCGGTCACCGTGAAGAAGCACCTGCGGGCGCAGGAGATCGCGGCGGAGAACCGGCTGCCCTGCGTCTATCTGGTTGATTCGGGCGGCGCCAATCTGCCGCGCCAGGACGAGGTGTTTCCGGACCGGGACCATTTCGGCCGCATCTTCTACAATCAGGCCAACATGTCCGCCGCCGGCATCCCGCAGATTGCCGTGGTGATGGGCTCGTGCACGGCTGGCGGCGCCTATGTGCCGGCCATGGCCGACGAGACGATCATCGTCCGCAAGCAGGGTACCATCTTCCTCGGCGGGCCGCCGCTGGTGAAGGCCGCCACCGGCGAGGTGGTGAGCGCCGAGGCGCTGGGCGGCGGCGATCTGCATGCCCGTGTCTCCGGCGTCACCGATCACCTGGCCGCCAGCGACGCCCATGCCCTGGGCATCGCAAGGCGGATCGTCGCCAATCTCAATCATCGCAAGAGCCACGGCCTCGACCTGGCGCCGCCGGAAGCACCGCTCTATCCGGCGGAGGATATCCACGGCATCGTGCCGAGGGACGCGCGCCAGTCCTATGACGTGCGCGAAATCATCGCCCGGCTGGTCGACGGCTCGCGCTTCGACGAATTCAAGCGCTTCTACGGCGAGACCTTGGTCTGCGGTTTCGCGCGGCTGTGGGGCTTTCCCGTCGGCATCGTCGCCAATAACGGCATTCTGTTCTCGGAAAGCGCGCTGAAGGGCGCCCATTTCATCGAACTGTGCTGTCAGCGCGGCATCCCGCTGGTGTTCCTGCAGAACATCACCGGCTTCATGGTGGGACGCAAGTACGAGGCGGGCGGCATCGCCAAGGACGGCGCCAAGATGGTCATGGCCGTGGCGAACGCCAAAGTGCCCAAGTTCACGGTGATCACCGGCGGCTCGTTCGGCGCGGGCAATTACGCCATGAACGGCCGCGCCTACGGCCCGCGCCTGCTGTTCACCTGGCCCAATGCCCGCATCTCGGTGATGGGCGGCGAGCAGGCGGCGACCGTGCTGGCCACCATCCGGCGCGACGCGCTGGAGGCGCGCGGCGAGAGCTGGCCGGCGGCGGATGAAGAGGCGTTCAAGCAGCCGATTCGCGACCAGTACGAGGCGCAGGGCCATCCCTACTACGCCAGCGCGCGGCTGTGGGACGACGGCATCATCGACCCCGCGGACACGCGCCGGATTCTCGGCCTGTCGATCTCGGCCAGCCTCAACGCGCCGATCCCCGAAACCCGCTTCGGCATCTTCAGGATGTAGCCATGTTCCGTTCCGTGCTCGTCGCCAACCGGGGCGAAATCGCGCTGCGCGTCATGAAGACCGCGCGGCGCATGGGAATGCGCAGTATCGCCGTCCATTCCGAGGCGGATGCCGGCGCGCCCCATGTGCGCTTCGCCGACGCGGCGCACCTGATCGGCCCGCCACCGGCGCTGGAGAGCTATCTGAAGATCGACCGGATCATCGAGGCGTCCGTCAGGTCGGGCGCCGAGGCGATCCATCCCGGCTATGGCTTCCTGTCGGAGAACGCCGCTTTCGCCGAGGCCTGCGCCGAAGCCGGGATCGTCTTCATCGGCCCGCCGGCCGACGCCATCCGCCGCATGGGCAACAAGAGCGCGGCCAAGGCGCTGATGGACGCGGCGGGCGTGCCGGTGGTGCCCGGCTATCACGGCGCCGACCAGGACGACGCGGTGCTGGCGCTGGCCGCCGAACATGCCGGCTATCCCGTGCTGATCAAGGCGGCGGCGGGCGGCGGCGGCAAGGGCATGCGGCGGGTGAACGATCCAGCCGCGTTCGACAAGGAGCTGAAGGCGGCGCGGCGCGAGGCCATGAGCGCGTTCGGCGACGACGCCATGCTGGTCGAGAAATTCGTCGCCCGGCCGCGCCATATCGAGATCCAGGTCTTCGCCGACAGCCACGGCCAAGCGGTGCATCTGTTCGAGCGGGAATGCTCGATCCAGCGCCGCCACCAGAAGGTGATCGAGGAAGCGCCCGCGCCCGGCATGACCGAGGAACTGCGCGCGCGCATGGGCGGGGCGGCGGTGGCGGCGGCCAGGGCCATCGGGTACCGGGGCGCGGGGACGGTCGAGTTCATCGTCGATGGCAGCCAGGGGCTGGCCAACGCCGACTTCTTCTTCATGGAGATGAACACGCGGCTGCAGGTGGAGCATCCGGTGACCGAGATGATCACCGGCACCGATCTGGTGGAATGGCAGTTCCGCGTGGCGGCGGGCGAGGCGCTACCGCTGAGCCAGGACCGGCTTTCGATCAACGGCCACGCCATCGAGGCGCGGCTTTACGCCGAGAATCCGGCCAAGAAGTTCTTCCCGCAGGCCGGGCCGCTCAAGCGCCTGCGCTTCCCGCCGGAAAGCCCGCATCTGCGGATCGATTCGGGCGTCGAGGAAGGCCAGGACATCTCGATCTACTACGACCCGATGATCGCCAAGGTCGTCGCGTGGGACACGACGCGCGCCGGCGCGGCGCGTCGGCTGGAGACGGCGCTGCAACAGACACGGCTGGCGGGCATCGCCTCCAATCTGGGCTTCCTCGCAGCCATCGCCGGCAACGGGGCGTTCCTGGCGGGCGACCTGCACACCGGCTTCATCGATGAGCACGCCGCCGACCTGATCCCTGCCGCCGCGCCAGCGGATCGCGAGGCGCTGGGCGCGGCGGTGCTGTCGATCCTGTCGGCCCGCACGCAGAACGCCGCCGATCCGTGGGACGAGCGCACCGCATGGCGCGTGAATCTGCCGCCGCGCGAAATCTTCGTGCTGCAGGACGGCGATGCCGAGCGCCGCGTGACCGTGACTCATGCACCGTCGCTGATCCTCGAGATCAACGGCGACAGCCTGCTCGCCGCCTTCGAGCGGGAAGCCAATGGCGATCTGGCCATCAGCCTGGGCGGTGTGCGCGCAACGGTTCACGTGTTCACCGAGGGCGAGACCATCACCGTGCTGCGCAAAGGGCACGCCCACCGGCTGGCGCTGCTGCAGGCCGACGCGGCGGGCGACGACGCGGCGGCCGGCGCGTCCGACATCCGCGCGCCGCTGCCGGGCCGCGTGGCGCAGGTGCTGGCCGAACCGGGCAAGGCGGTGGCGAAACACGCGCCGCTGGTCATCCTCGAGGCCATGAAGATGGAACACGTTCTGGTCGCCCCGGTCGCCGGTATGGTCGATGAAGTCCGCGTGACGGCGGGCGATCAGGTCGCCGAAGGTGCCGTGCTGGTCACCTTCGCGGCGCGGAGCTAGGGCACCCGACGGTCTCCGCACGAAGGTGGCCGGAAGGCGGGTCACGGCCGGACTTGCCGATTGCGACCGGCGGTCTCCGCCCATAGCATGCATGCCTGTTCGGAAAACGAGGGGAAGGCCGGTTCATGGGACGGGTGCAGGACAAGGTGTGTCTGGTCACGGGCGGCGGCTCGGGCCTAGGGCGGGCGGACGTGCTGGCGCTGGCGCGCGAGGGCGCGCGGGTCGTCATCACGGACATCGACCAAAAGGGCGGCGAGGAAACCGCGCAACAGGCGGGCTGCAACGCCATCTTCATCGAACATGATGTCGCCGAGCGAAGCCAGTGGGAGCGGGTCATCGCGCGGACGCTCGATCATTTCGGCGAACTCAACGTGGTGGTCAACAATGCCGGCATGGTCCGGCCCGGCAATGTGGAGACATGCAGCTGGGACGACTATCAGCTTCACCAGCGCATCCACATGGACGGCACCTATCTGGGTCTGAAATACGGCATCGAGACCATCAAGCGGAACGGCAAGCCCGGCTCGATCATCAACATGGCCTCGACCACGGCGCTCATGGGCTACAAGGAGGTCTTCGCCTATGCCGCCTGCAAGGGCGCGGTGCGGTCGATGACCAATGCCGCGGCGATCCATTGCCAGCAAGAGGGCTACAGGATCCGCGTGAACTGCCTGCTGCCCGGCGTGATCGTCACGCCGCTGGTGCTGGGCCTGCGCGCGCAGACCACCGGCGAGGCCAGCCAGATCCAGCAGAACCCGGTCGAGACAAAACCCGGTCCGGGCTTGGGGGAGCCGATGGATGTGGGCAACACGGTGCTGTTCCTCGCCTCGGACGAATCCAAGTTCATCAACGGCGCCGAACTGCGCATCGACAACGCCGCCTGCGTCAATCCAGCCCCGCTTTGATGGCGCATTCTCCCTGCCGCGCACAGGAAGATTTTCAAGGTGGCGCCATCCGGGGCGCCCATTCGCCATTAGGGACGGACGCAGAGGTCTTCGTGTTTATGCGTTAGTGTCTGCAGTGGGCCGTCATCAGCCTTTCCGTTCAGGGTGGTTAGGGGACATGGACATTGCTAGTCCGCCAGGGTGAAGTTTACCCGCACGTAGAAAATCCATATCGGTTCAACTTGGACGTTGAGATCAATCGCCGCCAACTGATTCTGTGTGGCATCGGCATCACCCTCTCCACCGACGATCGCCGGCGCGAGTTCACCTCGAAAAGGGATTAAGCCGCACCATAGACCGGGTGCCGGGACGGGGCCATTCTCGACGGTTCCCCAAACATGATCGATAACCCAAAGCTCCCAACCCAACACTTCAATGCCGTCATGCCGGCAAGCATCCAGGAATGAACGAGCGTCGCCTAGGTGCAAACCAAGCTCGCCGCTTTGCGCATGAAAGGCACGCGCTTTCACAGCATCGGCTAATGAGGGTGGGTTGAACATGCACGCAGAGTAGAGCGAGCTACAAACGGTCCGCAATGGGTCGGATGCAGCCGGGGAGCTGATGGGGCTGGATAAAGAATAACTCTCACCGGACCGGCCGGATCACCAAGAGACAAGGGTTCGTATCACCCCACAGCGTTGGAAAGATTTCCACCGGCATAAAGCCAATGCCTTCGTAAAATTGACGAGTGCTTTGGTAGCTGGGGTCCGGGTTTGAAGCTGCCAGCGTTTTCACGGTCAGATAGGTGCCGCCCAGCCCTCTAACGTAATCCTCAGCTTCGGCCAACATGGCCCGACCTATGCCTTGGCGATGAAACTCTCGCCTAACGCCCATGACACTAATTTCGGTTGCGTATGCAGTGTGATGCTTGAGAGACGTGAAGGCGATCAGTTCGCCGTCAGCACGACACCTCAGCATTGGAAGCTGCTCAGCATCCTCGCAATATTGAGTCACGGCCCTCGGTATCGCGAACCACTCTGGAAGGCTTTCGAGTATGGAGCGACATAGCGCTCCCTTTCCCGAAACAACATGCTCGATATTCATCACTGAAAACCTCAAGAGATGGACGTTACGCTACTGCCGTAGTCGATAGGTCCGCAATGGGTCGTATCCAGCCTGGCCGGTCTGGGTGGAAAGAGGACATCGTTGGATGTTCTCAAATGCAAAACCGATGGATCGCATCTATCCTCTATGGAATGAAACCAGCCGGCCAATGCGTATTATGGTGGGAGCTTCGCCGAGCCCCTTATAATCTCGTATTGGCGATCACCGGGTTGATAACCATCACCATCCTGCAGGTTGCGGGCGCGAAATTGCTTAGGCCTGGAGAAGATGCGATTGAGCCAATGGCGCTCTTCATCTTCGTTCCGCTGTATGCCATCGCTGCGAATGTTGCCTACACTCTCGGATGGGCGACGGAGTTAATGTGGTCGGGCGGCGATCCGACCAGAACTGAGGCTTTCCGTTCCAAGATTTTTTATCTCGGGTTATTCATATCTGTGGGCATAACCCTTGTCCCCGCGTTTCTGGTGCCAGTCCTTTGGGTCATCCTACAAGTTCGCTGAGGCTGAGCATCGAACATTACACCGCCAGGTTAGCCCAGAGGTTCTGTGCTGCGAAGGGTCGTGATCAGTCTGACAGGTTGGGGCGGATGGCGGACGTTCACGTTTGGTGCGCGCCCTTGCTGACCAGCCAAAATCGCACGAAGGCGAGCGCCAGCCAGACCACGGCCGCCACCAGTGTAGGGACTCCAAAAACGCCTAGTGTGTCAGCATCACTCGCAAGCTTGGCTGGGATATCTCGTCTGGCAAAGCATATGACTCCGGCGAGCACCGCGCTGAGGTACACGAATTCCCACCTGCGTAGCAGTCTCATTGGCGCCTCGGATATGATCCACAGCATGTATCGGACTGGAAATGTCTGCAATGGGTCGATAGCAGACATTCGGCTTTGCCGAAGATATCTGACCTGCCTATCGAGTGTGGGGATGACGCCCGTTCGGGAGCCGCCCATCAACCCGCCGACGCAGCCCCCGCCTTGATGGTCAACGCGGTGCAATACGCCTTCCAGCCACCAAACCCGGTGATGTCCTCGGCGCCGCGTACGGCCCATTCCTCGCACAGGAAGCTTTTCACGCTGGAGCCGTCCTCGAGCTCGACAGTGCCGATGCCGAGCGGGCCCGGGATGCGGCCGACGAAGCGGCCGAAGGCCGCCTCGGTCAGCCGCCACACTTCCACCTCGACGCCCTTGCCGGCATATCCCGGCTCGCGGATCAGGCCGGGCTTGGCCGGTTCGGTGTTGGGCAGGGCGTAGAGGCGGTACGGCGCGGCGGTGCGGCAGGCGCGCACGAACAGGGCGTCCAGTTCGGTCAGCTGGTGATGCAGCGGCATGCCGCGCAGATGCGCGCCGACCACGGCCAGATCCACATAGGCGGCGGGCGCCGGCTCGGGCACCAGCGACCGGGCCGACAGCCCCTGTCCTGTCGCGCCGGCGGTTTCCACCAGCGCCCGGTGCAGCCGGTCGGCCAGCACGGCGAGCGCATCGTCGGTGAAGGCCGGGCCGATCAGGGTGACGCCGAGCGGCAGGCCGTCGCGGCGACGGCCGGCGGGCACGGCGACGCCGCAGCAGTCCAGCAGGTTCACGAAGTTGGTGTAGAGGCCCAGATTGGCGTTGTACTCGATGGGATTGGCCTCCATCTCGGCCACCGTGTAGGTGGTGGGGCAGGTCGGCAGCAACATGAAGTCGATTTTTTCCCACTCCCGCGCGGCGACGCGCTCCAGCGCCTTCAGCCGGTACTGGCCCTCGAACGCATCGACCGAGGTGAAGCGCCGGCCGCCCTGGATGATCTGGCGCACCACCGGGTTGATGGCGCCGGGACTGGTGTTGAAGAAGGTCTGGATCGCCGCCAGCCGTTCGGCCACCCACGGGCCGTCATAGAGCAGCGCCGCCGCCGCCGCGAAGGGCTGATAGTCGATCTCGACCGCCTGCCCGCCGAGGCTGGCCAGCCGTTCGCAGGCCCGGTCATAGAGTCCCGCGGCATCCCGGTCGCCGCAGAACTTGCGGTCCTCTCCCGCCAGCACGCCGAAGCGGAAGCCGCGCAGGGGGAGCGGCCGGGGCGTCAAGGTCCGGCCGTAGGGATCGTCGCCATCATTGGCCTGCGAGATGCGGCGCACCCGGTTGCCGTCGCCCACATTCAGGGCGAAGACGGTGACGCAGTCGAGCGAGCGGCAGGCCGGCACCACGCCCGCCGTGCTCAGCAGGCCCTTGGTCGGCTTGACGCCGACGATGTTGTTCAGCGCGGCCGGGACCCGTCCCGATCCTGCCGTGTCCGTGCCCAGGGCGAAGGACACCAGCCCGGCGGCGACGGCCACCGCCGATCCCGAACTGGAGCCGCCCGAGATATACTCGCCGTCGAAGACACAGCGCGGCGCGCCATAGGGCGAGCGCGTGCCGTTGAGGCCGGTGGCGAACTGATCCAGGTTCGTCTTGCCGATGGCGATCGCGCCGGCATCGAGCAGACGCTGGACGGCCGTCGCGTTCTCCCAGGGCTGGTAGGCGTAGTCGGGGCAGGCCGCCGTGGTCGGCAG
Source organism: Iodidimonas sp. SYSU 1G8 (assembly GCF_039655775.1). Taxonomy (NCBI): domain Bacteria; kingdom Pseudomonadati; phylum Pseudomonadota; class Alphaproteobacteria; order Iodidimonadales; family Iodidimonadaceae; genus Iodidimonas; species Iodidimonas sp. SYSU 1G8. The sequence goes on along the minus strand of NZ_JBBYXJ010000002.1, from coordinate 303,205 downwards.
TCCGGCGCAATCTATATTGTCCTTCACCGCGAAGGGAATGCCGTAGAGCGGCAGGCCGTCGATGCCCTCGGGCCGTTCCGCCAGCGCCCGCGCCCGTGCCAGCGCCTCCTCGCGCGGGAACAGGCTGATCCAGACGGCCTTGTCGGGCCAGGCGTCGATGCGGTCATAAACCGCGTGGATTACCTGTTCGGGCGTGGCCCGCGCTTCGCGGTAGGCGGCGAGGAGGTCTTCGATCTGCAGGGACGAAATCGGCATCAGGCGGCTTTCAGTACGGCCACGACCTGACCGGCCTGGACCGGCCTGCCGGGCTGGCAGCGATATTCACTGACCACACCGGCCACGGGGGCGGTGATGGACAGCTCCATCTTCATGGATTCGACGATGACAAGGGTGTCGCCGGCGGCGACGCTCTGGCCGGGTTCGACCATCAGCTTCCAGACATTGCCCGGCACGTGGGATTCGACGCCGACCGAGCCGTCCGGCAGCGCGCTTTCATCAATCACCGCGGCGACGGTTTCCTCGCCCACATAGGTGGCGAGGCCCTGTTCGGCCCAGCGCTGGCGCTCGGCCTCGAAGGCGGTCTGCTGGCGGGTCTTGAAGGCGCCGATGCCCTCGGCGTTCGCCGCGAGGAAATGGTTGTACTCCTGCACGCTGAAGCTGGTTTCCTCGATGTCCACCTTGTAGCGGCCATGGGGGAAATCGGCGCGGGCCTCCAGCAATTCCTCGGCCGAGACCGGGAAGAAGCGGATCTGGTCGAAGAAGCGCAGCAGCCACGGCACTCTCGGCTCGAACGGCTTCGGCTGGCGCCAGGTGTTCCACACCTGGATGGTGCGGCCGACGAGCTGGTAACCGCCCGGCCCTTCCATGCCGTAGATGCACAGATAGGCGCCGCCGATGCCCACCGCGTTCTCGGGCGTCCAGGTGCGGGCCGGATTGTACTTGGTGGTGACCAACCGGTGGCGGGGGTCGACCGGGGTGGCGACGGGCGCGCCGAGATAGACGTCGCCCAGCCCGAGCACCATGTAGCTGGCATCGAAGAACAGCCGATACACATCGTCGATGCTGTCAAGGCCGTTGATGCGGCGGATGAACTCGATATTGGACGGGCACCACGGCGCGTCCGGACGCACCAGTTCCATGTACTTTTGGGCCGCGAGCTGGGCCTGATCGTCGTTCCACGACAGCGGCAGATGGACGATGCGCGACGGCACGCGCATGTCCTCGACCGCCGGCAGGCCGCGCTCCAGATCCTTGAGACCGTCGAGCAGCCGGGCGAGCGGCAAGGCGAGACTGTCATAGTGGATCTGCAGCGACCGGATTCCCGGCGTCAGGTCGATGATCCCCGGCCAGTCCTGCGCCTCGATGGCCTGCATCAGGCTGTGCACGCGCATGCGCAGGGTGATGTCCAGCACCAGCGGACCATATTCCACCAGAAGGTAGGAATCGCCGGCCACCCGGTAGCAGACCGGAATCCCATGATCCTCGCGGCGCTCGAGGACCGCGTCGTGCTGGTGGCGCACCGGCGCGGCGACCGGACGCGGCGCGTCGAGGTTCAGCACCGAGGCATCCTGCACCCGGCGCAGGGAGGCCGCCTCTTCCAGCCCGATGCGGCGGAAGCGGACCTTGTCGCCAGGCTTGAGCTGGCCCGTCTTCCACAATTCGGCATCGACGATCACCGCCGGGCAGACGAAGCCGCCCAGGCTCGGCCCGTCCGGACCCAGGATGATCGGCATGTCGCCCGTGAAGTCGATGGCGCCGATGGCATAGGCATTGTCGTGGATGTTGGACGGGTGAAGACCCGCTTCGCCGCCATCGGCCCGCGCCCATTGCGGCCGGGGTCCGATCAGCCGCACGCCGGTGCGCGAGCTGTTGAAATGGACCTCGTACTCGCTGGAAAAGAAGGTCTCGATGTCGCCATCGGTGAAGAAGTCGGGCGCGCCGTGCGGGCCGTAGAGCACGCCGATTTCCCACTGGCGCGTCAGCGGCGGCAGCGCGTCCTCGCGGAGCACCTGCGGGATGTACGGCGCGTCCGTGCCGTTCAGCCGCAGCACGTCGCCGGTCTTCAGCGTCCCGGTCGAATGGCCGCCGAAACCGCCCAGGCCGAAGGTCGCGCCCGAGCCCAGATAGTCCGGCACGTCAAACCCGCCGGCGACCGCCAGATAGGCCCGGTTGCCCGCGCCCTCGATGCCGCCCAGCGCCAGCACCTGCCCGGCCTTCACCGGCAGCGAGCGCCACCAGGCGACGGGGGCGCCGTCCAGCGTGGCCTTCAGCCTCGCCCCGCCCAGCGCGATGACCGCGTCGCAGCCGAAACGCAGGGTCGGGCCGGTGAGGGTGATTTCCAGCCCGGGCGCGCCTTCGGGATTGCCGACCAGCCGGTTCGCGAGGCGGAAGGACAGCGCGTCCATGGGCCCGCTCGGCGGCACGCCCACGTTCCAGTAGCCGATCCGGCCCGGCCAGTCCTGGATGCTGGACTGGGCGCCGGGGGCGAGCACCTCGATGGATCTGGACTGGAAAGGGAAGCTTTTCAGCGTCGCCGTGATGGCCTTGCCCTCGCGGAACACGGGCGAGCGGGCGATCTCTCGCAGATAGGCCAGATTGGTCTCGATGCCGTAGAGGCTGGAGCGGTCGAGCGCCTCGGCGAGCGCCTCGACGGCGGCGGCGCGGGTCGGCCCCGACACGATCAGCTTGGCCAGCATGGGATCGTAGTAGGGCGGCACCTCTGTCCCCGACTCGACCCATCCGTCGACGCGGGCATTGCAGGGAAACTTTACCGCGGTCAGACGGCCAGCGCTGGGTCGGAAGTCCTTGGCCGGGTCCTCGGCATAGATACGGACCTCGATGGCCGCGCCTTTCGGGTAGCCCGCCGGAATGTCCAGCGCCGGGTATTCGCCCGCGGCCTGGCGCACCATCCATTCCACCAGATCGACGCCGAACACTTCCTCGGTCACGCAGTGCTCGACCTGCAGGCGGGTGTTCACCTCGAGGAAGTAGAAGGCGTCGGCATCGACGTCGTAGACGAACTCGACCGTGCCGGCGGATTCGTAATTCACCGTCTGCCCGAGCGCGATGGCCGAGGCGTGCAGATCGAGGCGGACCTGCGCCGGCAGATGCGGCGCCGGGGTTTCCTCGACGACCTTCTGGTTGCGCCGCTGCAGGGAACAGTCGCGCTCGCCCAGGGCAACCACATGGCCGCGCCCATCGCCGAAGATCTGCACCTCGATATGGCGGGCCCGGCTGACGAATTTCTCGATGAACAGGCCGGCATCGCCGAAATTGTTCTGGCTGAGCCGCTTCACCTCCTCGTAGCGGGTCGCCAGTTCGGTGTCCTCGTGGCAGAGCACCATGCCGATGCCGCCGCCGCCCGCCGTGCTTTTCAGCATCACCGGATAACCGATAGTCGCAGCGGCCGCGAGCGCCTCGTTCACATCGGCCAGCAAGCCGGTGCCGGGCAGCAGCGGCACGCCGCTGTTCTGGGCGAGAGCGCGGGCGGTGTGCTTGAGGCCGAAGCTGCGCATGTGCTCGGCGCCGGGACCGATGAAGCGGATGCCATGCAGGGCCAGCTTCTCGGCGAATGCCGGATTCTCGGACAAGAAGCCATAGCCCGGATGGACCGCCTGGGCGCCGGTGGACAGGCAGGCGTCGATGATGGCCTGCTGGTTGAGGTAGCTTTCCGCAGCGGGCGCCGGGCCGACCCGCACCGCCTCGTCGGCCATGAGGACATGCCGGGCATGCCGGTCGGCGTCCGAATAGACGGCGACCGAGGCGATGCCCATGCGGCGCAGGGAGCAAATGACCCGGCAGGCGATTTCGCCCCGGTTCGCGATCAGGACCTTGTCGAACATGATAATGTCTCCCCTCAGACCGCCGAGTCCCAGACCAGGACACGGACGGGCGTGGGGTTGAACCCGTTGCACGGGTTGTTGACCTGGGGGCAGTTGGAGATCACCACCAGCAAGTCCATGTCGGCGCGTAGATCCACATAGCCCAGCGGCGCCGAGATGCCGTCGTCGATGGTCACCTCGCCATCGGGCATGATCGGCACGTTCATGAAGAAGTTGATGTTGCCGACGATGTCGCGCTTGGTCATGCCGTACTTCGACACTTCCAGCAGGAAGTTCTCGCGGCAGGCGTGCATGTAGCGGGTGTGATGGCCGAAACGCACCGTGTTGCTCTCGCAAGAACAGGCACCGGCCGAGGTATCGTGCCGGCCGCAGGTGTCGGCGATCACCGTGGCCATCACGTTGCCTTCGTTCGACATCAGCGCCGTGCCGGCCTCGATATAGGCCGCGCCCTGGGCCGTCAGCGTGTCCTGCGCGCTATAGCGTTCGGTGGTGTTGGAGAGATTGTACAGCAGCGTATCCACCGCCTGCTGGCCTTCCAGGTCGACGATCCGCAGCACCTGGCCCTTGCGGAGCTGGCCGGACCACGGCTTGCGGGCGGGAATGGTGAAATCATAGGTGGCGGCGGCGTAGTCGCGATCGATGAACAGGGTCATGGGCCGTCTCCTAAGCCCGGCCGCCGAACAGCGGGTCCGTGTTCTCGAACCCGCGCACCGCTTCCTCGGTCGCCGTCCGGCACAGATCGTCCTCGTCCGGCTCGGGCGAGCGCCAAAGGATCGCCTCGACGGATTTCGGCGCGTATTGGGGCGCGGGATCGAGCGGATGAGGACAGTTGGAGAGCACCGCGAGCACGTTCATCTCGGCCCGCAGATCCACGTAGTCGCCGGCGCGGTCGTGGCCGCCGGTCCACTGGAAATGCCCGTTCGCCCCGGTGGTGACGCCCGCGAAGAAAGTCATGCAGGGCGCGACGTCCTTGACGCCCATGCCGTACTTGCCGGCGGCGAGCCGGAAATTGTCGCGGCTGTTGCGCAGGCTGTCGTCGCCATAGCGGCGCCGGTTGCTGAACGGCGTCGATCCGCCGGCGATGAAATCGTGCCGGCCGCAGGTGTCGTCGGTGATGGACATGAGCACCCGGCCCATGTCGGAGAACAGCACCCGGCCCTTCGAAAGGTGCGCGTGCCACTGAATCTTCACAGTGTCGCCCGCATTATACCGCTCGCTGGTGTCATCGGCGTTCCAGAACAGGGCGGAAACGCTGCCGGTGCCGCCATTGACGATCCGAAGAGTCTCGCCGCGCGGCACGATGGTGCTCCAATACCAGCCGCCGGGGATCAGCTCGCGGTGCAGCACCTTCTTCGGCTTGATGCGCGCCGGGTTCGACGGCTCCTGCGCGGCCTGCGCCAGACGCGGCGACTTCTCGTGGGCCCCGGCCTTCAGCGCCTCGTAGCGGGCGCGGTTTTCCTCGGGTGTTGCTTGGTCAAGCGCGGTCATGCGTTGTCTCCTTTACTGACCGACACCGGGCCGTCCCGGCAATGCCCCGAACTCGTCGAGCAGGCGGGCCGTCCCGCCGGGGGCAATATCCGTATCCGAAACCGGATACTTGGGCGGCCAGACCGCCAGATCGTGGGTGATGGTAGCGCCGTACCGGTCACGCTCCTCCGGCCGGTTGCGGGGCCGGTCGAAGGCGATGACACGGGTGCCGAGGTGGAAGGCCTCGGACAGGTCGTGGGTGACCATGAAGACGGTCATCTTGGTTTCGCGCCACAGCTTGAGCATGAGCACGTGAATCTCGGCGCGGATTCCCGGATCGAGGGCGCCGAAGGGCTCGTCCAGCAACAAGATCTTGGGCCGCTTGATCAGCGCCTGCGCGATGGCGAGGCGCTGCTGCATGCCGCCCGAAAGCTGGGTCGGATAGAGCGACAGAAAGTCGCCCAGCCCCACGGCGGTGAGAATTTCGGCGGCATCCTCGCGCGCCTTGCGGCGGGCCTTGCCGAAAAAATGCCCGGTCAGTGGCGCGCCGGCGAATTCCAGGCCGACGACCACGTTTTCCAGCACGGTCAGGTGCGGGAATACCGAATAGCGCTGGAACACCACGCCGCGATCGGCGGTGGGTTCTTCCGGCAGGGCCTCGCCATCGACGAGAATGGTGCCCCGCGTCGGCGTCTCGGCGCTGAGCAGCATGCGCAGGAAGGTGGACTTGCCACAGCCGGACGGGCCGACCAGCGAGACGAAGGAGTGAGGCTCGACCTCGAGCGAGACATGCTCGAGCACGATGCGCCCGTCATATTCCTTCCAGACGTTCTTGACGCTGACGGCGGTCATCGCTGCTTCCTTCCTTCGGCGAACCAGGGGAAGGCGCGGTCCTGCAGCTTGCGCAGACCAAAATCCAGCAGGAAGGCCAGCAGGGTGATCCACGCCACATAGGGGAGGATGGTGTCCATGGCGAGGTACCGGCGCAGCAGGAAGATGCGATAGCCAAGGCCCGACTGGGAGGCGATCGCCTCCGCCGCGATCAGGAACAGCCATGCCGAGCAAAGCGACAGGCGGACCGAATCGATGAGGCGCGGCAGCATCTGCGGCACCACCACGCGCAGGGCGATCTGCCAGGTGGACGCGCCGAGGGTCTGCGCCTTGACCATCAGCTCGCGGGGCAGTTCCTCGACCCGCAGGATCATGTCCCGCATGATCACCGGGGCGACACCGATGACGATCAGCGCGATCTTCGAGGTTTCGCCCAGACCGAAGATGATGAACAGGATCGGCAGGATGGCCAGCGGCGGGATCATGGCCAGAACGGCGACGAAGGAGTTGAACGAGGCCCGCATGTACGGCAGCAGGCCGATGGCGACGCCCAGCGTGCCGGCAAGCAGGGTGGCGATGGCAAGGCCCGCCATCAGCCGGGCGAGGCTGGCGGCGGTATCGACCCACAACAGGACGTCTCCGGTCCGGGCGTCGGCCTCGAACGCCATGCGCGCGAAACCCTGGCCGATGCTGGAGAACGACGGCAAAAGCTTGTCGTTCGGGTTTTCCGCCAGCCGCGCCTCCGACCCCACCACATAGGCGAAGAGGAGGAGCAGGAAGGGGAGCGCGGCGAGGAAGACCGCGACACCCCGTGTCGGATGGGCATTGATGAGACGCCTGCGCATGCTTGCCTGCTGTCCGGCTGACTGCCCGTGACCGTTACTTCGCCGCCTTGGCTGCTTCGTTCATGTAGGCGGCAGTAAAGCGCAGCTTCACGTTGCCCGCGTCGCCCAGCACCTTGCCGTCGGGGAAGGAGATGCCGACCACGTCGGCGCTCGGCGCGCCCTGACCGAGCAAGCCGTGAGCGAACAGGAAGTTGCGCACCGAATCCATGGTCTTGGGCAGGCTCGCGCCCATGGCGAATTCGACGCCCTGCGCCGGCATGTAGAACATCTTGGTCGAGGCGAGCTGCATGTCGTAGCCCGCCAGATCCGTGCCGGACGCCTTGCCCATGGCCTCGCGGGCGGCTTTGCCCTCGGGCGTATTGGAGCTCATGATCGCCATGGTTTCGTACCAGGCGCCGGTCAGCGCCCGGCCGAGATTGGGATTGTCTTTCAGGGTCTGGGTATTGACCACGGTAAGGTCGATGATCTCCCCGGGGATCTTGCTGGAATCGAAGACCTTGTTGGCGCCTGGAAGGGCGGCGATCTCCGCGACCAGCGGGTTCCAGGTCACGACCGACGTCACGTCCTTGGTGTTCCACGCGGCGACCATGTCGGCATCCGAGGTGTTGACGACGGTGACGTCCTTCTCCGACTTGCCGATGCTCTCCAGCGCGCGCGCCAGCAGGTAATGCGACACGGAAAGCTCCACCAGGTTGACCTTCTGACCAACGATGTCGGCCAGCTTGGTCTTGCCCTTGAGGATGATGGCGTCGTTGCCGTTGGAGAAGTCGCCGACGATCAGCGCCGTCGTATCGACGCCGCCGACCGACGGAATGGCCAGCGTGTCCATGTTGGTCGCCGTCACGCCGTCATAGGCGCCGGCGGTGTACTGGTTGATGGACTCGACGTAGTCGTTGAACTGCACCACGTCGATGGTGATGCCGTACTTGTCCGCCCACTTCTTCACGATCCCATTGTCGGCGGCCCAGCCCCAGGGCATCCAGCCCACATAGATGGACCACGCCAGCTTGAATTCGGTTTTCTTCTCCGCGCTGGCCGGGGCGGCGAACGCGGTGAGGGTCATGGCGGCGATGGCGAGCGCGGCGACGAACCTGGATTTCTTCTGCATAGTTCCAATCCTCCACAATACGGCTGCTGGTCTGGGGGATTGGCGAGGCCGAGTGTATGATGCCAATCCCTTGCATCACGATGACCTCCCGGGCTTTTGTCCCGCCGTGTACCCGGCCGCTGTTCACCGACCGGGCGGCGGCTCTCGGACCAGTCGCGCGGCCTGACCGCACCGGAACCCTAGCCACCCTATAGCCTCTACCTAGCAACTCCCGTGCCAGCGTCGGATTTGGGCGGGAATCGCTGATCCAGAGACGTCAGGCGCGGCGCGGCGGACAATCCATGGGCATGGCTGTGCAATTTTTGAGCACCTGCGCGCATCCGCCTGGGAAATGTGCAGCCATCAGCGCACAGGCCGCCCTTGGCGGCATGGCCGCAGTGAAGTACATACGGGAGACGACCAGGAGAATGCCGTGTTCGACTTTCTGACCGATCAGCGCCCCCCAGACACCATCACCATCACCGCCCTGACCGCCGCCACCCTGACCGACTGGCTGCCGCAACAACCGGACGCCGTACGCAAATGGGCCGACCTGCAGGGTTTCAAGGCGCAGACCGGGCAGATCGTGACGATCCCGGACGGTGAAGGCGGCATCGCCCGCGTGCTGATGGGTCTGGGCGCCGCGCTGCCCGCCGCGCCGCTGTCGCCCTGGCCCTTCACCGCCTTGCCAGTCTCATTGCCGGCGGGCACTTATGCCTTCGATACCGTGCCGGATGGCGCCTTCGCCACTACGGCCGCGCTGGGCTGGGCATTGGGCACCTATCGTTTCGAGCGCTACCGCATGTCGGATGGCGGGCCAAGCAAGGCCCATCCGCATCTGGTTGTGCCGGAGGGCTGCGACATCGCCTATGCGACGGCCGCGGCAAAGGCGACCTTCCTCGTGCGGGACCTTGTCAATACACCGGCCAATGACATGGGCCCCGCCGACCTGGAGCGCGAGGCGCTCGATCTGGCCGCGCGGATCGGTGCCGAGGCCACCACCACGATCGGCGAAGACCTGCTGGACGAAAATTTCCCGGCCATCTACGAGGTCGGCAAGGGCAGCGTCCGCGCGCCGCGCCTGATCGATCTGCGCTGGGGCGATCCGTCCCATCCCAAGGTGACGCTGGTCGGCAAGGGCGTGTGCTTCGACACCGGCGGCTACGACATCAAGCCGGGCTCGTCCATGGCGCTGATGAAAAAAGACATGGGCGGCGCCGCGCATGTCCTCGGCCTGGCGCAGATGATCGCAGCCATGAATCTGCCGGTGCGCCTGCGTGTGCTGATCCCGGCGGTGGAGAACAGCATCTCGGGCAACGCGTTCCGACCGAGCGACGTGATCGCCTCACGCAAGGGGCTCACCATCGAAATCGGCAACACCGACGCCGAGGGCCGCCTGATCCTGGCCGATGCGCTGGCGCTGGCCTGCGAGGAAGACCCGGCGCTGCTGATCGATTTCGCCACGTTGACCGGCGCCGCGCGCTCGGCGCTGGGCCCCGAGGTGCCGCCCTTCTTCACCGATGGCGAGGATCTGGCGGCTGCCTTCACCGAGGCGGCCCGGGTTTCGGCGGATCCCGTCTGGCGCCTGCCGCTGTGGCAAAACTACGCGGACAATCTGAAAAGCAACATCGCGGATATGCGCAATGATGGCGGTCCTTTCGCCGGCGCGGTCGTCGCGGGACTTTTTCTGAAAAAATTCGTCGCCGACCCGGAACGATGGATTCATCTGGACATTTATGCCTGGAACCCTGAAAAACGTTACGGTCGTACTGTTGGGGGCGAGGCAATGGCCATGCGCGCCGCGTTTGAGATGATCGTCAAACGTTTCGCGTGCGAAAATTAAGCCTTGGGGGCGCTTGTAAACTATGGACGCAACCCGATACTCTTTCTATGACCCTACAACTGACAAATCCCCAAGCGTTAAGCCTCTGGCTGAACACAATGAGCACGCTGGTGCGCGGCGAGGAAACGCACGATCTGACGTCGCGTCAGATGGCGATCCTGCTGACCGTGTATCTGACATCCGGACCGCACACGGTTCGTGGTCTGGCAGCGGAACTGGATATCACCAAGCCGGTTGTCACCCGCGCGCTCGACACGCTCGGACGGCTCGGGCTGCTGAAACGGCGGCGCGACATGACCGACAAGCGGAACGTGCTGATCGAACGCACGCCGCGCGGTACCAGCTATCTCGGGCAGCTCTCCGACATCATCGTGACGGCGGGTTCCGACGCCTGAGGAGGCTGCCATGAAGGGCGATCCGCGCCTGACTCCGGCGCGCGAGGACCTGGCCGCCGATTATCTCCGCTCGGTCATCAAGGTGCCGCACTACGCCAAGGGTGTGCGCAAGCAGGTGCGGCTGTCCTATGCGCCGCTGCACAGCAAGCCGGATACCGCGTCGGGGCGTCTCACCGAGGCGCTGATGGGCGAAGGCTTCACCGTCTATGAGGAAAAGCACGGTTGGTCCTGGGGCCAGCTCGATGCCGATGGCTATGTGGGCTACATGCCCAGCGTCGCGCTGGGCGACCTTGGCGCGCCGGGCACCCACAAGGTCGGCGCCATCCGCACCTTCATCTATGCCAGGCCCGACCTGAAGTCGCAGGTGCTGGGCGCCATCAGCCTGGGTGCCACCGTGTCGTTTGCCGGCGAGGAAGGCGAGTTTACCGCGATCGATGCGGGCGGCTACGTCTTCACCGACCACCTGAAGCCGGTCGACGAAATGGAAGCCGACTACCTGACCACGGCCATCCGCTTCATCGGCGTGCCCTATCTGTGGGGCGGCAAGACCAGCCTGGGTCTGGATTGCTCGGGTCTGGTGCAGGTGTCGCTACAATTCGCCGGCATCCTGAACTGCCCGCGCGACAGCGACATGCAGGCCGCGAGCCTTGGCGAAGCGGTCGAGCCGGATGCCCGGCTGGCCCAGCGCGGCGACCTGGTGTTCTTCCCGGGCCATGTCGGCCTTGTCATCGACGACGGCGTGCTGCTGCACGCCAATGCCTGGGACATGATGGTCTCGCCGCATCCGCTGCGGTACGTGGTGGCCGAAATCGCCAAGAAAAACCCGGTGCCGGTGACGGCCATCCGGCGGCTGGTCGACACGGGCGCCCGGACCCACTGAGACGGCGGGTTCAGCTTCCCACGGCGTCCGCGTGGGCCACTTCCAGGTTGAAGGCCGCCGCCATCAGCGCGCGCGTATAGTCCGTTTGCGGATGTTCGAAGACGCGCTCGGCCTGGCCGTGTTCGACCACCTTGCCGTCCTTCATGACCAGCACGTGGTCGGACAGGGCGCGGACCACCCGAAGATCGTGACTGATGAACAGGTAGGTCAGGTTATGGCGCGTCTGCAGATCGCGCAGCAGATCGACGATCTGGGCCTGCACCGACATGTCGAGTGCTGATGTCGGCTCGTCGAGCACCACGAAGCGCGGCTTCAGGACCAGCGCCCGGGCGATGGAAATACGCTGGCGCTGGCCGCCGGAGAATTCATGGGGGTAGCGGTGCCGCATGGCCGGATCGAGCCCGACCTCGCCCAGCGCCTCGACGACACGGGCGTCGATTTCGGCCTCGCTCAAGCCTGGTTCGTGGATGGAAAGGCCTTCGGCGACGATCTCCGTCAGCGACAGGCGCGGGCTGAGCGAGCCGAACGGGTCCTGGAACACGATCTGCATCTCGCGGCGGAGTGGCCGCATCTCTTCGAAGCCATAGCCGGAAATATCGCTCCCCGCGAAGCGGATCGGCCCCTTGCTGGCGAGCAGCCGCAGGATGGCCAGACCGAGCGTGGTCTTGCCGGAACCGGATTCACCGACGACCCCGAGGGTGGTGCCGGCGGGAATGGCGATACTGACATCGTCCACCGCGCGCACGTAATCGACGGTCTTGCGCAGCAGGCCACCCTTGATCGGGAAATGGACCTTGAGTCCATTGGTCTCGACCAGCAGCGGCAGATCCGCGGGCTTGGGGGCGGGCCTTCCCCGCGGCGCCGAGGCCAGCAGCTTCTGTGTGTAGGGATGGCGAGGGGCGGCGAAGACCTCGCGAGAATTCCCGGCTTCGACGATCTCGCCATGGGTCATGACGCAGACCCGGTCCGTGAACTTCTCGACGATGCCCAGATCGTGGGTGATCATCAGGATCGCCATGCCGAGACGCTGCTGCAGGTCACGCAAAAGGGCGAGAATCTGGGCCTGGATGGTCACGTCGAGCGCGGTGGTCGGTTCGTCGGCGATCAGCAGGTCCGGCTCGTTGGCCAGCGCCATGGCGATCATCACCCGTTGGCGCTGTCCGCCGGACAGCTCGTGCGGATAGGCCCTCAGCCGCTCGGTGACGTTGGCAAGGCCGACCAGGGTCAGCAGCTCGATGATGCGAACGCGCGCCGCCTGCGGCCGCATGCCCTTATGGATGGCGAGCACCTCGCCGATCTGCTGCTCGACCGTATGCAGCGGATTGAGCGAGGTCAGCGGTTCCTGGAAGATGATGGAGATGCGGTTGCCTCGGATGGTGCGCAGCGTCTTCTCATCGGCGCCCACCAGTTCCGTGCCCTCGAAACGGATCGATCCGTTCGGGTGCGCCGCGTTGGGATAGGGCAGCAACTGCAGGACAGAGAGCGCGCTGACCGACTTGCCGGAGCCGGATTCTCCCACCAGCGCCAATGTCTCGCCCCGGTTGATGGAGAACGACACGTGGCGCACGGCCTCGACGATGCGGCCTTCCGAATTGAAATTGACCGACAGGTCCTTGACCTCGAGCAGGCTCATTTGCGGCCTCCGAAGGTCTTGCGCGGGTCGAAGGCGTCGCGCACCGCCTCGCCGATGAAGATCAGCAGGCTCAGCATGAACGCCAGCACCAGGAACGAGGAAATGCCGAGCCAGGGCGCCTGCAGGTTGTTCTTGCCCTGTTTGAGCAACTCGCCCAGCGACGCGGATCCCGGCGGCAGGCCAAAGCCCAGGAAATCGAGCGAGGTCAGGGTGGCGATGGAGCCATTGAGGATGAAGGGCATGAAGGTGAGCGTCGCCACCATGGCGTTGGGCAGCACATGGCGGAACATGATTCTGCCGTTGCCGAGGCCCAGCGCGCGCGCGGCGCGGACATAATCGAAGTTGCGGGCGCGCAGGAATTCGGCGCGCACCACGTCGACCAGGGTCACCCATCGGAAAATGACCATGATGCCGAGCAGCCACCAGAAATTCGGCGTGACGATACTGGACAGGATAATCAGCAGGAACAGCTCGGGCAGGCCCGACCAGATTTCGACGAAACGCTGGGCATAGAGATCGATCTTGCCGCCGAAATAACCCTGGATGGCGCCGGCCCAGACACCAATGACCGAGGCGAACAGGGTGAGCAGCAGGCCGAAGAGCACGGAAATCCGGAAGCCATAGATGATGCGGGCCGCAACATCGCGCGCCTGATCGTCTGTTCCCAGCACGTTGTCCCAACTCGGCGGCGCGGGCGCGGGCACGGGAATGTTCCGGTTGATGGTGTTCTCGCTATACGGAATCAACGGCCAGACCAGCCATCCACCCTCGGCCTTGATGAGATCCTGGACATAGGGATCGCGGTAATCCGTCGGCGTTTCGAAGAAGCCGCCGAACACGGTCTCGGGATAGTCGCGAAGCACGGGAACGTAGAGTTCATTCTTGTACTGGACGAGGAGCGGCCGCTCGTTGGCGATGAATTCGGCGAAGAGCGAGAGGCCGAACAGGATACCGAAGATCCACAGCGCCCAATAACCGCGCCGGTTGCGCTTGAAGCTGGCCCAGCGCCGTTCGTTGATGGGCGTCATCTTCCAGAACAGGAACCGGCGCCGCGCGGTCGGCGCTGCTTCTGCGGCCGCGGGCGCGTTCATGCGACCTCCCGCGAATTGAAGTCGATGCGCGGGTCCACCCAGACATAAGTGATGTCGCCGATCAGCTTCATCAGCAAGCCGATAAGGGTGAAAACGTAGAGCGAGCCGAAGATGATCGGATAGTCGCGCTGGATCAGCGCCTCGAACGACAGCAGACCGAGTCCGTCCAGCGAAAAGATGAATTCGATCAGCAGCGAGTTGGTGAACAGGATGCTGACGAAAGCGGCGGGAAAGCCGGCGATGACGATCAGCATGGCGTTGCGGAAGACGTGGCCGTACAGCACCCGGTGCTCGGTCAGGCCCTTGGCGCGCGCGGTCATGACGTATTGCTTGTTGATCTCGTCGAGGAAGGAATTCTTGGTCAGCATGGTCAGGCTGGCGAAGCCGCCGATGGTCATGGCGATGACGGGCAGGGTGATGTGCCAGAAATAATCGCCGATGCGCGCCCACCAGCCCATGTCGGCCCAATTGTCCGAGGTGAGCCCGCGCAGCGGGAACAGGTCCCAGTAGGAGCCACCGGCGAACAGCACGATCAGCAGCACCGCGAACAGGAAGCTGGGGATGGCATAGCCGACGACGATCACCGCGCTGGTCCAGGTGTCGAAACGGCTGCCGTCGCGCACGGCCTTGCGGATGCCCAAAGGGATGGAGATCAGGTAGACGAGCAGGGTCGTCCAGAGACCCAGCGAGATGGACACCGGCAGCTTGTCGAGGATCAACTCCATGACAGGGCGTCCCTTGAAGAAGCTGGTGCCGAAATCGAACTGGAGATAGTCGCGCACCATGATGAAGAAGCGCTCATGGGCCGGCTTGTCGAAGCCGAACTGCTTTTCGATCCGGGCGATGAGCGCCGGATCCAGTCCCTGGGCGCCGCGATACTTCACCTCGGCGCCGCCGGCGCCCTGCCCGCCCAGTTCCGCCTGACGGCCCGCCGTACCCATGTCACCGCCCGCGCCGCCGCCGAGACGGGCCGTGGCGCCCGCATCCGCGCCGGTGATCTGGGCGATCATCTGTTCGACCGGTCCGCCGGGCGCCACCTGGACGATGGCGAAATTGATGATCATGATACCCAGCAAGGTGGGAATGATCAGCAGCAGCCGGCGCAGGATATAGGCGGCCATCAGTTCTTGCCCCGCGCCGCGGCCAGCTTCGCGGCCTTGTCCGCGTCCAGCCACCAGAGATCAATGGTGCCCCGCGAATAGGCCGGCTTCCGCGCGGGCCGGCCGTAGCGGTCCCACCAGGCGATGGTGTGGCTGCCCTTGTAGTATTGCGGCACCATGTAGTGATTGTGCATCAGCACCCGGTCGAGCGCCCGGCATGCGGCGATCAGCGAGGGCCGGTCCCTGGCGTTGATGATCTGGGTCAGCAAGGCATCGACCACCGGGTCCTTGATGCCACCCTTGTTGAAGCTGCCGACCGTATCGGCCGCCGCCGAGGACCACAGGGCCCGCTGCTCGACACCCGGCGTCAGCGGTTGGGACAGGCGGGTGGTGGTCATGTCGAAATCGAACTGCTTGATGCGCTGCTCGTACTGGGCCGGGTCGACCGTGCGCAGGCTGGCCTGGATGCCAATGCGCTTGAGGCTTTCGATATAGGGCAGGAAGACACGCTCGAAGCCGGGTTCATAGTTGAGGATCTCGACGGTGAAGGGCTTGCCGTCCGGCGTTGTGACGACGCCGTTCCTCACGGTGAAGCCCGCCTCGCGCAGCAGCAGGGCCGCCTTGCGCAGATTGTCGCGATTGGCGCCGTTGCCATCGCTCTTCGGCGGGGTATAGGCCGGGCCGAAGACGGCGGCGGGCACCTGCTTGCGGAAGGGTTCGAGCAGCCTCAGCTCGGCCGCGCTGGGCATGCCCTTGGCGGCAAGTTCGGAATTCTCGAAGATACTGCTGGTGCGGCCATAGGCGCCGTAGAAGATGGCGCGGTTGGTCCATTCGAAGTCGAAGGCGAGGTCGAGCGCCTCGCGCACCCGCACGTCCTTGAACTTGTCGCGCCGCAGATTGATGAAGAACACCTGGGCGCCCGAGGGACGGTTGTCCTTCAGCGTGTCGCGCAGGATCCATTTCCGGTCGATTCCGGGGCCCTTGTATTCGGTCGCCCAGGTCTTGGAAGTGTATTCCTCGCGGAAATCGTAGGCGCCAGCAAGGAAGGCTTCCATGGCGATGGCGCGGTCGCGGAAATACTCGACACGGACCGCATCGAAATTCATCCGCCCTACGTTCACCGGCAGATCCTTGCCCCAATAGGTCTTCACCCGTTCATAGGTGATCGCGGAACCGGAGACGACCTTGCCGAACTTGTAGGGTCCGCTGGTGAGCGGCGGCGTCAGCGACGGTTTGGTGAAATCGTGCTTGTCGTAATAGGCCTTGGACAGGATCGGCAGCTCGGCTACGGTCATGGGCAGGTCACGGACGGCGCCTTTGGGATCGAAACTGAATTTCACCCGGCGCGGACCAAGAGCCTCGGCCTTCAGCACATCGGCCAGCACCACGGCGAATTGCGGATGGCCTTTTTCCTTCAGTGCCTTGAAGGTGAAGACCACATCGGCGGCGGTGATCGGCGTCCCGTCATGCCACTTAGCCTGGGGACGAAGATTGAAGATGGCCCAGGTCCGGTCCGGCGCCAGTTCGGCGCTCTCGGCGACGAGGCCATAGACCGCGTCGGGCTCGTCCCAGGCGCGGGTCATCAGGGAATCGAAGACGAGGCTGCGGGGGTCGGCGTTCTGGATGCCCTGCGGGTAGTCACCTTCCAGAATGAAGGCGTTGAGGCTGTCGAAGCTACCGCTGCCGCCATCGGGCGTCAGCGCAAGGGTGCCGCCCTTGGGCGCCGCCGGGTTCACATAGTCGAAATGCTTGAACCCGGCGGTATATTTAAGCTCGCCGAACGCGGAAAGACCATGGGAGACCGCGCCCTGCGCCATGCAGGTCGCGGTGCCGGAGAATGCGAGGAACGCCGCGAGCGCGGCCGGGATGAAGGCTCTCATGGGGCGATCATAGCGGCATCCATGCGCCGTTACATCCTGTCCTTACGAGCCTTTCTTCCTCAGGGCGGCATCCTTGCCCGCATCGAACCACCACGTCACGGGAAAACCATGGCTATAGGCGGGAAACCGTGCCGGCCGGCCGAACCTGTCCCAGTACGCGATGCGGAAAACGCGCGTGTGATACATGGGAATGACGTAATGGTTGGCGAGCAGCACCCGGTCGAGCGCGTGGGTCGCCGTGATCAGGCTGTCGCGGTCACGCGCGTAGATGATCTTTTCGATCAGCGCATCGACCGCCGGGTTGCGGATGCCGATCACGTTCCGGCTGCCCGGCCGGCCCGCGGCCTCGGAGCCCCAGAATTCGCGCTGTTCGTTGCCGGGAGATTCCGACTGGCCGAACGAGCCGACCATCATGTCGAAATCGAACCGGTCCTCGCGCTCCTTGTACTGTGAGGGATCGACGATGCGGATATTCGCGGCCACGCCGAGACGTTTGAGATTTTCGATGAAGGGCAGCGTCACGCGCTCGAACATGGGCTGAACCAGCAGGATCTCGAACTTCAGTTGCTGGCCGGTCTGCTTATGGGTCAGGACACCGCCTCGAACCTCCCAGCCGGCCTGCTGGAGCAGGATCGCGGCCTTGCGCAGATTGGCGCGGTTGTTGCCGGAGCCATCGGTCTCGGGCGCCTTGAAGGCCTGCTTGAAGACGGCGGACGGCACCTTGGCCTTCAAGGGTTGAAGCAGCTTCAGCTCGTCATTGGAGGGGAGGCCGCTGCTGGCCAGGTCCGAATTGGAAAAGTAGCTCTGGGTCCGGGTGTACTGGCCGTAGAACATGTTCTTGTTGGTCCACTCGAAGTCGTAGGCGAGGGCGAGCGCCTCGCGCACCCGCACATCCTGGAACAACGGACGGCGCAGGTTGAACACATAGGCCTGCATCCCGGTCGGCGATTTGTGCCGGACCTCTTCCTTCTTCACCCGCCCGTCGCGGATGGCGGGAAAATCGTACTGGGTCGCCCAGTTCTTGGCGGTGTTCTCGCTGATGAAATCGAACTTGCCGGCCTTGAACGCCTCCAGCCGGACAGTCTCGTCCTGGAAATATTCGTAGGAGAGACGGTCGAAATTGAACTGGCCGCGCCGTGAGGGCAGATCGGCGCCCCAGTAGTCCTTCACCCGGACATATTCGATGGAACGGCCCGGCTTCACGTCGGCGACCTTGTAGGGCCCGCTGCCCAGCGGCGCCTCAAGGGTGGGCGTTTCGAACTTGCGGTTCTGCCAGTAATGTTTCGGCAGGACCGGCAGCTGGCCCATGATCATGGGCAACTCGCGGTTGCCGGCCTGGTCAAAGGTGAACCGTACCTTGCGCGGGCCCGTCTTCTCGGCCTTTTTCACGTTGTGATAGTACTGGGCGAAAAAGGGCTGACCCTTTTCCATCAGCACGTTGAACGAAAAGATGACGTCGTCCGGGGTGATCGGCTTGCCGTCATGCCACCGGGCCTTGGCATTGAGGGTGAACTCGACCCAGGAGAAATCGGCCGGCAGGGTGATGCTTTCGGCGATCAGCGGATATTCGGCCGTGCTTTCATCGGCCGATTCGGTGGTCAGGGTTTCATAGACCAGCCCGAGGATGCCCGCGGCGGGCGATCCCGCGATGGTGAAAGGATTGAGGTTGTCGAAGCTGGCCGGGGCGATGGCCTGCCGCGCGGTGCCGCCCTTGGGCGCGTCCGGGTTGACGTAGGGGAAATGGCTGAAGCCGGGCTTGTTTTCCGGTTCACCGATGAGCGACAGGGCGTGAACGGTGCGGATGCCCTGGTCGGAGCGTGCCGCCGGCTGCTGAGCATGGGCCACGGCGGTGCAAAACACCAGGCTGGCGGCCAGAAGCGCTTTTCTCATCGGGAATGCCTCGTTTGTCGAACCGGTGGGGAGGATATAACACCGGGAACGGCGGACGCAAAAAAAGGGGCCGCCGAAGCAGCCCCTTTCCCGATGTGTCTTGCCGTGGATCAGCCGGCGGGGGCCGGTTCGGCCGGGGCCGCGGGAGCCTCGCCCTCGGGGGCCGCGGCATCGGCCGGGGCGCCCTCGGCCGGAGCCGCGCCTTCGGCGGGCGCCTCTTCGGCCGGTGCTTCGGCCGGAGGCTCGGGCAGCGGCGGCGGATTGGCGGTGTTGGCACGCATGTACAGGATCACGTTGGCGCGGTCCTGAGCATCGGACAGGCCGGCGAAGCCCATCTTGTTACCCGGAATGAAGGTTTTCGGATTGGCCAGCCAGTGATCCATGTCCTCGTAGGTCCAGTTGCCGCCATGGTTCTTCATGGCGTCGGAATAGTTGAACCCGTCGATATGGGCGAAATGGCTGCCGATCGTATTGTAGAGGTTCGGGCCCACGCGATTGGGACCTCCCTGCTCGATGGTGTGGCAGGCCATGCACTTCTTGAAGACCTTGGCGCCTTCTTCAGGGCTGCCCTTGGCCAGCAGGACCGCCAGCGGCTCGACCTTGGGCGCCGCGGCGCCCGCCTCTTCCGTCGCTTCCACGCCGGGGACATTGTAGCCCTTCACGGCCACTTCCGGCTCGTGGTTGACGATGTTGTTCACTTCGCGAATGCCCATGACGATAAGCATTGCGAACAGCACCGCCCCCGCGATCTTGTTTAGTTCGAAACTGTTCACTGTTTCCGCCCCTTGCTCACCAGGCCGTGCTCCAGGCCCGAGGTCCGAAATTTGCGCGGAATTTAGCCGCTTCCCCCTCAGGTTTGCAAGCCGTATAACCGGCCACCAGCCAGCCCGATTAAGCGGCTGTAAAACACGGCGGAATATGCGGATGGTAAACGAGCTGAACGGCGCGAGCCCTGACCGGACCATCGCCTTTCAGGGCGAGCCAGGCGCGTACTCGCACCTGTCGTGCCGCAATGCCCGCCCCGACATGACCCCGCTGCCATGCCCCACCTTCGAGGACGCCTATCAGGCGGTGACCGATGGACGCGCGGCGCTCGCCATGATCCCGATCGAGAATTCCCTGGCCGGCCGCGTCGCCGACAACCACCATCTGCTGCCGAATTCGGGTCTGCACATCGTCGGCGAACATTTCCAGCGGGTGAACCACAAGCTGCTGGGTCTGCGCGGCGCGAGCCTTGCCGGCCTCACCGAGGTGCACAGCCACGTTCAGGCCCTGGGTCAATGCCGCGAACGGCTGCGCGGGCTGGGACTGAAGCCGGTGGCCAATGCCGATACGGCGGGCGCGGCCAAGATGATCGCCGAGCGCGGCGACCCGCACATGGGCGCGCTGGCCTCGTCGCTGGCCGCCGAGATCTACGGCCTCGACATCCTGGTCGAGGAGGCCGAGGACGCGGGCCATAACACCACCCGCTTCGTCATCCTCTCGCGGGAGCCCGTGGTGCCGCCGGTCGGCACGCCGACCATGACCAGCTTCGTGTTCGAGGTGCGCAACGTGCCGGCGGCGCTGTACAAGAGCCTGGGCGGCTTCGCCACAAATGGCGTGAACATGACCAAGCTGGAAAGCTACCAGCTGGAGGGTAGCTTCAAGGCCACCCAGTTCTATGCCGATATCGAAGGCCATCCGGAGGACCGGGCGGTACAGCTGGCGTTCGAGGAACTGCGCTTCTTCTCCACCACGGTCACCGTGCTGGGCTCGTATCCCAAGAACGCCTTCCGCGACACGCTGGATTAAAGCGGGTCGCTGAAGACGCGCTAATCCACCGAGGCCCAGGCGCGGATCAGTTGGTGGGCGATGGCGTGGGGCGGCGGCATCCAGACCCGGTCGCGGTGCTTGCCATCGAGGGCCTCGCGGATCAAACCCTTCTCGAACCATACCGCTTCTTCCAGCTCGTCACCGGGGAGTTCGATCCTGTCGTCGAGCGCGATGGCGTGGCAGCCGATCATCAGCGACGCGGGAAACGGCCAGGGCTGGCTGGAATGGTACCGCACCTCGCCCACCGGCACGCCGGATTCTTCCTGAATCTCTCGCCTCACCGCTTCCTCGAGCGATTCCCCCGGCTCGAGAAAGCCGGCGAGCGCCGAATACATGTGCGGCGGAAAGATCTTCTGGCGGCCGAGCAGACAGCGGTCGCCATGGATCGCCAACATGATGACGACAGGATCGGTGCGCGGGAAATGGGACGCCTTGCACGCCTCGTTGGTGCAGTGACGTGACGCGCCGGACTGGCGCATCTCGGTGAGCGCGCCGCAGACCGAGCAGTACTTGCGCCGACTATGCCAGTCGATCAGCGGCTTGGCCTGGGCGATGATCGCCGCGTCGACCCGGTCGAGACTCGCCGCGCTCATGCGCAGATCGGGGAAGGTGCCCATGCCCGCGAAGTCGCCACTGTTCTCGGGGTCCGTCTCGGACGAGATATCGACCGCGAAATGCGCGCGCCCGTCGGCCGTGCCCAGGAAGACCCAGTCGGCACCGGCGTCGATCAGCGGCAGTGCCATCAGGCCGTTCACCCACTGGATGCGCAGCGTCTCGCCGGGCCTGATCAGCGGCCTTGTCTTCCACAGGCAAATGAAACGCGTGTCCTTGGCGCGCATCATCTCGTCGATCCTGCGCGCGTCGCCGCGGAGAATCTCACACCGGTCCAGCGGACTGCCGGCGAACACATTGGGCCGTTCGAGGCCAGGAATACGGTTCAGCATGGCGCGGAGATTAGCCGCAGACGCGGCGGCGGGAAACAGCAATGAAACGACCTCTTCATTTCCCGCAAAACCGGGGCCGCGCTCCCCGAAAACCACCATATCCGCTCCGCGATGGTGCAGCGCATCAATTACTTGAAGTTTCCGATGATGAGCGCAATATGGATGGTGTCGTCAACAAATTGAAAGGAGGTGGTCCGATGTCTCATTGTCACACGCCGAAAGGCACGCCAAAGGGTCCGGCCTTCACTCCGAAGTTCGGTCGCTGATTGCCTTTACCGGCTGACAATGGAAGGGCCGCACCGGCGACGGGGCGGCCTTTCGCTTTGCGGGCCGCGCAAACCCGCCCATCCCGCATGCATCGCGAACCATCGCGCCCGCCCTTGCCACGCGGGATCAAATGCCCGATATAGGGGGCGGGAGGTTGGCGGTGGGCAAATCACTCGCCAATCCGGTCAGGTCCGAGAGGAAGCAGCCGTAACGAGCCCGATTTGGGTCATTCGTCCAGCCTCCTACCTCACACCGCGGCGCAGCCAGACCCACGGCAGGCCGCTCCGGCGCGGAACGGATGACGGACGGCACAGCCCAGACCCCTGAGCAGGCGACCCAGACCGGACCTTACCGGGTGCTTGCCCGCAAGTACCGCCCAGGAACCTTCGCGGAACTGATCGGCCAGGCGCCGATGGTCCGCACCCTCAAGAACGCCATCGACAGCGGCCGCCTGGCGCACGCCTTCGTGCTGACCGGCGTGCGCGGCGTGGGCAAGACCACTACGGCGCGCCTGATCGCCCGGGCGCTGAACTGCGTCGGCGCGGACGGCAACGGCCCACCCACCACCGAGCCCTGCGGCGTCTGCCGCCACTGCACCGCCATCGCCGAATCGCGCCATGTGGACGTCATCGAGATGGACGCCGCCAGCCGCACCGGCGTGGACGATGTGCGCGAGATCATCGACGGCGTGCGATATGCCCCCGGCGACGCCCGGTTCAAGATCTACATCATCGACGAAGTGCACATGCTGTCGCGCAACGCGTTCAACGCGCTGCTCAAGACGCTGGAAGAGCCGCCGCCGCATGTGAAATTCATCTTCGCCACCACGGAAATCCGCAAGGTGCCGATCACCGTGCTGTCGCGCTGCCAGCGATTCGACCTGCGCCGGGTCGAGACGGCCAGCCTGAAGCAGCACTTCGCCAATCTTGCGACAAAGGAAAGCGTCGCCATCGACGACGACGCGCTGGCCATGATCGCGCGGGCAGCCGACGGTTCCGTGCGCGACGGCCTGTCGCTGCTGGACCAGGCGATCGCCCATGGCGGCGGCGCGGTGGATGCCGCGCAGGTGCGCGACATGCTGGGCCTGGCCGACCGGGCCCGCGTGCTGGACCTGTTCGAGGCCGTGATGGCGGGCGACATCAAGACCGCACTGGCCAATGTGCGCGACCAATATAATTCGGGCGCCGACCCGGCCGCGATCATCGAGGATCTGCTGGGCGTCACCCACTGGCTGACCCAGCTGAAGGCCGCGCCGGACGTCGAATCGGGCGACGCGCTGCCCGAGGCCGAGCGCCGGTTCGGCGAGCGCATCGTCGGTCGCCTGGCCATGCCGGCGCTGACCCGCGCGTGGCAGATGCTGCTGAAGGGGCTGGAGGAAACCCGCTCGGCGCCGACGCCCATCGGCGCCGCCGAGATGACCCTGATCCGGCTGGCCTATGCCGCCGATCTGCCCAGTCCGGCCGATCTGGTAAAACGCCTGCAGAACGCCGCGCCCGGCGGCGCGGCGTCACCGGCACCGGCGCCTCCCTCGGGCGGCAATGGCGGCGCGTCCATGGCCCGCGGCAACGGCGGTGGCGGCCGCGCCGAGCCCGCCCCGATGGCGCAGCCCGAGATTCAGGCGAGCGGCCTGCCGCAGCCGCGCAGCTTCCAGGACGTGGTCGCGCTGGCCATCGAGCACCGGGAAGGCATGCTCGAGGCGCACCTGACCGACAATGTGCACCTGGTCCGCTTCCAGCCCGGCCGGATCGAGTTGCGCCCTGGTCCGCGCGCCCCGGCCGACCTGATCGGCAAGCTGAGCCAACGGCTGAGCGAGTGGACCGGCACGCGCTGGATCGTCACCGTTTCGCGCGAGCAGGGCGAGGCGACCCTGACCGAACAGAAGCAGGCGAGCGACGCCCGCATCCACAACGAGGTGATCGAACACCCGCTGGTGCGCGCCGCATTGCGCGCGTTTCCGGGGGCGCAGGTCACCTCGATCATCGAAAGCACCGTGGCCGAGGCGCCCGCCCTCGACGAGGACGCGATCATCGATCCGGACATGGACGACACAGGAGAACTGGACCTATGAAGAACCTCGCCGGCATGCTGAAGCAGGCCCAGCAGATGCAGCAGAAGATGGCCGACATGCAGGCCGCGCTCGATTCAGCGGAAATCAGCGGCACGGCCGGCGGCGGCATGGTCAATGTGGTGCTGTCGGGCAAGGGCGAGCTGAAGCGCATAAAGATCGACCCGTCCATCGCCAACGCCGATGATGTGGAAATCCTGGAAGACCTGATCGTCGCCGCCCACAAGGATGCCAAAGGCCAGGTCGAGGCCCATGCGGCCGAGGAGATGAAGAAGGTCACCGGCGGCCTGGAATTGCCGCCGGGCATGAGCCTGCCGTTCTAGCGGCCGCTTCATGAAGGCGCCGCTTTTGCGCTCGCTGTCGCGGCTTTCGGCCGGCAAGGCGATATCGCCCTGCCTGAAAGCGCGCTGATGGCCGCGCCCGTCATCAGCCCCGAGATCGACGGGCTGATCCAGCTTCTGGCGAAGCTGCCGGGCCTTGGCCCGCGTTCGGCCCGGCGGGCCACCCTGCATCTGCTGAAAAAGGGATCTTCGGCCATGGAGCCGCTGGCCCGGGCGCTGACCGAAGCGGCCGCGCGGATCAAGCCGTGCGGCATCTGCGGCAATCTGGATACGGAAGATCCCTGCCACATCTGTACCGATCCGCGGCGCGACGCCTCGATCCTGTGCGTGGTCGAGGAAGTAGCGGATCTGTGGGCGCTGGAGCGGGCCGCCTATAAGGGGCGCTATCACATTCTGGGCGGCGTGCTGTCGGCGCTGGACGGAATCGGGCCCGACGATCTCAACATCGCCGGCCTGGTCGATCGCGCCCGCGCGCCGGAAGTGACCGAGATCATCCTGGCCACCAACGCCACGGTCGACGGCCAGACCACGGCCCATTACATCACCGACCGCCTGCAGGAGTGCGGCGTCACCATCACCCGGCTGGCCCACGGCGTGCCCGTTGGCGGCGAGCTGGACTATCTGGACGACGGCACCCTGACCACGGCGATGCGGGCGCGGCGGCCGTTCTAGCGAGCCACCGACTTGACGCTTCCGGCGGCCCGTACTAACTACCGGAAACAGTTGAGAGCGAGCAGCCATGGCCATCCGCAAGATCGTCACCGTCCCCGATCCGATCCTGAAGCAGGTCTCGAAACCCGTCGAGACCGTGGACGACGATCTGCGCGCGCTGATGGATGACATGCTGGAGACCATGTACGACGCGCCGGGTATCGGCTTGGCCGCCATTCAGGTCGGCGTGCCCAAGCGCGTGCTGGTGATGGACATCGCCGTCGAGGACCAGGAGCCGGCGCCGCGCTATTTCGTCAATCCGGAGATCGTCTGGGAATCGGAAGAGCTGAGCTCCTATCAGGAAGGCTGCCTGTCCGTGCCGGAACAGTTCGGCGACGTGGATCGCCCCGCCGAGGTGCGCGTGAAGTTCCTGGACTATCAGGGCGCGCCGCAGGAAGTCCATGCCACCGGCCTGCTGGCCACCTGCATTCAGCACGAGATGGACCATCTGAACGGCGTGCTGTTCATCGACCATTTGTCGCGCATGAAGCGCGACATGATCGTGCGCAAGCTGACCAAGGCCCGCA
This sequence comes from Iodidimonas sp. SYSU 1G8, assembly GCF_039655775.1. NCBI lineage: Bacteria > Pseudomonadati > Pseudomonadota > Alphaproteobacteria > Iodidimonadales > Iodidimonadaceae > Iodidimonas > Iodidimonas sp. SYSU 1G8. Next base: position 277,754 of record NZ_JBBYXJ010000002.1, on the reverse strand, counting down.
AGGCGGCCGAGTAACCATTCCCATGCGCATCGCCTTCATGGGCACGCCGGATTTCGCGGCGCGCCTGCTGTCCGATCTGGCCGCCTGGGCCACGGCGCAGGGGCACGAGATCGTCGCCGTCTACAGTCAGCCGCCGCGTGAGGCGGGTCGCGGCAAGAAGCCGCAGCCTTCGCCCGTGCACGGGCTGGCCGATAGCCTCGGCATTCCGGTCTTCACGCCCATCCGGCTGAGAGACACGACCGATCAGGCGGCGTTCGCGGCGCTGGACCTGGATCTGGCGGTGGTCGCCGCTTATGGGCTGATCCTGCCCAAGGCCATCCTTGATGCGGCCCGGCTGGGATGCCTCAACGTGCATGCCTCATTGTTGCCGCGCTGGCGCGGCGCCGCGCCGATCCACCGGGCGATCATGGCCGGCGATGAGATGACGGGCGTGTGCATCATGCGCATGGAAGAGGGACTGGACACGGGCCCGGTCTATCGCCGCCGCGAGATCCCTATCGGACCGGAGACGACAACGGGCGAGCTGCACGATGCGCTGGCCGCGCTGGGCAGCGCGCCGCTGTTCGAGGCCATCGGCGACGTACAGGCGGGCGCGGTGCCCGTGCCACAGCCGGACGAGGGCGTCACCTACGCCAGGAAGATCGACAAGGCCGAGGCGCGCATCGACTGGTCGCGCCCTGCCGCCGAGGTCGACCGCGTGATCCGGGGCCTGAGTCCGTTTCCCGGCGCCTGGTTCGAGGCACGGGGTGAGCGCATCAAGGTGCTGCGCAGCCGCCTCGTGGAAGGCGGCGGCGCAGCGGGAGCGGTGCTGGACGATTGTCTGACCATCGCCTGCGGCACCGGCGCGGTGCAACTGACCGAACTGCAGCGCGCGGGCAAGGGCGCCATGGACGCCGCCACCCTGCTGCGCGGCTTTCCGCTCGGCACGGGCGAGATTCTGGGGTGATTCTGGACGTTTCCACCATTCCTGCTATGGTGGTGGAAATTAAGGACGCGGATCATGGCGCTCAATATCAAGGACGATGAAATTCATCACATGGCGCAGGAGCTTGCCGCTCTACGCGGCGGCACCCTGACCGATGCCGTGCGCGCTGCGCTCAAGCGGGAACTCGACGTCGCGCGAAGGGCACGAGAGGCAAGGCATGGTGTACTGCTCGATGAATTGAACGAGATTGCGCAGCGGTGCGCCGCGTTGCCCGACGTGCTGGATGCGCCGCCAACAACGGCGGACAGACCGGGTAGTGACCATTCCTGGCTCTATGACGAAAACGGCCTCCCCGTCTGATGGTCGTCGATACATCGGCACTGGTCGCGATCCTGCTGAATGAACCGGAGCGCGCCGCCTACAACGCAAGCATCGCCGCTTCAGCGATCCGCCTGATATCCGCCGCCTCGCTTCTCGAAGCCGCGCTCGTCATCGAAAGCCGGAAAGGGGCAAGCGGCCAGGCCGAACTCGACCGCTTCGTCCTTCGCGCCCGCCTGGACGTCGTCGCCTTCGACGCCCTGCAGGCCGAGGCCGCCCGGTTTGGATGGCGGCGCTTCGGCAAGGGCCGGCATCCGGCCGCCCTGAATTTCGGCGACTGTTTCTCCTACGCGCTGGCCAAATGCACCGGTGAGCCGCTGCTGTTCAAGGGTACCGATTTCAGTATGACCGACATTGTGTGCGTGCCGTCCTGATGCCCCGCTATCGCCTGACTATCGAATATGACGGGGGACCGTTCGTCGGCTTCCAGCGCCAGACCAATGGGCCGTCCATCCAGCAGGCGCTGGAGACGGCCATCACCAGATTCTGCGGCGAAACGGTCACCATTACCGGCGCCGGGCGGACCGACGCGGGCGTGCACGCCCAAGGGCAGGTGGTGCATTTCGACATCGCGGCGGACAAGAGCGCCAACCAGGTTCAGGGCGCCCTGAACCATCATCTGAAGCCCGATCCGGTAGCCGTGCTGGATGCCGCGATCGCCGATCCGGGATTTCATGCCCGCTTCGACGCGATCGGCCGGCACTACAGGTTCCGCATCGTCAACCGCCGCCCGCCGCTGACCTTCGATCACGGGCTGGCCTGGCAGGTGCCGGTACCGCTGGACGCGGACGCCATGCACGTGGCGGCGCAGCGGCTGGTGGGCCGGCACGACTTCACCACCTTCCGGTCGGTGCACTGCCAGTCCCAGTCGCCGCTCAAGACGCTGGACCGGCTGGACGTGATGCGTCACGGCGACGAGATCATCGTGATCGCCGAGGCCCGGTCGTTCCTGCATCATCAGGTGCGCTCGATGGTGGGGACGCTGAAGCTGGTGGGCGAGGGCAAATGGACCGCCGACGATGTCAGCGCCGCGCTGGAGGCCCGCGATCGCCAGCGCCTGGGGCTGAACGCCCCGCCAGACGGGCTGTACCTGACGAAAGTGATCTATCCCTAGGCGAAATAGCGCCGCAGCACTTCCTGATAGATCGCGGTCAGCCCCTCGATGTCCGACACGGCGACCCGCTCGTCGACCTTGTGCATGGTGCCGCTGGCCATGCCGAACTCGATCACCGGACAGTAATCCTTGATGAAGCGCGCGTCGGACGTGCCCCCCGTGGTGCTGAGCTCGGGCTCGACGCCCAGGACAGCCTTGCAGGCATCGACGACCAGACCGCTGAGCTTGCCGGGCGGCGTCAGGAAGGACTCGCCGCTGACCCGGATGCTCAGATCGTAGTCGATCAGTTCCTGATCCATGGCGTGGCGAACCAGCCGTTCCACGTCCTGAGAGCTGTGATCGCTGTTGAAGCGCACGTTGAAACGACAGCGTGCCCAGGCGGGAATGACGTTCTCGGCGCCCGGACTGGTTTCGATGGCCGTGATCTCGAGATTGGACGCCTGGAAGTGGGCGTTGCCCCTGTCGAGCTCCAGTGCCGCAAGCCGCGCCATCAGCCGTACCAGCTTGGGCGCAGGATTGTCGGCCAGATGAGGATAGGCCACATGGCCCTGCACGCCATTGACGGTGACCAAGCCGTTCATGCTGCCGCGCCGGCCGATCTTGGCCATCTCGCCCAGCCGCACCGGATTGGTCGGCTCGCCAACGAGGCAATGGGTGATCTGTTCGCCCTCCTCCCGGATCTCCTCGAGCAGCTTGCGGGTGCCGTTGATGGAGGGGCCTTCCTCGTCGCCCGTGATCAGCAGGCTGATGGAACCGGAGAAGTCCGGGCGTTCATCCACGAAACGGCCGGCAGCCGCCGTGAAGCACGCGATGGCGGCCTTCATGTCAGCCGCGCCGCGGCCGAACAGATTGCCGCCGATGATCTCGGCCGCGAACGGATCGACGGTCCAGCCGGCCAGATCGCCCACCGGCACCACGTCCGTGTGCCCGGCGAAGCAGAAATTGGGCTGCGCCGTGCCGAGGCGGGCATAGAGATTGTCGATATCGGGCGTGCCCGGTTCCGAGAACACATAGCGCTTGCAGACGAAGCCGATGGCCTCAAGCGCCGCCTGCAGCACATCGAGCGCGCCCGCATCCGCCGGCGTGACACTGGGCCGGCGGATCAGTTCTTGCGTTAGCGCGACAGGGTCGATCGCCGACATTCCTGACATCTCCAAATCGTCACCCCCGCGCACGCGGGGACCCAGCTCTTCATAGGATACTGGCTTCTCTGAGCTAGCCCTACAGCCATCTCAATCACCGGAACATATCGGAAGCCGCGCTCTACGAAGAGCTGGGTCCCCGCGTGCGCGGGGATGACGGCAGAGTGCGAGTGATCAGGTCCGCAGTAGCTCGTTGATCGAGGTCTTCGAGCGGGTCTTCTCGTCGACGCGCTTCACGATCACGGCGCAGTAGAGGCTGGGGCCGGGCGTGCCGTCGGGCAGCGCCTTGCCGGGCAGGGCGCCGGGCACGACCACCGAATAGGCCGGCACGCGGCCATACATGACCTCGCCGGTCTCGCGGTCGACGATCTTGGTGCTGGCGCCGATATAGACGCCCATGGACAGCACCGCGCCTTCCTCGACGATGACGCCTTCCGCCACTTCCGAGCGGGCGCCGATGAACACGTTGTCCTCGATGCGCACCGGATCGGCCTGCAGCGGCTCGAGCACGCCGCCGATGCCGGCGCCGCCGGAGATGTGGCAGTTCTTGCCGATCTGGGCGCAGGAGCCGACGGTTGCCCAGGTGTCGACCATGGTGTTCTCGCCCACATGGGCGCCCAGATTGACGAAGCTGGGCATCAGCACCGCGCCGGGCGCGATATAGGCCGAGCGGCGCACGAAGCAGCCGGGCACGGCGCGGAAGCGGGCGGCGCGGAATTCCTCGACGCCCCAGCCCTCGAACTTGGACGGCACCTTGTCGAACCAGCGGGCGTGGTTGCCCGGGCCGCCGGTGATCGGCTCCATGTCGTTGAGGCGGAACGACAGCAGCACCGCCTTTTTCAGCCACTGGTTGACCACCCACTGGCCGTCGATCTTCTCGGCGACCCGCGCCTTGCCGGCGTCGAGGGCGGTCAGCGCGGCGTCGACGGCGTCGCGCACCTCGCCGGTGGTGGTGAGCGAGATGCCGTCGCGCTCTTCCCAGGCGCGCTCGATGATCGGCTGAAGGCTGGTCACACTCATGGCTGTATCCTTGTTCCTGAAGCGCCGCAGACCATAGCCGCGTCAGGCGCGCTGTCAATCCGCTAGCCCGGCGACCTCGGCCAGCCAGGCCGACAAATCCTCGGCCACGTAGTCGATAAAGCCGCCATCGGACCCGGCGCGCGACCATTCGGACGCGGTGGGCACCCAGACGGTGGTGATGCCCAGATCGTGGGCCGGGATCAGGTTCTTGGCCAGATCCTCGACCATCACCGCGTCGGCGGGATCGAACGCATAGGCCTCGACCAGCGCGGTGAAGGCGCCCGGATCGGGCTTGGGAATGAAATCCGACGCGAGCACGTCGAAAATGCCTTCGAACAGATGGGTGATGCCGAGCCGCGCCATGACCCGCGTGGCATGGCCTTCCGACCCGTTGGTGTAGACGATCTTGCGCCCCGGCAGCGCTGCCAGCGCCCGCGCCATGCGTTCATCCGGCATGACCACGCTGACGTCGATGTCGTGGACGTAATCCAGATAGTCGTGCGGATCGATTTGGTGATGGCGCATCAGTCCGGCCAGCGTGGTGCCGTACTGCATGAAATAGTCCTTCTGCACGCGGCGCGCCTCGATCAGGTCGACGCTGAGCAGGTTGGAGATGTAGGCGCCCATCTTCACGTCGATCTGGGCGAACAGGTCGCAGGCCGCCGGATAGAGCGTGTTGTCCAGATCGAAGATCCAGGTGCCGGCATTGTAGAGGGGATGTGCCATCAGCCGCCCAGAACCTGAAACGCGGCCGCCGGATCGGCGGCGAAGGAGGCCAGATGCCGCCGATAGAGGCCGACCAGTTTTTCGGTCGTCTCGCCCGGCGCGCCATTGGCGACGGTCTTGCCGTCGATGGTGACGACCGGGATCGGCCCGCCGGTGGTGCTGGTGAAGAAAGCCTCCTTGGCGGCCAGCGCCTCGGCGACGGTAAAGGCACGCTCCTCGACCCGCAGTCCCGCCTCCCGCGCCTGGGCGATGACCACGTGCCGGGTGATGCCCGCCAGGATGCTGCTTGACAGCGGCCGGGTGACGAGCGTGCCGTCGGCGGTGACGATCCACGCATTGGTGGAGGCGCCTTCGGTGACGTTGCCGTCGCGGTCGACCATCCACGCCTCGAAGGCGCCGGCTTCGCGCGCGGCCTGCTTGGCCAGCGCGTTGGGCAGGAGGGAGACGGCCTTGATGTCGACACGGGCCCAGCGCTGGTCCGGCATGGTGGCGACGGCGACACCGGTCGCGGCGCGGGCGGCGACCTTGCGGAAATCCAGCGGGCGGCAGGTCATCACCACGGAGGGCCGCAGATCCTTGGGGAAGGTGCTGTCGCGCGGCGACTGGCGCAGGCCGGGCGCGCCGCGGCCGATTTGGATGTAGAGCAGGCCGTAGTCCAGCCGGTTCCGCCGCACCATCTGGCGCGCGATCACCGCGAGGGCGGCGCGCGGCGGATAGTTCGCGATCCGCAGCTCGCCCAGCGACCGGTCGAGGCGGTCGAGATGGGGGTCTAGATCGGCGATCCGCCCGCCGATGACGGCGATGACTTCATAGGCCGCGTCGGCGAACTGCACGGCGCGGTCATCCACATGGATGGCGGCGTGGGCATAGGGCAGGTAGCGCCCATTGACATAGGCGACGCGCGACATGGTCTATTCCGGCGACAGGACGGTGGGCACGGGGTCGGGGGCGGGCTCGGGATAATCGAGCGTGTAGTGCAGTCCCCGGCTTTCCTTGCGCGAAGCGGCGGAGCGCACGATCAGATCGGCGACGGTGACCAGATTGCGCAGCTCCAGCAGATCGGGCGTGACGCGGAAATTACCGTAATATTCCTGGATTTCGGCCAGCAGCAGATCGACTCGGCGCTGCGCCCGGCGCAGGCGCTTGTCGGTGCGCACGATGCCCACATAGTTCCACATGGTGCGGCGCAACTCGTCCCAGTTATGCGAGACAACCACTTCCTCGTCCGAATTGGTGACCCGGCTTTCGTCCCACGCTTTCAGGTCGGGTGGCGCCGGCAATGTGTCCAGGCGCTCGAGGATGTCCTCGGCCGCGGCGGTCGCATACACGATGCATTCCAGCAGCGAGTTGCTCGCCAGCCGGTTGGCGCCGTGCAGACCCGTATAGGAGGCCTCGCCGATGCAGTAGAGATCGTCGATGTCGGTCCGGCCGCGATGATCGACCATCACGCCGCCGCAAGTATGGTGCGCGGCGGGCACCACCGGGATCGGCTCCTTGGAAATGTCGATGCCGTACTTCTTGCACTGCTTGTAGATATTGGGGAAGTGCTCCTTGATGAAGCTCTTCTTCTTGTGGCTGATGTCGAGATAGACGCACTCGATGCCAAGCCGTTTCATTTCATGATCGATGGCCCGGGCGACGATGTCGCGAGGCGCCAGCTCACCGCGCGGATCGAACCGCTTCATGAAGCGCTCGCCATTGGGCAGCAGCAGCTTGCCGCCTTCGCCGCGCACGGCCTCGGTGATCAGGAAGGTCCGGGCCTCGGGATGATAGAGGCAGGTGGGGTGGAACTGATTGAATTCCAGGTTCGCCACACGGCACCCGGCGCGCCAGGCCATGGCGATGCCGTCGCCCGTCGAGCCGTCGGGGTTGGAGGAGTAGAGATAGACGCGGCTGGCGCCGCCGGTGGCGATGACCGTCGCCTTGGCGCCGAACACTTTCACCCGCGATTCCTCGATGTCGTAGAGATACGCGCCGCGGCATCGGCCGCGCACCCCGTCGGCATCGCGGTTGACCAGGTCGACCGCCACATAGTTCTCGAGCACGGTGATGTTCGGGTGCGCCCGCGCCTGGTCGTCGAGGGTGTGCTGCACCGCCTTGCCGGTCGCGTCCTTGGAGTGGATCACCCGGCGATGGCTGTGGCCGCCTTCCCGGGTCAGGTGATACGGCCCCTTCTTGGTGGTATCGAACAGCATGCCCTGGTCGATCAGCCACTGGATGGCCGCGGGGCCTTCCTCGACGGTAAAGCGCACAGCGTCCAGGTCGCACAGGCCGCCGCCGGCGACCAGCGTGTCCTGAACATGCGAGTCGAAGCTGTCGGTGGCGCTGAGCACGGCGGCGATGCCGCCCTGGGCCCAGTTGGTGCTGCCCGAATCGATCTGCGCCTTGGAAACGACACCGACCTTGCAGTGGTCGGCCACGCAGAGGGCGAGGGTCAGACCGGCCGCGCCGCTGCCGATCACCAGGACATCGAAAACCGCGTCGTTCGCCATGCTTACTTCCGGCTCGTCAACTGCATGAAGATATCTTCCAGATCGGCCTCGCGCATGGTCAGGTCGAGGATGGCGTAGCCCGCACCATGGACCGCGTGCAGCACTTCGTCCACATGATGGGAACTGGCCGAATAGCGCACCGACAGCTGGGTGCCATCCTCGGCCCGCGCCTGAAAGCCACGGAGCCCTTCGGGAATTTCGGTCACCGGCCGGTCAAGGCGCAGGACCAGTTCGCGCTCATCGATGCGGCGCAGCAGATCGACGGTCGGCTCGTTGGCGACGACCTGCCCCTTGTCGATGATGGCGATCCGGTCGCAGAGCTGTTCGGCTTCCTCGAGATAGTGCGTGGTGAGCATGATGGTCACGCCGCGCTGCTTGAGCGCCCGGATGTGTTCCCACAATTGCTGGCGCAGCTCGATATCGACGCCGGCGGTCGGCTCGTCCAGCACCAGGATCGGCGGGCTGTGCACCATCGCCTTGGCGACCAGCAGGCGGCGCTTCATGCCGCCGGACAGCGCCCGCGCGTAGGAGTCGGCCTTGTCCGACAGGCGCATGGCCGCGAGGATTTCGTCGGTCCGCCGTTCGTGCTTCTTGACGCCGTAGAGACCGGCCTGCAACTCCAGCGCCTCTCGCGGCGTGAAGAAGGCATCGAAGCTGATTTCCTGCGGCACCACGCCGATGCTGGCCCGCGCGTTGCGCGCGTGCTGGTCGATGTCATAGCCCCAGATTCGCACATCGCCGGCGGTCTTGTTGACCAGACCGGCCAGGATGTTGATCAGCGTGGATTTACCGGCGCCGTTGGGACCGAGCAGGCCGAAGAACGACCCTCGCGGCACATCCATGTCGATGCCCTTGAGCGCCTCGTGCGGGGGAAAACCCTTGCCGCCACGATATTTCTTGCGCAGCCCCCGGATTTCGATCGCGTTGTCCGGGATCATGAAGTGGCGTTTTCCTGCATGTCTGTCCTGTCGCCGCCTACATTCAGTTGAATAGCGGGCGGCAATCCGTATCATCCGGCCACGCAAACCTCAACGACCCTGGCGTCATAAAAAGCGAACAATCCCCGTGCCGAATTCAACCGTCATCGCCCCGGAAGCACCCGAGACCACCTATGTCAATTCGGTTGAGGTCGCCTGCGACGGTGGCGAGGGCGCGCTGGGCCATCCGCGCGTCTATCTGCACATGGACGAAACCGGCCGGGTCGAGTGTCCCTATTGCGACCGGTTGTTCATTCTCCAGGACGACGCGCACTGACCTGACGCGCGGCGCGGCGGCCTGATCGCCGCACGTAGCGCTGGCCTCTCCCGCCACCTGTCGGCATGATGCGCCGCATGAGCGAACGCGAGCACCTTTTCCTGATCGACGGGTCCGGCTACATCTTCCGGGCCTACCATGCACTGCCGCCCCTGTCGCGGCCCGACGGCACGCCCGTCGGCGCGGTCTATGGTTTCTGCAACATGCTGTACAAGCTGCTGGAAGACAGTGGCTCGGAAGCGCCGACCCATCTGGCAGTCATCTTCGACGCCGGCCGGCTGACGTTCCGCAACACCCTGTATCCGGCCTACAAGGCCAACCGGCCGGAGCCGCCCGAGGACTTGATTCCCCAGTTCGCCCTGATCCGCGACGCGGTGCGCGCATTCGACGTGCCCTGCATCGAACTGGCCGACTACGAAGCCGACGACATCATCGCCACCTATGCCCGGCAGGCCCGCGAACGCGGCGCCACCGTAATCATCGTGTCGTCCGACAAGGACCTCATGCAGCTGGTCGATGACGATGTCCTGCTGCTCGACACCATGAAGAACAAGAAGCTGGGCATCGCCGAGGTGATCGAGAAGTTCGGCGTACCACCGGAGAAGGTCATCGACGTGCAGTCGCTGGCAGGCGATTCGGTCGACAACGTGCCCGGCGTGCCCGGCATCGGCATCAAGACAGCGGCCCAGCTCATCAACGAGTATGGCGATCTGGATGCGCTGCTGGCCCGCGCTGGCGAGATCAAACAGCCGAAGCGCCGGGAATCCCTGATCAACTACGCCGACCAGGCCCGCATAAGCCGCGATCTGGTGCGCCTGCACGACACCGTGCCCGTCCCCGAAACCATCGATGATCTCAAAGTACGTCCCATCGACGTCCCCCGCGCCATCGCCTTCGTCGAAGAGAACGGTTTCCGTACGCTGGCGACCAAACTGGCCGCTAGGCACCAACGCGAGGCGCCCGCCGCCGCATCCTCGGCAGCCCAGGCCGCTGCCGAGGCGAGGCCGCGGGTCGAGATGGGCGGCTATGATACCATCCTGTCGCTCGAGGCGCTGGATGCCTGGATCGACGCCGCGGCATCGCAAGGCTTCGTTGCGGTCGATACCGAGACCACCTCGCTGCAGCCCATGCTGGCCGAACTGGTGGGCGTGTCGCTGGCGATCGAGCCGGGCAAGGCCTGCTACATTCCCATCGGCCACACCGGCTCGGGCGGCGACGGCACCCTGGATCTGGACGGCGACCGCCCGGCGCAGCTGCCCAAGGCCCAGGTTCTCGCCCGGCTGAAGCCGCTGTTGGAAGACCCTGGCGTGCTGAAGATCGGCCAGAATATCAAATACGACACGGTCGTGCTGGCCCGCTGCGGCATTCAGGTCGGGCCGGTGGACGACACCATGCTGATATCCTACGCCCTGGAAGGCGGGCTGCACGGCCATGGCATGGACGAGCTGTCCGAGCTGCATCTGGGTCACAAGCCGATCGCGTTCAAGGATGTCGCGGGCAGTGGCAAGAATCAGGTTACCTTCGACCGGGTGCCACTGGACAAGGCGACGGCCTATGCGGCCGAGGACGCCGACGTGACCTTGCGCCTGCATGAGGTCCTGAAACCCCGCCTGACGCAGGAACATCTTGTCACCGTTTACGAGACGCTGGAGCGGCCGCTGTCGCCCGTGCTGGCGGCCATGGAGCAGGAAGGCATCAAGGTCGATCGCGAGCGCCTCGCGGCGCTGTCGCGCGAATTCGCCGATGGCATGGCCGCCTTCGAGACCGAAATCTACCGGCTGGCGGGACGCGAGTTCAACATCGGCTCGCCCAAGCAATTGGGGGAGATCCTGTTCGACGAGATGAATCTGGGCAGCACCCGCACGGGCAAGTCGGGCGCGCGCTCGACCGGCGCCGATATTCTCGAGGATCTGGCCGCGCAGGGGCACGACCTGCCGGCGCGGGTCCTGGACTGGCGCCAGCTGTCCAAGCTGAAGAGCACCTACACGGACTCCCTGCAGCAACAGATCGATCCGGTCACCGGGCGCGTGCACACTTGCTTCGCCATGGCATCGACCACCACGGGCCGGCTGTCGTCGACAGACCCGAACCTGCAGAACATCCCCATCCGGTCACCCGAGGGCCGCAAGATCCGGCAGGCCTTCATTCCCGAGTCTGGCCACCGCCTGATGTCGGCGGACTATAGCCAGATCGAGCTGCGGATCCTGGCCCACATGGCCGATATCCCGGCGCTGAAGCAGGCCTTCGCCGACGGGCTCGACATCCACGCCATGACCGCGTCGGAAGTGCTGGGCATTCCCATCGACGGCATGCCGCCCGAACAGCGGCGCCGCGCCAAGGCGATCAATTTCGGCATCATCTACGGCATCTCGGCGTTCGGTCTGGCGCGCCAGCTCGCCATTCCGCAAAGCGAAGCCAAAGCCTATATCACCCGGTATTTCGAGCGCTTTCCGGGCATTCGCACCTATATGGACGACACGGTCGCCGCCTGCCGCGAACAGGGCTATGTGAGCACGCTGTTCGGGCGCCGCGTCCATATCCGCTCCATCCACGACAAGAATCCGGCCCTGCGCCAGTTCGGCGAACGCGCGGCGATCAACGCCCCGATCCAGGGCTCGGCCGCCGACATCATCCGCCGCGCCATGGTCCGCATGCCCGGCGCGCTGTCGGGTGCCGGCCTGCGGACACGCATGCTGCTGCAGGTGCACGACGAACTGGTGTTCGAGGTGCCCGAGCGCGAACTGGAAGACGCGCGCCGGACGGTGCAGGACGTGATGGAAGGCGCCGCGGCGCCGGCGGTGAACCTTTCGGTGCCGCTGACGGTCGGCGTCGGCGTCGGCGACAATTGGGACGAAGCCCACTGAACGGGCCATTGAACGGAAAGAAGCCATGACGAATGGAAAGACGGGCCGGGTCGCCGGCAAGGTAGCGGTCGTGACCGGCGCGGCCGGCGGACTGGGCTCCGCCATTGCCCGGCGGCTGGCACAGGAGGGTGCGTCGCTGGTCCTCACCGATATCAATGGCGAGGCGGTGAACACGCTGGCCGAGACCATTCCGGGATCCATCGGCCTGCAACATGACGTGACCGACGAAAGCCGCTGGCAGGACGTGCTGAAGACGGCCGCGGCGCATTTCGGCGCCATCCACGTTCTGGTGAACAATGCCGGCATCGGGTCGGTCGGCACCATCGAGACCGTCGCCTTTTCCGAATGGAAGCGGGTCCACGCCATCGATCTGGACAGCGTCTTCCTGGGCTGCAAATACGTGCTGCCCTATCTGCGCGCCGCGGCGACGCCCGAGCGCGGTTGCGCCATCGTCAACATCTCGTCCATCGCCGGCATCGTCGCCGGCCACAATGTTCCGGCTTACAATTCGGCCAAGGCGGCGGTGCGCCACCTGACCAAGTCGGTCGCGCTGGATTGCGCCAGAAGCGCACCGGGTGTGCGCTGCAACTCGGTCCATCCCGCTTTTGTCGACACGCCGATCCTGGACGACATCGCCGTCAACATGTCGCGCGAGGACGCGCTGGTGAAGCTCTCGCGGCAGATTCCCATGCGTAAGGTCGGCGAACCGGACGATGTCGCCTGGGGCGTGGTCTATTTGGCATCCGATGAGTCCAAGTTCATGACCGGCGCCGAACTGGTGCTGGATGGTGGAATCAGCGCGATGTAGCGCCTTGGCGCTGCAGCACTGCAACTTCTTACAGTTCCCCTGAGATCAAAATTGGCGTGTCCTATCGCAGGGTAGGAAATGTTCGTGAAACACGGGCGAAATGCCGACAAGGTCAGGGGCAGAAAATGACCATCGCAAGGTGCGCTTCAGTCGCGACGGAACAACCGAGGCTCCGCATCGAGCACCGCGTGCTCATGGCGCCGGGCGGGAGCAATAATAGCGGTCACCCGCGAAAGCTGGAAAATCTTCTTGATGCGTTCTATCGTGAACATGGTCCTGCATGGGAGCTGGTGAACGTGTTCAAGGTAGGCACGTCGGATTTCATGGCGAGCCAACAAGAACTGATGTTCATTTTCCAACGCAGGACCTACCAATCTGCGCCTGACTGAACGCGCCGCAAGGCGCGAAAACTGGTTTATCGAGGATTATTTTGGGACAAATTCAGGTGGAAAGACTCAGCCCGCTTCCGGGGGTCGAGTCGAATCGATCGCTTGTCGAGTTCATTAGGACCTCGCCCGACGAGGTGATGCTGGGACGGCGTTTTCAGAAGGTCATTCTCGCATTGGGTTTCGCCCACTACATCTATTGCCAGATCGATGTCTCCCAGCCCCGCCTCTACATGATCTGCTCCACCTATCCGGACGCCATCCGCCGGGTCTGGGCGGATGCCAGCGTCGCGGTGCGGGATCCGCTGATCGCCCATATCATCAACCGGACCACGCCGGTGCGCCGGACCGACATCGGCGACGACGGGTCCTGGGCCCAGGATATCTTCGAGGAGCTGGAAGGTTTCGGCGTGCATACGCCGGCCTGGCACTTTCCCGTCCGCGATCAGACCAACTACATGGGTCTGTTCGGCATCGCGCCCAAGAAGGTGGACTACGAGACGCTGGGCCCCGCGCATTTCGAGCATGCGGAGATGCTGATGCCGGCCCTGTGCAACCACGCGCACGAGACCTGGTGCAGCCTGACCGCCAACGCGGGCGAGGATACCCCCGTGTTGAGCGACCGGGAGACGGAAATCCTCAACTGGCTCAGCCATGGCAAGTCGACCGAGGACATTGCCGAGATCATGCAGATCGCCGAGCGCACGGTGAACTATCACGTCGCCAACCTGAAGACCAAGCTGGGCGTGGAAACCCGCGCCCACGCCGTTGCACAGGCGATGCGACTGAGGCTGATCTAAACGGACATCACGGGCTGTAGGGCACCTTCTGGACCATGGTGACCACCTCCTCCTCAAGCGTCTCGGCCAGCATGTCCCAGAATTTCCGATAGTCCGGCCGCTTGGCGACCTCCGCCATCACGTCGGCATAGGCGTTGGCGTCGGGAATCTCCCAGATGTCGATCACCGTATGCAGGCGGCCGACCGTGGTCACCCAGGCGCCCACCAGCTTCCAGCCGAAGCTTTCGATAATGGGCACCTGTCCGGCCATGGCGTCGCAGAAGCGCTGATAGCCATCCATGCGGACCTTGAGCGTGACATGCAGATAAACCGGCGTGGCCATGCGTCTCCCCTTCAGTGGCGGTGCAGGTTCGAGGCACCAGCATGCAGCATGACGGGTCCCGGGCGAACAGGAATTGAAGCGCCGCCATCGCACATTCCCCGTTGTCCGGGCCTTGGGTAATGTGGTGTGCTGGACAATCAACACGGGGAGACAACTGGATGAATGTACTGCGGAACGCCGCGCTGATGGCCACGCTCATGCTTGGCGTCCACGTCCCTGGCGCGATGGCGCAGGACGACTTGGCCCACGCCCTTGACTGCTGGGGTGTCACCCACGGGTCGTATTTCCTGCATCTGGCATCGCCGGAGACGGCGGGCGATCTGCCCAAAGCCTCTGATGCTGACTACCGCGCCTGGTCGAATCAGGCCGAGACCCTGGCAAAGGCAAAGGGCATGTCCCTCGGCGCGTTTTCCGCCGAGCGCCAGAAATATCAGGTGTCGCTGATCTCGGCCAAGAAGCGCGCCGCCGCCACGCCTCGGCTGAAAACCTGCATCGCCACCGCGCCTCTCGACATGCTGAATGTGGAAACGCCCATCCTCGTTGGTGACTGACGAATCAGAGCCGCCGAAACGCAAGCCTGGTCCATGTGATGCCGGCGCCGCGGTTTGGCTCCTGCAGAGACCCGCGGTGCTGCTCGAGCAGGAGCGTAAGTCTTTCCGCACGAGCCAGCGCAATGGTTTCCGCAGCCGTGACCTCGAACATGCGGCGCCCCAAGGGCACCGTGCCATGACGCAGCGTCATGACCAGACAGCCGCCCGGCCGGATGAAGGACGCGACGACAGGCATGGCGCGGGCCCGCTCGGCCGGGGCCAGATGCATCCAGACGGCCGTCATCATGACGAGGTCGAAACGCTCCCGGCGATCGGCCAACCGCACGAGGTCGGGAAGCCCGTCGTCGACCCACTCGATGGCGGGCGAGGGATGCAGGACAGCGGCCCCGCGACGCAACGCGTCGGTCGGCTCGACAGCCACGACGCGGTGCCCCAGGGCCGCCAAATGGGCCGCGTCGCGGCCCGTGCCTGAGCCGATATCGAGAATCAGGGCCGGCACTGGCGGAATCAGATGCAGGATATCGCCGTGCGCCTCGTCGAAGCTGATGGTCTCGTAGCGCACGAGCAGCGCCTCGGCTTCCCGCTCATAACCGTTCGTGCCCTTGATGTGATCGGCCATGCCGCCTCTCCCGAAGGTCATCATACCGCGTTCGAACGCACCACGGCGCGTCGTCGATCAGCGGAATAAGGGGCGGGAGCGTTTCTGGTGGAGCCGAGCGGGATCGAACCGCTGACCTTCGCATTGCGAACGCGACGCTCTCCCAACTGAGCTACGGCCCCACGGCGAAACGGCGCGTACCATCTGAGGATCGGGGGACAAAGTCAAGGGTCCTGCGCACAAGTTTTTCTCGCGGCGGCGCGATGATTTTCTCGATGCTTGCGCACAGGCGTCGTGGATACTAAACCTGCCCCACAACAAGGCAGGAACCCGATGAACGCGCTGATTACCCTCATCAACATGGTCGCCTGGCTGCTTCAGGTGATGCTGATCGTCTGGATTGTCCTGGGCCTGCTGGCGCAGTTCAACATCGTCAATGCCCGCCAGCCCTTCGTGGCCGCGGTGATGCGCTCGCTCGACCGGTTTTTAGAGCCGATCCTGCGGCCGATCCGCCGCATCCTGCCCGCGCCGGGGGGGATCGATTTCTCGCCCGCCGTATTGCTGATCCTCATCATCGTCGTCCGCACCCTGCTGGTCGACGACATCCTGATCCCGCTGGCGCTGAGGTGATCGGCCGAGTCGCCGCTGACGGCCTGATCGTGGCGGTGCGGCTGACGCCCAAGGCTTCGCGCAACGCCATCGAGGGGCTTCGCGACGATTCCCACGGCGGGCAGGTTCTGGCGGTGAAAGTGACGGCCGTACCCGAGAAGGGAAAGGCCAACGCGGCGTTGAGCCGCCTGCTCGCCAAGGCGCTGGGCGTTGCCAGCGGACGCGTGGACGTGGTGGGCGGCGCGACGTCGCGCAACAAGGACGTGCTGGTGCGCGGCGACGTGACCGAGATCGCCGCCGCGCTGGCGAAACTGACGGGAGAATAGGGTGTCTGAAGCAGCGATCATCGACGGCAAGGCGTTCGCGGCCAGTCTGCGCGGCAAGGTGGCGCGGCAGGTCGAGGCGCTGAAAGCGGCGCACGGGCTGACGCCCGGCCTCGCCGTGGTGCTGGTGGGCGCCGATCCGGCCAGCGAGATCTATGTCCGGAACAAGCACGCCCAGACCGTCGAAGCCGGCATGAACTCCTTCGAGTTCAAGCGGCCCGCCGACATCACCCAGGACGCGCTGCTGGGCCTGGTGCGCGAGCTGAACGCCGATTCCCGGGTCCACGGCATCCTGGTGCAACTACCGCTGCCGCGCCCGCTGGTGGAGCAGCCGATCACCCAGGCCATCGACCCGGACAAGGACGTGGACGGCCTGCATGTCATCAATGCCGGGCGGCTGGCCAGCGGGCTGGACGGCCTGTTCCCCTGCACGCCGTCAGGCTGCATGATGCTGATCGAGGACCGTCTGGGCGCCGACCTTTCGGGCAAGCGGGCCATCGTCATCGGCCGATCCAACCTGGTCGGCAAGCCCATCGCCCAGATGCTGCTGAAGGCCAACGCCACGGTCACCATGGCCCATTCCCGCACCGACGACCTGCCCGCCGAATGCCGCCGGGCCGATATCGTGGTGGCGGCCGTCGGCAAGCCGGAAATGGTGCGCGGCGGCTGGATCAAGCACGGCGCCGTGGTGATCGATGTCGGCATCAACCGCATCCCCAAGGATGGCGGGGGCACCCGCGTCGTCGGCGACGTGCATTTCGCCGAGGCCAGCGAACGCGCCGAAGCCATCACGCCCGTGCCCGGCGGCGTCGGCCCCATGACCATCGCCACCCTGCTGCACAACACGGTGATCGCCGCGTGCCGTCAGGCGGGCGTCGAGGTACCGAAGGTTTAGCGGCTCACCTTGCATTGTCATCCCGGACGCTAGTCGAGCCCGGGAACCGGCAGGTTCGCGGCCGCGAGACTTGCGATCCGGGATCCATGTCGGGGCAAGGCCCGGGCGTCGCAGTCCCGCATCACCGCCGGAGCCGCAAGGGTCCTCGACATCTCCCGCATGAACACGGGTCCCAGATCGCAAGCACCGCACATCACGACCCTGACGGGTCGTGGGCGGCGCTAACGTCCGGGATGACGATTGTGGAACAGAGCGGCCTACTGCGCGTCCCGCTGGCCGAGGAGACGCAGGCGCAGGGCGTTCAGCTTGATGAAACCGGCGGCGTCGCGCTGGTCGTAGACGGCGTCTTCCTCGAAGGTCACGTGCTGCAGCGAGTAGAGCGTGTTCGGCGACTTGCGGCCCACCACGGTGACGCTGCCCTTGTAGAGCTTGAGACGGACGGTGCCGGCGACCTTTTCCTGGCTCTGGTCGATCAACGCCTGGAGCATGCGGCGTTCCGGGCTGAACCAGAAGCCGTTGTAGATCAGCTCGGCATAGCGCGGCATCAGCTCGTCCTTCAGATGCGCCGCGCCGCGATCGAGAGTGATGCTTTCGATGCCACGGTGCGCCGCGTGCAGGATCGTGCCGCCGGGCGTTTCATAAACGCCGCGGCTCTTCATGCCGACGAAGCGGTTCTCGACCAGGTCGAGACGGCCGATGCCGTTGGCGCCGCCCAGCTCGTTCAGCCGCGTCAGCAGCGCGGCCGGGCCCATCTTGACGCCGTCGATGGCGATGGGATCGCCCTTGTCGAAATCGATTTCCACATAGGTCGGCCTGTCCGGCGCGTCTTCCGGCGCGACCGTGCGCGAGAACACGAACTCTTCCGGCTCGGCCCACGGGTCCTCGAGCGCCTTGCCCTCGGCCGAGATGTGCAGCAGGTTCGCGTCGACCGAGAACGGCGCCTCGCCGCGCTTGTCCTTCGGAATCGGAATCTGGTTTTCCTCGGCGAACTTGATCAGCGTGGTGCGCGAGGTGAGGTCCCATTCGCGCCATGGCGCGATCACCTTGATGTCGGGCTGCAGCGCGTAATAGCCCAGCTCGAAGCGGACCTGGTCGTTGCCCTTGCCGGTGGCGCCGTGACAGACGGCGTCGGCGCCGACCTCGCGGGCGATCTCGATCTGGCGCTTGGCGATCAGCGGCCGGGCGATCGAGGTGCCGAGCAGGTAGACGCCCTCGTAGGCGGCGTTGGCGCGGAACATGGGGAACACGTAGTCGCGCACGAATTCGTCGCGCAGATCCTCGATGAAGATCTGCTTCACGCCGAGCATCTCGGCCTTGGCGCGCGCCGGCTCGAGCTCGTCGCCCTGGCCCAGATCGGCGGTGAAGGTCACCACTTCGCAGCCATAGGTGACCTGCAGCCACTTCAGGATGACGGACGTGTCGAGACCGCCGGAATAGGCGAGAACGACCTTGTTGATTTTCTTCGACATTATGCTGTGTTCCAGGGGGATCGGATGGCGGCGGAGTATAGGGAAAAGGCGTAAAGGGGCAAGAAGCGCTTTTTGTGCCCGCTAACAGCCTGATTCCTGATAGAAAAGACGTCTATGTGCGGGTTTGCGGGCATCTTCGACGGCACGGGGGAGCGGGACGTGGACCGCGGCCTGCTGCAACGCATGACCGACGCGCTGGTCCATCGGGGACCCGATGGTAGCGGCCTTTTCGTCGGCCCGGGCATCGGGCTGGGGCATCGGCGCCTGTCCATCCTCGACCTTGCCGGCGGCGCCCAGCCCATGACCGACGCCGAGACCGGTGTGACCGTCGCATTCAATGGCGAGATCTACAATTTTCCGGCGCTGATGGAGACCCTTGCCGGACTTGGCCATCGCTTCCGCACCCATTGCGACACGGAAGTGATCCTGCATGGGTGGAAGCAATGGGGGCCGGCCTGCGTCGAGCGCTTCGACGGCATGTTCGCCTTCGCCCTGTGGGACCCGCGCGAGGCGACCCTGTTCCTTGCCCGTGACCGGCTGGGGAAGAAGCCGCTGCATTACGCGGCGCTGGCGGACGGCTCGTGCCTGTTCGGCTCTGAGCTGAAGGCGCTGACCTGCCATCCGGCGCTGCCCCGCGTCATCGACCCCGAGGCGGTCGAGGATTTCTTCGCCTATGGCTATGTGCCCGAGCCCAAGAGCATCTACCGTGCCGTGCGTAAGCTGGCGCCCGGACACCGCCTGATCTGGCGGCGCGGCGACAGCCCGCGAGTCGAAGCGTGGTGGACGCTGCCGCTGGAGGCGCGCACGGGCGGCGCGGCCGAGCTGGCCGGAAGGCTGCGCGAGGCCGTGGAGCGGCGGCTGATCGCCGACGTGCCACTGGGCGCGTTCCTGTCCGGCGGCGTCGATTCCAGCGCCGTGGTCGCGCAGATGGCCGGGCTGACGAGCGCGCCGGTGAAGACCTTCGCCATCGGCTTCGGCGACAAGGCCTATGACGAGACCGGCTATGCCCGCCAGGTCGCGCAGCGCTATGGCACCGACCACACGGAGCGCATGGTCGATCCCGATGCGTTCGACCTGATCGACGGGCTGGCGGCGCTGTATGACGAACCGTTCGGCGACAGCTCGGCCATGCCGACCTTCCAGGTCTGCGCCCTGGCGCGCGAGAAGGTGACCGTCGCGCTGTCCGGCGACGGCGGCGACGAGGTGTTCGCCGGCTACCGCCGCTATCTGTGGCACCTGCGCGAGGCCAGCGTGCGCCGCCGGCTGCCGCGCGCCCTGCGGCGCGGCCTGTTCGGCACGCTGGGCCGGATCTATCCCAAGGCCGACTGGGCGCCGCGCCCGTTGCGCGCCAGGACCACGTTCCAGGAACTGGCGCTCGACGACCTCGACGCCTTCTTCCTCAGCGTCTCGGCCCTGCCGGACGGCGAACGCCGCGCGCTGCTGGGCGGCGATCTGCGCGGGGCGCTGGCGGCGTATCACCCGGTCGAGGTGCTGCGCCCCCACTGGCAGGCCGCCGCCGGCGCCGACCCGCTGACGCAGGCGCAATACGCCGACATCAAGACCTGGCTGCCGGGCGACATCCTGGTGAAGGTGGACCGGGCGAGCATGGCGAACGGGCTGGAAGTGCGCGCGCCGTTCCTCGATCACCATCTACTGGAATGGGGCGTCAACCTGCCGCCCGAGGTGAAAATCGCCGGCGGCGAGAAGAAGGCGGTGCTCAAGCGCGCCATGGAGCCGTTCGTGCCCCGCGATCTGCTGTACCGGCCCAAGCAGGGCTTTTCCATGCCCATCGGCCCGTGGTTCCGGGGACCGCTGCGCCAGCGGCTGCGCGAGGCGCTGACCGGCCCGTTGCTGGCGCAGTCCGGTTTCGTCGATCCGGCGCGGGTGGAACGGCTGCTGGACGAGCACCAGAGCGGCGGCCGAGATCATTCCCGGGCGCTTTGGCTGCTGCTGATGTTCCAGGGTTTCCTGCGGCACGATGCCAGCCTTGGCGCTAGCGCATGATCAACGTTCTCAGCTTCACCACGCTTTATCCCAACGCCGTCCAGCCGGTGCACGGCATCTTCGTCGAGAACCGGCTGCGCCGGCTGGCCGAAAGCGGCAAGGTCAGGCTGACCGTGGTGGCGCCGGTGCCGTGGTTTCCGTTCGCCTCGCCCCGCTTCGGCGCGTGGGGCGCCTATGCCCGCGTTCCGGGCCACGAGCGAAGGCACGGCATCGAAATCTTCCATCCCCGCTACAGAACCATTCCCAGGATCGGCATGTCGGTGGCGCCGAGTCTGATGGCGCGGGACGTGCGCTCGCTGGTCGCCAAGCTGGTCAAGGACCGGCGGATCGACCTGATCGACGCGCATTATTTCTATCCGGACGGGGTCGCCGCGGTGGCGATCGCCGGCGAGCTGGGGCTGCCGGTCTGCGTCACCGCGCGCGGCACGGACCTGAACCTGATCCCCCGCTTCGCCATCCCGCGCCGGCAGATCGTGCGCGCGGCGCGGGAGGCCGATGCCCTGATCACGGTGTGCGACGCCTTGCAGCAGCCCCTGCTCGACATGGGCATCGCGCCGGACAAGATCCGCACCCTGCGCAACGGCGTCGACCTGATCCGGTTCCGCCCCATGGACCGTGACGCCGCCCGCGCGCGCTGGGGCGCCAAGGGGCGCGCGCTGGTGTCCGTCGGCGGGCTGGTGGAGCGCAAGGGCCACCATCTGATCATCGACGCGCTGGCCGACCTGCCGGACACCTCGCTGCTGATCGCGGGCGAAGGCGAGGAACGGCGGGCGCTGGAGCGGCGGATCGCCGCGCTGGGCCTGGGCGGCCGGGTGCGACTGCTGGGACAGGTGGCCCAGGCCGACCTGCCGTCGCTCTACAGCGCGGCGGACGCGCTGGTGCTGGCCTCGAGCCGTGAAGGCTGGGCCAACGTGCTGCTGGAGGCCATGGCCTGTGGCACGCCGGTCGCGGCCACCGATGTGTGGGGCACCGCCGAGGTGGTGACCGCGCCCGAGGCGGGCGTGCTGATTCCGGAGCGGTCCGCCGCCGCCATCGCGGCCGGCGTGCGGCGTCTGCTGGATGCACCGCCGGAGCGCGCGGCGACCCGGGCCTATGCGGAAGGCTTCAGCTGGGACGCGACCACGCAGGGCCAGCTCGCCCTGTTCGAGAGTCTGGCGCGCCGCTAGGCGCGGCCATAGAGGTAGTCCCGCGTCAGCGGCACCGAATCCACCCGCTTGCCGAACTGCATCTGGTAGACAACCAGACCGCCATGATCGAATCCGCCCACGCAGCCGGCCAGGAAGAATTCGAACATCCGGCAGAAGCGTTCGTCATACATCTCCCTGATCCTGTCGCGGTTCTGCTGGAAGCGTCGGTACCAGTGTTCGGTGGTGCGGCCGTAATGCTGGCGCCAGACCTCGATGTCGCTGATGAACAGGCCCGAGCGTTCCACCGCCGGCATGATCTGCGACAGGGCCGGCGAATAGCCGCCGGGGAAAATGTACTTCTCGGTCCAGTCGTCGGTGCCGCCCGGCCCGTCCGAGCGGCCGATGGTGTGGACCATGGCGACGCCGTCCGGCGTCAGCAGTTCGTTGATGCGGCGGAAATAGGTGTCGTAGTGGTGCAGGCCCACATGCTCGAACATGCCCACCGAGACGATCCTGTCGAACGGCCCGGCGATCTTGCGGTAATCCTCGACCCGGAAGTCCAGCACGTCGGACTTGCCCTCGGCGGCGGCCATCTCCTTGGCGGCGCGGCACTGTTCCTCGGACAGGGTGATGCCGACCACCTTGGCGCCCGAAACCGCGTTGAGATGACGCGCCAGCGTGCCCCAGCCGCAGCCGATGTCCAGCACCCGGTGATGGGGCTTTAGCCGCAGCTTGCCGGCGATGTGATCGAGCTTGTTGCGCTGCGCCTGGTCGAGGCTGTCGTCAGGGCTGCGGAAATAACCGCAGGAATATTGCCGGTTCGCGTCGAGGAACAGGTCGTAGAAAGCGGTCTTGAACTCGTAGTGATGGGCCACGTTGCGCCGCGCGCGCCGTTCCGAATTGGCCCGCGCCCAGGCGTGCTTCAGCCGGCTGTCGCCGATGCGCAGCGAGGTGTTGTCGGTGGCGCGCTTGGCGTTGATGGCGACCAGATTGAGAAAATCCAGGATGTCGCCGCTCTCGATGGTCAGCGTGCCGTCCATATAGGCCTCGCCCACCGTCAGCTCGGGTTTGCGCAGCATGCGCCAAGGCAGACGGGCATCGTGCAGGCGAATAGCCACGGCAGGCCCCGGTGTGCCGCCGAACGCATGCACATGGCCTTTCACGTCGGTGACGGTCAGCGTTCCTTCCTTGATCAGCCTGCCCAGCAGGAGTTTCAGTGGAAGCATCGCCGGCGTCTCCTCAGGGCATGGGGGTGTTTTCTGGGATGGTTTCCGGCGCGGCCTTCGGAAGGTCGACCTTGCGGACCTTCTCGGACGCGGATTTCAGCTGCCCGCAGGCGGCCATGATGTCGCGCCCGCGCGGCATGCGGATCGGCGCGGAAATGCCCTCGTTGAAGACATATTCCGAGAACGCATGGATCGTGTCCCAGTCCGAGCACTCGAAGGCGGTGCCGGGCCACGGGTTGAACGGGATCAGGTTCACCTTGGCCGGGATGTCGTACTTCTTCAGCAGCCGCACCAGCTCGCGCGCGTCGTCCAAGCTGTCGTTGACGCCCTTGAGCATGGCGTATTCGAAGGTGATGCGCCGCGCGTTGGATACACCGTGATAATTGGCGCAGGCGGTCAGCAGCTCTTCCAGCGGGTATTTGTTGTTGATGGGCATGATCCGGTCGCGCGTCTCGTTGCGCACCGCATGGAGCGACACGGCCAGGTTGACGCCGATCTCCTCGCCGCAGCGGCCCATCATGGGCACCACGCCCGAGGTGGACAGGGTGATGCGCCGCTTGGACAGGGAAATGCCTTCCGGGTCCATGACGATCTTCATGGCCGCCTTGACGTTGTCGAAATTGTAGAGCGGCTCGCCCATGCCCATCAGCACGATGTTGGACAACAGGCGGCCATCTGCCGGGCTGGGCCATTCCCCCAGCGCGTCGCGCGCGATCAGCACCTGGCCGACGATCTCGGCCGCGGTCAGGTTGCGCACCAGTTTCTGGGTGCCGGTATGGCAGAACTTGCAGGTCAGGGTGCAGCCCACCTGGGACGACACGCACAGGGTGCCGCGATCGTCCTCGGGAATGAACACGGCCTCGACCTCGTTGCCGTCATCGAGCCGCACCAGCCATTTGCGGGTGCCGTCCTCGGACAGCAGCGACACGCTGACCTCGGGCCGCCGGATGTCGCAATGCTCGGCGAGCAGGGCGCGCATCTCCTTCGACACGTTGGTCATCATGTCGAATTCAGTGGCGCCGCGATTGTAGAGCCAGTGCCACAGCTGCTGCACGCGCATGCGGGCCTGCTTCTCGGGCACGCCGAGGCCGAGCAGCACGTCGCGCAGTTCGTCACGCGTCAGGCCGGAGAGGTTGATCTTGCCGCTGGCGGCGACCGCCGGGGCTTTCTGCATCATGTTCATTTCACACCACAGGCGTTGGCGGCGGCGCTATAGGCCGCGCTGAACCCGGAAAGGGGATATTCATACGCCGTGTTGTTGCCCTTGGCCGACAGCGCCTTGACCATCATGCTCTGGCCGCCCTTCATGGCCGCGACGATGCGCGCATCGCCCTTGGCGTCATAGGCCCAGGCATCGTTGCCCGACACGAACAGGGTTTCCTTCATGGAGGCGATGGAGGCCACCACATCCGATCCCGGCTTGAGCGCATAGCCGAAGCCGAAGCGCACCTCGTCGCGGATCTGTTTGGCGGGCTTGTGCGAGACCATCATGTAGACGGCGCCGTGGCCCACATCGACCGGCTTGGCATGGGTGGGCACGGTAATGGCATAGCAGACCATCGCCTTGCCCTGGCCCGACGAAAAGGCGTCCCATTGCTGGAAGGTGCCGAGCAGCTTGGGCTGCGCGGCGGCGGCGGGCAGGGCGACGGCGGCCAGCAGGCCCGCCACGAACAACATGGTTTTCATGCACATACCATACGAAATGCCGCCGTTCTTTTCCACGACAACCGATTCCTGCTTACTGTTTGGCCTGAGGTTTCAGACGTGAGATAGGCTCGCCATAGCGATGCTCAAGCAATGGTTCCGGCTCGCCGAGCATGGTGACCGGCCGCGCCGGCCAGCGGCCCAGCATGCGCATGCGGTCATACATCACCACCGCGCCCGCCGTCGCCTGGTTCAGGCAGAAGCTGGTCGGGATGCGGATGACATGGGCGCAGCGCGCCAGCATCTCGGGCGTCAGCGACCCGCGCTCGCGCCCCAGCACATAGGCCGCCTGGCGCGGATGCGCGAAACTGGGTAGATCCACCGCGTCCTCGGTCAGCTCGACGCCGACCAGCACGCAGCGGGCCGGCAGCATGATGGTATCGACGGACTCGAAGGCATAGAGCGGCACTTCCTTGTCGGTGCGGCTGGTGTCGGAGAAGGTGTCGTCCTTGTTGTAGTCGCGCCCGACCGTGAACAGGAAACTGGCGCCGAACCCATGCGCGGTGCGCATCAGGTTGCCCAGATTGCCAGACTTGTCGCCGCTCTCGACCCCGATCCCGAAATACCCGCGCATCCGCTCCACCCTGGCCCGAAAAGGTCCGGAATGGCGCGGCTTATACAGGGAGTGAGGCGGCGGCGCAAATCGGGGAGAACGCAGCGTGAATAGGGTTGATTTTAAATGCCGGAGTGCCACCAAAAACCGTTAGGCAGTACGTTGCAGGCGGCAACGAAGATTTTTGCCGTGGGTGCGAGGCTTTATTCTAGTCGTAAGAATGAAAAAAGGCGAGGATTAGCGCTACACCCTTCCATTGACACAACTTAGAAATTTCTCGCGGTAAATGGTTTTTAGCCCGAGAGCACTAGATGCGCCGCTAAATATAAGGTCAATGGCGGTTCTGGAAGCGATGGTACCGAAATGATGCGCAACGCAATATACAGACGCAGCGAATGAAGACAGTAGATGAATGAGGACCTGGCGAGAAACGGAGTGCTGTTCGACCGCAGTTTACTTCACGCTGGCGCGGCGGCTGCGTTGGATCGAGACGGCACGAATCTGCTCTCAGCAAGGCAGGTTGGCAACGTAACCAGCACCATGTCTCCCTTTCCCAGCCGTCGTCGACCCGCCGCCACGATTACAGAGGCTGATCTTGTCGGTGAACCTATGATGGCATGGACCGATCTGTCAGGCCGCACGGTCGGTCGGTACTTCGTTCAGGACGGTCGGCTCGTTGCCCTGCGCGAAGAGGGCTACATGCAACTTCGCCGCCTGACAGAGAAAGTGCTGCGCACCAAGCCCTTTGCTTCCAAAATATCGTCGACGTTCATCGAGGAGGAAACGTTTCGCTGGTGGCGGTCGACACTACGCGGCCAGACCGACACACCGCTATCGGGGCACCTCCTAGAAGTCGCCGAGGCTGCGGTTGCACGCCATTCCATTCTGATCCCTCTAGCAAACATCGAGATTGAAAGTCCCTTTCAGCTAGGAGACGTGCTCGTCACCCCGATGCACGGCTTACCCTTCGAACGATTCGGTGACGCCGCAATCCAGAACTGTCCGAGCCGAGCGAACGCTATGCTCGCCGCCAGGGCAGAGCTGAGACGGAACTATGGGCACCTCACTGGCGTGCAGATTAATGTCGTCGGCGACCTCGACTACGCTCGCGAGCGGGCCCGCGACATTGGCTTCGACATGGCCGACGTACTCCGACTTATGTCGCCCGCAGGGGCAACTTGGAACATCGTTTTTCCATGCCTACCCCACGGCTGCGAATACATGCCATCCACGACCGTCATTGAAATGCGCAGTGGGGAACTAGGGACCATCTCGACGGGATTGCTGAACATCGGCATATTTCAGTGGAAGCTGACGATCGCCGAGCTCGACGAACTGATGAAGGCAGGATTTCACCGCTGCGCGGCTTTCTTCTCAGGGCGCGATCTCACTGGCTTCGAGCGTCGGGTAAAGACGGCCGTTTCAGCATATTCACGGGGAATCGCATCCCACGACCAACGTGATAGGTTAGTCTACGCTATGTCGGCTGCGGAGCACCTGCTGTTGCGCGACTCCAACGAACCCATTCAAGCTAGCGTCGGCGACCGAATTGCATTTCTAATTGCCAAAGATGTCGATGAACGCCAGCACATAGTGGCTAATTTCAGGAAAGCCTATAGCGCCCGGTCACGGCAGGTGCATCACCTTGCGACCGTAGATGACGAAGAGACCTTTTCGACCTTCTTCCACAATATGTGGCTCACGATGCTCACGGTGATCACGACTATGCACCGTTACAAAGAGCAAGTTGATTTCCTCGCCGACCTCGATCGTATGAAATACCGCTGATAAACTTTGCGATAGAATGGCAGAGCACTTGGACGGGCCATCTACAGCTAATGGAATGGAGAGGTTTATCGCTTAACAGCTGCAACGGGCACAAATCGCTTTAACACAAGCTTCCGCTTTCCAGTATCGCTTGTTCCCCCTAACCTCCGCCCATGCCGACATTCGCCCGTCTTTCCCGCACGGCGCAGGCCGTTGTGTTCATGATCTGCGCCAGCGCGACCATCTCGCTGCTGTGGGCGGCGCTGCGCGTGGGGTCGGAGACCATGCACCCGATCTACATGGTGTTCTGGCGCTCGTTCCTGGGGGCGGTGGTGCTGCTGCCGCTGCTGATGCGCACTGGCATCGGGTCGCTGCGCACGCGGCGGCTGCCGCTGCACACGCTGCGCAGCCTGTGCAGTCTGACGGCCATGGTCGGCATCTTCTATTCCATCGCCCACGTGCCGCTGGCGCAGGGCATGGCGATCAACTATTCCGCGCCGCTGTTCGCCACGCTGGGCGCGGCGCTGCTGCTGGGCGAGACGCTGCACCAGCGGCGCGTCGTCGCGCTGCTGATCGGTTTCGCCGGCATGTTGCTGGTGGTACGGCCGGGTTTCCAGGAAGTGCATCTGGGCATCCTGGCGGCGCTGGTGGGCGCGCTGGGCATGGCGAGCGCTCTTCTGTGCGTCAAGAAGCTGTCGGCCACGGAGTCCACGCCCACCATCATCTTCTATGGCAACACCCTCTGCCTGCCCATCGGACTGCTGCTGGCGCTGAACCACTGGCAGCCCATGACCTGGCACAATTTCGGCGTGCTGGCGGTGATCGGCGTGCTGTCGACCACGGCGCAGACCTTCCTGACCCGGGCGCTCACCCTGGCCGACGCGGGCGCGGTGCTGCCCATGGATTTCCTGCGCCTCGTGTTCGTCACCCTGCTGGGCGTGATGCTGTTCGACGAAACCCCCGACGCGCTGACCTGGGCGGGCGCCGGCCTGATCCTGGCCAGCACGGTCTATATCGCCCGGCGCGAGGCACGCCAGCGCAAGGCGGCGGCAACGGCCCCGAAAGCGGCGGAATAGCGGCCGCCCCGCGCCTCGACTCCGCCCGCACCCTGTGCTAAATCGCCTTCCGCACCGATACCCAATCAAAAAAAGAGGATGAGAGAATGGATGTGAACGGGGTTGCCGCCATCATCACCGGCGGCGCGTCTGGTCTGGGCCGCGCGACCGCCGAAGCGCTGATCGCCAAGGGCGCCAAGGTCACCATTTTCGACGTGAACGAAGCCGCCGGTGAAGCCGCCGCCAAGGAAATCGGCGCCGTCTTCGCCAAGGTCGACGTGACCAGCGAGGAAAGCGTCATCGCCGGTCTCGACAAGGGCAAGGCCGCGCACGGCCAGGACGCCCGCATCCTGATCAACTGCGCCGGCGTGGCCGACGCGGGCAAGACCGTCGCCAAGGGCGAGCCCCATTCGCTGGCCGTCTATACCAAGGTCATCAACATCAACCTGATCGGCACGTTCAACTGCATCCGCCTGGCGGCCGCGCGCATGACCCAGATGGAGCCGCTGACCGATGGCGAGCGCGGCGTGATCGTCAACACCGCCTCCGTCGCCGCGTTCGAGGGCCAGATCGGCCAGGTCGCCTATGCCTCGTCCAAGGGCGGCGTGGTGTCCATGACCCTGACCGTGGCCCGCGACCTGTCACGCGACGGCGTGCGCTGCTGCACCATCGCGCCGGGCCTGTTCATCACCCCGATGCTGAAGGGCCTGCCGCAGGCCGTCCAGGATTCGCTGGGCGCCACCGTGCCGTTCCCCTCGCGTCTGGGCGATCCGTCCGAATATGCCAAGACCGTGCTGTTCATCTGCGACAATCCCATGGTCAATGGCGAGACCATCCGTCTCGACGGCGCGCTGCGCATGGCGCCGAAGTGACCGGCTGAGATCATCCGATGGGAAAGGGGCCTGCGCGGCCCCTTTTTCTTGTCTTCAGAGCGGGCGAAGCACGTCCAGCGGCAGGCGCGACAGCGCATTGATCAGCACGCCGATGGCGTCGCGCAGCCGGTCGAAGCCGTCGGCACGGCCCATGGTCGTCTCGTCCATGTACAGCGCGCGGCTGATCTCGATCTGCAGCGCGTGGCGCCCCTCGCGCGGCACGCCGTAATGGCGGGTGTTGTAGCCGCCGGAATAGGGATCGTTGCGCACCACGCGGTAGCCTTCCCCGCTCAGCGCCTCCTGGGCGGCGGCCACCACTTCCATGCTGCAGCTTCGGCCATAGCGGTCGCCGAGGATGAAGTCGGGCGCGGGGCCGCCGGTCTTCAGCGGCATGTCGCCCCAGCTGGCGCCGCTGGATGGCATGGAATGGCAGTCGATCAGCACGGCGCAGCCGAACTGGTCCCGCGTGCGCTCGAGCAGGCGGCTCAGCGTCTGGTGATAGGGGGTGTAGACCATGGCCACACGCCGTTCCGCCTCGGTGAACGGCAGGCGGTCGCGGTAGATGGCGGTGCCGCTGGCGACGACGCGGGCGATGGTGCCCAGCCCGGCCGCGACGCGGCCCGATCGGGCGTTGACGAAGTCGGGCAGCGGGCCATCGAACATGTCCGGGTCCAGCTCCCACGCCTCGCGGTTCACGTCCAGATAGGCGCGGGCGTAGACGGCCTGCAACAGCGGCGCGCCATGGCCGGGCGCGGCCGCGAACAGCTCGTCCACATACGCGTCTTCGGACGCGCGCAGGGTGTGCGGATCGAGCTGCGAGGCGGCGATGAAATCGGCCGGATAGTGGCGGCCGCTGTGCGGCGAGGAAAACACCAGCGGCAGGGTCTGCCGCGCCGGTTCGGCGACGACGCAGGCCGGAAGCGCGGTGTCCGGCGCGGCGTCCAGGGTTTTCAGGGCGGGTTCGCTCGGGGTCATCGGTCTGTCATCCGGCTGAGGGGCGTGCCTCCGGCAAGACACGACGGTCGGTAATTATGACGCTTTTTGTCCGCCGGGCAACCGATGCGAATTTCACCGCGATGGCTGTAACAGAACCCTTGCACCGTCAGGCTTTTTGCTTATAGTCCGCGCCGACCCGGGGGCGCATAGCTCAGTGGTAGAGCACTACGTTGACATCGTAGGGGTCGCAAGTTCGAACCTTGCTGCGCCCACCATCTTCCCCCTGACATCGCTGCATAGTTCATCTTCCTCTACGAAGATCGATGCGTTTTGGGGTCGTAACCGGATCGCAAGCCAGTAAAGCTCACAGTTTTTGGTAGATGCTTGCGGCCTGACTGTGAGGCTTCGCTACGAGTGGAAAGCGGCCATTTTCTGTGGCAGGTTGACTGTGCTCAGTTACGGAGATCGCAGTTGATGAGACGCTCATTTATTGCTGGATTATTGGCTGTATTCGGCATCCGAAAAGTGGGTGCCGTGGCAGCGACTGCAAAGTTTCCACCGATGCCTGCTTGGCAACCATCCTTTAGCCAGCCCCTTGATCGAGTTGTCGATCGAATCTCATACTACTCAGATCGAGAGAGAGACTTTGTTGTTTTTAGCAATGGTACCTCTGTGATCTTAGAAGATGGGTTGTCTGACGCTGAAGCTAAAGCGGTTTCACTAAAGGTGCTGTCAGATATTTTAAATTATCATCCTGACATGAGCCCTACGCCGATGGATGATGGCAACATTCTCGTTAGCTACAACCATCCGGCCGCTAACGTGGTTCTTCTGGATGTGGCAAAAGCGCACTGGACGGAGATTGAAGATCGGCATCTCGACGGGCTTACAGAGTCCGAGATTCTGTATACTCCCCTCGGGCCGAACAAGTTCGATGACTTTGGTAAGCAAGCTCTTTTAGGCCGAGCATACCTGTTCATGGATGCTCAAGCCCCAGTTATATCGTTAATCCATCGCCATACCTGACCCTCAGCATTCATTGAGACACGGGCCGGCTGCTACTTTCCGAGAGAGGTATCCGGTGAGCATCAAGCCAATTCGCCATTTCCAAACACGCTTCAGTGCGCCCTGCAAACGCGATCGCCTCATTGCGTAAGCCTTCAGCTACCCGCCTTAGCTCGTGAAACAGCGCTTCGGGGATGCCGGGCGGACCTGTCACGCTGCCGGCGATTTAAGTTCTTCGATATGCGTCAGCTTATCTGGATTTCTGACGATGTAGATCGCACGGATCCGGCCGTTGCGGATATCAAGGGCGGTCGTCTGCAGCACGTCCCCACGCTCGATACTGATATAGCCCGGAAGACCGTCGATGGTCGCGGTCCGAAGCAGGGTCGCAGGCCGAACGGCCTTGCGCCTCACGCCGGTAAACAGGCGCAGCGCGCGCTCGACTCCGCGAATGACGTTGCGGGCGGCGAGCACTTTGCCGCCGCCGTCAGCATGAATTTCCACGTCCCGGGCCAACAGCTCTGAAAGCGCGGCGGTATCGCCATCGCGCGCCGCCGCGAAGAAGGCGCGTGCAAGCCGTTCGGCTTCAGCAGCTTCAATGACGTACCTCGGACGCGAATCTTGGACGTGCTTGCGAGCACGTGAGGCCAACTGGCGCACGGCGGCGGGCTCGCGACCGAGCGCCCCGGCGACGTCACCGAGCGCCACGCCGAAGATGTCGTGGAGCAGGAAGGCAGCGCGCTCGAGCGGCGAAAGCCGTTCCATCGCGAGCATGAGAGTCGTGGTGATGTCGTCGGCGATCATCTCGGCAGGCTCGACCGCATCGATCAGCGGCTCCGGCAACCAGGGGCCTATGTAGGTCTCGCGCCGCGCGCGGGCGGACTTCAGCCGGTCGAGGCAGAGGCGCGTGACCACGCGCGTGAGATAGGCCGCCGGCGTATCGATGCTGGCTTTGGCGGTCGCGAAGCGTAACCAGGCGTCCTGCACGACATCTTGTGCGTCGCTGATCGACCCGAGCATCCTGTAGCCGAGCCTTTCGAGGCGTCTGCGCTCGCGCTCGAAATCAGCGATTCTCTGATCCTGCTCCATCTAAACATCCCATATCGCCGCCATCCAGGCGGGTGACGAGCCAGGCGGCCCTGATGTGACATCACCGAAAGCGGCTGGAAGAAACTTTCCCATGTCACACCCGAACCTGTTGCCTCGTCATTCACGGAGGCGCCTATCGAGGAAAGCATCATGACCGCGACCGTACGTCTAAACTGGACTGACCTGGCACCCGATGGCGCGAAAGCGCTATTCGCCGTTCACCGCTACATTACCCATGAGACTGGTCTGCCCGAGGAGTTGATCCATCTCGTCTTCCTGCGCGTCTCGCAGATCAATGGCTGCGCGCATTGTATCGATATGCATACCCGCGACCTGCTCAAGACCATGGCCGCCGACAAGGTTGCGCTCGTACCGGTATGGGCGGAAGTGCCCCACCTGTTCCCCGATCAATATCGCGCGGCGCTCGCCTGGGCCGAGGAGGTCACGCTGATCAGCGCGACTCATGCATCGGACGAGGCGTATGCCGCGGCCGCCGCAGCGTTCGAGCCGAAGGATCTGGTCGACCTTACCATCACGATCGCGACGATGAATGCCTTCAACCGGCTTGGCGCGCCGTTTCGTCTACCGGTCAAGGCAAAGCCCTGACGACATGTACACCCTGATCGGCCGGTCGCAAGCGGGCCGGCCGATCGAGGACTGACATCACGCGTTCGCGCTTTTGCCGTGCGCTTCGCCGTCGATGTCGCGGACCCCAGAAACACGAAAGCCGCCCATCGGGCGGCTTTTCGATTCGCCGTGAGGCGACGGCTTATACCGAACCGTCGCGCTCGGCGCGCTTGCGCTCCAGCTTGCGGGCGCGGCGGATGGCCGTGGCGTGCTCGCGGGCGCGGCGCTCGGACGGCTTTTCGTAGAAACGGCGCAGCTTCATCTCGCGGTAGATACCTTCGCGCTGCATCTTCTTCTTCAGGGCGCGCAGCGCCTGATCGACGTTATTGTCACGAACGGAAACCTGCACGTTCTCTCCTGTGGCTGTTGCGACCGATAGGCCGGCATATAGGTTTTTCGCCAGCATCTTCCAGCCAGCAAGGTGGCGCGTATGTAGCACTTCGCAATTGCCTTGTGAAGCCCTTTGACCCGGAAAGCCGCAGGAACCATATTGAAATCATGACCGAGACAGCCCCCCATCCCCTCGACGCCACCCGCGCCAGCCTGCTGGCCGCCGCGCTGCCCCACATTCCGTTCGACGGATGGAGCCTGATCAGCCTGAACAAGGCCGCCCGCGATCTGGGCATCGAGCCTGGCGCGGCCGCCATGGCCTTTCCCGGCGGCCCGGCCGATCTGCTCGACCTCCATGCCCGCGAGGCCGATTCGCGCATGCTGGCGCAGGCCGAGTCCCTCGACATTGCCTCGATGCGCATGCGCGACCGCATCCGCGCCGTGGTGCGCGCCCGCTTCGACGCGGTGGCCGAGCACAGGGAGGCCGAGCGCCGCGCCTTGGGCTTCGTGGCCCTGCCGCAGAACGCGCCGCAGGGCGCGCGCATGCTGATGCGTACCGTGGATCTGATGTGGCGCGCGGCGGGCGACATATCGACCGATTTCAGCTTCTACACCAAGCGAGCCACGCTGGCCGGCGTCTATTCCAGCACCATGCTGTACTGGATGGCCGATTCGTCCGAGGACAGCGCCGAAACCTGGGCGTTCCTCGACCGGCGGATCGAGGACGTGATGACTGTGGAGAAGGCCAAGGCCCGCGCCAGAGCGCGGCTGAAGGACACGCCGAGCCTGGCGTCGCTGCTGGCGCGCCTGCGCTATCCGGGCGAGGCCCGGATGAAGCCCTGAGCCTCAGTCGTCGAGCGGGAAGATCTGGGTGACATGGCCCATCTTGCGGCCTGGCCGGGCTTCGGCCTTGCCGTAAAGATGCACGGTGGTCTGAGGCTGCGCCTCCCATTCCGGCACCTTGTCGATGTCATCGCCGATCAGATTGGTCATCACCGCCCGGTGCGTCTGGGTCGTCTGGCCCAGCGGCAGACCGCAGATGGCGCGGATGTGATTCTCGAACTGGCTGGTCTTGCACGCCTCGATGGTCCAGTGGCCCGAATTGTGGACGCGCGGCGCGATCTCGTTGACCAGAAGTCCGCCATCGACCGTCTCGAACATCTCCACCGTCAGCACGCCGATATAGTCTAGTCCCTCGGCGATCTTGCTGGCGATGGTCTGGGCGCGCTGCTCCAGCCGGTCGGAAATCTCGGCCGGGGCGAGGGTGCGGAACAGGATGTGGTTGCGGTGTTCGTTCTCGACCACCGGATAGAACAGGATCGCGCCGGAGGCGCCGCGCACGCAGATGATCGACAGCTCGCGGGTAAATTCGACGAAGGCCTCGATGATCGAGGGCTGGCCCATCATTTCCGCGTGGGCGCGGCCCATCTCGCGCCGCTCGCGGATCAGCACCTGTCCCTTGCCGTCATAGCCGCCGCGCTGGGTCTTGAGCACGCACGGAAAGCCCAGCAGGGGCGCCTCGGCGACCAGATCGTCAAGCAGCTGCACGGCGGCGAAGGGCGTGGTCGGCACGCCAATGCGGTTGAGGAAGGTCTTTTCGTCCAGCCGGTTCTGCGAGGTCTTGAGCGCCGGGGCCGATGGCTGCACCGGCTTGTCCTTGCTGGCGAACAGCACGGTCTGGATCGGGATGTTCTCGAACTCGTAGGTCATCACGTCGACCTTGTCCGCGAATTCCTTCAGCGCCTCTTCCCGCTTGTAGGGCGCGACAATGGTCTCGTCGGCCACCTGCGAGGCGGGGCTATCGGTTTCGGGCGTCAGGACGACGGTGCGGTAGCCCAGTTTCTTCGCGGCCTGGGCCAGCATGCGGCCAAGCTGGCCGCCGCCCAGGATGCCGACCGTGCCGCCGGGAGCGATGCGCATCGGTTCAGGCCTCGTCGGTGGGTTCGAACGCGACGGACTGGGTCTGCGCCTGGCGCCACGCCTCGAGCTTGCGGGCAACCTCGACGTCCAGCAGGGCGACGACGCTGGCCGACAGCAGGCCGGCGTTCTTGGCGCCCGCGGGGCCGATGGCCAGGGTGCCGACCGGCACGCCGCCGGGCATCTGGACGATCGACAGCAGACTGTCGAGGCCCTTCAGCATCTTCGATTCGACCGGGACGCCGAACACGGGAAGGATGGTCATTGCCGCCGCCATGCCCGGCAGGTGCGCCGCACCACCCGCGCCGGCGATGATCGCCTTCAGGCCGCGGCTGCGCGCCGACTTGGCGTAATCCACCAGGCGGTCCGGCGTGCGGTGCGCCGAGACGATGCGGGTTTCAAAGGCGACGCCCAGCACGTCGAGGATGTCGGCGGCATGTTTCATGGTGGGCCAGTCCGACTGGCTGCCCATGATGATACCGACCTGCGGCGTGTCCGCCATCGCGTTGCCTTCCTCCGGAAAAGCGCGGGATTATAGGCGGGAATCCGCCGGGGGCAAGCACGCCATGGTCATGCGATGATATCGGGCATGAGCTCGCTGCGGACTTTCGATATCTGGTCCTTGAGGGCAAGCTTGCGCTTCTTCAGCCGCTGTACGCGAATCTGATCCACATGGGCCTGCGCTTGCAGGGCCAGGATCGATGCGTCCAGATCGCTGTGTTCAATCTCCAACTGGGCCAGTTTGGCTTCCAGCGCCGTTCGATCGATCATCGTGCCGGTAATGTCTGAGAGGTCCCGTTCCCCGCTATGATAACAGGGGAACGGCAAATATGAGAGGATTTAGCGCGCCCATGACCGCCGCTTCGCGCTTTTGGGACTTTTCGGTCCGATTATACGGGCGCCCCGGCGTCGAGGACGCCTGCCTGAGCCTGCAGGATGACTTTGGCGCCGACGTCAACATGGTGCTGTTCTGCCTGTGGCGCGGCCCGCTCAGCGTCGCCGCGCTGGACGACGCGCTGGCGGCGGCGCGTCCGGTACGCGAGGGGTGCGTAGTCCCGCTGCGCCGCCTGCGCCGGGCGCTGTCGCGGGACGGCGACGAGGCGGCGCTGCGCCGGGCCGTCAAGGCGGCCGAACTGGAGGCGGAACGGCTGGCGCAGGCAAGGCTGGCCGCGACCGTACCGGACGATACTCCGCCGGACCCGGCGGCCGCCCGGGACAATCTGGCGCTGTACGCGGAGCGTCTGCGGGCCGACCGGACGGCATTCCTCGCCGCGGCGGCCCCCTTGCTGGCCGCGCTTTAGGAAGTCGTGGACCCGTCGCGCCAGCGATGGGCCAGATCGTTGTCGATCCCGAACAGGTCGAGCAATCGGCCCACGGAATGATCGACGATGTCCTGAACGCTCAAAGGCCCGGGATAGAACGCCGGCAAGGGCGGCGCGATCACCGCGCCCATCTCGGCCAGCGCCGCCATGGTGCGCAGATGGCCCAGATGCAGCGGCGATTCGCGCACCAGCAGCACGAGGCGGCGGCGTTCCTTCAGCACCACATCGGCGGCGCGGGTCAGCAGGCTCGAGGTGACACCGGTGGCGATCTCGGACATGGACCGGACCGAACAGGGCGCGATGGCCATGCCCATGGACCGGAACGAGCCGGAGGCGATGGCCGCGCCCACATCGGCGACGGGGTAGTGCCGGTCGGCGAGGGCACGCACATCGGCGGGTTTGAGTTCGGTCTCGTATCCCAGCGTCATCTCCGCCGCCCGGGACATGACCAGATGGGATTCGACGTCGGCGGTGCGCAGCGCCCGCAGCAGGGTGACGCCGTAGATCACGCCCGACGCGCCGCTGATTCCCACCACGAGTTTGCGATCTGGACTGGACAACGCACGCTCCCGCCCTAGGCGAAGATTAGAATCGTTCTTCCGTGACTCTTCGATGAAAGCCGTGCTGTACTATACGGGTTGTATCGAACAGAAGGAGCTTTTGATGACCACAGAGGCGCACGTTTCGGCACTCGAATCAAAGCATCACCGTCTCGAGACCCAGATCGATGGCGAACTCCATCGCCCCTCGCCGGACCAATCCCGGCTCACCTCGCTGAAGCGAGAAAAACTCCGTATCAAGGAAGAAATCTCCCGCCTCCAGGACTAGGAGGGTCCGCCGAAGCCCGTGCTTCGGCAGTCTCGCCCCTGACAGGCGGCGTATCGTCTTGCCCGCCGCGCGGCTTCCTTCGGGCAGCCGCGTCGCGGGTTACGACGGCTCAGTCGAAGTTGATGTCGGGCTGCGGCAGGGATCCCAGATCCACATAGGGCTGCTCGCCCATGCCGGCGGGCGTACCCTCCGGCTGCGCCGGGCGGAGCTTTTCCAGACGCGCCGCCGCCGAACGGATGGCCTCGTCCAGCTCGACCTGACTGCACAGACCCAGCGTCACCGGGTCGGTCGGCTTCAGATTGGCCATGTTCCAGTGCGTCCGGTTGCGGATCGAGGCAATGGTCGGCTTGGTGGTGCCGATGAGCTTGCCAACCTGCGCATCGGTCAGTTCCGGATGGAACTTCACCAGCCAGGCGATGGCGTCCGGGCGATCCTGACGCTTGGACACCGGCGTATAACGCGGGCCCTTGCGCTTCTTGGCTTCCGGGATGACCGGCTGGTTCAGCTTCAGCACACCCGTCGGGTGGGCTTCGCAGCGGGCGATCTCTTCCTTGGTCAGCTGGCCATTGCCGACCGGGTCCAGGCCGACGATGTTCTGCGCCACTTCACCGTCGGCGATGCCCTGGACTTCCAGCTCGTGCAGGCCGCAGAAATCGGCGATCTGACGGAACGTCAGCTTGGTGTTGTCGACCAGCCAGACGGCGGTTGCCTTCGGCATCAACGGTAGGTTCATCAATAGTCTCCTGCGCGCCGTACTGGCGCCGACCTGAAGTCAAGGCTCGGATGTTCGCTCCTATATAGGCGCTGGCCCCCGGGATGAAAAGAAATTGCTAATCCACCTTCAGGATGATCTTGCCGATATGGGCGCTTGATTCGATGCGGCGATGGGCATCGGCCGCGGCGGCGAGCGGCATGACCGAATCGATTACCGGGGCGATGCGCCCGCTCTCGAACAGCGGCCAGACATTCTCGTGAACGCCGCGTACCACGGACCCCTTCTGTTCGGGGGTGCGCGTGCGCAGCGTCGAGCCGGTGATGGTCAGGCGTTTGAGCATGATCTGCATGATCGGGATTTCGGCCGTGTGGCCGCCCAGGGTCGCGATGCTGACATGCCGGCCTTCGAGCCGCATGATCGAGATGTCGCGGGTCAGATAATCGCCGCCGACCATGTCGAGAACGACATCGACACCTTCCTTGCCGGTTTCCGCCTTGATGACCTCGACATAGTCCTCGGTCTTGTAGTTGATCGCCCGCTTGGCACCCAGATCGGCGCAGGCGGCGCATTTCTCGGCCGTTCCGGCGGTCGCGTAGACTTCCGCCCCGCGCGCCGCGGCAAGGGCGACGGCGGCGGTACCGATGCCCGACGAGCCGCCATGCACCAGCAGGCGCTCGCCCGCCTGCAGCCGACCGCGCTCGAACACATTGGTCCATACCGTGCAGAAGGTCTCCATGATCGCGGCGCCCTGCTCGAAACTATAGCCCTTCGGCAGCGGCAGCGCCTGAACGGCGGGGACGGCGCAGTAGGTGGCGTAGCCGCCGCCGGCCAGCAGCGCGCAGACCCTGTCACCAATCTTGAACTCGGTGACGCCTTCGCCCAGCGCGGCGACCTCGCCCGCGCATTCCAGGCCCATGATCTCCGACGAGCCCTTGGGCGGCGGATAATGACCTTCGCGCTGCACCGCGTCGGCCCGGTTGATGCCGGCGGCGCGGACGCGGATCAGGATCTCGCCCGCCTTGGGCGCGTCCACCGGAATGTCCCGGAGCACCATGTTTTCCGGACCGCCCGGCTGGGTGACGACGATGGCCGGCGCGGTCATGGGCAGGTCGGTCATTCTGGAAATCCCCGATTTAAAGTACAGTTGGCCGAACCATAGCAGTGAGACGAAGGAGGACAAGGTGGATTTGGACGACCTGCCCCGGCAGCGCCCGGCCGGCGCCGCGGCCCTGGCCAAGGAATCGCTCGATGACATGTCGGTCTATGAACTGAAGGAACGCGTCCAGCTGCTGGAGGCGGAGATCGTGCGCACCCGAAAACTGATGGAGTCCAAGGAATCCAGCCAGTCGGCGGCCGCGAAACTTTTCAAATGAGGCGTGATTTCTGAAAGCCGTTAATCCGGCGTTAATGTTGGACCCTCTATAAAGGTCATGTTCGGTCGGTTTTTCCCCTCCCTTAACCGGCCGGATGACTCCCCCAAACCTTGGGCCGCAAGCTGTCGCTGGCGGCCTTTTTTTTGCGCCGGATCAATGTTCGACCGGCATCCGGAAACGATCCTGCGGCGGTCGCCCCCTGGGCCGGGCGATGAGTAAACGCCGGAGAGATGAATGTCGGATTCGATACAGACTTATTGCCGTATGTGGCTGGACCAGAATGTGGGCCGTGGTCCCGCCCTTGGAAGACGTGATGCGGAAACCCTCGCGCTGGCCGCCGAATTCCTGCGCGATGCCCGCCACTGCCTCTACTCGCGCGAGGATCTCGAGGCGCTCGGCACCGTCGAACATCGCATCGTGAAAGCCCGCGACCTGGCCAATGGCGCCGGCGCGCAGGATCGTGCACGGCATATCACCATGCCGTGACGCGGGGTGCTAGAGCGCGTCGCCCTTCAAGAGGCGCGGTAGCTCACCGACCGTTCCCCGCGCATGCTGCATGAAAAACCGCTTGAGCGGATCGATACGATTCACCAGGGCGAGGCCCGCGTCGCGGGCCAGCCGGACCGGCGCGACGTCATTGGTGAACAGCGTGT
The DNA here is from genome assembly GCF_039655775.1 of Iodidimonas sp. SYSU 1G8. Taxonomy (NCBI): domain Bacteria; kingdom Pseudomonadati; phylum Pseudomonadota; class Alphaproteobacteria; order Iodidimonadales; family Iodidimonadaceae; genus Iodidimonas; species Iodidimonas sp. SYSU 1G8. The sequence goes on along the minus strand of NZ_JBBYXJ010000002.1, from coordinate 237,975 downwards.
TCAACGCGTCGGTCACGGCCGCCAGCGTCAGGGTATCGACGCGGCGCCAGCGATCATAGCGTTCCAAGAGCAGCGGCGACCCCACATCGAGCCCTAGGCGGGCGGCATCGACCACGAGTTCGGCCAACGCCGCCACGTCGCGCCAGCCCAAATTCAACCCTTGCCCCGCGATGGGGTGAATGCCGTGCGCGGCATCGCCCACCAGCGCCAGCCGGTCGCCAGCGAATTTCTCCGCCACATGCACCGCATAGGGATAACTGAACCGTGGCCCGACGGCCCGGACCTCGCCGAGAAAGCCGTCCATCCGGCGCATGATCTCGGCATTGAAGGCAGCGTCGTCGAGCGCCAGAAGCGCCTTGGCCACGGCGTGCTTTTCACTCCAGACCAGCGATGACCGGTTGCCCGTGAGCGGCAGGATGGCGAACGGTCCGGCCGGCAGGAACCGTTCATGGGCGATGCCACGATGGTCATGCTCATGCTCGATCGTGGTGACGATTCCGGTTTCGGCATACCGGTGTCCCACGAGCCCGATGCCCGCCGCCTCGCGCAGCGGCGATTGCCGACCGTCGGCCGCGACGGCCAACGCGGCGCGGATTCCGCCGCTGCCAGTCAGCCGCGCGTTCACGCCGCCGGGGACCACGTCCATGCCGTCGATTTCGGCCGGGTGGACGAGCCTGACCGTGCCCAGATCGGCGAGAGCGCGCAGAAGACCGAGGCGAAGATGCCGGTTCTCCACCAGATAGCCGAAAGGCTCGTTGCCCAGCGCCCGGTGATCGAAATTCAGGAAGACCGGCGCGTCGCCATCGGTGACGCGGATATCGAGGATCGGTTGTGCGTACTCTTCCATGTACCGCCAGGCGCCGATGGCATCGAGCAGCCGCCATGAAGCATAGGCCACGGCGGTCACCCGACCGTCGAATTCCGGCACCACCATCGTGCTCAGGTCCGAGCGTTCCGCAACGGTCACGTCGAGGCCGGCGCGGCCGAGGGCGACGGCGAGGCTGAGGCCGGCGAGGCCGCCGCCGACGATGAGGACATCGGTGCGCAGGGCAGACCGGATGGCTGCAGGGGACTGGGTCATATGTGTAACCATGGCCGGTGGGACAATACGTTGTCCAGCCCATATGGATCAGCGATTTTCGATCAAATTAGAGGCATATAAACATATTTGCACAAATAATAGACAGTGATGAAACTTCGCGCACAGCCCACCACGAGTCTGCCATAATTGATATTTCTTTTTTATATCAATGATTTAGATAATAATCCCGCAACTGGCACGGTTCTTGACTCTGTGATGGTCAGAAGGGAGCCGGGCGTCCTGCGCTCAAGACCTCCTTTCCCAGAAAAGTTGGATCCACGAGGCAAAGGACGATCCCATGAAATTGATCATTGCGATCATCAAACCGTCGAAGCTGCAGGAGGTGCGCGAGGCACTGACTGAACTCGACGTGGCGGGGATGACCGTCAGCGAGGTCAAGGGATTCGGGCGGCAGAAGGGCCATACCGAAATCTACCGGGGTGCGGAGTACGACGTCAGCTTCCTGCCGAAGCTGAAGCTCGAACTGGTGGTCCCCGCGGAAAAAACCGAAGCGGTGGTGGAGGCCATCATGGCGGCCGCCAAGACCGGCAATATCGGCGACGGCAAGCTGTTTGTCGTGCCCGTCGAATACGCCGCCCGCATCCGGACCGGCGAAACCGGCTCTACCGCCGTCTAGAACAAGACCTAGGGAGAAATAACCCAATGCGAATGAAATCGACCCTTGTGGCAGCAGGATCCGTCCTCGCCGCCTTTTGCGCCGCCGCCGTCCCTGCTTTCGCGCAGGACGCGCCGCCGCCGACCCTGAGTGCGGGCGACACGGCATGGATGCTGACCGCCACCGCGCTGGTCCTGTTCATGACGATCCCCGGCCTAGCCCTGTTCTATGCCGGCATGGTTCGCAAGAAGAACATTCTCGCGACGCTGATGCAGAGCTTCGCCATCTGCTGCGTGATGTCCATCGTGTGGATGGTCGCCGGCTACAGCATCGCCTTCGGTGACGGCGGCGGGCTCAACGCCTTCTGGGGCGGCCTGGACAAGGCGTTTCTCAACCATCTGACGCTCGACGCGCTGTCCTATGCGGTGCCGGAAAGCGTCTTCATCACCTTCCAGATGACCTTCGCGATCATCACCCCGGCCCTGATCACCGGCGCGTTCGCCGACCGCATGAAGTTCTCGTCCATGCTGGTGTTCATGACCCTGTGGAGCCTGATCGTCTACGCGCCGGTCTGTCACTGGGTGTGGGGCGGCGGTTTCCTCGCCGGTGAAGGCGTCCTCGATTACGCGGGCGGCACCGTCGTTCACATCAACGCGGGTATCGCCGGCCTGGTCGCCTGTATCGTCCTCGGCAAGCGTCATGGCTACCGTCAGGAAAACATGGCCCCGTACAACCTGGCCCTCGCCCTGATCGGCGCGTCCATGCTGTGGGTCGGCTGGTTCGGCTTCAACGCCGGTTCCGCCGTCGCCGCCGACTTCCGTGCCGGCATGGCCATGCTGGTCACCCAGGTCGCCACCGCGGCCGCGGCGCTGGCCTGGATGTTCGTCGAATGGATCGTCCACAAGAAGCCCAGCGTGCTCGGCATCATCTCCGGCGCCGTCGCCGGTCTGGTCGCCATCACCCCGGCTTCCGGTTTCGTCGGCCCGATGGGCGCGTTGATCATCGGCCTGGCTTCCGGCGTGATCTGCTTCTTCGCCGCCACCAGCCTGAAGAAGGCGCTGGGCTATGACGACAGCCTGGACGTCTGGGGCGTTCACGGCGTGGGCGGCATCGTCGGCGCCGCGCTGACCGGCCTGTTCGCGGTCGAAGCCATCGGCGGTACCGCCGGCAGCATCGGCCAGGTCGTCAAGCAGCTCGAGGGCATCGTCGCCACCGTGCTGTGGAGCGGCATCGTCACCTTCATCCTGCTCAAGCTCATCGACATGGTCATGGGCATCCGCGTGACGAAGGAACAGGAGGTCGAAGGCCTCGACGTCAGCCTGCACGGCGAATCGCTGCAGTAATCATCGCGGGCGGGGCCCGGCCGTCTCTCTCCCGGACGGGCCCTTCCGCGACGATCTCTCCCCGGCTCCTCCCAGCCGGTCTCTCCACCGGGCCTGCCCAGAATTTAATCGTTCCGGGCGGGCCCGGCTCGTTTTTTAAGCAGTCGCTCTGTTCTTTAGCGGCGGCGCAGCCAACGTCCTGACGCCCGTAACCTGTTGATTTTCCTGTAAATCGACAAAGCTGTCGTCGATTGGCACGGTTCTTGGTTTCCCTTTTGCCGTCAATGCGGTCGGCGTGCTCACGCTTTGATCGCGGGAGAGAGAAAAAGGGAGAGAGCAAATGGACGCGTCCGGTCGGGAAGCTGACGTCTTTTTCGTGCTGATGGGGGCCATCCTCGTCTTTGCCATGCATGCGGGTTTCGGGTTTCTCGAAGTCGGCACCGTGCGCAAGAAGAACCAGGTCAACGGCCTGATGAAGATCCTGGTCGATTTCGCCATGTCGACCATTGCCTATTTTTTCGTCGGTTATGGTGTCGCCTATGGCGTGTCCTTCCTGCAGGATGCCGCCACCATCTCCGGGACCGCGCCAGGTTCGGCCTTCGCGGCCAACGGCTATGATCTGGTGAAGTTCTTCTTCCTGCTGACCTTCGCGGCCGCAATCCCCGCCATCATTTCGGGCGGTATCGCCGAGCGCGCCCGTTTCGCGCCGCAGCTGATGGCGACCGCCGTGATCGTCGGCGTCGCCTATCCGCTGGTGGAGGGCGTGTTCTGGAACGGCAACTACGGCGTTCAGACGTTTCTCGAGGCCCAGTTCGGCGCGAAGATGAACGATTTCGCCGGTTCGGTCGTCGTCCACGCCTTCGGCGGCTGGGTCGCGCTCGGCGCCGTGCTCATGCTGGGCGCGCGCCATGGCCGCTATCGCAAGGACGGCACCGTGGTCGGCATCCCGCCGTCGAACATCCCGTTCCTGTCGCTGGGCTCGTGGCTGCTGTGCATCGGCTGGTTCGGCTTCAACGTGATGAGCGCCCAGAGCGTCGCCGCGATCAACGGACTGGTGGCGATCAATTCGCTGATGGCCATGGCCGGCGGTATCCTGACCTCGTGGCTGGTCGGCCGCAACGATCCCGGCTTCGCCCATAATGGCGCGCTGGCCGGGCTGGTGGCGGTGTGCGCCGGGTCCAACGTCATGCATCCGCTGGGGTCGCTGGCGGTGGGCGGCGCGGCGGGCGTGCTGTTCGTCTATGCCTTCACCTGGTGCCAGAACAAATGGAAGATCGACGACGTGCTCGGTGTCTGGCCGCTGCATGGCCTGTGCGGCCTGTGGGGCGGCATCGCCTGCGGCATCTTCGGTCAGACCGCTCTGGGCGGCATGGGCGGCGTGAGCGTCATGAGCCAGCTGGTCGGCAGCATCGGCGGCGCGCTGTTCGCGTTCGCCGCCGGCCTTGCCATTTACGGCGCGATCAAGGCGACCATCGGCATCCGGCTGACCCAGGAACAGGAGTTCCGCGGCGCCGACCTGTCGATCCACCAGATCGGCGCGACGCCCGAGGAGGACGTCACGGGACGGTAGAACAGGCTGCACCTTGTCGATCAACGCGCCGCCCGGTACAGTGCGGCGCGTTTTTCTTTTGTTCCGGTGACCGGTGCTCAATCCCCGTTTCCAGCAACTTCCCGCCCATACATGGACCCAGCTGCGCGCCCTGCTCGACAAGGTGCCGGCCGGCCGCAACGCGCCGCTCGACCTGACCATCGGCGAGCCGCGCCATCCCATGCCAGCCTTCATCAACGAGGTGCTGGAAGCCAACAGCGTCGGATACGCCAAATATCCGCCGATCCAGGGCACGCCCGCCTGGCAGCAGGCGGTCGCCGGATGGCTGGAGCGGCGCTACGGTCTGCCCGCGATGGATCCGGACCAGCATGTTCTGCCGGTCTCGGGCACGCGCGAGGGTCTGTTCAACGTCGCCTTCATCGCCATACCGGACAGCAAGAGCGGCCAGCGCCCGCTGGTGCTGATGCCCAACCCGTTCTACCAGTGCTATGCCGCCGCCGCGCTGGCGGCCGGCGCCGAGCCGTTCTACGTGCCGGCCACCGCTTCCACCGGGTTCCTGCCGGATTTCGCCGGTCTCGATCCGGCCGTGCTGGCACGAACGGCGCTGATCTACCTGTGCACGCCCGCCAATCCGCAGGGCACCGTCGCCGATCAGGCCTATTTCGACTCGGTCATCGGCCTGTGCCGCGCACACGACATCACCCTGGTGGTGGACGAATGCTACGGCGAGATTTACCCGGACGCGCCGCCGGTCGGCGCGCTGGAGGCCTGCCTGAGCATGGCGCGCCGCGGCCTGGGGGATCCCGCGGATCCCTATGCGAACGTGCTGAGTTTCCAATCCTTGTCCAAGCGATCGAACGTGCCGGGCCTGCGCTCGGGCTTCGTCGCCGGTGATCCGCGGCTGATCGCCGCCTACCGCGAGCTGCGCTCCTACGCGGGCGCGCCGTCGCCGCTGCCGGTTTATGCCGCCGCCGCCGCCGCGTGGAGCGACGAGGCGCATGTGGAGGAAAACCGCGTCCTCTACCGGGCCAAGTTCGATGCCGCCGAGCGGATTCTCGAGGGCCGCTTCGGCGCCTACCGGCCCGGCGGCGGTTTCTATCTGTGGCTCGATGTCGGCGACGGCGAGGCGGCCTGCCGCGACTTGTGGGGCAAGGCCGGCGTGCGCGTGCTGCCCGGAGCATATTTGGCGCGGCCCGATGCTTCGGGTTATAATCCCGGCGCGGCCTATATCCGGGTCGCCCTGGTGAATTCGCTGGAGGTTACGGAACTGGCCCTGCATAGCATCCGCGACACGCTGGAAGGCGGGACACCCTGATGGCACGGACAAGCACCGCGTCGACGCGCAGCTCGTTTCTGCCGGCGGCCTTCGTCGCCTTCATGCAGCGCCGGCTGATCGAGCTGGGCGGCTTGGCCGTCATCGGACTGGCGGTGGTCTTCGCGCTGGCCCTGTTCAGTTTCAATCCCGCCGACCCGAGCCTGAACACGGAAACGGACGCGATCGCCACCAACTGGATGGGCGGCGCGGGCGCATGGATCGCCGATCTGCTGATTCAGGCCGTTGGCTTGGCGGGCTACGCCATCGCCCTGGCGCTGCTGGGCTGGGGCTGGCGGATCATGACGCACCAAGGCCTTCGCTCCATATGGTTCTATCTGGCCCTGCTGCCGCTGTGCCTGGTGCTGGCCGCCTTCGCCGCCACGGCCATCGCGCCGGCGCTTGAATGGCCGCTGCAAGCGGGGCCAGGCGGGATGATGGGCCGGCTGCTGCATGACAGCCTGCTGGGATCGGTGCTGCCCTCCTTCGTCCCGTCGTTCATTCCCGGCCTGGTGCTTGGGGTTCTGGCGATGATGGTGTTGCTGCCGACCATGGGCTTCAGCATCCGTCACTGGCGCAATGTGGGCCGCTTCCTGTATGCGCCCATTGGCTACGTCCTGCGCGCCAGGGCCGAGAGCGACGAGCGGGAGCCCGCGTGGGAGCCCGATCCGGTCGCCGACGCGCCCCGGGAACGCGCCGCGCCGCGCCTGAAGCGTCAGGCTGCCGAGGTGCCGGAGACGCACGAGACCGACGACGCTCCGCCGGTGCGCGACAAGCCGACCATCGTCCAGCGCGAGCCGAAAAAAGCCAAGGAAAGCCGTCGGGCCGAGGAAGAAAAGCAGCCGACACTGGAGTTCATGCCCGGCTCGTCCACGTTCAGCCTGCCGCCGCTGGCGCTGCTGGAAGAACCCACGCCCGCGCACAAGACGACACGGATCAACGAAGAGGCGCTCGAGCAGAACGCCCGGCTGCTCGAGACCGTGCTCGACGATTTCGGCGTCCAGGGCAAGATCATCCAGGTTCGCCCCGGTCCGGTGGTGACCCTGTACGAACTTGAGCCGGCGCCCGGCACCAAATCGTCGCGCGTCATCGGCCTTGCCGACGACATCGCCCGATCCATGAGCGCCATTTCGGCACGCGTCGCCGTGGTTCCCGGCCGCAACGCCATCGGCATCGAATTGCCCAACGCCAGCCGGGAAACCGTGTTGCTGCGGGAATTGCTCGGCGATACTTCCTACGACAAGTCGAAGGCACGCCTGCCCATGGTGCTGGGCAAGGATATCGGTGGCACGCCGGTCGTCGCCGACCTGGCGGCGATGCCGCATCTGCTGATCGCGGGCACGACCGGCTCGGGCAAGTCGGTCGGCATCAATACCATGATCCTGTCGCTGCTGTACAAACTGCCGCCGCAGGAATGCCGTTTCATCATGATCGACCCGAAGATGCTGGAGCTGTCGGTCTATGACGACATTCCCCACCTGCTGACGCCGGTGGTGACCGATCCGCGCAAGGCCGTGGTGGCCCTGAAATGGGCCGTGCGCGAGATGGAAGACCGCTACAAGGCCATGTCGAAGCTCGGCGTGCGCAATCTGGCCGCCTATAACGACCGCGTCGTGGAAGCGCTGAACAAGGGCGAGCAGCTCGCGCGCACGGTGCAGACCGGCTTCGACCCGGAAACCGGCCGCCCGGTCTACGAGGACCAGCCGCTGGAGCTGACGCGTCTGCCGCTGATCGTCATCATCGTCGATGAGATGGCCGATCTTATGATGGTCGCCGGCAAGGATGTGGAAGGCTCGATCCAGCGGCTGGCGCAGATGGCTCGCGCCGCCGGCATTCACCTGATCATGGCGACGCAGCGACCCTCGGTCGACGTCATCACCGGCACCATCAAGGCGAACTTCCCCACACGGATCAGCTTCCAGGTGACCTCCAAGATCGACAGCCGCACCATTTTGGGCGAGCAGGGCGCCGAGCAGCTGCTGGGCAAGGGCGACATGCTCTACATGGCGGCGGGCGGCAAGGTCACCCGCGTCCACGGCCCGTTCGTCACCGATGGCGAGGTCGAGGATGTGGTCCGCTTCCTGAAGGCGCAGGGCGCGCCCGATTACATGACCAGCGTCACGGAGGAGCCGGAAGGCGGGTTCGAGACCATTTTGGACATGGCCGGCGGCGGCGGCGAGGGCGGCAGCGAGGACCAGCTGTATGATCAGGCGGTCGCGCTGGTGGCGCGCGAGGGCAAGGCGTCGACCAGCTTCGTGCAGCGCCATCTGCAGATCGGATACAACCGGGCCGCCCGCATCATCGAACGCATGGAAAAGGAAGGCGTGGTCAGCGGCGCGAACCATGTGGGCAAGCGCGAGGTGCTCATCGGCGATCACAGCGGCTGACCGGCCGAACCCCCACTCGGTGATCGCGTTCATGGTAAAGTCAGGTTTCCCCAGATAGGCTGCCCCCATGATTCGACACGCTGTATCCGCCCTTGCCCTGATGGGCCTCGTCGCCGGCGCCGCCGTGACCACGGCCGTTGCCGCCCCGCCTGCGAAAACCGCGGCTCCCGCGCTCTCGACCACCGAGGCACAGGACATGGCCGCAGTGCAGGCCTATCTGAAGAACATCAAGTCCCTTCGGGCCCGTTTCAACCAGGTCGCGCCCAACATGGCCGTCTCCAGCGGCACCCTGTCGCTGGAGAAACCTGGCAAGTTGCGCTTCGAATACGAACCGCCATCGCCGCTGCTCGTCGTCGCGGACGGCAAGATCATCACCCTGGTCGACTATGATCTCAAGCAGGTGACCCGGTGGCCGATCAACGACACGCCTCTCCGGGCGCTGGTGCGCAGCGACATCATCTTCGGCCAGGATGTTCAGGTCCTGCGGATGCGCCGCAACGCCGACCGGATCAACGTTGCCATCGTCGACCCCAAGAAGCGCGACGAGGGCACCATGATGCTGACCTTCTCTCGCAACCCGTTGAAGCTGACGGAATGGGAGGTCGTCGATGAACGCGGCGCCTCGACCATCGTGGCGCTTGATGATCTGGAGACCAACGTCGATCTGTCCAAGAGTCTCTGGAGCTTCAAGGACCCGAGGCCACAGCGCGGCGGCCCACCCACCAAATAGAAAAACCGGTTTTTCTGTCGGTGATTCGTCGTCAGGGCTGTTTCTTTACCGCATGTAGCCTGCTTTATGGGCAGTGCTGGGTCATTTCTGCGCAAGCTTAAGGCTTTGACGTTCCAACTTGAATTGGATTTGCATATCTGTGGTGCAAAAATAGGCAAAAAGACTGTTGAATTTTTGTGACGACGCAACCAAATACACGCACAGCGACGCCCTACAGACGCAGTATCACATCCCCTCCCTTGGTGTTCTGCGTCTCGCGTTGCCGGTACCGGACCCCCCTCCTGGTACCTTGCGTAACAGCGCAGAGCCCGGCCAAGTATTTTCTCTTGGCCGGGCTTATTCATGTCTGGGGCTCGACGTCCGGGCCCCCGGGACCTACAAAGGGCGCGGAGGATGACCCATGGATCATGATGACGACGACGATCTGGACGGCTTGGACGAAGACCAGCTGGCCGCGCTGACCGCCATCCGCCGCCTCGGCGAAGTGGTCGAGCGCATGCCCTGGTTCAGCCGGATCGGCGAGCCCCTGGACGAGACCGACCGGGCACTGGCCCAGCGCTATCTGGACATGCTGGGCTTTCCCGACGCGACACCCGTGCCGGTCATGGACTGGGCCGAAGCCGGCGATGCCGCCAGCAGTACGGACCTGAACAGCGAAGCCTGGGAAGTCGAGGAACAATTACGCGCCGATCTGAGCCGCGAGGCGCTGATGCAGTTCGACGAGGAAAGCCTGAGCGACACGTTGTCCTTCATCGCCGAGGCCGCTGGACCGCAGATCGTCGAAGCGACGGCCAACGCCGCCTCGCTGTGGCCGATCGAGGAGCCGGAGGTGATCGAGGCCGCCACTGGCGCTGCAGTCCAGGCCTGTTATCAGGCGGCGCTGGTGCTGGCCGCCCAGGCGGTGGAGGATCATCCCTTCGGCCTGAAGTTCCGGCTGTTCGAGCGTGGGCGCTGGCCGATCGGCCTCAGCGGCCGCACCTTCAACATCTTCTAGACGGAATCCGCATGAGCCTTCGGCTGACGACGTGGAACATCAATTCGGTGCGCCTGCGCATCAATCTGGCTACCGCGCTGATCGAACGCCTGCAGCCTGACGTGATCTGTCTGCAGGAAACCAAGGTTCCCGACCCCATGTTCCCGCTGAAGCCGTTCGAAAAGCTTGGCTATACCCATCATGTGGTCGCCGGACAAAAGGGCTATCACGGCGTCGCCATTCTGTCGCGCTGGCCGTTCGAGGCCTCGGAGCGGCGCAACTGGTGCGGCAAGGAAGATGCCCGCCACGTCCACGCGACGCTGCGCGGCGGCATCGAGGTGCACAATTTCTACATCCCCGCCGGCGGCGACGAGCCGGATCCGTCGGTGAACGAGAAGTTCGCCCACAAGCTGATGTTTCTCGACGAGGCAACCGACTGGTTCACCGGCCGGTGCCGTCCGGACGGGAGGATGATCCTGGTCGGCGACCTGAACGTGGCGCCGTCGGAATTCGATGTCTGGTCGCACAAGCAGCTGCTCAACGTGGTCTCTCACACCCCAGTCGAGGTGGAAAAGCTCACGGCGCTGCTCAAGACCGGCTGGATCGATGCCATCCGCGAGTTTCATCCCGAGCCGGAGAAGCTCTACAGCTGGTGGAGCTATCGCGCGAAGGACTGGCGCGAGTCAAACCGGGGCCGACGGCTGGATCACATCTGGGTGACGCCCGAGCTGAAATCCAGCCTGCGGTCCGTCCATATCCTCGACGAGGCTCGCGGCTGGGAACGCGCCTCGGATCACGTCCCGGTTACGGTGGATCTGGAGGTCTGAACCCGGAGGCCGCCGTTCAGAGCATCAGCGACATACCGTCGCGGGAGACGATCGTTCCGGGCCGGGCCTGCTCGGCCTGGGCCGCCACGCCATCCATGAAGTCGTCGTCATGCCCGGGATCGTGGTGGAAAATGGCGAAGGTGCCGACCCCGGCCGCGTCGGCGAGGCGCATGCCTTCCTGCCAGGTGGAATGGCTCCAGCCCTTGTGCGCCGGATATTCCTCGTCGGTGTAGGTGCAATCGTAGATAAACAGATCCGCGCCGTCGATCAGCCGGAGGATGCCCGGATCGAGCCGGCCTTCGGGCTGTTCGGTGTCGGTCACGTAGCAGGCGGCACGGCCAGCGAACTCCACACGGTATCCCGTTGCCCCGTCCTGATGGTTCAAGGCCGCCGTTTGTAGCCGGATACCGTCGCCCAGATCGATGGATTCCCCGGGGCGGAAATCGTGGAAGCTGAGGTTGCCCGCGAAGAAATCCAGCCGCAGCGGAAACAGCGGCGCGGCCATGAAGTCCGACAGCACCTGGCGCACGCCCGTTTCCATTCCCGTGCGCCCGCCCCAGAGGCGGCAGCGGGTATGCGGCCGGTAGAGCGGCGCGCAAAAGGGAAGCCCGATCACGTGATCGTAGTGAAAATGGCTGAACAGCAGGTCGAACTCCTGCGGACCGGTCATGGTCGCGGCCAGCTGGCGGATACCGGAGCCCGCGTCGAACACCAGTCGCCGGTCGCCGCATCGCATTTCCACGCAGGACGAGTTGCCGCCATAGCGCGCGGTCGCCGGCCCGGAACACGGGATCGACCCGCGCACGCCCCAGAACGTGACCTCGAACGGCGCGGACATCCTCAGGGCCGCAGGCGGTAGCCGCCGCCCTCGGTGATCAGGATGGTCGCGTTCGCGGGGTCCCGTTCCAGTTTCTGCCGCAGCCGGTAGATATGGGTTTCGAGCGTATGCGTGCTGACGCTGGCATTGTATCCCCACACCTGGTCCAGAAGGACCTCTCGACTGACCGAGCCGGCGGCGCGGTAGAGATATTTCAGGATGTCGGTTTCCTTGCCGGTCAGGCGGACCTTCTGGCTGCCCCGTTCCTCGTCCACCAGCAGCTTCTGGCTGGGACGGAAGGTGTAGGGTCCCATGCGGAACACAGCGTCCTCGCTTTGCTCGAACTGGCGGAGCTGGGCGCGCATGCGGGCGAGCAACACGGCGAAATTGAACGGTTTCACCACATAATCATTGGCCCCCGACTCCAGGCCCAGAATGGTGTCCGCATCCGTCGCGGCGGCCGTGAGCAGGATGATGGGCATCTTCATCCCGGCGCGGCGGATGAGGCGGCAGACTTCGCGCCCATCCAGATCCGGCAGGCCGATATCGAGCAGCACGAGATTGTAGTCACCGCCACGAACCTTCTTCAGGCCCTCGGTGCCGGTCGAGACTTCCTCGACGGTGAAGTCGTCGATCAGTGTCAACTGATCGGCGAGCGTGCGCCGCAGATCGGCGTCATCGTCGATCAGCAGCACGTGTCTATGCACGGACATATCGAGACCCCCTCGCTGTACCGTATTCTCTATTCCTCTGTTATACGGCTTCTGGTCGCCGTATATAAGTCCCATGAACTGGAAGCCGACATTTGCCCGGGACGCCGACGCGCGGCATGCGTTGCTGCGGCGGGTCGATGATGCATTCGCCGCGCTGCGCCGCGGACGACTGGCGGCGGTGACCGATGGCGAGCGCTCCATCCTGTGCCTTGCCGCGGAGTCGGTGACGCCGGAAACAATGGTCGACATCAAGCGCCGGTCCAGCGAAACGCCCATGGTGGCGCTGACCGCCAACCGGGCTGCCGTTCTACGCATCAACCCGACAGGCGCGGACATCATTCGCATGCCTGTCGCCACTCATTTCAACGCCCGGCTGATCCGCTCGCTGGCGGATCCGACCCATGATCTGGACAATCCCATGCGGGGGCCCTTCGCCCGGTCATGGGATGCCGTGCCCGCCGCCGTGCGCGCCGCCATCAAATTGTGCAAGTTAGGCCAATTGTTGCCGGCGGTGGTGACGGTGCCTGTGGACATGGTGGATTCCGACTCCATCCCCAGCGTCAGCGCGGAAGACATCGAGGCCTATGACGAGGTCGCGGCGATCAGCTTGCGTCCGGTATCGTCCGCCCGCGTGCCGCTGCACGGCGCCGAAAACACCCGTGTGATCGCGTTCCGGCCAGAGGATGGCGGCGTGGAGCATCTGGCGATCGTGATCGGCGATCCGCCGCCCGACGAGCCCGTGCTGATCCGGCTGCATTCCGAATGCTTCACGGGCGATCTGCTCGGCTCGCTGAAATGCGATTGCGGCCAGCAACTCCAGGGCGCCATCGCGGCCATCGGCGCGGCGGGAAGCGGCATCCTCCTGTATCTGGCGCAGGAAGGCCGCGGCATCGGCCTGATCAACAAGCTGCGCGCCTATCATCTGCAGGATGACGGCTTCGATACGGTAGAGGCCAATGAACGGCTGGGCTTCGACGCGGACGAGCGTCTGTTCCTGCCCGCGGCGGAAATGCTGCGCAATCTGGGCTTCGACCGGGTGCGTCTGATGACCAACAATCCGGACAAGGTGGATTCGCTGGCGCGCTTTGGTATCGAAGTGGTCGAACGGGTACCGCACGAATTTCCGTCCAACGCCCACAACGAACTGTATCTGGCCACCAAGGCCAAGCGCAGCGGCCACTATCTGTCGGGACCGGGCCTGAAGGCCCGGAGCAAGAGCTGAGCCTGCATCTCACCGTCACCCGCGACGGCACCCTGTCATGGGGAGACCGGACGGTGCGCTGCGCGCTGGGCAAGGGCGGCGTGCGCGAGGACAAGAAGGAAGGCGACGGCGCGACGCCCGTGGGCCGCTTTCCACTGCGCCGGGTCTATTTCCGACCAGACCGCATCGAGACACCCTACACCCGGCTGCCGGTGATCAAGCTGTATCCGGACGATGCCTGGTGCGACGATCCGGATTATCCGACCTACAATTCCAAGGTGATTACGCCCTATCCGGCCCGCACCGAGCCCTTGTGGCGGAACGATCATCTCTATGACGTGATCGTCGTGCTCGGCCATAACGACGCGCCCGTGGTCCCCGGCGCCGGCAGCGCCATCTTCCTGCACGTGGCCGCGCCGGGCTATAGCCCGACGGAAGGCTGCGTGGCGGTGGCGGTCGAGGACCTGCTCGCCATCCTCCGCGAAGCGCGCAAGGGCGCCGAGATCGAGGTGCTTTAGGATGATCACGGTCTGGGGCCGGAAAACTTCCCAGAACGTGTTCAAGGTCATGTGGCTGCTGGCCGAGTTAGACCTGCCGCACCGCCGTATCGACACCGGCGGTCGCTATGGTGGTCTCGACACGCCGGAATTCGGCGCGATGAATCCCAATCGCAAAGTGCCGGTGATCAAAGATGGCGAGCTGGTGCTGTGGGAATCCCATTCCATCCTTCGATATCTGTCTGCCCGCTACGGAGCAGGCACGTTCTGGCCCGGGGATCCGGCGGAACGCGCTCTGGTCGATCGCTGGACTGACTGGTGCGCTACAGCCTTGCAGCCCGCCTTCATGGATTTGTTCTGGGGATATTTTCGCACCCCGCCCGAACAACGTGACTGGGCATTCATCAACAGCGCGCTGGACCGGACCATCCATCTGTTCGGTCTGATGGACGAGGTGTTGTCGCGTCAGCCCTGGCTAAGCGGCGAACGGCTCACCATGGGAGATATCCCCGCCGCCTGCACCATTCACCGCTGGTACTCGCTGGATCTGGCCAAACCTCGTTTTGCCCATGTGGAAGCCTGGTTCGAACGACTGCAAGAACGGTCCGCCTACCGCGAACACGTCATGGTCCCATTCGAGGAACTGCGGGGCCGGTTGGCATTCTAGATGAATATTTACAGTAGCAGGAAAGTTCAAAATAAGCCAACCGCCTTTAATGCGCCAAATACGCAAGTAGTTACAGCTACTCCTGCCGAGATCCACTTAATCTTTAATTCACGTTCTGCGCGCTTCTCAACGGCCGTTCGTGCTATTCCCTCCCTCTCTCGCTGATATGATGCTAAATGCCACTTTGCCAAGCTCCTTAATACCTCTTCTGGCAAAGACTTAACACCCAGCCTCGGTCCAATTGGAAGGTTGCTCTCAATCCATATAAAGAGTGTGGCTTCATCGAGTCGACGGAATAGTGGCTCAAGCTTTTTAATCGCTTCAGCCTCTGCTGGCGTTTGCGCGGCAGCGGCGGCTGCCTCATAAACAATCTGGTTTGCGAGGTATCCCCTCCAAAGCGTTTGCTCGAAAAGTGGTTCGGAAACAAGCGATAGGCCTCGAAAAGTTCCGAGCATGTAGCCTGCCCATGCAGCGTTTGTAGCATCCGATGCACCGACAAATTTTTTGACAATCTCTGCAAAAGAGGCCTGAACCACTCTATAGTAAGATGAATTACTCTTATCTTCTAGTATCTTAAAAGCTTTATTTGCATCCTCTTCTATTTTTAAATCTAGGCCGGATAATTCAGGTAGATTACTAAGGTGATTATCTGTATCTTCCGTTACTAATCTTAAAAATCCGTCTAACTCTTCGCCATTCTTAGGGTGACCCGATAAAAACATTTTCTTTATAAGAAAGGATAGTCCTGGCCTAAATAGCTTTCCTCCATCTGATGGATCTAAAGATAGTCTGATAAATCCGCTTGGAATGGTTAACCTCTCTCCTTTCTCAACCTTAATCCCATCTTTATTTATTCTAGTAAAAAAAATTTGTCGATTGCACGTTTCGCAGTTTTTGGAAATATGAGGGCTTGGCAATGGAATTAAACTAAGCCCGCAGTCCGAGCAAAACCTATCCGTCTTGTTGGTCGGCTCCATATCGTAGCACCCCAAGTGGCTCACACGAGAATACCATAATAGTAGCCAGCGCCGATTAACTCATGCTCTCACGCCGAAAATGGCCGATCCCACGCGCACATGCGTGGCGCCCATCTCCGCCGCGCATTCGTAGTCGCCGCTCATGCCCATGCTGAGCCCGGCGAGGCCGTTGCGGCGGGCGAATTTCTTCAGCAGGGCGAAATGCGGCGCGGGTGGGTCGCCGACCGGCGGGATACACATCAGGCCCGCCAGATCGAGGCCGTGCACATCGCGGCATTCGGCCACGAAGCCGTCGGTCTCCAGCGGCGGGATGCCGCCCTTCTGCTCTTCCTCGCCTGTATTGACCTGGATGAAACAGGCCGGACGCACACCCAGCTCCCCCGCATGCTGGGCGATGGAGGCAGCCAGTCTGGGCCGATCCACCGTATGGATCACGTCGAACAGGGTGAGCGCGTCCTTGACCTTGTTGGTCTGCAGGCCACCGATCAGATGCAGCACCACATCGGGAAACCGCTCCTTCAACGCCGGCCACTTCGCCTCGGCCTCCTGCACCCGGTTTTCACCGAAATGCCGCTGGCCCGCCGCCAGCGCCAGCTCGATGGTCTCGGCCGGATGGGTCTTGGAGACCGCGATCAGGGTCACGTCGGCGCCGGAGCGGCCACCTGCACGGGCGGCCTGATCGATACGGGCGCGGATTTCGGCAAGATGGGCGGTAATCTGCGAGAGGGTGGGCTGGGCGGGCATCCTGGTTCAATCGGCTGGTCAGACTGGGTGCTGGTATATTAGCGTCACCGGTTCATGGCCAGTACCAAGCTCATATCCCTGTGGCGTGCCGCGAGCGCCCTGCACCGCCGCGCGGGAGGCGACGATGGCCTGCCCCCCCTGTGGTTCATGACCGACGCGAGGCGCGTCCCCGATCCGATCGCGGCCGCCGGGGCATTGCCGCGCGGCGCGGGCGTGATCTTGCGGGATTACGACGCGCCCGGCCGGGCAGATCTGGCGACGCGGCTGGTGCGTCTGTCGCGGAAACGGGGCCTGCTCGTCCTGGTGGCGGGAGATGTGTCGCTGGCCGAGGCCGTCGGGGCCGATGGCGTGCATCTGCCGCAATGGCTGATTCCCCGGGCCGGCATGATACGGCGGCGCCATCCACGCTGGCTGCTGACGGCTGCGGCCCATGACCGCAAGGCGCTTCGGCGCGCCGCGTCCGCCGGCGCCCATGCGGCCTTCGTTTCGCCGGTATTTTCCACCGCCAGCCATCCCGGCGCCCCCTATCTCGGCCCGGCCAAGCTTTCGGCGCTGGTGCGGGGCAGCGGAATACCTGTCTATGCGCTGGGCGGCGTGGACACGGAGTCGGTGCGGCGATTGCGTGGTATGGGCGTGGCGGGAGTAGGGGTGATCGGCGCGGTGGCGGAGGGCTTGAGCGACTAGGTCGCGACGACCGCGGCGTCAGAAGCCGAAGCTGGTGCCGAAATAGAAGCTGCCGCCCATGCCATCAAGCGGGCCGGTACGCAGCAGGCTGCGCGAATCGAAGACTTTCAGGCGGCCGAGCAGACGGATGCCGGGGCGGAGTTCATAGGCCGCGCCGATTTCGACGCTGTACAGCTGGTCCACATCAACCATGGCCAGCATCATCGGCGACCGGTCGGCGAAATAGCCGCCCACGGCGACGCTGGTGATCCAGTTGCCGAAATCATAGCTCACGCCCAGATCATAGGCATCGTACCCCACGACCGAGCCGCCGCCGCCATGCAGGAAGGACGCCGCTACGGTGAAGCCGCGATAGCCCAGGTTGAGGCCGAAATTATAGGCCGGGGTCTCATAGACGAGGCTGGATTCAGACAGGTAGGCGCCGCTGCGCAGGCCCTGTCCGACAACCGCGGAACTGATATAGACCTCGAAGCCCCGCTCGGAGGGGGCGACGCCGCGCGGGTCGTCGGCTGAGAAGCCGTCGGCATAGCCGATGCGGAAACCGGCGAAGCGCGGCGAAACCGCGCCGGGATCACGGACGGCGGCGCCTGTCAGCGCCTTGCCCGGATTGACCGAAGCGGCCTTGCTGAACAGGCTGCGCGTATCGAGACCCTGATCGACCGGACCGCCGCGCGTGCCGAACGGACCAGCGGTGGCGGCGGACGAAAAGCCGGTGACGGAGCCGATATCGCTCTGGAACGAAAGACGCCCGGCCTCGCGCAGTTCGATGCGGTCGGATTCCTCGAGTTTGATGTCGACGCCGACGCGGATATTTTCCTGCTTGGGATCGGCCTGGATACGCACCGCCCGGGACTCGGCGGGAGGCGTGATCACGGCTGGCGCCGCTGGCTTGTCCTTGACGAGGGAAGGAGTAGGCAGCGGCGTATTGGGCTCCAGCATCTGGAGATCGCCACCGTCGATGAACTTGATCGAATCCTGCGCGACCGCTTGCTGCCCGAAGGCGAGCGCCATCAGCGATACAACTGCAGTCCGAGTCAGCCTGCCCATCTTCTTGCTCCGCCGCCCGTTTCGGGGAGGCGTGCTCCTTGTTCGTTTCCTCTTGGCGTAACGCGCCGGGTGATAAACGGTTTCCGCGTCCGCCACAACCTATCTGGTATTGATCTCGATATATTCCACTCCAACATTCATGGCAAATCAAGAAGAGTCCGCGACAGAATGCTGACACCGTGGCCGGTTACGGGCGTTTCCACAGGCGAGCCGGCAAGAAAGCGGCGTGAAACCCGCGCTATCGGCGGCTTGCGCCCTCAAACCGGTTGTTCTATCGCTTACCCGGCTTGTATAAAGGCGCGGCGGCACGCCCCGCGTACCCTTCATCAGACTGAGGCGAACATATGCCGAGGATAGCTTTTCGAATCATCGTGTTGGCGGGTGCCGCGGCCGTGACGGCTTGCGGCGGCGGCGGCAGCAAGGAAGTCGCCGACCGGTATCGGCCCATCCAGCTGCAACAGGCCGAGGCGATGAGGGTCAATGGCTACCTGTGGCAGGCAGCGCTGGAAACCCTGGAATTCATGCCGATGGCGTCCACCGATGCCACCGGCGGCGTCATCCTCACCGACTGGTACAACAACCCGGCCACGCCGAACGAACGGACCAAGGTGCGCGTCAACATCATGGATTCGCGGCTACGCGCCGACGCCCTGAAGGTGGTGGTCAACCGCCAGCAGCGCGCCGCCAACGGCGAATGGATCGACGTCCCCGTGCAGCAGACCACGATCGCCGGCCTCGAGGACGCCATTCTCGTCAAGGCGCGCCAGATTCGCATCGGCACCGTCACCAAGAACGAAGACTAGACGCTTTTTCCAAAGAACCGAGTCGAATGAGCCGCTATAACGCCAAGGTCGCCGAGCGGAAGTGGCAGGACATCTGGGCGGAGCGAGACAGCTTCGCCACGCGTGAGGACGAGGGCAAGCCCAAGTACTACGTGTTGGAGATGTTCCCCTATCCGTCGGGCCGCATCCATATGGGCCATGTGCGCAACTACACCATGGGCGACGTCGTCGCCCGTTACAAACGCGCGCGTGGCTTCAACGTCCTGCATCCCATGGGCTGGGACGCCTTCGGCATGCCGGCGGAGAACGCCGCCATGGAGCGCAAGGTGCATCCGGCGGCCTGGACCTACCAGAACATCGACACCATGCGCGGCCAGCTCAAGAGCCTTGGTCTCGCCATCGACTGGAGCCGCGAGTTCGCCACCTGCAGCCCGGACTATTACCGGCACGAACAGGCGTTGTTCCTGGCGTTCCTGCAGAACGGACTGGTCGAGCGCAAGGAGTCCTACGTCAACTGGGATCCGGTCGACCATACGGTGCTGGCCAACGAGCAGGTGATCGACGGCAAGGGCTGGCGGTCCGGCGCGCCGGTCGAGCGCCGCAAGCTGTCTCAGTGGTTCTTCAAGATCACCGATTTCGCCGAGGATCTTCTGGCCGGCCTCGACACGCTGGACCGCTGGCCCGAGAAGGTGCGCATCATGCAGCGCAACTGGATCGGCCGGTCAGAAGGCGCGCGCGTCCACTTCCGGCTCGCCGGCACGGATGACCTCCTCGAGGTCTACACGACCCGTCCCGACACGCTGTTCGGCGCCAGTTTCTGCGCCATCGCCGCCGACCACCCCATCGCCCAGCGTCTGGCGCGGGACAATCCCGCGGTGACCGACTTCATCGAAGCCTGCAAGCGCACCGGCACCAGCGAAGCCGAAATCGAGACGGCGGAAAAGCTGGGGTTCGACACCGGCCTGCGCGTCGTGCATCCGTTCGATCCCGACTGGACCTTGCCCATCTACATCGCCAATTTCGTGCTGATGGAATACGGCACCGGCGCTATCTTCGGCTGCCCGGCCCATGACCAGCGCGACCTGGATTTCGCCCGCAAATACGGCCTGCCGGTCACGCCCGTTGTCGTGCCCGAGGGCGAGGCGGCGGAGAGCTTCACCGTCGGCGCCAAGGCCTATGACGGCGATGGCCGGCTGGGCAATTCCCGCTTCATGGACGGCATGACCGTGCCGGAAGCCAAGGCGCGGGTTCTCGACGAGCTGGAGCGCCTGGGCGCCGGCACCCGCGAGGTGAACTATCGCCTGCGTGATTGGGGCGTGTCGCGGCAGCGCTATTGGGGCTGCCCGATTCCGGTCATTCATTGCGAGGCCTGCGGCGTCGTGCCGGTGCCGCGTGAACAGTTGCCCGTGTTGCTGCCCGACGACGTCACCTTCGACGTGCCGGGCAATCCGCTGGAGCGTCATCCCACGTGGAAGCATGTGGACTGTCCGTCCTGCGGCAAGCCGGCGCGGCGCGAGACCGATACTTGCGACACCTTCGTGGATTCGTCGTGGTATTTCCTGCGTTTCTGCGGCCTCGACCCGGATCAGCCGCTCGACCGTGCCGCCGTCGACCGCTGGATGCCGGTCGATCAATATATTGGCGGTGTCGAGCACGCGGTGCTGCACCTGCTCTATGCTCGCTTCTTCACCCGGGCATTGCAGAAATGCGGTCTGGTCTCCATCGCCGAGCCGTTCCAGGGCCTGTTCACCCAAGGCATGGTCAATCACGAGACCTACAAGGGTGCGGACGGCAAGTGGCTGTCGCCCGAGGACATCGTGCGCGACGTCGAGGGATGGAAGACCAGGGACGGCGGCGCCGTCACCGTCGGACGCTCGGAAAAGATGAGCAAGTCCAAGAAGAACACCGTCGATCCCACCGATATCATCGACACCTACGGGGTCGATACGGCGCGCTGGTACATGCTGTCGGACAGCCCGCCCGAGCGCGATCTGGACTGGTCGGAGAACGGTATCGAAGGCGCCTGGCGCCATTCGCAGCGAATCTGGCGTTTGGTCAGCGAACCGGCGACGGCGCTGCCCGATGCGGGATCGCCGGCGCCGGCAACGCCGAGCGAGAACGCGCTGGCCTTGCGCCGGGCGACCCACAAAGCCATCAAGGCGGTCACCGACGGCATTGACAGCTTCCGGTTCAACACCGCCGTGGCCCAGCTTTATGAACTGACCAACGCCGTCAACGGCTTCAAGCCGTCCGACGAAGGCGATGCCTGGGCCCTGCGCGAAGCGCTGGAGATTCTGGTCCGCCTGAGCGAGCCCATGATGCCGCATCTGGCCGAGGAGGCCTGGGAGGCGCTGGGCCACGCCACGGCGCTGGCCGAAACGCCGTGGCCGCACGCCGACGAGTCGCTGGTGGTGGATACGACCGTCAAGGTCGCCGTGCAGGTCAACGGCAAGCTGCGGGCGACCATCGAGCTTGCCCGCGACGCCAGCAAGGAAGATGCCGAGCAAGCCGCCTTTGCCGATGCCAAGGTGCTCGCGGCCATCGACGGCAAGGAAATCCGCAAGGTCATCGTCGTACCGGGCCGTATCGTCAATATTGTGGCATAGTGGGTCTCATGCTTCGTGCCCTCGCCATCGTTCTGATCTGTCTGACGCTGCCCGCCTGCGGCTTCAAGCCCATGTATGGCGCTCGGGGCACGGCCGACAGGCCGGCTATCACCGAGAAAATGGCGACGATCGATA
The DNA here is from genome assembly GCF_039655775.1 of Iodidimonas sp. SYSU 1G8. Lineage (NCBI taxonomy): Bacteria > Pseudomonadati > Pseudomonadota > Alphaproteobacteria > Iodidimonadales > Iodidimonadaceae > Iodidimonas > Iodidimonas sp. SYSU 1G8. Next base: position 216,308 of record NZ_JBBYXJ010000002.1, on the reverse strand, counting down.
TCCGGCCCATTCCCGATCGTCTGGGACAGGTCGTGCGTAACCAGCTGCTCGACGTGATCACGCCTGCGGGCAAACCGGAACAGCCCCGTTACGAGTTGGGCCTGCTGGTCGGCGAGGAGCGGGAAGACGTCGGCCTGCGCGAGAATTCTTCCTCGACGCGAGCCAACTATCGCATGAGCGCCCGGTTCGAATTGCGCGAGATCGCCACGGATCAGGTGGTGCTGACGGGGACGACCTGGGCCGAAACCGCGTTTGACATCGTGCAGCAGGACTATCCCACGGTGATTGCCCAGCAGGATGCGCAAAAGCGCCTTGCCGTCGATCTGGCCGAGGAAATCCGCACCCGGATCGCCGTTTATTTCGACCGGGGCAAATAGGCTTTTGCCGCGCGGCGCGGTATCATTGGCGCCATGAAGTTCACCCCCGCCCAGCTCAAGCGCTTTACCGACAAACCAGACGACACCCTGCGCGCGCTGCTCATTTTCGGCGCCGACGAGGGACTGGTGCGCGAACGGGCCACGGCGGTCGCGCGCGCGATCGTGGACGACCCCAAGGACCCTTTTCGCGTGACCGAGCTGGAGGCCGCCGGGCTGACCGCCGACCCGGCGCGGCTGGCGGATGAAGCCGCCGCCATTTCCATGATCGGCGGCAGGCGTCTCGTGCGGATATCGCGCGCCGGCGACCGCATGTCCGGCCTGTTCAAGGAGTTCCTCGCCAATCCGCCCGGTGACGGCTTTATCCTCGTGACCGCCGATGATTTGGGCCGGACCAGCAGCTTGCGCAAGGCATTCGAGGAGGCCCCGAATTCGGCGGTGATCGAGTGCGGCTATGACAGCGCCGAGACCGTAGACGGACTGATCGACCATGTTCTGGCGCCCCATGGCCTGACGGTGAGCGAGGAGGCACGCATGCACCTGCGCGCCAGTCTGGGCGGCGACCGCATGATCAGCCGTCAGGAGCTGGAAAAGCTGGCGCTCTACATGCAGGGGGAGGGAACCAGCATCAGCCTGGAGGATGCCCGCGCCTGTGTGGGAGATTCATCGGCGGAAGCCTTCGACGCGGTCGGCAATGCCGCCGCGCGCGGCGACCTGAAAGGGCTGATCGCCGCGCTCGCCAAGGCCGAGGAGACCGGGGAAAGTTCCGTCGGCCTGATCCGCCTGACCACCCGCCGCCTGCAGCGCCTGCATCTGGTCGCCAGCATGGCCGAGCGGGGCACGCCGCTGGACGCGGCATTCAAGGCGCTGAAGCCGCCGGCGTTTCAGCGGGAAGGCAATGAGATGCGCCAGCTGCTCAACCGTTGGACAGTGCGCAAGCTGGCCGATGCCCTGGCGCTGCTGCTGGAAGCCGAAATGATGTGCAAGACCACCGGCATGCCCGCCGACGCCATCACGGCCCGTGCCATGATGCGCCTCGCCGTCGCGGCGCGGCGCAACTGACATTTAACATAAGCAGGATTCCGACCGTCGGCCTGCCGCCCGGCACGCGGTGGAAGAGGCCTCTCAGCGACCTCGGGCGGCCAGCTTCGCCGTGATTTCGTCGAGCTGATCGAGCGTTTTGTAGCGAATCGTCAGGCTGCCGCCGGCGGGTCCTTTGTGGTCGACCGCCACAGGAAGCCCGAGAGCCGCACTGAGCTGTTTTTCCAGGGCGCGGGTGTCCGCATCCTTCATGGGCTTCAGCGGGCCTCTGCCGCCGCTACGCGGCGTTTCGCGTGCCAGCTCTTCGGCCTGACGCACGTTCAGGCCCTTTTCGACGATTTCACCGGCGAGCCACTCCGCGTTATCGGAGGTGACGAGCGCCCGGGCATGACCCATGGACAGCGCACCATTATCGAGCATCCCCTGAACTTTTTCCGGCAGGGTCAGCAACCGCATCATGTTCGCCACGTGCGGCCGGCTCTTGCCGACCACCTCGGCGACGTTCTGCTGGCTGTGGCCGAATTCGTCCACGAGACGGCGATAGCCACGCGCCTCGTCGATCGGCGACAGGTCCTGCCGCTGCACGTTTTCGACGATGGCGATTTCCAGCGATTCCGTGTCGCTGAGCGCCTTTTCGACCACCGGAACCGCATGGAGCCTGGCGCGCTGGGCGGCGCGCCAGCGGCGCTCGCCCGCGACGATCTCGTATTCGCCCGGCCGGCCCGGCAGGGGCCTTACCAGAATGGGCTGCAAAATGCCTCGCGCCCGGATTGAACTGGCCAGATCCTCGATGGCCGCCTCGTCGAAGTGAGTGCGGGGCTGATAGCGGTTGGGATGAAGCTTCTCGATCGGCAACTCACGGGCGTTCCGCGGCGCCGCCTCAGGGACGGTATCCTCGCCAAGCAGCGCGGAGAGGCCACGTCCCAGGCCGCCGGGGCGGCGCTTGCTTGCCTTGTCGTCGCCTGCCATCATTCAACCCCTTGGTTTAACGCGGCTTTCTGCTTCTTTTCGCGTTTGAGAAGTTCGGAAGCCAGCTTGATATAGGCCATGCTGCCGGGACAGCGCATATCGTAAACAAGCGCCGGTTTGCCGTGGCTGGGCGCCTCCGACAAGCGCACATTGCGCGGAATGACCGTGTTGAACACCGTATCACCCATGAAAGAACGCACATCTTCCTCCACTTGCCCCGACAGGCGATTGCGCCGATCGAACATGGTCAGCACCACGCCCTCCATCCTCAGATCGGGGTTGAACGCGCCGCGCACGCGTTCGACGGTTTTCATGAGCATGCTCAGTCCTTCGAGCGCGAAGAACTCACATTGCAGCGGCACCAGGACGGAATCGGCGGCCACCAGGGCGTTCAGCGTGAGAAGCCCGAGCGACGGCGGCGAATCGATCAGCACGTAATCGAACGCCTCGAGAACCTCACCCGACTCGGGATTGCGCAGCGCTTGGCGCAGCCGTTCCGCCCTCTCTTCCGCCGATACCAGCTCGAGCTCGGCGCCGGCGAGATCGACGGTGGACGCGATCAGCCGCAATTTGGGGATCGCGGTGTCGATCAGCGCGGAACCGAGATCATGGTCGCGCATCAGCACATCGTAGATACTGACGGTCCGCGCCGAACGTGGGACGCCCAGACCTGTACTGGCGTTACCTTGCGGATCGAGATCGATCACCAGAACGGACTTGCGGGTCGCGGCAAGCGCGGTCGCCAGGTTGATTGTGGTCGTCGTCTTGCCCACGCCGCCTTTCTGATTGGCGACGGCGATGATTCGGCCTGCCCCGCCGCGGGATCTCTTCACATCGCGTCCGAGGCTAAGTACTTGAGACATTGCGTATTTCCACGATACTCGCTTCCGGATCGGTCTGGCTCGGAATGCGCCGAACCTCGAAATTCCACGTCTTCCTGGCCTCATCGATCTCGCGGGCTGCATCACGACCCTTGAGAAAAAGCGCCTTTCCCGACGGCTCCAATAAGGGCGTGGCATAGCCCAGCAGGGTCTCGAGAGACGCACACGCGCGCGCCGTGACGATATCCGCCGTCAAGCCCGTCACCTGTTCGAGCCGGGCAGGAAGCAATGTAACAGATGTCCGCGTGATGCGGGCGGCTTCCTGAAGGAATGTCAGCTTGCGGCGATCACTGTCGATCAATGTCCATTGGCCGATCCCCATGATCGCCAGAACGAGACCCGGAAAGCCCGCGCCGCTGCCAAGGTCTACGCAGCGAAGAGTGCTCGTTTCCGTGCCGATCAACGGCGCCAGCTGGGCGGAGTCGGCGAAATGCCTGCGCCAGAGCTCAGGGAGCGTGGCGGAGGACACGAGATTGATGGAACGCTGCCATTTTTCGAGGAGAGCCGCGTAAGCCCGAAGCTTATCTAATGTTTCACGTGAAACACCGGTGGCCTGGTGGAAGCTGCCATCGTCATAGAATGCGATCACGCCGTCTGCTTTCGCAACTCACGTGCCCGCCTGACATGGCCGAGCAGAAGCGTCACCGCGGCCGGGGTTACCCCCGCGATCCGCGCCGCGGCGCCCAGCGTATCCGGACGTACGCGCGAAAACTTCTCGCGGATCTCGTTCGAGAGACCGCCGACAGCGCCATAGTCCAGATCCTTGGGAATCAGCAACGACTCATCGCGCCGGAATGCGACCACATCCGCTTCCTGACGGTCCATGTAGCCCGCATACCGGCCATCGATTTCCAGCTGCTCGCGAACAGCGGGCACGAAATCGAGCAACTCGGGCCAGATTTGGCCAAGCCGCTCCACGGTTACATCCGGATAACCGAGAAGATCGTGAGCGCTGCGGCGGCGGCCATCATGATTGATCGCCAGGCCGTGTCCAGCGGCTTCGTTCGGCGTCATGGCGAGGGACCGCGTCAGACCACGGGCGCGCTCGAGCGCTTCGGTCTTCTGCGCAAACGCCATGGCGCGTTCGTTGCCGACGCAACCGATCGCGATGCCGCGCGAGGTAAGCCGCTGATCCGCATTGTCGGCGCGCAGCGTCAGCCGATATTCCGCCCGCGAGGTGAACATGCGGTACGGCTCCTGCGTTCCGCGCGTCACCAGATCGTCGATCATCACCCCGATGTAGGCCTCAGCCCGGTCCAGTACGACAGCATCGGCCTGACCGGCCGACCGGGCGGCGTTCAGGCCCGCCATCAGGCCCTGCGCGGCCGCTTCCTCGTACCCGGTCGTGCCGTTGATCTGCCCGGCGAAGTAAAGACCTGAAATCCTGCGTGTTTCCAAGGTGTTGGACAACTCGCGAGGATCAACGAAATCATACTCGATGGCATAGCCGGGCTGGCGCATGACGGCGTTTTCCAATCCGGGTATGGTCTTCAGCAGCGCGCTCTGCACGTCGCGCGGCAGGGACGTGGAGATGCCGTTCGGGTAGATGGTATCATCGTCCAGACCCTCCGGCTCCAGGAATATCTGATGGCGCTCGCGCTCGCCGAAACGGACGACCTTGTCCTCGATCGACGGGCAATATCGCGGCCCGCTCGATTCGATCTGCCCGGAATACATCGGCGCACGGTGAAGATTGGCCCGAATGACCGCGTGCGTCGCGTCATTGGTATAGGTGATGTGGCAATCGACCTGCGGCGTATCGATCCGGGTCGTGAGAAACGAAAATGGCACGGGCGGATCATCACCGGGCTGCACCTCGAGCCCGGACCAATCGATGGTGCTGCCATCGAGGCGCGCAGGCGTCCCGGTCTTCAGCCGGCCGACCTCGAAGCCGGCGCTCCGAAGCGTCCGCGACAGGCCCAGCGACGGCGCCTCGCCGATCCGGCCGCCCGCTGTCTTCTCCTCACCCATATGGATGATACCGCTGAGAAACGTTCCGGTGGTCAGAATGACGCGCCCGGCAAGGATTTGCTCGCCATCGCCGCAAACGACCCCCCGGACGCGCGCCAGCCGCCCCGGGCCGAAATGACCATAATCCAGGAGCAGGTCCTCGACCGCGCCCGCCTTCACCGTCAGGTTGGGATAATCCAGCAGCATCGACTGCATGGCCTGCCGGTATAGTTTGCGGTCCGCCTGCGCCCGGGGACCACGCACCGCGGGACCCTTTCGCCGGTTCAGCAGACGGAACTGGATGCCCGCGGCATCGGCGACACGGCCCATGACGCCGTCCAGCGCATCGATTTCGCGCACAAGGTGTCCCTTGCCGAGGCCGCCGATGGCCGGATTGCAGGACATCAGGCCGATGGTTTCGACCTTATGGGTCAGCAGTAGGGTTCGGGCGCCAAGCCGTGCGGACGCCGCCGCCGCTTCGCAGCCCGCGTGTCCGCCCCCGATGACAATAACGTCGTACATGCTCTCTCCGGTTTGCCGGCAATCTATGCCGTGAACAAGGAAGGGGCAAGGTGTCAGGGCGCGACAGGCCGGTGTTTCACGTGAAACACCACTTTAAGTCGCTCACTTTCCGATACAGAAGGCGCTGAACACCACGTCGAGAATCTCCTCCACGTCGACCCGCCCGGTGATCCGGCCCAGCGCCCGTGCGGCAAGCCGGACGTCCTCAGCAACCAGTTCTGCCTCGGCACGCCGCTCGATACCATCCAGCGCGCGGTTCAGGTGTCCCAATGCATCCTCGAGGGCACGGCGGTGACGCGCCCGCGTCAGGGCAGGGACGTCGCGCAACGACATGCGCTCGACCACGATGGCCTCGAGACGCTCCAGCAGCGCCGCGATGCCCGCACCCGTCCTGACCGATATCCGCAGGACGTCCGGTCTGGTCTCGGCGAGCGCCATGTCGGATTTGTTCAACACCGCCAATTCGCCGGGCGCCGTGGTGACGTCCTCGCCGGGAGCGAAAAGGCGAAGCCGGAGATCGGCCCGTTCCGCCCGTTCCAGCGCGCGCCGAACACCTTCCTGTTCAATGGCATCCACCGAGTCCCGCAGACCCGCCGTATCGACTAGCATGACCGGATAGCCTCCGAGATCGAGCCGGACCTCGATCATGTCTCGCGTCGTCCCGGCGACATCCGAGACGATCGCCACGTCGCGCCGCGCCAAACTATTGAGAAGACTGGACTTCCCGACATTTGGCGCGCCGAGGATGACAATCTGGAAGCCGCTGCGAAGGACCTCGCCGCGTCCGTCATCCGCCAGATGCTCGCGCATTTCTCGCGCCAGTATGCGCAAGGCCGGCGCTGCCTGCGCCTCCAGGCCGTCTGGCAGATCTTCGTCCGGGAAATCGAGATCGGCCTCCAGCAGCGCCAGTGCGTGAACCAGATCGGCGCGCCAGCCTTCATAGATCGCGCCGAGCGCGCCTTCCATCTGACGCAGGGCCTGCGCGCGCTGGGCTTCGGTCTCGGCGTCGATCAGATCCGCGAGCCCCTCGACCTCCGTGAGATCCATCTTGCCGTTCTCGAAGGCCCGGCGGGTGAATTCCCCGGGCGCCGCCGGGACCAGTCCGTCTACCCGGTCGAGAACCCCGACCATGGCGGCCACGACGGCGGGGCCGCCATGAAGGTGCAACTCGGCGACGTCCTCGCCGGTGAAACTGGCGGGGCCAGGAAACCACAAGGCGAGGCCGCGATCGATCGGTGCGCCAGTCGCCGGATCCGAAAAGCTCCGAAAGACGGCGCGCCGCGCGGGCGGCAGATCCTGGCCTGTGATCTGCTCCAGCGCGGCGCCGGCCCGCGGTCCGGACAGCCGCATCACGGCGACCCCGGCGCGTCCGCGGGCCGAGGCCAGGGCGAAGATCGTCGTCATGGATCCAGGCGAATCTGGTCCGGTCGCAGCATGAGCCGCTCGACCCGTTCGCCGTCGATCAGGTGACGTTGCAGGATTTCGTCCACATCCGCTTGGGTCTCGTAGTGATACCAGACTCCATCCGGGTAAATCACCAGGGTCGGCCCGAGCTCGCACCGGTCGAGGCACCCGCTCTGGTTGACGCGCACGCCCTTGATCTTCAGTTCCTTGGCCCGCTTCTTCATATAGTCGCGCAGCGGTTCCGCGCCCTTGGCCTTGCACGACGAGCGGGGATGACCTTCAGCGCGCTCGTTGACGCAACAGAAGACATGGCAAGCAAAGTAAAGCGGGGGATCCTCGTTCATTATCTACTTGTTATCCTTCGGCTTATCCGACTTTTCACGATTCCCGCCGCCCGTGGCCATGCGCCAGAACATGCCCTGCAGTTCCTCCAGGCCGGGAATGCCGGTGGGGAAGAATGCCTTCATGATCGCCTCGGGCCCCAGCGTGTCGATGGTCGTGCCGACCTGATGCTGCATCTTTTCCATCATCGCGTCCTGGAAAGGCTTCACATCGGGTAATCCCAGGAAGGTTCTGGCTTCCTCGGGCGTACAGTCTACGTCTATCGTGATCTTCATCGGCGTACCTCTTGCAACTGACCGGGACGGAAGGGACTGACCTCGAACCGTACACCACTCGGTCCCCGACCCGGAAATTCTATGACGCGAAACCTGCTAGACCAGGAAACCAGCCCCTATCTGCTTCAGCACAAGGACAACCCGGTCCATTGGCGTCCCTGGGGGCCCGACGCCCTGGCCGCAGCCAGGTCGAGCGGTAAACCGATCCTTCTCTCCATCGGCTATGCCGCCTGTCACTGGTGCCACGTCATGGCCCATGAGAGCTTCGAAGACGCCGAAATCGCCGCCGTGATGAACCAGCTCTTCGTCAATATCAAGGTGGATCGCGAAGAGCGCCCGGACATCGACACGATCTACATGAACGCGCTGCATCTGCTGGGACAGCAGGGAGGATGGCCGCTGACCATGTTCCTGACGCCGGACGGAGAGCCGTTCTGGGGCGGCACCTATTTTCCCCCACGTTCGCAATGGGGCAGGCCCGGGTTCCTTGACGTGCTTCACCGCATCGACACGGTCTGGCGCGAGGAACGCGACACAATCGAGCAGAATCGTCTCGCCCTGCTGCAGCGGCTGGAAGCGATGGCCGACACCGCGCGCGATGGCGCGACGCTGCGCGAGGATTCCGTGGAGCAGCTGGCCGCCAAGCTGGTCAACAGCGTCGACTGGAACAGGGGCGGTCTCGCCGGTACGCCGAAGTTTCCCAATCCGCCCATCTTCCGCCTGTTCTGGCAGGCATTCCGCAAGACAGGCGAGCCCAGCTATGGCCGCGCCGTGGAGCTCCTTCTGGAGCGCATGTCGGAAGGCGGCATCTACGACCATCTCGGCGGCGGCTATGCGCGTTACTCGGTCGACGACCGCTGGTTGGTCCCGCATTTCGAAAAGATGCTGTACGACAATGCCCAGCTTCTGGAGCTGATGACCCTGGCGTGGCAACACGGCGGAAACGCCCTGTTCGAACAGCGCATCCGCGAAACCATCGGCTGGCTGCTCCGGGAAATGGTGGCCGAGAATGGCGCGTTCGCGTCCACGCAGGATGCCGACAGCGAAGGCGAGGAAGGCAAGTTCTATGTCTGGAGTGCCGGCGAGATCCAGCAACTGCTCGGCACCAATGCCGACCTGTTCGCCAGCACCTACGATGTGACCGCGACCGGCAATTTCGAGGGCCACAATATCCTCAACCGTCTGACATTGCAGGAGAAACCTGACACCGAACAGGAGCAGCTGCTCGCTTCCCTGCGCGATATCCTGTTTACCGCCCGTGAGGAGCGTGTTCATCCCGGTTGGGACGACAAGGTCCTGGCGGACTGGAATGGCATGATGATCGCCGCCCTCGCGCATGCCGCCGCCGCGTTCGATGAACCGGGCTGGCTCGCGGCCGCCGAGCGCGCCTTTACGGCCATCGCGCGCGATCTGACGCGGCCGGACACGCCAGAGCGACTGCACCATGCCTGGCGCAGCGGCCGGGCGCAGCACGAGGGCATGCTGGACGACTACGCCAACATGATCCGCGCCGCGTTGGTCCTGCACGAGATCACCGGCTCGGCGATCTATCTGGAGCAGGCGGCTCTCTGGAGCGACGCGGTCGAGGCCTGGTTCAGCGACAGCGAGAATGGCGGCTATTTCCTGACCGCCCGCGATGCCGAAGCGCTGATTGTGCGCAGCAAATCGGCCGCCGACAGCGCCGTGCCCGCCGGCAACGGTCTGCTGGTGGACAGCTTCGCCCGTCTCGCCCTGCTGACCGGGCAGTCGTATTACCGGGATCTGGCGGAGGATCTGGTCGCCGCCTTCGCGAGCGCGGTCGCCACCCAGGCGCCCGGTCACGCCGCGCTGCTCTGCGGTTTCGACTTCATGCTGAACACCGATCTCATCGTCATCGTCGGTGATCGTGACGCGTCCGCCACGCAGTCCATGTTGCGCAGCATTTTTGCAGCATCGCTGCCCAACCGGCTGGTTCAGGTCGTCGCCGCGGGCGCGCAATTGCACCAGGACCATCCCGCCCATGGCAAGACTGCCATCGACGGCACGGCGACGGTGTATATCTGCCACGGAAAGACCTGTTCGCTCCCCATCACCGAAGTGAATGTCCTTCGCGACATGCTCGAGGCCTTCTGATGTCACAGCTCTCCCTGCACACGCCGGTCGGCGACCTGACGGTCAGCGAGGATGACGGCGCCATCGTCTCGGTCGATTGGGGCTGGAGCGCGTGGCAGAACGAAACGCCGCTGTTATGCGCGGCCCGGCGGCAGCTGCACCACTACTTCGATGGCGAACTGGAGCAGTTCGATCTGCCGCTCCGGCCTCATGGAACGCCTTTCAGGTCCAGGGTCTGGACCTTGATGAGCCAGATTCCCTACGGTCATACAATGACTTATGGCGAAATGGCCGATGCCTTGGGATCAGCGCCGCGCGCCATAGGCGGCGCCTGCGGCGCCAACCCGATCCCCATCCTGATTCCGTGCCACAGGGTCCTGGCATCCAATGGCGGATTGGGCGGATATTCGGGCGATGGCGGCGCGGAAACCAAGCGGGTCCTCCTGCGGCTTGAACGAGCCATTGCACCTTGAGGGTCGTCCCTGCTGCCACTAGAGTCCAGAGACCCCAGGACAGCAGGAGCGGACGCATGAGCGAAATCAACATCCAGGCCAAGGACGGCAGCGGCACTTTCATGGGCTATCTGGCCAAGCCGGCGAGCGGCAAGGGGCCCGGGATCGTCGTCATCCAGGAAATCTTCGGCGTCAACGGCTTCGTGCGTGAAATCGCCGACTGGCTTGCCTCGCAGGGTTACATGGCGCTGGCGCCGGACCTGTTCTGGCGCCAGGAACCCGGCATCCAGCTCACCGACAAGACCGAAGCCGACTGGGCACGGGCATTCGAGCTGTTCAACGGCTTCGATGTGGACAAGGGCATCGAGGACATCGAGGCGACCATCGAGGCGCTGCGCAACATGGATGGCTGCTCGGGCAAGGTCGGCGCCGTCGGCTACTGCCTCGGCGGCCTGCTCGCCTATCTTACCTCGGCCCGCACCAGCATCGACGCCTCGGTCGGCTATTACGGCGTATCCATCAACGACCGGGTCGGCGAGGCGGGTAATATCCGCAAGCCGCTGCTGCTGCACGTGGCGACCGAGGACGGTTTCGTCTCCAAGGACGCCCAGAAGGCGATGCACGACGCGCTGGACGGCAACCCGCACGTCACCCTGAAGGATTATCAGGGCCGTGACCACGCATTCGCCCGCACGGGCGGCGAGCATTATCACAAGGAAGATGCCGATCTGGCGAACCAGCGCACGCTGGATTTCTTCGCTGAAAACCTGCGCTAGGACGATGGTGAAGGCCGTCCGCATCGCCCGCCAGGGCGGACCCGAAATGATGGAAATCGTCGATCAGGATCTGCCCGCGCCAGGGCCGGGACAGATCGTCATGCGGAACACGGCCATCGGCTTCAATTTTCTCGACACCTACCACCGCTCCGGCCTCTATCCGCTGCCCATGCCCACCGGCCTGGGCGGCGAAGCGGCCGGTACGGTGGAAGCGGTGGGCGAGGGTGTCGGCCATCTGAAGCCCGGCGACCGGGTCGCGACGATCGTCGGCGCGCTCGGCGCCTATGCCCAGGCGTGGCTGGTGGATGCCCGTTCAGTCGTCCCTCTGCCCGATGACATTCCCGATCAGGTTGCCGCGGCCGCCATGCTCAAGGGGCTGACCGCCGAGTATCTGCTGCGCCGAACCTACAAGGTCTCGCCGGGCGAGCCGATCCTGTTCCATGCCGCCGCAGGCGGTGTCGGACTGATCGCCTGTCAATGGGCCCAATCGCTGGGTGCGGTGGTGATCGGCACCGTGGGCAGCGATGCCAAGGTCCAGACCGCCCTCGATCATGGCTGTGACCATGTCATCGTCACTTCCCGGGAAGCCATTCCTTCCCGGGTCCGCGAGATCACACAGGGCGCCATGGTGCCGGTTGTCTATGATTCCATCGGCAAGGATACCTGGCTTGCTTCGCTGGATTGTCTGCGCCCACGCGGCCTGATGGTCTCGTTCGGGAATTCCTCGGGCGCCGTCGCCGGCGTCGATCTGGGCATTCTCGCCGCCAAGGGCTCGCTCTACGTCACCCGGCCCGGCCTCAACGCCTACATTTCCGATCCGGCGGAGCGCGACGAGGCCGTGAATGCCTTGTTCAATGTCATCCGCAGCGATGCCGTTCGCATCGAAATCAACCAGACCTACCCGTTAGACGACATCGTTCAGTTGCATCGGGACGCGGAAGACCGCAAACATACCGGCTCCACTGTCATCCTGCCGTAACGACCGGCCTGACGACCGCCCGAAACTTTCCAGGCCGCAGGCCCCATGATCCGCAAGACGCACATCGCCATCTCACCGTACCGGGAATTCTCGCGCTCCGAATGGTCGCGGCTGCGTGAAGACACGCCGCTGAACCTGTCCGACGCCGAACTGGATACGCTGAAAGGTCTCAACGAACCGGTCTCCATGAGCGAGGTCGTCGAGATCTACCTGCCGCTCTCGCGCCTGATCAACCTGCACTACGCCGCCTCGCAGCAGCTGTTCCGGGCCACTAACGAGTTCCTGGGCCTCCAAAAGCGCAAGGTGCCGTACATCATCGGCATGGCGGGCAGTGTCTCGGTCGGCAAAAGCACCACGGCCCGCATCCTGCGCACCCTGCTCAGCCGCTGGGCCGATCATCCCCGGGTCGATCTGGTGCCGACGGACGGCTTCCTGCTCCCCAACGAGGAAATGGAACGGCGCGGCATCATGAACCGGAAGGGCTTTCCCGAAAGCTACGACCTGCCGGCCATGCTCGCCTTCATGGCCGATGTGAAGGGGGGAAAGCACAACGTCACGGCGCCCACCTATTCCCATCTGGTCTACAACGTCCAGCCCGACAAGGTGCTGACCATCGACCGGCCGGATATCCTGATCGTCGAAGGCCTGAACGTGCTCCAGACCAGCCCGGCATCCGCCGATCCCATGCCTTACGTGTCCGATTTCTTCGACTTCTCGATCTATATCGACGCCAGCGAGGAAGACCTGCATAAATGGTACGTGGAGCGCTTTCTGCGGCTGCGCGAAACCGCGTTCCGCGACCCGCAGTCCTACTTCCACCGCTATGCCGTTCTCAGCGACGGCGAGGCGCGCGAGACGGCGACGTCGATCTGGGAAGCCATCAATCTGGTCAATCTGCGCACCAACATCCTGCCGACGCGGCAGCGGGCCGATCTCATCCTGCGCAAGGGACATGATCACGCCACCGAAGCGGTCTCGCTCCGGGGCGCCTGATCCTTCTGGATTGCCGCCGCGCCCCACGGCGCGGCAACGACCTCAGGTATTCATCGATTCGAAGAAATCGGCGTTGTTCTTGCTGTCCTTGACCTTGCTGGCCAGGAACTCGATGGCGTCGACCGTGCCCATCGGGTTGAGAATACGCCGCAGCACCCACATCTTGGACAGGGTGCCCTTGTTGACCAGCAGTTCTTCCTTGCGGGTGCCAGACTTCAGGATGTCGATGGCCGGGAAGACACGCTTGTCGGCGACCTTGCGGTCGAGAATGATTTCCGAATTGCCCGTACCCTTGAACTCTTCGAAGATCACTTCGTCCATGCGGCTGCCGGTGTCGATCAGCGCCGTGGCGATGATGGTCAGCGAACCGCCTTCCTCGATGTTGCGGGCCGCGCCAAAGAAGCGCTTGGGGCGCTGCAGGGCGTTGGCGTCCACGCCGCCGGTCAGCACCTTGCCGGAAGAGGGCACGACGGTGTTGTAAGCGCGGGCGAGACGGGTAATGGAATCCAGCAGGATGACCACGTCGCGCTTGTGCTCGACGAGGCGCTTGGCCTTCTCGATGACCATTTCGGTCACGGCCACATGGCGCGTCGCCGGCTCGTCGAAAGTCGAGCTGATGACCTCGCCCTTCACCGAGCGGGCCATATCGGTGACTTCTTCCGGGCGCTCGTCGATCAGCAGAACGATCAGATACACTTCCGGATGATTGGTGGTGATCGAGTGCGCGATGTTCTGCAGCAGCACGGTCTTGCCGGTCCGCGGCGGCGCCACGACCAGGGCGCGCTGGCCTTTGCCGAGCGGCGCGACGATGTCGATGATGCGCGAGCTGAGATCGTCCACACGCGGATCATCGCGGTCGAGGACGAGGCGCTCGTCGGGATAGAGCGGCGTGAGGTTATCGAAATTGACCTTGTGACGGGCCTTTTCCGTATCCTCGAAATTGATGGTGTTAACCTTCAGCAGGGCGAAATAGCGCTCGCTGTCCTTGGGGGCGCGGATCGGCCCTTCGATCGTGTCGCCGGTGCGCATGCCGAAGCGGCGGATCTGGGTCGGGCTCACATAGATGTCGTCGGGCCCCGGCAGATAGTTGGCGTCCGGCGAGCGGAGAAAGCCGAATCCGTCCTGCAGCACCTCGAGCACGCCGACGCCGGTGATTTCCTCGCCCTGGGCAGCCAGCTGCTTCAGGATGGCGAACATCATGTCCTGCTTGCGCATGTTCGAGGCGTTCTCGATCTCGAGCTCTTCGGCGAACGCCAGCAGGTCAGGCGGGGACTTGCCCTTAAGTTCTTGTAGATTCATCGGAATGTCCGATTGCCTTCTGGAAGGGTGGAACGGGGACGATCAGCTTGGGAATGCGTGGTCTAATCCACTCACTGTGTCCCACCGGGTCGATCGGCCGTTCTGGTTCTTGGAATGTTTTCTGAGAGACCCCGGAGAGGGGCGCGACAGCGCTTGGAACTGTCTATGGGATATGGCCACAATGGCCAATGCTTCAAGCCTTGTCCAGCAAAAATGGTGCGGGTGGAAACGGCCGGATCCGCCTCAGAGACGGGTGCCCACGACGACCAGCAGGACGATGGCGATCATCAGTACCGTCGGGATCTCGTTGAGAACGCGGTAGTAGCGCGCCGTCTTGGCGCGCTGGTCCTCGGCGAAGCGCCGGGTATGGCCGGATAGCACGCCGTGAACGCCGAACATGAAGAACAGCGCCAGCAGCTTGCCATGCATCCAGCCTTCGCGCAGCTGCGCCCAGTCCTTGGACCACAGCAGGAGAATCCCCAGGATCAGGGCCGCGATCATCGCCGGGTTGATGATCGCCTTCAGCAGGCGACGCTCCATGATCTTGAACAGCTCGGAGCTTTCCGAACCGGGCATGGTGCCGGCGTGATAGACGAAAAGCCGCGGCAGATACAGCATGCCGGCCATCCAGGCGATCACGGCGATGATATGCAGGCCCAGCAGCCAGGGATACCAACTGGCCAGAATCTCCGTCATCGAACGCTCTCCGCCGTTATTCGCCCTGCCAGTTCCGCAACAGGTCCGATAGCGCCGCCACATGTTCGGGCGGCGTCTGCGGTACAATGCCATGGCCTAGATTGAAAACAAAAGGCCCATAGGACAGGGCCTTCAGAATTTCCCTTGCCTGGCCTTCCATGGCCCTGCCGCCAGCGACCACCGCGAGCGGGTCCAGATTGCCCTGTACCGCCACCGTGCCTTGCAGGCTCCGCGCCGCCCAGCGCGGCGGCATGCTGGTATCGAGCCCGACGCAGTCCACACCCGTCGCGGCCGCGTAATCGGCCGTCTTGACGCCGGCGCCGCGCGGAAAGCCGATCACGGGAACGTCGGGGAAACGGCGCTTTAGCCGCCCCACGATGGTCCGTGTCGGCCCGGTGCACCAGCGCGAGAACTGATCGTCCGACAAAACACCGGCCCAGCTGTCGAACAGTTGCACCGCATGGGCGCCAGCTTCGATCTGCCGACCGAGATAGTGGATCGTCGCCTCCGTCAGTACGTCGATCAGGGCGCTGAAGCCTTGCGGATCACGCAGCGCCCAGAGGCGGGGCTCCTGGAACTCCTTCGTGGCGTGGCCTTCCACCATGTAGGTGGCGACGGTCCAGGGCGACCCCGCGAAACCGATCAGGGCGGTCTCCTCCGGCAACGCGCCGGCCACCCGTTCGACGGTTTCGTAGACCGGGGCCAGCCTGTCGTCGATCTTGTCCAGGGTCAGCGCCGCCACGGCGGCCCCGTCCCGGATCGGATCCAGCACAGGGCCCTCACCCTCGCGGTATTCCAGCTTCTGACCTAGCGCGTCGGGGATCAGCAGGATATCGGCGAACAGGATGGCGGCATCCATGCCATAGCGCCGGATCGGCTGCAGCGTCACTTCGGCGGCGGCTTCCGGCGTGTAGCAGAGCTCGAGGAAATCACCGACCTTCGAGCGGATCTGCCGGTACTCGGGCAGGTATCGTCCGGCCTGGCGCATGAACCAGAACGGGGGGCGGTCCACCGGATAATCCGTCAGGGCCTGGATGAAGCGCTTGTTGGAGACGATTTTGGTCACACCACCCTTACCTTAAGTCTGAATTGATTAAAGGGATGTAGAGGTAGTGAATCCCTGTGAATCATGGGGAGAACGTGTTCATACACCACTTGTCCTCCAGATGGCCAGCCTCGTGGGATTTCCCCAAAGCCATCAATCTCCGATTGTGGATAAGTCGCGCAAAGCCTGACTCACCCTGGTTTTGAGCGGTGAGAAACGTGGGGATAAAAAATGTCCGACAACTGTTTGTCCCACTTATCCACAGGGGCTTTTTCGATTCAGTTCAACGGATTCACAACCGGCTCCGCTTGTCCCCGCTAACTCTGCGTAAACAGGCCGGGTTGCCAAGCGGGACGGGTTATGCACAGTTCGCCCACAGGTTTCACGTGAAACGAGTCACATGCAGCGCTTTCATCTCCATCTGGTATCCGACGCGACCGGCGAAACCCTCAGTTCGGTGGTGAAGGCCGCATTGGTCCAGTTTGAGGGGTTCGATGCCATGGAGCATTTTCACTCCATGGTCCGCACACCCAAACAGATGGAACTGGTCCTGTCGGCCATTCAGCGTACACCCGGTCTGGTCATGTTCACCCTGGTCGATCGCGGCCTGCGCGACCAGCTGGAGGAAGGCTGCCGCAATCTGGGCATTCTCTCCATTGCCGTGCTCGATCCGGTGATGGATGCCTTCGGCCGCTATCTCGGCGCCGAAAGCCTCGGCCGTCCTGGCCAGCAACATGAGATGAACGCGGAATATTTCGGCCGGATCGAGGCCATGAGCTTCACCATGGCCCATGATGACGGGCTGCGGACCGACGACCTGCATCAGGCTGATATCATCCTGCTGGGTGTCTCGCGGACGTCGAAGACGCCGACGGGGATCTATCTGGCCAATCGCGGACTGAAGGTGGCCAACGTACCCGTTGTTCCAGGCATTCCCTTGCCCGCCGAACTGGATGGCCTCAAGAAACCGCTGATCGTCGCGCTCACCCTGTCGCCGGACCGGCTCGTCCACATCCGGCGCACCCGCATGCGGGCGCTGTCCGATCTGGAGGATACCGCCTATGCGGATCCCGAGGCCGTTGCCGAGGAAATCACCAACGCGCGGCGCATGTATCTCAAGCGCGGCTGGCCGATCATCGACGTCACCCGGCGCTCGATCGAGGAAACCGCGGCGGCGATCTACAACCTCTATCAGCGCCGTCAGGAAGAGCTGGCGGCGTCATGACCCGGCTGATCCTGGCGTCGGCGAGCCGCGTGCGCGCGACCATGCTGCGCGCCGCCGGCCTCGACTTCGACATCATTCCCGCCCATGCCGATGAGGCCGCCACGAAAGAGGCGATGAACGGCGAGGACCCGTTGGACATCGCCCAGTGTCTCGCCGAGATCAAAGCCCAGGCCATTTCAGCCACCCATCGGGGCGCGGCGGTCATCGGCGCCGACCAGATGCTGGTGTGCGGCCCCGACCTCTTCGACAAGCCGCGCGATCTCGATGAAGCACGCGGCCACCTCGCACGGTTGCGCGGGCGAACACACCATCTGTGCACCGCCGCGGTCATTGTCCAGGACGGCACTGTCCTATGGCGGCATACCGAACGGCCGGTTCTGACCATGCGCGACTTCAGCGACCGCTTCATTGACACCTATCTGGCCGCGATCGGCGACGATGCGCTGCTCAGTGTCGGGGCGTATCAGCTGGAAGGGCGGGGCGCGCATCTGTTCGAGCGTGTCGATGGTGACTTCTTTTCCATCCTGGGCTTGCCTTTGCTGCCGCTGTTGGCTTTCCTGAGGCACCGCGACATCATCGAGGCCTGAACCGCGTGTCTTCCAATCCTTCCATCCTCGCCGGCGTGATCGGCTGGCCCATCGCCCATTCGCGCTCGCCGCTGATTCACGGCCACTGGCTGCAACAGCACCGGATTTCCGGGGTCTATATTCCGCTGCCCGTCCGGCCCGAGGACGCCGCTTCCGCCATTCGTGCCCTGCCGAAACTGGGGTTTGCCGGGGTGAATGCCACGCTGCCGCACAAAATCATCGCCCTCGACGTCGCCGATGAGGTCGATGCGTTGGCGCGCCGGATCGGCGCGGCGAACACGCTGGTCGTCCGCGACGGGGCGATCCATGCCACCAATACGGACGCGGAAGGGTTCATGGAGAATCTTCGTGTGTCGGCGACCGCCGCTCTGCGAGACCGCTTTACACGAGACAGTCAGGGGGCTGGTCATGCCGGCTTCCTGCTGAACGCGCCTGAATTCAACGTCTCCTCCGGGCCGTCCGTGGTGCTGGGCGCGGGCGGCGCCGCCCGGGCGATCCTGGTGGCGCTGCTCGATGCGGGTGCTCCCGAAATCAGGCTGGCGAACCGTACGCGCGGGCGAGCCGATGACTTGGCCGCCGAACTGGGCGCGGGCAGGATAACCGTGATCGACTGGGCCGAACGGTCCGCCGCGCTGGCCGGCGCGGCGCTGCTGGTCAATACCACCAGCATGGGAATGCATGGTCAGGAGCCGCTGGAGATCGCACTGGACGATTTGCCGGCGGACGCCGTCGTCAACGATATCGTCTATGCACCGCTGGAAACCGGTCTGCTGGCGGCCGCGCGGGCGCAGGGAAACATCACCGTCGACGGTCTCGGCATGCTGCTCTATCAGGCGGTTCCAGGTTTCGAGGCGTGGTTCGGCGTCCGGCCGGCGGTAACGGAAGAATTGCGAGCGATCGTGGTGCGGGATCTGGGGGGCAAATGATACTGATCGGCCTGACGGGCTCCATCGGCATGGGGAAATCGGAAACCGCGCGCATGTTTCGGCGCGAAGGCGTCCCTGTCTATGACGCCGACGCGGCGGTTCATGCACTGATGCGCCGTGGCGGCGCCGCGGTCGCGCCTGTGGAGGCCGCCTTTCCCGGCGTGGTCAAGGATGGCGCCATCGACCGGCCCGAGCTCGGCAAGCGTGTCTTCGGCAAGCCCGAGGAACTGCGCAAGCTCGAGAAGATCATCCATCCGCTTGTCGGTCAGGCCCAGCGGCGGTTTCTGCAGGCGGCGCAGCGGCGCGGAGAAAGGCTCGTCGTGCTCGATATCCCGCTGCTGTTCGAAACCGGCGGCGACCGCTACGTCGACGTGTCCGTCGTCGTCTCGGCGCCGGCCGCCGTGCAGCGCAAACGCGTGCTGGCGCGCCCGGGCATGACCGCCGAACGCCTCGATCAGGTGCTGAAATTGCAGACACCTGACGCGATCAAGCGGCGTAAGGCTGACTTCATCGTCCCCTCGGGCCTTGGCAAGGCCTTTGCCCGCCGGGCCGTGC
This sequence comes from Iodidimonas sp. SYSU 1G8, assembly GCF_039655775.1. Classification (NCBI taxonomy): domain Bacteria; kingdom Pseudomonadati; phylum Pseudomonadota; class Alphaproteobacteria; order Iodidimonadales; family Iodidimonadaceae; genus Iodidimonas; species Iodidimonas sp. SYSU 1G8. Next base: position 196,926 of record NZ_JBBYXJ010000002.1, on the reverse strand, counting down.
GGCGTATCATTGCCCAGGTCCAGCACCGGTCCGGCCTCGTGTGGCCGTACCGCATCCTGACGCGGCGGGCACGCAAATGACGCGGGAAATCGTCCTCGATACGGAAACCACCGGCTTCGATCCGCTTCAAGGGGATCGGGTCGTCGAAATCGGTTGTGTCGAGCTGGTCAATCACATGCCGACCGGCCGGACCTTCCATGTCTATCTGAATCCCGACCGGGACATGCCGACCGCCGCGTTCAACGTGCACGGCCTCTCGGAGGAATTCCTCTCCGACAAGCCGCGCTTTCGCGAAGTGGTCGATGATTTCCTGGCATTCACCGAGGATGCGACGCTGATCGCGCACAACGCGTCCTTCGACGTCAATTTTCTCAATGCTGAATTGTCGCGGGTGAAACGGGCGATGATTCCCGGCGACCGGGTCATCGATACGCTGGCGCTGGCGCGGCGGAAATTTCCCGGTGCCAACAACAGCCTCGATGCGCTGTGCCGGCGGTTTCAGATCGACAACAGCAGCCGCACCCTGCACGGCGCCTTGCTCGATTCCGAGTTGCTGGCCGAGGTTTATCTGGAGTTGATCGGCGGCCGTCAGCCCGGTCTCGTGCTGTCGGTGGAATCGTCCCGTGCGCTCGTGGTCGTCAAACGCCAGCAGCGGCCAGCCCGGCCGCATGCCGCGACCGAGGAGGAACTGGCGGCCCATGCGGCGTTCATCGCCAGGCTGCCCAACGCGCTCTGGCTGCAGGATTAGAGGAAGAAAACGAGCGACCGGTCTCCCGGCCGCCGGGATCAGTTCGGCTTGGTGCCTTCCGGCATGGCGCCGCGCTGGGCGCGATAGAGCGCGCCGAAATCCACTGGTTCGAGCAGCACGGCAGGGAAACCGCCATCGCGGATGGCGTCGGCCAGGATGCGGCGGGCGAACGGGAACATCAGGCGCGGGCATTCCACCAGCAGCAGCGGCGGCAGGTGCTGTTCCGGAACGCCGCGGATACCCCACAGGGTGCCGTATTCCAGCTCGACCACGAAGGCGACCGTGTCTTCGCTCTTGGCTTCCACGGTGATGGTCATCACCGTTTCATAGCCCTCGGCGCCCATCTGGTTGACGCGCACGCCCACATTCACGTTGATCGCGGGCTTCTTTTCCTCGATCAGGCGGAAGATCGACGGGGCATTGGGGCTCTCGAAGGACAGGTCCCGGATATACTGGGTCAGCAGGACCACCTGGGCGTCGCCCTGCGGCTGTTCGTTCTCTTCACTCATCACAATGCCTCGCTGGATTTGAGCGCGCGACTTTAGCGGCGGTGGCGGAAGGCTTCAACCGGCTTCTCGATCTGTTCGAAGGGCGCGAAAATCCTACGGAAGACGCGGCGGTTCCGGGGGGTTCCCATTGTCGTTTGCGCCGGGCATCACTTCGAAATCGCCTTCGATGACCCCAGAAGTGGCACTCGACCGCGCCGTGCCGCCCCGCCGGGCGGCGCCCATCACCGTCATCCGGGCGGCCATGGCACGGGCCATCATGCGGCGGGTGGGGGGCAGGAACAGCAACAGGGCAAGGATGTCGGTGAAGAAGCCGGGGACGATCAGCAGCATGCCGGCGATGAACAGGCAAAGGCCCTCGACGGCCTCGCGCACCGGTGCCTCGCCGCGTTCGATGCTGGCCTGGGCGCGGCGCATGGTCTGAAGGCCCTGAGCCCTGACCAGGACGATGCCGAGGGCGCCCGCGCCGAACACCAGGGCGATGGTGGCAAGCGCTCCGATGGCTTCGCCGACAACGATGAACAGAAAGATTTCCACCGCCGGAAGCACCAGGAATATCAAAACCAGAGCAAATACCATGCTTGTTCTTTCGTCGGCCTCGAATTATCTATGGTCTGAAGCGGATTTCGCCTTGAAAGCGGGTCGCCGCGTCCTTTCTTACCTAAGGCCGCGACGAGTGCGGTTCAATCGATGAATGCGCGGCGGGAAGGGTTCAGGAATTTCATGAGCGGCATGTGGGACATCATACTTCTGGCCTTGCTTGCGGGCTTCGTGGCCTTGCGGCTGGTCAGCGTCCTGGGACGCCGTACGGGCAATGAGCGCCGGCAGGAAAATCCGCAAGGCCTCGAACGCGCGCCGGCTGGTCCGAAAGATACCAAGGCCGCCGATCCGGCTGGGCGGGACAGGCAGCCTTACGCCGCCGATTCCAGTCCTGCCGTGGTCATCGACCGTGACACGCCGCTCGGCAAGACGCTCTCTCGCATCATGGTTGCCGACCGCACCTTCGACCCGGAAGGTTTTATCGATGGCGCCCGCAGCGCCTATGGCATGATCACGGAAGCCTTTGCGCAGGGTGATCGCGAGACGTTGCGTTCGCTTCTCAGCCCCGAGGTTTACGCTGATTTCGATGCCGCCATCGCCGACCGCGAGGCGCAGGACCGCACCATGCAGACCACCATCGTCGATGTGGCCAGCAGCGAGATTACCGAAGCGCGTCTCGAAAACGGCACGGCCGAGGTCACTGTCACTTTCAAGTCCGAGCTGATCAGCGTGGTGCGCGACGCGGAAGGCCGTATCGTGGAAGGCAACCCGTCGGACACGGAAAAGGTCACCGACATCTGGACGTTCGCTCGCCAGGTGAAGGATCGCGACCCGAACTGGTTCCTGGTCGCCACCGAGTCCAAAGACTGATCGGGCGGCGAAGGCCGGCCGACCGTGAAGACCCCGTCACCCTTTCCTCTCGTCTATCTGCTGCTCGGCGCCCTGTTGGCCGCCGGGCTTTACCTTGTCTGGCTTCGGTCCGTGACGCCCGGACCGGATGACGCAGAACCGCCGCTGTCGCTGACCGTGGTCGGCTACGACGCGCTGCGCGGCTGGACCGACGATGATCAGGCTGGCGCGCTGACGGCATTCCGCCGTTCCTGCGCCGCCATGCTCAAGCAGCCCGATGAAAAGCCGCTGGACGGCGCGGGCTTCGCTGGCGCCATCGGTGATTGGCGGGCGGCCTGCGAAGCCGCCGTCAGTCATCCCGACAATGCCGCCCGCGCCTTTTTCGAACAATGGTTCCAGCCTGTCGCCATTGCCGCCGGCAACGAGCCGACGGGCCTGTTCACCGGCTACTACGCGCCTATAGTCGATGGCAGCCGCTCGCGGGACGCGCGTCATACCGTGCCGCTCTACCGGATGCCGCCCGAGCTGGTGATGCTGGATCTGGGTCTGTTCCGCCCCGCCATGAAAGGCGAGCGCATCGCCGGGCGGGTCGAGGGCAATCGCCTCGTGCCATACGCCACCCGTGCCGAGATCGTCGCGGGCGCGCTCGCCAATCGCGGTCTCGAGATCATGTGGCTTGCCGACCCGGTCGATGCCTTCTTCCTGCAGATCCAGGGTTCGGGGCTGGTGCGCCTGCCCGATGGCGGGTTGGCGCGGCTCGGTTACGCGGGCCAGAACGGTCATCCCTACACGCCCGTGGGCCGTTTGCTGATCCAGCGCGGCGAACTGACACGGGAAGAGGTCAGCATGCAGCGCATCCGCGACTGGATCACGGCCAATCCCGGGCCGGGCGCGGCGCTGATGGACGAGAACCAGTCCTATGTCTTCTTCGAGGAACAGCAGGCCGAAGGCGCCATCGGCGCCCAGGGCGTGCCCCTGACTGGCGGACGCTCGCTCGCCATCGACCGGAAATACATGCCGCTCGGCGCGCCGTTCTGGCTGGAATCCGTGGGCGAGGACGGCAACCGCCACATCGCCAGCCTTGTGATCGCGCAGGATACCGGCGGCGCCATTCGCGGCATGGTGCGCGGCGATTTCTACTGGGGCGAGGGCGACCAGGCCGAACACTCGGCCGGGGGCATGAAGGACAAAGGGCGCTATTATGTCCTGCTGCCGCGCCCGCTTGCTGAACGTATCGCCGCCGCGCCGGCCAAGCCATGACCCGCAAGCCGCTCCGCCCCGAGGATGCGGCCCTCTGGGCGGCGGTGACCCAGGACATCGTGCCGCTGAAGGGCAGCAAGCCGCTGCGCTTCGACGCGCTGCGCCACCCGCGCGACATTCCGGTCAAGGAACACTCGGCCCGCCGGCACGCGGCGGAGCCCATGTTCGATCTGCCGCCGCGCCAGCTGACCTCGGCGCCCCAGTCGCTCACCGGCCTCGACGGTGCCCGTGCCAAGCGCCTGCAGCGCGGCCAGTTGCCGGTGGAAGGGCGTATCGATCTCCACGGCATGACCCAGGACAAGGCCTATCGTGCTCTCGGGCCCTTCCTCGCCCGCTCGCAGGAGATGGGCAAGCGGGTGGTGCTGGTCGTGACCGGCAAGGGCGGCGCGCCGAGGAAGGACGATCTGGAAGCGCACTGGAGCGAGCCGCGCACCGGGGTGCTGCGCAGCCTCGTGCCGCAATGGCTGGCGGAAGGCCAGAACAGCGCTCGCGTCGTCGCCTGGCACCCGGCCAGCCCCCAGCATGGCGGCGAGGGCGCGCTCTACGTGGTGCTCCGGCGGCTGCGCTGATCCGCCGTACCGATTGAATTTCCCCTCATCGTGCTCAACAATGGACCGTGTTCCGGTAAAAGGGCAGGGGAGGCTCCGATGATTGATTTCGACCTCGCGCAGGACGACCGCCAGCGGGCGGCCCTGGCGCTGTTGAAGGCCATGGAGGACCGCACCCTGCGCGATCACATGCGCGAGGCCTGCACGGAGGATGTGGTCTGGGCCAACAGCGGCATCCCCACCTTACATGGCCAGCAGGCGATCTTCGATCTCATGGACAGCGGCGGGTTCGCGGCCATGATCCCCATTCTCAAGGGCATGACGTCGTTCACGGCGGACGTCTTGCATATCGCCAGCAATGGCGACGCGGTGTTCACCGAACGGGTCGATCATCACTGGGACGGGCAGGGGCGCGACCTGATGACGCCGCACATCTGCGGCATCATGGAGTTCCGCGGCGACAGGATCTGCGCCATCCGGGACTTCTACGACACCGCCTGCTACGCCCAGGAACCCCGGTAAAGCATTAGCCGCCGAAGGCCCGTTCCATCATCAGGATGTCCACATAGCGGCCGAACTTGAAACCGGCCTCCGACAGCTCGCCCACGGGCCGGAAGCCGAACTTGCCATGCAGCGCGACCGAGCCCGGATTGGGCTGGGCGATCATGGCGACGGCGCGGTGGACGGCGCTTTCCCGCTCCAGCGCGCCGAACAGTGCCGAATAGAGCGTGCTGCCGATGCCCTGTTCGTCCGCGTGCGGCGCCAGGTAGATGGCGACCTCGACGGTCTGGTCATAGGCCGGCTTGTCGCGGAATCCGCTGGAATAGGCATAGCCCATGATCACATTGGCCGGACCGGCGGCGACGAAGATCTGGTGCGGTCCGCTGGCGCCGAACTGCCTGAACCACCCTTGCCGGTCCGACGCGCGAAACGGCACCGTGTCGAAGGTGATCACGGTATTGGAAACGAAATAATTATAGATCTCGGTGATCGCCGGCAGGTCCGCTTCCGTGGCGCGCCGGGCGGTCGACATCAGAGGATATGCTTGGACAGGTCGGCGTTGCGCACCAGCGCGCCGATGTGCTGTTCCACATAGGCGGCGTCCACGGTCACCGTCGTGCCGGGTTTGTCGGTCGCGTCGAAGCTGATTTCGTCCAGCACCAGTTCTAGGATGGTGTGCAGGCGTCGGGCACCGATGTTCTCGACCGACTGGTTCACGTCGGTCGCGATCCCGGCCAGTGCGTCGATGCCATCCTCGGTGAAATCCAGCGTCACGTCCTCCGTCGCCATCAGCGCCCGGTACTGCTTGATCAGCGAGGCTTCGGGCTCGGTCAGGATGCGGCGGAAATCGTCCTTGCTCAAGGGCTTCAGCTCTACCCGGATCGGCAGGCGGCCCTGCAATTCCGGCAGGAGGTCGGACGGCTTGGCGATGGAAAACGCGCCCGAGGCGATGAACAGCACATGGTCGGTGCGCACCGGTCCGTATTTGGTGCTGACCGTGGTGCCCTCGATCAGCGGCAGCAAGTCGCGCTGCACGCCTTCGCGGGACACGTCGGCGCCGCTCCGCTCGCCCGAACGGGCGGTGATCTTGTCGATCTCGTCCAGAAAGACGATGCCGTTCTGCTCCACCGCCTCGATGGCCGCGCGGGTGACGTCCTCGTCATCCAGCAGCTTGTCGCTCTCCTCGGCCACCAGCAGGTCGTGGCTCTCGGCGACGGTGGTGCGCTTGTCCTTGGTGCGGCCGCCCATCATCTTGCCGAACATGTCGTTCAGGTTGAGCATGCCCATCTGGCTGCCCGGCATGCCGGGAATGTCGAAGGTGGGCATGCCCGCGCCGCCCGTGTCGGCGACCTTGAGGGTGATTTCCTTGTCATCCATCTCGCCGGCCCGCAGCTTCTGGCGAAAGCGCTCGCGGGTTTCCGGCCGGGCATCGGTACCGACCAGCGCGTCCAGCACCCGCTCCTCGGCGGCCAGTTCGGCGCGCGCCCGCACGTCCTTGCGCTTTTTCTCGCGCACCATGACGATGGCGGATTCCAGCAAGTCGCGGATGATCGATTCCACGTCGCGGCCCACATAGCCGACTTCGGTGAACTTGGTCGCCTCCACCTTCATGAATGGCGCTTCGGCCAGACGGGCGAGGCGACGGGAGATTTCGGTCTTGCCGACGCCGGTCGGCCCGATCATCAGGATGTTCTTCGGCAGCACCTCGTCGCGCAGGCCCTCGGGCAGCTGCTGCCGGCGCCAGCGATTGCGCAGGGCGATGGCCACGGCGCGCTTGGCGTCCTTCTGGCCGATGATGTAGCGGTCCAGTTCGGAAACGATCTCGCGGGGCGAAAAGCCGGTCATGCGTTCTCCAGCATCTCGACGGTCAGGTTCTCGTTGGTGAAGACGCAGATGTCGGCGGCGATCTTCATCGACTTGCGCACGATCTGCTCGGCGCTCAGGTTCTCGTCGTACAGCGCCTTGGCGGCGGCCAGCGCGTAATTGCCGCCCGAGCCGATGGCGATGATGCCGTCCTGCGGCTCCAGCACGTCGCCCGTGCCGGTCAGCAGCAGGCTGACATCCTTGTCGCCCACCGCCAGCAGCGCCTCGAGCCGGCGCAGATAGCGGTCGGTGCGCCAGTCCTTGGCCAGCTCGACGCAGGCGCGGGTCAGGTTGCCGCCGTGCTTTTCCAGCTTGCCCTCGAGCCGCTCGAACAGCGTGAAGGCATCGGCCGTCGCGCCCGCGAAGCCGGCGATGATGCTGCCATCGCCGATGCGCCGCACCTTGCGCGCGTTCGACTTGATGACCGTGTTGCCCATCGATACCTGGCCGTCGCCCGCCATGACGAGCGTACCGGCCTTGCGGACCGAAAGGATGGTGGTTCCGTGCCAGGAGGGTGTATCGGACATGGCGGGTTACATAGGTACCTTGCGGAAGGGTTGCAACCACGGAAAACGCGCTGAAGCGCATTGCCTGCGGCGAAAACAGAACTACACAATATCCACTGATCCCGGTATGAGTTTGCGTCATGCGCACCGCCAAAATCGAACGGAACACCAAGGAAACCCAGATCACCGTCGAGGTGAACCTGGATGGCACCGGCGTCTATGACGTGGAAACCGGTATCGGCTTCCTCGATCACATGCTGGAGCAGTTGTCGCGCCACTCGCTGATGGATCTCAAGGTCCGGGCCAAGGGCGACCTGCACATCGATTTCCACCACACCACGGAAGACAGCGGCATCGCCATCGGCGAGGCCGTGTCGCTGGCGCTGGGCGACCGCAAGGGCATCGAGCGGTACGGCTCGGCCGTCATTCCCATGGACGAGACCTGCACCCGCGTGGCGCTCGACCTGTCGAACCGGCCCTATCTGATCTGGAAGGTGGCCTTCTCCCGGCCCAAGCTGGGCGACATGGACACGGAACTGTTCAAGGAATGGTTCCAGGCGTTCTCCCAGTCGGCCGGTTGCACGCTGCATGTGGAAAATCTCTATGGCGAGAACAATCACCACATCGTCGAAAGCTGCTTCAAGGGCGTCGCGCGCAGCCTGAAGCAGGCCTTCGCCATCGACCCGCGCAAGGCCGATGCCGTGCCCTCGACCAAGGGGGTCCTGGGCGGGAGTCTCTGATGGCGACGACGCTCTACACGGTGCACGAACGCGGCGGGCTGGAAGGCGAGGTCGAATTCGTCCGCGAGGGCTTCAGCATCTGGGCGTTCTTTCTCACCTTCCTGTGGCTTTGGGCGCACCGTGCCTGGCTGGCGGGCACGGCGGTCTTCGCCGCACTGATGCTGCTCGGCGTCGGACAGAGCGTGATCGGTATCCCGCTCTATCTCAACATGGCGATCCAGCTGGTGATCAGCATGGGCGTGGGCATCTTCGCCCATGATTTCCACCGCGCCTCGCTCACCCGGCGCGGCTACGTGGAAACGGGCGTATCGACGGGCAGCGGCGTCGAGGAAGCGGAAATCCGCTATTTCGGCAAGCGCATGGCCCAGATCGAGGCGCGACATAGCCCCGCGCCGGCGCTCCCGGCGTAGTTTCAACTTGTCTTGCCCGCCTTAAGCGGGCATCCATGCCCCGACACATCAAACCCCGCGAGACCAGGCTCATGGCCACGGCTGAAACCGTCGCGATCATCGATTATGGCTCGGGCAATCTGCGCTCGGCCGAAAAGGCATTCGCCCGTGCCGCCGCCGAGGCCGGCACCGGTCAGGACGTCTTCGTCACCGCCGATCCTGCCACCATCGCCGCCGCCGGCCGCATCGTGCTGCCGGGCGTCGGCGCCTTCGCCGATTGCCGCCGCGGCCTGCTGGCCATCGACGGCATGGGCGAGGCGCTCGAGGATGCCGTGCGCCGCCGCCGCACGCCATTCTTCGGCATCTGCGTCGGCATGCAGCTGATGGCCGAATGGGGTCACGAGCATGGCCGCCATGCCGGGCTGGGCTGGCTGAAGGGCACGGTGGAGCCGATAGCGCCCGCCGACCCTGCGCTGAAGATTCCCCACATGGGCTGGAACGATCTGCGGATCGAGGCGGCTCATCCGGTCCTCGACGGCATCGCCGCCGGGACACACGTCTATTTCGTCCATTCCTATGCCTTCCATCCCGCCGATCCGGCCGACCTGCTGGCGAGCGTCGACTATGGCGGGCCGGTGACCGCGCTGGTCGGGCGTGACAACATGATCGGCAGCCAGTTCCATCCGGAGAAAAGCCAGGATGCGGGGCTGCGCCTGATCGCCAATTTCCTGAGGTGGCAACCGTGATCCTTTTTCCCGCCATCGACCTGAAGGACGGCCAGTGCGTGCGCCTGCTCTATGGCGACATGGACAAGGCCACCGTCTACGGCGAAAACCCGGCGGCCCAGGCCCGCTCGTTCCAGGATGCCGGTTTCGAGTGGCTGCATCTGGTCGATCTGAACGGCGCCGTCGAAGGCCGGCCGGTCAACGCGCCGGCGGTCGAGGCGATCCTCAAGGAAACCACGCTGCCCGTGCAGCTGGGCGGCGGCATCCGCGACATGGCCACCATCGAGATGTGGCTGGAGAAGGGCGTGCGCCGCGTCATCCTGGGCACCATGGCCCTGCGCGATCCGGGGACGGTGAAGCAGGCCTGCAGGCGGTTTCCCGGCCGCATCGTCGTCGGCATCGACGCGCGCGGCGGCATGGTCGCCGTCGAAGGCTGGGTCGAAACCTCAACCATCACCGTGGTCGATCTGGCCCGCCAGTTCGAGGACGCGGGCGTGGCGGCGATCATCTATACGGATATCGACCGCGATGGCGCCCTGACCGGCGTCAACGTGGAGTCCACCGCCATGCTGGCACGGGCGACCTCCATTCCCGTGATCGCCTCGGGCGGCGTGGCGTCGCTGGACGACCTCACGGCGCTGAAGGCCACGGGCGCGCCGTTCGAGGGCGTGATTTCCGGCCGGGCGCTCTATGATGGACGGCTGGATCCCAAGGCGGCGCTGGAGCTGCTGAAATGCTGAAGGCCCGCATCATTCCCTGCCTTGACGTCAAGGACGGGCGGGTCGTCAAGGGCGTCAACTTCGTCAATCTGCGCGATGCCGGCGACCCGGTGGAGCAGGCCAAGATCTACGACGCGGCCGGCGCCGACGAGCTGTGCTTCCTCGACATCACCGCCAGCCATGAAAAGCGCGGCATCATCCTCGACGTGGTGCGCCGCACCGCCGAGCAATGCTTCATGCCGCTGACCGTGGGCGGCGGCATCCGCACCGTCGATGACGTGCGCGCTCTGTTGCTCGCCGGCGCCGACAAGGCCTCCATCAACACCGCCGCGGTGAACAATCCGGATTTCGTGCGCGAGGCATCCGAGAAGTTCGGCTCGCAATGCATCGTCGTCGCCATCGACGCCAAGCAGGTCGCGCCGGGGCGCTGGGAAATCTTCACCCATGGCGGCCGCACCGCCACCGGCATCGACGCCATCGACTATGCGCGGCAGGCGGAAGCCAATGGCGCGGGCGAAATCCTGCTCACCTCCATGGACCGTGATGGCACGGGCGCGGGCTTCAACATTCCGCTGACCCGCGCCGTGGCCGACGCCGTGCGCATCCCGGTGATCGCCTCGGGCGGCGTCGGCACGCTCGATCATCTGGTCGACGGAATCCGGGAAGGCCATGCGACGGCGGTGCTGGCCGCCTCGATCTTCCATTTCGGCACCTATTCGGTGGCTGAGGCGAAAGCCCACATGGCGGCCGCCGGCGTTGCCATCCGCCCCATCGGGCCATAAGCTTCCGGGCATGACCGAGCATCTGATCGACCGCCTGTTCGCCACCATCGACGCCCGCAAGGGCGGCGATCCGGACAAGAGCTATGTGGCCCGGCTGCACGGCAAGGGCCTGAACAAGATCGCCGAGAAGATGGGCGAGGAAGCGGTCGAGACCATCGTCGCCGCCGTGGCCAAGGACAAGGCGGACACCGTCGCCGAATCCGCCGATCTGCTGTTCCATCTGATGGTGCTGTGGTCCGCCAAGGGCGTGTCGCCGGCCGAGGTGTTCGCCGAACTGGCCCGGCGCGAAGGCATCTCCGGCATCGAGGAAAAGAAGGGGAGGACGGCGTGACGGCCTATGACCAGAACAACATCTTCGCCCGCATCCTGCGCGGCGAGATTCCCTGCAGGAAGGTCTACGAGGACGACCACGCGCTGGCGTTCCACGACATCAATCCCCAGGCGCCCATCCATGTGCTGGTGATTCCCAAGGGACCCTACGTGTCCATGGCCGATTTCACCGCCAACGCGCCGGACGATCTCGTTCTCGGCTTCTTCCGCGCCGTCGGACAGGTGGCGAAAGATCTGGAGCTGGTCGAACCCGGCTACCGGATTCTCGCCAATCACGGGCTGAACTCCCACCAGGAAGTGCCGCATCTGCACATCCACGTCTTCGGCGGCCAGCGTCTCGGCCCCATGCTGGTGAAGGACTGGTCGAAGGGCTGATTACCAGCCCGGCAGCCGCTGCCAGGGGTGACGCCGCCATCCCGTGGTATCGTCCGGCAGCCCGAAATAGCGCAGCGCCACCTCCATCATGTCTCGCTCGAACCGGTTGTCGTCTAGCCTGAAGGGCGGCGCGGCCTGTTCCTGCTCGAACAGCGCCGTCATGGCCAGCGTCTGGTGCAGCAGGTAATGCACCACCGTCACCGCCCTGTCCGTGTCGGCGCAACTCATCTCCGAGGCATGGTCCGCGAGCAGGGCCTGGAACTTGGCGATCGACAGGTTATTCCATTTCCGCGCCCGCTCCTCGACCGCCGGGTTGACCAGCCGCTGCCGCTCGATCAGGCACAGGATCCCCGGATAGGTGCGGTAGGCGAAGAAGAAGCGGTCCACCATGGCCATGACGATGTGCGCGGCGCTAGCCGTCCGCCAAGTCTCCGGCGAAAAGGCATCGGCCGAGGCGTCGGTCAGCGCCTTCGAGAAGCTGTCATGGATCACCTGCAAGATGGCGTCCTTGTCGGGAAACCGGCTGTAGATCGACCCTGTCGACACGCCTGAACGCGCACCGATATCGGCGATGGAGGTGTTGTCATAGCCGTGGCTCGTGAACAGCTCCTCGGCGGCATTCAGCACCGCCTCCATGGACTTGCGGCTGCGCGCCTGCTGTGGCGGCACGAGCCATTCGGACTCCAGATTCCATTTGCTGGCGGACGGCGATCCCATGAAGGCTGAAAAACTCTCGTCGGCGTTGGCGGGCGGACGCTCCAATCTGGCACGGAGCGCGGCGCGGACCGACAGGAATCTTGCAGCTTCATACAGTCAGCCCAGGCGCTTTTTCATTATATAAATAGAACAAGAATATGTATTCTAAATTCCTCGCGCGGGGTATCTGGGGAGACGACCGCCGCGTGCCGTCATCCAGGGGAGGATTCAATGAGCCGTCTGTATTCACTTCCAGCGTATGCCGCGCTGGGCCTGCTGGCCGTTGCCGTGACCGCGCCGCCTGCCACCGCGCAGGATGCATCGCCGCGCTCGGGAGAGTTTCGCGGCCGCCAGATCGAGGAGGTGGTGACCACGTCCCGACAGCGCGAGGAGACGCTGCAGTCGGTGCCCGTCGCCGCCACCGGCTTTTCCCGGGACTCGCTGGAAATGTACGCCATCAGCGATTTGGAGGAGATCGGCACCGAGACGCCGAACCTGGTGGTGGGCCGCGGCGTCAGCGGCAGCGGCCCAACCATCCATCTGCGCGGCGTCGGCACCAATGGCGGCAGCGCCGGGTTCGATCCGGCGGTCGGCATCGTCATCGACGGCGTGTCCTATTCCCGCGGCCGCTGGGTTCAGCAGGGCTATTTCGACGTCGATCGGGTCGAGGTGCTGAAAGGCCCGCAGGCCCTGTATTTCGGCAAGAACAACTCCGCCGGCCTGATCTCGCTGACCACGGCCAATCCGGGCGACCGTTTCGAGGCCTATGGCAAGGTCGGCTACGAGATCGAGGCGCGCGAGCTGGTCACCGAAGCGGTCATGTCCACGCCGATCTCCGACACGGTCGGTCTTCGGCTGGCGTTTCGCTATTCCGAGTTGAAGGGCTTCATCAAGAACCAGGCCGAGCCCATCATCGGGCAGGATCCTCTGGGCTTCGTCATTCCAGGTGCCCTGAATAAGCGTCTGCCCAACGAGCAGGAATATCTGGGCCGCGTCACCCTGCGCTTCACGCCCAACGATCAGCTGGACGCGGTCCTGAAGGTCAGCGCCGCGCGCAACACAGATGCCAGCCGCTACAGCACGTTGCAGCAGAGCATCTGCTATGGCCCTAATGGCCAGCCGCAGCCTATCTTCGGCGTGCGCGATCCGTTCGACGACTGCACGCAGAACTTCACCCAGTCGCTGGCCGACCTGCCGGACGAGCTGATGTCGGGCGAACCGGACGAATTCAAGAAGAATGGCGGCGAGCAATGGTCGGAATTCGAATCCTTTGCCGCCACGTTCCAGGCCAACTACACGCTGGAGGACGTCACCCTGACCTCGATCAGCGCCTATACCTGGTACGATAACCAGTATCTGGGCAATTCCGAGTTCTCGGCGCAGGGCCAGGTCGGCGTCTACGAGAACGCCCGCTACGGCATGTTCAGCCAGGAACTGCGGGCGGTCACCACCTTCGAAGGACCGCTGAACGTCCTGTTCGGCGCCTATTATCAGGACACGGACTTCTCGTTCCGCAATTCCGCCCGCATCTTCGCCGCGCCGCGCGATCCGGTCACCGGCCGTTACTGGTCCTATGACAAGATTTCCACCACCCAGGGCAAGACATGGTCGGCCTTCGCCGAAGCCACCTGGAATATCACCGATACGGTCGAACTGGCGGGCGGCGCGCGGTACACCCGTGAGACCAAGGATTCCGATCTCCAGTCCACCTATGTCCACAGCCTGCTCAGCGGGTCGCTGACCAATCGCAGCCTCCAGAACAAATTCAAGGATTCCAACGTCTCGCCCCAGGCCACGCTGACCTGGCGGCCCGATGACGCGCTCACTCTGTTCGGTGCCTACCGCCAGGGATTCAAGTCGGGCGGCTTCGACAACAGCTTCCTGCTCACCAATGCCAGCGCCGAAACCGAGGATCTGACCTTCAAGAGCGAAACCTCCAACGGTTTCGAGATCGGCGCCAAGACCAGCTGGTTCGATCGTACGCTTCAGATCAACGCCACGGCCTATCGCTACACGTTCGAGAATCTGCAGGTTCAGGAGCTGGACACCGAAACCACCCAGTTCAAGATCCGCAACGCCGGCAAGGCGCGCACGACGGGCGTGGAAATGGATTTCACCTGGCTGGCGACCGATGCGCTGACCTTCCGCGGTGCCGCGTCCTACAATGACGGCCACTATGTGGACTTCCTCGTCGGCTGCTATTCCGGCCAGTCCATCGAGGCTGGCTGCGACCGGGTGCTGAACGTGGCGAATGGCCGGTTCACCTCGCAGGATCGCTCCGGCCAGCCGTTGCTGAAGGCGCCCAAGGTGACCCTGCGCGGCGGGTTCAGCTACGAAATCCCGGTCTCGGATGGCTGGAACGTGGTCCTCACCGGCGATGCGGCCTACTCGGACAAGTTCCTGCTGGATGAAAAAGCCAGTCCCGGGGCCGTCCAGAAATCCTATATCCTGTTCGACGCCAGCGCGCGCCTGCTCGACACGGACGATCACTGGGAGTTCGCCGTGATCGGCCGGAACCTGACCAACGAGGCGATCGCCTTCACCGGTCTGGGCCGTCCGCTGACCGGCGGCTCCTCGGGTCTGCCGGCCGGCACGCCCGGCCAGACCTTCTCGGACGTGACCGTGGGCGTGCAGCGCGGCCGCGAGATCATGTTCCAGCTCACCTACCGCTTCAACTGAGGGAGGCGACCATGTCATCCATGATGAACACCGATCCCCTGCGGGCCTGGAAGGACCAGATCACGCCGGATGTGGTCGAACGCTACCATCGCGACGGCGTGGTGTTCCTGCCCCAGGCCATCCATCCGGAATGGCTGGCGCTGATCGAGATCGGCATCCGCCGGGTGCTCGCCGGGTCCAGCCCCTACAAGTTCAAGTTCTTCGAGGGCGAACCGGGCGAGTTTCTGGACGCCACCCGCAATTTCAGCGTCACGCCCGAGTTCCAGCGCCTGTTGTTCGACTCGCCCATCGCCGACATGCTGGGGCGGATGATCGGGTCGGAGAACGTCTGGCTGCTGTTCGACCATGTCTTCGTCAAGGAAGGCGGCCATTGCAACCGCACGCCGTGGCATCAGGATCTGACCTACTGGCCGGTTGAAGGCACCCAACTCGCATCCATGTGGATCACCCTCGATCCCATTCCCCGCCATGAATCCCTGGAGTTCGTGGTCGGCTCCCATCGGCGCGCACTGTTCGACGGCTTCAACCCGTCGGTCGCCGACGATCCCACCGCGCCCTATTACGGCGAGGGTTTTCCGCGCCTGCCCAATATCGAGGCCGAGCGCGACAGGCACGAGATCGTCTCCTGGGCCATCGAGCCGGGTGACGTGGTGGTGTTTCATCCCGGCCTGCTGCATGGCGGCGGCCAGACCAACGAGGGACGGGTACGCCGGACCCTGTCGGTGCGCTGCTTCGGCGACGACGTGGTCTACGCGTCGCGCCCGGCGTCCCGCCGGACGGCGCCGGCCACGCCGGGTCTTTCGCTGCAATTGAAGCCGGGCGATCCGCTGCGCCACCCGCTCTATCCCAAACTCCGCCCGGTCCCCGCGCGTGAGCGCCCGGACTATTACGCCTGACGAAGGAAGATCCATGCTGCTCAGTCGCTATCCGCTGTTCCAGAAGGCCTATCTGGTCAACGATCTGGAAGAATCCGTGCAGGCCTGGAGCCGCCTCTATGGCGCGGGCCCCTTCAAGATGACGCCGCATCACAAGACCGACACCTTCATGTATCGCGGCACCGATACCGAAGCGGACGTCTCCTATGCCTTTGGCTATCTGGGCGACATGATGATCCAGTTCATCCAGCAGCATGACGACAAGCCGTCGATCTATCGCGATATGTTCCGGCGCGGCGAGCAGGGCTATCACCATGTGGGCATTCTGGTGCACGACTTCGAAGCCGAATATCAGCGCCTGCTCGACATGGGATATGTGGCGGCCTGCCGGCTCTATGCCGACCAGGTCGACGCGGCCTATTTCGACACGCGCGCCGTCAATGGCTGCTTCACGGAGATCCATGGCGATCCACCGAACATCCTGAAGGCCTTCGCCACGTGGAAGCGCGCGCACGATCTCTGGCGCCCGGGCGACAGCCCGTTCTTCAAGTCCTGAGGCGGGCTTAACCCAGTTTGGCCGCCACCAGCGCCTTGAGGTCCGCCTGGGGGCGCGCGCCCATGTGGCTGATGGCTTCGGCGGCGGCGATGGAACCCATGCGGCCGCACTCGGGCAGAGTTCGGCCTGTCGTGTAGCCCGCCAGGAACCCGGCCGCGTACAGGTCGCCCGCGCCTGTCGTGTCGACGAGGGTGACGCCTGCTTCGGCGTCGATCACGTGAACCTCGTCGCCTTGCAGGATGACGGAACCCTTTTCGGAACGGGTGAGGGCGGCGAGCGTATTGGCTCGGCGCACGGCCTGCAGCGCCGCATCGAATTGGTCCACCTGATAAAGCGACAGGATTTCGGCCTCGTTGGCGAACAGGATATCGACCTGCTCCACCAGCTCACGGAACTCGTCGCGGTGCCGGTCCACGCAGAATGAATCCGACAGGCTCAGCGCGACCTTCCGGCCGCCGGCATGCGCGGCCTCGACCGCCTTGCGGAAGGCGTTCTTGGCATTCTCCGGGTCCCACAGATACCCTTCCAGATAGGTCACCTGCGCGGCCTGGATCACGTCCGGGTTGATGTCCTCGGGCGTCAGGCCGACACCGGCGCCCAGGAAGGTGTTCATGGTGCGCTGGGCATCGGGCGTCACCAGGATCAGGCAGCGGCCGGTCGATGCGCCTTCCAGGGCTGGCGGCGTCATGAAGCTGACGCCGATGGACCGGATATCGTGGGCGAAAACCTCGCCCAGCTGGTCGTCGCGCACCTTGCCGATGAACGCGGCCCGCGCGCCCAGCGCCGCGATGCCCGCCATGGTGTTGGCGGCCGATCCGCCCGAGATTTCCACGCCCGGTCCCATCGCGGCGTACAGGCTGCGTGCCTGGTCGTCATCGATCAGCATCATACCGCCCTTGGTCAGGCCGTGCTTGTCCAGGAACGCGTCATCCGCATGGCTGAGCACGTCGACGATGGCGTTGCCAATGCCGACCACATCGATTTCATGCATGGGGAAGCCCTTCTGGCGGTTGAGTCCGGCCGAGTATAGAGTGGGCGCACCAGCACGCAACCGCGCTCTCCGGGGTGGTCTTCCGCAAGATGTTTCAAGCACTTGGCAAGAGCTTCGCCCTGTTCGGCGACCGCACGTTCTGGGCGACGGCCTTCAAGGCGCTGCTTCTGACCGTGCCTCTCGCAGCCTTGGCGGCGTGGGCGGCGTGGCAGGGGTTCGAGGCGCTGCCCGATACGCGGTACCGGCTGCTCAATTACGTCATCGACGCCATCGGCGCCGTCGGATCCGTGTTCATCGGGCTGCTGCTGTTCCCGGCGCTGGCGAGCATGGTCACCGGACTGTTCCTCGACGACATCGCCGAGGCCACCGAACGGCGCTTTTATCCCGCCGACGCGCCCGGCAGGCCCGTAGGGCTCGCGGACTCCGTGCGGCAGGGTATCCGGCTCGCCCTGCTGGTCATCGGCGTCAATCTGCTGGTGCTGCCGTTCTACATCGCCTTCCTGTTCGTGCCGCCGCTGGGCGCCGCGCTTTATTTCACCGTCAATGGATGGTTGCTCTCGCGGGAATATTTCGGGATGGTGGCGTCCCGGCACGCGGGCGCCGCCGAGCAGAAGGCACTGCGCCGGCGGCGGCGGGGCCGGATTTTCCTCGCGGGCTGCGTCCTCGCCGGCCTGTTCGCGGTACCGGTGCTCAATCTGGCGGCGCCGCTGATCGGTACCGCCTTCATGGTGCATATCTTCAAGGGAGTGGCTCAGGGTGCGATTGTCTAGGGTGTTGGTGATGGCGGTGGCGATGGCGTTGACGGCGACGGGAGTCGCGGCCAAACGGGAAAAGAAGCATGCGTCCGAGCCGCCCGCCGCCCAGCTCCCCGCCCAGTCGGGCCAGCCGATCATCCCGTCCATCGAGGAAACCGCGCGCCAGCTCGTGGGCTGGGACGGCGCCGCTCTTCGGGCCAAGTATGGCGAACCGCGCCTGCTGCGCCGCGAGCCGCCCGCCGAGGTGTGGCAGTACGCTGACAGCCATTGCACCATGGTCCTGTTTCTCTATGAGCCGAAGAACGGCAAGGGCCCAGCCAAGGTGGATTATGTCCGCGCCAGAATGAACGCGGGATACGAGGGCAGGGCCGATCTCTGCCTGAGCGACCCGCCTTCGGTCGGTTCGGCCGCGACTCCCGTTGGCGTGCCGGACAACAATCTGCCGCCCGCCAGCCCCGTCATCCTGCGCGGGCGCGAAGACACGGGCACGCCGATCTATTCGCCGGGCGATCCGCCGCCGCCCGGGCGCTAGTCTCGGCCCGGACGCCGTCTCAGATCGTCTTCGCCTTGTAGGCGCACAGATCCTCGACGATGCATTTCGGGCATTCCGGCTTGCGGGCCTTGCAAATGTAGCGCCCGTGCAGGATGAGCCAGTGATGGGCGTCCAGCTTGAAGCGGTCGGGCACCGCCTTGTTCAGCTTCAGCTCCACCGCCAGCGG
Organism: Iodidimonas sp. SYSU 1G8; assembly: GCF_039655775.1. Lineage (NCBI taxonomy): Bacteria > Pseudomonadati > Pseudomonadota > Alphaproteobacteria > Iodidimonadales > Iodidimonadaceae > Iodidimonas > Iodidimonas sp. SYSU 1G8. The sequence goes on along the minus strand of NZ_JBBYXJ010000002.1, from coordinate 178,274 downwards.
CGTCTTGCCGGTCGCGAGGCCGGTGCGGTTGCCGACGCGGAAGATGTGGGTGTCCACCGCGATGGTCGGCTCGCCGAAGGCCACGTTCAGCACCACGTTGGCGGTCTTGCGCCCGACGCCGGGCAATGCCTCCAGCGACTCCCGGTCGCGCGGCACCTCGCCGCCATGCTTGTCCACCAGGATGTGCGAGAGCGCGATGACGTTCTTCGCCTTCGAATTGAACAGGCCGATGGTCTTGATGTACTCGCGCAGTTTTTCCTCGCCCAGCGCGACCATCTTCTCGGGCGTGTCGACCACCTGGAACAGCGGGCCGGTCGCGCGGTTGACGCCCACGTCGGTCGCCTGCGCCGACAGGGCGACGGCGACCAGAAGCGTGTACGGGTTGACGTAGTTCAGCTCGGTGCGCGGCGTGCTGTCAGCGCCCTGCAACCGGCTGAAGAATTCCTCGACATCAGCTTTTTTCATGGCCGGGATTGTACCCGCGCATGGCTGCCGGACAAGCGGCACTCTTGGCGGACAGCCGCGTCCGGCCTATCCTTTCGCGCATGACCGAGCCGCCCGTACATTTCGACGCGGTGCTACACCCGCACCGGTCGCTCAGCCCGCGCGCTTTCCTGATCGTGATGATCCTGGTGAGCGGCATCAGCTTCGTCGGCGGCATGGTGTTCCTGCTGATGGGCGCGTGGCCGGTTTTCGGCTTTTTCGGCCTCGACGTGCTGCTGGTCTATCTGGCCTTCAAATTCAACTTCCGCGACGGCAAGCGCTATGAACGGATCCTGTTGACGGACGAGGCGCTGGAGCTGCGCCGGGTGGCGCCCGATGGAAGCGAAACCCTCAGTACCCTCCAGCCTTACTGGACCCGGGTGCTGATCGACGAGGCGGGATGCCTGCTGCTCCGCTCGCATGGCCGGTCGCTCGAGCTGGGCAAGTTCCTGATCGAAGAGGAAAAGGAAAGCTTCCGCGCCGCTCTCGAGGCCGCGCTGCGCGTCCAGCGCGGCGCGCGGCCCGCCTAGAGCTCCAGCACGTCCCGCATGCTGTAGTGCCCGGCTTTCCGGCCGGCGGTCCACAGGGCCGCATGCACGGCGCCTCGGGCGAAGATGATGCGGTCGCCCGCCTTGTGGGTGATTTCGATGCGCTCGTCATCGGCGGCGAAGGTCACGGTGTGGTCACCGGCCACATTGCCGCCGCGCAGCACGGCGAAGCCGATGTCGCCGCGTCTGCGGGCGCCGGTCATGCCGTCGCGGCCCCGGTCGGCCACGTCGTCCAGGTTGACGCCGCGCCCGGCGGCGGCGGCCCGGCCCAGCGCCAGCGCGGTGCCCGACGGCGCGTCGACCTTGTGGCGGTGGTGCATCTCGACGATCTCGATGTCGAAACTGTCGTCCAGCGCCGCGGCGACGCGCTCGGTCAGCGCGATCGCCAGATTGACGCCGAGGCTGAAATTCGCGGCCTGCACCACGACGGTGCGCTGCCCCGCATCTGCAATGATGGTCTGCTGCCCGGACTCGAGCCCCGTGGTGCCGACCACATAGGCGGTCCCTGTCTCGGCGGCCAGCCGGGCGTGCTCGACACTGGCGCGCGGCACGGTGAAGTCGATGACCACGTCGGACTTGGCGAACAGCGCCGCCACATCGTTCTCGAGCCCGATGCCCAGCGCGTCGATGCCGGCGAGCAGGCCCAAATCCTTGCCCCGCTCGGGATTGCCCGGCGCGTCGACCGCACCGGCCACATGGGCGCCCTTGGCCTCGGTCGCCGCGCGGATCAGGGCGCGGCCCATGCGGCCGGCGCCGCCCAGAATGCCGATGGCGAGTTCACTCATGATATCCGCTCCCTGTGCCTCCGCGCCTGGCTCGCGTCCGCCTGACCGGAAGAACGCTCTAGCATGGAACGGGGTGCGCCCCGAACCCTAATCCTTGATCAGATCGTCCCAGAACTCCTTCGCCTTGGCGAAGAAGCCATCGGATTCGGGGCTGGATTGATTGCCGCCGCCCGCCGCCTCGAACTCCTTCAGCAGGCGAACCTGGTCCTTGGTCAGGTTGACCGGCGTCTCCACGCCCACATGCACGAACATGTCGCCGACGCCGCCGCGCTGCAGCCGGGGCATGCCCTTGCCACGCAGGCGGAACTGACGGCCGGTCTGGGTCCCCTCCGGAATGCTGACGCGCGCCTTCTTGCCATCGATGGTCGGCACCTCGATCTGGCCGCCCAGCGCCGCCGTGGTCATGGGGATCGGCACGCTGACATGCAGGTCGATGCCGTCGCGCTCGAACAGCGGGTGCTGCCTGACGGAAAGGAACAGATAAAGATCGCCCGCCGGTCCGCCGCGCCCGCCGGCCTCGCCCTCGCCGGACAGCCGGATGCGCGTGCCGTTCTCGACACCGACGGGAATGTTCACCGACAGGGTCTTGTCGCGCATCACGTGGCCGGCGCCGCCACAGGCCGTGCACGGATCGCTGACCGTCTGGCCGGCGCCGTGGCAGGTCGGACAGGTCCGCTCGACGGTGAAGAAACCTTGCTGGGCGCGGACCTTGCCCATGCCCTGGCAGGTCGGACAGGTCACCGGCTTGCTGCCTGGTGCCGCGCCGGAGCCATCGCACGGCTCGCACGCCACCGAGGTTTTGATGGTGATCTCGGCCTGCTTGCCCGCGAACGCCTCTTCCAGCGTCACCTCGTAATTGTAGCGCAGGTCGGCGCCGCGCTGCGGCCCGCCCCGGCGCTGGCCGCCGCGGCCGCCAAAGGCGTTGCCGAACAGATCCTCGAAGATGTCGCTGAACGAGCCGTTGAAATTGAAGTCGAAGCCGCCCGCGCCGGGACGGCCGCCATTCTCGAACGCCGCATGGCCGTACTGGTCATAGGCCGCGCGCTTCTGCGGGTCCTTCAGGACCTCGTAGGCCTCGTTGATGGAACGGAACTTCTGTTCCGCCGCCGCGTCGCCGGGATTGCGGTCGGGATGGCACTCCATGGCCATGGAGCGGAATGCCTTCTTGATCTCGGCATCGCTCGCGCCGCGGGCGATTCCCAGCAATTCATAATAGTCCGCCTTGGCCATGCAGCAGGTCCTGGTCGTTCGATCCTGAAAGACAACGGGCGGCAGGTACGACCTGCCGCCCGTTCATGCAAGAGTTTACGAGTTCTTCTTGCGGTCGTCGTCGACTTCCTCGAAGTCGGCGTCGACGATGTCGTCATCGCCGCCCGCGTTGCCGCCCGGCTGACCACCGGGCTGCTGCGCCGACGGATCGCCTTCGGCCTGCTGGGCCTTGTAGATGGCTTCACCCAGCTTCATGGAGGCCTGAACGGCGGTTTCCGTCTTGGCCGCGATCTCGGCCGGGTCGTTGCCTTCGAGCGCGGTCTTCAGCGCGCCGACCGCGTCCTCGATGGCTTGCTTGTCACCGGCCGGCAGCTTGTCGCCGTGCTCGGCCAGCTGACGCTCGGTGGTGTGTACCACCGATTCCGCCTGGTTGCGGGCCTCGACCAGCTCACGCCGCTTCTTGTCCTCGCCGGCGTTCGCCTCGGCGTCCTTCACCATGCGCTCGATGTCGGCGTCGCTGAGGCCGCCCGAGGCCTGGATGCGGATCTGCTGTTCCTTGCCGGTTCCCTTGTCCTTGGCGGTCACGTTGACGATGCCGTTGGCGTCGATGTCGAAGCCGACCTCGATCTGCGGCACGCCGCGCGGCGCCGAAGGGATGCCGACCAGATCGAACTGGCCCAGCAGCTTGTTGTCCGCCGCCATCTCGCGCTCGCCCTGATAGACCCGGATCGTCACCGCCGTCTGATTGTCCTCGGCGGTCGAGAAGATCTGGCTCTTCTTGGTCGGGATGGTGGTGTTGCGGTCGATCAGCCGGGTGAACACGCCGCCCAGGGTCTCGATGCCCAGCGACAGCGGGGTCACGTCGAGCAGCAGCACGTCCTTCACGTCGCCCTGCAGCACGCCGGCCTGGATGGCCGCGCCCATGGCGACCACTTCGTCCGGGTTCACGCCCTTGTGAGGTTCGCGGCCGAAAAATTCCTTCACCCGTTCCACCACGCGGGGCATGCGCGTCATGCCGCCGACCAGAACCACTTCCGACACCTCGGCCGCGCTCAGGCCCGCATCCTTCAGCGCCGCCTTACACGGGCCGATGGTGCGCTCGATCAGCTCGTCGACCAGGGCTTCCAGCTTGGCGCGGGTCAGTTTCATGGTCAGATGCTTCGGACCGGACGCGTCCGCCGTGATGAACGGCAGGTTCACTTCCGTCTGCGTCGCGCTCGACAGCTCGATCTTGGCCTTCTCGGCGGCTTCCTTCAGCCGCTGCAGGGCCAGCTTGTCGCCGCGCAGGTCGATGCCGTTCTCTTTCTTGAACTCGTCGGCCAGATAGTTGAGCAGGCGCATGTCGAAATCTTCGCCGCCCAGGAAGGTGTCGCCATTGGTCGACTTCACCTCGAACACGCCGTCGCCGATCTCGAGGATCGAGATGTCGAACGTGCCGCCGCCAAGGTCATAGACCGCGATGGTCTTGCCTTCCGACTTGTCGAGGCCATAGGCCAGCGCGGCCGCCGTCGGCTCGTTGATGATGCGCAGCACGTCGAGGCCGGCGATCTTGCCGGCGTCCTTGGTCGCCTGGCGCTGGGCGTCGTTGAAATAGGCGGGCACCGTGATGACGGCCTGCGTCACCGGCTCGCCCAGATACTTCTCGGCGTCTTCCTTCAGCTTCTGCAGGATGAAGGCGCTGATCTGGCTCGGGCTGTACTTGTTGTCGCGCGCTTGCACCCAGGCATCGCCATTGTCGGCACGGATGATGCTGTAGGGCACCATGTCCATGTCCTTCTTGGTCGCCGGGTCGCTGAACGGGCGGCCGATCAGGCGCTTGATGGCGAACAGCGTGCTTTCCGGGTTGGTCACGGCCTGGCGCTTGGCCGACTGGCCGACCAGACGCTCGCCGTCGCCGGTAAAGGCGACGATCGACGGCGTGGTGCGCGCGCCTTCCGAATTCTCGATGACCTTGGGGTTCTTGCCGTCCATGACGGCGACGCAGGAATTGGTCGTACCCAGGTCGATACCGATAACTTTAGCCATTAGATGTTCTCCTCTTTCCTCGTGGCGGACCGGGGCAGCCACCTCGTGCACCGCGCCGGCCCCCGTCGGGAGCCTCGAATTCTTACCCGGCCGTTATATAGTGAAGCGGATTTTGGGCTACAACCACGCCGTCATAAAATTCCTGAGTCCGCCCAGAGCCTTGTCCGCCGCCCTTTCGAGGAGATTTCGCCCCATGACCGACGCGCGGCAGATCATCGACACGCTGGGATTGCGGCCCCACCCCGAAGGCGGCCACTACCGGGAAATCCACCGCGCGCCGGGCGAGGGACGCAGTCCGCTGACGGCGATCTACTACCTGCTGGCCGCCGGCGAGCGCTCCCGCTGGCACCGGATCGACGCCACCGAAATCTGGCACTGGTACGCCGGCGCGCCGCTGCTGCTGTCCGTGTCCGAGGACGGCATGACCGTCACCCGTCATGCGCTCGGCATCCAGCTCGACCTCGGCCAGCGCCCCCAGGCCATCATCCCGCCCCGCGCCTGGCAGGCCGCCGAACCCCAGGGCGACTGGTGCCTGATGGGCTGCACCGTGGGCCCGGGCTTCGAGTTTTTCGGCTTCGAAATGGCCCCGGAAGGCTGGGAACCGGGCTAATCCAACAAAAAGATCGTCATCCCCGCGCACGCGGGGACCCAGCTCTTCGTAGAGTTCCGTTCACGGAACGGCGATATCGTCGAACGGATCGCGCCATTGTGGATTGCTATCTTCGATCAGCTGCAGCTTCCATTGCCGCCGCCATTTCTTGAGCGCCTTCTCCCGCCAGATCGCCCCTTCAATGCTGTCGTGCGCTTCATAGTAGACCAGCATTTTCACATTGTAGCGTGAGGTGAAGCCCTCGAGAGCATCGGTTCGATGTTCATGGATTCGCTTTGGCAGGTTTGTCGTCACGCCGACGTACAGCGTGCCATTGCGTTGGCTGGCAAGGATGTAAACGAAAGCGTTGAACATGAAACGCTGGCTGACCCGAAACTGGGGTTCAGCATATCAGCCAGGAGTTCAGCGGTACAGGCGACGGCATCCTACGAAGAGCTGGGTCCCCGCGTGCGCGGGGATGACGAATTTTTTATAGTCGTCCTCAACCCCGCAAAAACGTCTCCGCGCGGAACACCGACAAGAGCTCCAGCCCTTCCTTGGCCAGCTCCTCGTCGGCGCCTTCCTGGCGGTCGACGATGGTCAGCACCTTGGTGACCTCGGCGCCCAGCTCGCGCATGGTGTGCACCGCGCGCAGGACCGAGCCGCCCGTGGTGGTGACGTCCTCGATCATCAGCACCCTGGCGCCCTTCAGCGCGTCTTCGGACGCCAGCCCCTCGATGGGCAGGCGGGTGCCGTGCTCCTTAACCTGCTTGCGCACGATCAGGCAGGGCACCGGCACGCCGGCCCACCAGCTCGCCATGGTGGCGCAGGCCAGCGGCGGCACCGCGCCCAGCTCCAGCCCGGCGATGAAGGCGGGACGCTCGGCCTTCAGCACCTCGACGAAGGCGGCGGCGATCAGCGCCGACCCTTCCGGGTCCAGCATGGTCGGCTTCATGTTGAAATAGAAATTGCTCTCGCGCCCCGACGCCAGCCGGATGGTCTTGCCCATGCCGAACGACCTGGCGCGGATGATCTCGGCAAGGCGCGCATTGTTGGGCGCAAGGAAACTGGCGGCGTCGGACATGGCGGACCCTCGGTTTGGAACGGCAATCGGGTGTATCAGGCGGGCTGGTGGACGGCAAGGATCAGCACCGTCTCTGCGTGCCCCCGGGCCGTCAGGCTTTGTCGCTCCAGTAGATATCATCAGCCAGGCCGCTCTCGCGCAGGATGTCTTCTATAGCCTGCTTCAGGGCGGCGGTGCGCTCGGTGATGTCGATCCGGCGGAACCAGCGCCAGATCACGGGTTTGTCGGGTTCTACGAAGCACTGCAGGCTGTAGTCGCCGCGACCGTCATAGCCATATTGGCAGCCGATCCACGGGCTATAGCCATGGTCCTTCTTCAGGCTGATGCACCAGCCCCAATCCTCTTGCACGGTAAAATCGACGGGAAAGCCCTTTTCTGGCAACCGGGCTTCGAGCAGGGCCGCGACAAAGCGGCCGCCCTGTTCCAGCTCGGCCTCTTGCTCGTCCTCGTCGAGGTCAGCGAGTTCGGGGGCGAGCACTTCCGGATCGAACAGCGCCTTGGACTGAAAGCGGACAAAGCGCATCGGACCCCCTAAAGTGCTATCGACTATACAGCCCAGAATACCACAACACCGTGGCGAGGTCAGCGTTCTCCCAAATTCCTCAATATCTTGAACAGTTTGGGAACATCCTCACGCGTCACATGCCGATGGTTGAACTCGCCCGGTTCGGCGATGCCATCCGGGTCGTCCACCCAGACGGTCTCGGCGACGGGCACGAACTTGTCGAGCATGCGGTTGACGCCGATGTTGCGCGGCCGTGTCTGGTGGGTCAGGCGCGTCATGTCGCAGACATCGCAATACATGGCGATCCGGTGTGGATAGAGCGCGGTCGAGATACCGGTCCTCCGGGCAACCGGATCGATGAGATGCCAGTGGGAAAAATTGTTGTCCGGCGCGTAGCGATTCAGCAGCGTATAGCCGACCAGACGCTCGTCCAAGGTAATGGCAAAGGCAAGGCTGCGCTGGTCCGGATCGCCGTCGCGCAGGGCCCTGCGGAACCGGGCGATGGTGTCGTCCGGGGCGCCCAGACGGGTCTTGTCGATGCCGAGATAGGCCAGATAATCGTCCCCGCTGGTGTACCAGTAGTGGACGATGGCCTCGATGTCGTCTTCGGCCAGATCGCGGAAGGCGGCGATTCCGGCGGGAATCGCCTCGCTACCGTACCTTTCCGGGGTCCCGCTCACTTCCCGGCGTCGGTGCTCACGGGGGCCTTGGTCACACCGACCATGGCGGGGCGCAGCAGCCGGTCGCCGATGGTGTAGCCGACCTGCAGCACCTGGTTCACCGTGCCGTGCGGCTGTTCGGCATCTTCCACCTCGAACATCGCCTGGTGGAGATTGTGATCGAACTTTTCGCCGTGCGGGCGCACTTCCTTCACGCCGTGGCGCTCCAGCACGTTGGCCAGCTCGCGGCCCGTCAGCTGCACGCCTTGCACCAGCGCGCCGAATTGGGGATCGTTCTCGGCGCCCTCGGGCAGCGCGTCGAGCGCCCGGCCCAGATTGTCGGCCACGGCGAGCAGATCGCGGGCAAAGCCGGTGATGGCGTATTTGCGCCCGTCTTCCAGTTCCTTCTGGGCCCGGCGGCGCACGTTCTCGGCCTCGGCCACGGCGCGCAGCAGCTTGTCCTTCAGGTCCGCGGCCTCGGCTTCGGCCAGCTCCAGGCGCGCGGTCAGGTCGACGGCTTCGCTGGCGTCGGTCTCGCCATGGTCGGCGTCGTTCTCGGGGATGTCGTTCGCTTGCGTGGTCATTTTGTCCTCAACTCAAAAGCCGGCCCACGACGCGGGCGGTATAATCGACCATCGGCACGATCCGCGCGTAATTGATCCGGGTCGGACCGATCACGCCCAGAATGCCGATCACGTTGCGCTTTTCATTGGCATAGGGCGCCAGAATCAGTGACGAGCCGGACAGGCTGAACAGCTGGTTCTCCGACCCGATGAAGACGCGCACGCCCTCCGCTTCCTTGGCCAGCTCCAGCAGATGGACGAACTCGCGCTTGTTTTCAAGGTCTTCCAGCAGCCGCCGGATGCGCTCCAGGTCCTCGGTGGCCTGCAGGTTTTCCAGCAGATTGCTCTGGCCGCGCACGATCAGCGTCTGCTCGCCATCGGTCGGCCCGGTCCAGATCGCCAGCCCGTCCTCGACCACCTTGCCGGACAACTCGTCCAGCTCGGCCTGGTGCTGGGTCAGCTCCTCGATGATGAAGGCCTTGGCCTCGTCCAGCGTGCGGCCGGTCATGCGCGCGTTGAGATAGTTGCCGGCGCGGGTCAGGGTCGACGGCATCATGTCCGCCGGCACTTCCATGATCCGGTTCTCCACCTGACCGTCCTCGGTCACCAGCACCGCCAGCGCCCGGCCCGGATTCAGGCTGACGAACTCCATGTGCCGGATCGCCACGTTCAGCTTGGGCGCCATCACCAGTCCGGCGCCGTGCGACAGGCCCGACAACAGCGCCGACGCCTGCTGCAGCACGCCGTCGATGGTCTGACCGCCCGAGCCGATGCGGCCCTGGATGGCATTGCGTTCTTCATGGGTCAGGTTGCCGATTTCCAGCAGGCCGTCGACGAAGATACGCAGGCCGCGTTCGGTGGGCATGCGCCCGGCCGAGGTATGCGGCGAGAACAGCAGGCCGGCATCCTCCAGATCCGCCATCACGTTGCGGATGCTGGCCGAGGAAAGGTTGAGGCCGAGGCGCTGGACAAGGGTGCGCGAACCCACCGGCTCGCCGGTTTCCAGATAGGCTTCCACAATGCCGCGCAGGATCCGGCGCGTGCGCTCGTTGAATTCCTCGATCATAACCCGACTATGTAGGAAACCGGCCCGATGCCGTCAATGTGACTTACGCCTTGGGCGCTTGTGCTGGACGGCCGGGAACCCAAGGTCTAGAACGCACCCACCATCCGCCACGGGAATATCTCATCATGCGCCCATCCGGCCGTGCCGCCGACCAGTTACGTCCCATCTCCCTCGAAACCGGCTTTTCGCCCTATGCCGAGGGATCGTGCCTCGCCAAATTTGGCGGCACCCATGTGCTGTGCACGGCCTCGCTGGACGAGGGCGTGCCCGGCTTCCTGCGCGGCAAGGGCAGCGGGTGGGTGACGGCCGAATACGGCATGCTGCCGCGCTCGACCCATTCCCGGTCCTCGCGCGAGGCGGCCCGCGGCAAGCAGACCGGCCGCACCCAGGAAATCCAGCGGCTGATCGGCCGCTCGTTGCGCGCCGTCACCAAGCTGAAGCTGCTCGGCGAGCGCCAGATCGTCATCGACTGCGACGTGCTGCAGGCCGATGGCGGCACGCGCACCGCCTCGATCACCGGCGGTTATGTGGCGCTTTACCTGTGCCTGCAGAAAATGGCGGCCCAGGGCATGATCGACGGCATTCCGCTGACCGATCAGGTCGCGGCCGTGTCCTGCGGCATCTTCAACGGCGTGCCCGTGCTCGATCTGGACTATCCCGAGGATTCCAAGGCCCAGGCCGACGCCAATTTCGTGCTGACCGGCACCGGCGGCATCGTCGAGATCCAGGGCACCGCCGAGGACGAGCCGTTCTCGGAAGACGCCTTCCTCACGCTCTTGTCGCTGGCCAAGAGCGGCATCGCCGATCTGGCCCGGCATCAGCGCCAGGCGCTCGGCCTGGAATGAGCGCGCGGCGCGTCACCGGCGGCCGGCTGGTGGTCGCCACCCACAATCCGGGCAAGGTCCGCGAGATCGGCGACCTGTTGCGCCCGTTTCACGTGGAACCTGTCTCGGCTGGCGAACTGGGCCTGCCCGAGCCGGAGGAAACCGGCACGACCTTCCGCGCCAACGCCGAACTGAAGGCGCTGGCGGCGGCGACGGCGTCGGGGCTGCCGGCGCTGGCCGATGATTCCGGCCTGTCCGTCGCCGCGCTGGGCGGCGAGCCGGGCATCTACTCGGCGCGCTGGGCCGGCCCCGGCAAGGATTTCCGCGTCGCGATGGAAAAGATCGAGGAGTTGCTGGCCGCCAGCGGCTCCCCTGACCGGAGCGCCCATTTCACCTGCGCCCTGTCGCTCGCTTGGCCCGATGGTCATGTGGACACCTTCGAAGGCCATATCCACGGCGCGCTGGTCTGGCCGCCGCGCGGTACGCGGGGCTTCGGCTACGACCCCATCTTCGTGGCCGATGGCGACAGCATCACCTTCGGCGAGATGGACCCGGACGCCAAGCATGCCATCAGCCACCGCGCCGTGGCGTTCCGGCAGCTGATCGATGCCTGTTTCTGATCCGTCAGGGAATCCGGGGTTCGGTGTTTACCTGCACTGGCCGTTCTGCCTCGCCAAGTGCCCCTATTGCGACTTCAACAGCCATGTGCGCGAGACGGTCGACCAGGCCCGCTGGCGCGCGGCGCTGCTGACCGAGATCGACCACACCGCTGCGCTGACGCCGGGCCGCGTGGTGACCAGCGTCTTCTTCGGCGGCGGCACGCCCTCGCTGATGGACCCGGAAACGGTCGCCGCCGCCATCGAGCGCATCGGCGCGCGCTGGGGCTACGCGCCCGATCCGGAAATTACCCTAGAGGCCAACCCGACCAGCGTCGAGGCGGCGCGCTTTGCCGCCTATGCGGCGGGCGGCGTCAACCGGGTGTCCCTTGGCGTGCAGGCGCTGAACGATGTGGATCTCAAGGCGCTGGGGCGCGGCCACAGCAGCGCGCAGGCGCTGGCCGCTATCGCGCTCGCCCGCGACATCTTCCCGCGCTACAGCTTCGACCTGATCTATGCGCGGCCAGGCCAGACCGTGCCGGTCTGGCAGGCGGAACTGGCGCAGGGACTGGCGCTGGCCGGCGATCATCTGTCGCTCTACCAGCTCACCATCGAGGAAGGCACCGCCTTCCACGCCGCCTGGCGCGAGGGCCGGCTGGTGCTGCCCGACGAGGATACCGCCGCCGAACTCTACGAGACGACCCAGGCAATGATGGCGGCGGCGGGCATGCCGGCCTACGAAATTTCCAATCACGCCGCGCCGGGCGGGCACAGCCGCCACAACATGACCTACTGGCGCTATGGCGAATATGCCGGCATCGGCCCCGGCGCCCATGGCCGTCTGCATCTCGATGGCGCGGTCGTCGCCACCGCCCAGCGCCGCAAGCCCGAAACATGGCTCGATCTGGTCGAGGGCAGGGGTCACGGCACCGAAGTGATGAACCCGGTGGCGCCCGTCGAAAGCGGCGAGGAGATGATCATGATGGGCCTGCGCACCACCAGCGGCGTCGATCTGCTCCGGCTGGAAGCGCTGACCGGCGCGCCGCTCGACGACGCGGTGGACAGGGACGCCCTCGCCATGATGCTCGGCCAAGGCTTGCTGGTCCGCTCGGCGCAGGCGCTGACCGCCACGCCTCGGGCGTGGCCGGTCCTCAACGAAGTGATCCGGCGGCTGTTGGGCTAGTTGCGGGGCCCGGCATAGCTGGTGCCGAATTCACGCGGCGCCAGGTCCACCGCCTGCGACCCCGCCGGTGTGATCTGCACCACCGCGAGACCGCGTTCGGCGATGCCGTCCGGACCGAAGCGGAATACGCCGTCGACGCCGGCGAAACCCTTGGGATCGGTCAGGGCCTCCGGCGCGAACGGGCGCTCGGGCCGGCTCTTCTTCAGCGCGGCGACCAGGGCGACGGCGTCATAGGCGATGCTGGAGACGCGCGGCGCGGTGCCGCTGTAGGTCTTGGTGAAATGCTGGGCGAACGACACGCCGGATTCGGGCGTCGGCCCGGCATACCAGGCGCCCGCCAGCGCCGGCTCGGCGCGCAGCCCGGCATCGTCCCACAGGCCGGTGCCCAGGAACTTCACCTTGTCCGGATCGATGTCGTAATAGGTCAGCATGGGCGCCAGTGTGCGCAGCAGCCCGCCGCCCGCCGCGATCAGCACGGCGTCATAGGGGTAGTCGTAGCTCTCCTGCACCATCACCGCGGGCGCGCCCGGACCCGCCATGGGATCGGGCGTCGGGGCGGGCGCCGCGACCTTGCGGTCGGCGAGGCGCCGAACCGGATCGGACAGCGCTTCCTCTGTTTCCTGGAAGGTTTCGACGGCGACCAGCGTGCCGCCGTGACGGCTCACCGCATTGCGCAACGCTTCGGTCACCATGGTGCCATAGGCCGATTGCGGCACCAGCGCGGCGATTCGCTTGCGGCCCTGGTCGATGGAGTATTTGACGATCCGCTCGACCTGCTGCTGCGGCGTGAAGCCCATGATGTAGACGCCGTTGCCGGCGACGGTGTGGTCGGTCGAGAAACCGACCAGCGGCACGCGGTAGTGGCGCGCCACCGGTCCCGCCGTGCGAATGGCGTCGGCGAAGATGGGGCCGAGCAGGATCTGCGCGCCGTCGTCGATGGCGTCCTGAGCCGCGCCGGCGGCGCCTTGCGGACCTTCCGTGTCACGCGGCAGCAGCACGATCTTTTCGTCGCCCACGTCGAACAGCGCCAGCTGCGCGGCATCAAGCATGGACTGGCCCAGCGCCGCGTTGCGGCCGGACAGGGGCAGCAGGATGCCCACCTTCACCACGCCCTGTTCGTAATATTTGTCCTGCTTGACCGGCGCGGTCGGAATTTCCTCCTGCGGCTCCGGCGCGATGGCCGCGATCGTGGGCGGCGGCGGCGTGTCGATGATCACCTCCTCGCGCAGATCGGCGCCGCACGCGCTCAACGGCATCATTGAAGCGGCCAGGAAAAGCGGGCAAAGATGGGTACGGATAAGGCGCGAAACGGTCATGCAAGTCGGCTCGTGTCGATGGCGCCTGGTCGGGGGTGAACAGGAGCGGGATGACTATGAAAGCCTTGGACGGCCAAGTCAAATTGACGCCGGGGCTTTACCTCGTCGCGACACCCATCGGCAATCTGCGTGATGTCACCTTGCGGGCCCTCGATGTGCTGGGCGCGGCCAGCACCGTGGCCTGCGAGGATACGCGTGTGACCCGGCGGTTGCTGGATCGTTACGACATCACAACCCCACTCAGCCGCTATGACGACCACAGCAGCGAAGCCGATCGCCAGCGCCTGATCGACCGCATGCTGGCGGGCGAGGCGATCGCGCTGGCCAGCGACGCGGGCACGCCGCTCGTGTCCGATCCGGGATTCAAGCTGGTGCGCGCCGCCATCGCGGCCGGCGTCACGGTGGTGCCGATTCCCGGCCCGTCCTCGGTGCTGGCGGCGCTGTGCCTTGCCGGCCTGCCGACCGACCGCTTCAGTTTCGGCGGCTTCCTGCCCGAAAAGAGGGTGGCGCGCCAGAACGCGCTGAACGAGCTGCTGCGCCAGCCCGGAACTCATGTGGTGTTCGAATCGGCGCGCCGGCTGCCCGCCTCGCTGGCCGATCTGGCGGCGCTGGCGCCGGACCGGCCCGTGGTCGTGGCGCGCGAGCTGACCAAACATTTCGAGGAAGGCGTGCGCGGCACCGCCGCCGAGCTGGCCGCGCGCTACCAGAAAGAGGGGCCGCCGCGCGGCGAGGTCGTGCTGGTGATCGGCCCGCCCGACGAGGCCGACGCCGAGGCCGCCGACCTCGACGCGGCGCTGCGCACGGCGCTGCGCGACCTCAGCGTCAAGGAAGCGGCCAGCGCCGTGGCTTTCATGACCGGCCTGCCGCGCCGCGAGGTCTATGCCCGGGCCGTCACCCTGTCGAAGGCCAAGGACGAGGTCGGGGACGAGCCATGAGACGCACGACGGCCCAGCGCCAGCGCGCCTTCCGCGCCGGACGGATGGCCGAGACCCTGTGCGTCTGGGCCCTGCGCCTGAAGGGCTACCGCATCCTGGCGCGCAACTGGAAAACGGCGGCGGGCGAGGCCGACATCGTCGCCCGGCGCGGCGGGCTGATCGCCTTCGTCGAGGTCAAGGCGCGCGCGAGCCACGCGGCGGGTATCGAGGCGGTTTCCGTGCGCCAGCAGCGCCGCGTGCGCCGGGCGGCCGAGATTTTCATGGCCGCGCATCCGTCGCTCGCGAGCCTGGACATGCGCTTCGACATCATGACGATTGCGCCCGGCAGTTGGCCGACCCATAGTCCCGGCGCGTGGGGATATGAATAGAAGACCGAGGAGACAGGCATGACCCTGGCCGTTGCCATCCAGATGGATCCGATCGCCGGCATCAACATCAACGGCGACAGCACGTTCGCGCTGGCGCTGGAGGCGCAGCGGCGCGGCCACGGGCTGTATTACTACCTGCCCAAGGACCTCAGCTTCGTGCATGGCCGGGTCGTCGCCTACGCCCATCCGCTGCAGGTGCGGCGCGAGCCGGGCAATCATTTCACCCTGGGCGCGGGCGAGACCATCGACCTCGCCACCTTCGACGTGGTGCTGCTGCGCCAGGACCCGCCCTTCGACATGGGCTACATCACCACCACCCATCTGCTGGAGCACGTCCACCCCAAGACGCTGGTGGTCAACGATCCGCATCATGTGCGCAACGCGCCGGAGAAGCTGTTCGTCACCCGCTTTCCCGACCTGATGCCGCCGACCCTGATCAGCGCCAGCCAGCGCGACATCGCCGAGTTCCGCAAGGAGCACCAGGACATCATCATGAAGCCGCTGTTCGGCAATGGCGGCGCGGGCGTGTTCCGGGTGAAGCCGGACGACGAGAACTTCAACGCCCTGTTCGAGATGTTCACCCAGTTCTACCGCGAGCCCATCGTGGTCCAGCGCTACGTGCCCGAGGTGCGCAAGGGCGACAAGCGGATCATCATCGTCGACGGCCGCGCCGTGGGCGCCATCAACCGCGTGCCCGCGCAGGGCGAATCCCGCTCCAACATGCATGTGGGCGGCCGGCCCGAGAAATCGGCGCTGACCCGGCGCGAGAAGGAAATCTGCGAGGCCATCGGCCCGGCGCTGGCCGAGCGCGGCCTGATCTTCGTCGGCATCGACGTGATCGGCGACTACCTGACCGAGATCAACGTCACCTCGCCGACCGGCATCCAGGAAATCGACCGCTTCGACGGCAGCAACATCGCCGGGCTGGTCTGGGACGCCATCGAGGCCCGCCGCGTGCGCATGTAGGCTGTACCTGCCTGCCGGATTGCGTCAGACTGCGTTTCATAGTCGCGCGGTCGATCCGGGGAGGCAGCCGTGGCCCATTTGGGAAGTCTTTCGAGATGGTGTGTTTTCGCGCTGCTCGGCGCGGCCCTCGCGATCGCATCGTGCGATCGGCCCGCCGCGCCTGACGTGGGCGAGTCTGGCGCCGCCGCGCCGCCCGTGTTCCAGACCTCCGACGTCTATCCCGAAGGATCCACGGCGCGGCCCTGGACCCATCTGAATTTCCTCGACGATCCCGACGACTTCCAGTTCGCCATCATCACCGACCGCACGGGCGGCGCGCGTCCCGGCGTGTTCGAGGGGATTCTGGGCAAGGTCAATCTGCTGCAGCCCGAATTCGTCATGAGCGTGGGCGACTACATCGAAGGCTATGTGCGCGACGCGGGCAAGGTCCGCGCCGAATGGGCCGAGATCGACGGCATGGTGAAGGCGCTCGAGCCGCCGCTGTTCTTCGTCGTCGGCAATCACGAGATTTTCGACGCGGACAGCGAGGCGGTCTGGCGCGAGCGGACCGGCGGCGTCACCTGGTACCACTTCCTCTACCGCGACACCCTGTTCATCGCCCTGAACACCGAAGACAGCCGCCATCCGACCCCCGAGGAGATCGTGGAGCTGGACAAGGCGCTGGCGCTCTATGCCCAGAGCCCGGCGGCGGCGGCCGAGTTCATGAAGGGCAATGCTCTCATCCGGACCTACGTCGCCGAGACCGACGCGCAGCGGATCGGCGACGCCCAGACCCAATGGGTGCTCGACCTGCTCGCGCGCCACAAGGACGTGCGCTGGACGTTCTTCTTCATGCATCGGCCGGTCTGGCAGCAGGGCATCGCCAATTTCGAGCGCATCGAGGCCGCCCTTGCCGGACGCGGCTACACCATGTTCGCCGGCCACATCCACAGCCATTCCTGGGAACAGCGCAATGGCCGCGACTATGTGGGCCTCGGCACCTCGGGCGGCGGCTGGTCGCCCGCCGGCGGCCCGGGCGAGATGGACCATGTCACCTGGGTGACCATGCGCAAGGATGGCCCCATCTTCGCCCATCTGCTGGCCACTGGCATCCTGGCCAAGGACGGCGTCCCCGATTTCGCCCCCGGCGCCGAGTTCTGCGGACCGCAATACAATATCCCCTGCATCTCGAAATCGCGGCCTTAGGAAGACCCACGCCGCTATTACCCAGCTACCATCCGCGTAACCCGATTGCCTTCCCATCGCGCTTGCCTAAGATGCGGCTGTAACAAAGCCGTCATGAAACGTCGGCCTCCCGCCAGGAACCCGCCGATGCCGTCATGTCCACCCCCAGCGCCGCCGACGCCGTGAGCGGACGATGACGTCACTGCTGTCCTTTCTGCGGGCGCGGCCGGTCCTGGTGTTCCTGGCTGCGGCGATCCTGCTGCCGAACCTGCTCTATCTGGGCGCCATGGCCATCGGTATCGGCACACCGCCTCGTCCCATTGCCATTCTGCTCTACCCGGTGATCGCGCTGTTCGCGCCGAGGATTCCCCGCGTGGCGACAGTCGCGGCCTATCTGACGCTCGCCATCTATGATCTGTTCACGACCGTCGGCCTGATGTTCAACTTCGTGGCGACCGAACTGCTGGGCTCGGTCCGCTTCTCGTCCCAGCTCAACCCGCTCGAATCCTCCCTTTATGTGGCGCTGGCGGCGGTTTTCCTCTCCGCCACCATCGGCGCGCTCTGGCTGCTGACCCGCGAGCGGGATGCCCTGCGCCGCGCGCCGCTGGCGGTGCCGCTCGCCATGGCCCTGTGCCTGAGCGGCGGCGACCTGTGGCTCAACCGCCTGCCGCACTACAATTTCGGCTCGGCCGTCGCCCAGGGCCATCCGTTCGAATCCGCCGCGCGCGAGTCCGGGTTCGAGGCGGCGGCGCTGTCCGGCCCGCCGCGCAACGTCCTGCTGGTCATCGTCGAAGGTCTGGGCGTGTTCCAGGATCCCGGACAGCAGCGACTGGTCACCGCGCCGCTGGCGCGGGTCGGCGATACCGGCCGTTACGCCGTGACCATGGGCACGACGACCTATTTCGGCTCGACCACCGCGGCCGAGCTGCGCGAGATGTGCGCCACCCGTGCCTCCTACACCCACTTTCTCGACAAGCCGGCGCCCGATTGCCTGCCGCACCGCCTCGCCGCGCGCGGCATGGACAGCATCGGCCTGCACGGCTTCAGCGGCGACATGTTCGAGCGGACGCGGTGGTGGCCGCACATGGGCCTGCGGCGCGCGCTGTTCGGCGACGCCATGACGGAGCTGCCCCAGTGCGGCGGCGTCTTCCACGGCGCCTGCGATCCGGCGATGGCCGCCACGGTCGCCGATCTGCTGCGCGCGGCGCCCGGGCCGCTCCTCGTCTACTGGCTCACCCTCAACACCCATGTCCCGGTGGAGGACGGCGAGCACTCGGGCGCGATCCCCTGCCGCGCCGACGGGCCGTTCGGCGACAGCGAGGTGTGCGACATGGCCGGCATGTGGCACGACCTGTTCGAGAAGATCGCCGGCCTTGCCGCCGATCCGTCGCTGCCGCCCATGGAAATCCTGGTGGTCGGCGATCACGCGCCGCCACTGCTCGACCGCGACCTGCGCACCATGTTCCAGCCGGGCAGGGTCACGTGGATCAGGCTGGCGCCGCGGCCCGCCAGCTGACCGGTTGCGCGCCGGACACGCCGCTCCCATATGAGCAGGACCAGCGAGGAGAGAGATCGGTGAAGTCGCTCGACGGCGTTTTCGACACATCTGGCACGGTGCGGCGCCCCGCCTTCGGCGCCTTGCCGCGCGAATTCACCGCGTTCCTCACCTATCGACCCGGCGCCGCCGACATGGCCGGCATTCCCCATGGCGCCGGACATACGGTCCTGGTCCTGCCCGGATTGCTCACCACCGACGCGTTCACCCTGCGATTGCGCCGGTTTCTCGGCGCCTGCGGCTACCGCGCCGAAGGCTGGGAACTCGGCACCAACTGGGGACCGACGCCGCGCCTGCTCGCGGGTCTCGAGGAGCGGCTGCG
The DNA here is from genome assembly GCF_039655775.1 of Iodidimonas sp. SYSU 1G8. NCBI lineage: Bacteria > Pseudomonadati > Pseudomonadota > Alphaproteobacteria > Iodidimonadales > Iodidimonadaceae > Iodidimonas > Iodidimonas sp. SYSU 1G8. Next base: position 159,529 of record NZ_JBBYXJ010000002.1, on the reverse strand, counting down.
CCGGCTGAACGACCGCGAAGGCGGGCCGGTCAGCGTCGTCGGTGTCAGCATGGGCGGCATTCTCGCCCGCAACCTCGCGCACGATCATCCCGGCCGCATCCGCAAGCTGGCCACCATGGTCAGCCCGGTGCGCTTTCCCACCGCCTCCTCGCTCGAGCCGCTGGTCCGCCTGCTGTCGCCCTTCTACAGCGACGGGGTCAGCACCGAACGCTATGGCGGCGCGCCGCCGGTGCCCACCATGGCGCTCTACACCCGGGGCGACGGACTGATCGCGTGGGAAACCTGCCAGGGCGCCGAGGGCGAATGCCACGAGGTCGAGGTCGAGGGCGGCCATGCGACCATCTGCCGCAATCCGCAGGCCCTGCGCGCCGTGGCGCAATGGCTCGGCCAGCCCCTGTAGCCGGGCCGCGCGCCGTCTAATCCCGTTGCGTTCCCCGTTTGCCCCCTTAAGATGACGGCATATCAAGGGCGCGCGGGGGCGCATGAACGGACATATCAGCACGGTCGCATTCATCGGCATCGAGGCGAAACTGGTCGACGTGCAGGTGCGGATGATGGGCGGTGCGGTGGCGTTCGCCGTCGTCGGCCTGCCCGACAAGATGGTGGCCGAATCCCGCGAACGGGTGCGCGGCGCGCTGTCGGCCATCGGCCTGGCTTTGCCGCCCAAGCATATCACCGTCAATCTGGCGCCCGCCGACGTGCCCAAGGAAGGTAGCCATTTCGACCTGCCCATCGCGCTGGGCATGATGGTCGCCATGGGCGTGCTGCCCGCCGACGTGGCCGACCGGTTCTGCGTCATCGGCGAACTGGGCCTCGACGGCTCCATCGCCTCCGTGTCGGGCGTGCTGCTCGCGGCGCTGAAGGCGGGCGAGGAAGGGCTCGGGCTGATCTGCCCGGCGGCCTGCGGCCCCGAAGCCGCCTGGGCCGCGAGCGTCGACGTCATCGCCGCGCCCAACCTGATTTCCCTGGTCAACCACCTCAAGGGCGTGCAGGTGCTCGCCCCGCCCGAGCCGCGCATGGCCGAGGCGCCGGCCAACGCGCCGGATCTGCGCGACATCAAGGGGCAGGAGGCGGCCAAGCGCACCCTCGAAGTGGCGGCCGCCGGCGGTCACAATCTGCTGATGAGCGGTCCGCCAGGCTCGGGCAAGAGCATGCTGGCCGCGCGCCTGCCGGGCCTGTTGCCGCCCCTGTCGCCGGCCGAGGCGCTGGAGGTCAGCATGATCGCCTCCATCGCCGGCCAGCTCGATGGTGGCCGCATCTCGCGCATCCGGCCGTTCCGCGCGCCGCACCATTCGGCCTCCATGCCGGCGCTGGTCGGCGGCGGCATCCGCGCCCGGCCGGGCGAGATTTCGCTGGCCCACAATGGCGTGCTCTTCCTCGACGAGTTGCCCGAATTCCCCCGCCAGGTGCTGGATTCCCTGCGCCAGCCGCTGGAAACCGGCCGGATCATGGTCGCGCGCGCCAACGCCCATGTGGAGTATCCGGCCCGGGTCCAGTTGGTCGCCGCCATGAACCCGTGCAAGTGCGGCTATCTGGGCGATGCGCAGCTGGCCTGCAACCGGGCGCCGCGCTGCGCCATCGACTATCAGGGCAAGATTTCCGGCCCGCTCTATGACCGCATCGATTTGCAGATCGACGTGCCCGCCGTCAGCGCCGCCGACCTCAGCCTGCCGCCCGCCGCCGAAGGCACCGCCCAGGTCGCCGCCCGCGTCGCCGCCGCCCGCGCGGTCCAGACCCGCCGCTACGCGGCGCTCGGCGCGCCGGTGCGCACCAACGCCGAGGCCGATGGCGAGGTGCTCGAGGCGGTCGCCGCGCCCGACCGGGCAGGCCGCGACCTGCTGACCCAGGCGGCGGAAAAGCTGCGCCTGTCCGCGCGCGGCTATCATCGGGTGCTGCGCGTCGCCCGCACCCTCGCGGATCTGGCGGGGATCGACACCGTCGGCCGCCCGCAGATCGCCGAAGCGCTGTCGTACCGCCGCTTCACGGTGCAGCGTTGAGCCCGGCCGGTGCTGGCGCGTACGCCGGCGCCTCCAGCCCCTAAAGCACGCCTGATCCGCTTTGTATCCGGGCGGCGCCCGGGATGGCCCCGTGATAGCCTCACGGCGAACAGCCGCTCCCTTTCCCTTGTGAGACACCCATGGCCAACGATCTCGATCCCCAGGGCACCCATGCCGAGCTTCAGGAAATCCTCGACTCCGCCTACCATCAGGCGCGGGAGGATCGGGGCGGCGCCGTCGCCGATTATATTCCCGAACTGGCCACCGCCGATCCGGAAGGATTCGGGCTCGCCATCGCCACGGCGGGCGGAGACCTCTATACCGTCGGCGACGCGGACGTGAAGTTCACCATGCAGTCCGTGTCCAAGGCACTCGCCTATTGCCTTGCCACCGAACTGATCGGCCGCGAGGCGGTGATGCGCAAGGTCGGCGTGGAACCCAGCGGCGATGCCTTCAACGCCATCGAGTTCGACCCGCACACCCGCCGCCCCTTCAACCCCATGGTCAATGCCGGCGCCATCACGGTGGCGGGCATTCTCCATGACCAGCTCGGCGCCGGCGCGTTCGATTTCATTCTCGATCGCCTGTCGCGCGCGGCGGGGCGGCCGCTGGACATGGACGAGGCCGTCTATCGCTCCGAATCCCATACGGGCCATCGCAACAGGGCCATTTCCCACCTGCTGCTGGGCGCGGGCGTCCTGTCCGCGCCGGTCGAGCCCATCGTCGATCTGTATTTCCGGCAATGCGCGATCCGGGTCACCGCCGTCGATCTGGCCTGGATCGGCGCCACCCTGGCCAACATGGGCGAAAATCCGGTCACCGACACACCGGTCTTCGATCTCAAGGCCGTGCGCGATACCCAGTCGGTGATGTTCTCGTGCGGCATGTACGACTATTCCGGCAACTGGGCCTATCATGTGGGCATCCCGGCCAAGAGCGGCGTCGGTGGCGGCCTCGTCGGCGTGGTCAATCGCCAGCTCGGCCTCGGTTCCTATTCGCCGCGCCTCGATGCCAAGGGCAATTCGGTCAGGGGTGTCGCGGCTTTCGCCACCCTCTCGGACGAACTGGGCCTGCATGCCTTCGACTGCACCAACATGGGCTCCACCGTTGTCGAGCGGTTCCTGCGCTGAACCGTCCCGGCGATTTTGCTGGAAATCCGCACCGGATCACCGGTTAGAGTGGGAGCATGTCATTCCTGTCGGACAACGAGGCGTACGAAGCGTGGCTTCGCACCCAGTGCGCGGTGGACGAAGCCGGTCTCGTCCGAAAGCACGAGAAGATGGACAGCCATCCGTTCCCGTTCCTGCGCGCCACCTTCTTCCGCTGGGCCCGCCGTATCGAAACCGTCTGCCCCGACCTGAAGGACGCGCCGCGCGTGCTGTCCGTGGGCGACACCCATCTGGAGAATTTCGGCACCTGGCGCGACGCTGAAGGCCGCTGGGTCTGGGGCTTCAACGATTTCGACGAAGCGGCGGTGATTCCCTGGCCCTATGATCTCGTGCGGCTGGCCGCCAGCGCTCGCCTCATGCCCGGCCGAACCCTCGGCGGCAAGGAAGCGGCGTCCGTGATCATCGACGGCTACCGGCGCGGCCTGACCGATCCGCGCCCCACCTTGCTGGACGAACAGGAAACCTGGATGCGCCGTTTCGTCGCCTGTTCCGACACGGACCGGCGCAAGTTCTGGGACGAGATCGCCGCCCTGCCGGACGCGTCGCCGCCGCCGCTCGCGCTGGCCGGCCTGCGCCGCAGCGTGCCGGCGGGCGCGGTCATCGAACGCTTCGCCCGCCGCACCAAGGGCGCGGGCGGCCTCGGCCGTCCCCGCTATGTGGCGGTGGCGCTGTGGCGCGGCGGCCATGTGGTGCGCGAGGCCAAGACCATCGTCCCGTCTTCATGGGAATGGCTGCACGGCGCCACGCCCGAAAACCACTTCCTCGACGCCGCCACCGGCCGCTTCCGCTCGCCCGATCCGTTCCTCACCGTGCAGGATGGCTACATCTTCCGCCGCATCGCCGCCGACTCCCGGAAGGTGGAACTGAGCAACCTGACGAGCCCGGTGCTGACCGCCGACCTGCTGCGCGCCATGGCGTTCGACCTCGGCTCGATCCACGCCGCTACCGACGGCGCCGCCGCCGCCATCCTCCCCGGCCTCACCGCCCGCGCCCCCGACTGGCTGCAAACCGCCTCCCGCGCGGCGGCCCGCGCCGTCGAGTTCGACTACGTCAGGTGGCGGGCACGCTGAAGGGATGCTTCGGGGCATCTGGGCGGTTTACACGTTCCCCCCCCCCTTTGGCGGGAGGGCGTTGAGATCGCCGGTATGGAAGCCGTGGGTCATTCAGATCGCCAAGGCGCTGTTGTATCGGCGCTTCACGGTGCGGCGGTGGAGGAAGATGAGGGAAGCATCGCCGTATCGGTTTTTATGGTTATGACGTAGGATGCATAGACAATGACTAGAAGTATCGGTTCAAAATTATTTATTGTTTTTGTGGTGGGGCTAAATTTCCTATTTCAGGCGGAACTTATGGCCGGAGAAAGTTTATTCATTGGAAAGATTCCGCGTAATCATGTAAATTCAGAATACATTCAGGTAATCCTGAACGGAGATGTTGATTTAACGTATTGGTATCAGACCGAGGGTTGCTCATCGTCCTATGGTGGCGCTGGCTGTCTCAACTTCAAAATGCAAAACTCACCGGGAATAAATGACATTGATATTGTGGAATGTGCAAAGATTGATACACAGACCTATAGTTGTAGCGATAAGAATGTCGACAATTTGTATATCTCCCTAAAAAAAGGAACTGGGGTACGTGTGACTTCTGGTTCGTCGCAAAGTGTCGATCACTGTCCTCCAATGCCAGTGAATATAGTAATTTCTGGTGGAGTGATGGCCAAAATACATGTCGCAGATGGCTGTACGCAAAGCATACGATGCCGAGAACATTCTGACGTTGAAGTCGATTTGGATGCTGGTGATATTTTAACTGAATTATGCAGTTCGCCGAATCACGATTCCAGTGATACCCTACTAAATTGACCCTATGCCGATGATCTTTTGATCAGGCGCGACAGAGCGGCTGAGTAGTTGATCGGCAACTGGCTGCCTATCCTGTCCCCGCCAAAAGCTAAGGGCGCCCCGAAGGACGCCCCGCCATCTCTCCCCAGGAAATTCTTGGCCGTTACGGCATCAGCTTGCCGCCATTGAGCATGAAGGTCTGGCCGGTGATGTAGTCGGAGCCGTGGCCGGCGAGGAACACGCACAGCGGCGCGCCATGCACCAGCGGGTCGCCCAGATAGCGCATGGGCAGCGCCTGCCCGAGGGCGGTGACGAATTCGGGACGGGCCGCGCGCCAGTTCTCGTAGGCGTCCGAGGCCAGGGTCGGGGCGACGTATTGGCCAGATATCGATCATGAGAATCGGCACATATATATATCTAATTATTGAAATATAAGGCACATATATATTACTTTATTGTCCACGATAAGAAATCTATCTGTGACAGATCGTTGGTGGGATGAGGACATGAAGTCTGACCAGGCACGACTAGCCCGCAAGAATCTGGACCGTCGCTTGAACGCGGTTGATCGCGAAGCGCTTCGGATGCCTCCGTTCGGGTGGGTGCGCGCCATTCGCGAGGCCTTGGGCATGTCCCCTGCCACGCTAGGCAAACGCATTGGCGTCACGCGCCCGCGCATCAACGCCCTCGAAAAAGCCGAGATCACCGGATCAACCACGATCAAGACCCTGCGAGAAGCCGCCGAGGCAATGGATTGCGTGCTGGTCTATGCGATTGTCCCGCGCGCCTCGCTTGATCAGACGGTGCTCGATCAGGCGGAGAAGAAAGCCCTTAGCGAACTGGCGCGCTTGCACCACACCATGAGCCTTGAAAATCAGGAACTGACCTCGCGCGACTTGGCCGATGAGCGGGCTCGGCTTATGCGCGAAATTCTCGATGGACCACCTCGGCGGCTGTGGGACGATGCATGAGCGATCCCCTATTCGATGAAGATGACGAGGCCAATACACCGCTCGAACCTGATGAGCGTGAAGGGCTTATTCCTGCCTACATCACGCTGCGCCGCGAGTTGAACGAAGCCGAGCAGGTGAACATCGCCGGCGCGGTAAAATGGCTGTCATCGCGCAGACGCAACGTACTGGACGAGAAATTCCTGAGGCAATTGCACAAGAGGATGTTCGGCGACGTCTGGCGCTGGGCGGGTGGCTATCGTAAGACGGCGCGCAATATCGGTGTCGAGGCGTACCGTATCGGCACGGATATCGCACAAGCCATCGACGATGCGCGTTATTGGGTTGAACACGCAACCTTCCCGCCCGACGAAATCGCAATCCGCTTTTCACATCTGCTGGTCGCCATTCACCCATTTCCGAATGGCAACGGGCGGTTCTCTCGCCTGGTGGGGGACTTGTTGGCCCAGCAGCTTGGTCGTCCGCGTTTTTCTTGGGGAAGCGCCAATCTCATTGATCCGAATGAAACCCGTAAGGCTTACGTGGTCGCTCTGCGTGCGGCCGATAATCACGATTTCACCGCCCTCGTTGCCTTCGCGCGTTCATGAGCCCTGAGAAGCAGGGGAGAGAGGGGCATAAAAGCTAAGGGCGCCCCGAAGGACGCCCCGCCATCTCTCCCCAGGAAACTTGTGGGCGTCACGGCATCAATTTGCCGCCATTGAGCATGAAGGTCTGGCCGGTGATGTAGTCGGAGCCATGGCCGGCGAGGAACACGCACAGCGGCGCGCCATGCACCAGCGGGTCGCCCAGATAGCGCATGGGCAGCGCCTGCTCGAGGGCGGTGACGAACTCGGGGCGGGCCGCGCGCCAGTTCTCGAAGGCGTCCGAGGCCAGCGTCGGGCTGATGATGTTCACGTTGATGCCGAACTGGCCCCATTCATTGGCGGCGGTGCGCGACACGGCGCGGATTGCCTCCTTGGCCATGTTGTAGGCGGTGTTGCCGGTGGTGCCGAGAATGCCCGAGGTGGACGAGAAGTTGATGATCTTGCCCCACTTCTTGTCCTTCATGATCGGGAACACGGCCTGCATGCCCCACAGCGTCGCCATGGCGCCGCTGTCGAAGGTGTAGCGGACTTCCTCGTCCGTGGAATCCTCGACGCCGACGAACACGGTCGATCCCTGCGGCTTTTCCTTGGTGCCGAAGCCCTGGGCGTTGTTCACCAGGATGTCGACGGTGCCATAGGCCTTCACGGTCTCCTCGACCATGCGGAACACCTGGGCGCGTTCGGACACGTCGACCACCACGGGGAGCGCCTCGCCGCCCTCGGCCCGGATCTGCTCGACCACGCCGTCCACCGTCGACTTGGTGCGCGAGGCGACCGCCACCTTGGCGCCTTCGCGCGCATAGGCGATGGCGATGGCCTTGCCTATGCCGCGGCCGGCGCCGGTGACGATGGCGACAGATCCTTCGAGGTGCTTCATGGCGTGACGGGTTCCCGTGTCGATGAGGGGGCGCGGTGAATTTCAGCGGTGGTGCATAATCTTAGGATTCCGGGTGCCGGGTCAATGTTTTTTTCAGCGGCGGTGCCGAAGATGATCGGAAAAGCGGGCGCGCGGAGGCGCTCGCCGCCGGCTTTGGGGCAAGCGCGGCGGATCCGGATAAGCAAGGCGGTGAAACGGGTTGGCTAGATCACGCCCTTGTCGCGCAGGGCCGTCATCTCGGCCTCGCTCAGCCCCAGCAGGTCGCGGAACACGGCGTCATTGTCCGCCCCCAGCGGTTTGCCGGCCCAGTCGATGGCGCCGGGCGTGCCGGTCAGTCGGGGCATGACATTGGCCATGGCCACGTCGCCTACCCGGGTCGGCACGGTGGCGATATTGCCGCGCGCGGCGTATTGCGGGTCGTCGAAGATCTCGTCCACCGAATAGACCGGGCCGCACGGCACCTGGGCTTCGGCGCAGTGCTCCAGCACCTGCGCCCGGGTCATGCCGCCGGTCCAGGCGCCGACCATGGCGTCGATCTCGGCGCGGGCCGCCTCGCGCCGGGCGATGGTGCCATAGACGCCGTCGCCGGCCAGCTCGGGCCGGCCCATCAGCCGCGCCAGCCGCTCGAAGATCTTGTCGTTGGTGCAGGCGATGGCCAGCCAGCGGCCGTCGCTGGTGGGATAATGGCTGTGCGGCACGGCGTTCACCGTGCCCGCGCCCATGCGCTGGCGCACGAAGCCGCCCTGCTGATAGGCCGGGGCCAGCTCGTCCAGGATGCGGAAGATGCTTTCATAGAGGCCGATATCGACCATTTGTCCGGCGCCGGTCCGGTCGCGGCTGCGCAGCGCCAGCAGCACGCCGATCACGCCGTACATGCCCGACATGTAGTCGGCCAGCGTCGCCGAGCCGGGCGTCACCGGTCCCCGGTCCGGATCGCCGGCCAGAAACGAGATGCCGCCAAACGCGTTGGCGATGCGGCCGAAGCCGGGCAGGGCGCGCATGGGGCCGGTCTGGCCATAGGCCGAGACGCGCAGCATCACCAGCGCCGGGTTCTCGGCCGACAGGGTCTCCCAGCCCAGGCCCCAGCCTTCCAGCGTGCCGGGCTGGAAGTTCTCGCACACCACGTCGGCCTCCCGGACCAGGCGCTTGAGCAGGCCGGCGCCCTCGGGCGTGCGCAGGTCGAGCGTCACCGGCTTCTTGTTGCGGGACTCGCTCAGCCACACAAGGGAATCGCCGCACTCGGTCGGCGTGCCGAAGCGGCGCAGCGGGTCGCCGATTTTCGGCAGCTCGACCTTGATGACCTCGGCGCCGAACTCCGCCATCAGCGTGGCGCAATAGGGCGCGGCGATGAAGGTCGCCAGATCGAGCACGCGGATGCCGGCAAGCGGACGGGGATCGGACGATGGGAAAGGCATGGCGGCACTCGCTGGCGATTGAAGGGCAGGAAACGGATTACACTGCCGCCGCCCGATGTCAAACCGTCACGGCGTCAGCGCCGGGGCGGTCCGGCGCCGGCCAGGGCGTAAAGCTCGCGGTTACCCCGGTGCCAGCCCACGGTCAGCCGGCACGCGGTGATCTTCCAGCCCTCGGGGCGCCGCGCCAGGCGGAAGATGTAGTGCCCGCCCAGGCTGACGGTGCCGTCGCCGCCGCTATTGGCCAGGGCGTGCTCGGCCTGGGCCTGCACCGTCACGATCGCCGCGTCGCCCGCCACCTCGATGACGAAGTTGCTCATCAGGTGCTGGGTCGCGTCGAAGCCGCGCAGAAAGCCGTCGATGCCCGCGATCCAGTCGTCGATGGCCACGATGCTGGCGGGCAGGCCGCTGAAGGACGAGAAATCGAACTCGGCTTCCTCGGCGAAGATCGAGCGGTAGAGCGCCATGTCCAGCGTGTCGACGGCGGTGGCGAATTTGAGCACCGTGTCCTGCAGCTGCTGGCGGTCGATCAGGGCGGCGAGGTCGGGGTCGCGAGCGGTCATGGCGGGCCTTTTTTGCCGTGGCATGCAGCGGTGCTTGTCACGCACCGCCGCGAATGGCACTTTGCCGTAAACCAGCTGGACATTTCGAGGGGGAACGCACCAGCGCCGATGGAACTCGACACCTTTCTCCAACAATTGGTCAACGGCCTCACGCTCGGGGCTTTCTACGGCCTGATCGCGCTGGGCTACACCATGGTGTACGGCATCATCGGCATGATCAATTTCGCCCATGGCGACATCTACATGATCGGGGCCTTCGTCTCGCTGATCGGCTTCCTGCTGTTCAGCACCCTGGGCGTCGCGTCGGTGCCGCTGGCGATCCTGATGGTGCTCGCGCTGGCCATGTTCTTTACCGCCGTCTATGGCTGGGCGGTCGAGCGGATCGCGTACAGGCCCTTGCGCGGTTCGCCGCGGCTTGCGCCGCTGATTTCGGCGATCGGCATGTCCATCCTGTTGCAGAATTATGTTCAAATCGTGCAAGGCGCGCGGGTCAAACCGCTCCAGCCCATGGTCGAGGGCACCTACACCCTCAACCTGGCGGACGGCGCCCATGTGACGGTGAGCCTGCTGCAGGTGGTGATCATCGCCCTGACCGTGACGCTGATGGCCGGGTTCACCTTCATGATCCGCCGCACGCCGCTGGGCCGCGCCCAGCGCGCCACCGAGCAGGACATGACCATGGCCGGCCTGCTCGGCGTCAACGTCAACCGGACCATTTCCATCACCTTCGTGATCGGCGCCTCGCTGGCCGCCGTCGCCGGCATGATGGCGACGCTCTATTACGGCGTGATCGACTTCTACATCGGCTTCATCGCGGGCATCAAAGCCTTCACGGCGGCCGTTCTGGGCGGCATCGGCTCGCTGCCGGGCGCCATGCTGGGCGGGCTGGTGATCGGCATGATCGAAGCGTTCTGGCCGGTGTTCTTCGATCTCGAATACCGCGACGTGGCGGTGTTCGGCCTGCTCGTGCTGGTGCTGATCTTCCGCCCGACAGGTCTGCTGGGCCGTCCCGAGATCGAGAAAGTCTGAGCCGCATGGCAGGCGCGCCCGACCGCAGGATTCCGCCGCTCGCGTCCATGCTGCGCGATGCGGGGCTCGCGGCGTTCGTCGCGGCGCTGCTGGCCATTCCACTCCTCGGTTTCCGGCTGGTGGATTCCGCGCAGGGGCTCAGCCTCGACTATCGCTTCCTGTGGGTGCTCTATGCCGCGGCGGCCGTGTTCCTGGGGCGGCTCCTGCTTACCGTGACCGTGAGACTGCTGGCGCCCGCCACGGCGCGCTGGGCCCGCTCGCTGGCTCGGGAGGAGGAAGCCGCCGGGCCGCCGATCAATTACCGGCTGATCTTCGGCTGGGTGCTGATCGGCGCGGCGCTGGTGTTGCCGCTGATGCCGTTCGCCGACCGCAGCGTGGTCAGCGTGGCAACCCTGGTGTTGATCTATGTGATGCTGGGCTGGGGGCTTAACATCGTGGTCGGGCTCGCGGGTCTGCTCGACCTGGGATATGTGGCGTTTTACGCCATCGGGGCGTATTCCAGCGCCCTGCTGTCCCTCCATTTCGGCCTGTCGTTCTGGATCTGCCTGCCGCTGGCCGGGATCATGGGCGCGTTTCTCGGCATATTGCTGGGGTTTCCGGTGCTGCGGCTGCGCGGCGATTACCTCGCCATCGTCACCCTGGGCTTCGGCGAGATCATCCGCGTCATCCTGCTGAACTGGCAGGAAGTGACCAATGGCCCCAACGGCATCACCGGCATCCCGCGTCCCACCCTGTTCGGCCTTTCCTTCGACAATCCGGCGCGCGCGCCGGCGGGCAGCACGGGCTTCGCCGACTTCTTCGGCCTGTCCTATTCCGCCATGCACTGGATGACGTTTCTCTACTATCTCATCCTCGTGCTGGCGCTGGTGACCACCCTGTTCGCCCAGCGTATCCGCCGGCTGCCGACCGGCCGGGCCTGGGAAGCGCTGCGCGAGGACGAGATCGCCTGCCGCAGCCTGGGCATCAACCCGGTGACGGTGAAGCTGTCGGCCTTCGCCATCGGTGCCTCCTTCGCCGGGCTGGCGGGCGCGTTCTTCTCCATCCGGCAGGGCTTCATCAGCCCGGAGAGCTTCAGCTTCATCGAATCCGCCACCATTCTCGCCATCGTCGTGCTGGGCGGCATGGGCAGTCAGATCGGCATCGTGCTGGCGGCGGTGCTGCTGGTCGGGCTGCCCGAATGGTTCCGCGAGCTGCAGGAGTATCGCATGGTGGCCTTTGGCGGCGCCATGGTGCTGATCATGCTGTGGCGCCCGCAGGGCCTGCTGTCGCACCGCAGCCCGACCGTGACGCTGGATGACGGCAAGGACGCGCCGGAAGACGAGGACAAGGCCGAGGCGACGGTGGCGCGATGAACCCGGTTCTTCTCGACGTCGAACATCTCAGCATGCGCTTCGGCGGCCTCACCGCCGTCAGCGACCTGTCGTTTCAGGCATTGCGGGGCGAGATCACCGCGATTATCGGACCGAACGGCGCCGGCAAGACGACGCTGTTCAACTGCCTTACCGGCTTCTATCGCCCCAGCGTCGGCCGCCTGGAGCTGACCCATGAGAACGGTCGCAAGTTCCTGCTCGAGCGCATGCCTGATTTCCGCATCGCCCGCGATGCCCTCGTGGTGCGCACCTTCCAGAATATCCGTCTGTTCACGGGCATGAGCGTGCTGGAGAACCTGGTGGTCGCCCAGCATCTGGCACTGACCCGCGCGTCGGGCTACGCCATCGCCGGTCTGCTGCACCTGCCGGTCTACCGCAAGGCCGAGCGGCGGGCCGTGGAGCTGTCGCGCTATTGGCTCGACAAGATCGGCCTGACCGGCGCGGCGGACTTGCCCGCAGGAAGTTTGCCCTATGGCTCCCAGCGCCGGCTGGAAATTGCCCGCGCCATGTGCGCCGGACCGGTGCTCCTGTGCCTCGACGAGCCGGCGGCGGGCCTGAATCCACGCGAGTCCGACGATCTGTCCGACCTGCTGCTGGATATCCGGCGCGAGCACGGTCTGTCCATCCTGCTGATCGAGCATGACATGAGCGTGGTGATGCAGATTTCCGACCATGTGGTCGTGCTGGATCATGGCGCCTGCATCGCCAAGGGCACGCCCGAGGCGGTGCGCGGCGACCCGGCGGTGATCAGCGCCTATCTGGGCACGCCCGAGGAAGAACTGGCGGCGGCGGGTGTCGCCGCCGGAGGCGCGGTCTGATGCTCAGCGTCCAGAACGTGCATGCGGGATATGGCCGGATCGAGGCGCTGCACGGCGTCGATATCGAAGTCCAGGCTGGCGAGATCGTCACCTTGGTAGGCGCCAATGGCGCGGGCAAGACGACGCTGCTGATGACCATCTGCGGCAAGCCGCGCGCCTCGCAGGGCCGCATCCTGTTCGAGGGCGAGGACATCACCGATCTGCCCACCTTCGAAATCGTCCGGCGCGGCATTTCCCAGGTGCCGGAAGGCCGGCGAATCTTTCCGCGCATGACCGTGCTGGAAAATCTCCAGATGGGCGGCTACGCGGTGGACCCGAAATATTTCCCGTCGGATCTGGAACGGGTACTGACGCTATTTCCCCTGCTGAAGCAGCGGCTGACCCAGCGCGGCGGCACGCTGTCGGGCGGCGAACAGCAGATGCTGGCCATGGGCCGCGCGCTGATCGGCCGCCCGCGCCTGCTGCTGCTCGACGAGCCGTCGCTGGGCCTGGCGCCGCTGGTGGTCAAGCAGCTGTTCGAGATCATCGGCGCCATCAACCGCGACGACAACATGACCATTTTCCTGATCGAACAGAACGCCTTCCAGGCACTGAAGCTGGCGCACCGCGCCTGCATCATGGTCAACGGACGGATTACCCTGCGCGGCACCGGCGCCGAGTTGCTGGCCGATCCGGCGGTCCAGGCGGCCTATTTGGAGGGCGCCGCGCCCGCCGTGCCGGAGTCCGCGCCATGAACTGGCCGGCGCTGCTGGGCACATCCTGGTCGGTCACCCTGGCGGTGACCATCATCTTCATGGGCGGCTGCGCGATCATGACGGGACGCGCGCTGGCCGATAGCTGGCGACCGGCCTGGCTGGTGGTGCCTTACGTCCTCCTGCTCGGCCTGGCCAACCGGTTCCTGATCTTTGCCCTGTTTAACGGGGCGCTGCTGTCATTATCCGGCTTCGTCGTGCACACGGCGATTCTGCTCGCCATGGCGCTGGCGTCGTACCGGGCGACCCGGGCACGGCGCATGGTCACGCAATATCCGTGGCTGTTCGTTCGGGCCGGCCCGTTCGGCTGGCGCCGCCGGCCGTGACCACGGCGGCGTTCCTTGCAGTCCGCCGGTCAGCTTGTATGCTCTGGCTTTCTTTTTCCGGTCATTCTGTTCGTAGGGGGTTCCTGTCATGACGCGGTTCCGGACTTCGCTTCTCGCTCTTGTCGCCGTCGGCCTGCTGTCCGCCTGTTCGGAATCGGAGGACATCGTCATCGGCGTCGCCGGGCCGGTGACCGGCGCCGAGGCGGCGATCGGCGAACAATTCCTGCGCGGCGCGAAAAAGGCGGTCGCCGATATCAACGCCCAGGGCGGCGTGAACGGCAAGCAGCTCAAGCTTGCCATCGGCGACGACGTCTGCGATCCCAAGCAGGCCGTCAGCGTCGCCAATGATTTCGCCTCCCAGGGCGTGGTCTTCGTCGCCGGCCACTATTGCTCTGGCGCCTCGATCCCGGCCTCGGACGTCTATGCGGACGCCAATATCGTGCAGATCTCGCCGGCCTCCACCAACCCGCAGCTGACCGAGCGGGGTCTGCCGGGTGTGTTCCGCGTCTGCGGACGGGACGATGCGCAAGGCCCCATGGCCGCGGAGTACGTGGCCGCCAGGTTCCAGGGCAAGCGCATCGCCGTGGTCAATGACAAGTCGACCTATGGCAAGGGCCTCGCCGACCAGTTCGCGGCCTCCGCGCGCGCCAAGGGCGTCGAGCCGGTGCTCGAGGAAGCCATCACGGCGGGCGAGAAGGATTACAGCGCCCTCGTCACCAAGCTGAAGGAAGCCGCCGCGGATTACGTCTATTTCGGCGGCTACAAGACCGAAGCGGGCCTGATCGTGCGCCAGATGCGCGCCGCCGGCCTGAGTTCGGTGCTGATCGGCGGCGATGCTCTGGTTACCGAGGAGTTCTGGGCAATCACCGGCGACGCGGGCGCCGGCACGCTGATGACCTTCGGCCCCGATCCCCGTCTGATCCCGGCCAATGACGCGCTGGTGAAAGCGTTCCGGGCCGATAACTACGAGCCCGAGGCCTATACCCTGTACACCTACGCCGCGATCCAGGCTTGGGCGCAGGCGGCGAACAAGGCTGGCACCACCGACTTCGAGGCGGTGACCGCCGCGCTGAAGAACAACAGCTTCGACACGGCGCTCGGCGCGCTCAAATTCGACGCAAAGGGCGATAATTCCGCGCCCGGTTACGTCTTTTATGTCTGGAAAGACGGCAAGTACGTCTACGCCGAGTAACTGCCGGCCAGCGAGGGGGAAGCGCGATGGGACGCATGCTTGTCTGGGCGCTTGTCGCCCTTGTGGGCGCCGGCGCGCTCGCGGTGGTGGCGCTCAGCAGGGGCGAGCATGTCAACGCCCTGTGGATTGTCGTCGCCTCGGCCTGCGTCTACCTGATCGCCTACCGCTTCTACGGCCTGTTCGTCGCGACCAAGGTTCTGCGCCTCGACGGTAACCGGCGCACTCCCGCCTTTGTTCACAATGACAGTCTGGATTTCGTGCCGGTCAACCGGTACGTGCTGTTCGGTCATCACTTCGCGGCCATCGCCGGTGCTGGCCCGCTAGTCGGCCCGGTGCTGGCCGCGCAGATGGGCTATCTGCCGGGTGTTCTCTGGATCCTGGCGGGCGTGGTCTTTGCCGGCGCCGTGCAGGACATGGTGATCCTGTTCCTCTCGGTACGGCGCGACGGCCGTTCGCTGGGCGACATGATCAAGTCGGAAATGGGCGCGCTGCCGGGGTTCATCGCCATGTTCGGCGTGCTGATGATCCTGGTCATCCTGCTCGCGGTGCTGGCGCTGGTGGTCGTGAAGGCCCTTGCCGTCAGTCCGTGGGGCACGTTCACGGTGATCGCGACGATTCCCATCGCGTTCCTCATGGGCATTTACGGACGCTACATACGGCCCGGCCGGATCGCCGAGATGTCGCTGATCGGCTTCGTGCTGCTGATGCTGTCCATTGTCTACGGGCAGGTGGTCGCGGAAAGCCCCACGCTCGCGCCCTTGTTC
Source organism: Iodidimonas sp. SYSU 1G8 (assembly GCF_039655775.1). Taxonomy (NCBI): domain Bacteria; kingdom Pseudomonadati; phylum Pseudomonadota; class Alphaproteobacteria; order Iodidimonadales; family Iodidimonadaceae; genus Iodidimonas; species Iodidimonas sp. SYSU 1G8. The sequence continues at coordinate 143,861 of NZ_JBBYXJ010000002.1, read as the reverse complement.
ACCTATTCCGGCGAGACCCTCGCCCTGATGCTGATCGGCTATGGCTTCGTTGCCTCCGTGCTGCCGGTCTGGTTGTTGCTGGCGCCGCGCGATTATCTGTCGACCTTCCTCAAGATCGGTACCATCGTCGGTCTCGCCATCGGCATTCTGGTGGTGATGCCTGATCTGAAGATGCCGGCCATCAGCCGCTTCATCGACGGCACCGGTCCGGTCTTCAGCGGTACGCTGTTCCCGTTCCTGTTCATCACCATCGCCTGCGGCGCCGTCTCCGGTTTTCACGCGCTGGTTTCATCGGGCACCACGCCCAAGATGCTGGAGAACGAGACCCAGGCGCGCTTCATCGGTTATGGCGCCATGCTGGCCGAATCCTTCGTCGCGGTGATGGCGCTGATCGCCGCCTGCGTGCTGGATCCCGGTATCTATTTCGCCATGAACAGTCCGGCGGCGTTGATCGGCACCACGCCCGAGGCCGTCGCCGCGACCATTTCCGGCTGGGGCTTCGCTGTCACGCCCGAGACCTTGGAGCAGGTCGCGCGCGACATCGGCGAAAGCACCATCCTGTCCCGTGCCGGCGGCGCCCCGACGCTGGCTGTGGGCATGGCGGAAATCCTGTCGGCGGCGATCGGCGGCAAGGCGCTCATGGCTTTCTGGTATCATTTCGCCATCCTGTTCGAGGCCCTGTTCATCCTGACCACCATCGACGCCGGCACCCGGGTGTGCCGCTTCATGATCCAGGACATGATCGGCACGGTCGTGCCGACGCTGCGCGAAACCTCGTCCTGGACCGGCAATCTGCTCGCCACCGGGCTTGCCGTCGCGGCGTGGGGATATTTCCTCTATCAGGGCGTGGTCGATCCGCTGGGTGGCATCAACACTCTCTGGCCGCTGTTCGGCATCGCCAACCAGATGCTGGCCGCTATCGCCCTGATTTTCGCCACCGTCGTGCTGGTCAAGATGAAGCGTCAGAAATACGCATGGGTCACCGCGGCGCCCGCGTCGTGGCTGCTGATCTGCACGCTGACGGCCGGATGGCAGAAGCTGTTCCACGAAAACCCGGCGATCGGCTTCCTCGCCCATGCGCGCAAGTTCGGTGACGCCATCGCGGCGGGCGAAGTGCTGGCGCCCGCCAAAACGCTGGACGAAATGCGGCGGATCGTTTTCAATGATTACGTGGACGCCGCCCTGTGCGGCCTGTTCATGGCCGTCGTCATCGCCATGCTGGTCGCCGCATTCGTGAGCATCCGCCGCGCGCTCGCCGATCCCGAACCCAGCGCGCGCGAGACAGTGGAGCGCGTCCATGCGTGACGTCCGAGACGTCCACCGAATGCTGTCGCAGATGGCCCGGCTCATGGTCGGGTTGCCCGACTATGATCTCTACGTGGTCCATCGCCGCATGCACCATCCAAATGAACCGATCATGACGCGCGACGAATTCTTCCGCGAGCGCCAGGAAAGCCGTTATGGCGGGCGCGGCGGGCGGATCGGACGCTGCTGCTGATCGGCGCCAATGGCGACGATTTCCCCATTCCGCCCGCCCGCGATCCGCACTAGAGTGGCGGCGAAGGCGCCCTCCGCCCTGACGGTATCCGCACCGGCCGTGCCGGCCGGCCGCCAGCCCCGGTTGGAACCTCAACCCTAGCGCCGGTATCGCCGTTGTCCCCAGACACCCACAAGCAGTCTTTCGTCCGGCTCGCGCTCGGCGCCGTCGGGGTCGTGTTCGGCGACATCGGCACCAGCCCGCTCTACACCATGAAGGAGGCGTTCGCCGGCGCGCATCCCCTGGCGCTGGACGCACCCCATGTCTACGGCGTGATCTCGCTGATCTTCTGGGCGGTCATGGCGATCGTGTCGTTCAAGTACGTCATGCTGATGATGCGGGCCGACAACAAGGGCGAGGGCGGCAGCCTGGCCCTGCTGACGCTGGTCAGCCATCTGACCCAGAGCTCCCGGCTGTTTCCGGTGGTGGCCCTGCTGGGCATCTTCGCGGCGGCGCTGTTCTACGGCGACAGCATGATCACGCCCGCCATCTCGGTGCTGGGCGCCGTCGAGGGACTGGAAATCGCCGCGCCCGGCCTGCATGACCTCATCGTGCCGATCACGGTGGTGATCCTGATCGGCCTGTTCGTCATCCAGAAGCATGGCACCGCGGTGGTCGGGCGCTTCTTCGGTCCCATCATGCTGGTCTGGTTCCTGACCCTGGCCGGGCTGGGCGTGCTCAATATCATCGATCATCCGGAAATCCTGGCCGCGGTGAACCCCTATTACGCGGTGGACTTCTTCATCAAGGATCAGTGGATCGCCTTCCTGGCCCTTGGCTCGGTCGTCCTCGCCGTCACGGGCGCCGAGGCGCTCTATGCCGATATGGGTCATTTTGGCCGTCCGCCGATCCGGCGCGGCTGGTTCGCGCTCGTCCTGCCGGCGCTGATGCTGAACTATTTCGGTCAGGGCGCGCTGCTGATCAACGACCCGGCGGCGATCGACAACCCGTTCTATCGCCTCGCGCCCGACTGGGCGTTGTGGCCTCTGCTCGGCCTCGCCACGCTGGCCGCCATCATCGCCTCGCAGGCGGTCATCTCCGGCGCGTTCTCGGTCACGCGCCAGGCGGTGCAGCTGGGCTACCTGCCGCGCCTGCGCGTCCAGCACACCTCCGAGGCAGCGATCGGCCAGATCTACGTGCCCTTCGTCAACTGGTCGCTGCTGGTCGCCGTGATCCTGCTGGTGCTGGGTTTCGGGTCATCGACCAATCTCGCGGCGGCCTATGGCGTCGCCGTGACGGCGACCATGTTCATCGACACGCTGCTGCTGGCCTTCGTCATGTTCATGCTCTGGCGCATTCCGCGCTGGCGGGCGATCGCGCTGCTGACCGTGTTCGTCATCATCGATCTGGCCTTCCTCGGCGCGAACCTCACCAAGATTCCCGATGGGGGCTGGTTCCCGCTGTTTGCCGGCCTTGCCCTGTTCGTGTTGCTGACCACGTGGAAGCGCGGCCGCCTGCTGGTGCGCGCCAGCCAGGCCCGCGACGCGATTCCCACCGACACGTTCCTCGCGTCCCTGTCGGCCAAGATACAGCGGGTGCCAGGAACGGCGGTCTACATGTCGGGTCGTTCCGATGGCGTGCCCCATGCCCTGCTGCACAACCTCAAGCACAATAAGGTGCTGCACGACACGAACATCTTCCTCACCATGCAGATCGAGGAGGTACCGCGACTGAACAACGAGGAGGCGCTGGAGTGCACCGAGTTGCGTGAAGGTTTCTTCCGCATCATCTATCACTACGGGTTCATGCAGGACCCGGACGTGCCGCGCGCGCTCCGGCTCGCCGCGGCGCATGGCTTCACCTTCAACATGATGCAGACGTCGTTCTTCCTGGGGCGGGAGACGGTCATCCCCAGCGTCCGGCCCGGCATGGCCATGTGGCGCGAGAGCCTGTTCGCCTGGATGACGCGAAACGCGGCCAGCGCCATGGACTTTTTCGAGATCCCCGCCAACCGGGTGGTCGAGATGGGGTCCCAGATCGAGATTTGACGCCGCCCATCAGCCAGCAATGGCCCTATGGATCGGACGCGTCTAGAGTGCGCGGCCATTGCCCCACCCCGAAGCCGGAAACGTGCCGCGCATGACCGAATCCGCCACTTATGTGTTGCCACGGCCCTGGATCGAGCGGCTGACACGGTCGGCCGTGTTCTTCGAGAAGAGGGTTTTCCTGTTCTTCTTCCTCGGCTTTGCCTCGGGACTGCCGTTCGTGCTGCCGTTCGGCACGCTGACCTACTGGTTGACCGAAGTGGGCACGGACAAGGGCGAGGTGGGCCTGTTCACGCTGGTGACGCTGCCCTTTGCCTTCAAGTTCGTCTGGGCGCCGATCATCGACCGGTTGCCATTCCCGGTTCTGAACGGGCTGCTCGGACGCCGACGCGGCTGGCTGTTCGGCATCCAGATCGCCCTGATCGGCGCGATCCTGCTGATGGCGTCGTCCGATCCGGGGCCGGGGCACCTGACGCTCACCGCCATGGCGGCCGTCCTCGTGGCCTTTCTGTCGGCCAGTCAGGACATCGTCATCGACGGCCTGCGGGTGGAGCTGCTGGACGAACGCCAGCAGGGCGCCGGCGTCGCCGCCTATACCATCGGCTATCGGATCGCCCTGCTGATCACCAGCGCCGGTATCCTGCTGGTGGCCGGCCATGGCGGCTGGCCCATCGCCTACGCCGCCGTCGCGCTGCTCATGCTGGTCGGCGTGGCCGCCACCTTGCTGACACCGGAGCCGCCCCTGCCGTCCGCCGACGACGCACAGGCACAGGAGACCGACGCGCGGGCGTTTCTGGGACGTTGGCCGGGTATTCCGTCGCCGCTGCACGGTGCGGCGGCCTGGTTCTACGTGGCCGTCGCCGCGCCCTTCATCGAATTCTTCCGGCGTTTCGGCGTCTTCGCCCTGATCGTGCTGGCCCTGGTGCTGTTCTACAAGCTGGGCGACACGCTCGCGGCGATGATGACCGGTCCGTTCTATCTGGAACTGGGTTTCACGCTGGATCAGGTGGGGCTCATCAGCAAGCCCGTTGGCCTCGTCGCCACCATCGCCGGCGCCCTGCTGGGCGGGGTCATGGTGAATCGCCTGGGGGTGATGAAAAGCCTCTGGATCGGCGGGCTCGTCCAACTGTTCTCGAATTTCACCTACGTGCTGCTGGCGTGGGCCGGCCCGGACCCATGGGTGCTGGGCGCGACCATCGGTATCGAGAATTTCGCCAGCGGCGTCGGCGTGACGGCGTTCATCGCCTACATGTCGGGGCTGTGCAACATCTCCTACACCGTGACCCAGTACGCGCTGCTGTCGTCGCTGATGAACGTAGGTCGCACGCTGCTGTCGGCGCCGGCCGGCTACGTCGCGGAAGCGGTGAACTGGCCGATGTATTTCTCGCTCACCGTGCTGGCCGCCGTGCCAGGTCTGGTCCTGCTGTACTTCGTGACACGGCATTTCGGGTCCGTAACAAAACAGACTCCCCCGGTTAATTGAAAGTTCATGCCCGGCCCTCCGGAACTGTGATATGGTCCGCCGATCATCTGGGGAAGCCACAACAACATAGGTGTTGTCATCGCTGTTCTAGCCACCAGACCGGCCCCGCTTGAAGTCCGATTGGCGCAAGACGAGTCCGAAATCATTGCCGCGCAACATCTCCGTTACCGGGTCTTCTACGAGGAGATGGGTGCCGCCGCCACCCAGCAGATGGCGCGCGACAAGCTGGACGTGGATGAATTCGACCCCATCTGCGATCATCTTCTGGTCATCGACCATTCGCTGCCCGCGGACGAGTCCGTCGTGGGGACGTACCGGCTGCTGAGGGAAGAAGTCGCCATCGCCAATGACGGGTTCTATTCGGCGTCCGAATACGACCTCAGCCCGCTGTTCATGGGCCGTGACGCGAACACCGCGCGCCAGCACGGGCAGTTTCTCGAACTGGGCCGCTCCTGCGTGCGGGCGGAATACCGGTCGAACGCCACCATCCAGTTTCTCTGGAAGGGCATCGCCGAGTATGTCTATCAGCACAAGGTGTCGTATCTGTTCGGGTGCGCCAGCCTGCCGGGCACGGATCTGACGGATCATGCCGAGGCGCTGTCCTACCTTTACCACAACTTCCGCGCGCCGGAGGAACTGTGCGTCTACGCCGTGCCGTCGCGTCATATCGAGATGAACATGATGGCCGCCGATCAGATCCGCGAAAGGGATGTGGTCAAGGCTTTGCCACCGCTGATCAAGGGCTATCTGCGCTGCGGCTGCTACATCGGTGACGGGGCGGTGATCGACAAGCAGTTCGGCACCACCGACGTGTTCATCCTCCAGTCCATCGCCCGCGTGCCGGACAAGTATTTCGCCCATCTGGCCCGGCGCGAACGTCCGCTCTGAGAGCGGCGGCGACGGGACTCCGCGCATAAAAGAAAACGGGCGCGTCCTCGAGGACGCGCCCGTTTCTTTTTGCGAGAGGCGTCTACCCTTGGACTAGAGCAGTTCCGCGCCGAAGGCGGCGAGGGCGGCCATGTTGACCAGGTCGGAGGCACCGGCGTTCATCGGCACGATCTGCACCGAGCGCTCCAGGCCGCTCAGCAGCGGGCCGATGACGGTGCCGCCGCCCAGCTCCTGCAGCAGCTTGGACGACAAATTGGCCGAATGCAGCGCCGGCATGACCAGCACGTTGGCCGGACCCGACAGGCCCATGAACGGATAGAGCTTCTGCAACTCCGGGTTCAGCGCGACGTCGGCGGACATTTCGCCGTCGAACTCGAAGTCGGGCTTCTGTTCGGCGAGCATGCGCACTGCCTCGCGGATGTGATCGCTGCGGAAGCCTTCCGGGTGACCGAAATTGGCATAGGACAACAGGGCGACGCGCGGTTCGTGGCCGAAGCGGCGGGCGGTCGCGGCGGCACCCTTGACGATCTGGACCAGCTGCTCGGCCGTCGGCAGTTCGTTGACCTGGGTGTCGGCCATGAACACGGTGCGGTCGCGTGTGACGATCATGGACAGGCCGAACACGGTGTGCGCGGGCAGCGGGTCGATGACGCGGCGGATTTCCTCGTAGGTGACGAAGTAATTACGGGTCAGGCCGGTGACGACGGCGTCGGCGTGGCCAAAGGCGACCATGCAGGCGGCGAACACGTTGCGGTCGTTATTCACCATGCGCACGCAGTCGCGGTACAGCGAGCCGCTGCGCTGCAGCCGCTTGTACAGGAAGTCGGCATAGGCCTCGTTGTTCTGGCTCTCGCGCGCGTTGTGCACCTCGATGCCGGCCAGATCCTCGATTCCCATGGCCGCCATGCTGGCGTGGATGAGCTCCTCGCGGCCGACCAGCAGCGGCGTGCCGTAGCCTGCGTTGCGGAACGCGATGGCGGCGCGGATGACCTTTTCCTCCTCGCCCTCGGCGAACACCACGCGCTTGGGCGTGGTGCGCACGCTCTGGTAGATGTTCTGCAGGAAGTCCGCGGTCGGGTTGAGGCGGCCGCTCAGCTTGGCGCGGTAGGCGTCCATGTCCATGATCGGACGGCGGGCGACGCCGGACTCCATGGCCGCCTGGGCGACGGCGGCGGGAATGCGGCTGATCAGGCGCGGGTCGAACGGCGCCGGAATGATGTAGCCCGGACCGTAGGACGGGCGATTGCCGGCGTAGGCGACGGCGACTTCATCGGGCACGTCCTCGCGCGCCAGCTCGGCCAGGGCGCGGGCGGCGGCGATCTTCATGTCCTCGTTGATGGTGGTCGCGCGCACGTCGAGCGCGCCGCGGAAGATGTAGGGGAAGCCCAGCACGTTGTTGACCTGGTTCGGATAGTCCGACCGGCCGGTGGCGACGATGGCGTCGGTGCGGATGGCGTCCACTTCCTCGGGGGTGATTTCCGGGTCGGGATTGGCCATGGCGAAGATGATCGGGTTCGGCGCCATGCTGGCGACCATCTCGGCCGAATAGGCGCCTTGGGCCGACAGGCCCATGGCCACGTCGGCGCCGGCCATGGCTTCGGCCAGCGTGCGGTGGTCGGTGACCACGGCATGCGCCGATTTCCACTGGTTCATGCCTTCGGTGCGGCCCTGGTACAGCACGCCCTTGGTGTCGCAGACGATGACGTTGTTGTGCGGCACGCCCATGGCCTTGATCAGCTCGACGCAAGCGATCGAGGCGGCGCCGGCGCCATTGACAACGACCTTCACGTCCCGGATGTCACGGCCGGTCAGGTCCAGCGCGTTGATCAGGCCGGCGGCGGCGATGATCGCCGTGCCGTGCTGGTCGTCATGGAACACGGGGATGTTCATCAGCTCGCGCAGCCGCTGCTCGATGATGAAGCACTCGGGCGCCTTGATGTCCTCGAGGTTGATGCCGCCAAAGCTGGGCTCCAGCAGGCGAACGCAATTGATGAAATCCTCGACGTTCTCGGTATCGACCTCTAGATCGATGGAATCCACGTCGGCGAAGCGTTTGAACAGAACCGCCTTGCCTTCCATCACCGGCTTGGACGCCAGCGCGCCCAGATTGCCCAGGCCCAGAATGGCGGTGCCATTGGAAATCACCGCGACCAGATTACCCTTGGAGGTGTAGTCATAGGCGCAGGACGGATCTTCCGCGATCGCGCGCACCGGCACGGCGACGCCGGGCGAATAGGCCAGCGACAGGTCGCGCTGGGTTGCCATCGGCTTGGTGGAGACGATTTCGATTTTGCCCGGCTGACCCATCGTGTGGAACAGCAGCGCTTCGCGATCGGTGAATTTCTGTTCGGCCATGAAACTTCTTGTCGGGTTGGGGGGCGGGCTGGCAATCGGTAGAGGCGGGCGGTACCATAGGAGCGCCCATCTGTCACCCTCCATTACGGAAAAGGACGTGCCTCAATTGCGCATTCGCGAAACTTTCTTCCGATTTTGATCGCCCTGGGGATGGATCGTTAGGTGTTGGACCTCGATAACGTTATTTTATGTCTTTAACACGCTCTTCCGAGAACGCAACCCCGAATACGGCCGCGCCCGAGGGCGCGACGCCGATGATGGCTCAATATCTGGAGATCAAGGCGCAGTACCCCGACAGCCTGCTGTTCTACCGGATGGGCGACTTCTACGAGATGTTCTTCGACGACGCCGTCAAGGCGGCGGAGGCACTCGACATCACGCTGACCAAGCGGGGCCGGCACCAGGGCGAGGATATCGCCATGTGCGGCGTGCCGGTCCATGCGTCCGACGGGTATCTGGCGCGGCTGATCCGCAAGGGCTTTCGCGTCGCCGTGTGCGAGCAGATCGAGGACCCGGCCGAGGCCAAGAAGCGCGGCTCCAAATCGGTCGTGCGGCGCGACGTGGTCCGGCTGGTCACCGCCGGCACGCTGACCGAGGAAACCCTGCTCGATGCGCGCCGCCACAATTACCTGGCCGCGCTGGGACGGGCCGAGGGCGCGCTGGCGCTGGCCTGGCTCGACATGTCGACGGGCGATTTTTCCACGGGACCGACCACGGCCGAGGATCTGGAGGCGGACCTTGCCCGCCTGCAGCCCGGCGAGTTGCTGGTGCCGGAGACGCTGGGCGCGGTCGCCGAGGTGCGGGAGGCGCTGGATGATTGGCACACCGCGCTGACGCCGCTGCCATCCGCGCGGTTCAATTCCCAGCGCGGCGAGGAGGTGCTGAAGCGCCAGTTCGCCGTGGCGAGTCTCGATGGCTTCGGCGCCTTTACCCGGGCCGAACTGGCGGCGACGGGCGCGCTGGTCGCCTATCTGGACGATACCCAGAAAGGCACGCTGCCGCGTCTGCGGCCGCCGCAGCGGGTCGAGGCGCATGCCACCATGGCCATCGACGCCGCCACCCGCCGTAGCCTGGAACTGATCCGCAGCCAGCAGGGCGAGCGCGGCGGCACGCTGCTCTCGTGCATCGACCGCACGGTGACCGGCGCCGGCGCGCGCCTGCTGGCCGAGCGCCTGTCGTCGCCGCTGACCGATCCCGTCGAGATCGATCATCGCCTCGATGCCGTGGCCTGGTTCATGGAGCGTCCCGCGCTCGCCGCGAAGCTGCGCGACATGCTGCGGGCGTGCCCGGATCTGGAGCGGTCATTGTCGCGTCTGTCGCTGGGCCGTGGCGGCCCACGGGATCTGGCCGCCATCGCGCAGGGCCTGGCGCGCGCGGGCGAGATCCAGCAGTTGATCGGCAAGGCGGTGTCAGAGGTCGCGCTCAGCCGGGCGCCGCGCGTGATCGCGGTGGCCGCCGAGGATCTGGGCAGTCATGGCGGCCTCGTGGGCCTGCTGAGCGGCGCGCTGGTCGAGGAACCGCCGCTGATCGCCCGCGATGGCGGTTTCATTGCTCCGGGCCATGATCCGGCGCTGGACGAGCTGCGCCAGCTTCGCGACCAGTCCCGCCAGCTCGTCGCCGGGTTGCAGGGCCGCTACAAGGACCATACCGCGATCGCCAGCCTGAAGGTGAAGCACAACAACGTGCTCGGCTATTTCATCGAGGTGCCGGCCAGTCATGGCGACCGCCTGCTCAAGCCGCCGCTGAACGAGGTGTATATCCACCGGCAGACCATGGCCGGCGCGGTCCGGTTCAACACCACCGAACTGGCCGAGCTGGATTCGCGCATCAGCCGCGCCGCCGACCAGGCCCTGGCGCTGGAGTTGAGCCTGTTCGAGGCGCTTTCGGCGCAGGTGACGGCGGATTGGGCGGCGATCTCGCTGGCGGCGCGGGCGCTGGCCGTGCTCGATGTCGGCGCGGCGCTCGCCGACCTGGCCGCCGCGCACAATTACTGCCGGCCGCAGGTGGACGACAGCCTGGCCTTCGACATCAGGGGCGGGCGCCATCCGGTGGTCGAGGCCGCCGTCGCGGCCCAGTCGCGCGCCAGCTTCGTCGCCAATGACTGCGATCTGGGCGAGGGCAGGCGGCTCTGGCTCGTCACCGGTCCGAACATGGCGGGCAAGAGCACGTTCCTGCGCCAGAACGCGCTGATCGCGATCCTGGCCCAGATCGGCGCCTATGTGCCGGCCTCGTCCGCTCATCTCGGCGTGGTCGACCGCCTGTTCAGCCGCGTCGGGGCCAGCGACGACCTGGCGCGCGGCCGCTCGACCTTCATGGTCGAGATGGTCGAGACGGCCGCCATCCTCAACCAGGCGGGGCCGCGCTCGCTGGTGATCCTGGACGAGATCGGCCGGGGGACCGCCACCTATGATGGCCTGTCCATCGCCTGGGCGGCCGTCGAGCATCTGCACGACGTCAATCGCAGCCGGGGCCTGTTCGCCACCCATTATCACGAGCTGACGGCGCTGACCGGCAAGCTGGAGGCGCTCAGCCCGCACACCATGAAGGTGCGCGAATGGCAGGGCGAGGTGGTCTTCCTGCACGAGGTTGGACCCGGCGCGGCCGACCGGTCCTACGGCATCCAGGTGGCCCGGCTCGCCGGACTGCCGCCGGCCGTCGTCACCCGGGCTCAGGCCGTCCTCCAGAAGCTGGAAGCGGGCGGCCAGTCCGGGCCGGTCACCGGCCTCGCCGAGGACCTGCCGCTGTTCGCCGCGCATCTGCGCCAGAGCGCGCCGCCGCCAGCCAAGGCGTCGCCGCTCGCCGAGGCGCTGGCGGGCGTCAATCCGGACGAGATGACCGCGCGTCAGGCGCTTGATCTGGTCTACCGCCTGCGCGGATTGCTTGACGAATAGTGCGTCGCGGCAGTGGTAAATCGCCGTCTCAAGCCTTAGGTTAGGCGCATGCAACAGGTCGCCAACCGCAAAGCCATCATCGACCGTCAGGCGCTGATCGAGACGCTCGAGCGCCTTGCCGAGGAGTCCGCGGCCGACAAGCTGCGCGGCGTGCTGGTCAAGACGCTGCAGGACGCGCTTGCCGCCGGCGACGCCGAGGTGCGCCGCCGCCTGCACGCGGGCGAGGGCGGCCGCAAGGTGGCGCATGCGCGCTCGTTCCTGATCGACCAGCTGATCCGTGTGCTCTACGACTTCACGCTCGCCTACGAATATCGCGCCTCCAACCCGTCCAGTTCCGAGCACCTGTCGGTGGTCGCCGTCGGCGGTTACGGCCGCGCCGAGATGGCGCCGTTCTCCGACGTCGATCTGCTGTTCCTGCTGCCCTACAAGCAAACCGCCTGGGGCGAGCAGGTGGTCGAGTTCATGCTCTATGTCCTGTGGGATCTGGGTCTCAAGGTCGGATATTCGGTGCGCTCCGTCGAGGAGTGCCTGCGTCTGTCCCGCAAGGACCTCACGATCCGGACCGCCCTGCTCGAGATGCGCTATGTCTGGGGCGACCGCAATCTGTTCGAGGAGCTGCGTACCCGCTTCGACAAGGAAGTGGTCGCCGTTAGCGGCCCGGATTACGTGGAAGCCAAGCTGGCCGAACGCGACGAGCGTCACAAGCGCATGGGCGACAGCCGCTATCTGGTCGAGCCGAATCTGAAGGACGGCAAGGGCGGCCTGCGCGACCTGCATACGCTGTACTGGCTGCTGAAATATCTCTATCGCGCCGACGATGTGGGCGTTCTGGTGGAAAAGGGCGTGCTCTCGGCGACCGAGAAGCAGCGCTTCGACAAGGCCGAGAAGTTCCTCTGGACGGTGCGCTGCCATCTGCACGACATGGTCGGACGGGCCGAGGAACGGCTGACCTTCGATGTGCAGAAGCCGTTGTCGGAACGCCTCAACTATACCGATCACGCGGGCACGGCGGGTGTCGAGCGCTTCATGAAGCACTACTTCCTGGTGGCCAAGGACATTGGCGACCTGACCCGTATCTTCTGCGCCCATCTGGAAGATCAGCACCAGAAGAAACCGCTGCTGCGTCTGCCGCGCATCGGCCTGCGCCGGCGCGAGCTGGAAGGCTTCGAGGTGGAGGGCGACCGGCTGGGCTTCGCCGATCCCAAGGATATCGAGCGCGATCCAGTATCGATCCTGCGCCTGTTCCGCGTCGCCCAGAAACGCGAGCTGGACATTCATCCGGAAGCGCTGCGGCTGATCACGCGCAATCTGGGACGGATCGACAAGGCGGTGCGCAACGATCCCGAGGCGAACGCCATCTTCCTCGAGATGCTGACCTCGCCGAAGGATCCGGGGACGACCCTGCGCCGCCTCAACGAAGCCGGCGTGTTCGGGCGGTTCATTCCCGATTTCGGCCGTGTCGTGGCGCAGATGCAGCACGACATGTACCATCACTACACGGTGGACGAGCACACGATCCGCGCCATCGAGATCCTGTCCAAGATCGAAGCCGGCAATCTGGGCGACGAGCATCCAACCCTCCACAAGGTCATCCACAAGGTCCTGTCGCGCCGGGTGATGTATGTATCCGTGCTGCTGCACGACATCGCCAAGGGACGCGGCGGCGACCATTCGGTGCTGGGCGCCAAGGTGGCCGAGCGTCTCTGCCCGCGTCTGGGCTTCTCGGAGGGCGAAACCGAAGCGACGGCGTGGCTGGTGCGCTGGCATCTGCTGATGTCGAACACGGCCTTCAAGCGCGACATCAGCGACCCCAAGACCATCAAGGACTTCTGCGACGTGGTGCAGAGTCCCGAGCGTCTCCGCCTGCTGGTGTGCCTGACCGTCGTCGACATCAAGGCGGTCGGACCCGGTGTCTGGAACGGCTGGAAGGGCCAGTTGCTCCGCGAACTCTATTACAACGCCGAGGATTTCCTCACCGGCGGCCATCTGTCGGATGGCGCCGCCCGGCGCGCCCAGGCCGCGCGCGATGCCCTGCGCAAGGCGCTCGCCGACTGGTCCGACGAGGCCTTCGACGCCTATGCCAAGCGGCACTACGACCTGTACTGGACGGGCACGCCGCTCGAGGTGCAGATCGACGACGCGCGCCTCGTGGCCACCGCCGATGCCGCCGACGAGAGATACCGCCTCGCCGCCCGTTCCGACACGTTCCAGGCCGCGACCAACCTGACCATCTACACCCAGGATCATCCCGGCCTGTTCGCGCGGATCGCCGGCGCCATCGCGCTGCTGGATGCGTCCATCGTCGATGCGAAGATCTTCACCACCAAAGATGGCATGGCCCTCGATCATTTCACGATCCAGGACCGAGGCGGCACGGCCTTCACCGACAAGACCCGGTTGCAACGACTGGAAAAGACCATCCAGCAGACCATGGCGGGCGAGGTCATCCCGCGCCGCGAGTTGGCAAAGCCGCCGGCCATGCCCAGCCGTACCCGCAAGGTGTTCACGGTGGCGCCGATCGTGCTCATCGACAACAACGCCAGCCACACGCATACGGTGATCGAGGTGAACGGCCGCGACCGCCCCGGCTTCGTGCACGATGTGACGCGCGCGCTGTTCGATCTGAAGCTGACCATTTCTAGCGCCCATATCGCCACCTATGGCGAGCGGGCGGTCGATACGTTCTACGTGCGCGACCTGTTCGGACACAAGATCACGCATGAGGGACGCCTGAAGGCCATCGAGGACCGATTGCTGGAGGCGCTGCGCGAACCCCCGGGCGACCGGCGCGCCGCCAAGAAGGCCGAGACGAAGGACGAAGCCGCCCCAACGCCCAAACCCTCCGCCAAGGCCGCCAAGAATGCCGCTGCCGCCGAATAGCGCTCTTCCGTTTCTTCCGGCCTGAGGCGCCTCATGTCTCTGGGACGCGCGACCGCGACGATTGGCGGCTTCACGGCGATCAGCCGCGTGGCGGGGTTTGCCCGCGATATCCTGATGACCGGCGTGCTGGGCGCCGGTGTTGTCGCCGACTGCTTCGTCGTCGCCTTCAAGCTGCCGAACTTCTTCCGCCGCCTGTTCGCCGAAGGCGCGTTCAACGCCGCCTTCGTGCCGCTGTTCACCCGCAAGCTCACCGAGGACGAGACCGGCGCCAGCGCTCGCGTGTTCGCCGAGGAAACCTTGGCGGTACTGCTTACCGTGCTGCTCGCGTTCGTCGGGCTGGTGCAGGCGATCATGCCCTGGTTCATGCTGCTGCTGGCGCCGGGGTTCACCGGTGATCCGGCCAAGTTCGACCTGGCCGTCGAGCTGACTCGAATCACCTTTCCCTACCTGCTTTTCATCAGTCTCGTGTCGCTGCAGGGCGGCATTCTCAATGCCTGCGGGCGGTTCGCCGCCGTGGCCGGCACGCCGATCATCCTCAACCTGACCATGATCGCGGCCATGCTGTGGCTGACTGATTACCTGCCGGCGGGCCATGCGCTGGCCTGGGGCGTCACCGCGGGTGGGCTCGCCCAGTTCCTCTGGCTCTTCGGCTCGCTCCGGTCGGCGGGCATGGGCCTTCGGCTGCGCTGGCCCAGGCTCACCCCGAACGTGAAGCAGCTTCTGCTGCTGATGGCGCCGGCCGCGGTGGGCGCGGGCGCCATGCAGGTCAATCTGCTGATCGACATGATGATCGCCTCCTTCCTGCCGGCCGGTTCGATCTCGTATCTGTTCTATGCCGACCGGCTGAACCAGCTGCCCATCGGTGTCATCGGCGTCGCCGTCGGCACGGCCTTGCTGCCCATGCTGTCGCGCCAGGTGGCGGCGGGCCAGGAGGAGGATTCCCGGGCCAGCATGAATCGGGCGATGGAGATCGGCCTGTTCCTGACCATTCCCTGCGCCGTGGCGTCGATGATCGTGCCGGTGCCACTGATCGCCACCATGTTCGAGCGTGGCGAATTCACCGCCACCGACACCTGGAACACGGCGCTGACCCTGGCGGCCTTCGCCGCCGGCCTGCCGGCCTACATCCTGGTGAAGATCCTGACGCCGGGCTTCTTCGCCCGTCACGATACCCGCTCACCGGTACGCTATTCCATCGTCTGCCTGGTGCTGAACACGCTGATCAGCCTCGTCGTCCTGTTCGCGAGCCTACAGGGCTATTTCGAAAAGGCATTCGTCGGGCTGGCGGCGGCGACCGCCTTGTCGTCTTGGCTCAACGTGGCGTTCCTGACGCGGGGCCTGATGAAACGGGGTCATTTCAAGGTCGACGCGCGCCTGCGCCACCGCTTCCCGCGCATGCTCGCCGCGTCGGCGGTGATGGGCGCGGTTTTGTGGGGGCTGGCCTGGGCGCTCGGTCCGTGGTCGGGTCCGGAGGCGACCGAACTGCGCCGTGTCCTCGGCATGGCCGTGATCGTGACGTCCGGCATCCTGGTCTTCGGCGCCGTGGCCCACCTGACCGGCGCGGTGCGGCTGGGCGAGTTGCGCGGCATGCTGCGGGGCAAGACCGGGAGTTGAAAAAGCGGCATGAAAGGCCCATAACGCGGCGGCCATTGTGGCGTTCTGAAACAGGATCAATGACGTGACGGCGACGGTATTTTCGGGCGTGCAGCCCACGGGTAACCTGCATCTGGGGAACTATCTCGGCGCCATCCGCAACTGGGTGAAGATGCAGGATGAGTATGATTGCATCTATGCGATCGTCGACATGCACGCGATCACCCTGTTCCAGTCGCCGGAGGAGTTGCGCCGCAACACCCGCGAGGTGGCGGCGGCTGTGATCGCCTGCGGCGTGGACCCGTCGCGCGCCGTGCTGTTCAACCAGAGCCAGGTGCCCGGCCATGCCGAGCTGGCCTGGATCTTCAATTGCGTCGCCCGCATGGGCTGGCTGGCGCGCATGACCCAGTTCAAGGACAAGGCCGGCAAGCACCGCGAGCGGGCGAGCGTCGGCCTTTACGTCTATCCCAACCTGATGGCGGCGGACATCCTGCTCTACAAGGCGACGCACGTGCCGGTGGGCGAGGATCAGAAGCAGCATCTGGAACTGGCGCGCGACATCGCGCAGAAGTTCAACGTGGACTACGAGACCGATTTCTTCCCGCTGCCCGAACCGCTGATCCTGGGCGAGGCGACCCGCGTCATGTCGCTCAAGGATGGCACCAAGAAGATGTCCAAGTCCGATCCCGCCGAGGTGTCGCGCATCAATCTCAGCGACGGCCCGGACGAGATCGCGCGCAAGGTACGCAAGGCGCGGACCGATGCCGAGCCTTTGCCCGGCCTCGCCAAGGATCTGAAGGACCGGCCGGAAGCCCGCAATCTGGTCGGCATCTTCGCCGCCTTGTCCGACATGACCGCCGACCAGGTCTGCGCGCAGTATGATGGCGCGCAGTTCTCCGCCTTCAAGCAGGACCTGACCGATCTCGCGGTGGCCAAGCTGGGCCCGATCTCGGCCGAGTTCGAGCGGTTGCGGGGCGACCCGGCCTATGTGGAGGGCATTCTCAACCAGGGCGCCGCGCGGGCCCATGAGCGGGCCCAGCCCATCTTGCGCCAGGTCAAGGACATCGTGGGCTTCTTGCAGGCAGGATAAGGCGACTTATCTGTTAAGGTACTTCTTGATCCACGCCTTTGGGGGGCAGACGGAAAACGCCAATGGCCAATACATCAAAGATCATCGTTGCGCTCGCCGCGGTTCTCATGCTGGCGGGCTGCGCCAGCAAGTTCCGGTCCGACGTGTCGAGCTGGCACAGGCTGCCGGCCCCCAGCGGCGAAACCTTCGTCATCGATGCCAAGGACCCGCGCAAGCAGGGCAGCCTCGAATTCGCCCAGTACGCCAGTCTCGTCGCGGCCCAGCTGGAGCGGGTAGGTTACCGTTCCGCAGCGCGCGGCGGACAACCCGACCTCATCGTCCGGCTGGACTACGGCCTCGACGGCGCCCGTGAAAAGGTGCGCAGCTCGGGCGGCGGGTTGTATGGTGGCTACTACGGCTACCACCGGCCCTTCTGGGGTCCCTATGGCTGGGGCTATGGCGGCTTCGACGATTATCCTGACGTCCGGTCCTACACGGTCTATCAGCGCAAGCTGGAAATGGAGATCGCCGACGCGCGGAATCCGGGCCAGAATCTGTACGAAACCCGTGTCGTGAGCGATGGCCGCTCGAACCGGCTGGAAGAGGTGATGCCCCTGATGGTGCGCACGCTGTTCGAGGAATTCCCCGGTCCCAGCGGTGTCACCCGCGAGATCAGCATCGATCTCGACAAGGCGCCCGCGTCCAGCCGTTACTAGGATACCGCGAATATTCGGCAACGGGCGGCGAATGGATTCGCCGCCCGTTCCTGTTCTGTTACACTGCGCGCCCGACAGCATTGGAGACCGCTCCCTTGTCAGTGTTGCAGCCCTTGGCAGACACCGCCGCCGACCGCCGCAAGTTCCTGGTCGTGGTCGACGATACGCCCGAATGTCATAACGCGATGCGCTATGCCGCGCGCCGCGCGGCCAAGACCGGTAGTGGTGTCATTCTGTTGTTCGTGGTCGCCCCGCCGGAGTTCCAGCAGTTCGCCGGCATCGAGGCGGTGATGCGCGAGGAGGCGCACGAGGAGGCCCAGCAGGTCCTGCGGGCGCTCGCCACCCGGCTCAAGGCCGATACACAGATCGACGCCGAACTGATCGTGCGCGAAGGCAAGCCGGCCCCTGAAATCCTGCGCCTCGTGGCCGAGGATACGGCCATTCACGTGCTGGTCCTGGGGGCGGGCAATGGCTCCGATGGTCCGGGCCCGCTGGTCAGTTCCTTCGCCGGTCAGTTCGCCGCCACCATGCCGATTCCGCTCACCATCGTGCCCGGCCATCTCGACATGGCGCAGATCGACCGGATCGCCTGACCGACGCTGATGCTTGAAAAGCGCCTCGCCCTGGCGCATATGACGCTCAACCTTCCTCCGACCTGGAGACCGCCATGTTTATCGAAACCGAACGGACGCCCAACCCGGCGACGCTGAAATTCCTGCCCGGCCGCGAGATCATGGGCGACACGACGGTGCATTTCGCCAATGCGCAGGCCGCCGCCCGGTCACCGCTGGCGCTGCGTCTGTTCGACCTCGACGGTGTCGCCGCCGTGTTCCTGGGCAGCGACTTCATCACCATCACCACCGATGGCACCGACTGGCAGGACCTGAAGCCGGCGGTGCTGGGCGCCATCATGGAGCATCTGACGGCGGGTCTGCCGGTGGTGGAACAGGACACTGCCGCCGACGCGGTCACGGACAGCGGCGAGGAAGATGACGACGTGGTTCGCCAGATCAAGGACCTGCTCGACACGCGCGTGCGCCCCGCCGTGGCCCAGGATGGCGGGGATATTGTCTTCAAGGGCTTCGAGGACGGCATCGTCTATCTGCACATGCAGGGCTCGTGCGCCGGCTGCCCCAGCTCGACCGCCACGCTGAAGCACGGCGTCGAAAATCTCTTGCGCCATTTCGTGCCGGAAGTGGCGGAAGTCCGCCAGATCTGATCGGTCTTCTTCGCGCCCCGGGGCGCGGGCCTCTCACGGGCCGCCAGCCAGCACCGGGTGCGGGTTGGCGGCCTGTTTCGTTAACGGGCTGCTATTGGCCGAAAAGCGATCTAGATTGGCGAGGTCGCACCGCCTTACCACAAGAGGATAATTTCCGTGAGCGCCACCCTGTCCGACGAGCATCTCGACACCATCTTCCGCGCCGCCCGCACCCAGAACAAGTGGTTGCCCAAGCCGGTATCGGCCGAGCAGCTCGTGGCGATCTACGATCTGATGAAGTGGGGGCCGACCAGCGCCAATTGTTTTCCCATGCGGTTGGTCTTCGCGCATTCGCAGGCGGAGAAGGACCAGCTGGCGACCATGGTCTCGCCGGGCAATGTGGAGAAGGTGAAAACGGCGGGCGCCGTGGCCATCATCGGCCATGACATGAAGTTCTATGACCAGATTCCCAGGCTGTTTCCCCATGCGCCTGAAGCGCGGGAATGGTTCGCCAATGACGAGCAGGTGGCCGCCACCACCGCCTTTCGCAACGGAACGCTGCAGGGCGCCTATCTGATGATCGCGGCGCGGGCGCTTGGCCTGGATACGGGGCCCATGTCCGGATTCAACAACGCGGCGGTGGACGCGGCCTATTTCGCCGGCACGGATGTCCGGTCGAACTTCCTGTGCGCGATCGGTTACGGCGATCCCGATGGACTGTTTCCGCGCAGCCCGCGTCCCGACTTCGCGGAAATGTGCGACATCCGCTAGGAGCGGCGCCGATGCGCGTGCTGGCCTTCGATACGTCGCTTGGCGGTGGCTCCGTGGCCGTCGTGCACGGCGGCGTCTGTCTTGCCCGCGCCGACGAGGACCAGCCGCGCGCTCTCGTGGAACGGCTGTTGCCCATGATCGAGGATGTTCTTTCCCGCGCGGGAACCGGTTATGGCGATCTCGATCGCATCGTCACGACCGTGGGTCCGGGCACCTTCGCCGGCCTGCGCATCGGGGTCGCCGTGGCGCGCGGTCTCGGCGTCGCCACCGGCGTCGCCACCATGGGCGTGACCAGCCTGGAAGCGCTGGCGCAGGGCGCTCTCGGTGAAGCGGGCGAGGGCGAGGTCATCGTCTCCGTCATCGACGGCCGGCGCGGCCAGGTCTACCTCCAGACGTTCCGGGTTCTGGGCGGCGCGCCGCGACCGCTCATGGCACCATCGGCCGTCGATCTCGCCGACCTGCCGGGCGTCATGCCGTCCGGCCCCGGCCTCGTGGTCGGGTCGGGCGCGGCGCTTGTCGGCGGCCCGGCGCTCGGCGGCCTGCGCCTGCTGGCGGGGTTTTCGACGATCGATGCCGTCGCGGTGGCTGCGCTGGCGGCGGGGCGGGCACCAGGCGGGCCGCCGCGGCCCCTCTATCTGCGTGCGCCTGATGCCAAGCTGCCGGGGGGCATCGTTCCCGCATGAGCGCCAGCATGGACATCGTGAGTGTCGGCGAGTCGGCGGCAGAGCTTCTCGCCGCGCTGCACGCCGCCAGTTTCTCGCGCCCCGGCGATGAAAGCTGGTCATCCCGGGCCTTTGCCGACGTGCTCCGCATGCCCGGTTCCTTCTGCCTGCTCGCCCAGCTCCTCGACGGCGCCGACGCGCAGCCGATCGGTTTCTGCGCCTGCCGTGTCGCCGGCCCCGAGGCCGAACTGCTGTCGATCGGGGTCGTACCCGACCAGCGCAACCGGGGCATCGCGCGCCAGCTCATCGGGCGCAGCATCGCGCGGTGCCGCGCGGGCGGCGCACGCGATATGTTTCTCGAGGTGGCCGAGGACAATCCGAATGCCCAGCGACTGTATCGGTCTCTCGGGTTTCATCAGGTAGGCCGGCGCAGGGGCTATTATCTGCGTCTGGCCGAAAGCAGGGTCGATGCCCTGACCATGTGCCTCGATCTCAGCTAGCCGCGACCCGGATCCGCACGCGGTAAATGCCGGCTTCGGCGGTCTCCTCGATACTCAAAACCCGGTGACCCAAGTCCTGAACGGCAGCGGGAACGTTTTTCAGTGGCTCGCCATCGCGCATGATGATTTCCGCGATCTCTCCAGGCGCCATCCGCTCCAGAAGCAGCCGAGTTTTCACGAAGGTCATGGGGCATAATAGGCCGGTAATATCGAGTTGGCGATTTGCTTGTTCTGTCATCTTCTTACAGGTTTTCCATCATGACTATCGCGGTTGCCTCGGCATTCTCTTCGGCCTATAAGACGGAAGATTTCCACTAGTCAAACAGAAAGCTAGGGCCCTTATGCCAAATGAAACCAAAGAGAACGTCGATCGTGGCGACCTGCTTGCGCTGACATCCGATATCGTTTCCGCGCATCTGGCGAATAATAGCGTTGCCATGGCCGATGTTCCGCACCTGATCGAGCAGGTGTACTATACGCTCACCAAGCTGGGCGCCGAAGCACCGGAAGAGCCGGTCGAGAAGGCCAAGCCCGCCGTCCCGGTTCGCCGCTCGGTCATGCCGGACTACATCATTTGCCTGGAAGATGGTAAGAAGCTGAAGATGCTGAAGCGGCATCTGCGGACCGCGTACAACATGTCGCCCGAGGAATATCGGGAGAAGTGGGCCCTGCCGGCGGATTATCCCATGGTGGCCCCGAACTACGCGGCCCAGCGGCGCACGCTGGCGAAGAAAATCGGCCTCGGAACCAAGCGCGGCCGCAGGAAGTAACGGGTCTCCGGCGCGGGCGCGTCCGGAACCCCTCGACAAAGGTGAGGTATGCCGGACCGTCTCGAACAATTGTGTGTGGACAAGGGAATGCGGATGACCGATCAGCGCCGGGTGATTGCCCGGGTGCTTTCGGAAGCCACGGACCATCCCGACGTTGAAGAGCTCTACGCCCGCGCCGCCAAGATCGACAGCCATATCAGTATCGCGACGGTCTACCGGACCGTCCGGCTGTTCGAGGAAGCGGGCATTCTGGAGCGTCACGACTTTCGGGATGGCCGCGCGCGCTACGAGGAAGTGCCCGAGCGCCATCACGATCACCTGATCGACGTTCATACCGGCAATGTGATCGAATTCCGCAACGAGGACATCGAGAAGCTGCAGGAATTCATCGCCCGGGAACTGGGCTACAAGCTGGTCGATCACCGGCTCGAGCTCTATGGGGTTCCGCTGGCCAAGGAAGGTTCCTGAGCCTCGATGCCTATCAGCCGCCGGACCAATGCCCGGAAGCTGCCGCTGAGCGAGATGCGCGCCGTCATCCTGCTCGTCGGCGCCGCGCTCTGCCTGCTGCCGGTCATTATCCTGCAGCCGATCCTGCTGCGCCTGCCGGGGCGGGCGAAGGAGTGGTTGCCCTATTGGTACTTCAAGATCTCCAGCCACATTCTCGGGATCGACACGGTGGTGCATGGCGCGCCGTCTCGCGAGAGTCCGGTGCTGTTCATCGCCAACCACATCTCCTGGGTCGATATCTTTGCGCTGGGCGGCGTGATGAAGCCATCCTTCGTCGCCCGCGGCGACCTTGAGGGCTGGCCGTTCTTCGGCTGGCTCTCCACCCTGCGGCGGACGATCTTCATCGATCGTGAAAACCGCGCGCGCTCCGGCGCCCATCTGGAGCTCATGATCGAGCGCCTCGACGCGGGCGACAGCCTGATCCTGTTTCCCGAGGGCACCAGCTCCGACGGCACCCGCGTGCTGCCGTTCAAGAGCAGCCTGTTCGCGGTGGCCGAACGTTGGAAGGGCGCCAAGCCGCTGACGGTGCAGCCGGTGTCCATCGCCTATACCCGGATCAACTCCATGCCGCTCGGCCGTCATTTCCGGCCCTATGTGGGATGGTTCGGCGACATGTATCTGGGGCCGCACGTCTGGGATCTGATGACGCTCGGCCGCGTCACGGTCGTCATCACCTTCCATGCGCCGGTGACGCTCGATACCGTGGGAGGCCGCAAGGCCATGTCGGCCCATTGCCATTCGGAGATTTCCCGCCAGCTCGCGCTGCTCAACGCCGGTTACGAGCCGGTGGCCGATGCCGCCTGAGACCCCGGCGCGCGCGGCTTTTCTTGACTCCCGCCGGGCCGCTGCTACGGTCCGCCCCGTTCAGTCCCGAGGATAAGGCCCGTGGCGAAGAAGCGCCTGCATATCAAGACCTATGGCTGCCAGATGAACGTCTACGATTCGGCGCGCATGGCCGATATCCTGGCGCCGCTGGGCTATGAGACGACCGAAGCGCCCGACGACGCCGACCTGGTCATCCTGAACACCTGCCATATCCGTGAGAAGGCCGCCGAAAAGGTCTATTCGGAAGTGGGCCGTCTGCGCCTGCTCAAGGAGGAGAAGGCGCGCTCGGGCGGCCGCATGCTCGTTGCCGTCGGCGGCTGTGTCGCGCAGGCCCAGGGCGAGGAAATGATGCGCCGCGCGCCCTCCATCGATCTGGTGTTCGGGCCGCAGACCTATCACGATCTGCCCGACCTGCTGGGACGCGCCACCCGCGACCTGATGATGACCGGCCGCTCGCGCGTGGTGTCGGTCGACCTGTCGACGGACATCAAGTTCGACAAGCTGCCGGAAGAGGCCGCGCCGCAGGGCGTCAGCGCGTTCCTGACCATCCAGGAAGGCTGCGACAAATTCTGTTCCTTTTGCGTGGTGCCCTATACGCGCGGCGCCGAATATTCTCGGCCCATGGCCGACGTCCTTGCCGAGGCGGCGCGCATGGTGCGCCTGGGCACGGTGGACATCACCCTGCTGGGCCAAAACGTCAATGCCTATCATGGCGACAATGGCCATGGCGGCACCGCCGGGCTCGGCGAGCTGATGCGGCGCCTCGCCGACATCGACGGTCTGGAACGGATCCGTTACACGACCTCCCATCCGCGCGACGTGGATGACGACCTGATCGCCGCGCACCGCGACGTGCCGCAGATCATGCCCTTCCTGCACCTGCCGGTACAAAGCGGCTCGGACCGGATCCTCACCGCCATGAATCGGCGCCATACGGCGGCGCGCTACCGCGACATCGTCGCCCGGCTGCGCGATGCCCGGCCCGACCTTGCCCTGTCCAGCGATTTCATCGTCGGCTATCCGGGCGAGACCGACGCCGATTTCCAGGCGACCATGGATTTGGTGCGCGATGTCCGCTACTCCATGGCCTATTCGTTCAAGTACAGCCCGCGCCCCGGAACTCCGGCGGCGGATCTGGACGACCAGGTTCCGGAATCGGTGAAGTCCGAGCGCCTCGCGATCCTGCAAGCCGAATTGCTGCGCCAGCAGGAGGAGTTCAACGCCGCCTGCGTCGGTCGTATCCTGCCCGTGCTGCTGGAGCGTGATGGCCGTCATCCGGGCCAGCTCGTGGGCCGCAGCCCTTATATGCAGGCCGTCAGTGTCGATGCGGGTTCCGCTCAGGGTGATTTACGGGGTACCATCCACAATGTGGAAATCGGGGCCGTGCTGTCGAACAGCCTGCGCGGCCGGCTGATCGGCCCGGCAACCTTGGTGGCGGCGCAATGAGTGCGAGGAAAAGTGGCAGATAAATCGACGGGCATGCCTGGCGGCGCCGCGTCGACGGCCGAAAAGGTCGTCACCGATTTCAAGGACAATTCCCTTCTGGCCGAGTTGTTCGGCAAGCATGACAGCAATCTGGCGCTGATCGAAAAGCGCTTGGGCGTGACCATGTCGTCGCGCGGGAACAGGGTCTCCATCGACGGCCCCGCCGTCTCGGCCGATGCGGCCCGATCGGTGCTGCAGGCGCTGTACTCCCGGCTCGAGCGGGGCCAGACCGTGGAAACCGGCGATGTGGAAGGCGCGATTCGGCTGGCGGAAGCCACGCGGCCGGCGGGCTCGACCATCGACGATGTGGCGCAGCAGGCGGTGATCCGCACCCGCAAGCGCCTGATCACGCCGCGCTCGGCCAAGCAGTCGGAATATGTCCAGCGCATCCGCGAATCCGAGGTGGTGTTCGGTATCGGTCCCGCCGGCACGGGCAAGACCTACCTGTCGGTGGCCGTGGCGGTGGAGATGCTGCTGCAGGGCCGCGTCGACCGGCTGATCTTGTCGCGCCCCGCGGTCGAGGCGGGCGAGCGCATCGGCTTCCTTCCAGGCGACCTGAAGGACAAGATCGATCCCTATCTGCGTCCGCTCTACGACGCGCTGCACGACATGCTACCGGGCGACCAGGTCGCCAAGGCGCTGGAAAGCGGCGACATCGAGGTGGCGCCGCTCGCCTTCATGCGCGGCCGGACCCTGGCCAATTCCTTCATCATCCTGGATGAGGCGCAGAACACCACGCCGATGCAGATGAAGATGTTCCTGACCCGCCTGGGCGAGAATTCGCGCATGGTGATCGCGGGCGATCCCAGCCAGATCGATCTGCCGCTGGGCAGCAAGTCGGGCCTGCGCGATGCCCTCGATATCCTGGCCAACGTGCCCGATGTAGGCTTCGTGCACTTCGCCGAGGCCGATGTGGTGCGTCATCATCTGGTCACCAAGATCGTGCGAGCCTATAACGAGAACGACCGCCAGCGGCAGCTGGCCCAGGTCGCGAGACGCGCCCCGAATGGAGAGGACGGCGGCTGAACCCGCCGAAGCCCATGCTGACGGTAGAGACCGCTACGGAGTGCGACAGTTGGCTCGGGCCTCTGCCCGATCCCGATGAGTTCGCATGCCGGGTGCTGGCCGCCGTGCCCCTCGAGAGCGAGGCCGAGATCAGTCTGCTGTTCGCCGACGATGGCTTCGTCCGCGACCTGAACGCGCGCTACCGCGGCCAGGACAAGCCCACCAACGTGCTCTCGTTCCCCGCCCCGCCGAGCCCCGGCCCGCGCCAGCTCGGCGATATCGTGCTGGCCTACGAGACGGTGGCGCGCGAGGCGGCGGAGGCGGGCAAGCCGTTCAGCGATCACACGGCGCACCTTCTCGTGCATGGTCTGCTACACCTGCTTGGCTACGATCATGAGACCGACGCCGAGGCCGAGATCATGGAGCGGCGGGAAGCCGAGATTCTCGAAACGCTCGACATCCCCGATCCCTATGCGGAAAATAGGGCCAACACACAGATCCAGGCATGAACGACACATCCACGGAAGACGACAGTACGGCCAGCCTCAAGGGCTGGGTAAGCGGCATGATCACCCGCCTGCGCGGCCGAGAGCCCTCGTTGCGCGAGAGCCTCGAGGACGTGATCGAGGAACACCGGGACGATCCGTCCGACCTGACCGCCGAAGAGCGGATCATGCTCATGAACATCGTCTCGCTGCGCGGGCTGGAAGTGTCCGACGTGATGGTGCCCCGCGCCGACATCGTCGCCGTCGAGATGTCGCTGCCGCTCGATGGCCTGGTCCTGGCGTTCAAGGAAGCGGCCCATTCGCGCCTGCCGGTCTACCGGGACACGCTCGATGACGTGGCCGGCATGGTGCACGTGAAGGATCTGCTGTCGGCCTATGCCGAATCACGGGATCTGCCGACCCAGCCCTCGATCAACGACATCAAGCGACGTGTCCTGTTCGTGCCGCCGTCCATGCCGGTGATCGATCTGCTGTTGAAGATGCGCCTGAGCCGGATCCACATGGCGCTGGTGATCGATGAATATGGCGGCACGGATGGTCTCGTGACCATCGAGGACCTGATCGAAACCATTGTCGGCGATATCGACGACGAGCATGACGAACAGCTGACGCCGCTGATCATGCCACGCCCGTCGGGCCTGCTCGACGTCGATGCCCGCTGCCCGATCGAGGATTTGGAGGCGCAGCTGGGCATCGACCTGCTGCCGGAAGACCAGGAAGACTACATCGACACGGTCGGTGGTCTGCTGTTCTCGCTTTCCGGACGCGTGCCGCTGCGCGGCGAGGTGGTCGAGCATCCCTCCGGCGTCGAGTTCGAGGTGGTCGAGGCCGATGCGCGCCAGCTCAAGCGGGTCCGGGTGCGCAAGCCCAGGCCCGAGCTCAGTGGCGACACGCTGCCGTGATGAATGCCGTGCCCCGTTGGCTTGCCGGTCGGCGGCCGTGGCAGCGCATGGTCCTGGCGTTTGTCGCCGGCGCGCTGGCGACGGCGGCGTTCGCACCGGTTTACGCCATTCCGGTGCTGCTGCTGTCCTTTCCCGCCCTGATTCTGCTGATCGAGGCCACGCCCAGCAAGAAGGGCGCCTTCGCCGTCGGTTGGTTCTTCGGTTTCGGCCATTTCCTGACCGGATTCTACTGGGTCGCCTATGCGCTGCAGATCGCGGGCGCGCCGCCGGTCGCGGCCATCGCGCTGCCGCTGGGCATGGCGCTCTATAGCGGCGCGGCGGCGCTCGCCTACAGGATTCTCTCGCGGCGGCTGGGCTCGCGCGTGCTGCTGTTTGCCCTCTGCTGGGCGCTGGCGGAATGGCTGCGCGGCCATGTCATCACGGGCTTTCCCTGGAACCTCGCGGCCTATGCCTGGGCCTTCTCCGACGCCATGAGCCAGTTCGTCGCGGTCGCGGGCGCGTATGGCCTGACCCTGGTGACGGCGGCGGTGGCCGCGGTGCCCGTGCTTCTGATCGGCCAGCCGCCGGAGCGGCGCCGGCCACTGCCGGAGCTTGCCTGGGCCGGCGCGACCCTGGCCGCGCTCCTCGTCTTCGGCCTCGTGCGGCTGGGAACCGCGGCGGACGAGCCGCGGGACGGCCCCATGGTGCGCCTGGTCCAGCCCGATATCGCTCAGGACGAGAAATGGCTGCCGGAGAACTATACCCGCAACTTCACCGATCATCTGGCGCTGTCGGCAGGGCCGGGCGCCGAGGCGATCGACCTGTTCGTCTGGTCGGAAGCCGCGGTGCCCTATCAGCTCGACGGCGACGCGCAGGCCCGGGCGATGATCGCCGACATGCTGCCGCCGGGTGCCATCGCCGTCACAGGGTTTCCCCGGGTCGAATATACCGATGCCGGCCAGCGTCACTTCTACAACAGCATGATCTTCGTGGACTCCGACGGCCGGACGCTGAACCTGTTCGACAAGTTCCATCTGGTGCCGTTCGGCGAATATGTCCCGATGAAGGGCTTCTTCCGTCTGCTGGACCGGATTTTCGAAGCGCTTGGGCTGGACATCCGGTTCCAGAAGGTGGTCGAGGGCGGCGGCGATTTCGTGCCCGGCAGCGGGCCGCGCGTCATCGACCTGCCCGGCCTGCCGCCAGTCAGCCCGCTGGTCTGCTACGAGGTGATCTTTCCCGGCGCGGTCACGCCGGACGGGCGCCGTCCCGACTGGCTGCTGAACATCACCAATGACGCCTGGTACGGCGAGTGGGCCGGTCCCTACCAGCATCTCGCCATCGCCCGTTTCCGCAGCATCGAGGAGGGACTGCCGATGATGCGCGCGGCCGGTACCGGGGTGTCGGCCATCATCGACGCCCATGGCCGCGTCGTGAAGCAGCTGGGCCTGGGAGAACGGGGCGTGGTGGACGCCAGGCTGCCGCCGCCCATCGCCGCGCCGCTCTACGCCCGGCTGGGTGACGGGGTGTTCTGGCTCATGATGGCGGCGCTGGCCGCGCTCATTTTGGTGCATCGGGTCCGGCGCCGGGCGTAGAAGTCGCTTGACCGGTCAAACGGTGCTCCCTATTGCTTGTTTTAACAGGTTCGAAGGGTCGGCGAGCAGCTGTTGGGGTAGGGGCGCGACAGCGCCTTTGGGGGCTATTGAAGCTGATCGTTCAGCCAGGAATTCGCGCGTTTCCCGGCTGGAGAACTTGAGGAGGCCACGCGTGCTATCGGATCCCAATCCTGTCGACATTCATGTCGGCAAACGCCTTCGTCAACGCCGCACTTTCATCGGGATGACCCAGGAACAGCTTGGCGCGGCGCTTGGCATCACCTTCCAGCAGGTTCAGAAATACGAGCGCGGCGCCAACCGCATCGGCGCGAGCCGACTGTTCGACATCTGCCGCATTCTCGAGGTGCAGCCGCAGTTCTTCTTCGAAAGCATGCCGGAAGGCGCGGAGCCGGCGGTCGGCCAGCCGCCGGCGCGGGTCGAGGATCCCGTCGACCGGGAAACCATGGACCTGGTCCGGGCCTACCGGCAGATCGAAAGCGCCTCGGTGCGCCAGCGGCTGCTGGATCTGGCGCGGGCGCTCGCCAGGGCTGAATAGGTAAATATAAAGACATCTTTATGCTTGTGACGCCGTTGCGGTCGCTGGTATACAGCGAACGTGCCGGCAATCGCGGGACCGTGGCTCGCGCGCCTTTCATGAACGCCATTTTCGAGGGGTCTCGTGACCAGGAATTCGTATCTGTTCGCCAGTGAATCCGTTTCCGAAGGCCATCCCGACAAGGTCTGCGACATGATCTCGGACGCCGTCCTAGACACATTTCTGGCGGCCGATCCGTTCGCCCGCGTCGCCTGCGAGACGCTGGTGACCACCCAGCAGATCGTCCTGGCGGGCGAGGTGCGGGGCCCGGCGTCGATCACGCCCGAGGTCATCGAACAGGTCGCGCGCGAGACGGTGCGCCAGATTGGCTATGAACAGGATGGCTTCCACTGGAAGACCGCCGACGTGAAGGTGCTGCTGCACAGCCAGTCGGCCGACATCGCCGTGGGCGTCGACGCCGCCGGGAACAAGGACGAGGGCGCGGGGGACCAGGGCATCATGTTCGGCTATGCCTGCCGCGAGACCGAGGTGCTGATGCCGGCGCCGATCTACTATTCACACAAGATTTTGAAATCCATGGCCGACGCCCGGCATTCCGGCGCGGTGAAGGGCTTCGGCCCGGACGCCAAGAGCCAGGTGAGCCTGCTCTATGTGGACGGCAAGCCGGTGCGCGCCACCTCGGTGGTCGTCTCGACCCAGCACGACGAAGGGCTGTCCTCGGCCGATGTCGACGCGCTGGTCCGGCCCTTCATCGCCAACGCGCTGCCCGAGGGCTGGCTGACGGACGAGACGGTCTATTACATCAATCCGACCGGCCGCTTCGTGATCGGCGGACCGGATGGCGACGCCGGCCTGACCGGCCGCAAGATCATCGTCGACACGTACGGCGGCGCGGCGCCTCATGGCGGCGGGGCGTTTTCCGGCAAGGATCCGACCAAGGTGGACCGCTCGGCGGCCTACGCGGCGCGCTATCTGGCCAAGAACGTGGTCGCCGCCGGTCTTGGCGATCGCTGCACCATCCAGCTTTCCTACGCCATCGGCGTGTCCCGGCCGTTGTCCATCTATGTGGACCTGCACGGGACGGGCAATGTGGATGAATCGCGCCTGCCCGGCGTGATCGACCAGGTGATGGACCTCAGCCCGCGCGGCATCCGCGAGCATCTGGGGCTGAACCGGCCGATCTACAAGCGCAGCGCCGCCTATGGTCATTTTGGGCGCGAGCCGGACGCGGACGGCGGCTTCAGCTGGGAGCGCACCGATCTGGTCGACGCGCTCCGGTCGGCCCTGTCCTGACGCCGTGACCGCCTCCGATCCAGGGCCCGTGCTGCGCCGCGTCTACGGGCGCCGCCGCGGCAAACCGCTGAACCAGACCCGCCAGCAGACCGTCGACCGGCTGCTGCCGGCGCTGCGCATCCCGCTCGAGGAGGGCGACGGTAATCTGGACCCGCGCATGTGGTTCGACCGGCCAGTGCGCGAAGTGTGGTTCGAGATCGGCTTCGGCAAGGGCGAGCATCTCGCCTGGCAGGCGCGCAACAATCCGGATATCGGCATCATCGGCTGCGAGCCCTATGAAACCGGCGTGGCCGGCCTTTTGTCGGAGGTGGTCGATCACCATCTGGACAATGTGCGCGTGTGGACCGACGACGCGGCCCTGCTGCTCGCCGCGCTGCGCCCCGCCTGCATTGCCCGCGCCTTTCTGCTGTTTCCCGATCCGTGGCCCAAGGTGCGGCATCACAAGCGGCGCTTCGTCAGCCACGACCGGCTCGACATCCTGGCGCGGGCTCTCGTCGACGGCGCTGAATTCCGCGCGGCCACGGATCATGCGGATTACGGCGACTGGATCGTGCGGCACATGAGCGCGCGCGAGGATTTCGACTGGACCGCCGAGCGATCGGGGGACTGGCAGGGCCGCACGCCCGACTGGCCGCAGACCCGCTACGAGGCCAAGGCGCTGGCCAAGGGTCTGAAGCCGCTTTATCTGCGCTACCGCCGGCAGGCCCGCGCCGCCTGAGGGAGGCACGCCGCGCAGGGCTGATGTGGGCGGAAGCGGCTTGAAAAATCGTGGCGGCTGCGCTACTTTCCGCCTGCTCTTGACATAGACCGGCGCTTCCAATGGCGACGGGACGTTCCAAAGAGTGGGCGAGAGCCCACTTTTTTGTTTTTGTGCAGTCTTGATACGGAATTTGGGTTGATCGCTGAAACCGGCATAGCCGCGAAAGTGCGCGGGCTGATCGGACCGTCCGTCGAAGCCATGGGCTTCGACCTGATCCGTGTGCGCTACGTCACGACCAGCACGCGCACCCTGCAGATCATGGCCGAGCGTCCCGACGGGTCCATGACCGTCGAGGATTGCGCGGAAGTGAGCCGTGCCGTCTCGGCGATTCTCGACGTGGAAGACCCGATCAAGGGCGAGTACAATCTGGAAGTGAGCTCGCCCGGCATCGACCGGCCCCTGGTGCGCGAGCAGGATTTTGAAAAATACGCCGCCTTCGAGGCGAAGATCGAGATGGCGACGCCGGTCGGGGGCCAGCGCAGGTTCCGCGGCGTCATCGTGGGTTTGGAAGAAGGCCATGTGGTGCTGGATATACCGCAGGGCCGGGTGCAATTGCCGTTCGACGGAATCGAACAGGCCAAGCTGGTTCTGACGGACGCGCTCATCGACGCCCATCAGGACGCCCGCAAGGCGGGCATGATCGAGCTTGGCGATCAACAGGGAGCTGACTGATGTCCACCGCCATTAGCGCCAACCGCCTGGAACTGCTTCAGGTCGCCGATGCCGTCGCGCGCGACAAGGTGATCGATCGCGAACTGGTGCTCGAGGCCATGGAAGAAGCCTTCCAGAAGGCGGCCCGGTCGCGTTATGGCGCCGAGCACGACCTGCGCGCCCATATCGACCGCCTGACCGGCGAGATCAAGCTGCGCCGTGTCATCACCGTGGCCGAGGAAATCGAGAACGAAGCGGCCCAGATGAGCCTGAAGGATGCGCAGCGCCGCTATCCGGGCCACGAGCTGGAGATCGGTTCGGAGATTTCCGAAGAGCTGCCGCCCATGGATTTCGGCCGCATCGCCGCCCAGACCGCCAAGCAGGTCATCACCCAGAAGGTCCGCGAGGCCGAACGCGCCCGCCAGTACAACGAGTACAAGGACCGCCAGGGCGACATCATCAACGGCATCGTCAAGCGCGTCGAATACGGCAACGTGGTCGTCGATCTGGGGCGCGCCGAAGCGGTGATTCGCCGCGACGAGGCCCTGCCGCGCGAGAACCTGCGCAATGGCGACCGCGTGCGCGCCTTCATCTACGACGTCCGCCAGGAGCCGCGCGGCCCGCAGATATTCCTGTCGCGCGCGCGCCCCGAATTCATGGCCCAGCTGTTCGCGCAGGAAGTGCCCGAGATTTACGACGGCATCATCGAGATCAAGTCGGTGGCCCGCGATCCGGGCAGCCGCGCCAAGATCGCCGTCATGTCCAATGATGGCGGCATCGATCCGGTCGGCGCCTGCGTCGGCATGCGCGGCAGCCGCGTGCAGGCCGTGGTGAACGAGTTGCAGGGCGAGAAGATCGACATCATCCAGTGGTCGCCGGACGTGGCCACCTTCGTCGTCAATGCGCTGGCCCCGGCCGAAGTGCAGAAGGTCGTGCTCGACGACGACAATGAACGCATCGAGGTGGTGGTCCCCGACGATCAGCTCAGCCTCGCCATCGGCCGACGCGGCCAGAACGTGCGCCTGGCGTCGCAGCTGACGGGCTGGACCATCGACATCCTGACCGAGGCCGAGGAATCCGAACGCCGCCAGCAGGAGTTCCAGTCGCGCTCGTCGCTGTTCATGGACGCGCTCGACGTCGAGGAGACCATTGCTCAGCTTCTGGTGGCCGAAGGGTTTGCCGATCTGGATGAAGTGGCCTATGTGGAACTGGACGAGCTGGCCTCGATCGAGGGTTTTGACGACGACATCGCCCAGGAACTGCAGAACCGGGCGCGCGGCGCGTTGCAGAAGCGCGACGAGGAAGCGGACGACAAGCGCAAGCAGCTCGGCGTGAAGGACGATGTGGCGGAAATCGAGCTGCTGACTCCGCAGATGCTGGTGAAGCTGGGCGAGGCGGGCGTGAAGACGCTGGACGATCTCGCCGAGTTCGCCGGTTTCGAGCTGATCGAATCGGGCGAGGGGCCGTTGCAGGGCTTCGAGCTGACCGAGGACGACGCCAACGCCATCGTGATGGCGGCGCGCGCCCATTGGTACGACGACGAAGAGACTCCGGCCGCCGAATCGGCGGCGAGCGAGGATTGATCTGGAGAATGGATGACGCGTGAGGACCATGTGGCGGAACGACGATGCATCGTAAGCGGCGAGACCCAGCCGCAGGCGGGGCTCGTGCGTTTTGTCGTCGGTCCCGGCGACGTCATCGTTCCCGATCTCAGGGGTAAGCTGCCTGGCCGCGGCCTGTGGGTCTCGGCACGGCGCGACCTGGTGGAAACCGCTTGTGCGAAGAATGCCTTTTCTCGCGCCGCGCGCCGCAAGGTCAGCGTGCCCGAGGGCCTGCCCGCGCTGATCGAAAGCCAATGGGTGAATGGTTGCCTGAACCTGCTGGGTCTTGCCCGGAAGGCCGGCGACATCGTGGCCGGTTTCGAGAAGGTGAAGGGCTGGTTGCAGAGCGGCGAGGCGGCGGTGCTGGTCACCGCCAGCGATGCCTCGCCCGATGGCCGGCGCAAGCTTTATGGCCTCGCGGCAGGCCGGCCGGACGTGGACCTTTTCACGTCCGAGCAATTGAGTTTGGCCTTGGGGCGCGGGAATGTGGTACATGCTGCCCTGCGCGACGGCGGCCTGGCCCGGCGTTTTGTGGCCGATGTGAATATGCTTGCCGGTTATCGGCAGTGCGAAAGCCCTGATGGGCTGTCCGAACGCGAATTGAGGAACGGTGAATGAGCGAAACCAAGGAAAGCGGTGACACGAAGCTCACCCTGTCTTCCGGCAAGACGCTGCAGTTGAAGAAGACTGTGGACGCGGGCTCCGGGCAGGTACGGCAGAGTCTGTCCCATGGACGCGGCAAGCCCGTGGTCGTGGAGCGCAAGCGCCGCCGCGTCATCACCCGTGACGGCGAGCATGGCGGTGGCCACGATCATGATGGCGGCGACGGCCACCTGACCAAGGACGAGAAAGCCGTCCGCATGCGCGCGCTGGAAGAAGCACGCCGTCAGGAAGAGCTCGAGCGCGTCCGCAAGGAAGAAGAAGCCAAGCGCCAGGCCGAGGAAGAGGCCCGCCGCAAGGCCGAGGAAGAAGAGCGCTTGCGTCGCGAGGCCGAGGAAGCCGAGCGCAAGGCGCGCGAGGAGGCGCTTCAGCCCAAGCCCGTCGCCGAACCGGCGCCGGTCGAGGAGCGTGCCCGCCCCGAGCCACAGGTCACGGTGGCGAAGCCGAAGCCACGCGTCGAACCCGGCCAGGCGCAGCCCCAGGCCGCGCGCACCGCGCCGGCCGCCGTCGCGACCCCTGCCGCGCCCGCCGCCGATGAAGCACGCCGCGTGCCCAAGGCCGAGGATCGCGTCCGCAGCGCGACGCTGATCGACGAGGAAGAGGAAGACGAGCGCAAGAAGAAGGCGCGTGCCGGCGCCGGTCCGGGCGCGGGCGCCGCGAAGGCGCACGCCAAGCCGACGCCGAAGGCCGATCCGCGCCGCGCCAATTCCAAGCTTACCGTCCAGCGTGCGCTGGATGACGGTGCCGAGGAGCGTCAGCGGTCGCTGGCCGCCATGCGGCGAGCGCGTGAAAAGCAGAAGGCCAACCGCCGTGCCTCGGGCGCGCCGGAGAAGCTGTTCCGCGAAATCATCGTTCCCGAGCACATTACCGTGGCTGAACTGGCCAACCGCATGACCGAGCGTGCCCACGACGTGGTGCGCGAGCTGATGAAAATCGGCGTCCTGGTCGGCGTCAACGACACTATTGACGCGGATACGGCTGAAATCGTCGTGGCCGAGATGGGCCATAAGATGAAGCGAGTCGCCGAAGCGGATGTGGAGGCCGGTCTGTCCGGCGACGCGGACAATCCCGATGATCTGCGGCCGCGTCCGCCGGTCGTGACGGTCATGGGCCATGTCGACCACGGCAAGACCTCGTTGCTCGACGCTCTGCGCGCCACCGACGTGGTGGCGGGCGAGGCCGGCGGCATCACCCAGCATATCGGCGCCTATCAGGTGACCATGCCTGGCGGCGAGAAGATCACCTTCCTCGACACGCCCGGCCACTCGGCGTTCACGGCCATGCGCGCCCGCGGCGCTCAGGTCACGGATATCGTGGTGCTGGTCGTGGCGGCCGATGACGGTATCATGCCGCAGACGGCCGAGGCGATTCAGCATGCTCGCGCGGCGGGCGTGCCGATCATCGTGGCGATCAACAAGATCGACAAGCACGAGGCCGATCCGGACAAGGTGCGCCAGGGCCTGCTCCAGCACGAGATCGTGGTGGAAAAGCTCAGCGGCGACGTCCTCGACGTGGAAGTCTCGGCCAAGCAGCGGCTCAATCTCGAGAAGTTGGAAGAAGCCATCATCCTGCAGTCCGAAGTGCTCGAGCTGCGCGCGAATCCGAACCGCCCCGGCGAAGGCGTGGTCATTGAATCCATGCTGGACAAGGGACGCGGCGCCGTCGCGACCGTTCTGGTCACGCGGGGCACCTTGCGGATCGGCGACATCTTCGTGATGGGCGCCGAATCGGGCCGCGTCCGTGCCCTGATCGACGACAAGGGCAAGAATCTGAAGGAAGCCGGTCCGGCGCAGCCGGTCGCCGTGCTCGGCGCGACCGGCGCGCCCATGGCGGGCGACGACTTCCTGGTGGTCGAGAGCGAGGCCCGGGCCCGCGAGATCTCCGAGTATCGTCAGCGTCAGGCTAAGGAAAAGGCCGCCGCGCCGCTCGCGCGCGCGTCGCTCGAGGCCATGATGGACAGGCTGAAGACCAAGGAAGCGCAGGAGCTGCCCGTGGTGATCAAGGCCGACGTGCATGGCTCGGCCGAGGCCATCGCCAACGCGCTGACGTCCATGAACACCGACGAAGTTGCCGTGAAGGTCCTGCTCAGCGGCGTCGGCGGCGTGTCCGAATCGGACGTGATGCTGGCCGAGGCCTCGAAGGCTCCGATTCTGGCCTTCAACGTCCGCGCGCCGGGCAAGGCCCGCACCATGGCGGAGCAGAACGGCGTGGAAATCCGTTACTACTCGGTGATCTACGACCTGGTCGACGAGATCAAGGCGGCGCTGTCCGGCATGCTGTCGCCCGAAATTCGCGAAACCATCCTCGGCATCGCCGATGTCAAGGAAGTGTTCGCGGCGGGCAAGGGCAAGGCCGCTGGCTGTATCGTCACGGACGGTGCGGTCCGGGCCGATGCGCGGGCGCGCGTGCTGCGCAACGACACTATTGTTCACGATGGCAAGATCAGTTCGGTGCGCCGTTTCCGCGACGAGGTGAAGGAGGTCGTGGCGGGTACCGAATGCGGTATCACCATCGAGAACTTCAACGAGGTGAAGGCCGGCGACAAGATCGAGGTCTACTCGGTCGAAGAACGCGCCCGCACGCTGTAACCGTCACGAGCGAGGCGAGAAGGTCATGACCAGAGCACGCGGGGGTCCGCGGACCCAGCGTCAAAGCCGCGTCGGCGAAGTGCTTCGCCACGCGTTGGCGGAGGTGCTGTCACGCGGCGATCTGCGCGATCCCGCCCTCGTCGGCGTGTCGGTGACGGTGACCGAAGTCGAGCTCGGCCCCGATCTCAAGAACGCGACGGCGTGGATCATGCCGTTGGGCGGTCATGATGCGGAAAAGGTGGCGGCCGGGCTCAATCGCTGCGCTCGCTACCTGCGTGGCCAGGTCTCCCACGAGGTGGCCCTGCGCTATACGCCCCAGTTGCGGTTCTCGGTCGATCGCTCGTTCGAGATCGCCGAGCGGATCGGCACCTTGCTCAACGAGCCCGGCGTGCGCCGCGACCTGGACAAAGATTCCTCCGAGGACGAATAGACTACATATGGGACGTCGTAATAAGGGCCGGCCCATCACCGGCTGGATTGTCGTCGACAAGCCGCAGGGCGTGACGTCGGCGCATGCGGTCGCGCGCGTCAAGCGGATGCTGGACGCGGCCAAGGTCGGCCATGCCGGCACGCTCGATCCGCTGGCCACCGGCGTGCTGCCGCTGGCGCTGGGCGATGCCACCAAGCTGGTTTCCTACGCCATGGGCGGCAGCAAGACCTACAAGTTCACCGTGCAGTGGGGCGAGGGCCGGGATACCGACGACAGCGAGGGCGCCGTGACCGGCACCAGCGACGTGCGTCCCGACGCCGCGGCCATCGAGGCGGTGCTGCCCGAATTCACCGGCCTGATCCAGCAGAAGCCGCCATCCTATTCGGCGATCAAGGTCGATGGCGAGCGGGCCTACGACCTTGCGCGGGATGGCGCGCCGCCGGACCTGCCGCCGCGCGAGGTTCAGGTGGATCGGTTCAGCCTGCTGGCCGCTGGCGCGGACAGTGCCGATTTCGAGGTCGATTGCGGCAAGGGCACCTATGTCCGTTCGCTCGCCCGCGATCTCGGCGTTCGGCTCGGGACCTTCGGTCATGTGACAGCCCTGCGCCGAACCCGGGTCGGCCCGTTCCACGAGGCCGACTCGTTTTCACTGGATAAGATTGGGGAATTGGGCAATAGTGCGCCGCCTTCGGGCCTTTTGCTGCCCATCGAGACACCGCTGGACGACATCCCGGCGGTCGCCGTGATGGAAAGCGAGGCCGACCGTCTCCGTCACGGCCAAGCGGTCTTCGTGCCGCGTCAGCTGAATGGCGAGGTGGTGATCAAGGTGTCCGGGAAAGCCGTCGGTTTGGGCGTGCTCGAGGACGGAAACCTCAAGCCCAAGCGGCTTTTCAACTCATAAGGAGATGCTCGATGTCGATTACGCCTGCCCGCAAGGAAGAACTGATTGGTGAATACGCTGTCGTCAAGGGCGACACCGGTTCCCCCGAAGTCCAGGTCGCGATCCTGACCGAACGGATCAACAATCTGACCGGACACTTCAAGACCCACGCCAAGGACAACCACTCCCGCCGCGGTCTGATCAAGATGGTCAACCAGCGCCGCCGGTTGCTGGACTACGTGAAAAAAGTGGACGAAGCGCGCTATGCTTCGCTCATCCAGCGCCTCGGTCTGCGCAAGTAACATGAAGGCGCCGGCATCGTCCGGCGCCTTTGTCGTAATGCCCGCCGTCAATGGCGGATGAAGGCCTTCGAATTGAAAGAGACGAGGAAGGGGCGGCAGGCAATGGGGCCCGCCGCGCAAGAATTAGGATTAGCCATGTTTAACATTACCCGTAAGGAACTCAACTGGGGCGGCCGCAAGCTGGTCCTCGAAACCGGTCGCGTCGCCCGTCAGGCCGACGGCGCCGTCATGGTCAGCTACGGCGATACCGTCGTATTGTGCACCGTCGTCGCGGAAAAGTCGCCCAAGCCGGGCCTGGACTTCTTCCCGCTGACCGTCAACTACACCGAGAAATATTACGCCGCCGGCAAGATTCCGGGCGGCTTCTTCAAGCGTGAAGGCCGTCCGACCGAAAAGGAGACGCTGACCTCGCGCCTGATCGATCGTCCGATCCGTCCGCTGTTCCCCGCCGGTTTCCGCAACGAAACCCAGGTGCTCTGCACCGTGCTCAGCCACGACATGGAGAACGACCCGGACATGGTCGCCATGATCGGCGCCTCGGCGGCGCTGACCATTTCGGGCATTCCGTTCCTGGGCCCGATCGGCGGCGCGCGCGTCGGCTATATCGATGGCGCGTACGTCCTGAACCCTTCGATCGACGACCTGCCGAATTCACAGCTCGATCTGGCCGTGGCCGGCACCAGCACCGCGGTGCTGATGGTGGAATCGCAGGCCGCCGAGCTGAGCGAGGAAGTCATGCTCGGCGCCGTCATGTTCGGTCATGAGCAGATGCAGCCCGTGATCGACCTGATCATCGATCTGGCCGAAGAGGCGGCCAAGGAACCGTGGTCGCTGCCGGAAGGCCCCGACAACAGCGCGCTCGAGGCCCGCATCGCCGAACTGGGCGAGCCCGCCCTGCGCGCGGCCTACGCCAACACCGAAAAGCAGGTCCGCACCAAGGCCATCAGCGAAGCCAAGAGCAAGGTCGTCGCGGCACTGGCCGACATGGATCCCCCAGCCGATCCCAGCGTGGTCAAGACGCTGCTGAAGGACCTGGAAAAGACCATCGTCCGTGGCAACATCATCAAGACCAGCCGCCGTATCGATGGCCGCGACCTGACCACCGTTCGCCAGATCCTGGCCGAGGTCACGGTCCTGCCGCGCACCCACGGCTCGTGCCTGTTCACCCGCGGCGAAACGCAGTCGCTGGGCGTGGTCACCCTGGGCACCGGCGATGACGAGCAGATCATCGATTCGCTCGAGGGCAACTGGCGCTCGCGCTTCATGCTGCACTACAACTTCCCGCCCTTCTCGGTCGGTGAAGTTGGCCGCTCCGGGTTCACCGGCCGCCGCGAGGTGGGTCACGGCAAGCTGGCGTGGCGCGCCCTCCAGGCGGTCCTGCCCTCGGCGGAGGAGTTCCCCTACACCATCCGCGTGGTGTCGGAGATCACCGAATCGAACGGCTCCAGTTCCATGGCCACCGTGTGCTCCTCGTCCCTCGCCATGATGGACGCGGGCGTGCCGATCAAGCGGCCCGTGTCGGGCATCGCCATGGGCCTGATTCTGGAAAAGGACGGCAGCTACGCCGTTCTGTCCGACATCCTCGGCGACGAGGATCACCTCGGCGACATGGATTTCAAGGTGGCGGGCACGTCGGAAGGCATCACCTCGCTGCAGATGGACATCAAGATCACCG
Source organism: Iodidimonas sp. SYSU 1G8 (assembly GCF_039655775.1). Taxonomy (NCBI): domain Bacteria; kingdom Pseudomonadati; phylum Pseudomonadota; class Alphaproteobacteria; order Iodidimonadales; family Iodidimonadaceae; genus Iodidimonas; species Iodidimonas sp. SYSU 1G8. Next base: position 104,366 of record NZ_JBBYXJ010000002.1, on the reverse strand, counting down.
GGATCACCAAGGACATCATGCAGTCCGCGCTGGCTCAGGCGCAGGGCGGCCGCATCCATATCCTCGCCGAAATGGCCAAGTCGCTCGACCAGTCGCGCGGTGAACTCAGCTCCAACGCGCCGCGCATCGAGACGATGAGCGTGCCGAAGGACAAGATTCGTGAAGTCATCGGGACCGGCGGCAAGGTGATCCGCGAGATCGTCGAGCAGACCGGCGCCAAGATCGATATCGAGGACGACGGCACCATCAAGATCGCCTCCAGCGATCCGGAAGCCATCAAGAAGGCGCGTGCCTGGATCACCGGCATCGTCGCCGAGCCGGAAGTGGGCGTGATCTATGACGGCAAAGTCGTCAAGGTCGTCGACTTCGGCGCCTTCGTGAACTTCATCGGCAACAAGGACGGACTGGTGCACATTTCCGAGCTGCGCGAGGAACGCGTCGCCCAGGTTTCCGACGTCATCAAGGAAGGCCAGCCCGTAAAGGTGAAGGTCCTCGGCGTCGACGATCGCGGCAAGGTTCGCCTGTCCATGCGGCTGGTGAATCAGGAGACGGGCGAGGAACTGCCCGACACCCGCGAGGCCAAGAAGCCGCGCCGGGATTGATGAGACTTGGTTTTCGTGCCGTTTTGGCCTATTTGGCTCCTGTAGGAGCCTTCGGGCCGAAACGGCATGAGGACCGTCCCGATCAATGAAAGCACTTAACGCCATCCGGATAGCCGGAAAAGAAGTCCTGCCCCTGATCGAAGGCGGCAAGGGCATTTCCGTCACCAATGGCTACAGCTCTGGCGCATGGGCCGCGGCCGGCGGCATTGGCACCGTGTCCTGCGTCAACGCCGATTCCTATGACGCCGATGGCCGGCTCGTGCCGTATGTCTATCACGGGCGCACGCGTCAGGACCGCCACGAGGAACTGATCGATTTCGGTATCCGCGGCGGCTTGGCCCAGATCCGCGAGGCCTATGACAGGGCCAACGGTCAGGGCTTCATCAACATCAACGTGCTGTGGGAAATGGGCGGTGCCCAGCGCATCCTGCATGGCGTTCTGGAGCGGGCCAAGGGGCTCATCCACGGCGTCACCTGCGGCGCGGGCATGCCCTACAAGCTGGGCGAAATCGCCGCCCGGTACGGCGTCCACTATTATCCCATCATTTCTTCGGGCCGCGCTTTCCGCGCCCTCTGGAAACGCGCGTATTTCAAGTTCTCGGAGTTTCTTGGCGGCGTCGTCTACGAGGATCCCTGGCTGGCGGGCGGGCATAACGGTCTTTCCAATTCGGAAGATCCCCTCCGCCCCGAATCGCCTTATCCGCGCATCGTCGAGTTGCGCAAGCAGATGAACGAATGCGGGCTGCACGACACGCCGATCATCATGGCCGGCGGCGTCTGGTTCCTGCGTGATTTCGAGGACTGGATCGACAATCCCGAAGTGGGGCCGATCTGCTTCCAGTTCGGCACCCGGCCGTTGCTGACCCAGGAAAGCCCTATTCCGGAACAGTGGAAGCAGCGGCTGATGACGCTGGAGGAAGGCGACATCCAGTTACACCGCCATTCGCCGACGGGATTCTATTCCTCCGCCGTGCGCAACGACTTCCTGCGCGAACTTGACGGCCGCAGCGAACGGCAGATTGCCTATACCACCGAGCCGGTCGGCGAGCATCAGGTGCCGTTCTCGCTCGGCGCCCGCAAGAATACCCTCTACCTGACGCCGGGCGATTTCGATCATGCGGAAAACTGGCGCGCCGCCGGCTACACCCAGCCCATGCGCACGCCGGATCAGACCCTGATCTTCGTCGGTCCCGAGAAGCAGCGCGAAATCCAGAAGGATCAGGCGGACTGCATGGGCTGTCTCAGCGCCTGCCGCTTCTCCAACTGGGCCGACCATGGCGACTTCTCGAATGGCAAGAAGGCCGATCCGCGCAGCTTCTGCATTCAGAAGACGCTGATGGACATCGCCCATGGCGGCGATCTGGAGAACAATCTCATGTTCGCCGGTCACAGCGCCTACCGTTTCGCGCAGGACCCGTTCTACTCGAACGGTTTCGTGCCGACGGTCAAGCAGCTCGTCGACCGGATCGCCACCGGCGACTAATCCGCCGCTGGCGCGAGCACCTGCTCCATCCGGTCCACGACCAGGACGACCGGCGTGATGTGCTGCGGGCCTGCCGGCGGCACGAGCGTGCCGGCCACCATGAAACTGGTACCTGTCATCTCGGCCCTGAACCGAGGCCCTTGCGGCTGAAACACCAGCTGGATCGTGTTGACGTCCTGCAGGGCCACGCGGGCGGGATCGGCCGTGTCCGCCGCGACGCAGGCGGGCGGCGTCATCTGCAGGATGGGCACCTGGACAACGGCGTCGGTCTCGGGCGTCTTGCCATAGCCCGGCGGTCCCGACGCCTGCAGCGAGCTGACCATGCCCGTCAGCGCCACGGGGCTGGGTCCATAGGCGAGACAGTCCCCTTGCGCCGAGGCGGCGCCGGCGAGGCCGAGGCAGCCGGCGGTCGCGGCGGCAAACAGCAATGTCCTGATCATGTGGCGCTCCCTTTTCTGTCCGATCGCGACACGAGGCGAACGCCTCGGGTGTGCGTTAGTGCCGCCTTGATCCGCCGTCCGCTTGACTTTCGCAATCTGGAGTCAATCTAATGAGAGTGATGCGCAGCTTGCGCTCACCCGCGCATCCTTCGATGGACTGGACCATGAACGAACGTCCCTATGCCCAAGCGATCGCCCGCCTCCGCGAAGCGGATCTGCGGCCCACGCGCCAGCGCCTGGCCTTGGCGAAGCTGCTGTTCGAGCAGGGCTACGACCGTCACGTGACAGCCGAGACGCTGCACGAGGAAGCGCAGCAGTCCGGGGCCCGCGTCTCGCTGGCGACGGTCTACAATACGCTGCACCAGTTTACGGATGCCGGCCTATTGCGCGAAATCATGGTGGATGCCGGTAAAACCTATTTTGATACCAACATCGGCGATCATTACCACTTCCTGTGCGAGAAATCCGGCCAGTTGACCGATATCCCCGCCGATCAGGTTACTGTCGCCGGGCTGCCACAGGCGCCCGACGGCCGCCGGATCGCCCGCATGGACATCGTCTTCCGGCTGCAGGACGAATAGTTTCCCAATCCTCTCCGAGCTTATTTAGAATCATTCTAAATAAGTCTTGACCATGCTTGGCTCAGGGTGTGATAGTAACGTCACGCCGGCGTCCGTTCGTCGTGCTGGGGCCTTTCCGGAGGCCGGGGAACACAGAACCACTAGTTCAGGAGATCATCATGTCACTTGCCGGGTCCAAGACCGTAGACAATCTGAAAGCCGCTTTCGCCGGCGAAAGCCAGGCCAACCGTCGCTATCTGTATTTCGCGCAGAAGGCCGACGTGGAAGGCTACAACGATGTCGCCGCCGTGTTCCGCTCCACCGCGGAAGGTGAAACCGGCCACGCCCACGGCCATCTCGAATTCCTCGAGGAAGTCGGCGATCCGGCCACCGGTGAGCCGATCGGCGAGACCTCGCTGAACCTGAAGGCCGCCATCGCGGGCGAAACCCACGAATACACCGACATGTATCCGGGCATGGCGCGCACGGCGCGCGAAGAAGGCTTCGACGAAATCGCCGACTGGTTCGAGACGCTGGCGAAGGCCGAGCGTTCGCACGCCGGCCGTTTCCAGAAGGCTCTGGACAGCCTGGGCTCGTAAGCCGCCCAGCGACCGACGGGTTCCGGCCGGGGCACGATGAGGCTCCGGCCGGCCTTTCGCCAATAGACAAGCAAGGGGAAGCTACATGCGTGAGGGCAGTCTCGACGCACCGGTCCGCCATCCGCTGGACTGGAACAACCCGGATTTTTACGATGCCGAGAAGCTGGACGAGGAGATGCGCCGGGTTTTCGACATCTGCCACGGCTGCCGCCGCTGCTTCAACCTCTGCGATTCCTTTCCCAGACTGTTCGACCTGGTCGATGCCTCCGAAACCATGGAACTGGATTCGGTGGCCAGCGCCGATTTCAAGCCGGTCGTGGATGCGTGCACGCTCTGCGATCTGTGCTTCATGACCAAATGTCCTTACGTGCCGCCGCACGAATTCAATCTGGACTTCCCGCATCTGATGCTGCGCTACCGCGCCGCCGAGCGGAAACACGGTCACAAGGATTTCGTCCGCGAGCAGCTGGTCGAAACCGACCGGAACGGCAAGCTCTTCGGCGCGGTCGCGCCGATCGCCAACTGGGCGACCGATCTGGACAACGGACTGACCCGGCCGGTCATGGAAAAGGTCGCCGGCGTCGACCGCAAGGCGATTGTCCCGAAATTCCACGGCGACACCTTCGTCCGCCGGGCGAAGAAGAATCCGCCCGCGGTCAACCCCCAGGCGCCGGCGCACGGCCGCAAGGCAGTGCTCTACGCCACCTGCTTCGCCAATTACAACAATCCGGACATCGGCGTCGCCACCCAGGCGGTGCTGGCGCGCAACGGGGTCGAGACCGAAGTGGTCTATCCCAAGTGCTGCGGCATGCCGATGATGGAACACGGCAATCTCGAGGGCGTCGCCGAGAATGCCCGCATCGTCACGGCTGAACTGGTGCCCTGGATCGAGAAGGGCTACGACGTCATCGCGCTGGTGCCGTCTTGCGCGCTCATGCTGAAATTCGAGTGGCCGCTCATCCTTCCGGATGATCCGGCGGTTCGGACGGTTTCCGGCGCCACCTTCGACGCCGCCGAATACATCGTCGACATCGCGCGCAAGAACGGCCTGGCCGACGGACTGCAAAGCCTGCCCGGCGGCGTCACGGTGCATCTGGCCTGCCATGCGCGCGCGCAGAACATGGGGCCCAAGGCAGCCGAGATGCTGCGCCTGCTGCCCGAGCCGGACGTCTCGGTGATCGAGCGCTGTTCCGGCCATGGCGGTTCGTGGGGCATGATGACCGAGAATTTCGAGGTGGCCCTCAAGGTCGGCAAGCCCGCCGCCCAGAACGCCGTGAAACAGGGCAAGGCCTATCTGTCGAGCGAATGTCCGCTGGCGGCGGACCATATGCTGCAGGGCATGGAACGCATCGACAAGGCCAAGACGCCGGCCCGGTCGTATCATCCCATGGAACTGATGGCGCTGGCCTACGGTATCCAGCTTTAGGAACGGCCCGGCGCATTGTCGGGCCTGGAAAAGGAAAGACCATGACCGCACATCCGCGACAGATCACCCGCGCGGACATCCTGCCCACCGCCGAGTACGGCAAGGTCCGCAAGGAAAAACGCGCTGAGGTGGTAAGCCGGAAGAAGCACCGCCGCATCGAGGTCGGGCCTTACGTGACCTTCTACTTCGAGAGCTACGAAACCATGTGGCTCCAGATTCACGAGATGCTCTACATCGAGAAGGGCGGCGACGAACAGATCGCCGATGAACTGGCCGCCTACAATCCGCTGATCCCGCAGGGCAGCGAACTGATCGCCACCATGATGTTCGAGATCGACGACGAGAACCGGCGCCGCCGCGTGCTCGGCAAGCTGGCTGGCGTCGAGCAGACTGTCACCTTCACCATGGGCGGGCATGTAGTGACCGGCAAGGCGGAAGAGGATGTCGACCGCACCACCGCCGACGGCAAGACCTCGTCGGTGCACTTCCTGCACTTCCCGTTCACGCCCGAGGCGATCGCGGCGTTCCGGGATCCGGCGACGCCGGTGATCCTTGGTATCGGTCATGAGGGCTATCAGCACATGGCCATGCTCTCGCCCGCCACGCGCGCGGCCCTGGCCGCGGATTTCGATTAGGATGGGATGCCCCACCATCCCGCTGGTGCGGGAAGGTGGCCCATCTCGTCGCGGCCTTAGCTGTTCAGCGTCGCCCGCGCCGCGTTGATACCGGCGACCCGACCGTAATACGAGCCCGGCCCAAGACTCAGACCGCTCGCATAGCCCTTGCCATCCTGCGGGATGCTGGAGACGCATGCGCCCGCGGCATAGAAGCCGGGAATGATCAGACCGTCTTCCCCGATCACCTCGCTCTCGGCGGTGGTGCGGATGCCGCCCAAGGTCAGGTAACGGTAGGTTGAACTGGTATAGGACAGGTCGAAGGCCGCATACGGACCCTTGTCCAGCGGCTTGACCCAGTCCGGATGCTTGTTCCAGAGCGGGTCGCGTCCCTGCGCGGCAGCCGTGTTGTACTCGGCCATCGTCTTCTGGAGCGATCCCGGAGGCAGCTTCAGCCCGACCTCCATTTCGGCGACCGTGTCCCAGCCATCGACGAGCCGGTGCTGGATCTGAGGATAGGCGAATATCTCCGAATCCAGGATCAGCCAGGCCGCGGCGTCCGGCTGCTCGGCGATGTGCTCGGCGGTGCGGCCATGGTAGGAATCCTCGGCCACGAACCGTTCGCCGCGCTTGTTGACCACGATGCCCTTGATCAGCTCGCCCGGCGGATAGAAGGACGAGGTGGCGATGGTGCCGCCCATGGCCTGGGTCGCCGCGCCCGCGGACAGTCCCAACATCAGCGCCGCGCCGTCATTGTGGGGAATGCCCAGCGCTTCGGCGGTTTCGGGCAGCCGCGGCGCGTACTGGCGCATCAGTTCCTTGTTCATGCCGAAGCCACCGGCGGCGAGGATCACGCCACGACGGGCGCGCAGATGCACCGGTCCGCTGGTCTGGCGCACGCGCACGCCCATGATCCGGCCGGCGTCGTCGCGGACCAGGGCCGTCACCTGGCTGTCCGTCGCCACGCGGACGCCCTCGTCGGCGCAGCGCGCGATCAGCGCGTTCATGGCCAGCGCGCCGCCGCCATCGCCTTCCTTGGCCACCTTGTGGCCACGCGGCACCGGTTTGGCGAACGTGTAATAGGGCCATGCCTTCTCGTTGCCGGTCGAGGCGAGACAATCGCTGGTGGGCGCGATGACCGCCTTGTCCTTGTAATAGGTCCGCTCGAAGGGCACGCCCTGGGCCTCCAGCCAGTCGAAATGGGCGGCCGCGTCGTCGCAGAAGCGTCGCACCATGCGGGCGTCCGGCGCGCCGGTGCTGGCCATCAGGAATTTGAACATGTCCTCGGGCGTGTCGTCATAGCCGACCGCCTTCTGCACGGCGGTGCCGCCGCCCAGATAGAAGATGCCCGCCGACAGCGCGCTGGCGCCGCCGCCGCCGCTGGCCCGCTCGATCACCAGCACGTCGGCGCCGGCACGGCGTGCCTCCAGCGCGGCGCAGGCGCCGGCAATGCCATAGCCGATGACGATGACGTCGGCGATATCGTTCCATGCCGCGATCTGGCTTTCACGGAGCAACTCCGGCGTAGTGGTCATGATTGATTCCCCTGGAAGTCGGTGTGACGATCCGGGCGCTTAAGCGAGGCCCGGAAGTATGTTAAACGGCTGGTCGGGATGGTATCAAAGAACGCACGTTATACAACACTCATCTTATCTTCAGTCGGGAACCGCTCTTGCCCATCGATGTGGACCAGAATCAACGCAGGGAGGATGTCGCCGCGGCGGCGGCGCGGCTCATCGCGACACGCGGCATGGGAGCGGTCACGTTCCGGAATCTGGCCGGCGCATTACTGTGCAGCACCACCTCGATCAGCCATTATTTCGCCAACCGGCAGGAAATCCTGGTCGAGACCTACAAGTTCGTGGTCCAGCGGGCGCGGGGCCGCCGCACCCGGCCCGGCGCCGACGGCCGCGCCATGCTGGCGTCGATCGATCATATCCTGCCACTCAGCGACGAGGAGTTCGACGATTGGGTCGTGTGGCTCTGCTTCTGGACCGAGGCGCTGTTCAATCCGGACCTGGCGGCCGTCCAGCGGCTCTATTCGCGTCAGCAGCGTGGCCTGATCGAGGACAATCTGCGGGCGCTGGGCTGCGCCCCGGAGTCGGCCCATGACCTGTCCCAGAAGATCATGACGACCATCTACGGCATCGCCGTGCAGGCGGTCTTCGACCCCGAGGCCTGGACGCCCGATGCCCAGCGGGCGGCGCTGCACGACGTCATGAAGCCGCTCTCCTCGTTGCTGGCGGCGGCTGGCGGCGCGCGGCCGGAGGGCTGAAGCCCACGGCTATTTCTTGTAGGTTTCCGCTGTGTAGGCGCCCCAGAGGCTCGACTTGCGCAGCCAGCCTTCCGTGCCCGAGACGTCAAGCTGGCACCAGTCGGCACGGCATTCTTCCAGCACGCCCTGCACGCCTTTCTTGGCGTAGGCCACCGGCGGTGCGGTGTCGTCGGGCGAGCGCCGCAGGGTGGCGACGGCAACGGTGACGATGGCGCCGCGCTTGGACGAGACCATGTGCTTGAGCACCCAGCCTTCCGTGCCGTCCACATCGCGGACTTTGCGCCACAGCTCGTACTCGGCGATGATCTCGACCGGCATCCCCTTGCGCTTGTAGACCCAGTCGATGGGATAACGCATCCCGGGGCCGACGCGCATGTTGATGGGGCTCGCCGCCAGCGTGACGAAACGTGGCAGCGGCAGGCCGGTCACGCCGCCTTCACCGCCACTTTCCTCTTCCTGGGCGTGCGCCGGCAGCGCGCCGAAACCGGCGGCGCAAAGCCAGAGAGCGATCAGGTACCTGGTGAAAAGCGGCAACGGCGCGGGCTCTTAATTCGTGGTGCCACAAAGGTTTATGCCTGCCATGGCGGACGGTCAAGAAGGGTCGCGGTCGGTTGCGCCTTGTGCGTTTGAAACCAGGGGGTACATCTGCTAGACACAGCCCGAGGGGATCAGGCCGACATTTCCCCCGGAATCCCAGTGTTGCACCGCCTTGGAGGGCGTTTGGATGTCGTACAGGAAGACCAGGGTCGTGGTCACCCGCAAGCTGCCCGATCCCATCGAGACGCGGCTGATGGAACTGTTCGACGTCCGCCTGAATCTCGAGGATAAACCGTTCACCCAGGCCGAGCTGATCGCCGCCGCCAAGGAAGCCGACGTGCTGGTGCCCACGGTGACGGACCGGATCGACGCCGGCGTACTGGTGCAGGCCAATCCGGATCTGCGCCTCATCGCCAATTTCGGCACCGGTGTCGATCACATCGACCTTGCGACGGCGCGTCAGCGCGGCATTACCGTCACCAACACGCCCGGCGTCCTGACCGAGGATACCGCCGACATGACGCTGGCGCTGATGCTGGCCGTGCCGCGCCGCCTCTCCGAAGGCGAACGCCTGCTGCGCGACGGCGATTGGCAGGGCTGGTCGCCGACGGGCATGCTGGGTCACCGCATCTGGGGCAAGCGTCTCGGCATCATCGGCATGGGCCGGATCGGTTCGGCGGTCGCCCGCCGCGCCAAGGCGTTCGGCATGCAGATCCATTATCACAACCGCAACCGCGTGGACGAGGCGACCGAGGCGGAACTGGAGGCGACCTACTGGGAAAGCCTGGACCAGATGCTGGCGCGCATGGACATCGTGTCGGTGAACTGCCCGCACACACCCGCCACCTTCCACCTGCTGTCCGCGCGCCGCCTGGCGCTCCTCCGCCCGCACGCCTACATCGTCAACACCGCGCGCGGCGAGGTCATCGACGAGAACGCGCTGATCCGCATGCTGCGCAACAAGGAACTGGCCGGCGCCGGTCTCGACGTGTTCGAGCACGAGCCGGCGGTGAACCCCAAGCTGCTCGCCATGGACAACGTTGTGCTGCTGCCGCACATGGGCTCTGCCACCATCGAGGGCCGCATCGACATGGGCGAGAAGGTCATCATCAACATCAAGACCTTCGTCGATGGCCACGCGCCGCCCGACCGGGTCCTCGAAGGCCTGCTCTAGGATTTCAGTTCGCTGAGCAGGACTGGAGCGACCGCGAGACCGCCGCTGGCGAGCAGCTTGCGATGCAGTCTCGCATCTGCGGTGACCAGAGGCGCGCCGCACTCCAGGGACGCGGCGACATAGAGGCAGTCGTAAACCGGATGGTCCAGTCGCACGGCCAGCGCAAGCGCCTTCGGCAACAGCGCATGGTCGTCCATGTACTCCACCGGAACGAGAGCAAGGTCGGCGTGCCAGTCGACAGCGGCTTGAGGCGTAATCTCACCCAGGCGGGCCTTGCGCCACAGAATGTTTCCGCATTCCGTCAGCATCAGGTGCGGTGCGATCAATAAGGTTCTCGCGGCGAGATGCAGCGCTTCCTGACTATTGTTTTCCTCGATTGTCCACTTGATCGCGACACTGGCGTCGACGACCGCGCGCTCCACTAACGGGAATCCCGAATTTCACGCAGCAATTCGGCGCTATCAGTCTGGTGCGTCCCACGGGTTTCCTCGCGATGGCTGGCCAGACGCTCCCAGACATCGTCAACAGACCGCCGTACGGCCTCCGTCAGTATCCGCCTCGACTCTTCCTCGCGCGACACGCCCCGCTTCGCCGCCCGGATCGCCAAGCCTCGGATCACATCGTCGTCGAGTTTTCGTATGGTGATGTCGCCCATGACTTATCCCGCCATCAATGATGGCAATGATAACACAATCCAAAGACAACTCACACGAAAACCAGACCGCCTCCGGAAGACGTATCGTTCAGGAACGTCACCGCGCCCGCGATTTCCAGGCTGATATCCTCGCGGAGCTGGGCGGGCTTGATCTCGCACAGGGCCAGCGCCGTCTCGCACACCAGCAGGCGCGCGCCCAGATCGTTGCAGGCGAGCAGCAGTTCCTCGAATCCGGCGACCCGCAGCGCCTTGATGCGGTGATCGTCGTCCGGTTTGACATGGCCTTTGACCAGAAGGCGCACGGATGTGCCGGCGAACAGGATGGTGACCGGCTTGCCGATGGCCGCCGCCGCGCTCGCCATCACCAGCGCATAGTGGACGCGCGAGAAGTCGCCCGAATGGATGACGAGGGAAAGCTTCTCGATCGCGCTCATGCGGCGTGGAGCGTCAGGTCGTGGATGGTGGCGTGTTCGCCGCACAGGGCGCATAGGGGATCGGGCCGCAGTTTCAGGGTGCGGAACCGGGCGTCCAGCGCGTCATAGATGGTCAGGCGGCCCGCCATGGACTGGCCGATGCCGGTGATCTCCTTGATCACCTCGACGGCCTGGAGCGAGCCCATCACGCCCGCCAGCGCGCCGATCACGCCGGCTTCGGCGCAGCTGGGCACGGTGCCTTCCGGCGGCTTCTCCGGAAAGACGCAGCGATAGCACGGCTGGCCGCCCTGATGGGCCTTGTAGGTGGACAACTGGCCTTCGAACTGACCGATGGCGGCGGACACGAGTGGGACCTTCGCCAGATAGCAGGCGTCGTTGACCAGGAAGCGGGTGCCGAAATTGTCGCTGCCGTCGGCCACCAGATCATAGCCGGCGATGATCTCCAGCGCGTTGGCGGCGGTCAGCCGGTGCGGGTGAATCACGACGCGCACATCCGGATTGAGTGCTGCCAGCGCCTCTGTCGCACTATCTACCTTGGCGCGGCCGATATCGGCTGTCTTGTGCAGGATCTGGCGCTGCAGGTTGGACAGCGACACGGTGTCGTCGTCGATGACGCCCAGCGTACCAACGCCGGCGGCGGCCAGATACATCAGCAGCGGCGATCCCAGACCGCCGGCGCCCACCACCAGAACCTTGGCGGCCAGCAGCTTCTGCTGCCCGGCGCCGCCGATTTCCTTCAGGATGATGTGCCGGGCGTACCGCTCGATCTGGTCGTCGCTGAAATCCATCAAAGCCCTTCGAAAAGCTGCGTCGACAGATAGCGCTCGGCGAAGGACGGGATGATGATGACGATGTTCTTGCCCGCCATGTCCGGCCGGCTGCCCACCTCGACCGCGGCGGCGACAGCGGCACCCGACGAGATGCCGACGGGAATGCCTTCGGTCTTGGCCAGCTCGCGCGCATAGGCGAAAGCGGTCTCGTTGCCGATGGTCAGCACTTCGTCGATGATCTCCGTATTGAGGATCGACGGGACGAAGCCCGCGCCGATACCCTGGATCTTGTGCGGGCCGGGCTGGCCGCCGGACAGGATCGGGCTGTCCTCGGGCTCGACCGCGATCATGCGCAGGCCGGGCTTGCGCGCCTTCAGGACCTCGCCGACGCCGGTGATGGTGCCGCCGGTGCCGATGCCCGAGATCACGGCGTCCACGCCGCCCGCCGTGTCGTTCCAGATCTCCTCGGCGGTGGTCGAGCGGTGCACCGCCGGATTGGCCGGGTTGTCGAACTGCTGCGGGATCACCGCGCTGGGCATGGTGGCCTTCAGTTCCTCGGCGCGCTGGATGGCGCCGCGCATGCCCTTGGCGGCCGGCGTCAGGTCCAGTTCGGCGCCCAGCAGCAGCAGCATCTTGCGCCGCTCGACCGACATGCTCTCCGGCATCACCAGGATCAGGCGATAGCCCTTGGAGGCGCAGACGAAGGCGAGCGCGATGCCCGTATTGCCCGAGGTGGGCTCGATGATGACGGTGTCCGGCTTCAGCACGCCCGCCGCTTCCATGGCCTCGATCATGGAGACGCCGATGCGGTCCTTCACCGACGCGATCGGGTTGAAGAACTCCAGCTTGGCCATCAGGTTGGCCTTCACACCGTGCGCCTTGGCGATGCGGTCGATACGCACCAGCGGCGTGTTGCCGACGGTGTCGATGATCGAATCATAGACCTTGCCGCGGCCCTTGGTGCCGGTTTGACTGATACCCATGTCGCTCTCCTGTTTAATCCCGTGGCTCAGATGGTGAAGTCCAGCCGGTCCTTGGTGTCGCGCGGCACGCCGGTGCCGGCGGCCTCGCTGCAAAGATCCTCGACGGTCACCGAATCGAGCCGCTTCATCATGTCCTGCCGGATGGAGTCGAGCAACGGCGCGATGATCCTCTGGCCCATGGCCGATTCCGAGGCATAGCCGCCCGCATCGCCTTCATCCTCCATGGCCGCGATGACCCGCACGATCTCGCCCACCGATACCCGCCGCCGCTCCCGCGCCAGCAGATAACCGCCGCGTGGACCGCGCACGCCCTTCAGGATCCCGGCGCGCACCAACTGTTGCATCACTTGTTCCAGATAGCGCTGCGGGATGCCCTGACGATGGGTAATTTCCTTCGATTGCACCGGTTCGGCCCGCGCGTTGTAGGCGATGTCGACCACCGCCTCGAGTGCGTAGAGGGTTTTGCGCGAGAGCTTCAGCACCGGGCTAGCCCTGGCCGGTGGAGCCGAACCCGCCCGCGCCGCGCGCGGTCTCGCTGAGCTCGGCCTCGTGGAACTGGGCCTGGATGAAGGGGGCGACGATCATCTGCGCGATACGGTCGCCCCGCCTGATGGTGAACGGCTCGTGGCCATGATTGATGAGGATGACGCCGATCTCGCCGCGATAGTCGGCGTCGATGGTACCGGGCGCGTTCAGCACCGTGACACCGTGTTTCAACGCCAGTCCCGAGCGCGGCCGGACCTGCGCCTCGTAGCCGTCCGGCAGTTCGATGGCGATGCCACTGGGAACCAGCGCGCGCTCGCCGGGCGCCAGGACGATGGTCTCGCTGACGGCGGCCACCAGGTCCGCGCCCGCGGCCGAGACGGTCTGATAGGCTGGCAGGGCCATGCCATCCGCGTGAGGCAGACGGCGGAGTCGGACAGGTACGGGCATCAGGCTGTGGGCTCCTTCAGGTGATCGGCGATGCGCTGCGCCAGACGCCGCGCCACGTCGGCCTTGCTGGCCGGCGGCCAGTCCTCGATCCCGGCCCGGCTGACCAGATGCACCGTGTTGTCGTCGCCGCCCATGATGCCGGTGGCTGGCGACACGTCGTTGGCCACGATCCAGTCGCAGCCCTTGCGCCCCAGCTTGGCGCGGGCGTGCTCGATGACCTTCTCGGTCTCGGCGGCGAAACCCACGACCAGCGCAGGTCGGTCTTTGGCCCGGCTGGACAGGGTCGCCAGAATATCCGGGTTCTCGACGAGGTTCAGCATGGGCGGGGCGCCGCCGTTCTTCTTGATCTTCTGCGCCGCGTCGTCGGCCATACGCCAGTCGGCGACGGCGGCGACGCAGACGGCGACATCCGCGGGCAGGGCGGCCTCGCAGGCGGCCAGCATCTCGCGCGCCGAATTGATCCGCACCGTGGTGACAGCTGCCGGGTCGGGCAGGGTGGTCGGTCCGGAGACCAGGATGGTCTCGGCCCCCAGCGCCGCCAGCGCCTCGGCGATGGCGTAGCCCTGCTTGCCCGACGACCGGTTGGCGATGTACCGCACCGGGTCGATGGCCTCGTGGGTCGGCCCGGCGGTGACCAGCGCGCGCTTGCCTGCCAGGGGGCGGTTCGCGACCATCGCGCGGTCGAAGAACCTGTCCGCGGCGGCGACGATATCCATGACATCGGCGAGCCGGCCGTCGCCGACCTCGCCGCAGGCCAGATCGCCGCTGCCAGGGCCAACGCGCAGGATGCCGTCACCCTCGAGCGTGCGCAGATTGCGCTGCGTCGCGGGATGGTTCCACATCTGCACGTTCATGGACGGGGCGATCATCACCGGCTTGTCGGTGGCAAGCAGCGCGGTGGTGGCAAGATCGCGGGCGATGCCGTGCGCCATGCTTGCCATCAGGTCGGCGGTGGCCGGGACGACCAGGACCAGATCGGCCTCGCGCGACAGGCGGATATGGCCCATCTCGGCTTCGTCGGTCAGCGAGAAGAGATCGGTGTAGACCTTCTCGCCGGTCAGGCTCGCGACGGAGAGCGGGGTAATGAATTCACCGCCGGCTTTCGTCAGGATGGCGCGTAGATGCACGCCGCGCTCGCGCAGGCGGCGGATCAGGTCGAGAGCCTTATAGGCGGCGATGCCGCCGCCGATGATCAGCAGGACGCGTTTGTCTTGGAGCATGCTCGCCAAATTTACGGGCTGGAACTGTAGTTACGCTAGGTAACCCACAATTCAGATGCAAGAACTACTTTAGTCGAGAATCATTATCAACAATAGGAGCAGCGCGGCAATGGTCCACAGCGCCAGGGTCTGCGTCTGCAGGAAGCGTCCCTGGGTCTCGCCGATCTGCCGCGTGCTCTCCGGATGCAGCCTGACGCCGTCGGCGGTGAGGGCGTCGGCACGCCTTTCCAGTTCCTCGGCGATCAGCGGCATGGAGCGCAGCAGCGACAGGGCCGCCTCGGCGCTTTCGCGCAGATAGGCGTCGGGACCCATGTTGTCCGCCAGCCAGGCCTGGACCACGGGCGGCGACACTTCCCACATGTTGATTTCCGGATCCATGTACATGGCGAGACCCTCCGCCATCACCATGGTCTTTTGCAGCAGCAGAAGTTGCGGCTGGGTGCGCATCTCGAAGGTGGCGGTGATCTGGAACAGCTGCGCCAGCAGCTTGCCGAACGAAATGTCGCGGACCGGGCGGCCGGCGATGGGCTCGCCGATGGCGCGCAGGGCCTGGGCAAAGGTGCCCACGTTCTTGCCGCGCGGCACGTAGCCGGCCTCGAAATGCACCTCGGCGATGCGGCGGTAATCGCCCGTGTGGAAACCGCGCAGGATTTCCGCCAGGTAGCGCCGCGACTTGCGGTCGAGGCGGCCCATGATGCCGAAATCCACCGCGACCAGATTGCCGTCCGTGTCGACGAACAGATTGCCCTGGTGCAGGTCGGCATGGAAGAAGCCGTCGCGCATCACCTGCAGCAGGAAGACGCGCACCAGCACCGTGGCGAGCGCGCGCATGTCGATGCCCAGCGCCTCCAGCGCGGCGCGGTCGCCCAGCGGGGTGCCATCGATCCACTCGGTGGTCAGGATCCGTTCGGACGTGGTCGGCCAGTGCACGCGCGGAATGCGGAAACCGTGTTCGCCGGCCATGTTCTCGCGCAGTTCGCTCCCGGCGGCGGCCTCGTACCGCAGGTCCATCTCCAGCACGACCATTTCGGCGAAGGTCTCGGCGACCTTGATCGGGCGCAGGCGCCGTGTGTCGGGCACATGGGATTCCATCAGGCGCGCGAACCAGAAGAAGGTGCCGAGATCCCGCCTGAACGCCTCGCGCACGCCGGGGCGCAGCACTTTCACCGCCACCTTCAGGCCGTCGATGGTCACGGCCTTGTGCACCTGGGCGATGCTCGCCGCCGCGACCGCGTTGTCGTCGAACTGGGTGAACAGTGCCTCGACCGGCTGGCCCAGTTCGTCTTCGATGATGGCACGTGCTTCTGCGCCCGGGAACGGCGGCAGCCGGTCCTGCAGCCGGGTCAGCGCCTCGGCGACCTCGGCATTGACGATATCGGGGCGCGTCGCCAGCGCTTGGCCCAGCTTGATGAAGGTCGGCCCCAGCTCTTCCAGCGCGCGCGCGAGGCGCTCGCCGGGCGGGATCGGCGCATTGATCTGGCGCCGGTTGAACACGGTCAGCACGCCCAGCGACGTGCGCAGGGCTGGCGGCATGGCCAGCAGGTCAAGCGGGAACATGGCGTCGTGGCGCGCCAGCGTTCGGGCGATCTTGAACAGTCTGAGGAAATGGCCGACGGCGCCGAACATGGGCGCGGTCAGATCCGCCAGCCGGAATGCAGCGCGACGATGCCGCCCGACAGGACCCGGCAGGAAACCCGGCCGAAGCCGGCGTCCTCGATCATGCCCTTGAAGGTCTCGCGATCGGGAAAGCGCCGGATGCTCTCCACCAGATAGCGGTAGGAGTCGGCGTCGCCCGCGATCATCCGGCCCAGTCGTGGGACGATGTTGAACGAATAGAAATCGTAGAGCGCCTCGAGTGGCCTGATCTCCACATTGGAGAATTCCAGGCACAGGAAGCGTCCACCCGGCTTCAGCACGCGGCGCGCCTCGCGCAGGGCGGCGGGAATGTCGGTCACGTTGCGGATGCCGAAGGCGATGGTGTAGGCGTCATACCGTGCCGACTCGAACGGCAGGGCTTCGGCATTGCCGACGACCCAGTCCAGATTGTCCAGGCGGCCCGCGTCGACAGCGCGGTCGCGGCCTACGCTCAGCATGGCCTCGTTGATGTCGCACACCGTGACGGCGGCGGGCGTCCGGCCTTCCGCCAGCGCCTTGTTGGCCGAATCGAGAATCCGAAACGCGATATCGCCCGTCCCGCCGGCCACATCCAGCAGGCGCATGCCCGGGCGCGGCTTGAGCCAGTCGATCATGGCGGACTTCCACACGCGGTGGACGCCGCCGCTCATGGCGTCGTTCATGACGTCGTAGCGGGTCGCCACGGAATTGAAGACGCCGCGCACCAGCGCCGATTTCTCGGCCCGGCTGACCTCGCGGAAGCCGAAGCTGGCGCTCCTTTCGGTGGAAGGGGCTGTGTTTTCGCCGTGATCCTCTATCATGCGGCGCACCTTACCCCAGCCGATCCGGCGGAACCAGAAGCGTTACTGAACATCTCATGCCCGAATTACCCGAGGTTGAAACCGTCTGCCGCGGTCTGCGGCGCGCCATGGAAGGCCGGACCCTGACCAGGGTCACGGCGCGGCGGCCCGATCTGCGTTTTCCTCTGCCGCCGGATATGGGCGAGCGGCTCAGCGGGCGCAAGGTCGAGCGGATCGACCGCCGTGCCAAATATATCGTGACCCACCTGGACGATGGCCAGGTGCTGGTGATGCATCTGGGCATGTCGGGCCGGATGAATCTGTGGGCCCCGCGCGAGGGCGACGAGGCGCCGCCGCCTCTGGCGACCCACGATCATGTGGTGTTCGAGGTCGGCAATGGCAGCCGCGTGGTCTTTCACGACCCGCGGCGTTTCGGTTTCATGGCCCTGACCCGTGAGGAGGATCTGGCCTCGCACCCGTTCTTCGCGCTGCTGGGTCCCGAGCCGCTGGGCGATGTTTTCACCGCGGATTACCTGTCCGCCGCCCTGCAGGCGAAGCGGACCCCCATCAAGGCCGCGCTGCTCGACCAGCGGGTGGTCGCCGGCCTGGGGAACATCTATGTGTGCGAGGCGCTGTTCATGGCGGGCATATCGCCGCGCCGACTGGCCTGTTCGGTGTCGGGCCAACGTGCGGAGAGGCTGGTTCCCGCCATTCGCGACGTGCTGGAGAAGGCCATCGCGGCAGGCGGGTCCAGTCTGCGCGATTACGCCCAGGTCGATGGCGAGCTCGGATATTTCCAGCACGCCTGGAAGGCGTATGGACGGGAAGGCATGCCGTGCAGCGAGCCCGGTTGTGGCGGCACCATTTCCCGAATCGTCCAGAGCGGCCGCTCCACCTTCTTCTGCGGGGCGCATCAACGCTGACGGCGGGTTCTTGCGCCCCGCGCCAAGCTCTGTCAAAACGCCCTCAGCCCATTCTGGCAGCCAATCCGGGAGGAACCCATGTCCTACGAAACCATCATTCTCGACATTCGCGGCAAGGTCGCGCTGATCACCCTCAACCGTCCGAAGGCGCTCAACGCCCTGTGCGGCCAGCTCATGGACGAGCTGACCGACGCGCTGCTTGGCATCGAGAAGAACGCGGACATCGGCTGCACCGTCATCACCGGCAGCGAGCGGGCCTTCGCGGCCGGCGCCGACATCACCGAGATGAAGGACAAGAACTACATCGACGTCTTCACCGAGGATTTCATCACCAGCAACTGGGAAACCGTGACGCGCACCCGCAAGCCGGTGATCGCGGCGGTCGCCGGTTTCGCGTTGGGCGGCGGCTGCGAGCTCGCCATGATGTGCGACTTCATCATCGCCGCCGAAAGCGCCAAGTTCGGCCAGCCGGAGATCAAGCTGGGCGTCATCCCGGGCTCGGGCGGCACCCAGCGCCTGACCCGTTTCGTCGGCAAGTCCAAGGCCATGGACATGTGCTTGACCGGCCGCATGATGGATGCCCAGGAAGCAGAACGCTCAGGCCTCGTCAGCCGAATCGTGCCGAACGACCAGCTGATCGACGAGGCGTTGAAGGCGGCCGAGATCATCGCCGGCATGTCGCGCCCGTCGGTCATCGTCGCCAAGGAGGCGATCAACCGGGCCTATGAAACGACCCTGTCGGAAGGCGTGCGGTTCGAGCGCCGGACCTTCCACGCGCTGTTCGCCTTCGATGACCAGAAGGAAGGCATGGGCGCCTTCGCCGAGAAGCGCCCGGCCCAGTTCAAGAACCGCTGAGGGACCCGCGTCCCCTGGCTCCCATCAATGGTTGACGGGTGAGGGCGCAGGCCTTATAAGCCGCGCCCTACTCGTGATTTAGCGTTGAAACGGAACAAAAATGGCAAACTCGCCGCAAGCACGTAAGCGTATCCGCCAGACCGAACGTCGTACGGAAGTGAACCGCGCCCGTCGCGGCCGCATCCGCACGTTCATCAAGAAGGTGGAGAACGCGCTGGAAGCCGGCAAGCTCGACGAAGCCGCCGTGTTCCTGAAGGAAGCCGAGCCGGAAATCATGCGCGGCGTGTCGAAGGGCGTCATCGCCAAGAACACCGCCTCGCGCAAGATCTCGCGCCTCAACCAGCGCCTGCGTACCCTCAAGGCCTAAGGGCCTTCGCGACTCGGTGACCGGTCCGCGCGCGGACCGGTCGTTGTCGCCTCCCCATGCCACGGACCCGCTGGAATGCGCCTCGGCACGTTCGCCATATCTAGTGGCGCCTTCATCGAATCTACATAGACGTGTCACAATTTGGCGAAAGCTCCACGGGGCGGTTGCCAATGGCGGAAGATTTGTTACTCTCTCCCCCCAGACTCGGTGACGGGCGGGTTCCTGCAAGTAACAATTCTGCAACATCGAGGCTCAAACGAGGGCCGGCGCAGGGTTTGTCTTTAAATCATCTTGTGAATACTTGACGATGACGTGTCCCTATTCGGAAATGCTCTTGTTTTTCCGATCTGTTGGCGGTGGAGGATTGAGCGGTAATGGCTGAGTACGCGGGTGACTTGTCTCCTAAAGATGCCTGGACTTTGCTGGAATCCGAGCCGGACGCCCGGCTGGTCGACGTTCGCACACGCGCCGAATGGACCTATGTCGGCACCGCCGACCTGTCGCCGCTCAGTAAAAAGCCGCTCCTCATCGAATGGCAGTCCTTTCCCGGCGGCCAGAGGAACGACCGATTCGCCGACGAACTCGAGGCGGCGGATATTCCCAAGGATGCGCCCATTGTCTTCCTATGTCGCTCTGGAGCCCGCTCGGCGGCTGCGGCGACGCTGATGACCCAGCGGGGCTATCAGCGCTGCTACAACATCCTGGAAGGTTTCGAGGGTGATCCCGATGCCGAGCGGCACCGGGGCCGGATCAATGGGTGGAAGGTGCGCGGCCTGCCCTGGACGCAGAACTAGGGGCGGGCCATGACCAGGGAAACGCCCCGGCTCGGGGCCGAGTCAAACGATGTGGTGAGCGCGGTGGTAATGGCCCCCTGGCAGGACGCATGGCAGCGGATTCGCGCCCGTCTGCGCGGTGAATTCGGCGACGCGGCGTTCGATAGCTGGCTCAAGCCGCTTTCCCTGCTGCGGGCAGAATCGAACAAGGTGCTCATCGCGGTGCCGACGCGCTTCATGTGCGACTGGGTGAAAACCCACTATCTGGGACGAATCGCTGATTACTGGCGCCAGGAAACCGGCGCGGCCATCGATGTTGAACTGGTCGTCAATGTCCAGGCCAGTCAGCCCGCGCCAGCCGTGGCGACGCCTGTTCCCGTCAAGAGCGCGCGCCCGCGCCAGGGCGGCGACAACAATGGCGAAGAGATCGACGCGCCGGTCGAATCCTATGGCGCCCCGCTCGATCCCCGCTTCACCTTCGACAGTTTCGTGGTCGGCAAGTCAAACGAGCTGGCCCATGCGGCGGCGCGCCGGGTGGCGTGCAACGCCAAGGTCCAGTTCAATCCGCTGTTTCTCTATGGCGGCGTCGGCCTGGGCAAGACCCATCTGATGCACGCCATCGCCGCCGAGATCAAGGCGCGTACGCCCGAGCGCCGGGTGCTGTACCTGTCGGCCGAAAAATTCATGTACCAGTTCATCCGGGCGATTCGCTTCCAGGACACCATGGCGTTCAAGGAGCAGTTCCGCTCGGTCGATGTTCTGATGATCGACGACGTGCAGTTCATCGCCCACAAGGACGCGACACAGGAAGAGTTCTTCCACACGTTCAACGCGGTCGTGGACCACAACCGCCAGGTGATCATCTCCGCCGACCGCTCGCCGTCCGATCTCGAGGGGATCGAGGACCGTATCAAGTCGCGCCTCGGCTGGGGCCTGGTCGCGGATATCCACCCGACCGACTACGAGCTGCGCCTCGGCATCCTGCAGTCCAAGCTGGAGATGATCGGGCGCATCGACATGCCCAACGAGGTCACCGAGTTCCTGGCGCGCAAGATCGTCTCCAACGTGCGTGAATTGGAGGGCGCCCTCAACCGGGTCACCGCCTATTCCGATCTGGTCGGCCGGCCGGTGACGCTCGAGATGGCGCAGGAGGTTCTTCAGGACCTGATCCGCTCCAACGACCGGCGCGTCAGCATCTCGGAAATTCAGCGCCACGTGGCCGAGTATTTCAACGTGCGCCTGTCCGACCTGCTGTCGGCCCGCCGCGCCCGCGCGGTGGCCCGTCCGCGCCAGGTCGCCATGTACCTGTCCAAGCAGCTGACCTCGCGCAGCCTGCCCGAGATCGGACGCAAGTTCGGGGGCCGCGACCACACCACGGTGATGCACGCGGTGCGCCGCATCGAGGAGCTGCGCGAGACCGACAGCGGCCTCGATCAGGACATCGAGAACCTGCGCCGCACGCTCGAGAACTGACGCCTGCGTCCCGGCGATTCGGAGCGGAGCCCGGCGGGCGTCCGCCCGACTTTTGCGTGCCATTCCCGCCCTCGTCTGCTAGAGTCTCCGTCCGGTTGACCCCGGTCTTGGGGACATGTCTTCCGGGCCTGCGCGCCGGCCTTGCCGGTGGTCAGGAAACGATAAGAAAGACAAGGGCTTAACGGCCTTCACATCAACTCAGTTAAGAGCCCATGAAACTTACAATCGAACGCGCGGCGCTCTTGCGGTCGCTGGGCCACGTGCAAAGTGTCGTCGAACGCCGCACGACCATTCCGATCCTGTCGAACATGCTGCTCGAGGCGGCCGATGGCCGGCTCAACCTGACGGCCACGGATCTGGATCTCGCCGTGGTGGAATCCGTCGCCGCCGACATTTCGGCACCGGGCGCGATCACCACGCCGGCGCACACCCTCTACGACATCGTGCGCAAGCTTCCCGATGGCTCGCAGGTCGAGCTCGAATATCGGGGCGGCGAACAGCGCCTGACGCTTAGCGCGGGCCGTTCGCGCTTCGTGCTGGCCTGCCTGCCGCGCGAGGATTTCCCGGTCATGTCCGAGGACGCGCTGCCGCACCGTTTTCCGCTGGCCGCCGCCGACCTGAAGCGCCTCATCGACAAGACCCGCTTCGCCATCAGCACCGAGGAAACCCGTTTCTATCTGAACGGCATTTATCTGCACGTGTCCGATGGCGCCGAGCCGACGTTGATCGGCGTCGCCACGGACGGTCACCGTCTGGCGCGGGTGCGCCTGCCCATGCCGAAGGGCGCGGCGGGCATGCCGGGCGTCATCGTGCCGCGCAAGACCGTGCAGGAAGTGCGCAAGCTGCTTGATGAAGCCGACGGCATGATCCAGGTCAGCCTGTCCGAGAGCAAGATCCGCTTCGATTTCGAGGATGCGGTGCTCACCTCCAAGCTGATCGACGGCACCTTCCCCGATTACGTCCGGGTCATCCCGTCGAATAACGACCGCGACCTGGAAGTCGATGCCCGGCTGTTCGCCGAGGCGATCGACCGTGTATCCACCATCTCCAGCGAGAAATCGCGGGCGGTGAAGCTGATGATCGACACGGATCGGGTCACCCTGGCGGTGAACAGCCCGGACAGCGGCTCGGCGACCGAGGAACTGGCCGCGGGCTATTCGTCCGAGCCCATGGAGATCGGCTTCAACGCCCGCTATGTCCTGGACATCATGGGCCAGATCGAGGGCGACACGGTGCGTGTGTCGTTCGCCGACGCGGCCGCCCCCACGCTGGTGCGCGACGGCGGCGACGATGCCGCCCTCTACGTGCTGATGCCGATGAGGGTCTAAAGGCGCGGGAGCGCGTCCGGAAAGCGAATGCTGCAAGCGGAACACCATGCGAAGCGGGCGGCGGAACCCGAGGCGGCGGCGCTGTTGCTGGCGGTGACGCGACTGACCCTGACCGATTTCCGCAACTACGCCGCGGAACGGATCGAGGTGGCGGCGCGCCCGGTGGTGCTGACCGGAGCCAATGGCGCGGGCAAGACCAACGTGCTCGAGGCGCTGTCCTATCTGACGCCGGGGCGTGGGTTGCGCGGCGCCCGCCTGCCGGATCTGTCGCGGCTGGGCGGTGCGGGCGGCTGGGCCGTGGCCGCGCGGATCGAAACGCCTTCGGGTACGGCCGCCATCGGCACGGGTGTCGAAGGCCGGACGGATGACGAGGACGACGCGGCCGAACGGCGCGTGGTGCGCATCGACGGCGCCCCCGCGCGCGGTCCCGCGGCACTGGCCGACCTGATCCGCGCGGTCTGGCTGACGCCGCAGATGGATCGGCTGTTCGTCGAGGGGCGCTCCGACCGGCGGCGGTTTCTCGATCGCCTGGTCCTGGGCTACGACCCGGACCACGGCCGGCGTGTCGGCGCCTATGAGCGGGTGACGCGTGAGCGCATGAAGCTGCTGCGCGATGGTGGCGGCGACGATACGTGGCTGACGGCGCTCGAGGCGCGCATGGCGGAACAGTCGGTGGCCATCGGCGCCGCGCGGCGCGAGGCGGTGCTGCGGCTGCGCGGTGCGCTGGCGGCTGGAATCGGGCCGTTTCCCCGCGCTGAACTGACCGTTCGCGGCTTTGCCGAGGACATGCTCGCCGAGCATGCGGCGGTCGAGGTCGAAGGGCGCCTGCAGGCGTTGCTCCGGCGCAACCGTGCGGCGGACCGGGATGCGGGCCGCACCCAGGAAGGCGCGCACCGCGCCGATCTGGAGGTGGTGCACCTGGCGAAGGGCCTGCCGGCCGCGCTGTGCTCGACGGGCGAGCAGAAGGCGCTGCTGGTGGCCGTGGTGCTGGCCGACGCCCGGCTTCAGGCGGTGCATCGGGGCGCGCCGCCGCTGCTGCTGCTCGACGAGGTGGCGGCGCATCTGGACGAGGCGCGCCGCGAGGCGCTGTTCGACGAGATTATCGCGCTCGGGTCGCAAGCCTGGATGACC
This sequence comes from Iodidimonas sp. SYSU 1G8, assembly GCF_039655775.1. Lineage (NCBI taxonomy): Bacteria > Pseudomonadati > Pseudomonadota > Alphaproteobacteria > Iodidimonadales > Iodidimonadaceae > Iodidimonas > Iodidimonas sp. SYSU 1G8. The sequence goes on along the minus strand of NZ_JBBYXJ010000002.1, from coordinate 80,397 downwards.
GGGACCGACCGCGCGCTGTTTGAACGATTGACGGGAGCGGCGCAGTTCCTCTGCGTCGCGCAAGGCAAGGTGACCAAAACTGATGTCTAACAGCGAAGACAACCACCAAGAGCCACAGAACGACGGATCCGACTACGGCGCGGATTCCATCAAGGTCCTGCGTGGTCTCGACGCGGTGCGCAAGCGCCCCGGCATGTATATCGGCGACACGGAAGACGGCTCGGGCCTGCACCATCTGGTGTTCGAGGTGACCGACAACGCCATCGACGAATCGCTGGCCGGCTATTGCGACGACATCCGCGTGGTGCTGCACCCCGACGGCAGCGTCTCGGTGACCGACAATGGCCGCGGCATTCCGACCGACATCCATACCGAGGAAGGTGTCTCGGCGGCGCAGGTCATCATGACCCAGCTCCATGCCGGCGGTAAGTTCGATCAGAACTCCTACAAGGTCTCGGGCGGCCTGCACGGTGTCGGTGTGTCGGTGGTGAACGCCCTGTCGGAATGGCTCGACCTGCGCATCTGGCGCGCGGGCCAGGAACATTACATGCGCTTCCATCATGGCGAGCCGCAGGGCGATCTGGTCGCGGTCGGCCCGTCCGAGGGCAAGACCGGCACCCAGGTTCGCTTCCTGCCCTCCACCGCGACCTTTGGCCAGATCGTGTTCGATTACGACCGGCTGGAGCACCGGCTGCGCGAGCTGGCGTTCCTCAACTCTGGCGTGCGCATCAACCTGGCCGACCAGCGCCATGCCGAACACAAGCAGGTGGCCCTGTTCTATGAAGGCGGTGTCGCGGCGTTCGTCAGCTATCTGGACCGCAACAAGACGGCGCTGCATGCGCCGCCCGTTCTGGTCACCGGCGAGCGCGACGGCATCACCGTGGAAGCGGCGCTGCAGTGGAACGACAGCTATCACGAGAACGTGCTGTGCTTTACCAACAACATTCCCCAGCGTGACGGCGGCACCCATCTGGCCGGCTTTCGCGCCGCGCTGACGCGCACGGTCAATAGCTATGCCAACCAGGCGATGGGCGCCAAGAAGGACAAGGTGCCGCTGACCGGCGACGACGCCCGCGAAGGCCTGACCTGCGTGCTCTCGGTGAAGGTACCCGACCCCAAATTCTCGTCGCAGACCAAGGACAAGCTCGTCTCGTCCGAGGTGCGGACCGTGGTCGAGAGCCTGATCAACGACAAGCTGAATCAGTGGCTCGACGAACATCCGTCCGACGCCCGGATCATCGTCGGCAAGGTGATGGAGGCGGCGCTGGCCCGCGAGGCGGCCCGCAAGGCGCGCGAGATGACCCGTCGCAAGGGCGCGCTGGACGTGGCCAATCTGCCGGGCAAGCTGGCCGATTGCCAGGAGCGCGATCCCGCCCTGTCGGAACTGTTCATCGTCGAGGGTGATTCGGCAGGCGGCTCGGCCAAGCAGGGCCGTGATCGCGGCCGCCAGGCCGTTCTGCCGCTGCGCGGCAAGATCCTCAACGTGGAGCGTGCCCGCTTCGACCGCATGCTCGGATCCAACGAGATCGGCACCCTGATCACGGCGCTGGGCACCGGAATCGGTCGCGACGACTTCAATCTGGACAAGCTGCGCTACCACAAGGTCATCATCATGACCGACGCCGACGTCGATGGCGCTCACATCCGGACCCTGCTGCTGACCTTCTTCTACCGCCAGATGCCGCAGCTGATCGAGGCGGGGCATCTCTACATCGCTCAGCCGCCGCTGTTCAAGGTCGCGCGTGGCAAATCGGAAGTCTACCTGAAGGACATGCCGGCGCTGGATCTCTACCTGATCGAGGCGGGTATCAGGGACATGGTGCTCTCGCTCCATGACGGCACCCAGCGCGCGGGCGAAGATCTCCGTGCCCTCGTGCAGCGGGCGGCCCGGGTGAAATCGCTGCTCGATTCACTGCCGGCCCGTTATTACCGCGCCCTGCTGGAGCAGCTGGTCATCGTTGGTGCCATGAACTCGGACCTGCTATCCGACCGCGGGTCGGCCGAACGCATTCTGGGGGACGTGGTCGCGCGCATGGACGCGCTCTCGCTGGAGGCCGAGCGGGGCTGGGTGGGCGCGGTCGCCGACAATGGCGGCCTGGTGTTCTCGCGTGAGCTGCGCGGCGTGCGCGAGGAGCATGTGATCGACGCGGCCCTGTTGGATTCCGCCGAGGCGCGCGCGCTCCATGCGATGGCGGGCGAGTTGCACCTCACATACGAGCAGCCGGGGATCCTGCGCTACCGCGACGAGGTGGTGAAGATTTCCTCGCCGCTGGAGCTGTTCGAGGCCGTCATCACCCTGGGCCGCAAGGGAATCAGCGTGCAGCGCTACAAGGGCCTGGGCGAGATGAATGCCGACCAGTTGTGGGAGACCACCCTTGATCCGGACGCGCGTACCTTGCTGCAGGTGAAGGTCAGCCATGGCGACACGGCGGATGAGATGTTCTCCAAGCTGATGGGCGATGTGGTCGAGCCGCGCCGCGAGTTCATCCAGACCAATGCCCTGCAGGTCGCCAATCTGGACATCTGATCGCATGCCCGTCCATTACGAGACGGCAACAATATTTTCGCGTGGAGGCTTGCGGGTCTCCACGCGCTCCCCGGCCATCCTATATCCAGTCGTGTTTTGACAACCGCCGGGTCGAGAGGTTAGACAGCCCCCATGCAGGCCGCCGCCAACACGCCCTGATTCCGTCATTGTCCCCGCTTAAGGTGCCCGCTCGTCGCGCCGGGCAAACTGATTGATCCATGGCCTCATCCAAGAATTCCGAGACACCCCGCAAAACACCCGCCAGGAAAACCGGCCCCGCGCGTAAGCCGGGCAGCTGGAAGCGGTCCGTCTTCGCATGGCTTCTCGCCATCGCCGCCGGCGCGGGCGGCGTGCTCGTGCTGGTCGTCGTCTGGTGGGCGCTGGAGCTGCCCGACGTGGACAAGACGCTGGCGGAGAACCGGCCGCCGGCGATCACCATTCTCGACCGGCATGGCGCGCAGATCGCCGCCTATGGCGGCGTCGGCGGCGAATGGGTCAAGCGCGGGCAGATGCCGGATCATCTGATCAAGGCGGTGCTGGCCATCGAGGACCGCCGTTTCTACAGCCATGAGGGCGTGGACTTCTGGAGCGTGCTGCGGGCCATCGTCGCCAATCTGCGCAGCGGCGACGTGGTTCAGGGCGGCTCCACCATCACCCAGCAGTTGGCCAAGAATCTCTTCCTGACGCCCGAGCGCCACATGAAGCGCAAGGTGCAGGAGGCCATGCTCGCCTATGCGCTGGAGCGGCGGCTGACCAAGGACCAGATCCTCGAGCAGTATCTGAACCGGGTCTATTTCGGCGCCGGCGCCTATGGCGTCGAGGCGGCGTCGCGCCGCTATTTCGCCAAGGAGGTCGAGGACATCAATGTGCAGGAAGCCGCGCTTCTTGCCGGTCTGCTCAAGGCGCCGTCGGCTTATTCACCGCTCAACGACGCCAAGCGCTCGGCGGCGCGCACCTCGCTGGTCCTGGATGCCATGGTCGACGCTGATTTCCTGCGTCAGCCCCAGCGCAAGTCGCTGAAGATGCCCCGGATCGCCTCGCGCGCGGCCGGCGACAGCGCGCGCTATTTCACCGACTGGGTGATGGCCGAGCTACCCCAATATGTGGGCGAGCCCACCAGCGACCTGACCGTGCGCACCACCTTCGAGCCCGCCGTGCAATTCGCCGCCCAGCAGGCGCTGACCGATGCCCTCGACGGCGCCGGTCCGGCCGCGAAGGTCGGCCAGGGCGCCGCCGTGATCATGACCTCCGACGGCGAGGTTCGCGCCATGGTTGGCGGCCGCGACTATCAGCAGAGCGAGTTCAACCGCGCCGTGCGTGCCCTGCGCCAGCCCGGTTCCGCGTTCAAGCTGTTCGTGTATCTGGCGGGCTTCGAGGCAGGCTACGATCCCAACTACGTCATGCGGGATTCACCGGTCATTCTCGACGGCTGGCAACCCCAGAACTATGCCGGAGAGTTCCGCGGGCCGGTGACCTTGCGGACCGCGTTCGCGGATTCGATCAACACCGTCGCGGTGAAGTTGGCCAACGCGGCGGACCAGGCGACAGTGGTCCAGGCCGCGAAACGGCTTGGCATCACCACGCCCATGAGTTCCTTGCCCAGTGTGTCGCTCGGCGTCACCGAGGTGCGGCTGGTCGAGCTGACCGCCGCCTACGCGGCCATCGCCAATGGCGGTTACGGCGTCTACCCCTATGCCATCGTGGAAATTCGCGACGGCGACGGCAAGCGCGTGTTCCGTCACAAGGACAACAAGGAGCGGGTCGTGGCCCCACAGCAGGTCGCCCAGCTCGACGAGGTGCTGCGCGCGGTGGTTTCCTATGGCACCGGCACGGCCGCGCGGCTGCCCAACCGGGTCGCCGCGGGCAAGACCGGTACCAGCCAGGAATGGCGCAATGCCTGGTTCGTCGGCTACACGGACCGCTATGTCGGCGGCGTCTGGCTCGGCAATGATGACAATTCCCCCATGAACCACATCTCGGGAGGTGGCCTGCCGGCCCGGATCTGGAAAGACATCATGGTCCGGGCCGACAGCGCCAGGCAGACCCGCGCCGATTGACCGGCGCGCCGGAACGCGGCTTGCGCATCATCGGTCGATGCCGGAAAGTGCGGGAAGCGCAGGTCCCGGATTGGTGGAATGGCGGATTTCAAGCGGCGTATTGCAAGACTGCCGGCATCGTCCGCGCCCGTGTTGCTGGTCGTCATCGATACGGAAGAAGAATTCGACTGGTCAAAGCCGTTCAGCCGGACCGGGCATTCCGTCGAGGCGCTCGCCGAGATCGGCCGGGCCCAGGATCTGTTCGAGCGCTTCGGCATCGTCCCGGTTTACGCCGTTGACTACCCCGTGGCGGACCAGCCGGCCAAGGCTCGCCATCTGATCGACGCGGCGGCGTCCGGCAAGGCTCTGGTCGGCGCCCAGTTGCACAGCTGGGTCACGCCGCCCTTCGAGGAGGCCGTCAGCCGGGTCAACTCCTATCAGGGCAACTTGCCCGCCGCGCTGGAGCAGGCCAAGCTGGACGCGCTCGCCGGGCGCATCACCGAGAGTTTCTCGGTCAGGCCGGTCATCCACAAGGCAGGCCGGTACGGCATCGGCCCGGCGACCCCGGCGATCATCGCCGATCTGGGTTTCCAGATCGATTTGAGCATCTGCGCGCGGTTCGACGGCCGTGGTGATGGCGGACCGGATCATTCCGCCTACGGGGCGGATCCGTTCTGGTTCGGGCCGGGCGGCGACCTGCTGGAGCTGCCGTCCACCGCCGGATATGCCGGCCTGCTGGCCGGGCAAGGCCAGGCGCTGCATCGCATTGTCGGCGGGCGGCGCATGGAGCGCTTGCGGGTCAAGGCGGCGTTCTCGCGCCTCGGCCTGCTCGAGCGGCTTCGGCTCTCGCCGGAAGGATACGCGCTTGCCGACCTGAAGCGACTGACCCGAAAGCTGCTCGCCGACGGCGTGCGGGTGTTCAGCTTCAGCTTTCACAGTCCGTCACTACGGCCCGGCTGCACGCCCTATGTCCGCGACAAGGATGACCTCGCGCGCCTTCTGGCGACCTGCACAGGGTATTTCGAGTTTTTTCAGAGCGAGATCGGCGGTCGGTTCTCGACGCCGTTCGACGTGCGAGACGTCCTGCGCGGGGCCGAGGCCTAAAGCTCCCAGTCCACCAGATGCTGAAACAGATCGTCGGCCTCACGCTCCGAGACCACCTTGCCGCGCACGGAAATACCGGCCTTGTGGACGCTGTCCGGATCGCCGGACACCAGCGGATGCCACCATTCCAGGTCCTTGCCTTCCGACAGCAGCCGGTAGGCGCAGGTGCGCGGCATCCAGTTCAGGCCGACCACGTTTTCGGGCGTCAGCACCAGGCAATCGGGCACCAGCCGCTGACGCTCCATGTACTTGGTACAGCCGCATCCCTGCGTGTCGAGCAGACGGCAGCAGACATTGGTCTGCAGGATTTCCCCCGTATCCTCGTCCTCGAGCTTGTGCAGACAGCAGCGGGCGCAGCCGTCGCACAGGGATTCCCACTCGGTGCGGGACATCTCCGCGAGTTGCTTGGTCTTCCAGAAGGGGGCGGGCTCGTTCACGGCGTCGCTATGCGGCGGAATGGTCGAATTTGCGGATGAAATCCTTCACCCGGGGCGCGATCTCCGTATGCCAGCGCCGGCCGTTGAACACGCCGTAATGGCCCACGCCCGGCTGCACGTAATCCTCGCGCATGCTCTCGGGCAAATTGATGCACAGGGAATGGGTCGCCTGGGTCTGGCCCGGACCGGAAATATCGTCGCGCTCGCCCTCCACCGTCAGCAGCGCCGTCTTGCGGATCGCCTCGGGCTTCACCAGCCGGTCGCGATGCACCATCATGCCGCGCGGCAGCAGGTGCTGCTGGAACACCACCCGGATCGTCTGCAGATAATACTCCGCCGGCAGATCCATCACCGCCATGTATTCCTCGTAGAACTCCCGGTGCTTCTGGGCGCTGTCGCTGTCGCCGTCGCCGTCGACCAGTTGGTTGTAATAGTTCACGTGGGATTCCACATGCCGGTCCCAGTTCATGGCAAGGAACCCGGTCAATTGCAGGAAGCCGGGATAGACCCGCCTCAGGAAGCCGGGCGCATTCGCCGGGACATGGGTGATCAGGTTCTTCTCGAACCATTCATAAGGCCGCTCCTTGGCCAGCTTGTTCGGCGTGGTCGGGCTTTTCCGGGTATCGATGGGGCCGCCCATCAGGGTCATCGAGGGCGGCACGCACGGATCATTGTCCTGCGACATCAGCGCGATGGCGGCGAAAACCGGCACCGCCGGCTGGCACACGGCCATCACATGGGTGTTCGGCCCCAGCAGGTGCAGATAGGCCATCACATAGTCGATGTAGTCATCGAGGTCGAACGTGCCCTCGCTCACCGGCACGTCGCGCGCGTCGCGCCAGTCGGTGATGTAGATGTCATGATCGGGCAGCAGGGATTCCACCGTGCCGCGCAGCAGCGTGGCGTAATGGCCCGACAGCGGCGCCACCAGCAGCAGGCGCGGCTGACCGTCCGGCGCGCCGTCGCGCACGAAGTGCCTGAGCTGGCAGAAGGGCCGCCGCCCGACGATTTCCTCGCGCACGGGGATCTCGCGGCCCTCGATGGTGGTGGTCGGCAGGCCGAAGGCCGGCTTGTCGAACCGTCTGGTCGTCTCCTCGAAGACCGCGCAGGCGGCGGAAATCGCCTTGCCTGCCCAGGTCTGCGACCAGGGATTGAACGGGCTGGAGAACACGTACTGGCCGGCTTCCGCCATCAGCCGCGCGGGCTGAAGGGCAAAGCGTCCAAGTTCGTGGGTATTGTAAAGCATGGGTCCAGCGCTCCAGGTGATGGGGTATTCAATCTGAAGCGATTTCAGGAAATTGCAACCTGCGAGAGATTCCGGCGGTCAGAGCAGCTTGCCGAGCCGGGCGGCCATCTCGTCGGCCGACACGCCGAAGTTGAAGTGTTCGATGTAGCGGCCCTCGCAATCCATCACGTAGACGTAGGACGAGTGGTCCATGGTATAGGCATCGGGCGCGTCCGGCCGCTCGGCCTTGGCGTAATAGATGCGGTACGCCTTGGCGGCCCGTTCGATCTGCTCCGGCGTGCCGGTCAGCCCGATGAACGACGCGTGGAAATTCTTCAGATAGTCGCCGAGCACCTCGGGCGTGTCGCGTTCCGGATCGACCGTCACGAACACCGGCGTGAACCGTGCGGCGCCGTCGCCCAGCTTGTCGAGCGCGTCGCTGATGTGCTGAAGCTCGGTCGGACAGATGTCCGGGCAGTAGGTGAAGCCGAAATAGACGATCCGGTACTTTCCTTTGAGGCTCTCGTCGGTGACGGTCTTGCCGGCCGTGTCGACGAGCTCGAACGCCCCGCCGACGGGAACGCCGGGATCGCCTTTCGCGCGGCAATTGCCGTCGCCGCATCCGGCGAGGGGCACGGCCGCCAGAACGAGCAGGGCGAAGAGAGCGGAAAGCAGGAGACGCATGGCCGGGTTTCCAACTGGGGTGGGTTGGGCTAGGTTCGCCCTATATATAGGCTCGGACGCCGACACAGAAGGATCAAGGGCAGCATGATGACATATTGGGGGCGATTGGCCGGCAAGCTGGTCCTGGCGCTGACCGCGCTGTGCTTTGTCGCGGGTGGCGCCATGGCGCAGATGACCTCGGACGCCGAGTTCATCCGCAACGTCCGCAAGCAGTCCTATGGCGAGGTGCTGCCATATCTGGTCAATGGCGGCAATCCCAATGCCCGCGAGCATGACAGCACGCCCGCGCTCGTCGTGGCGGTCTCCATCGGCGACCCCAGCCTGGTCAAGACCCTGCTCGAGTACAAGGCCAACCCCGACCTGTTCAATCGGGCCACCGGCGAGACCGCGCTGATGCGGGCGGCGACCCAGAAGGACCTCGCCTCGGCCCAGTTGCTGGTCTACTACAAGGCCGACCTTAATATCGGCGACAAGCGCGGCGAGACCGCCCTGATCAAGGCCGTGCGCGCGAATGCTCCAGACATCGTCGAGCTGCTCGTGCAGATGGGCGCCGACGTGGATCTGGCCGATTACACGGGAATGACGCCGGAGGATCACGCCGAGCGTATCCGCAATCAGCGGATCATCAAGGCGCTGCAGACCAAGCCGGCCGCGCCTGCTTCCTGATCGGGCGGAGCCTCGCGTGTTCGGCCTGTTCCGCAAGAAACGCAAGTTCGTCCAGGCGCCGCCCCGGACCTGTGTCTACGCCATCGGCGACATCCACGGCCGCGCCGACCTGCTCCAGCAGGTGCTTGTGCGTATCGAGGATCACGCGGCCCGTTATGCGGGATTCCGCAAGGTGCTGATCACCTTGGGCGACTATGTGGACCGCGGTCCCGACAGTCGGGCCGTCATCGAGCGCTTGCTGTCGCCGCCGCCGGATTTCGAGACCATCCATCTCATGGGCAATCACGAAGATCTGATGCTGCGCTTCCTGAGCCAGCCGGCCGATGGCGCCGTATGGTTCCAGAACGGCGGCCTCGCGACCATGGAGAGCTACGGCGCGCCGCTCGAGGGCGGCTGGGTCATCGACGAAGCCAAGCAGATTCGCGACCGGCTGGCGGCCGTGCTGCCGCCCGAGCATCTGGCGTTCCTGCGCGGCCTTCGCGCGCAGCATGCGGAAGGCGACTACCTGTTCGTGCATGCGGGCGTGCGTCCGGGCGTTCCGCTCGGGCGACAGGACCAGGATGATCTGATGTGGATCAGGGACGAGTTCCTGCGCTCCACCCGCGACCATGGCAAGGTGGTGGTGCACGGCCACTCGGTGGCCTTCAAGCCCGAGGAATATCCCAGCGCCGAGCGGCCCAGCCGGATCGGCATCGACACGGGCGCCTATGCGACGAACAGGCTGACATGCCTCGCGCTCGTAGGCGCCATGCGCTCATGGATCTATACCGAGCCGGACCCGCGCTTCGCGTGATCCGGCTTCGGCGACCGCTCAGTGGTGGTTGTGGTGATCGTGACCCGCGTGGTCGTGGCCATGGCTCTGATCATTGGCCAGCCACTGACGTTCCATGTCGCGGTGCTGCTTCATCCACTTGGCGAACACCCATGACATGCCGCCCATCACCACGAAGGTGAACAGCATGAAGGCAATGAACAGCGGCAACTGATCGGGGTTGTGCATCGCAGATCTCCTGACGGCATTTCAGGTCGTTATATCGCCGGGCGGCCCGGCGGCCAAGGGGTTTTGCCACGCAGGAGCGGCTCAGACCGACGTCCCGAAGGTTTCGCCGCCGCCCTCGAGCCACGCTGTCTCCTCGGGCGTGCTGACGCGGCCCAGGATGTGGTTGCGATGGGGAAAGCGACCGAACCGGGCGATGATGTCGCGGTGCAGGACCGCGTAACGCAGCGCCTCGGCCTCGCCCAGCGCCGTGAACAGGGCCACGCAGCGCGCCTGCATGGCCGGATCCTCGGCGTGCTCGAGCGGCAGGTAGAAAAACTTGCGCATTACCGCCGGCAAGTCGGCATCGTCTCCGCGATCGATGGCGGCGAGGGCGACCGCGAGCGCCTTCGGATCGGTCGAAAAGGCGCGTGGGTCGCCCCGGAACATGTTCCGGGGGAACTGGTCGAGCAGGATGGTCAGCGCCAGCGCGCCTTCCGGGGTGGCGGTCCACCCATCCAACGCGCCCTCGCCAGCCTGCCCCCATGCCTCGCCGAACCGGCGGGCGATCTCGGAATCATAGGCTGCGTCCGGCGTGAACCAGGCCGGATTATCCAGGCCTTCGGGATGATCCGGAGAGGGACGAACGTTTTCGGGGAACCAGAAATCGATGACGGCGTTCACGGTCGTCATGAAAACTCCCTGCAGCTGGTAACCCCGTTACCGTATACAGACGCGGCGGTGATTGCCAAGCCTCTGGAATGTCGGCGATACTGCGGCTAGGAGCCTGGAGGGTACATGGGGCAGGGGTTGGCCACCGGCACGACGCCGTGGATTTCCGAGGAAAAGAGCGAGGCCGGCCTGACGCTTCAGGCGGGCGGCGCGTGGATCGTCGGTCATTCACCATCCCTTTATCAAACGCTCGAGGCGCTGAAGCCTCGCGGCGAGGCGCCGATCATCGTGGATCTCAGCCGTATCGAGCGGCTGGACACGGCAGGCGCGTGGCTGCTCTACCGCACCGTCCGCGATCTGCGCGCCCAGGGCCTCGATGTTGAATACACCGGCGGTACCGAACAGCAGCGCGCGCTCATCGAACAGGCGAGCCTGAACGACGCGCTATGCCTGATCGAGCCGCCCCAGCCGAATGTGCTGATCCGGGTGCTGGAGGATGTCGGCGCAGGCGTCGTCAGAGTGGGGGCGCAGGTCCAGGCCTCGCTGGGTTTCGTCGGGCTCGTGCTCGAGGCTCTGTGGCGCTCCATTCTCAATCCGCGCCGGTTCAGGCTCACCGCCACCGTGCGTCAGATGGAACTGGTCGGTCTGAACGCCCTGCCGATCGTCGGCCTCATCTCGTTCCTGATCGGCATCGTCATCGCCTATCAGGGCGCCTATCAGCTTCGCTTCTTCGGCGCCGAAATCTTCACCGTCAATCTGGTGGTGACCGCGGTGCTGCGCGAGTTCGGCATCCTGCTGTCGGCCATCATCATCGCCGGCCGCTCCGGCAGCGCCTTCACGGCCGAGATCGGGTCGATGAAGATGCACCAGGAAATCGACGCGATGGACACGCTCGCGATCTCGCCACTGGATACGCTGGTCGTGCCGCGCGTCGTGGCGCTGATCGTGATGATGCCGATCCTGACCTTCTATTCGGATATCGTCGGCCTGCTCGGCGGCGCGGTGATCTCCTGGCTGACCCTGGACATCACGCCGCAGCAGTTCCTCGAGCGCACCCACGATGTGATCCTGGGCTGGGATTTGGGGGTCGGCCTGATCAAGGCGCCCATCTTCGGTGCGATCATCGCGCTGATCGGCTGTTACGAAGGCCTGTCGGTGGAAGGCAGTGCCGAGAGCGTCGGCCAGCGGACCACCAAGTCCGTCGTCGAATCCATCTTCATGATCATCGTGCTCGACGCCTTCTTCGCCGTCTTCTTCACCTCGCTGGGGATCTAGCGGCATGGTCGATTCCGACATGAAGGACGACGAGAACATCGCTATTTCCATTCGCGGGCTGGAGGTCGGATTCGACGGCAAGTCGCCGGTGATCGAGAATCTGGATCTGGATATCCGCAAGGGCGAGGTGATCGGCATCGTCGGCGGCTCCGGCACGGGCAAATCCGTGCTCATGCGCACGATCATCGGCCTCAACAAGGCGCAGGCCGGCTCGGTCTGGGTGTTCGGCGAGGACTTCCTGTCCCTGACCAACTCGGAACAGCGCCGTATCGAACGGCGCTGGGGCGTTCTGTTCCAGGAAGGCGCGCTGTTCACGGCGTTGACGGTGGCGCAGAACGTCGAGGTGCCGCTGCGCGAGCACATCCCTGGCATGCCGCAGATTCTCATGGACGAACTGGCCTCCATGAAACTCAGCATGGTCGGCCTGCCGCCGGATGCGGCGCCGAAATATCCCTCGGAACTGTCGGGCGGCATGAAGAAGCGCGCCGGTATCGCGCGCGCCATCGCGCTCGATCCGGATATCCTGTTTCTCGACGAGCCGACGGCCGGGCTCGATCCGATCGGCGCGGCGGCGTTCGACGAACTGATCCGCAAGCTGCACGACGCGCTCGGCCTGACCGTGGTGATGATCACCCACGATCTGGACTCGCTGAACGCCATCTGCGACCGGATTGCCGTGCTCGCGGACAAACGTGTTAAATTGGTGGGAACGATGGACGACATGCTGCAGAGCGACCATCCGTGGATTCGAGAGTACTTCCACGGTCCCCGGTCACGCGCTGCGGGTCTCGGAAAGCAATAGAGAATAAACATGGAAACCCGTGCGCATCACGTCCTGATCGGCAGCTTCGTCCTGATGATGTTCGTTGGCCTCATCGCCTTCTTTTTCTGGGCGGCCAAGGTCGATATCGACAAGGACTACAACTACTACAACATCTACTTCGATACGCCGGTGACCGGTCTGGGCAAGGCGGGCGAGGTGCGCTTCAACGGCCTGCTGGTGGGCGAGGTGCGCCAGATCGCCGTCGATCCGCGCAAGGCGAGCCGGGTCAAGGTCACCATCCGCGTTTTCTCGAACACGCCGGTCACCACCGATACCATCGCCACGCTTGAGGTCATGGGCTTCACGGGCGTGTCCTTCGTCCAGCTGATCAACGACGACAAGGACGACAAGCCGGGCCAGCCGCTTTCGACCCCGGAAGGCGAGGAATACCCGATCATTCCGTCGCGCATCACCGGGCTGCAGGGCGTGTTCCGCACCGCGCCCGAGGTTCTCGCTTCGGCGATCAGGGTGCTGGACCAGGCGAACAAGCTGATCAGCGACGAGAACATCGGCAAGGTCTCGCGCATTCTCGACAATGTCGAAACCACCAGCGGCGGCGTTGCCGCCATGACACCGGATCTGCAGGCCACCATCGCCCAGGCCCGCGACACGATGGAACGGGTCAACAGGGTTGCCGCCAATGTGGAGACCATGACCGCGCAGGACGTTCCCGCGGCGTTGGCAGATATCCGCAAGGCGGCCAGGAACTTCGAGCAGGTCAGCGACAATTTGAACCAGATGATTGCTGAAAACCGGGGCGCGGTCAGCAATTTCACCGGCACCGCCTTGCCCGAGATCGGCCAGTTCGCCACCGAGGCGCGCCGCGCCGCGGCATCGCTCAACCGGGTGCTCGAGCGGATCGAGCAGAGCCCGACCGATTTCCTCTTTCCGCCCAAGACGCCCCAGATCGAGGCTCCCAAACCATGATGCCGATCCGTCTCACGCGCCGCCTTGGCGTCGCCGCGCTGTCCCTCTTGATGCCGGTCCTGCTCACCGCCTGCGGCGGTCTGGTCAAGCTGCCCAATTCCGGTCCGGCGCCGGGCCTCTACAACCTCACCGCGCCGTCCACCGTCGGCGCGTCCGGGACCGAAGCTCTTTTGCTGATCGAGGACCCGACCGTTTCCGGCGGGCTCGACACCACGCTCATCGCGCGGCGGTCGTCCCCCAACGAATTGCAGTTCTTCGCCGAGGCGCGTTGGGCGGGACGTCCGTCCGTCATGCTCCAGAACACGCTGGTCGAAACCTTCGAGGGGGCGGGTCAGGCCGTGAGCCAAGCCCGCGGCGGCGCCGTCGTCCCCGCCCAGTACGAACTGCAGGTCAATCTGCGCGATTTCCAGGCCGAATACTTCCAAGGCGCCCAGACACCCACGGTGCGCGTGCGGCTGGCGATCAGTCTCGTTCGGCTGGGCCCGCTGGCGTCCGCCGGCCGCACGGTCATCGAAACGACCGTGCAGGCGACATCCCCTGAAATGCCGGCTGTCATTGCCGCGTTCGATCAGGCGGTGCACGACGCGCTTGGGCAGACCGTTGCCTGGACGACGGAGCGAATGCGCGCGGCGCCCTGACCGCGTCGCCGCTTTCGGGTCGTCGTTCCCCGTGCTAGCCTCTCGGCGCGGGTAAGGGCGGACGAGACCGCGTGGCGGTGATCGAATCCTTGGGGGAACCCGTAAGAGCTTCGAACGTTGAGCTTTCGGGAGACACCGGATGCACTGGAAGAGGCCCATCGCACTGACGCTTGTGCTGGGGGTGATGGCGATGGCCACACCCGCGGCGCCGGAAGTCCTCGCTGGCGAAGCTGGGGTTCCTCAAGACGGTACCATTGAATTCGCCGTGTTCCGCAAGGGTGACCGCATCGGCACCCACAAGCTCACCTTCGTGGAGAAGGGCGACAAGCTCGAGGTCCGCGTCGATGTCAGTCTCAAGGTCGACCTGCTGTTCGTCACCGTCTACCGCTACCAGCACGAAGCGCTGGAGGTCTGGGACAGCGGCCGGCTCGTCGCCTTTGAAAGCTCCACCCAACAAAACGGCAAGAAGTGGGAGGTCGAGGCCCATTCGGGCGAAGACGCGCTTCTGGTCAGGACGAACGACCAGCAGCGCGTGCTGCCGGACACGCTGCCGCCGACCAGCTACTGGAAGCGGGGCATGCTGGATCAGCCGCGCTGGTTCAATACCCAGTATGGCTCGCCCATCGACGTGGACGTGGCGCCGCTCGGCACCGAAAAGGTCGAGGCTGTCGGCCAGCCCGTCGAGGCGCACCGCTACAAGGTGACCGGGATCATCGCCGAGACCGGCAAGCCGGTCGACATGGACCTCTGGTATGACGACAGCGGCGAACTGGTGAAGATGCAGTTCGTCGCCGTGGCCGATGGCTCGCTGATCGAGTTCGAGCGAATCAGTTGAAGGTTTCCGGCCAGGCGGCCTGATCCGCCGCGCCCGCGCGGGCGTAAGAACCAGCATGACAACATCGTCGCCGCTCATCCTATGGTTCCGGTCGGATCTGCGCCTCGCGGACCATCCGGCGCTGATGGCGGCCGCCCGCACCGGACGTCCGGTCATCCCGGTCTTCGTGCTGGACGAAGGCAACAGACACGCCGCGCCCGGCGCCGCGAGCCGCTGGTGGCTCCATCACAGTCTGACGCAGCTGTCCGGCGCGCTGGGCGCGCTGGCCTCCCGGCTGGTCCTGCGGCGCGGCAACGCGGCCCGGATCATGCCGGACCTGCTCCGTGAGACCGGGGCTGGCGGCATCGTCGCCAGCGCCTCGCACGAGCCCCGGCAGCGCGCCGTGGAACGGCTGCTGACAGATGCCGGCGTGCCGCTCAGGCTGTTCGCGGGCAATCATCTGTTTCCACCCGGCACGATCCTGAATGGCAGCGGCGCGCCCTATCGGGTGTTCACGCCCTTCTACAAGGCTTGCCTGAACGCCCCGCCGCCCGCCGCCCCGCTCGACGCGCCCGCCGCGATCGCCGCGCCTGGCGAGTGGCCCGGCAGCGACAGGCTGGAGGACTGGGACTTATTGCCCCGCGCGCCCGACTGGGCGGGCGGGCTGCGCGAGACATGGACACCCGGCGAGGCAGGGGCGGCGGCGCGGCTCGAGGCGTTTCTCGACCGCGCCGCTCCTGCCTATGACACCGCGCGTGATCTGCCGGCTCAGCCCGGTACGTCGCGCCTTTCGCCACATCTGCATTTCGGCGAAATCAGCGCGCGCCAGGTGTGGCATGCCGCCACGCATCATCCTGATGCAGGGAGCACCGGCATGGCGACCTTCCTGCGCGAAATCGGCTGGCGCGAATTCTCGTGCCATCTGCTGCATCACTGCCCGGAGATGACCCATCGTCCGCTGCGCGCCGAGTTCGAGAACTTTCCCTGGCGCGACGATCCTGCGGGCCTGCGCGCGTGGCAGCGTGGCGAAACCGGATATCCCATTGTCGATGCCGGCATGCGTGAACTCTGGCATACCGGTTTCATGCACAATCGCGTGCGGATGATCGCCGCGTCTTTTCTGGTCAAGGATCTGCGCATCGACTGGCGGCGCGGCGCGGCCTGGTTCCTCGATACGCTGGTGGACGCGGACACGGCCGCCAATTCGTCCAACTGGCAATGGGTGGCCGGCTGTGGTACTGATGCAGCACCGTATTTTCGGGTTTTCAACCCGGCGCTGCAGGCGCGAAAATTCGATCCCGAGGGCGGGTATATCCGCCGCTGGGTGCCGGAGTTGGGCAATGTTCCGGCGGCTCACGTGGCGGAACCATGGTCGATGATGGCGTATGACCGCGAGGCGATAGGGTTGAGGCTTGGGCAAACTTATCCGCACCGGATTGTCGATCATGGCGAGGCCCGCAAGGCGGCCTTGGCCGCGCTCGGCGAAATGAACGAGAACGCTTCGGTTTTGAATTGAGACATATGACAACGACGGGCCAGCCAAACATCATTCCGCTTCGGCAACCGGTAACCACGCCGGCGCAGCGCATCGCCGTGATCGGCTCGGGCGCGGCCGGGCTGGGCGCGGCATGGACCCTGTCGAAGCGCCACCGCGTCACGCTCTATGAGGCGGACACCCGGCTCGGCGGCCACAGCCACACCATGGTGGCTCCGACCATCATCGGCGATGTCCCGGTGGATACGGGTTTCATCGTCTACAATGAGATCAACTACCCCAATCTCGTCGCCATGTTCGAGCATCTCGGGGTCGAGACCTCGGGAAGCGACATGTCCTTCGCCGTGTCGATCCGCGATGGGCGCTTGGAATATTCAGGCACCGGCATGTCAGGCCTCTTTGCCCAGCGCCGCAACATGGCCCGGCCGCTCTACTGGCGGATGGTCTGGGATCTGCTGCGCTTCTACCGGGAAATGCCGGTACTGCTCGAGCGCGAGGGCCTGGAGGACATCACCCTTGGCCAGCTTCTCGACCGGCAGCGTTACTCGAAATATTTCCGGTTCAACCATCTTTACCCGATGGCCGCCGCGATCTGGTCCATGCCGGTCCACAAGATCGAGGACTTCCCCGCCGCCACCTTCATCCGCTTCTACAAGCAGCATGGCCTGCTGACTCTCAAGGGCCGGCCGCGCTGGCGCACGGTCACCGGCGGCAGCCAATCCTATGTTCAGGCCATCCTCGCCGACTTCGCCGGTGACATCCGCTCCGGCCATCCGGTGCGCACCGTCTCGCGGGACGCCTCGGGTGTCATGGTGAAGACCGATGCGGACGATGGCATTGTCTACGATCAGGTGGTTCTGGCGGCTCATGGCGACCAGTCCTACCGCATGCTGGCGACGCCGACCGCGCTGGAGCGCGAGGTGATGGGGGCCTTTGATTACGAGCGCAACACGGTCGTCCTCCATAGCGACGAGAGCCTGATGCCGCGCCGGCGCGAAGTGTGGTCGAGCTGGAACTATCTTTCCAGCGGCGCCGAGGACGTGGAAGGCCGGCTTTCCGTCACGTACTGGATGAACCGCCTGCAGGCCATCGATTCCCGCGTACCGCTGTTCGTCACTCTCAACCCGCTGCACGAGCCTCGCCCGGAGAGCCTGATCGCGCGGCTCTCCTACGATCACCCCTCCTTCGACGCCAAGGCGCTGGCGGCGCAAAAGCGTCTGCCGGAAATCCAGGGTGCCGACCGGATCTGGTATTGCGGCAGTTATTTCGGCTACGGCTTCCACGAAGACGCCTTCACGTCGGGCCTCGACGTGGGCGTCGCTCTGGGCGCCGCCCTTCCCTGGTCCACCGCGCCGGCCACAGAAGCCGCCGTCGCGTGAGCACGGCCATGCGGTCCGCCCTTTATGACGCCGTGGTGATGCATCACCGGGTCCGGCCGTTCCGGCACCGCTTCACCTACAAGGTCTTCTCGTTGCTGCTTGATGTGGACGAACTGGACCGGCTGTCCAGCGGCCTTCGCCTGTTCTCGCGCAACCGCTTCAACCTGTTCAGTTTCCGCGATGCCGATTTCGGTCCCGGCGACGGCACGGCGCCCCGCGTCTGGGTGGAACGGACCCTGCGCGCGCAGGGCTACGACTTTCCGGTCGGGACCGTCGATCTGCTATGCTTCCCGCGCATCCTCGGCTACGTGTTCAATCCGCTCAGCATCTACTACGTGCGCGACGTTTCGGGCGTCTTGCGTGCCATACTCTATGAAGTCACCAATACCTACAGGGACCGGCACAGCTATCTGCTGCCGGTGACGGGCGATTCCGGCTCCGTGCGCCAGGCCTGCGACAAGAACATGTATGTCTCGCCGTTCATCGGCATGGAGGCGCGCTATCATTTCCGGCTCGCGGATCCAGGCGAGGCGCTGGCCGTGGCGATTCGCGAGGCCACGCCGGAAGGCAACATCCTGTTCGCCGCGTTGTCGGGCGTGCGCAAGCCGCTGACCGATGGCATACTGATGCGGATGTTCTTCCGGCATCCCCTGATGACGCTCAAAATCATCGGGGGCATCCACTGGGAGGCATTCAGGCTGTGGCGCAAGGGAGCCCGTGTCTTCCGGCACCCGCCGCCGCCGGGAACGAAGGTTACGGGCGAACAGGTGGCGGGGGACGTCGATGAACCACTTTATGCCGCCAGAGGATAGGCCGATCGGGCGTATCGCCGCCCGGGGTCTCGGCTTGCCCAAGCTGGCGCTGGGCGGGGTCGGTCGCCTGCTGGGCCGCGTCGGCGAGGCCCAGGTCTTCGGGTTCGCCGAACGCCATCTGGAAACGGGCACGCTGAGTATCGAGCTG
The DNA here is from genome assembly GCF_039655775.1 of Iodidimonas sp. SYSU 1G8. Taxonomy (NCBI): domain Bacteria; kingdom Pseudomonadati; phylum Pseudomonadota; class Alphaproteobacteria; order Iodidimonadales; family Iodidimonadaceae; genus Iodidimonas; species Iodidimonas sp. SYSU 1G8. The sequence goes on along the minus strand of NZ_JBBYXJ010000002.1, from coordinate 61,759 downwards.
CCATCGGGCGAGCGGCGGACGATCAGCGGCGCGGTGCCCGGTCCCGCGGCCGACATTCAGTTCCGCGACTGGAACGCGCTGCGCCGTCTGTTCGCCGAAGGCAGCGTGGGGTTCGCCGACTCCTATGTGGAGGGTCATTGGGAGACCGCCGATCTGGCCGCGCTGATCGAACTGGCCGCCCGCAACCGTCTGGGCACGCGGCGCGAGGTTCAGGGCCACCGGCTCTCCCAGGCGCTGCAGCGTCTGGCGCACGCCATGCGGCCCAATTCGCGCAAGGGCAGTCGGCGCAACATCGCCGCCCATTACGATCTGGGCAATGCCTTCTATACGTCCTGGCTCGACGACACGATGACCTATTCCTCCGGTGTGTTTCCTACCGAGGACACCACTCTTGAAGAGGCGCAGCGCCACAAGTACCGGCGGCTGCTGGACATGATCGACCCAAAACCGGGCGAGCGCATTCTCGAGATCGGCTGTGGCTGGGGCGGATTCGCCGAATTCGCGGCGCGTGAGCGCGGCGTCGACGTCACCTCGATCACCATCTCCGAGGAGCAGTTCCGTTTCGCGAGCGAGCGGGTGCAGCGCGCCGGCCTCGGCAACCAGGTCTCGGTGCAGCTCATCGACTACCGTGACGTCACCGGTCATTACGATCATCTGGTGTCGATCGAGATGTTCGAGGCGGTCGGCGAGAAGTACTGGCCCACCTTCTTCGGCAAGATCGCGCAAACCGTGCGTCCCGGCGGCCGTGCCGCGCTCCAGGTCATCACCATCAGCGAGGATGCCTATGACCGCTATCGCCGCCGGCCGGACTTCATCCAGACCCACATCTTTCCGGGCGGCATGCTGCCGTCGATCAGCGCGTTCCGCGAGCAGGTCGGCAAGGCGGGCCTGACCGTGCTCAACGAGGCGTTCTACGCCGACCACTATGCGCGCACGCTGCGGCTGTGGCGCGAACGGTTCGAGATCGCGGCGGACCGCTTGCGGTTCGACGGGCTCGACGACCGCTTCCGGCGGCTGTGGCGCTACTACCTGGCCTATTGCGAAGGCGGCTTTCGCGCCAACACCATCGATGTGATGCAGGTCGGCCTGATCCGTGAATGACGACAAACGGCGCCGCCCGGGAGGCGGCGCCGTCAATGATCTCGCGGCGGGTTCAGAATTTCAGGAACGGGTTGACCAGCGTGCCCAGCAGGCCGCTGACCTTGATCGGCGCGCTCAGCACCGCCAGGCAGATGCATTCCTCGCCCATGTCGGCGACGGGCTGGTGCCGGACGCTGCCGTCGCAGATCTGGATGTCGCCTCGGCCATAATGGCCGCCTTCGTCGCGAAACCCGCCCGACAGCACCACCGTGTATTCAACGCCGCCATGGGTGTGGTGCGGCACCGCGTGGCCGGGCTGGATGCGCAGGATCACCGCCCGATGGTCACGGTTGCCCAGCGGCAGAACCGCTTCCTGTACGTTCTTGCCCCAGCGGGTCCATGCCAGCCGGTCCAGGCTTTCCGGAACATACCGCCACAGCGGCGCCGGCAGCACCCGGCGGGTCTGCGCGTCGGGCATGGGAGCGGGCACCGTCAGCAGGCCGTCGGTATCGTCGAGGCGTGTGAGCGTGTCCGTCAGCAAGGTGGCAGAGACGGATTCCGGTTCCAGCTGGTCGAACAGCATGCCGCCGGCGGCTTCCAGCGCGCGGTAGCGGGCCCGCGCCTCGGAATCGAGGGCGAGCTGTGTGGCCACTGCCAATGCCGGGCCTTCCGGCAACGCGCCGCTCGCGTAATCGAGCAGCAAGCTGTCCTGCTCCAGGGTAGCGCTCAAGGGGTGTGGTCTCCCATCATGCCGCGCAGACGCGCGAGCGCCAGCCGGATACGCGATTTGACGGTACCCAGCGGCAGGTTGAGTTCGGCGGATATGGCGCCGTGCGATTTGTCCTCGAAGAACGCCAGCTGCAGCACCTGGCGCTGTTCCTCCGGCAATTGCGCGATGGAGCCGCGCAAGTCGGTCGCCGCCTGATCCAGCGCCACCACGTCGGCGGCGTCGGAACCGGCTTCCGGCCCGGGCATGTCCAGCGGGTCGATATCCGGGCGGATTTCCCGGCGCAGCATGTCGATCCGCTTGTTGCGGGCAATGGTGAAGATCCAGGTCGACAGAGCGGCGCGGGTGCGGTCGAACTGTGCCGCCTTGTTCCACACCACGATCATGGCTTCCTGCGCGATCTCTTCCGCCGTCTCGGCATCGGCCCCGCCGCGGAGCATGAACGCCTTCAGGCGGGGAGCGAAATGCTCGAACAGCTGGACGAAGGCCGTGCGGTCGCGCTGCTGGGCAACGCGTTCCACCAGCGCTTCGAGTCGATTGGTCATTTCAGGGGACGAGACGGTCCTCTGTTGCATACCCCTGTTTCTCGCTGCTCGCCGCCACTGGGTGCGCGGCTGCCCGATCGTAGTCGGTGCGGCTGCCTGTGTCATCCATGCCTCGTCTCTGTACGTTGTTGATACGGTAGCCCGCTGCGGCTAGATCACGGGTTCACAGCGGGAATCTCGCTGCGCCGCGCACTCTTTCGGCGCTCCCGCGTTGATGACGCGTTTCCAACGGCGTGGATGCGATAGATGGACGGCATGCAAGGTTTCTGGGATTTGACGGTGGATGTGTGGAACAGGGGTTTGTTCGGCACCACGGTGGGCGACATCCTCATCGCCATCTTCATCGTCGTCGTCGCCGTGATGGTACGCGGCCTGTTTTCCCGCTTCGTGGTTGCCAATCTCAGCCGGCTGACCGCCCGGACCCAGAATCGGCTGGACGACATGGTGATCGATGCGATCGCGCCGCCACTCAGACTGCTGCCAGTCATCCTCGGTCTTTATCTGGCGTTCCGTTTCCTCGAGCCCGCGCCCGTGTACTGGCGCACGGCTGAGACCATTATCCGCTCGCTCGTCGCTTTCGCCATTTTCTGGGCGATTTTCCGGGCGGTCACGCCGGTGAGCCAGGCCGCCTCGCCCCTGCGTACCGTGCTGGGTGCCGAAACCCTCGACTGGCTGGTGAAGGCGGTGCGGATCGTCGTCGCCTTTATTGGCGGCGCCATCATCCTGGAAATGTGGGGCATCGCCGTTGGCCCGCTGCTCGCCGGTCTGGGCCTGTTCGGCGTCGCGGTGGCCCTGGGCGCGCAGGACCTGTTCAAGAACCTCATCGCGGGGATGGCGATCCTTACCGAAAAGCGCTTCTCCAAGGGCGAAGCGGTCAGCGTCAACGGGGTCGAAGGGTCGGTGGAATCCATCGGCTTCCGCTCGACCTTCATCCGCCGGGGCGACCGGGCGCCCGTCTATGTGCCGAACACGCAGATGGCGGATAACGCCGTGGTCAATCTCAGCCGGCGGAATCATTTGCGGATCAACTGGGTGCTCGGTCTCGACTACCGCACGAGCGCCGCCCAGCTTCGCCGCATCCGGAGCGAGATCGAGGCCTATATCACCGGTAACGATGATTTCGCGGTGCCGCCCGAGGCTGACGTGGTCGTTCGGATCGACGCGCTGAATACCTCGAGCATCGACATCAACGTCCAGTGTTTCACCAAGACGGCGCGGGCGCGTGACTTCGAAGTCACGAAGGAGGAGCTCCTGCTCGCGATCATGGACATCGTCGAAGCGGCCGGCGCCGGCTTCGCCTTTCCATCCCAGTCTCTCTATGTGGAAAAGATGCCCGCCCGTCCGGCCGCCGTACCGGACGATGGTCCGGATCGACCGGCGACACGGCCTGATCTGCGTCCTGTAAGCGAATAATCGGCGGTCTTCCGCCACAGCAATAGCGGGATGCCGTATTGTAAAACTTTCGGCCCGCGAGGGTTGCGGTCAATGCAATCGGGCGTCTAGGGTTTGCCAGCTGATTCACTGGCGGGAATGATTGATGGTTGAACTAAGAGAATTCTGGGAAATTGTTCAGGATGTCTGGAACGAGGGGCTGTTCGGCGCCACTGTCGGACAGATATTGATCGCCTTGGGCATTCTGGTTCTCGCCATTATCGTCCGCCGTCTGTTCGCGCGTCTCGTCATCTCCAATCTCCGGGTGCTCACCCAGCGGACACGCGGTCAGTTCGACGATCTGGTGCTGGACGCGATCGACCCGCCCCTGCGCCTCGTTCCCGTCATCTTGGGCATCTATCTGGCGTTCCGCTCGCTGGACATGGACCCGGACTATTGGGACACGCTGGTCACGCTGGTCCGGTCACTTGTCGCCTTCACTATTTTCTGGGCGATCTTCCGGGCGGTCACGCCGCTCAGCCAGGTGTTCGAGCGGCTGAACGGCATGCTCGGCGAAGCCACGGTGCAGTGGATCGTCAAGGCGCTCAAGGTGATCGTCGCCTTCATCGGCGGCGCGGTGATCCTGCAGATGTGGGGCATCGAGGTCGGCCCGCTGCTCGCCGGTCTCGGCCTGTTCGGCGTCGCGGTGGCCCTCGGCGCGCAGGATCTGTTCAAGAACCTCATCGCCGGCGTGCTCATCCTGGTGGAAAAGCGCTTCGCGCCCGGCGAATGGGTGCTGGTGGATGGCGTCGTCGAGGGCACGGTGGAGTCCATCGGCTTCCGCTCCACCTTCATCCGGCGTTTCGACAAGGCACCGGTTTTCGTGCCGAACGCCAAGCTGTCGGACAATGCTGTGACCAATTTCAGCCGCATGACCCATCGCCGGATCTATTGGAAGATCGGCGTGGAATACGGCGCCACGACAGAACAGCTGCGCGAAATCTGCTCGGCGATCGAAGAGTATGTCGTCGGCAACGAGGAGTTCGCCGGCCGCGACGAAGTCTCGACCTTCGTGCATGTGGATGCTTTCAACGCCTCCAGCATCGACATCATGCTGTACTGCTTCACGAAGACCACCAATTGGGGCGACTGGCTGAAGATCAAGGAAGAGCTGGCCTACCGGATCAAGGAAATCGTCGAGGGCGCTGGCAGTGCTTTCGCCTTCCCCAGTCAGTCGGTGTACCTGGAAAAAGTCCCGTTCGACGTGCCGGAAACCTTCATGCCGCCGGGCGAGAAGGCGCAAGGCGAAGGGAAGGGCCGCGAAGGCGACCCGAATACAGATGGCGAAAACGCCACACGGAACGCGGCCTGAGCGAGACCGGAGCGGCGGCGCGGGAGGTTGAGGCTCGCTACCGCGCGGCCGCCTCGGCCGCCCGCCAGACGCGCAGCAGATTGCCGCTCCACAGCTTGCCGATATCGCCCTCCGAGTAGCCGCGCTTCAGCAGCTCGCGGGTGACGTTGGCGGTTTCAGAGGCATCCTCCCAGCCGTCGATGCCGCCGCCGCCACCGAAATCCGAGGCGATACCCACATGCTCGATCCCGGCGAGCGCCACCGCGTGATCGATGTGATCGACGAGATCGGCGACGCCGGCGCGGCCATACGTCGCATGCAATGCCTTCAGCCGCTCCATGTAGGCCGTGCGCTGTTCCGGCGTGATCGCCTTCCACGCGGCCGGACTGGTCAGGCCCAGCTCCTCGCGCAGCGCCTTGATGGCGGCCACCTTCTCGGGCTTCGGCACCCGCAGATAGCTGTCGAAGGCGACCACCTGCACCACACCGCCCTTCGCCGCCAGCGCCAGCAGCGCCCGGTCGCTCAGATTGCGCGGAATGTCGTACACGCCGGACAGCGCCGAATGCGAGGCGATCACCGGCGCGGCCGACGCGTCGATGGCCTGCAGGGTCGTTTCCTCCGAGGCGTGCGACACGTCGACCATCACGCCCAGCCGGTTCATCTCGGCGATGGCGGCGCGGCCCGCGGCCGTCAGGCCGCCATGGGTGTGCGCCGATGCCTCCTCCAGCCGCCCCTGCAGATTGGCGCTGTCGGCCAGATGATTGTCGCCCGAATGGGTCAGCGACATGTAGCGGGCGCCGCGCGCATGGAACTCCGCGATCCGCCCGGCGCCCGGTCCCGCCGGATACAGGTTCTCGACGCCGATGCACGCCGCCAGCCGCCCCGAGCCGACGATGCGCTCCAGTTCATCCGGCGAGGTCGCCAGTCCGATCCGGTCGGGATATTGCTCGGTCTGCCGCCGGATGGCGTCGAACTTCTCCACCGCCTGCCGGTAGGCCTCGGCATAGCCCTCCGGCGTTTCCGGCCCCTGGCCCACATAGACGATGAAGAACCCGGCATCCAGGCCGCCCGCTTTCATCTTGGGCAGGTCCACCTGCATGTCGCTGGCCGCGCCGGGATCGTGTTTGGGCGTGGCGTAGCCTGCGGGAATGTCGATATGGGTGTCCAGCGTCAGCAGCCGCGCGTGCAGCTCGCTCGCCTCGTCGGCGCGCGCGGGCGCCGCCAGCAGCACACCCGCGAGGAATGCCGCGATCACCGCGCCGGCTGGCTGTCTCATCCGCTGCTCCCCCTCGGTTGCCACCCACGCCACGCTAGCGGCGCGGCAGGTGTCGCGCAACTGCCCGCCATGCTAGGCTGACCCCAATGAAAAGGGGAAGTCCATGACCGGCAACACCAACCGCAACTGGGTGCTCGCGCGCCGTCCCGAGGGCGACGATTTCGAAAGCGCGCTGGAATTCCATGAACATGGCAACATTCCTCAGATTCGGGACGGGCAGGTGCTGGTCAAGTCGCTCTACCTCTCCATGGATGCCGGCACCCGCATGTGGATGGGCCCGCGCACCGATGCCTACCAGCCGCCGGTGGTGATCGGCACGCCCATGGCCGGCATGATGATCGGCGAGGTGGTGGAGTCGAAGCGCGCCGACTTCGCCGTGGGCGACCGGCTGCGCACCTTCGGCCACTGGGCGGACTACTCCGTGGCCGACGAGCATTCCGGCCTGTTCCAGAAACTGCCGGTGGAAGACGACATCGACCTGCCGGCCTATCTGGCCATGGGCGGCCCCAATGGCTGGACCGCCTATGTGGGCATCGCCGACGTGGGCAAGGCGAAGGCGGGCGAAACCGTGGTGATCTCGGCGGCGGCGGGCGCCACGGGCTCGCTGGCCGGGCAGGTGGCGCGCAATCTGGGCTGCCGGGTGATCGGCCTCACCAGCCGCGAGGAAAAATGCCGCTGGCTGACCGAGGAACTGGGTTTCGATCACGCCATCAACTACCGCCAGCAGAACCTGTCGCACGAGCTGAACGTGCTGTGCCCCGATGGCGTGGATGTCTATTTCGACAATGTGGGCGGGCAGGTGCTCGACACCATCATGGGCCACATGGCCATGTATGCCCGCATCGCCATCTGCGGCCTGGTTTCGCAATATGCCGACACGGAAAAACGCCCCGGCCCCAGCAATTTCGACCAGCTGCTGATGAAACGCGCCACCGTGCAGGGCTTCTTCTCGCCCGACTGGTTCGACAAGTGCGGCGAGATCGAACGCCAGCTCATGGCGTGGCACCGCGACGGCAAGTTCACCTACAACGTGGAACTGGTCGACGGCCTGGAGAACACGCTGAAGGCCTATCACCGGTTGTTCGACGGGTCGAACAAGGGCAAGGTGATGGTGCGGGTGTGACCTTATCCTAAGCTAAGAGAATATTCTTGGAATAATTCGTTACAAGTAAGGTCTGTTCGTAAATGAATCTTCGATTCAGGCTCGTTTATATTGAAGCTTTCAGAAACTAATTGAGAAACAACCAATTTGTCACTCTCGGACGAACCCTTTAGTGTCCCAAATATCTTTTTAATTTCGCGCGTGGATTTCTTGTCAATTAAATCCATATTCTGACGGTGAAATCCGAAGCCGAGGAATACCACGGTATCAGATTCATCGACAGTGTCTGATATAATTTTTTTTAGTGTAATTTTTTCAAAGCTCTCACTAAATGTATATAATTTGTTAGAGATGTTAATTAAATCTTCTGGGCTAGGGGTGGCCCCAAACGAAATAGATCTCTCTTTAGATTTCCAAGGTAATTCTCCAACAGTTCCATACGGGTGAATTATATGTAATGTTTTGGTGATCTCTTCAGCACGTTCTGGCTTAAGGTTGAAGTACGTGGATAAAGAGTTTTTGATAAAATGTTCTATGCATCTATCGTAGTTGAACACTATCATCGAAACATTATCAAATATATAGTCTATATTTTTGAGGCTAACGCCTCTGCATAATATTTTGAATATCTTATTATACCATGTTTCTGACAGGGCTCTAAAATCAAGAGACGCCTGGTTCGCGCCAAAGAATAACTTGCTAGTTCGTTCAGCGTCCAAAATGGAACGAGCAATTCCTAGCTTTCCACAAAATATCATGTTTGTATCATCTGGGCTGCTGTCTAAATATGAGTCTATAGAAGATGCTAATGGCATTGCCCGGCTTATTCTCAAGCATGAATTTAGTAGTTGATCAGCATCATGGCGTCTAGTTGAGGAAATATGCTGCTGAAGCGCTCGGTAGATGAGTTCATCGCCTGAGGTTTTTTGGAATCCATCAAACTGAAACGTTAAGAGCTTCGCAATTCGTTTCGTGAGGTCATCACCTATAGGGAGATTAACTTCCGCGCTTGCGCCGGCACCGATGATAAATAGCGTACGTGAATCAAACATCGTCACATAATCAGCTCGGCCCGATCTCTTTCCCCGCCGCCACCGCCTCTTCCGTCGCCTTGCGCATCTTCTGGCCGTCATAGCCGATGCGCTTGACCGGGGTCACTTTCAGCACCCGGCGGTTCGGCGTGTCGTTCAGCTTCACGAACAGTTTCTGCGCCTCTTCGTCGCCCCAGCGCAGGCGCTTGGCGAGGGCGGGCAGGAACCAGTCGATGGTCTCGCGGTCGCGCAGCACCTCGCAGGTGCCCTTGTAGGTCAGGCTGCGGCCGCCGGGCACGTCGACGCCCTTGCCGGTGATGGAAATGGACACGCGCGGGTCGCGCTCCACCGCCTGCACCCGCACCCGCAGCGAGGACACGCTCAGCCAGAAACAGCCCTCGTGGAACACATAGGACATGATGACGCCGACGGGCCAGCCTTCCTTGGTCGACCACATGAAGGTGCATTCGTTCTGCGCCTCGATCAGCTGGCGCTCGGCGTCCTCGTCCAGGGTGTAGCCCTTGACGCTGTCGTAATTGAAGGTGTTCCCGCTCATGCCGTCTCTCCCCAGGTTCGGCGGGAAGTGTAACGGGCGTTTCGGGGCGGGCACAATCCCCCCCTTGAGGGGTAGGGGGCGGTTGGCGCGCCACCGTGTTGCGCGGACCTTTCAGTCGCCGCGGCGGAAATCGTCGAGCAGGCTGCCGGTATCGAGCAGGGGTTCGCGGCGGTCTTGCCAGGTGGCGCTGTCGGCGATCATCTCGTGGGCGGCTTCGGCGCCGATGCCGAACACCAGCGCCACGAGGCCGCGCGCGTCGGCGAAGTCATGGGCGCCGCCGCGAAGGATGGCCAGCACCTCCTCATTTTCCGCGCCGTCCGCGAGCATGTCGCGGCAGGCGCGGACCAGGTCGGCGCGCTGGCCTTCATCCATGGCGGATCAGCGGGGCAGCTCGGTCGTGCCCATCAGGTACAGATCGACGGCGCGGGCGGCCTGACGGCCTTCGCGGATCGCCCAGACCACCAGCGACTGGCCGCGCCGCATGTCGCCGGCGGTGAACACCTTGTCCAGCGAGCTCTGGTAGCGGATTGTATCCGCCGCCACGTTGCCCCGGCCGTCCAGGTTCAGGCCCAGCTGATTGATCATGCCCTCGTGGACCGGGCTGACGAAGCCCATGGCCAGCAGCACCAGATCGGCGGGAATCTGGAACTCGCTCCCCGGGATCGGCTGCATGCGCTCGTCGACGCGGACGCAGTTCAGGCCCGTGACGCGGCCATTGACGCCCTCGAAGCTCACCGTGTTCACGGCGAAGTCGCGCGCGGCGCCTTCGGCCTGCGAGGAAGAAGTGCGCATTTTCATGGGCCAGTTCGGCCACACCAGCGGCTTGTTCTCGCGCTCCGGCGGCTGCGGCATGATCTCGATCTGGGTCACCGACAGAGCGCCCTGGCGGAAACTGGTGCCAATGCAGTCCGAGCCGGTGTCGCCGCCGCCGATCACGACCACATGCTTGCCCGTGGCGACGATTTCCTTAACGTTGCCGACCGGCTCGCCGCCCACGCGGCGGTTCTGCTGGGGCAGGAAGTCCATGGCGAACTCGATGCCGTCCAGCTCGCGGCCGGGAACGGGCAGGTCGCGCGCCTTTTCCGCGCCGCCGGTCAGCAGCACGGCGTCGAACTTGCCGAGCAACTCCTGCGCATCCATGTCGACGCCGATATGCACGCCGGTCTGGAACACGACGCCTTCGGCCTGCATCTGCTCGACGCGGCGGTCGATGATGTGCTTTTCCATCTTGAAGTCGGGAATGCCATAGCGGAGCAGGCCACCGACCTTGCGGTTCTTCTCGAACAGGGTCACGTCATGGCCGACGCGCGCCAGTTGTTGCGCCGCCGCCATGCCCGCCGGACCCGAGCCGACGATGGCCACGCTCTTGCCCGTGCGGTAGGGCGCCGGGCGTGGCTCGACCCAGCCTTCCTGGAAGGCGCGGTCGATGATGGCGCATTCGATGGTCTTGATGGTGACCGGCTTGTCGTCGATGTTCAGCGTGCAGGCCGCCTCGCACGGGGCGGGGCAGATGCGGCCGGTGAACTCCGGGAAATTGTTGGTGGAATCCAGCGTGATGAACGCTTCCTGCCACTCGTTCCGGTACACCAGGTCGTTGAAGTCCGGGATGATGTTGTTCACCGGACAGCCATTGTGACAGAACGGAATGCCGCAATCCATGCAGCGCGCCGACTGTTTGTTCAGCTCTTCCGGCGGCAGCGGGATGACGAAGTCCTTATAGTGCTTTACCCGTTCCTCGACCGGCGCGTACTTGCGGTCGGCGCGGTCGAATTCCTTGAAACCGGTTGGCTTGCCCATCTCAATGTCCTCCGGCGTTCGCGGCCATGGCGCGCTGTACCTTGCGCTTGGCCTGCAATTGCTCCAGCGCCATGCGGTAGTCGACCGGCATGACCTTGATGAACTTGGGCAGATACTCGGCCCAGTTTTCCAGGATTTCCCGCGCCCGGTCGCTGTTCGTGTAGTGCACGTGCTTCTTCAGCAGCAGGCACAGGCGCTCGGCGTCGAAGCGGGTCATGTCGTGGTCCAGCTCGACGATGCCGTGATTCTCCAGGTCGCCCTGCAGGTGCAGGACCCGGTTCATCATGTCGTCCTCGGCCGGCAGCGGCGCGATCTCGACCATGGCCATGTTGCAGCGGCGCTCGAAATCGCCGGCCTCGTCCAGCACATAGGCGATGCCGCCCGACATGCCCGCCGCGAAGTTACGGCCGGTCTGGCCGATGACCACGACGACGCCGCCGGTCATGTACTCGCAACCATGATCGCCGACGCCCTCGACGACGGCGGTGGCGCCCGAGTTACGGACCGCGAAACGCTCGCCGGCGACACCCCGGAAATAGCATTCGCCGGAAATGGCCCCGTACAGCACCGTGTTGCCGACGATGATGCTCTCGGGCGCGGCGAACTTGCTCTCATGGTGCGGATAGATGACGATCCGGCCGCCGCTGAGGCCCTTGCCCACATAGTCGTTGCCTTCGCCCGACAGCTCGAACGAGACGCCGCGCGCCAGGAAGGCGCCGAAGCTCTGGCCAGCGGTGCCGGTCAGCTTCACGCTGATCGTGTCCTCGGGCAGGCCGCCATGACCATAGCGCTTGGCCACTTCGCCCGACAGCATGGCGCCGACGGTGCGGTTGACGTTGCGGACCGGGATCTCGATCTGCACCGGCGTGCCGTTGACCAGAGCGGGCTGGGCCTGCTCGATCAGCGCGCGGTCGGGAATATCCCAGATGCCGTGCTTCTGGCTTTCCACGTGCCGGATGGCGACGCTGTCGTCCATGTCGGGCTTGTGGAACAGCCGGGTGAAGTCCAGACCCTTGGCCTTCCAGTGATCGTGCGCCTTGCGCATGTCGAGCAGGTCGACGCGGCCGATCATGTCGTCCAGCTTGCGGAAACCCATGCTGGCCATCAGCTCGCGCACTTCCTCGGCGACGAAGAAGAAGTAGTTGATGACGTGCTCGGGCTGGCCGGTGAACTTCTTGCGCAGGTCCGGGTCCTGGGTGGCCACGCCGACCGGGCAGGTGTTCAGGTGGCACTTGCGCATCATGATGCAGCCGGCGGCGATCAGCGGCGCGGTGGCGAAGCCGAATTCGTCGGCGCCGAGCAGCGCGCCCACGACGACATCGCGTCCCGTGCGCAATCCGCCATCGACCTGCACCGAAATGCGGCCGCGCAGACGGTTCAGCACCAGGGTCTGCTGGGTCTCGGCCAGGCCGATTTCCCAGGGCGAACCCGCATGCTTCAGCGAGGTCAGCGGGCTGGCGCCGGTGCCGCCCTCATAGCCTGAAATGGTGACGTGATCGGCCTTCGCCTTCGAAACGCCGGCCGCGACCGTGCCCACGCCCACTTCCGACACCAGCTTGACGCTGACCCGGGCGGACGGGTTGACGTTCTTCAGGTCGAAGATCAGCTGGGCCAGATCCTCGATGGAATAGATGTCGTGATGCGGCGGCGGCGAAATCAGGCCGACGCCCGGCGTGGAATGCCGCACCTTGGCGATGATCTCGTCGACCTTGTGGCCGGGCAGCTGACCGCCCTCGCCGGGCTTGGCGCCCTGGGCCATCTTGATCTGGATGTCGTCGGCATTGACCAGGTATTCGGCGGTCACGCCAAAGCGGCCGGATGCCACCTGCTTGATGGCCGAGCGCATGGAATCGCCATTGGCCATGGGCACGAAGCGGTCCGGCTCCTCGCCGCCTTCGCCGGTGTTCGACTTGCCGCCGATCCTGTTCATGGCGATGGCGAGCGTGGTGTGCGCCTCGCGGCTGATCGATCCGAACGACATGGCGCCCGTGGCGAACCGCTTGACGATGTCGCTCGCGGGCTCGACTTCATCGAGCGGCACGGGCTCGCCCGCCGGCTTCAGGACGAACAGGCCGCGCGGCGTCAACAGGCGCTCGCCCTGTTCGTTGATCTGGGCGGCGAACTCGCGGTAGCGCTCCTGGCTGTTGCCGCGCACCGCATGCTGCAGGGCGCTGACCGTGCCCGGTGTCCACAGATGATCCTCGCCGCGGATTCGGTAGGCATAGTCGCCGCCTACGTCCAGCTGGTTGCGATAGACCGGCGAGTTGCCGAACGCCAGCTGGTGGCGGCGCACGGTTTCCTCGGAAATCTCCGGCAGGCCGGCGCCCTCAATGCGGGTCGGCGTGCCGTAGAAATAGTCGTGGACGAACTGGGTCGACAGGCCGACGGCGTCGAAGATCTGGGCGCCGCAATAGGACTGGTAGGTCGAGATGCCCATCTTGGACATGACCTTGAGGATGCCCTTGGAAATCGCCTTGATGAAACGCTCGATGGCGTACTTCTCGGAGATGGCTTCGTCCAGATGCGGCAGCATGTTGACGATGGTGTCGAAGGCCAGCCACGGATTGATGGCCTCGGCGCCATAGCCCGCAAGCAGGCAGAAATGATGCACCTCGCGCGCCTCGCCCGTCTCGATGACCAGGCCGGCGCCGGTGCGCAGGCCCTTGTCGATCAGGTGGTGGTGCACGGCCGAGGTCGCCAGCAGGGCCGGGATCGGAATCCGGTCCTGGCTGACCGCCCGGTCGGACAGGATGACGATGTTGTAATCAGCCATCACGCCGGCTTCCGCTTCCTGGCAGATGCGGTCCAGCGCCGTCTTCAGTCCTTCGGGGCCGTCGGCGGCCGGGAAGGTGGCGTCGATGGTGATGGTATGGAACGGATTGCTGGCGACGTCACCGATGTGGCGGATCTTCTCCAGGTCGGCATTGGTCAGGATCGGCTGGTGCACTTCCAGCCGCTTGTGGCCGCCGGCGCCAAGGCCGAGCAGGTTCGGGCGCGGACCGATGAACGAGGTCAGCGACATGACCAGTTCCTCGCGGATCGGGTCGATCGGCGGGTTGGTCACCTGGGCGAAGCGCTGCTTGAAATAGCTGTAGAGCGGCTTGGGCTGGTTCGACAGCGCCGGGATCGGCGTGTCGTTGCCCATGGAGCCGATGGCTTCCTGGCCGGTCAGCGCCATCGGCGCCAACAGGACACGCAGGTCCTCCTGGGTATAGCCGAAGGCCTGCTGCTGCTTCAGCAGCGGCACGGTGGTGGCCGGCTCGTCGAGGCCGTTGCGCTCGGGTAGCTGCTCGAGCTGGATCTGCGCGGCATCGAGCAGCTTCTGGTATGGCTTGGCCGAGGCCAGCTGCGCCTTGATTTCCTCGTCGTCGATGATGCGGCCCTCGATCGTGTCGATCAGCAGCATCTTGCCCGGCTGCAGCCGCCACTTCCGGACGATCTTGCTCTCCGGCACCGGCAGAACGCCGGCTTCCGAGGCGAGGATGACCACGTCATCATCGGTAATCACATACCGGGCGGGACGCAGACCGTTGCGGTCCAGCGTGGCGCCGATCTGGCGGCCGTCGGTGAAGGCCACGGCGGCGGGGCCGTCCCACGGCTCCATCAGCGCGGCATGATATTCGTAGAAGGCGCGGCGCTGGTCGTCCATCAGCGGGTTGCCGGCCCAGGCTTCCGGGATCAGCATCATCATGGCGTGTGCCATGGAATAGCCGCCATGCACCAGCAGCTCGAGCGCGTTGTCGAAATCGGCCGAATCCGACTGGCCTTCCGGAATCAGCGGCCAGAGCTTTTCCAGGTCCTCGCCATAGACTTCCGAGCGCAGCGCGTCGCGGCGCGCGTTCATCCAGTTGATGTTGCCCCGCACCGTGTTGATCTCGCCATTGTGGCAGATGAACCGGAACGGGTGCGCCAGCTTCCAGGACGGGAAGGTGTTGGTGGAAAAGCGCTGGTGGACGAGCGCCAGCGCCGATTCCATCAGCGGGTTCTGCAAATCCACATAGTACTGGCCGACCTGGGTCGCCAGCAGGATGCCCTTGTACAGCACCGTGCGCGAGGACAGCGACGGGATGTAGTACCAGTCGTAGACCTCGTCGCCCATGCCCTGAACGGCGGACGAGACCACCTTGCGCAGGATGTACAGCTTGCGCTCGAAGGCATCGTCGTCCAGCACGGCGGCGCCGCGGCCGATGAAGAACTGCTTGATGACCGGTTCGGTCTGCTTCAGCGCTTCGGAGAAGTCGGAATTGTCGACCGGCACGTCGCGCCAGCCGAGAAAGCGCTGCCCTTCCTGGACGGAAGCCGCTTCCACATGCGCCATGATCTGCTGCTGCAACGCTTCGTCGCGCGGCAGGAAGATGACGCCGACGCCATAATGGCCGGCCTTTGGCAGGGTAATGTCGAGCTTGCCCGCTTCGGTGCGCATGAACGCATCCGGCACCTGGATCAGGATGCCCGCGCCGTCACCGGCCTTCGGGTCCGCGCCCACGGCGCCGCGGTGATCCAGGTTCAGCAGGATCTGCAGGCCCTGCTGCACGATCTCGTGGCTCTTCTTGCCCTTGATGTTCGCGACAAAGCCGATGCCGCAGGCATCATGTTCCTGCTGCGGATCGTAAAGCCCCTGCGCCTTTGGCGGTCCGGGCAAAATGAAGTCCCTGTCTGGCTTCGACATCTTGGGGTGTCTCCCTTCAGGCCGCGAAAACACCACGTGGCCGTCTTACGGGGTCACGGGCGTTCTCCGGTCTTTTCTTAAAGGCCGTTAAGAGTACCGATTCGCCGGAAGGATACAAAGCCCCAAGGCCCAGAGGACGGTGGCCGAGGCTCCGTCCGGTGGAAAGGGGCTGCAGAACTCCCGGCAATCCTGCGCCATCGTCTCGGCGTGAACCGCCGATTTATATCAGCATTACTTACCTTTTTTCCCAAGGGCGGGCAACCAGTTTATCTATCCGCCGCGCCGCCGCCGCGCTACACTTCGGCCCCGTTTGACGGCGGAACGCCACCAGGGAGACGGCGCGATGACCGACCTTGCGAGCATCAATCTTGTCGATTCGGACACGCTCGAATGCCCGTTTCCGGCCTATCGTACACTGCGCGAGCAGGCGCCTGTCTATCGCATGCCGCAGACCGGTTTCTGGGTCGTCAGCCGCTATGATCTGGTCATGGAAGCGGTTCGTGACACCGCGACGTTCTCCAGCCAGATCAACCAGGCCTCGTCCGCTGGCGGCCACCCCGAGGTCGCCGCGCTGTTCCAGCAGGAAGGCGTGCCCTTCGCCAGCACGCTGATTTCCGCCGATCCGCCCGAGCATACCCGCTACCGGAGCCTCGTCAATCGCGCGTTCACGGCAGGACGGGTGCGCGGAATGCAAGGCTACATCCAGCAGATCGTCGATGAACTGATCGACGGTTTCATTGCTGACGGCGAGGTGGAATTCGTCGCCGACTTCGCCATCAAGCTGCCCATCTACATCATCGCCGACCAGCTCGGCGTGCCGCGTTCGGACATGCAGAAGTTCAAGGACTGGTCCGACGCCTCGGTCCCCATCGGCCTCGACATCGGCAAGGACGCCGAGCTGGCTCGTGCCCGGCTGGTGATCGAGTTCCAGAAGTATTTCCTCGAGCGGATCGAGGAGCGCCGGCATGCGCCCAAGGACGATATTCTCGGCGATCTCGTCGCCGCCCGGCTGGAAGACGGCCGGCCGCTCAACGGTTCGGAACTGCTGTCCATCATCCAGCAATTGCTGGTGGCGGGCAACGAGACCACCACCAACGCGCTGGCCGCCGGCATGGTGCTGCTGATCGAGAACCCGGATCAGCTGGCGCTGCTCCGGGCGGGCGACGACAAGACCATGCGGACGTTCTGCGAGGAGGTGCTGCGTCTGGAAGCGCCAGTGGCCGGCCTGTTCCGGGTGACCACCCGCGACACGGTGCTGGGCGGCACCGAAATCCCCGCCGGGGCGCTGGTCAATCTGCGGTGGGCGGCCGCCAACCGGGACGAGCGGGTGTTCGAGAATCCCGATGCGCTCGACGTGTGCCGCCGCAACGCGGGCGCCCAGATCGGCTTCGGCGTGGGTGTCCACTTCTGTGTCGGCGCCATGCTGGCGCGGGAAGAGATGTTCCTGGGCTTCAAGACGCTGCTGCGCCGGCTCGACAACATTCGGCTGGTCAGTGAGGCCGACACCAGGGCGCATCACGCCAACTTCATCCTGCGCGGCCTCAAGCAGTTGCGGCTGGCGTTCGAGCCGGCGGAGGCCGCGAGAGCCGCCGAATGAGCCCAGCCGAGCACGAGGAAAGGCTGCGCGAGATCGGCGCGGCGCAGGATGAGACCATGCCGCTCGCGGAAGCGGCGCTGCGCCTTGCCGCGCTCGATCATCCGGGCCGCGAGGTCGAGCCATATCTGCGCCATCTGGACGATCTGGCCGCGCCGCTGGCCGGAAAGGTCGTTCCCGCCGCCGCCGACCGGGCGGACGCGCTGTCCTCGATGATCCATATCGATCATGGTTATGGCGGCGACCGCGAGACCTATGACGACATGGTCAACGCCGACCTGATGGCGGTGATCGACCGGCGCAAGGGGTTGCCCGTCGCGCTCGCCATCCTCTACATCGAAACCGCCCGCCGGGCCGGCTGGCCGGCCTGGGGCCTTGATTTTCCGGGCCATTTCGTCTTTCGCCTGGACGGCGAGGCGGACCGGGTGATCCTCGACCCGTTCCATGCCGGCGTGACCGTCGAGCCGCCCGCGCTGCGCCAGCTGCTCAAGACCTATGTGGGGCCGGAGGCCGAGCTGGAGCCGAAATATTACGAGCCCATGCCCGACCGGGCGATCCTGCTGCGGCTGCTGAACAACATCAGGGGCCGCGCGCTGCAGGGCGGCAAGGCCGAGCGGGGCCTCCAGATCATGCGCCGCATGCTCCTCATCGCCCCGGCTGAGCCACAGCTTTGGCTCGAAAGCGCCGCAATTCAGATGCAATCCGGGCAGCTGAAGGGCGCCCGCGAGGCCGCCGAGGCGTGCCTCGCGCTCGCGCCCGAGGCCGCCATGAAGCAACAGGCGGAGAAACTGCTGGCGACGCTCCGGCGCGACCTGAACTGAGGCGCGGTCTAGAGATCCAGCGAAGCCGAGATCGACAGGGTGCGCGGGTTGCCGAGCACCAGGTAGTTCGAACCCGGGTAGCCGCCGACCGAGGCCCAGTAGTTCTTGTTGGTCACGTTGTCGAGGCGGGCGCGCAGGACCACGTCCTTGCCGCCGATCTCCAGCCCGTAGCGCACGCCGAGGTCGAGCCGGTTCCAGGACGAGACGTCGATGGTGTTGGCGGAGTCGGCGAACTGGGACGAGGTGTGGACGAAACGGCCGTCCAGGGTCAGGCCGGGCAGGAAGGGCACGTCCCATTCCAGATTGATGTTGGCCTGGAAGTCGGGCACCCCGACCGGATCGTTGCCGTCGAAGGCGCCGCCGGCGGTGCGGGTCATGGTGGCGTCGAGCAGGGTCAGGCCGCCGATGACGCGCACGCTGTCGAAGACCTGGCCGTAGAGGCTCAGTTCCGCGCCGCGGTGGCGCTGCGAGCCGTTGATCCCGAAGGTGCCGTTCTCGACGAAGGCGATGGGCTTGGACAGGGTGAAGACGGCGAGGGTGGCGCCGAACGAGCCGCCATCGTACTTCACGCCGGCCTCGATCTGGTCGGCCTTGTAGGGCGAGAACACCTCGCCGGCATTGGAGACCGGCGTGCTGCCGCTTGTCGCGGGCGCGACCTCGCCGGGCACCAGGCTCTCGATGTAGTTGGCATAGAGCGACAGGCTCTCCGTCGCCTTGAAGACGATGCCGCCCATGGGCGTCACCGCGCTCTTGTCATAGCCGGACAGGAAGCCGCCGGTGTTGTAGTCGAAGCTCTTGTTCTCCAGCGTCTGGTAGCGGGCGCCCACGGTGATCAGCAGGCGCTTGTCGAACAGCGAGATCATGTCGGCGACGGCGATGCTCCTGGCGTCCCGGGTCTCGGTGACGAGCGGGTCGTCGAGATCGCCGCCGACGAAGAAATCCGGGGTCGGCGGCGTCACCGCGACGGGATTGTAGAGGTTGCCGGCAAAACCGGCGAAGCTGGAGAACGCATAGGCGTTGCGGGCGCTGAGCGAGTAGATCGAGCCGGAGACGACCAGCCGGTGGCCGATGCCGCCGGTTTCGAACTCAGCGCGGACGCCGGCTTCGCCCGACCAGATCCGGTCCTTGCGGCTATTGTCGAAGCGGTAGGCGCTGGTGTCGCCATTGGCGAGGGCGCTGGGGTTGGACAGCACGTTGGCTTCCTTGCCGCTGCGGGTGCCGCCCGCGACCCAGGCGGTCACGGCGTCGGTGACGTCGTATTCGGCGCGCACCACGGCGAACAGCTGGCGCTCGTGGCTGTAGGTCCAGGGCTGGGCGAAGTTGGACTTGGCCTTGGGCGGCTCGGGAATGGCGCCCAGCGGCGTCACGCTCGGGCGCGGCGCGTCGATGTCGTGATCCTGGAACCCCACATCGGCCGAGAGGCGCAGCCGGTCGCCCTGGTGGTCGAGGCCGAGCGACAGGGCGGTCAGGGCGCGGTCCTGGCCTTCGACCGCCGTCTCGCCGTCGCGGTGGGTGGCGTTGACCCGGATGCCGGTCTCGCCGTTCTGGCCGAACCGGCGCGCGATATCCACCGCGCCATAGACATGCCCCTCGCTCTCGAAGCCGGCGGTCAGCCGGTTCAGCGGCTCGGACGGGGCGCGCTTGGGCACCAGATTGATGGCGCCGGCGATGCCGCTGCCCGACGGCGCGGCGCCGTTGAGGAAGCTGTTGGCGCCCCGGAACACCTCGACGCGCTCCAGGAATTCGGCGGCCACGTACTGGCGCGGCAGGATGCCGTAGACGCCATTGTAGGTCATGTCGTCCGAGTAAACCGGGAAGCCGCGGATGATGTAGACTTCCTGGAAGTTGCCGAAGCCGCGCGCCGGGCGCACGACCGGATCGTTCTGCAGCACGTCGGCGACGCTGCGGGCCTGCTGGTCCAGCATCAGCTCGGCCGTATAGCTAGTCAGCGAGAACGGCGTGTCCATGTTGTCCAGATTGCCGAACATGCCGACGCGGCCGCCGCGCGCCACTTGGCCGCCCTCATAGGCCGGTACCAGCTCGACCTGCGAGCCATAGCCGGTGACGATGACCTGCTCGGGCGCCTTCTTGGTGTCCTGCGCCTGCGCGCCGTTCGCGATCAGCGCGGTGGTGGAGAGGATCAGCGCCGCATGGCGGCGGCTGGCGGAACGGAAAACGCGCATGGGGAACATCTCGCCTGAACGGTGAAAGGGCTGGCATTCGTGCGGCGGACGATATTGATAGGCAGTATCACTTGCAAGTCGCGTTTGCGCGGTAACGGCCGCTTTCCTTGCATGGCTGTAAGGTCAGGCGCTCAGTGAAACGAGATGGGCAAGGGCGGATGCATCGTTGTCACGGCGCCAGGCCAGACCGGTTTCCATGACCGGCGGCGTATCCGACAGCGGCAGATAGGCGACGCCTGTTCGCGCCATATCGCGCAGGGATTCGGGTACCAAGGCGATGCCCAGGCCCGCCGCCACGAGGCTGACGATGGTCTGCATCTGCATGGCCGCCTGACCCATGACCGGTGCCGCGCCGTGTCGGGCATAGTAGCCGGTGATCAGGTCATGCAGCGCGGGCGCGCCATGGCGCGGAAACAGGATCAGCGGGGCGTCCGAGATCGCATCGAAGGCGGGCGCCGCCGGAATCTTTCCGGTCTCGACCCAGTCCAGCGGCACGGCGGCGATCAGCGGCTCGCGGCGGAGCATCCGATAGGTCAGAGGCGCGGGCAGGAGGCGTCCGGGCGGCGCGATCAGAAGGCCGGCATCGGCCGTGCCCGAGAGCAGCGCCTCGATCTGTACGTCGCTCGTCGCTTCGCGCAGTTGGATATCCACCTCGGGAAACCGCGCCTTGTAGCCGCTGACAAGGCCGGGCAGCAGGCTGTAGGCGGCGGTGCTGACGAAGTCGATCCTCAGCGTGCCAATCTCGCCCCGCGACAGCCGCCGGGCGGTCTCAGGCAGCTTTTGGGCATCCTCCAGCACCTTGCGCGCATGCGGCAGGAACTGCTTGCCCACCGCGGTCAGGGCCACGCTGCGCCGGGTGCGGGTGAACAGCACGATGCCGAGATCCTGCTCCAGCAGCCGGATGCTCTGGCTGAGCGGCGGCTGTGTCATGTGCAGCTGTTCGGCGGCGCGCCCGAAATGGAGCACGTCGGCGACGGTGACGAAATGCCGCAACTGACGAATGTCCATGGCGTCTCCTGATATGAAAAATCTCTTAATAAGCCGCCTATAATATATTTCACACGAAACTTAGCCATGGCTAGCGTGGCGTCTCCTCAGCAAGGAGAGTTCTCATGGGTTTCGATCACCGCTCCCGCGCCATCACCCAAGGTGTCGACCGCTCACCGAATCGCGCAATGTACTACGCGCTCGGCTACGAGAAGGCGGATTTCGACAAGCCGATGATCGGCATCGCCAACGGCCATTCCACCATCACGCCGTGCAATGCGGGCCTCCAACCGCTCGCCGATGCCGCGGTGGAGGCGATCCGGTCGGCGGGTGGCAATCCGCAGATCTTCGGCACGCCGACCATCTCCGATGGGATGGCCATGGGCACCGAGGGGATGAAGTACTCGCTGGTCTCGCGCGAGGTCATCGCCGATTGCATCGAGACCTGTGTCCAGGGCCAGTGGATGGACGGCGTGCTTGTCGTCGGCGGCTGCGACAAGAACCTGCCCGGCGGCATGCTCGGCATGATCCGCGCCAACGTGCCGTCGGTCTATGTCTATGGCGGCACCATCAAGCCGGGCCGCTGGAAAGGGCAGGACCTGTCGGTGATCTCGGCCTTCGAGGCGGTCGGCGCGTTCAGCGCGGGCCGCATGAGCGCCGAGGATTTCGAGGGCATCGAGCGGAACGCCTGCCCGACGACCGGATCGTGCGGCGGCATGTATTCGGCGAACACCATGAGTTCCTCGTTCGAGGCGCTGGGCCTGTCGCTGCTCGGCTCGTCCAACATGGCCAACACGGATGCCGAAAAGCACGAGTCGGCGGCGGAGTCCGGGCGAGTTCTGGTGGCGGCGGTCAAGGCCGGCATCCGTCCTTCCGACATCATCACGCGGCGCGCCATCGAGAACGCGGTCGCGCTGGTCATGGCGACGGGTGGGTCGACCAACGCGGTGCTCCACTATCTCGCCATCGCTCATGCCGCGGGTGTCGAGTGGTCGCTGGACGATTTCGAGCGGGTGCGCCGCAAGGTGCCGGTGATCTGCGACCTGAAACCTTCGGGCAGATACATGGCTGTCGACCTGCACAAGGCCGGCGGCGTCCCGCAGGTGCTGAAGCTGCTGCTGAAGGCCGGCCTGGTGCATGGCGACTGCCTGACCGTGACCGGACGTACCCTGGGCGAGGAACTGGCGGCGGTGCCCGGGACACCGCCCGCCGGGCAGGACGTGATCCGTCCGGTTGGCGATCCGCTCTATCCGGAAGGGCATCTGGCCGTTCTGCGCGGCAATCTGGCCGAAGGCGGCGCGGTCGCCAAGGTGAGTGGCCTCAGGAGTCTCGCGATCACCGGTCCGGCGCGGGTCTTCGAGGACGAGCAATCGGCGATGGCGGCGATCCAGTCGGACCGGGTCAAGCCGGGAGATGTTCTGGTTCTGCGTTATCTCGGCCCGCGCGGCGGACCCGGAATGCCCGAGATGCTGGCGCCTACCTCGGCCCTGATCGGGCGGGGGCTGGGCGACAGCGTGGCATTGGTCACGGACGGGCGGTTCTCGGGAGGCACCTGGGGCATGGTCGTCGGCCATGTGACGCCGGAAGCGTTCGACGGCGGCACGATCGCGCTGGTCCGGGATGGCGACAGCATCACCATCGATGGCCGGCGGGGTGTCCTGCGACTGGATGTCGACGATTCCGAACTGGCCTCGCGCCGCGCCGCGTGGCGACAGCCCGCGCCGCGTTACACACGCGGCGTGCTGGCCAAGTACGCCCAGCTCGCCCGCTCGGCCAGCGAGGGTGCGGTGACGGGTTAGCGCTCGATCTTGGGCGGCAGGGGAAACAGCGTAACGAAACGCTCGGCGAGCGCCCTGTCGCCCTTGATGGCCAGGGTGCCCTGCGCCTCAAGTTCCGTCAGGGGAACACCGCCATAGACCGCCGCGGCCATGACGGGCGGTGTGGTGGTGAAGGTGACCTGCGCGCCTTCGACAGGACCGCGCCTGATATGGATGCCTCCACCCAGCAGCCGGGCGAGGAAGATCTCGTTGCCCAGCCTGAATCCGACGCGCGTGTCGAGATCCCTTGCCCGTTCGGCGTCGATCATGGTGCGGAAGGACAGGAACAGCGACACGGCGCTGAACGGCAGGGTCGGGTCGTGCAGCGGCGAGCGGGTCGCCCAGCGTCCCAGCGCCTGGAAGATCGGCTCGCTCTCGTAGCCCCAGGGGGTCAGTTCATAGACCTGCGTCGAGGCGGGAGGCGGCAGCTTGCGTTTGACGAGCACGCCGACGGCCTCGAGCCCTTCCAGCCGCTGCGTCAGCACGTTGGCGCTGATGCCCGGCAGGTCGGCGCGCAAATCGCTGAAACGCTTGGGACCGAGCATCAATTCACGCATGACGAGCAGCGCCCAGCGCTCGCCCACCAGGTCGAGGGCATGGGCCGCGCCACAGGCATCATCGTAAGTCCGGCCGAGGATGCCGGTCTCTTTAGTTGTTTTTTCTAACTTCATGGTTGTTTTTATTAACCATAGGCGGTAGGAAGGTCAAGTCACCTTAGGGGAAGTGTCCTATGTCGAAGATGATTTTCATCAATCTGCCCGTCGCCGATCTGGGAAAGGCGACCGCTTTTTACGAAGCGCTCGGCGCCGTGAAGAACGGCCAGTTCTCGGACGAGACCACGACCTCCTGCATGGTGTTCTCGGACACCATCCACGCCATGCTGCTGACCCATGACCGGTTTCGGGACTTCACGTCGAAACCGATCGCGGATGCCCATGCGGCCACCGAGGTGCTTGTCGCGCTCTCCGTCGAGAGCCGGGCCGAGGTGGATGAACTGGCGACCAAGGCGATCGGTGCGGGCGGCCGCGCCGATCCCGGACCGGTGCAGGATCATGGATTCATGTACAGCCGCAGTGTCGAAGACCCGGACGGACACATCTGGGAAATGTTCTGGATGGACGTGAACGCCGCGCCGGACGCGGCCTGAGACATGTGACGAGGCCGCCAGTCAACCCATCAGGCAAACGAGGAGAAGCAAGATGAGCTACGTAGATGGATTCGTGATCGCCGTGCCCACGGAAAACAAGGAGGCCTATCGCAAGCTCGCCGCCGACGCGGCGGTGATCTTTCGGGATCATGGCGCGCTTCATGTGGTCGAGTGCTGGGGCGATGACGTGCCCGAGGGCAAGGTGACGGACTTCCGCGGCGCCGTGAAGGCAGAGCCTGGCGAGACGGTGGTGTTTTCCTGGATCGTCTGGCCGTCCAAGGCCGCCCGTGACGAAGGCAATGACAAGGTCATGGCCGACCCGCGCATGGACATGGGCGCCGAAATGCCGTTCGACGGCAAGCGGATGATCTTCGGCGGGTTCGAGCCGATCGTCGACGAACGGGGTTAGGCCCATGTCCAGGATCAGCCATTGCCTGTGGTTCGACGGCAAGGCCGAGGAGGCGGCGCGCTTCTACGTGTCGCTTCTGCCGGATTCGCGGATCGACTCGGTCATCCCCTACAGCGTCGATGGGCCGGGCGGCGCGGCCGGAAAAGTGATGCTGGTGGAATTCACGTTGGCGGGCCTGTCCTACCAGGCGCTGAACGGCGGACCTCACTATCAGTTCACGCCGGCGATCTCCCTGTCCGTCACCTGCGAGGATCAGGCCGAGGTGGACCGCCTGTGGGCGGCGTTGTGCGACGGCGGCACGCCCGTCCAGTGTGGCTGGGTAACCGATCGCTACGGCTTGTCGTGGCAGGTCGTGCCGCGCGCATTCATCGACATGATGAAATCGCCGGACAAGGCGGCGGTGCGGCGCGCGACCGCCGCGATGATGACCATGATCAAGCTGGACGTGGCGGCGCTGGAGCGCGCCTTCGCCGGCGAATGAGAGGAGAGCGTCCATGGGACAGTCATTCTTCTGGTACGAACTGCTGACCACCGATCCGGCCGCCGCGGCGGATTTCTATGCCGACGTGGTAGGCTGGCGGCCGCAATCCTACGACGATACCGGCGCGTACACGGTGCTGCATGCGGGCCAGCGCGGGATCGGCGGCATCATGAAGCAGCCAGAAACGCATCGGGCCACGGGCGCGCCGCCCTGCTGGCTCGGCTACATTCACAGCCCGGACGTGGATGCGGACACGGCCGCGATCATGCAGGCAGGCGGCATCGTTCATGAGCCGCCTTTCGATGTTCCCGATGTGGGGCGTCTGGCGGCGGTGGCCGACCCCCAAGGCGCGGTTTTCATGCTGATGACGCCGCAGGGACGCGAAAGGCCGCCTGTCGCGCCGATGACGCCAGGCCATGTGGGCTGGCACGAACTTTACGCCAATGACTGGAGCAGCGCGTTCGATTTCTATGCCGGGCAGTTCGGCTGGATCAAGACCGAGGCGATGGACATGGGCCCGATGGGCACCTACCAGCTGTTCGCGACGGACGGCGAGTCCTGCGGCGCCATGATGAACAGGCCGGAGGGCGTGCCCGCGCCGGTCTGGCAGTTCTATTTCATCGTGCCGGCCATCGACGCGGCGGCGGCGCGGGTGATCGAGCGTGGCGGCCAGATCCTGATGGGCACCCATCAGGTTCCGGGTGGCAACTGGATCACCGTGTGCAGCGACCCGCAGGGCGCCGTATTCGCGCTGGTCGGTCCCGAACGCTAGGTCAGGGGCGCAGCACGACGCGGCCGGTGATCTTGCCGGCGCGCAGATCATCCAGGGTGGCGCTGGCCTGGTTCATGGGGCGTTCGGCGACCGGGATCGGATCGACGGCGCCGCGCTTGACCATGTCCAGCATCTCCTGGGTGTCGGCCAGCGAGCCCACGAACGAGCCCTTCAGCTGCATGGATGTGAAGGGCAGCATGGGGATCGGCATGGCGAAGCCGCCGCCGAACAGGCCGACGACCACGGCGGTGCCGCCCTTGCGCAGGCTGTTGCGGGCCAGCGCGAACGAGCTTTCCGAGCCGACGAAGTCGATGGCCGCGAAGACGCCGCCGCCGGTGTCGGCCTTGATCTGCTTGACGATCTTGGCGTCGGACGCGTCATAGGCGGTGCCGGCGCCCGCCTTCTGGGCCGCCGCCATGCGCTCGGCGCTGATGTCGGCGACCAGCGGCGCCTTGTTGAACAGCGCCTTGGCGAACTGGACGCCCATCATGCCGACACCGCCGACGCCCACGATCAGAATGGCGTCGTCCGGGCCGGGCTCGCCGATCTTCTTCAGGGCGCTGAAGGCGGTGACGCCCGAGCACATATAGGTCGCCGCGAGGCCTTCGGGCACGCCGGTGTAATCGAGCAGATACTTCTCGTGCGGGATCAGCACATGATCCGCGTAGCCGCCGGGAATCTGCACCCCGAGCTGGCGCGGCGCGTTGCACAGATGTTCGTCGCCCCGGGCGCAGACCGCGCATTCGCCGCAGCCGATCCACGGAAAGGCCACGCGCTTGTCACCTACCTTGGCCGTCCTGGCGTCCGGGCCGACGGCCACCACTTCGCCCTCGATCTCGTGGCCCATGGTGAAGGGCAGCTTGATGCCCCGCGTCATGTCCAGCTTGTTGCCGCCGCCCATGTCGAAATGGCCATCATGGATGTGCACGTCGGAGTGGCAGACGCCGCAATGGGTGACCTTGAGCACCACTTCGGCGCCCTGCGGCACGGGGGTGTCGCTCGTCACTTCCTCGAGCGGCTGTCCGAAACTGGTGATCGCCTGGCTTTTCATGATCTGTCCCCGATGCTGCGTTTGGCGGCATTAGGCGGCGGGGGCGTCCGCTTGTCAACCGGCGGGCGGCACCGCCGGAAAGTCCACGGGGGTGGCCGAGCCGGGCTCGATCAGCGACCGGATGGTCTGGGTGTGCAGCACCGCGTCGCGTGCCCGGTCGGCGGCGTCGATCACCGCGCAGGCCTCCATGTCCTGCGGCGGTTTCAGCTTGGACTGGGTGCCCGTGGAGTCCGCGTTGCGCAGGACGGTCAGCACTTCGCCCAATGTCACCGCCGATGGATCCCGTGCCAGCATCAACCGTTGCGGCTTCTCGCCGCTCTCGATGACGATGCCGCCGTCCAGCAGCGCGCAGACCGTCCATTCCACCGCCGGGTCGGGCGCGTCGATATGCTTGGCCAGCTCCGGCGTCGACCACGGCGGCATGCCCTTCTGGAAGCGCTCGGCCATCTCCCGCAGGATGGCGATGGCGATGACCTCGCGGGCGCGGGCGCTCAGCTTCAGGGCCTCCGGCTCGACCGTGGCATATTGCGGATTCTGGACGTAGCAGGCGATGGACGAGCCGAGGAGAAGGATCAGCCAGCCGCCGTAGAGCCAGAACATGAAGATGAACAGGGTCGCGAAGGCCGCGTAGATGGCATAGCTGGCCGAATTGGTCAGGAAGGCGGCGAACATCCACCCCCACAGTTCCCAGAGCGCCGCCGCGATGGCGGCGCCGATCAGCGCCGGTTTGAACTTTACCGAGGTGTTGGGCACCATCATGTAGACGAAGGTGAACGCCGCCACGAGGATGAGGTACGGCACGATCTGGCCTGCCCAGGCGACGATGGGTTCGACGGCGGGGCGATGGGTCAGCCAGTCGACGAAGCTGTCCGTGGCCAGCGCCGAGGTCAGGCTGATGGCGCCGAAGATCAGCAGCGGACCGACCAGCAGCACGCTCAGATAGATGGCGAAGGTCTGGCCCAGGCTGCGGCCGCGCTTGATGTGCCAAGTATAGTTCAGCGCGTCCTCGATCTTCTGCATCAGCAAAAGAACGGTGTAGATCAGCATCAGCAGGCCGACACCGCCCAGCAAGCCGACCTTCACATTGTCGACGAAGGCGATGATCGTATCGGTGAGCTCGTGCGCCTTCTCGTATCCGATCGGCTCCAGCAGACGGTAGAGAAGTGGCGCGATCTGGTTGTGGACGCCGAAGCCCTTCAACACCGAGAAGCTGACGGCGAGCAGCGGCACCAGCGACAGGAGCGTGGTGTAGACCAGGCTCATGGCCTGCAAGCTGAGATGGCCGTGGGTGATGTCCCGCACGCCCGCACGAATGACCCGCAGAACAAGGGCCCGGCGCTGCACGCCTTCGGGCAGCCAGCGCAAGGGCGCCGGTCCGGTCAGCGTCATCCAGTGGCGCCGTGCACTGTCGACGCGGCGCCTCGGCCATGAGCGGCGCGAAGCGGGCTTTGTCTCGTTCGTGTTCAGATCGACATCCTTGCGTCGTTCTCCTACCGCGGAGAAAATCTCCGTGATGGCAGCATACCTTAACAACGCCGTGACGACGCATGTAATGACCGCGATAAAAACGCCGTCGCATGGGCGAGGTTCCCGCCCGCGTCCCGGCGCGCGCCGGTCGGCCCTCGGATATCGTGAACGCGCGCAACGCGTTAGTGTGAGCGTGATGATGAGCCGGACGACCCGTCCGGCGATGAGGAGTGCGCGATGAATTCCGTCTACATAACCGCATCCGGCCAATGTCTTCCGGGCGCGCCAGTCGGGAACGACCGGATGGCGGACCATATCGGCCGGCTTTCACCCGAGGCCGAGCGCCTAGGACGGCTGACCTTGCGCCAGAACCGCATCCGCACCCGCCACTACGCCATCCGGCCCGACGGGAGCAGTGACTGGACGGTGGCGAGACTGGCCGCCCGCGCGGTGGATGACGTGCTGGGCGGCGCCGAACTGGACGCGGCCGACGTGGGATTCCTCGCCACCGCGACGACGCAGAACGACACGATGGTGCCGGGGCTCGCCAGCGGCGTGCACGCGGAAGCGGGTCTGCCGCCCATGGAAATCGCCAGCCTGCAAAGCGTGTGCGCCAGCGCCATGATGGCGCTGAAGACCGCATGGCTGCAGGTCGCCGCCGGCGAACACAGGGCGGCGCTCGCGGTGGGCGCCGAATTCTCCAGCCGCTATTTCCGGCCGGGTTTCTATCAGGACACGGCGACCCTGCGCGAGGACGGCACTCTGCCCGGCGATGCCGAGTTCCTCCGCTGGACGCTCAGCGACGGCGCCGCCGCCGTGCTGGTCGAGGACAGGCCGGCGCGGCGCGGGCCGTCGCTGCGGATCGACTGGATCTCGCTGCGATCCTTCGCCGACCGTTTCACGCCGTGCATGACCGGCGGCGCGGTGCGCACGGAGGATGGCGGCATCAAGCCTTGGAGCCTGCATGACGGCATCGGCGAGGCGGCGCGCGCCGGCGCGTTCCAGCTGCGCCAGGACGTGGACGCGCTCTACCGGATGTTGCCCGTGTGGATGGGCGAGTTCATGCGGCTGGTCGACGAGGGCAAGATCGATCCGGGGGCGGTCGACTGGTTCCTGTGCCATTTCTCGGCGCACAGCCTGCGCGAGGAGATGGTCCGGCTGGCGACCCGCGCCGGCTGCATGATCCCGGAGGAGCGCTGGTTCACCAATCTCTACGACAAGGGCAATGTGGGCGCGGCCTCGCTGTTCCTGCTGATCGACGATCTGATGAAGTCGGACAGGCTGCGGCCGGGCCAGCGCGTGCTGTGCGCGGTGCCGGAAAGCGGCCAGTGCGTGATGGCCTATGCGGCGATGACCGTGGTGGAGGGTTAAGAATGACCGGGGACAGCGCGATCGAGGCGACGCACCGCGGACTGGCACGGGTCTGGATCGATTTCGAGAGCGCGCTTTCGCAGGTGCCCGTGATCGCGCGCCTCCTTTCGGGCCGGCTGCGTCCCGAGGATTACCGCCGGCTGCTGCTCAATCTGCGCCAGCAGGTGGTGGAGGGCAGCCGCTGGATCATCCGCGCCGCGTCCAATCTGGGTCCCGCGCATGAAGAGCTGCGCTCGCTGTTCGTGCTGCACGCGGCGGCCGAGCACCGGGATTACCGGATGCTGGAGGACAATTATGTCGCGGCCGGCGGTGTGCGCGAGGACATCCTGTCGGCCCGGAAGAACATCGGGTCCGAGGCGCTGTCGGCGTTCATGTACCAGGCGGCGTCGAAGGCCGATCCGGTCGGGCTGCTGGGCGCCATGTTCATCATCGAGGGGCTGGGCAACCGGCTGGCGCGGTCCTGGGGCGAGGCGGTGCGGGCGCAGCTGTCGCTGGGCGAGGAGGCCGTCAGCTTCCTGCTCTATCACGGCGAGAATGACGGCGATCACCTGGACATGTTCGACCGGGCGCTCGCGCTGGCGGTGCGCGGTCCCGCGGAGTCGGAGGACATCGTGCGGCACGCCAGGATCGTCGCCCGGCTCTACCGGCTGCAGCTCGAGGAACTGGACAATGTCTGAGCCGGCCGTCCCCGGAACGCCGTATGACCGGCGCGATCCCGATCCCTGGCTGGCGCTGGCGCTGGACCGCTCGCTGCCGTTCGATCCGGCGGCCAAGGCGGCGCTGATTCGCGGACAGGCCTCGCGCAGCCGGCAGTTCCTGCTGCCGGTGGTGCGGCCCTTTTCGCGGCTGGTCATCGTGCTGGCGCAGCTGATCCACATGGTGACGCCGCGCTGGCCGCACGCGCCGCGCTTCCTGCACTGGAGCATCGCGTTCGGGATGAAGCATTTCCTGACGCGGGACGCGAACACGCTGATCCTGCGCCATTTCCATCTCGGCGCGCAGATCCTGCGGTTCATCGCCGACAACGCGACGCCGGGTTTCCGGCCCGAACTGGAGCCGATGACGCCGCGGCGGACCGATGACGTGCGCGCCAACCTGTTCCTCAATCACGACCTGAACATGTACAATTTCCTGATCCAGCTGAATCAGGAGCTGGCGCGCCGCGGCGCCGTGGTCGGCCGGGTCGAGCATCTGGATTTCTCGGCCATCACGGACGAGATCGTGCTGGACGAGATTCCCGAGGGCCGCTTCAATGTCATCGATCTGCACACGGCCATCGAGCTGTACACGCCGGCCTATGCGCTGCTGCTGACCGACCGGGATTTCTGGCGGGCGGCGAATTCGCTCCAGCTCGACGAGACCATCGGGCTCTACGCGGCGCGGCTGACGGGCGAGGAAAAGCACCTGGCGATGATCAACAACCGGCATCCGCTGGTGCCGTTCTCGACCTTGCAGGCCGGCTTCCGGCTGGTGCTGCACGGCCTGTCGACGGAAGTGCTGCACGGTTTCCTGCGCGAGCTCAAGGCACGGCGCGCGGCGGACGCGCCGTGACGGCTCAGGGGATTTGCGGGTGCGGCGCGATGGCGCGCGCCTTGTCGCTCTGGTCGCGGGCCATCAGCATGTAGACGGCGGGCACCACGAACAGGGTGAACAGGGTGCCGATGCCGAGGCCGGTGCTGATGACGAGGCCGATGTCGAAGCGGCTCTTGGCGCCGGGGCCGTCGGCGAGCAGCAGCGGGACCATGGCGACCATCATGGCGACGGTGGTCATCAGGATGGGGCGCAGGCGCACGGCGGCGGCCTGTTCCACGGCATCGCGCTTGCTCAGGCCCTTCTGGATCTGCAGCTGGTTGGCGAAATCCACGATCAGGATGCCGTTCTTGGCGATCAGGCCGATCAGCGTGATCAGGCCGACCTGGGTGTAGATGTTGATGCTGGCGAAGCCCAGGGTCATGAACGCGAGCGCGCCGGCGATGGACATGGGCACCGACACGAGGATGATGATCGGGTCGCGCCAGCTTTCGAACTGGGCGGCCAGCACCAGGTAGATCACCAGGATCGACAGGAAGAAGGTGAAGACCAGCGCGCTGCCTTCCTGGGCGTACTGGCGGGATTCGCCGGTGTAGTCATAGGTGAAGCCCTGCGGGAAGCTGTCCTTGGCGGCCCGTTCCAGCGTGTCCAGCGCCACGCCGAGAGTGATGCCGGGCGCGGGTACGCCTTCGAGGGTTACCGAGTTGAGCTGCTGGAACTGGGTGCGCTTGCTCGGTTCCACCGTGTCCTTGAAGGTCACGATGGTCGAGAGCGGTACCAGATCGCCGCTGCCGGCGCGGACGTAATAGCTGTCCAGCAACTCGCTGTTGGCGCGGAAGTCGCGCGCCACCTGCGGGATCACCTCGTAGCTGCGGCCTTCCAGGCTGAAGCGGTTGACATAGGCGCCGCCGAGCATGGCGGACAGATTGCCGCCGACTTCCTGCATGTCGATGCCCAGCTGCGCGGCGCGTTCCCGGTCCACTTCCACGGTGGTGCGCGGCCGGCTGAATTCGGTGGATTTGCGCAGGAACATGAACTGGCCCGATGCCATGGCCTTGCCAAGCAGATCGCTCGCGACCTGGTCCAGTTCGGTGAAGTCGTGGTGCGAGGTGATGACGAACTGCACGGGAAAACCGCCGCCGCTGCCCGGCAGGCTGGGACGCGGGCCCATGTTCACCTGCACGCCGGGGATCTGCGACACCTTGCCCTGGATCTCCGGGTAGATCTCGAACACCGACCGTTCGCGTTCGCTGCTGGCGACCAGCTTGAAGCCGCCGAAGCTCAGGCTGGGGTCACCGCTGCCGCCCAGCATCAGGAAGCTGTGGCGGTATTCGGGAATGGTCTCGAACTGCTTGACCATCTCGCGGGCATAGGTCTGGACGTAGTCGATGGTCGCGGTCTGCGGCGCGCTGGTCTGGACGAACAGGATGCCCTGGTCTTCCGGCGGCGCCAGCTCGGTCTTGGTGGTGACGAACATGAAATAGATGCTGGCGAGCACCACGGCGGCGAACACCATGGTCACCGGCACATAGTTCAGCGACCCGTGCAGCACCCGCTGGTAGCGGTCCGACAGGGACTGGAAGAACTGCTGCACCCGCTGCTCGAAGCGGCCATGTTCCGAGTGCGGTTTGAGGATGCGCGAGGCCAGCATGGGCGACAGGGTCAGCGCCACGATGCCCGAGATCAGCACCGATCCGGCGAGGGCGAAGGCGAATTCGACGAAGAGGGTGCCGACGAGACCGCCCATGAAGCCGATCGGGGCGTAGACGGCGACCAGCGTCGTGGTCATGGAGATGATCGGCACCACCAGTTCGCGGCCGCTGGCGATGGCCGCCTGGAACGGGGTCATGCCCTCGACGATGTGCCGGTCCACGTTCTCGACCACGACGATGGCGTCGTCGACGACGAGGCCGATGGCGAGCAGCATGGCGAGCAGGGTCAGCAGATTGATGGAGAAACCCATCATCAGCATCAGGAACGCGCAGCCGACCAGCGCCAGCGGCACGACCACGCTGGGAATGACGGCGGCGCGCAGGGATCCGAGCGAGATCAGGATGACGAGCAGCACGATCAGCACCGTCTCGCCCAGCGTCCAGAACACCTCGTCGATGGATTCGTCGATGTACTCGCTGAAATCCACCGCCAGATCCATCTCGAGGCCGGTGGGCAACTGGGATTCGATGTCCGGCAGCAGCGCCCGCACCGCCTTGCTGACCGCCAGCGGGTTGGCGCCGGGCGTGGTCTCGACGAACTGGAACATGGCCATCTTGCCGTTGTACCAGCTGGTGATCTCGTAGTTCTTCGAGCCAAGCTCCACCGTGGCCACGTCGCGCAGGCGCACCATGCGGTCGCCGTCGGCGCGCAGCACCATGTCCTGGAACTTGTCGGGATCGCGGATGTCGGTCTCGGCGCTCATGTCGATGGCGACGGCGGCGCCCTTGGTCTTGCCCGCGGCGGCCAGGTAATTGTTGGCCCGCAGGGCGGCGGCCACGTCGTCGGCGGTCATGTCGTGGGCGGCCAGCCGCGCCGGATCCAGCCAGACGCGCAGCGCGAAGGTCTTCTCGCCGATCAGGCCGGCCTTGGCGACGCCCGGTATGGCCTGAAGCTTGGGCTGGACGACGCGCAGCAGGTAGTCGGTGATCTGCGACGGCGTCATCTTCTCGCTGAAGAACGCGACGTACATCAGCGCCATGTTGTCGCCGGTCGAGGAACTGATGACCGGGTCCTCGGCCTCGCGCGGCAGCACGTTGCGCTGGCTCGCCACCTTGGCCTGGATTTCCGAGACCGCCGCGTTGGGATCGTAGTTCAGGCGCATGTGCGCCTCGATCACCGACGTGCCCTGGGTGCTGGTGGAGGAGATGTAGTCGATGCCGTCCGCTTCGGCGACGGCCTGCTGCAGCGGCGTGGTGACGAAGCCTTGGATGACGTCGGCGCTGGCGCCCGGATAGGTGGTGCGTACCGTGACCACGGTGGTCTTGGTCTCGGGATATTCGCGCAATTCCATCATGGCGATGGAGCGCAGGCCGATCAGCAGGATCAGCAGGCTGATCACGCTGGCCAGCACGGGCCGGCGGACGAAGATGTCGGTCCACCTCACCGCCGGCGGCCCGTCATGGCGCGTTCACCGCCTGCGGCGGAGCGACGCGGTTGTCGACGGCGACGGTCACGCCGTTGCGCAGCTTGTTCTGGCCGACGCTGACCACTTCCTGACCGGCCTTGAGCCCATCGAGGATCTCGATGGCGCCGCCGCGGATTTCGCCGGTCTTGATCGGCGTCGTCTGCACGATGCGCGCGCCGTCCTTGTCGACGATCAGGAACACCGCGTTGCCGTAGGGGTTATAGGTGACCGCCGATTGCGGCAGGGTCAGCACCGCGCGCTCGTCGGGCAGGCCGACCGTCATCTGCGCCGACATGCCGGGGCGCAGTGTCCTGTCCGGATTGGCGATCGTTGCCTGCACCGCCACGCTGCGCGACGCGGCATCGACCTGCGGGCTGACGGCGGTCACCTTGCCGGTGAAGGTGCGCCCGGGGAACGAGGCGACGGCGAAACGCACGTCCTGTCCCTGGCCGATGGCGTCCAGATAGCGCTCGGGCAGGGTGAAGTTGGCATAGATCGGGTCCATCTGGCGCAGCTCGACCATGGGCGTGCCGGCCTGGATGAACTGGCCCAGATTGACCTGGCGGATGCCCAGCCGTCCCGAGAAGGGCGCGGTGATGGTCTTCCTGGCGATCACGGCCTTCTGCTCCTCGGCCTGCGCCAGCAGGCTGTCGAGGCTGCTTTTCGAGGTATCGAGCCGGGCCTGCGAGACGTGGCCCTGGCCGATCAGGCGGGTGTCGCGCTCGAACGTCGCTCGAGCCAGCGCCACCTGCGCCTCGAGAGATTTCAGTCGGGCCTGTTCGGTGGAAGAATCGAGGCGCACGAGCGGCGTCCCGCGTTTCACTTCGGCGCCGGATTCGAACAGGATTTCCCGCACGATGCCGGCCGTCTCGGCGGTCAGATCGGTGCTCTGGACCGCGCGGAGCGTGCCGACGGCGGTCAGCTCCGAGCGCCAGGTTTCCTCTTTCACCACGGACGAGGAGACGGCGGCGGGCGGCGGCTTCATGTTCGCCATGGTCGCCGCCATCTTGGCACCCTGATAGGCCTTCCAGCCGAAAATGCCGCCGAGCACGACGACCAGGGCCAGCACCATGATGAGCATTCGTTTAATCATGCGTGAATGAGTGCCATTTCGTATCCGCAACGTCGAGAGGCAAATTTTCCACGCGAAGCGTGCGTTAATCCTCGCCGGACCGGGCGGCTTCCTCGATCCGTTCCATGTCCTCGTCGGAAAAACCGAAATGGTGGCCGATCTCGTGGATCAGGACGTGGGCGATGATATGGCGCAGGCTTTCCTCGCGCTCGCCCTCGTCCCAGTAGTCCATGATCGGCTCGCGGTAGAGGAAGATCACGTCCGGCGCCTCGCCGGTCATGCCCGAGGCTTTCTCCAGCAGGTTCACGCCTTCGTAGAGCCCCAGCAGGTCCCACGGGCTTTCCAGCTCCATGTCGCGGCAGACCTCGTCGTCGGGGAAATCCTCGATCAGGATGGCGACGCCCTCGCAGCGCTCGCGGAACTGCGCGGGCAGCGTCTCGAACGCGTCACGCGCCATGATCTCGAAGTCTTCGAGCGATGGGTAATCGTCGTCGGCATAGTCCATGTCGCGGCATCCTTCATCGTCGAGGGGGTTGCTATGCCAGCCCGGACGTCGCGGCGTCAACCGCCCTTGGCCCGGACGGGGTGTCGGCGGTATGGTGTGGCGCGCGATGCCGGCGGATGTGCCCCGGCGGCAAGGAGACCGACGATGAAGCTCATTCCGACCCTGATGTTCGCCCTAGCGGCGCTGACCCTTGCCAGCTGCGCCTCGTCCCAAGGCGGCCAGGATCCGGATATCGAGCGCGGCACGCCCTCGGCCGTCACCGTGCCGCCGGCCTCGTCCACGCCGCAGGGCATGGCCGGCTCAGGGGCGGAGTCTTTCCAGATCTGCGATACGGTCGCCGGATTCTCCTGCGGGGAAGGCCAGTATTGCCGTTTCGACGCCGGCACCTGCGGCCTGGAAAAGCGTACCGGCACCTGCGCGCCCAAGCCGCAGATGTGCACCATGGATTACCGTCCGGTCTGCGGTTGCGACGGGAAGACCTATGGCAATGCCTGCGCGGCGGCCGGCGAAGGCAAGAACGTGGATCATGACGGTGAGTGCGCGCCCAAGGCTGATGCCCCCGCCCAATAGGCGCCGCTAGGCCAGCATCTTTTCCAGCGCGGCGATCTCGTCGGCCTCGCGCGGGGGCTTGTCCCAGCGGATGCGGTTGATGCGCGGGAAGCGCATGGCGATGCCGGATTTGTGGCGCGGCGAGCGTTGCAGGCCTTCGAACGCCACTTCCAGCACCAGGCCCTTGTCCGCCTCGTGGCTGACCTCGCGGACCGGGCCGAAGGTATTGACCGTGTGGTCGCGCACGAACTTGTCCAGCTGCTTCAGTTCCTCGTCGGTGAAGCCGAAATAGGCCTTGCCGACAGGCACCAGCGCGCCGTCCTTCCAGACCCCGAACGTGTAGTCGGAATAGAAGGACGAGCGGCGGCCATGGCCGCGCTGGGCATAGAGCAGCACCGCGTCCACCAGGAACGGGTCGCGCTTCCATTTCCACCAAGGGCCCTTCGGCCGTCCCGCCAGATAGGGACTGTCGCCCCGTTTCAGCATCACGCCCTCGACGCTCTCGGCGTCCACATGGCCGCGCAGCTCCGCCAGGTCCTCGAAGGCGGCGAACGGGATCAGCGGCGACAGGGTGATGTGGGCATTCGCTTGCCGCGCCACCCAGTCTTCCAGCCGGGCGCGGCGCTCGTCGAAGGACAGGGGGCGCAGATCCTCGCCATCCTCCACCAGCAGATCGTAGACCCGCAGGCCGGCGGGAAATTCGGCGAGCTGCTTTTTGGTGACGGTCTTGCGGTTCAGCCGCTTCTGCAGGTCGGCGAAGGGCGCGACGGTGCCGTCGCGGATCACCAGCAATTCGCCGTCGATGGCGGCATCGAACTCCATGGCCTCGATCAGGTCGGGGAAGGCGCCGGAGATGTCCTCGCCGGTGCGGCTGTAGAGCCGTTTCACGCCGCCATCAGACACCGCCTGGACACGGATGCCGTCCCATTTCCACTCGGCGCGGAATTCGGCCGGGTTCATTTTGGCGAAATCCGCTTCCTCGACCGGATGGGACAGCATGACCGGCCGGAACGGCGCCAGCGCGCCATGCTCGGGCCGTTCCGCAAGACCATCGGACCAAGCGAACAGGTCCAGATAGGGCGGTGTCAGCCCGTGCCAGACTTCCTCGACCTCGGCGATGTCCAGACTGCCGTACTGGGCCAGCGCCTGCTTGGCCAGCCGGGCGGACACGCCGATGCGCATGGCGCCGGTGATCAGTTTCAGCAGCGCCCATCGCCCGGTCTCGTCGAGCCCGTCGAGCCAGCCGGCGATGCGGCCCGGCATGTCCGCCTTGGAGGTGCTGTCCAGTTCCTCGACGATTTCCGACAGGTCCGGCACCCGGTTGACGCCGCGGCGCACAGGCCACATCAGGGCGACGGTCTCGGCCATGTCGCCCACGTAATCATAGGACCAGCGGAACAGCGCGGGATCGGTCCGTTCCTCGATCAGTCCGCGGATCAGCGCTGGCTTGGCGTGCCGGAAGCTTAGCGCGCCGGTCATGGCGGCCAGCGCATAGCCCCGGTCCGGGTCGGGCACGTGGCGGAAATAATCGACGATCAGCGCCAGCTTGTCGTTGCGCCCCGGCGTGTAGGACAGGCGGTCGAGCAGCTCGGCGAACCGGTTCACGCGGCCTCCGGCGGCTTCAGGCCGTCACCCTCGGGGCCTTCGCCGCCCTCCTCGTCATAGCCGGCCAGGTGCAGCGGCTTGGCCTTCAGGCCGTTCAGCCCGGCCCAGTGCACCAGCGCGTCCTCGCGGCCATGGGTGACCCAGACCTCCTGCGGCGACAGCTCGGTCAGCGTGGCGGTCAGCTCGTCCCAGTCGGCATGGTCCGAAATGACCAGCGGCAGCTCGATCCCGCCCTGCCGGGCCCGGGCGCGCACGCGCATCCAGCCGCTGGCGAAGGCGGTGACCGGCTCGGGCAGGCGGCGGCTCCAGCGGTCGCCCAGCGCCGAGGGCGGCGCCATGACGATGCGGCCCATCAGCTCGACCTTGTCGGCATCCTTGGCGAGGCGCAGATCGCCCAGCTCGACGCCCAGGCTGGTGTACAGGCCGCACAGCTTCTCCAGCGCACCGTGCAGATAGATCGGCGCGTCGTGCCCGGCGCGCCGGAACAGGGCGATGATCCGCTGCGCCTTGCCCAGCGCATAGGCGCCGACCAGCACGCAGCGCTCGGGGAACAGCTCCAGCGTGTGCAGCACCTTGGCCACCTCCTTGCCGTCGTCCGGATGGCGGAACACGGGCAGGCCGAAGGTCGCTTCGGTCACGAACACGTCGCACGGCACCGGCTCGAACGGCGCGCAGGTGGGGTCGGGGCGCCGCTTGTAGTCGCCCGAGACGACGATGCGCCGGCCATGGGCCTCGATGACGGCCTGGGCGCTACCGAGCACGTGCCCGGCGGGCGACAGCCAGACGGTGGCGTCGCCGATCCTGTGCTTTTCGCCGTAGCGGGCCGCCTGGCGCGCCGGCGTGAAGGCCTC
The DNA here is from genome assembly GCF_039655775.1 of Iodidimonas sp. SYSU 1G8. Taxonomy (NCBI): domain Bacteria; kingdom Pseudomonadati; phylum Pseudomonadota; class Alphaproteobacteria; order Iodidimonadales; family Iodidimonadaceae; genus Iodidimonas; species Iodidimonas sp. SYSU 1G8. The sequence goes on along the minus strand of NZ_JBBYXJ010000002.1, from coordinate 22,924 downwards.
GCCATAGCGCGCGCCCATGATCGCCAGCGTCTCGGCGGTGGCGAGCACCGATCCGTGCCCGGCGCGGGCATGGTCCGAATGGCCATGGGTGACGACCGCGCGCGGCGAGGGCCGCGTGGGGTCGATGAAGAAATCGCCCGGCGGGCAGTACAGGCCCTGCGGCGTCGGGCAGAGAATGTCGGTGAAGGATGTCATCGCCCTGTAACGCGTCTAGCGCGTCATTTGCTCCGCGAACGGGCGCACCCGCTGCCGAATGGTTTCTTCGGCCGCGGCCCGGGCCGCCGACAGATCATGCGCCATCTGCAGGTTGAGCCAGAACTCGGGCGTGGTGCCGAACGCCCGTGCCAGCCGCAGCGCCGTGTCCGATGTCACCGACCTCGTGCCATTGATGATCGCCGTGATGCGATTGGGGGGAACGTCGAGCCGCCGCGCCAGCATGTTGGCCGACAGCCCTAGCGGCTCCATGAATTCTTCCTTGAGGACTTCACCTGGTGGTGTCGTGACGCGCATGTCGGCTCTCAGTGATAGTCGATGATCTCGACGTTGTGCGGGCCGTCTTCCCGCCATTCAAAACAGATACGGTACTGGTCGTTGATACGGATACTGTGCTGACCGGCCCTGTCGCCTTTCAGCGCCTCAAGGCGATTATTTGGCGGTGCGACAAGATCCTGCAGTTCCCTGGCGGCGTTGATCATGTCCAGTTTGCGGAGAGCAACCTTTTGGATAGCCTGAAATCTCGCGACAAATTCGCCCCTGTGGACCGCCTCGCTCTGCTTGTCCCTGAAACTCCTGATCACCGAAACGCGTCCATTATGTATTACGTACTGTATAAAGTTCAAGAGACCGTGTCGCCCGACTGACACTCTTTGCCATCGGGACCCAGATTCTTATTGTTCCCATTATGTTCCTTTCGGTTAGATTGACAACATGGATTCGCCTCCGCTTCCCATCACGCTGCCACCGGTCTTCGCCGACTGGTTCGCCGTGCGTGGCTGGGCGATCCGGCGGCATCAGCAGGAGTTGCTCGATCTGGCGCGGGCCGGGCGCTCGGCGCTGTTGGTTGCGCCGACGGGCGCGGGCAAGACCCTTGCCGGCTTCCTGCCCAGCCTGATCGAGTTGCACGCCGAGCAGATGATCGCGCCGGCCGATCGGCGGCGCGGCCTCCACACCCTTTACATCTCTCCGCTCAAGGCCCTGGCCGTGGACATCGCGCGCAATCTGGAGGCGCCGGCGCGGGAGATGAAGCTGGCGGTGCGCGTCGAAACCCGCACGGGGGACACGCCGGCCGAAAAGCGCCAGCGCCAGCGGCGCGACCCGCCCGATATCCTGCTGACCACGCCGGAGCAGCTCGCCCTGCTGCTGTCGCACAAGGATGCGGCCGACATGTTCGGCGGCCTGCGCACCATCGTGCTCGACGAATTGCACGCCATCGAGAACACCAAGCGCGGCGACCTGCTGGCGCTAGGCCTCGGCCGGCTGGCCAGTCTCGCGCCGCAGGCCAGGCGGGTCGGCCTGTCGGCCACCGTCGCCGATCCGGGCCGGTTGCGGCGCTATCTGGTACCCCAGTTCCAGGGGCACGAGCGGATGGCCGATCTGGTGATCGCCGATGCCGGCGCGCCGCCTGACGTGGCGATTTTGCGCACGCGCGAGCGCATTCCGTGGGCCGGGCACCGGGGCACCTACGCCATGGCCGACATCATGGGCGCCATCAAGGCCGTGCGCTCGGCGCTGCTGTTCGTCAATACCCGCTCGCAGGCGGAAGCGTCGTTCCAGGCGCTGTGGCAGCTAAACGACGAGAATCTGCCGATCGCGCTGCATCACGGCTCGCTGTCGGCGGAACAGCGCCGCCGGGTCGAGCAGGCCATGACCCTGGGGAAGCTGCGGGCCGTGGTGTGTACCTCGACGCTGGAGCTGGGCGTCGACTGGGGCGCCATCGATCTGGTGATCCAGCTCGGCGCGCCCAAGGGCTCGTCGCGCATGATGCAGCGCATCGGCCGGTCCAATCACCGGCTCGACGAGCCGTCCCAGGCGCTGTTCGTGCCGACCAACCGGTTCGAGGTGCTGGAATGCGTTGCCGCGCGGCAGGCGATCATGGAGGGCATCCAGGACGGCGATTTGCCGCGGCCCGGCGGCCTCGACGTGCTGGCCCAGCATGTGGTCGGCCGCGCCTGCGCCGAGCCCGTCGACATGGACACGCTGTTCGAGGAAATCACGGCGGCGGCGCCCTATGCCCATCTGGACCGGGACACGGTTGCGCGGGTGGTGGATTTCGCCGCGACCGGCGGCTATGCGCTGCGCCGCTACGAGCAGTATCACAAGCTCGAGAAGCTGCAGGACGGCCGTTACACCATCGCCTCGCGCAAGGCGGCGCAACAATACCGTCTGAACGTGGGCACCATCGTCGAGGCGCCCATGATCAAGCTGCGCTCGATCCGGCGCGGCGGCAAGACGCGCAAGTCCGGCCTCGCCGCGCAGGTCACGCACGTGGCGGGCAAGCCGGTGGGCCGCGCGGGCGGCCATATCGGCGAGGTCGAGGAATGGTTCATCGAGCAGCTGCGGCCCGGCGATACCTTCCTGTTCGGCGGCATGGTCTGGCGTTTCGAGGGGATGGCCGAGAACGAGGCCTATGCCTCGCGCACCGACGAAAAGGAGCCCATGGTGCCGTCCTATCAGGGCGGCAAGTTCCCGCTGTCCACCTTCCTCGCCGCGCGGGTCAGGGCGCTTCTCGCCGATCCGGCGCAGTGGCGCGCCTTGCCCGGACAGGTCAGCTGGTGGCTGGAGTTGCAGCAGGCCAAATCCTGCATTCCCGGGCCGCAGCAGATGCTGGTCGAGACCTTCCCGCGCGGCGGCAAGCATTACCTGGCCTGCTATCCGTTCGAAGGCCGGCTGGCGCATCAGACGCTGGGGATGCTGCTGACCCAGCGGCTCGAACGGGCGGGCTACCGGCCGCTCGGCTTCATGGCCAATGATTACGCGCTGACGGTCTGGGCGCTGCGCGACATGTCGCGCGCCGACATGCACGGCCTGTTTTCCGACGAGGGCGTGGGCGACGGGCTCGATGCCTGGATGGCCGATTCCAATCTGCTCAAGCGCACGTTCCGCACCTGCGCCACCATCGCGGGGCTGATCGACCGGCGTCATCCGGGCCACGAAAAGACCGGCCGGCAGATGATGGTGAACTCGGATCTGATCTACGAGGTGTTGGGGCGGCACGAGCCCGACCATATATTGCTGCAGGCGACCCGCGAGGATGTCTCGTCCGGTCTGCTCGATCTGGCGCGCATGCGACAATTGCTGGAACGGGTGCGGCCGGAGGGCAGGATCCTGCACAAGGTGCTGGACCGCATCTCGCCGCTGGCGGTGCCGCTGATGATGGAGATCGGCCGGGAAACCATCGGCGACGCGGCGAATGAAGATTTGTTGTCCGAGGTCTCGGACGAGTTCATGGAGATCCTGAATGGCTGAGGCGGCAACGGACGAGATGGCGACCGCCTCGGTCAATGGCGCGGCCCTGGTCTTCGACCGCTCCGGCGCGGCGTGGTGGCCCGAGGAGCGGCTGCTGGTCGTCGCCGACCTGCATTTCGAAAAGGGCTCGGCCTTCGCGGCGCGGCGCGGCGTGCTGCTGCCGCCCTATGACACGCGGGAAACCCTGGCGCGGCTGGAGCAGGCCTGCGCCTATTACAGGCCCAAGACCGTGATCGCGCTGGGCGACAGCTTTCACGACATGCAGGCCGCCGGGCGCCTCGCCGCCAGCGAGGTCGCGCAAATCAGGGCGCTGACATCGGCCCATGAATGGTACTGGATCGAAGGCAATCACGATCCCAAGCCGCCGGAGGATCTGGGCGGCTGGGTCGCGGGCACGCTGGCCTGCGGGCCGCTGACCTTCCGCCACCTGCCGCAGCCGGGCACGCAGCCGGGCGAGGTCGCCGGTCATCTGCATCCGGCGGCGAAGGTGACCGTACGTGGGCGCGGGCTGCGCCGCCGCTGCTTCGTCACCGATGGCAGCCGCCTCATCCTGCCGTCCTTCGGGGCGTATACGGGCGGGCTCGACGTGCTGGACCGCGCTTTCGCCTTCCTGCTGGCCGGGCCGTTCCATGCCTGGATGATCGGCAAGGAGCGGGTCTATCCGGTGGCGAGCCGCAAGCTGGGCTAGTGCGCCACCAGCGCGCCGCGCAAATCCTCGAACGCCTCGAGAAAGCCGTAGAGCATGCCGCCGGGCACGCCCACGTCGCTCAGCGTCTCGTGGTAGAGATCATAGATCGCGTCGAATTCCTTGTCTGACAGGCCCTTGCCGACCAGCGCCTGATGGGCGCGGGCCATGGCCTCGGGCACCTGATCGGAGGCGAAGTCCAGGTGCAGCTTCAGGGCTTCCTCGATGCCGGCCCGCAGGCTCGGGCCGTCGACCGCCTCGAAATAGGCGCGGACGGCGGGATGCGCCCGGGCGTGGCTGAAGAACGCGTCGGATGCCTTGTGCAGTCCCTCGACGCCGCCGATATCCTCGACCATGGACATGGTGAACTCTCCCCGTTGGTTGATCCGGGGATGAAAACCGAGAGGGCCGAGGGCGGCATTGACGGCGATCAATCCGCCTAGTGGCAGGCCTGCTGGCGCAGCATGTCCTTCCAGCCGTGCGCTTGGGCCGCGTCGGCGCGGCGCCAGGCGCGCTCGTGGAAGAAGAACACCACTGTGTTGATCGCGGGCTCGACCAGGGCGACACCGGTCGCGATGGCGACCGAGCCGGTGAAGGCGTAGGTCACGGTGAAGCCGACGGCGAAGTGCAGCACGGCGAAGGTGGCGGTCTTCATCAGGTCGCGGGTCATGGCGGTCACTCTGTTGCGAACGATTATCAATTTATGCCGCAACTGGGGTGCCGTCAAGAATATTTAGAATAATTCTAAACTGATGAGCGCATGCGGTACCGCACCGGGAGGCGTTTCAGGCCGCTGACGAAGCTGGATTGCACGAAGGCGGGCTCGCCCGCCAGTTCGATCGACTCCAGCCGGGGCAGCAATTCGGCGAACAGGGCGCGCATTTCCATCTTTGCCAGATATTGGCCCAGGCACAGATGCGGACCGTAGCCGAAGGCGATATGGCGGTTGGGCGACCGGTCGACGCGGAAGGACAGCGGGTCCTCGAACACCGCCTCGTCCCGGTTCGCCGCGTGATAGAGCAGCATCAGCGCGTCACCGGCCCGGATGGTCTGGCCGCCCAGTACGTAATCCTCGGTGGCGGTGCGCATGAAGTGCTTCACCGGTGTCGTCCAGCGAATCATCTCGTCGACCGCCGACGGGATCAGCGCCGGATCCGCCTGGAGCCTGGCCAGCTGTTCCGGGTTGCGGATGAGGGCCAGCATGCCGCCCGAGGTCGAGGCGCTGGTGGTGTCGTGACCCGCCGTCGCGACGATGATGTAGTAGGACATGGCCTCGAGATGTCCGATGGGCTTGCCGTCGATCCGGGCGTTGGCGATCACGGTCGCCACATCGTCCCTGGGATCGGCGCGGCGCTCCTCGGTCATCGCGGTGAAATAGGCGAAGAAGTCCTGCACCGTGCCCATGTCGGCCGCCGATTTCTGCCGCTGCATGTCCGGGTCCTGCGGGCCGAACAGCTCCTGGGTCAGCTTAAGCATGCGCGGTTCGTCGGATTCGGGCGCGCCGAGGATCATCATGATGACGTGCAGCGGATACCAGACGGCGACCTCGCCGACGAAATCGCACGCGCCGTCCCGTGCCGCCATCCTGTCCACCGTGCGGCGCGCCAGGTCGGCGATGCCGTCCTGCAGGCGCTTGAGGCTGCGCGGCTGGAACCATTCCTGGGTGAGGGCGCGGAATACCCGGTGGTCGGGATTGTCCATATGGATCAGGGTGCGCAGCAGGAGATGGCTGCCGCCGGTGAAGGCGCGGACGGCGTCTTCCTGCTCGATGCTCTGGAGCACGGCGCGCGGCCCGTTGAGGAAGCGCTCGTTCTGCCGCTCGACCTCCATGATGTCGGCATGGCGCGAGACGGCCCAGAACGGCCGGAAGCCGGGCGGCTCGACCCAGGCCACGGGCGCGTTGCGGCGCATGTCGTCCAGCAGGGCGTGCAGAAGGGGCGCGTCGCCCCAGGTGCGCGGATCGGCGATGGCGGCATAATCGAGGGTTTCGGCGTGCATGAGCGTCCCCGGTTCATCGTTCCCCGGGCGTCAGTATGCCGAAGCCGCCGGTAGAAGGCTACCGACCGGTAACAGGCTAGCCCTCGACGATCTCGAAATCGTGGGTGATGTCGGCCGCCTTGGCGAGCATGGCCGAGGCCGAGCAGTACTTCTCCGCCGACAGGGCGATGGCGCGTTCCACCTTGGCGGGGTTGAGGGCCTTGCCGGTCAGCAGGAAATGCAGGTGGATGCGGGTGAAGATCTTCGGGTCTTCCGCCGCCCGCTCCGCTTCGATCTCGACGGCGCAGTCGATGATGGATTCGCGGCCGCGCTCGAGGATGTGCACCACGTCATAGGAGGTGCAGCCGCCCAGACCCATCAGGATCATCTCCATGGGGGTCGGCGCGATGGCGACGCCGGTCTTGCCGCCCATGCTGCCCATGACCACGGCGTGGCCGGTGTCGGACTGGCCCAGGAAATTGCGGTCCTCGATCCACTTGATGCGGGCTTTCATGGCGTGTTCCTCGTGTTGCGCGGGCGGCAATCTAGCGCCGGCGGGCGCGCCGCGAAACCGTCTTCGATCAGGGACGGCGCAATCCCGCCAGATAGAGCCGGTAGGGCTCGGGGAAGCCGTGATGGGCCGCCGCCTCTTCCAGCGATTCCAGATAGCCTTCGCGGGGCAGGGCGGGGGCGATATCGCTCGCCACATAGGCCATCGCCGCCGCCGCCGCTCCGGATGGCCGCACCATCTCCCGGTGGTAGACGCCGCGCGCCACGCCCTCGATCTCGTCCAGCGCGGCCTCGCAGGCGGGCGTCAGGCGCCACAGCACGCCATGCACGATCTGTCCCGCCTCGGGCACGATGGTGCTGACGCCGCGCGTGTTGATCAGCAGCCGGTGTCCGGGCAGCGCCGACGGTCCCACGAAGCCGGCGGCCGGACAGCGCTGGGCCATGATCGCCGGGTGCATGTTGCGGCCATAGGCGAAGTAGAGCAGCGAGCTCACGCCAGCCGCCGCGCCACGTTCTCGTCGACCCAGCGCACGTCCTCGATGCTGGAGGCCGAGACCGTGACCTCGCTGCAGCCGGCGTCGGCGAAGCGCTGGAGCTGCTCCAGCATGGCGTCGCCGTCGCCGTGCAGCACGCCGCCGACGCCCCAGTCGGTGACCGAGTCCTTGCGGCCCCAGCCGCGCGCCATGTCGCGGATGCGGTGGGCGAGGTCCTCGGCGCCCTTGGTGTCGGCGCCGCGCGCCATGACCACGTCGCAGGTGATCGCCACGTCGCCCGCCGTGCGGCCGGCCTTCTCCACCGCCTCGGCCAGCGGCCCGGCGATCTCGCGCACCTGGTCGGGCGACAGCTGCCAGGTGTTGATGGCGTCGGCGTGCCGCGCGGCGACCTGCAGGGCAAGGCCCGCCTTGTTCAGGCCGATCCAGATCGGCACCGACCCGTTGACCGGCACCGGCGCGAAATCCGCCTCGCCCTCATAGGTATGGAAGCGGCCCCGGAAGCCGTCGATCCGGCCCGTGAACAGCTGCTTGATGATGACCAGGCTTTCCTCCAGATACTCGACCCGGTCGCGGAATCCGGCCATGGGAAAGCCGTAGGGCATGAAGTCCTGCACCTCGTAGGCGGTGCCGATACCCAGCACGGCGCGCCCGTTCGACAGGGCGTCGACGCTGGCCACCTGCTTGGCGAGCCGCGTCGGATGATAGAAGGGCGCGCCCGTGACATGGGTGCCCAGCCTGATCCGGCGGGTCCTGGCCGCCGCGTAGGCCAGCCATGTCCAGGATTCGGTGACGGGGAAAGACGGGTGATCGGCGACGTAGAGCCCGTGCAGCGCGGTGGCGTCGATCTCCTCCAGATGCGGCGTGGCCCAGTCCTGGCTGGTGATGATGACGCTCAGCTTCAAAGGACTCATTTAATGCTTCTCCCGCTCCCCAACTCGGGACATCCTATCCAAGTGGGGAGAACGATGGAACGCCGGAAGGCGTGTTTCCGGCGCGCCGCTCAACGAAGGGGAGACCGATGAGCGCGACGACGACCTTCGACATGGAAGCGATGGCCAGACGCCTCGCCGAACTGGACGCCATTCAGGCCATCCGCGACCAGCAATTGCGCTATGGCCGCGCGCTGGACTGGGACGACGAGTCGCTGCTGGCCGAAGTGTTCTGGCCGGACGCCGACGTGGATTACGGCTTCTTCGTCGGCCGGGGCGACGAGTTCGTGAAGGTGCTGGTCGACATCAGCCGGTCGTCCGGCTGCCGTCCCTGGCACGCGATCTCGGGCCAGACCGTCAGCCTGACCGGGCCGGACAGCGCCAACGCCGAGTGCTATTTCCTCGGCGGCAGCACCCAGCCCAACGTGACCGGCGACATGGAAGCCCAGTTCATCGGCGGCCGCTATCTGGATGTGTTCGAGCGGCGCGGCGGCGAATGGCGCGTGGCCCGCCGGGTGCTGATCTGCGATTTCCGCTATACCGACACGGCGCCCGCCGATACGGTTTCGGGATTCGTCGCCGGGCTGAACGACCGGGGCCGGCTGAACCCGCGGCATCCGCTGTACTGGCGCTTCAACCGGGGCTGAAGGGGTCTCGGCGGCGTCTCTAATGATCGAGAGAAGAGGGGGCAGTCGCCATGAACATGCATGAACGGTTCCGGCTCGACGGCAAGGTCGCGCTGGTCACCGGCGGCGGGCGCGGGATCGGCCGCGGCATCGCGCTGGCGCTGGCCGAATGCGGCGCCGACGTCGCCGTGCTGGCGCGCCGGCAGGCGGATGTGGACGCCGTCGCGCTCGAAATCGGGGCGCTCGGGCGCCGTGGCCTGGCGCTGACCGGCGACGTCATGGACGGTGCGGCCATTCCGGCGGCGCTCGATGCGGTGATCGAGCATTTCGGGCATCTCGACATCATGGTGAACAATGCGGGCGGCAACACGGACCGGCGCGGCTACACGCTGGACGAGATCACGCTCGAGAAATGGGACGAGCAGATCAATCTGAACATGCGTCACAAGTTCCAGGGCTCGCAGGAAGCGGCGAGGCGCATGCGCGATGGCGGGCGCATCGTCAACATCGTGTCCATCGCCGCGACCCATCCCTATCCGGGCTTCGGCTGCTATGGCGCGGGGAACGCGGGCATCATCGCCATGGGCCGCACGCTGGCGGTGGAACTGGCGCCGCGCCGCATCACCGTGAACTGCATCGCGCCGGGTGAGATCTACACCGATCTGCTGACCGAATCCCTCGGCATGGACCAAGCCTCGGCCCAGGCCTACGCGGACGCCGAAATTCCGCTGGGCCGGATCGGCCAGCCGTCGGACGTGGCGGCCGCGGCCGTGTTCTTTGCCTCGCCCGCCGCCGAATGGACGACGGGCCAATGGCTGGAAGTGGCCGGCGGCCGCTGATCAGTCGACGCGCGGCGACACGGCCGGCGGGTCGCTGGCCGGAAAGCTTTCGTCCAGCGCCTGATCCAGCCGGTCGTCGAGCACGGCGGGTGTCTCTTCCGCGGGCGACAGGATGGTGTCGATGTCCGCGCCGTCCTTCAGGGTCAGGGTGACCGGCGTGCGTTCGGCGATATCCGCCAGCCGCGCGCGCTGCTCATCGTCCAGAGCGCCGAACAGATGCAGCCGCCGCTCGATCTTCGAGCGCTTGTCCTCCTTGCGGTGGGCGAGGTCGATGGTGACCCCGTCCAGCGCCCAGCCCTTGCGTTCGGCGTACATGCGCAGGGTGATGGCGGTGCAGGCGCCCAGACTGCCCAGCAGCAGGTCATAGGGCGCGGGACCGGTGCCGCCGCCGCCCAGCGCGGCCGGTTCATCGGCGGTCAGGCTGTATTTGCCGGCTTTCACCGCGACCTGAAAGGGCGCGGATTTCTGGGTGACCTGGACGCGTGCCATGAGCGGTTCTCCTCTTGCAGAGGCGCATGATGGCACTCAACCGTCGTCGTCGTCCACCTCGCCCAGGGAGGAGATGCCCTCGATCAGGGTCTCGCCGTCCTGTTTGTAGACCCGGCGCGGCTGGACGCCGGTGGCGTCCTCCAGCGTGTCGGCGAGGATCTGGGAATGGGTGACCACCCATACCTGCGTCCGTTCGGCCGCCTTGGCGATCAGCCGTCCCAGCGCCGGCAGCAGGTCCGGATGCAGGCTGGTCTCGGGCTCGTTCAGCGCCACCAGCGCCGGCAGCCGGTAGCCCAGCAGCGCGCCCGCCAGCGCCAGGAACCGCAGCGTGCCGTCCGAAAGCTCGGACGCATCGAACACCCGCTTGGGAAATTCTTCATAGACCATGCCGAACGAGGCGGTGCGGCCCGGTGTTCGGGCCCACAGCCTGGCACCCGGAAAGGCATCGGCGATCGCCCTATCCAGATCGGCCGTATCCTGCCTGATATGCGCCAAGGTCGCGAAGACCGCCGCCAGGTCCGATCCGTCGGACGACATGGTCGGCGAGGTGACAGCCAGACACGGATGGCGCAGCGGCGATTGCGGGTCTGTCCGGAATGAGTGGTAGAAGCGCCAGTCCGTCATGGCGGCGCGCACCACATGCAGGTCGGGATACCGGCCGGGATCCTTCAGGCTAGCGAGCGCGGTCTCGCTGGGCAGGAGGTCGTTGTCCAGATCGACTCGCACGCCGCTCTCGTCGCGTGCATAGCCGGCGGGTCCGCGTCGAACCAGGAGGGTTTCGGCACGCCGTCCGCCAAGGAAGATCAGTTCCTCCTCCTTCACCTGCGGTTCGCGCAGGAACCCTGCGCCGATGGTCGTGCCGCCGGCCTGCTGCACAAGCCCGGCCTCGACACGGTAGGCGTAGTCGGATGTCAGGGCGCCTACATCGGCATGAAGCCTGATCCGCGCCTTGTCGTTCTTCTTGCGCGGGCCGGCCCAGAGGGCGCTTTCCATGCCGCCTTCCATGGCCAGCTCGCGGGTCAGCGTGCCCAGCGCCGCCGCCTGAACCAGTTGCAGGCCGCGATAGAGGTTGGTCTTGCCGACGCCGTTCTCGCCGATGAACACGTTCAGCCGCTTCAGGGGAAAGTTAAGCCGCCGGATGCTGCGATAGCCTTCAATGCCGACCGACCAAACCTGCATGGACCATACCATTCGCCGAAATACCTGCGGCCATGATAGAACATTACGGGAACAATTCAAGCGCCGCGCGACACCAGGTCCCAGAGTAGATAGGCCTGGTCTGCCGCGAAGAGCGTGCCGAACAGCGTCTTGTTGTGACGCGCCAGCCAGAGCGGGAGGATGATGTCGAAATTGTCGGACCTATCCTCGGTGTAGCGCGCCGCGATGCCGGTCAGCGGGCAGCGCATGCCGTTCGCGGCCAGCACGGCGACCTCGATCCAGACGAGCGCGCTGAGACATGCGGCAAGACCCAGACGGCCTGACGCGACCGCGACGGGGATCAGCAGGATCGCGCCGGCGAACACCGCCCAGATGACGGTGTGCGCCAGCCTGATGCGCCCGAGGGCGCGGCCGTGGTCCGGATCAGTAGAACCCTTCGAGCGTCTCATAGACGGGATCACCATCGAGGCAGGCCATGATCGGCGGCGCGACCTGCTTGTGATAGGGCGCGTTGACGTAGCGGTCATAGGCGTCCTTGTCCGTGAAGGAGATGAAATAGACATAGGTGCGCGGCGCGCCCGCGACCTTGCGGACGGCGTAGAGCTTGGGATCGGGCTCGTTGGCATAGATGTCGGCGACCAGCCCGGCCACCAGCGCCTCGAATTCCTCCACCTTGCCTTCGGCCACTTTCAAACGGATCAGCATTTCAATCATTGGATTCTCCCTCGTTGCGTCGCCGCACCCTAGCCCGCCGCGCCGCCGTGGGGAATGGCGTCGAGCACCGATCCGGAACAGCAGCAATTTACTTATCGGTAACACAGCGTAGAATGCGCGCCATTCCAATGGAGGCTATGCATGAGCGGGCGATCCATCGACGAGATCCTTGGCATCCAGCGGCGCGCCTTCCTGCGCGATGGGCCGCCGACGCTGGCCGAGCGCAAGGCGCATCTGTCGGCGTTGGAAGGCCAGGTGCGCAAGTATCAGCGCGACATGGGCGAGGTGCTGAGCGAGGATTTCGGCAACCGCAGCCGACACGAGACCCTGTTGGCCGAGACCATGGCCACGGTGATGTCGCTCAAACACGCGAAAAAGCACCTCGCCTCCTGGATGCGGCCGGCGCGGCGGCCGCTCAGCCGGCTGCAGCATCCCTTCGCCTCGGCGGCGGTGCATTACCAGCCCCTGGGCGTGATCGGCATCATGGCGCCGTGGAATTATCCGTTCCAGCTGGCGCTGGTGCCGCTGGGACAGGCGCTGGCGGCGGGCAACCGGGTGATGCTCAAGCCATCCGAGTTCACGCCGGGGGCGTCGGCGCTGATGGCCCGCATGCTGGGCGAGGTGTTCAGCGAGGAGCAGGTCGCGGTGATCGAGGGCGGGCCGGACGTGGCCGCCGAATTCAGCCGCCAGAAATTCGATCATCTGATGTTCACCGGCTCCACCGCGACGGGCCGGCGGGTCATGATGGCCGCCGCCGAGAACCTGGTGCCGGTGACGCTGGAGCTGGGCGGCAAGTCGCCGGTCATCATCGGCGAGGACTACGATCTCGACAGGGCCGCGGGCTCCATCGCGCTGGGCAAGATGCTGAATGCCGGCCAGACCTGCATCGCGCCGGACTATGTGTTCGTCCCGGAGGGCAAGGCCGATGCCTTTGCCCGTGCGCTGTCGTCGCGGATCAGCGGCATGTACCCGACGCTGGCCGCTAACCCGGACTATACCTCGATCGTCGCGGACCGGCATTTCGAGCGGATCAACGGGCTGATCGAGGATGCACGCGCGCGAGGCGCGCGGATCGAGCCGATCAATCCGGGCGGCGAGGATCTGGGCAACCAGCGCAAGATCGCCCCGACCCTCATCCTGGACGTGACAGACGACATGAAGGTGATGCAGGAGGAAATCTTCGGCCCGGTGCTGCCGGTGAAGACCTATGGCGCGCTGGACGAGGCCATCGACTACATCAACGCCCACGACCGGCCGCTGGCGCTCTATCACTTCAGCGACGACAAGGCGGCGCAGCGGCGCGTGATCGCGCGCACCACGGCCGGCGGCATGACCGTGAACGACACCATCCTGCATGTGGCGGTCGAGGAACTGCCTTTTGGCGGCGTCGGCCCCAGCGGTATCGGCGCCTATCATGGCGAGGCGGGTTTCCGCACCTTCAGCCACGCCAAGTCGGTGCTGCGCCAGTCGCGCTTCAATCTGGGCGGCGCGCTGCGCCCGCCCTTCGGCGCCGGGCTGGAAAGAATCGCCGCCATGATGATCGGCAAATAGGGTAGAACCCGGAGATCACCGGGGACAAGACGAGAGCGCAGCATGACCGACACAGCCATCGACCAGGTCGCCATGGGCCGCCTGGCCAAGGCGCTGACCTTCATCCTCAGCGCCGCCCATCCCACCGTGGTGGCGCTGCGCACCGCCTCGGAAAGCGGCGCGGCCGCCGACATCAAGAAGGCGCGCACCCTGTTCCTGAAGCTGAAGCCCGGCGAGCGCCAGGCCGCCATGAACATGCTGAAGGACTAGCAGCCCGGGCCATGCTTGTCGGCGCCCGGACCAGTGGCTAGCATCCCTTCAACAGGGGAGATGCCGCCATACCGAGACCACCGACGATACCGGCCATCGATCTGATGGTGTCCTTGCCGCTGGGCGAGCCCGGCGTGTGGAGCAACCGGCTCGCCTCGCCGGTCAAGGGACAGCCCGCGACGGGTAATCCGGTCGATTACCTGTTCGGGGATGGCGGCGGGCGCAAGGACGAGGCGAAGGACCCGGCGCGTGTCATCGAGGCCATGGACGCTCACAATGTGGCGATCGCGCAGATCCGGGTCGATCCCGACAATCCCGAGCCGGCGCTGGCCCTGTTCGAGCGCTGGCCGGACCGGTTCATCGGCGAGGTGTGGATCGACTGCAACCGGGGCATGGAGGCGGTCCGCGCCATCGGGTGCATGGCGGCGCTTCACCGCAACGTGAAATCGGTCACCGTGGCGCCCGGCTTCATCAACCCGCCCGCCGCGCTGGACGACAAGAAATGGTACCCGGTCTATGCCAAGTGCATCGAGCTGGACCTGCCGATCAACGTGTTCGTCGGCGTGCCCGGGCCGCGCGTGCCGTACAAGTTCCAGCACCCGGGCCTGCTCGACGAGATCGCCTGGTTCTTTCCCGAACTGAAGATCGTCATGCGCCATGGCGGCGAGCCGTGGACGGCGCTGTGCTGCAAGCTGCTGCTGAAATGGCCGAACCTGTTCTATTCCACCTCGGCCTTCGCGCCGAAATACTATCCGCGCGATGTCATCGAGTTCTGCAACAAACGGGCGCCCGAAAAACTGCTGTTCGCCGGTTACTATCCGCTACTCGGCTGGGACCGGGTCTTCGGCGAGATGAACGACCTGCCGCTGCGCGATCATCTCTGGGCGCCGTTCCTGCGCGACAATGCGGTAGCGGTTTACGGTTTGGCCGATATGATCGCGGCACACCAACAGGGAGAGTGATCATGGCGACCATGAAGGTCTGGATTTCCGACGAGCCGGGCTACGAGAATCTGAAGATCGAGGAACGGCCGATTCCGTCGCCGGGTCCGGGCCAGGTCCTGCTGAAGATGAAGGCCGGCAGCATCAATTACCGCGACACCATCGTGGTGAAGAACCAGTATGGCGCGCCGACCAACCGGCCGATCGTGCCGCTGTCGGATGGCTGCGGCGAGGTGGTCGAGATCGGTGCGGGCGTCACCCGCGTGAAGGTGGGCGACCGGGTCGCGCCGCTGTTCTTCCAGGACTGGATGTCCGGGCCGCGCAAGGGCGAGTACGTGCTGACCGCGCTGGGCGGCGGCGTCGATGGCTGCCTGGCCGAATATATGTGCCTGAACGAGCGCGGCGTCTCCAAGGTGCCGGCCCATCTGACCGACCTGGAAGTGGCGACCTTGCCCTGCGCGGCGCTGACCGCCTGGAACACGCTCAACTGCACCGGCCGCCTGAAGGCCGGCGATCTGGTGGTGGTCCAGGGAACAGGCGGCGTGTCCATGTTCGCGCTGCAGTTCGCGCGCATGGCGGGCGCGCGCGTGGTCGCGACCTCGTCCTCGGATGACAAGCTGCAGCGGGCCAAGCAGCTCGGCGCCACCCACCTGATCAATTACAAGACCACCCCGAAATGGGGTTCCGAGGTGATGAAGCTCACCAATGGCGGCGGTGCGGACATCGTGGTCGAGGTCGGCGGCGCCGGCACCATGGTGGAATCCCTCAAGGCGGTACGGATCGGCGGTTTCATCGGCGTCATCGGCGTGCTGTCGGGCGGCATGGGCGAGGTGCCGACCGCCTCGATCATGGGCAAGAGCGCCCATATCCAGGGCATCTCGGTCGGTAACCGCGACTGGTTCGAGGATATGTGCCGGGCCATCGAGACAGCCCAGATGCAGCCGGTGATCGGGGCAACTTTCGGGTTCGACCAGGCCAAGGACGCGTTCGCGGCCATGACCTCCCAGACGGTGATCGGCAAGATCGTCATCGATTATTCCCACTAGTCGGGAACCAGGTGCCTCAGGGCGCGTAGAACAAGCATCGCCTTCCTCGCGAGGGCGATGCTATTTACCCTGTGGATGGCGCTCACCTAGTGCTGTCACAAGATGCAATGTTTAGATGTCCGTGACTGTGGGTATCTCCTCACGGCACTGATGATTGCATGTCAAAAATACCCTAACCTACTGTAATCATTGGATCGCACCCCCTAAATCTAGGGGTGGCAACGCGCTACTTTTTACGCGTACCCTTGGTTGTGTTTTGTTGGTTTCTTGGCTCTGTTCATTCTCATTGCCTTGATAATATTTACAAAGGCGATGTGTTTCAAATTTTATAAATGTAGTTTGTATATAGCGAAGGGACGTGTAACCCCGATCGCCGATGTGGGGTCGGACTGCGGTGGAGGAAACAAAAGAAGCGTTAAGCGTCGTCAATCAACGGGCTGCCGGATGAATAATTTCGGCGGTGATCTGACAATGCGGGCCGAATTTAGTCGGCTTGATCTAAAGGATAAGGGTATGTACTTAGTGACTAGCCAGAATTCTCGCACGAAATCTCTCACTGGTCGTCAGAGAGACTGCCTAAAATGGGTGGCGCAGGGAAAGAGTTCCACGGATATTGCTTCCATACTCGAGATATCCCGGAATACGGTGGATGAACATCTGGCCAATGCCTGTAACAGACTTGGGGTGCGTACGCGGCTGCAGGCCGCGCTGATCGCGAGCCGGCTGGGCTTGATCGACGATGACGAAAACTAGGCTGGCTACCTAGCGGCCCAGCGCCACCGCGCCGAAGCTGCGGCGATCGGCCTTGTCGATCTGGGTGGCGCGGCCGTTCATCAGGTAAGGGCCGGACGGCAGACCGAATGCTTCGACCCATAATTGCCGGTCCGGGCATTGGGCCTTCAAGGTGACGAAGGCCGACGTGGTGACGATCCGCTTTTCCAGTCCGTCCACGACTTCGCCCGTCATGGTGTCGGAGACGCTGCCGGTCATCGGGCAGACCACGCCGGACATGAGAGCCATGGCGCCGACAAGGTTGGTGGTGCCCTTGCCGGGAAAGACCTCGACGATCCGCATTTCGGTCTGCTTGTTCTGGTCCAGCCAGTAGATCTTCCAGAGACCCTGCAGCACGTGTGGCCGGGAGCCGGGCGCGGTCTTGGACTTGGCTTGCTGGCTCCATGCGGGAGACCCCAGCGCGACCAGAGCAGCGAGAATCGGAATGAGAAATGCCTTCATGGATCCAGTCCTAGCGTCCCGCGACGCGGCGATAAAGCGCTTCCAGGTCTCGTGTGTATGTCTTGCTGTCGAAGAGGGGGCAGGTCATGCGGACCTGCTCGAGGTGCTGCCTGATCGCGGCCAGTTCGGCGGGCGCGGTGGCGAGGCGGCGGGCGAGGGCGAGATAGTCATCGGCGCTCTCGGCGACCAGTTGCGGCAGTCCGGCGGCATGCAGGATGCTGGCGGCGACGCGGCTGGCGAAGGTCTCGCCCAGCCGGGTGACGACGGGTACGCCGCACCACAGGGCATCGCTGGCGGTGGTGTGCGCGGTGCAGGGGAAGGTGTCGAGGAACAGGTCGGCGCAGCGGAAACGGGCCAGATGGCCGGCCAGGTCCATGCGCCCGGCGAACACCAGCCGGGCCGGGTCGATGCCGCGCGCGGCGGCCTCGCGGTGCAGATTGTCGTTGGCGGCGGTATTTCCCGACAGCACCCAGAGCACGCTGCCGGGCACATCGGCCAGCAGGGCGCACCACTGGTCGAAGACGTCCGGCGTCAGCTTGTAGGCGTTGTTGAAGCTGCAGAACACGAACGCGTCCTCGGGCAGGCCCACATCGGCCCGGCGGGCGGGCGGCGGCAGCGGACGGTTGCGGTCGTTGGGCTGGTAGCAGTGTGGCAGGCGCAGCACCGTCTCGGCATAGAAGCGCTCCAGCGACGGCGGGATCACCACCGCGTCGGCGATGATGTAGTCCATGAAATCCGTGCCCAACGTGCCGGGAAATCCCAGATAGTTCACCTGGACGGACGCCGGACGACGCGCGAAAATCCCCGGGCGCATGGTGCCGGTATAGCCATTCAGGTCGAGCAGCACGTCGATGCCGCGCGCGCGAATCAGCGCGGCCGCTTCCTCGTCGGACTGTCTGGAAATATCCACCAGTTCGGAAAAGGCGCGTGCCAGCCGCCGGCGGGTGGGCCCGGGCGTTTCATCCTCGGCGGTGCTGAAGCCGGTGACGTGAAAGCGGGCCTTGTCGTGATGCTCCAGCACCTCGGCGAGCAGCCAGGCGGTGGCGTGCTCGCGGAACTCGCCGCTGACATAGCCGATCCGCAGCGGCCCGCCCGCCGCGCTGGGCGCGGGACGCGGCAGGGCGGGCACGCCTTGGGCGCGGCCGTGCCCGAAATGGGCGGCGCAGGCGCGCTGGTATTCGGGGCCGGCTCCGGGCAGTGCGACCAGCGAAAACGGGTGCGCGCTCGTATCGCCGCGCTGGCGGGCCTGGTCGAGAGCGTGGCGGAGCTCGGGAAGCGCGGACCAGTCGAACAGGTGCTGCGAGGCGACCGCCAGCTTGGAAGTCAAGGCGGCGTCGGGCCGCGACACCGCGGCGAGCCTAAGCCCGGCCGCCAGCGCCTCGGCGTGCTGGCCCAAGCCGGTATGGGCCGCCATGAGATTCGTCAGTACCATGGCGTCGGCCGGCGCGCGCGCCGCGGCCTGCGAAAGCCACCGCAACGCGCCGTGGTAGTCGCGGCTCTCCACCAGCATGCCGCCCAGATTGTTCAGGACCTGAACGTTGTCGGGCAACAGCGTCCGTAATCGCTCCAGCGCCTCCAGAGTCGCCTGGGTGCGGCCGAGGCGGCGGGAGGCGACTTCCAGTTCGCTCCAGGCCTCGGCGAGATCCGGTCCGGCGTCGGTGGCGGCGGCGAAGGCATCCCATGCGTCTTCGGGACGCGCCAGGGCGGCATAGGCGCGTCCCAGCGCCAGCCATGCCTGGGCCGCCGACGGGTTGTAGACCAGCGCCGTGTGACAGGCGTCGGCCCGGCGCCAGGCAGGCTCCGCGGGCGTGGGGGCGGCTTGCGTCATCACGAGCCGCGGCGGAGCGTCCATGAACGCGGCGATGAACCGTGCTTCTTCCCGCAGGTCGGACGCCGCGAAGGTTTCCGCCAGATTGCCGAGCACGATGGCGTGGCGTGGCGCGCGGGCATAGGCCAGGAGGTGATGAAAACGGGCCTCGGCGAGGTTGCCGTCCGTCCGCAGGATATTGCCCAGATTGACCCTGGCCTCTATCATGTGGCGATCGAAGATCAGCGCCTGCCGGTAGAACCATGCCGCCTCGTCCGTCTCGCCGGACCGGGCCAGGGCAACACCCGTCCGGTAGGCCGTCAGCGCGCCCGGCGCCTGTGCGTGCAGCGCGCGGAGCAGCGGCAGGGCGCGGGCGTGCTGGCCGCCGTTCAGCAGGTTGAGCGCCTCGGCTTCGAGAGGCGCCGCCGAGACCGGTGACACGGCGGTCGGGCTGTTCAAAGGATGGCCCGCCGCGCGGCCGGTTCTCCGGCGATGGAGGCGTACAGATCCTCGAGATCCCGTGTGTATGTCTTGCTGTCGAAGAGGGGGCAGGTCATGCGGACCTGCTCGAGGTGCTGCCTGATCGCGGCCAGTTCGGCGGGCGCGGTGGCGAGGCGGCGGGCGAGGGCGAGATAGTCATCGGCGCTCTCGGCGACCAGTTGCGGCAGTCCGGCGGCATGCAGGATGCTGGCGGCGACGCGGCTGGCGAAGGTCTCGCCCAGCCGGGTGACGACGGGTACGCCGCACCACAGGGCATCGCTGGCGGTGGTGTGCGCGGTGCAGGGGAAGGTGTCGAGGAACAGGTCGGCGCAGCGGAAACGGGCCAGATGGCCGGCCAGGTCCATGCGCCCGGCGAACACCAGCCGGGCCGGGTCGATGCCGCGCGCGGCGGCCTCGCGGTGCAGATTGTCGTTGGCGGCGGTATTTCCCGACAGCACCCAGAGCACGCTGCCGGGCACATCGGCCAGCAGGGCGCACCACTGGTCGAAGACGTCCGGCGTCAGCTTGTAGGCGTTGTTGAAGCTGCAGAACACGAACGCGTCCTCGGGCAGGCCCACATCGGCGCGGCGGGCGGGCGGCGGCAGCGGACGGTTGCGGTCGTTGGGCTGGTAGCAGTGGGGCAGGCGCAGCACCGTCTCGGCATAGAAGCGCTCCAGCGACGGCGGGATCACCACCGCGTCGGCGATGATGTAGTCCATGAAATCCGTCCCCAGCGTTCCCGGAAATCCCAGATAGTTGACCTGAACGGGCGCAGGACGACGCGCGAAGATCCCGGGACGGCCGCCGCGCGTATAGCCTTTGAGATCGATCAGCACGTCGATGCCGTCGGCCCGGATGCGCTCCGCCGCTGCATCGTCGGACAAGGCGGCGATGTCGATGAAGTGCTCGCTGGCCCGGCGCAGGCGTGCGCGCGTCTCGTCCTCCGGCACCGCGCCGTAGGAATAGACGAAGACCTCGATCCGCGCGGTATCGTGCCGTTCCAGCACCTCGGCCAGAAGCCATGCGGTCGCATGACCGTAAAGATCGCTGGAGACATAGCCGATCCGCAGGCGCTGCCCGGCAGGACGGGCCGCGTGGGGCGCGGCGACGGTGTGGCCGCCGAACTGGTCGCCATATGCGCGCCCGGCGGCGCGCATCATGGCGGCATCGACGCCGGGAACGGCGAGCAGGCTGAAGGGCTGGACCTTGCGCAGCTGTCCGGCCGAGATGCCGGCGGCGAGCCGCTCGAACATGGGCTCGATGCCATCCCATTGACAGGCATGCTGGGAGACATGGACGAGCCGGGTCAGCGTGCCGATCTCGTCGGACAGGGCGGCCGCGCTGGCATAGGCGGTCCGCGCTTCCTCGTAGCGACCGGCCAGTTCCAGCACGGCGCCCCGATTGGAATGGGGCAGCGCCGCATCCGGACGCAGGGCGGCGGCGCGGTCGAAATTCGTCAGGGCGGCGTCCGTGTCGCCGCGATCCAGCAGATAGGTGCCTCGGTTGTTGAACACCATGTAGTCGTCCGGCCGCCGCTGCTCGAGCCGGTTCATGGCATCGATGGCCAGGTCGGTCCGGCCGCTCTGGCGGGCCTGTTCGGCGAACTCCGCGAAGATTTCCGCGTTGGCCTGCGGCACCAGGGTCGCGACCAGCAGGGCCTCGAGCGCCCGTTCGGTGTCGCCAAGAGCCTTGTAGGCCTTGGCGAGATTGGTCCAGGCGCGCAGCATGCCCGGCTCGTAGACGATGGCGTCCTGCAGGAAGCCGGCGCCGACCTTCATGCGCCCGGCGCTGCAAAGAGCGCTGCCCAGATTGTTCAGCGCCGGTGCGAAGTAGGGCGATGCCATCAGAGCGGTTTCCTGCGCGACGATCGCATCCTGGGTGCGGCCAACCCGCTGCAGCAACGCGCCGTAATCGGACCAGGCCTCGGCCGCGTCCGGTTTCGCCGCGACGAACGTCTCGAACAGGGCCAGCGCCTCCTCTGTACGTCCATCCTCGGCGGCCCGCAGCGCGTCGGGGCAGTTCCGCGCCGCCGTTCGCGGCGCCGCTTTCGGGGGCCGCTCTGACCCGAACTCCTGGAGGGCCGTGGTGTTGAGGGCAAAATCGGGGTAGCGGGTCCGGCACTCCCGCAGCAGATGCAATGCCTGACGCAGCGCCTGACGGTGGATCTGAGTCAGTCCAAGGTTGTACAGCGTCAGCCGATGCAGCGGCGACAGGCCGTAGGCGATGAGGTGGTGGTGCAGGGCGTCCTCCAGCGCGCCGTCCTCGCGCAGCAAATTGCCCAGATTGACCCTGGCGGGGAGGAAGGTGGGATCCAGCGTCAGGGCCTGGCGGAAATACTTGATGGCCAGACGCGGCTCGCCGGTCTTCTCGCGCACCAGGCCCAGCCCATAGGCGGTCATGGCCTCGGGCCTCAGCGCGTGGGCGCGGGAGAAGGCATCCGTGGCCTTGTCGAAATCCGAGGAATGAATGAAACGGTTGCCCAGTTCGATGAGCCGGGCCCGGGCTGCTTCCGCGTCCGGTGACAGCGAGCCGGCTTGTCGGAGAGAACCTGATGACATGGCGCCGGACCTTTCTCTGCGAAGGAGGCGCGGCATCCGAGAAATGGATCCCGCGCCTCACACGCTAGACGTGTAGTGGGTTAGAACTCAAGCCCGACGCCCACGCGGCCGCCGACCTTGCTGTAGCCATTGAAGCCGGTGCCGACGGCGCCGTTGACCGACACCTTGCCCCAGCTCGTCTCGGTCACCAGATGGGTGAGCGAGAAGGCGAAGGCCTGCTCGCCGCCATAGGTACCGAAATTGGCGCTGATGGTGGTCTTGCCGACATCCGACGGCATGATGCTGCCGCCCATGGCGATGGCGACGGCGACGCCGGCATCCATCTCCTTGCGGACCCGGTGGATCTGCCAGCTCTGTTCGGCGATCGCCGCGTTGAGCTGGTTGACGTTCACCGCGTCGGTGCCGTCCACGCCCGGGGCCACGTTGGTGATGCGGCGCTCGTTGCCGGGCGAGCCCACCGACACCGTATTCGGCGCGCTGGCCACCGATCCGGCGCCCAGGGCAACCGAGTTGGCGCCGTTGGCGACGGCGCCCGTGCCGAGAGCGACGGAATTTTCGCTCACGGCCTGCGCGCCGTTACCGATGGCCATGGCGGTCACGTCTCCGGCGAACGCACCGGCAGAGGCGGCTTCGGCGAAGTCGCCATTACCGCCATCGGCGCCCAGGCCGGTGATCGACCCGCCGCCGATGGTGATGCCCTGGTTCGCCGTCAGGTCGATGCGGTCGTTGAAGCTGCCCACATCGGCCTGAACCGTGTCGGCGGACACGGTGCCGAAGCTGCCGACATTGGCCTGCACGGTATTGGCCGACACGGTGCCGAAGCTGCCCGTGCTTGCCTGAACCGTATTGGCCGACACGGTTTGGGAGACGACGACATCGAAATTGCCGGTAGTCGCCTGGACCGTGTCGAAACTGCCGAAGCTGGCCTGAACGGTACCGAAGTTACCGTTATCCGCCTGGATGTTGTCGAACGCACCGTTGGTGGCCTGGACCGTATCGGCGGATACGGTACCGAAGCTGCCATTGTTGGCCTGTACGGTATCGAAGCTGCCGGTGGTCGCCTGAACCGTGTCAGCGGAGACGGTGTCGAAGCTGCCCGTGGTGGCCTGAACCGTGTCAGCGGAGACAGTGCCGGCGGAGACGGTGTCGAAGCTGCCCGTGGTGGCCTGAACC